>NZ_OX267714.1:0-1200000 GCF_946151045.1 Mammaliicoccus sp. Marseille-Q6498 | reverse complement strand
CTGTTTCAAATGATAGCCTCACCGTTCGGCGGAAAATTTGCTGATAAATTTGGTAAAAAAATCATTATCATTATAGGTCTGTTATTATTCTCAATTTCAGAATTTATCTTTGCTGTTGGTAATTCATTTTCAATACTTTTATTATCTAGAATGTTAGGTGGTATTAGTGCAGCTTTTGTTATGCCAGGTGTAAACGGTATGATAGGCGATTTATCTACAAATGAAAACAGAGCGAGAAACTTTAGCTATATGTCGGCTGTTATCAATACAGGATTTATCGTCGGACCAGGTATCGGTGGTTTCTTAGCTGAAATATCACATAGAATGCCTTTTTATTTTGCAGGTGGATTAGGAATTTTAGCATTATTATTCTCAATCATACTGTTGAAAGAAGAAAAAGAAGATCATGACTCAGCAGACGGACAAAAACGAAAAGTAAAAGAACCATTTCCTTATAAACTATTCGTAGTACCTGTCATTATTATGCTCATATTATCTTACGGTTTAGCTTCTACAGAAACAATGTATTCATTATATACAGCAGAAAAAGTAAACTTCCAACCAAAAGATATATCCATCGCAATTACAGGTGGCGCAATTGTCGGGGTTATATTCCAGTTATTCCTATTCGAGAAACTAGTAGGAAGAGTCGGAGAAATAAAACTGACATTATTCTCATTAATTTATTCTATTGTAATATTAGGCGTTTACGCAGCAGCACCAAACTATATCACGGTGATGTTAGTAAGTTTTGTATTATTTATAGGATTCGACTTAATCAGACCATCCATGACCAACTACTTCTCAAAACTAGCAGGCAATCACCAAGGAACAGCAGGCGGACTAAACTCAGCAGCTACCAGTGTTGGGAACTTGCTAGGACCATTAGTAGCAGGATTCGTATTCGATATTAATATTAACTATCCATTATTTGTAGCGATGGCCTTTTTCCTAGTAGCTTCGATTATGATCGTATTCTACCGACCAGACAAATTTAAGTTTTAGAAAGTGTGTGGTGTTGAGTGTTGAGGTGTGGCTCGGGTTGTCGAGGGGCGATTCGGGTCTGCTCTCTGGCTTAGTTGGTGTAAAAAGTAATCAATAGTAACATGTGTATATAATAGAGACTGGAATTGAGTCGCTAAGTTGCAAGTGAGGGCTGACATGCAATATAGAGGCGTTGTAAGTTGCAAGTGGAGTCTGACATGCAATATAGAGGCGTTCTAAGTTGCAAGTGAAAGTCGACATGCAATATAGAGGCGTTGTAAGTTGCAAGTGGAGGCCAACATGCAATATAGAGGCGTTGTAAGTTGCAAGTGAGGGCTGACATGCAATATAGAGGCGTTCTAAGTTGCAAGTGGAGTCTGACATGCAATATAGAGGCGTTGTAAGTTGCAAGTGGAGGCTGACATGCAATATAGAGCGAGTCTAAATTGCTAAACTGATGAATCTAGCAACATAGCGAGATTCTAAATTGCTAAACTGATGAATCTAGCAACATAGAGCGAGTCTAAATTGCTAAACTGGTAAATCTAGCAACATAGCGGGTGTCTAAATTGCTAAACTGACTAATCTAGCAACATAGCAAGCGTCTAAATTGCTAAACTGGAGAATCTAGCAACATAGCGAGATTCTAAATTGCTAAACTGACAGATCTAGCAACATAGAGGGAGTCTAAATTGCTAAACAGGTAAATCTAGCAACATAGAGGGAGTCTAAATTGCTAAACTGCCAAATCTAGCAACATAGAGGGAGTCTAAATTGCTAAACTAGTAAATCTAGCAACATAGAGAGGTCCTAAATTGCTAAACTGGTAAATCTAGCAACATAGAGCTGTTCTAAATTGCTAAACTGACTAATCTAGCAACATAGCGAGTGTCTAACGAACAAAAGTCAGAAGAAGTGTTCATTAAGAGCGGTCCTAAATTGCTAGAATCACCGTTCTAGCAATTTAGCTTCCATTTCAATCTTAAAATAATGAAAAAACCAGTAGATTCAGGGGATACCCCCAGAATCTACTGGTTTTTTTCATATTATATTTGGTTTAGTGCGTTTTCTAAGTCGGCTACTAAGTCTTCTGAGTCTTCGATACCGATTGATAGTCTTATCATACCGTCTGCAATGCCTTCTTTATGTCTGATTTCAGCTGGTATTGATGCGTGTGTCATTAAACTTGGTACTGAGATTAAGCTTTCTACTGCGCCTAGGCTTTCTGCTAAGGTGAATAGTTTTGTATGTTTAATGACTTCTTTTGCTTTTTCTACATTTTCCACTTCAAAAGATATAATCCCAGGATAGCCTGATGCTTGATTAAAATGTACTTCACGGTTAACGTGGTCTTCGTTTAGTGGGTGAATGGTTTTTACTACTGATTCGTGTCTGTTTAAAAGTTCTACAACTTCTTTAACATTACGGTTGATTTGTTCTAATCTTAATCCTAATGTTTTAATACCTCTTGTTAATAAATAACTATCTTGTGGTCCAAGAATACCACCTGTGGAATTTTGAATAAATCCAATTCTTTCTCCTAAATCTTCATTTGCTGTAACGACTAATCCTGATACGACGTCACTATGTCCACCTAAATATTTTGTAGCTGAGTGTAAAACGATATCTGCGCCTAAGTCTAAAGGATTTTGGTAGTACGGTGTCATAAATGTGTTGTCGATTACTGTTAATAAATTGTGATTTTTAGCGATGGTACTAACGGCTCTAATATCTGTGATTTGTAGTAAAGGATTTGATGGTGTTTCGATAAAGATCATTTTAGTTTCTGGTTTAATTGATGATTCTAGATTATCGATGTTTGTTGTATTGATAAAATCAAATTCTATACCGAATCGTGTGAATACTTTTGTTAAGGCACGATAAGTACCGCCATAAACATCTGAATTAACTAAAATATGGTCTCCTTTATCTAGTAACATAATCACTGCTGAAATTGCTGCCATGCCTGAACCGAATGCATAACCGTTTGTGCCGTGCTCTAAGTCAGCGATTAAAGATTCTAATGCTGATCTTGTAGGGTTAGCTGTTCTAGAGTATTCATAACCTTGTCTTAATTCGCCAATTGCATCTTGTTCATAAGTGCTCGTTTGATAAATTGGTGTTGTCACTGCGCCAGTATATGCATCAGTTGTTTTTCCACCATGTATGAGTAATGTTTTTTTATTCATTTATATTGCCTCCATTTTAAAAACCTTAGTGTTTCAATAAGGATTATATGTTAAAACGTTTAAAATGGCAATTAATTGAAATGATTTAGAAAATTTAAAAAAAGAGTATTGGGCATCGGTATATTTTTTATACTCAAATCGTTGACTTTTATTTTTCTGAGCGTTACAATTATCTCGAAATCGAAATAATATTAAGATAGGTGATGACATGAATCGAACAGATGAATCTTTAAAGGCATTGGTTGGTATTAAGCGTACAAGTGATGCGTTAGACCGTGTTGTAAAGCGAGATGTGAGTAATTACGGTTTGAATATTACTGAATTTGCCGTTATGGAACTGTTATTTCATAAAGGTGATCAACCTATTCAAAAAGTGAAACAACGTATTTTAATCTCAAGTAGTAGTACAACTTATGTTATTGATCAATTGGTTAAGAAAGAGTATGTAACACGTAGACAAGATACATTGGATAAACGTATCACATATGCTGTTCTTACTGAGAAAGGTCATGTTTTAATGGAAGATATTTTCCCAAAGCATGCTGAAGCAATTGAAAAAGCATTTTCTATATTAGATGATGAAGAACTTGCTGTATTTAGAAAAGCATTGAAGAAAATTAGCGCCTTTTCTACGAAGTAGATACGAGCGCGTATTTTTTTAAAATGATATTACTTCGAAATCGAAATAAAAATAGAGAGAAGGAATTTTTAATGAATAATCAAGAACTTATCGGGATCCACCACGTAACAGCTATGACAAATGATGCAGTTAGAAATTATAAATTTTTTACAGAAGTATTAGGTATGCGTTTAGTTAAGAAAACAGTGAACCAAGATGATATTTATACGTATCATACATTTTTTGCAGATGACCAAGGTTCTCCTGGTACAGATATGACATTTTTTGATTTTCCAAATAGCCCTAAAGGTAGTAGAGGTACGAATTCTATAAGTCGTGCTGCGTTTAGAGTACCGAATGATGCGGCGTTAGATTATTATTTAGATCGTTTTGAAACTTTTGGCGTAAAACATGACGGCATTCAAGATTTATTCGGCAAAAAAGTATTGCCTTTTGAAGAGGAAGACGGCCAAAGATATCAATTAATTTCAGATGAATTGAACGAAGGTGTTGAGCCTGGAATTCCTTGGAAAAATGGTCCAGTACCTGAAGAATTTGCGATTTATGGATTAGGACCTATCGAAATTACAGTAAGTTACTTTGATGATTTCCAATCAGTGTTGAAACAAGTATTCGGTATGAAACCTGTCGTAGAGGAAGAAACTGTTGCTTTATTTGAAGTTGGAGAAGGCGGTAACGGTGGGCAAGTCATTTTAAGAAAAGATGATAAAGGGCCTGAAGCAAGACAAGGTTACGGTGAAGTACACCACGTTTCATTTAGATTAAAAGACCACGCTGCGATTAAAGCTTGGGAAGAAAAATATAACGAACTTAGAATTGGTAACTCTGGTAATGTAAATCGTTTCTATTTTGAAGCATTATATGCAAGAATAGGTGATATATTAATAGAAGTTTCTACTGATGGACCAGGATTTATGGGTGACGAACCATACGAAACACTTGGTGAAAGTTTGGCATTGCCACCATTTTTAGAATCAAAACGTGAATATATTGAATCAGAAATTAAACATTTTGATACAGCGCAGAAGCATTAAACATATAGATAAGGAGGATTCTTATGAAAAAGTTACGTCCAGAAGACTTAACACAAAAAGAAAACTATAAATTGCTAATTGGGTCTGTTATACCGAGACCAATTGCGCTCGTTACGACACAATCAGAAGAAGGTGTATTGAATATTGCACCGTTTAGCTTTTTCAATGTTGTGACTTCAGAACCTCCTATCTTATCTATTGGCATAAAAAGAGTCGATGGCAAACCGAAAGATACAGCGCGTAATATAATTCAGCAAAAAGAAGCGGTCGTCCACATTGTCGATACAGATAACGTTGCTGACGCAAATGAAACAGCTGCTATGTTAGACAGTGGAGACAGTGAAATTTTAAGAACACAATTCGAAACGGTCGATTCTGAAAAAGTTTCAGTACCAGGTTTAAAACAAAGTAAAGCAAGATTTGAAACTGAATTATACGATGCGATTGAAATTAAAACAGATGGCGTTACAGTTACAGACCTTTTATTACTAGAAATTAAGCAATACCATTTTGACGAAGAAGTTTACGAAGATGGCTATATTAACAAAGACAAATTGAGCGCAGTGAGCAGATTAGCGGGTAATGATTATGCTGAGATAGGGCATACTTTTACAATTAAAAGACCACAATGATAATGGAGTTGAACTGGTGTGAAAAATATATATAAACAAGGCGAGCACGGCAAACCAGTATTTGTGTTATTACACGGTACAGGCGGAAACGAAAGAGACTTGCTACCATTAGCAGATTTATTAGATCCAACTTACAGCGTATTAAGTGTGAAAGGCGAAGTATCCGAAAACGGCATGGCCAGATACTTTAAAAGACGCGGAGAAGGTGAGTACGACTTAGAAGATTTAGAATATAGAGGAAAAGAACTATATGACTTTATTAAAAAATCAGCTAATAAATATCACTTTGACTTAGAAAATGTTATTTTAGTAGGCTTTTCAAACGGATCCAATATCGCGATTAACATGATTCTACGAGAAGGCGTACCATTTAGAAAAGCATTACTATTCGCGCCACTATATCCAGTAGATGTTGAAGGAAACACGAAAGACTTAAGCCACTTTGAAGTATTCTTATCAATGGGCAAACAAGACCCAATCGTTACAGAAGAACAAAGTAACCACGTATCAGAAATATTCGAAAAACGCGGAGCAAACATATCCGAATATTGGGTAAACAGCCATGAAATCACAAACGAAGCAATCCAAAAAGCAAAAGAAATACTATAGAAATGAATAAGGAAATCCCAACTTGCACGCAAGTTGGGATTTTTCTGTTGATGGAGGACGGGGGTGTGGTTGAAGGTGGTATGTTAGGTGCTGAGGGGGAATATAGATGAAGGTGGGCGGACAGTATGGACAAAGTTGGTAGATGGCGGCGGGATTAATAGAGAATATGAGGAAATAAGGACGAGGGTGGAGAGAATATGAGGATAGCGGTAGAAAAAAGTAACTAATAGTAACTTGTGTATATAATAAAAGCTGGAAGTACGGCGCTAAGTTGCAAGTGGAGGTCGACATGCAATATAGAGAGGTTCTAAGTTGCAAGTGAAGGCCGACATGCAATATAGGGAGGTTCTAAGTTGCAAGTGAAGGCCGACATGCAATATAGAGAGGTTCTAAGTTGCAAGTGAAGGCCGACATGCAATATAGGGAGGTTCTAAGTTGCAAGTGAAGGCCGACATGCAATATAGGGAGGTTCTAAGTTGCAAGTGGAGGCCGACATGCAATATAGAGAGGTTGTAAGTTGCAAGTGAAGGTCGACATGCAATATAGAGAGGTTCTAAGTTGCAAGTGAGGGCTGACATGCAATATAGAGCGTGTCTAAGTTGCTAAACTGGAGAATCTAGCAACATAGCGAGTGTCTAAATTGCTAAACTAGTAAATCTAGCAACATAGAGCGCGTCTAAATTGCTAAACTGACAAATCTAGCAACATAGCGAGTGTCTAAATTGCTAAACTGCCAAATCTAGCAACATAGAGCGTGTCTAAGTTGCTAAACTAGCTACTCTAGCAACATAGAGCGTGTCTAAATTGCTAAACTGCCAAATCTAGCAACATAGCGAGTGTCTAAATTGCTAAACTGCCAAATCTAGCAACATAGAGCGGATCTAAATTGCTAAACTGGTAAATCTAGCAACATAGGGCGTCTCTAAATTGCTAAACTAGTAAATCTAGCAACATAGAGCGGGTCTAAATTGCTAAACTAGTAAATCTAGCAACATAGGGCGTCTCTAAATTGCTAAACTGACAAATCTAGCAACATAGCGGGTGTCTAAATTGCTAAACTGATGAATCTAGCAACATAGAGCGCGTCTAAATTGCTAAACTGACAAATCTAGCAACATAGCGAGTGTCTAAATTGCTAAACTGCCAAATCTAGCAACATAGAGCGGATCTAAATTGCTAAACTGACGAATCTAGCAACATAGCGAGTGTCTAAATTGCTAAACTGGTAAATCTAGCAACATAGCGGGTGAGTTCGATTTTCTAACAAACACAAGTCGAAAGAAGTGTTCGTTAGGGCGGCCACCGTCATTAACAGAATCCGTCAAAACTGTAAATAAGGAGTCCACCCGCCACAGCATCCGTTCCTCCGCCCAGGCATCACCAATCTTAACAAAACTTGTTTCTACAATATGAAAAGAGGACCTCGCCGAAATCGCGGGGTCCTCTTCTTTCTTTTATCTACTTAAGATGGTACTTCTGTTCTTTTTGTATTGTGTTTTCTTATTATAGCGGCTGAAATTGTTGAAACGCCGCCGAATATAATGAATCCGATGAACATCCATATTGTGCTGTTGAACTCGATATTGTGATTTAAGTATATCAAGTCTCTTAATGTTTCTGCGTAATGTCTAAATGGGTTCCATCCTATCATATAGTCTTGGTAGAACTGTGGTAACATTTGTTTTGGCAACATGAGAAGCTGCATACTAAAGAATAGTAATATCATAAATAATGGTATAGCTTTCATGCCGAGCCATGTCATCACGCCGAGTATTAAACTGATGAATGCTAATATTGTGATTGATACATATAGTGCGACTTTATTTGGATGATCGATTGTTACATCTAATACACCTGTCATGAAGTGTATATATCCGAATCCTCCGATTAATGCAGTGACAATCGCGGCAGCGAGTTGTCCGAGTGCAGCGATGATTCTACTTTTAACAGTAATATTATTGCTTGTTCTAAATGAGAAGAATAATACGACTGAACCAACTAATGATGCTAACCATACTGGTGTGAACATTAGGAATGGCAGGTTACCGTTTCCTTGATGTGATTTTACTGCGTTCATATTTTCTTTATGAACTTTTACAGGGTTTGTAATGCCTTGTATATCAGAAGCGGATACGTCGACGTTCATTTTTTCTAAAGTTTGAATACCTTGTTTAGAAATTTGATTATTAAGTTGATCGCCAATCGTTGTAAGCATCGTGTTAGCGAGTTGTGAACCTTGCATGCTCGCGCCTTCGTTAACGATTATATTCACTTTACCTTGGTTAACTTTTACAGGCTCAACTTTGCTTTGACTCTGCATTTTTTTAGCTTGTTCAGGTGGAATGTCACCACTTTGAATTTTTTCTTTCATTTCTTTCATTTTTGCGTCTTGAGCAACTTTTTGAACTTTACTCAATGAATCTTTTGATAAATTGTCATCTAAAATGAGCGCCCCGTAGTACTTATTGTCTTTAAAACCTTGTTTTAAGTCTTTAGTACTGTCTACTTTAACCCATTTTACTTTTTCGGATAAATCTTTATTGCCCGTAATTTTATCTTCAAAAGTTTTCCCGATATTGACGTCTTTATCTTGCATTTTTGTACCATTATCATGATTCACGATAGCAATAGGTACGGATTTTGGTTGTGGATTATACGCTGGTAAGAATGCTATTGATAAAAGTAATAAAATAACAATTACTAGAATAGGTGTCATCCAATATAGTTTCTTTTTAAAAATATTCATAATTTTCCTCCTCTTTAATGAACATTGTGTTGATTATTAATAACATTGTTTATTATAATAGAAATGAGCGAACTTGCAATCGCCAATTGTGTACGATACGTTCGCTAATCAACAAAATATTAAAAACTGTTCATTAAAAAAGGGGATTTGATGAAAATGGCAGAAGATCGACGCGTAAGAAAAAGTAAAACAGCAATAAAAAGAGCTTTTATACAATTATTAAAGAAAAATCATATTGAACGAATTACGATACAAGAAATTTCAGATTTAGCAGACATCAATAGAGGAACATTTTATTTAAATTTTGAAGATAAATACGCATTACTTGAAGAAATGGAAGACGAACAAATTGAAAAAATTAGAGGCATTGTAGACATTCGAAATATAAACTTAAGTAATCAATCATCTGAATCTTTTATAAAAGCATTTTCAACAAATATCACCAAAAAAATGGTCACACACATAAGTGAAAATCTAGAATTTTACCAAGTCATATTAAGTTTAGACAAAAAAAGTAAAATCGAAGAACAACTTGGGGATATTGTTAGAGGTAACGTTACACAGTTGGTAGGCGATAACGAAACAGTATTGGGTATACCGATAAATTATTATTTAAGTTATGTAACGGGTTCAATGATGTCTATTATTAAATATTGGGTTAACGATCCGAACAGAGTTTCAGTTGACGAACTAGTGGAATACATTGCAACTATAGCATCTACCGGACCTATATCCATTATGAAAAATATATTAGATGAGAAACGAAATAATGAATAGAAAAAGCCCTTATTAGCGGTCGCTAATAAGGGCTTTTTCTTACTTAATATTAAATAAATCGTTAAATGATTCTACCATTGTAGGGTGTGTGTAAATATTATCTCTTAATGTTGTATATGGTATATCTTGGTCCATTGCGAGTTTAATGAGGTTAATTATTTCTTCGGATTCTTTTCCGTATAAACTTGCGCCAAGTATAAATTTAGTATCTGCATCAACAACAACTTTAAAAATACCGCGGTCATCGTTATTAACTTTATGTCGTGGTATATTTTTTACTTCAATCATACCTTCTTTAACATTGAAGCCTTCTTTTTTAGCTTTGTTTGCAGTTAATCCGATTCTACTTAATGGTGGATCAACAAATACTGTGTAAGGTACATTTCCTCTATTTTTAGTCGTACGTCGTTTGTTGCCAACGAGTTGGTCTTTTACAATACGATAATCATCTAGTGAAATATACGTAAATTGAGGTCCGCCTTTAACGTCACCAACTGCATAAATATGGTCAACTGACGTTTGTAACGTTGATTTCACTCTAATTTCACCACGTTCACCAAGGCTGATGTCCGTATTTTCAATGCCAAAATCAGTATTCGGTACACGACCAGTAGCAAGCAACACAGCATCTACTTTATAATCTCCTTGATTTGTATGCACGACTGGGTGACCATCTTCTGTAGAAAATTCACTCACTTCAGCTTCGTCGATAAATTCAATACCTTGATTAATCAGTTGTTCATAAATAGCAGAAGCGATATCTCTATCTTCAGCTCCTAAAATGTGTTTCTTACTATGAACAATCGAAACTTTACTACCTAAACTTGAAAAAATTGTCGCAAATTCTAAAGCAGTATAACCAGCTCCAATAATAACTAAACGCTCTGGCAATGTTTCAATTTCCATGATACCTTTTGAATCGTAAATATTTTCAGTATCATGAATACCTTTAATATCAGGAATATTTGAGCGATTCCCCGTATTAATCACAATATTCGTTGCTTGTAACGTTTCAACAACTTCATCAGAATTATCTAGTAATTGAACGGTTTCATTATCTTTAAAATACGCTTTATAAGTAAAAACGTCGATTTGATCATCAGAATCTAGATTATTAAAATTCTTCTTATTTAAAGCTGAAACAACATCTTTTTTACGCTTCATCGCTTCAGAAAATTGATGATTTGTAATACCTTCATGAAGTAAAGTTTTTGAAGGAATACAACCTACGTTGATACAAGTACCACCATACATATTGGCATCCTGCTCAACAACAGCCACTTTTTTACCTTGCCCAGCAAAATCTTTAGCCAATGTCTTACCAGCCTTACCAAAGCCTACAACTAACATGTCATAATGTCTCACTTAAAAAACCTCCGTGTAATTAGACTTTATATATCAATTATAATACTTTTTGGAAGTTAAATCTTTAGTGTTAAAGAAATCGCCAAAAATCGGTGTGGATTTTTGGCGATTTGTACCGAATCGCACAAGTTCTGTTGAGAATTTTGGCGTTTCGCCCAGTATCGCACCATATTTTGAAGATATCGTGCGTTTAGCCTGTTATCGCACCATATCTTGAAGATATCGTGCGTTTAGACCAGTATCGCACCATATCTTGAAGATATCGTGCGTTAGAGCCAGTATCGCACCATATTTTGAAGATATCGTGCGTTTCGCCCAGTATCGCACCATATCTTGGAGATATCGTGCGTTTAGACCAGTATCGCACCATATCTTGGAAGATATCGTGCGTTAGAATACCCAAATCGCGCAAGTTCTCCTAATATTTTTCTCGATTCACTCCCCAAAATTCCCAAATCAAACGCTCATAAAAAAAACGCGTCAGTCCTCCTAATTATACTTTTTGGAAGTTAAATCTTAAATGAAGAATTGTAGTGTTAAAGCGATTATTTTGTTGATTTCAAATATGTGCACAAAACTATAAATTAATTATGTAAGCGTTTAATTCTATAATGAATTTACAACTTAATTTAGGAGGAACAAAGTATGACTCAGAATTGGTTAGAAATATACAGAAAAGTAATAATCGTAACTGGTGGAACTTCAGGTATTGGTAGACAAATTGTAAATTCATTATTGGAGAATGGTGCAATTGTTTATAATGTAGATTTAAAAGATGAACCAGTTGATAGTGAAAGTTATCATTTTATTCAAACAGATGTTACAAATAAAGAAGCAGTTAAAAAAACGGTTGATACAATTATTGAACAGCAATCTCAAATAGACGTACTAGTTAATAATGCTGGAATTAATTTACCAAGATTGTTGGTAGATGTTAAAGGCGAAAAGCCAGAATATGAAATTAATATGAAAGATTTGGACTTAATGTTTGGTGTCAATTTGAAGGGACCAATATTATTTAGCCAAGAAGTGAGTAGACAATTTGTTCAACAAAAAAAAGGTATAATAGTGAATATATCTAGCGAAGCGGGTCAAGAAGGCTCAGAGGGACAAAGTATTTATTCTGCTACAAAAGCAGCATTGATTGGTTTTACACGAAGCTGGGCAAAAGAATTAGGTAAACATAATATTAAAGTCGTAGCTATTGCACCGGGTATTCTCGAAGAAACAGGGCTTCGTACAAGACAGTATGAAGAAGCATTAGCTTATAGTAGAAATACGACAGTAGATCAATTAAACGGCGATTATTCAAAATCAATTCCATTAGGTAGAGTTGGAAGATTAACAGAAGTAGCGGATTTAGTTTGTTATTTAAGTTCAGATAAATCTAGCTATATAACAGGTACAACAATTAATATTTCAGGTGGAAAATCAAGAGGATAAATCTTAGAGGAAGAAAGGTGGGGAGTTATGTTATTAAATAAAAATCATTTAACAATTGTCGAAATTTTATTGAAAGATAATATTTCGATTGAAAAACTTTCCCATCAACTTTCTATTTCTCAAAGAACTTTATCTAATTACATTAATCAAATACAAGTACACTTTGACGATTCTATTAGTATCCATAAACAACATAATTCTATTTCTATGATTGTACTAAATGAAGATGATTTCTTTAATATTTTTAAAAATTTAAAAGTACACATTAGTGAAAACTTAAATGAAATTGGTGCTAGAGAAGAAAGCATCTTTTATTACTTATTAAATAATGGCGTTTGTACAATAGATGATATTGCAGAAGACCTTTTCTTAAGTAAAAGTGTCGTCAATAACACTTTAAATGAAATCAAAAAGAATATAAAAGATTATAAAGTAGAAATTAAAGGTACTCAAAATGTTGGTTTACGAATTGATGGTAATGAAATCGAAATTAGAAAAGTATTAATAGAATGTTTTTCTAATCAATATGAAAGTGTGGCATTGCCAGAGGTCGTTAGTGATACATTATTGAAAATTAAAGATAATTTCAAATTAGATAAATCAACTTCAGAACGATTATCGTTGGCTGTAAAAGTTACATTAACTAGATTAGAAGAAGGATACAACATCAAAGAAAGTGTTCAAATAGATGATAGAGTTTTTGATTCGGAAGATTTTAATGCAGTTAATGACATTAAACAATATATTGTTGATCATTATGAAGTACAATTTCCTAATTTAGAAATTTTAATTATTGTATTCCAAATTATTGGAAGAAGAGCATCAATAATAGATGAAATGATGACAGAGCAAGATCAAACGATTTTAAATCAAATTATAAAGAATACGATTGATGATATTAATTTTTATTACACGATTAAAATAGATGATCAGCTTTTTAGTAATGATATTCAATTACACATTAAATATTTAATTAATAGATTGATATTTGATATTAACATTCAAAATGATTTAATAAGCGAAGTGAAAACTAGATATCCATTTGCTTATGAGTTATCAAAAGTATTAGCTGAAAACATTGAAAAAGCATTACGAATCAAAGTGCCATTAAATGAGTTAGGCTTTTTGTCTATTTATTTCAGCGTCTATTTACAACAATTAGAACAGAAATTCAAAGAAATACATTCTATTGCATTGATAACAGATCTCGGATTAAGTAGTGCTAAACTTGTTTCAGTTTATTTGAAAAATATATTCGGTTCACAAATAGACATTAAAGTGATAAACGAAAATGACGTGCAATTGAATGAATTAGATCAATTTGATTTAACTGTTTCTACTATAAAAAGTAATAGGTTGTTCAATAGAATAATTTATATTGATGACATTCTTGATGAACGTTCGCTTAAACTTAAAATAGAGCAATTTTTAATCTATAAAGACGTTAAAAATCGCAATCTTTTTAATCAAAGTATTATCGTCGACTTTTTAAATGAAACAGATTTTCATCATATTGATAAAAGTGTGAAATATGAAGAAGTGATTCAGCATTTATCTCAAGAACTTGTTGAAGAAGGCAAAGTTGATTCAGCATTTTCACAAAGAATTTTAGATAGAGAAAGTTGTAAGCCAACGATTACAGGATTATTAGGTTTTCCACATACAAGTCATAAATTAGAAGGTATTTGGATTAAATTGGCTATTATAGATGAGCCATTAATCGATAATGAAAAAGTAAAAGTTGTTGTTTTAGTAGCAACGCCGGAAAATGAAGTGAATGAAGCGGTATTAATTCGACTATATGAAGAAATTTTAGCCATGACAGCTAACAGTTATATTGTTGATAAAATCAGTAGTGATACGGATTATGTAGCGCTTGCACATATACTAAATAAAGAAATGAGGAGTTAGCTATGTTTTTCATTATATTGATTGTTATGTTAGCGGTTGGGTTTATAGTCCAATACGTATTAGGGCTTCTTCAAATTAAAAATTTTACTAAACATTATACTGAATTACGTGAAAATGGACGAGTTGCTATAGGAAGAAGACCTGCAATTTTAAAATCTGGGACGTTAGTACTTTTACAGATTAACAACCGTAATGAAATTGAAGAAGCAAGGTATATGCAAGGTGTAACGGTATTCTCGAAATTTAAGAAGTTAAAAGGTTTAGAAGGTTATAAAATTAATAAATTAAAAGATACCGACTTAAAAAAGTATAACAAGTTATTAGTCAAAGCGATTTTAGATGCACAACATACATTTAATGTTATTGAATCAGGTGGAGAAATTGAAAGAATTCCTTCACCTATGATGAAAGCAGTTAAAAAAATTAATGGAATGTTTAAAAAAGAAGGGAGTAAATCATCATGGACTTCATAGTTAAGTTAGCAGAAGGATTTATTAAATTATTTCAAACTGGCGCAGACACATTTATAGACTGGATGACGACAATTGTTCCGCTCGTATTAATGTTACTGATTGCAATGAATACGTTAATTCAATTAATAGGTGAAAAAAGAATCAATAAAATAGCAAAGAAATCATCAAATAATCCATTGTTAAGATATTTAGTCTTACCATTTTTAGGATCATTTATGTTAGCCAATCCAATGGTGCATTCACTTGGAAGGTTTATGCCAGAAAAATATAAACCAAGTTATTTTGCATCAGCAGCACAATTTGCACATACGAGTAACGGTTTATTCCCGCATATTAACCCAGCAGAATTATTTATATTTTTAGGTATTGCCAATGGTATTCAAAAGCTGGGATTACCAACGACTGATTTAGCAATAAGATATTTACTTGTAGGTTTAGTTATGAACTTTGTCGGTGGATGGATTACTGACTTTACAACAAGTTATGTAGAGAAACAGCAAAAAGTTAAATTAAGTACTGAGGTCAAATTAGAAGGATGAGGTGAGTGAAATGAGTCAAAAAGTTAAAATAGTTAAAGGTTCAGGCGGTTTTGGTGGACCACTAAAATTTGGCGTTGAAGGTAAGAAAGATAAAGTGATGTATGTAACAGGTGGTCATAAACCAGATATCGTTGATAAAATTTGTGAAATTACAGGTGCAACACCAGTAAATGGATTTGAAACGTCTGTACCTGAAGATGAAATCATGGTTGCAGTAATTGATTGTGGCGGTACGCTAAGATGTGGTATATATCCTCAAAAGGGCATACCAACAGTAAATATTATGGCTACAGGTAAAAGTGGACCATTAAGACAACATATAACTGAAGAAATTTATGTATCTAATGTAGATGTTGATCAAGTAACAGTCGCAGGAGAAGATGACTCAAATACTACACCACCATCTGATAATAATGAGCAAGCATCAGAAGAAAAAACAACTTATTCAAAAGATAAAAAAATTATGGAAACGAGAGCTGAGCAAGAGAACAAATCTATACTAACGAAGATTGGTCTCGGTGCTGGTAAAGTTATCAATACGTTCTATCAAGCAGCACGAGACGCAGTTGATACGATGCTTCATACAATATTACCTTTCATGGGATTTGTAGCGTTGTTAATAGGAATTATACAAGGTTCAGGTATTGGAGATATATTTGCTAAAGTCATGTCACCTCTTGCAGGTAATATTTGGGGATTATTAGCAATCGGCTTTATTTGTTCGTTACCATTCTTAAGTCCTTTACTAGGACCAGGAGGCGTAATTGGACAAGTACTTGGAACTTTAATTGGTGTTGAAATAGGAAAAGGCAACATTCCACCAAATTTAGCATTACCAGCTTTATTTGCTATCAATACACAGAATGCAGCAGATTTTATACCAGTAGGGTTAGGACTAGCAGAAGCGGAAACGAAAACGATAGAAGTCGGTGTACCTTCCGTACTATATTCGCGGTTCCTCAACGGTGTACCCCGGGTGTTTGTAGCTTGGTTAGCTAGTTTTGGATTATATAAATAAATAGGAGTGATGACTAGTGTATGAAACAGAAGTAAAGAGAATAGGTAAAGATGCAAAAGCATTTGAAGCAGAAAAAATGGTTATACTATTTGGAGATAATGCACCAAACGAATTAGTGGATTTTTGTTATATCATTAATATCAATCAAGTTAACGATGAAATTACAGAATCAAACACTTTATTTATTGATGAAACTGAATATCAAATTACAAAAGTAGGAACAGCAGTAAATAAGAATTTAAATGACTTAGGACATATTACTTTAAAATTTGATGGTAGCACAGAAGCTGAACAATCAGGAACGTTATACTTAGAAGACAAACCTTTAGTTGATATTCAAGAAGGAACGAAAATAGAAGTTAAATAAAATAGTTAAAACGCCAAAAATCGTCGACGATTTTTGGCGTTTTGTACCGAATCGCACAAGTTCTGTTGAGAATTTTGTCGATTCATCCCAAAACGCACCATATTATGAAGATATCGTGCGTTTAGACCAGTATCGCACCATATCCTGTAGATATCGTGCATTTAGACCAGTATCGCACCATATCCTGAAGATATCGTGCGTTAGAGCCAGTATCGCACCATATCCTGAAGATATCGTGCGTTTAGACCATTATCGCACCATATCTTGAGCGATATCGTGCGTTTAGCCCAGTATCGCACCATATCTTGGAAGATATCGTGCGTTTAGACCAATATCGCACCATATCTTGTAGATATCGTGCGTTTAGACCAGTATCGCACCATAGCTTGAAGATGAACTGACCCCTGTCAAGTAGACAACTAAAAAATGAAATTTGGACTGTCTTCATATTCAAGCTATGAAGGCAGCCATTTTTAATGTAATTCGATCTTCATTAAAAAACTTAATGTATTGGTTGATACTATATTTTGCCTTTTCAATATTTTCAAAACTATGTTTTTTACTACCTCTAAATAATTCGCTTTTTAAGATACCCCAAACATTCTCCATAGGTCCATTATCAATGCACTTGCTTACACGAGACATACTTTGAATCATGCCATTATCTTTTAAAAGCTTTTTGAAAGTTGGACTTGTATATTGATAACCTCTATCGCTATGTAATAAAATATCCTTGGTATTTCTACCTTTCATAGCTTTTTTTAATGTTTTAAATACAAATTCATTATTGTTGGATAAATTGATTTCATGACTGATTATTTTTTTACTACCTAAATCATAAATTGAACTTAAATAAGCTTTCTGACCGTTGTTCAATCTAAATTCAGTCACATCAGTTAGCCATTTTTTATTCGGGACTGTTTCATTAAATTCACGATTAAGTACATTTTCTGCTACATAAGCAGGTGTGTTCTGTATATATTTCTTTCGTTTCCTACGGATAACTGCTTTCAATCCTAGTTGTTTCATTAGTCTGTGTATGCGTTTATGATTAACTTTTTTCTGTAACTTCAATCTAATATAAATATATATACGTCTATAACCGTAAATACCTTCATACTTATCATAGATATCTATGATATCGCTGATTAATTCTTTGTTTTCTAGTTCTAATAGTGGTGCCTTTCGGCTCAACCACTTATAATAACTCGCTCTAGAAATTTCTAGTA
The DNA here is from genome assembly GCF_946151045.1 of Mammaliicoccus sp. Marseille-Q6498. Taxonomy (NCBI): domain Bacteria; kingdom Bacillati; phylum Bacillota; class Bacilli; order Caryophanales; family Staphylococcaceae; genus Mammaliicoccus; species Mammaliicoccus sp. Marseille-Q6498. The sequence continues at coordinate 1,182,044 of NZ_OX267714.1, read as the reverse complement.
CTTCGCATAACCATACTATTGGATAAGTATCTTTTAGCGATTTGACCGTTTTGTAGGATGCTTCTTGCCTGATCTTTGTTTCATCAACTGCCTTTCTATCTCTTCCTCCTTTTTTAATACTTCATTTTCCATTTCTAAATATTTATTTCTTTCTTCAAGCGCTTTTATACGGGCGTTCAACTCTTCTTCTGATGTCATGATGCTTTGTGGTTTACCTTTACCTCTGCCATCAATAAGGCCATCTTTACCGTGTTCTTTATATTTTTGAATCCAACTGTAAAGTTGGCTATATTTTAAATTGAATTTTTCTGACGCTTCTTTGTAAGTTATATTGTGATCTAAGCAATATTTTACAATCTCAATTCTTTCTTCTACTGTCGTTTTTTTAGGATTCACGATATACACCTCGGGTTCATCTGATTTGTTTTTCTTACCCTCAGTATACTGGTTTATCCATAGACGTACAGTTGATTTACTTCTTATATTATATTTAATGGCTAAACCTTCTAGTGAAATACCTTTATTAAAATAATCTTGAGCTAACTTCTCTTTCATCTTCTTCGAATATTTTTTATAAGAAGGTTGTGATATTAGAATATCTATACCGTGTTCAAGGTACATATGATATTTATATCTTAGTTCTTTCGAATCATAATTCAGATTAAGTTTTCTTATAGCTGTTTCAAAGCTATAACCCTCCTCAACTATTTCAAATAATTTTAGAAATGTCTCAACAGATAACTTCATTTTTCTCTTCATATATAAAAACTCCCTTCAAAGTTTTGTTTTTTTACTGTCTACTTTGAAGGGAGCATATCAAGATATCGTGCGTTTAGCCCAGTATCGCACCATATCTTGAAGATATCGTGCGTTTCACCCCATAGCTCCAAAGTTCCACCGAGAATTTTGTCGTTTCATCCCATAGCGCCAAAGTTCCACCGAGATTTTTGGCGTTTCTCCCCAAATCGCACAAGTTCCTCTGAGATTTTTGTCGTTTCTCCCCAAATCGCACAAGTTCTCCCGTGATTTTTGTCGATTTTCCCATCCAAATATCCTCCCAAATTCCCGCTAATAATCCTTGCTTAAAGAGTAAATCTCCACCAATTTGCTAAAGATTTTGAACGATTTTTTCAAGAAAAAAGAGTATTTTTACATAATTGGTCAACCACTGTTGAAGTATATATCTTATAGGGATTGTAAACTGTTTCACAATCTTTGCAAACGCTACTTTGTGTAAATTTACAGTTGATTTAATTTTTATATCTGCTATGATACATAACTATATCCAAAAAGGGAGTTTACAAGAACATGAAATTTAATAAAAGTAAAATTAATGTTGTAGATATTAAAAAGGCAAAGAAAAGTGTCTATGCTACAGGTATAGGTAATGCTATGGAGTGGTTCGACTTTGGACTATATTCTTATTTAGCAATTATCATCAGTCAAAACTTTTTCACATCAGTACAAAATGATGAGCTTAAGTTAGTGTTTACTTTCGCAACATTCGCGATCGCATTCTTAATGAGACCAATTGGTGGTATTATATTTGGTAGAATTGGCGACCGACTTGGTAGAAAGACAGTATTAACAACGACAATTGTGTTAATGGCGGCTTCTACTTTACTTATTGGTCTATTACCAACTTATGATCAAATTGGTATTTGGGCACCGATTCTATTACTTATTGCGAGAATCATTCAAGGTTTCTCAACTGGTGGGGAATATGCAGGTGCAATGGTTTATATCGCTGAATCTTCTCCTGATAACAGAAGAAGTTCACTAGGTAGTGGTTTAGAAATAGGTACATTAGCTGGTTATATACTTGCTTCATTATTAGCAAGTGGATTATTTATCGCATTATCAGATGCACAAATGCAAGCTTGGGGTTGGAGAATTCCATTTATTTTAGGTGCGCCTCTTGGTTTAGTAGGTCTATACTTAAGAAGAAATTTAGATGAAACACCAATTTTTGAAAATGAAATCTCTGACACTGAAGAAAAACCAGAATCATTTGGTTCAATTATTCAAAATCATAAAAAAGATATTATCGTATGTTTCATCGCAGTTGCATTCTTTAATATCACAAACTACATGTTATTATCATACATGCCATCATATTTAGATGAAGTACTTAATATTTCTAGTACAGTAAGTACAATATTAATTACGAGTGTTATGATCGTAATGGTTCCTTTAGCGTTCATATTCGGACGTTTAAGCGACAAAATTGGTAACAAAAAAGTTGTACTATTAGGTACATTCGGATTAACTGCATTTTCATTATTATCATTTTACTTAATGGGATTAAATCAGTTAATGTTCGTATCAATAGGTATCTTTATACTTGGATTCTTCCTTTCAACATACGAAGGTGCAATGCCAAGTTTATTACCAAGTATATTCTATACAGACGTGCGTTACCGTACATTAGCTGTTACATTTAACGTATCAGTATCAATATTCGGTGGTACAACGCCTCTAGTTTCAACATGGTTAGTACACATTACAAACAATCCTTTAGCACCAGCTTACTATTTAACAGCAATCAGTGTAATTGGATTCTTAACAATACTATTACTATTTGAAACAACTTCAGGAAAAGCTTTAAAAGGATCATATCCTACAGTTTCTTCTGAAAAAGATTACGACCATGCAGTCAAAAATCCTAAAGATTCACTATGGTGGGAAGAATCATAATATAAATAAAAACAGGGCTAAGACATTTATGTCATAGTCCTGTTTTTTTAATCCTCATAACATGGATCGTGATATAGAATATGTTACTATAAAATGAAAATCTAGTTATATTATAGAAAGTAAGGGAATGGATATGAGAATTGGTACAATTTCTGATTTGCATATAGATAGAAGTAATCAATATTTTCCTAAAGATTTTGAAGACATTTTAGTGAAGGAAATCAAACGTCTAAAATTGGATCTGTTATTAATTGCTGGAGACATTTCAAATCACTATCAGCAAACCATCCAATTTATTCAAAATGTTAAACATGAATCCAACATTAAAATATTATTTATTCCAGGTAACCATGATTATTGGAAAAGCGAGACTGAAGAAAAGTCTTCTTATGAAATTTTTGAGCATTATAAAGCACAACCTGAAAGTGTCATAGGTAAGCCTTATGTGATTAACGACGATTGGGCTATTGTAGGTCATAGTGGCTGGTACGACTATAGCTTTGCTAATCATGAAAAATTCGATATGGAGCGGTTAGAACGCAGAAAATATTATGGTGCAACATGGTTAGATAAAGAACATATCGATTGGGGTAAGTCTGATTTAGAAATGTCACAATTAGCAGCAGAATCAGTACGTAGAGACTTAGAACAAGTTAAAGATAAAAATATCATATTAATGACCCACATCGTAACCCACAAAAAATTCGCAGTACCAATGCCACATAGAATATTTGATTATTTTAATGCATTCATAGGAACATCAGACTTTGATCACTTTTACGAAGAATTTCCTATAAAATATAGCATTATGGGACATGTCCATTTTCGAAATAATATAGAAGAAAACGGGGTACAATACATCTGTCCATGCTTAGGCTACCAAAGAGAATGGAGAACAAAAGAATTAGAACACGAAATGAAAAACACAATACAAGTAATAGAAATATAAAGCTATAAATAAAAACGCGCTTGCTGAAGGATTCCCTTAGGCAAGCGCGTTTTGTTATGTGTGTATTTCCGATTTCTGGACCTATAAATTTTTTTATCGGTCCATATTTCGCATTCGGCACCCACTCACGACTATTTCGTATATGGTTGTTTGCCCATGACGAATCTAAATATAGGGAATTCTTTGAGTAATCCGCCAACGCCTGTGCAACATCCGACAATGCATAGTAGTGATATTGGGATGAAGATGATGGTTTGGTCTTGGTATATGCTTGTGTATCCGAATATTGAAGATAATATAATCGGGTGCATTAGATATATAAAGAATGAGTATCTACTGATCATTTCTACAGAATTGAACATGAATGTATCAAATTGTGAACTGAAGTTGATGAGTAGTATAAACATGAAACTGATATATAGTAGAATTCGGTAATCCATACTGCTAACCATCCAAAAGTCATGTGTACCTGTGAATATAAATAGTACGTATGAAAGGGCAGCTAGGAATATAATGAGTGCTATATATTTACTTGCGAATTCTTTGATTTTATTGTAATTATGACCAACGTAAGAACCGAATAAGTAATAGAATATCCATCCACCGATAAATGTTTCTGGGCTGAATGGGTAATAATGATCTACAAAGTTTGTGACTTGTTCTACATTTTGATGGCTATATAAATATGTTGTATTGATGATGAACGCGATAATCATACTCCATTTTGAGAATAGAATTTTCGGATTAATACGATAGAATATCCAATTTAATATGAAAAATTGAACGATAATGATGATGAAATAGCCATACCAGTTACCTTTAATTACGTTTTCTGTAAATTGGTGGATAAATGAGTCGTCTAACTTTAAGCTTTCAGAATAACTGTAAAATGCACCCATGAGTATGTAAGGTAGCAAAATGTAAGTTAAACGATTTCTTAAATATTTAGGCTTTAATTTATCGTTGTAATTTAAGGTAGTTAACAACTGGGATAAGATGATAAACGATGGTGTTCCAATAATTAATAACATTCTAATCCAGTATAATACTTGGATTTGGTGGTCATCAACTTCGTTTGTTACGCTATATTCTGTAAAAATATGTGTGAGTACGATAAGTAAACAGAGAAAAGTTCTTAAATATATAAATTCAATTCGCTTTCTTTTAATCATTATTTAAATCCTTTCCAGTGTTTAACTAAAGTGTTGAAGGCATCGTCACTCACCATAATTCTAGGAATGAAATATGGATCATCATCTGGTTGCATCGCTTTTTCTTCTAGCGTAAATGCATATTTAATTGATGTTTTTGCCTTTAGCTGTTTAGCGACATTTTCATCTGCTTGCCCGTATGGATATGCAAATGCTTCTGTATTGCCATTTAATTCTTTATCGATATAGTCAGTACTTTTGTTCATATCACTGCTAATGTCTCCGTGTTTAGCGCTGTGTATTAGCGTTGATGTATTCTTTTTAACATTGTGCATGTTGTCTGTATGTGATGCGAAATCCCATAAACCGCTATCTTTCATTTCTTTTAATTGCTGTTTACTTGAAATGTTAAGGTTATGGAAGTCGTTTGTTCCAACTTTATTTGTTATAACAAACCCTGTTGCAGGGACGTTATGTTTTTTTAAAATCGGAAAAGCATTTTCATAAATACTTTCATCCATGTCGTCGAAATTCACCCATACACAGTTCTTCGGATATTTACCTTTTTCTTTATATTTAAGTAGTTCATCCAACGTAACGAAATTGGCGTGATGTGCTTTTAACCATTTAATATGGTTTTCAAGTTGTGAGTTCGTCACACTGTAAATGGTCATTTCTTTACTACTAGAGAATGTCTTTAATATTTTGTCTACGAATGTGTTATCTCTTACTCTATGGTAATTTAATGCTAAACATCCATTTTTTTCTCCACCTAATTCTTTCTTTTTAGCAAAAGCAGTGTTTGATTGTGGTACAAAAAATGAAATCATTAAAATTCCAATAAGCAAAATTTTAATCCATTTACTATGCTTGTTCATGAGGTAGTGCTCTCTTTCTTTTACTATTGATATTAAAGGCTAATAAGAAATAAATTATAATAATAACTGATCCAATACCGAAATAACTCAATATCGTCATGATATCGGATTTTTCGATGTTTAAAATAACTCTTACTAGTTGAATAAAGTGATTTTGAACGGGCAATATTGATCCTGCGACTACAAATAGTACCATTAAACAATATAACCATAGTACGGATGATGCTAAAAATACGATTGTTTCTCTATATATGTTTAATCTTGATTTGATTCCTGTATGTTTCCTCTGTCTGGACTTGTCCATGTGGCAAACTCTCCTTTTTTACGTTTTAGTGCTTTTGGAAAAGCGACGATAACAACTAAAGCGTTGATAATCCAATAAAAAGTAGGGTACCAACTTAAAAATATTACAAAGAAATTGTTCTTTCGTTCATATCTACTATCAATCAATAATGAAACCGTAAACTGAATGATGTTCACAAATGTTAATAAAAATGCTGATAATAGAAATACTGAAAAATTATAATTATAGAAGTAAAAGTCTAACAAATTCACTTTAAGTAATGAGATTACAAGCATCAAAATAATGCCGTATACCCAAATGACTGAAACGACTTGTTCTAAAAATAATAACCATAATGAAATATTGCGTACTTTAAACATTTTTTTGAAATCTCTTAATATAACTTCATGTCCACCTTGTGACCATCTCACGCGTTGATTCCATAGTCCTTTAAAAGTTTCAGGTACGAGCATCCAACATAATGCACGTGGTTCGTATTTAATTTTGTAACCAGATAAGTGAAACTTCCATGACACAGCGATATCTTCAGTGATCATATCTGTATCCCAATAACCATTTTCTTCTAGAGCACGTTTATTAAATAACGTGAAAACACCTGAAATTGTGTTTATGTAACCATTAATTGTTTGTGCGCGTTTAATACTTCCAATTAAACTTGCATATTCAATGGTTTGAATTTTTCCTAATAAAGTTGATTTATTTCTAATACGAGGGTTACCTGTAACTGCACCAAGTGAAGCATCTTTAACTAAACTTTCAATCATGTAATAAGGTGCGTCGTCATCTATAATCGTGTCGGCATCTACACACATCAAATAAGGATATTGTGCTTCTGCTGCTGCGATGTTTAATGCATTTGCTTTTCCTTTGTTGATATCTAAATTGATAAATTTGAAATCATAATCGTGTTTTAAATTAAGAAGTTCTGCTTTTGTGTTATCTGAACTGCCATCATTAACCGCTATAATTTCTTTAATAGGAAAAGAAAGGCTGTTTAAATTTTTAATCGTGTCAGCAATCGTTTCTTCTTCGTTGTAACACGAGATAATGAATGAAATACCTTCTGTTGGTTCGTAATTAACTGAGCGCGTTTTTAGTTTGCGTTCAATTAATACGTAGTAAATTAACGTTCCAATAATCCAAAATACTGACATCATAATTGGATAAATAATAAAAAATTGTAGTAATAAATCCATAATTCCTCCTTTAACTTCCGACCGATAGTTTGCTGGAGTTATTATACCATGTTTTAGGGAAAAGACAAGGATGTAATTTTTTGTGTCATATGTAAACGCTTTTTTTGGGATGATTTTTAATCAAATTTCATGTATAGTTATGCTTATGAGACAAAGGAGGCACTAGAGGTGAATGATACATCTGAAAGACTAATAATTGTAAGTATGCAGGCTTTCTCAGAAAAAGGTTACTACGGGACATCTCTAAATAATATTGCTGAAAGTTTGAACATAAAAAAAGCAAGTTTGTATAATTACATAAAGAGTAAAGACGAACTTTATGCACAATGTATTACTCAATGTATAAATCAAGGTATAGAAATTATTGAAAGAATTGATCCGAACTCACCAGACATTCGAGAAGAACTGATTACTTTCTTCAAAAATTACTTGTTTGAATCAGACATCTTCGTCAAATTTTATGTTCAATTATCATTTGCTCCTGAAAATTTCACACTTGAAATTGAACAACAAAACGATAAGCTCGTTAATGTTTTCTTGAACAAATTAAATCAAATACATGAAACTTTACAACTTGAAATAAATAGTGAAGATTTTGTATTATTAGTTAGAATGTTTCTTAATGGATGGATTTATAGAAGAGCTTTTATACAATCAAAATCTACACAAGAAACAGTAAAAAATGAGTTCAAACAACAAGCGACAATGTTATTGAACCAAGTTATGGAGTTATAATTTGAAAGATACTAAGACGAAAATCATAGAAGTAAGTATTACTGAGTTCTCAAAAAAGGGGTATGTCGGTGCTTCATTATCAAGCATTGCAAGCATAATAGGAATTAAGAAACCATCGCTTTATAATCATTTCAATTGTAAAGAAATATTATTTATTGAATGTATTAATTCAACATTTAAAGGACCTTTAGAATATGCTGAACAATTAATTGAAAGTAACCAAACGAAAGAAGATTTAAAAGAATTTTTACAAAAAATCGTACTGAATAATCACGAACATATCAAACTTTATTATCAAGCTTGTTTTTATCCAGCAACACCAGCAATTGCAGAACATGTTAAAAATTACTTGTTGAAATATAAAAATGAATTTAGAAAAGCAGTATATAAAGTATTTGAACATGAAATACCACATAAAAAAGAAATGTGGGAAACGTACTATGAAGATATTATTACATTTATCGATGGATGGTTATCAAAGAGGTGCTATATAGAAGCACTATCTATCCCGGAAATTAATGAATCTTTAAACGGCGCATACGACAGACTAAGTGATTTTATATTTAAGTAAAGAATAAAAAGGGAGTGAGACAGAAATCTAAAATGTTAAATTAGATTTCGTTGTCTCACCCCCGCAAGGGTGACTAGATTTCTAAAAAGCTTGGTACAAGCGCATTTAGAAAACAGACACCTACTGCGTCTACATACATTTAACCCAATAAATTGAGGCTAGGACATTTATGTCCAAGCCTCTTTTTAGTATGAATTTATTCATAGCTTCTTAACGTTTCATCGATTAAATCCCAAGCCATATCAACATCTACATCCGTTGCAAAATATGCGTTTGGTGCTTTTTTATAAGTATTGTTTAAATCTACGGACATTGTCCCATAAGTTAGTGGGCTTTGATTTTCGATTTGGATATGTGTATGTTGAAGTGTGAAAATTTCTGGTTTTAACAAGTATAAAATTGTACATGCATCATGAATCGGTCCGCCATCCATATCAAATTGTGATTTGTAAGTAGACTTGAAGAATTTTAATAGTTCTACTACGAATTTTGATACTTTGTTATCTATTTTGCTGAAGCGATTTATAATAGTATCATTTCCGAGTAGTTGGTGTGTAACATCTAGCCCAAATACAACAATTGGTACGCCACTTTCAAAGACCCTTTTAGCAGCTTCGGCATCAACCCAAATGTTAAATTCTGCAGTAGGTGTCCAGTTACCGAAAGTACCTCCTCCCATTATGACGATTTCTTTAATATTATTTATAATAGAAGGTTGTTGTATCAATGCCATCGCTATATTCGTAAGTGGTCCAGTGGCAACGAGGGTTACAGGTTCATCACTGTTTAATACTTTTTCCACAATGACATCTACACCGTGATGTTCAGTTGCTTTTAAGCGAGGGGTGTTTGGTAATTGTGGTCCGTCTAAGCCACTTTCTCCGTGAATACTTCCAGCAAAAGCAGCTTCTTTAATTAAAGGTCTTGTTGCACCAGTTGATACAGAAATATCTCCACGATTTATAATATCTAATACGTTTAGCGCATTTCTTGTATTTTTATCTACAGATTGATTTCCCGCAACAGTTGTTACTGCCAATATGTCTAACGGGCTAGTTTTTGCGCCGGCTATGATTAAAGCAATGGCGTCATCATGGCCCGGATCACAATCCATTATCATTTTTCTGTTCGGTTCCATATACACACTTCCTCTCAAAATAATCTTCTTAATGTCATTATACAAAAACGCTTTCATGTCACAAAATAATCGGATTACAAAATTAATTTAATTTATAGGCTTGTCTTTTTGTAAATTAGAGTATATAATTTTAAATCGTAAACATTACTATTTGAGAGGAGTTTTTTGATGAAGAAATGGATGGGGTTCATCTCTATTATTTTTGCTTGTGCAATTATTTTAGCTGCATGTAATCAAAGTGATAGCAAAGATAGTGGCGATTCTAATAAATTAAAAGTTAAAACAACTGTGTATCCACTGAAATCTTTTGTTGAACAAATAGGTGGCAAGCATGTTGAAGTTGAGTCGATTTATCCAGCAGGTACGGATTTACATAGTTATGAACCAACACAAAAAGATATTTTAAATGCGAGTAAAGCAGATTTATTTGCATATACAGGTGATGATTTAGATCCTGTCGCGAAGAAAATAGCAGCAACAATTAAGAAAGATGATAAAAAGCTATCATTACAAAACAGCATCGACCAATCAGAATTATTAACAGATAGCCACAAACATGAAGAGCATGAAGAACACGGTCATGAACATCATCACCACGGCGGATACGATCCACATATATGGTTAGATCCACAAATTAACCGTGAAATGATTAAAGGCATCAAAGACGAATTAATTAAAAAAGATCCTAAAAATAAAGACGAATATGAAAAAAATTATAAAAATTTAGACAACGAATTAAAAGATATCGATAATGATTTGAAAAAAGTGACTAAAGATCATAAAGGACATACAGTATTTATTTCACACGAATCTATCGGTTATTTAGCTAATCGTTACGGATTTGTTCAAAAAGGCGTACAAAGCATGAATGCTGAAGATCCAACTCAAAAAGAATTAACTCAAATCGTAAAAGAAATTAAAGATACAGATGCGAAATATATTCTTTATGAAAACAACATTTCTTCAAAAATTACAGATACAATTAGAAAAGAAACAAACGCGAAACCATTACCATTTAGCAACATGGAGTCTTTAACTAAAAAACAATTAGACGAAAAAAATCTTTCATATCAATCATTAATGAAAGAAAATATTAATAATATCGAAAAATCCTTAAACGATAAAATAAAATCTGATAATCACGAAAATGCAGCATCTCACGATAAAGCAATCGAAAAAGGGTACTTTAAAGACAAACAAGTAAAAGACCGTGAACTATCAGACTACGCAGGTGATTGGCAATCTGTTTATCCATATTTAAAAGACGGTACTTTAGATGAAGTATTTAAACATAAATCTGAAGACGGCAAAATGACAGCAAAAGAATACAAAGCATACTATGACAAAGGATATAAAACAGACGTAGAAAATATTAAAATAGAAGGAAACAAAATCAGTTTCACTAAAAACGGTAAGACAACAACAGGAAAATATAAATACGACGGGTACGACATACTTAAATATGAAAAAGGCAACAGAGGCGTAAGATATACTTACAAATTAGAAGGCAATGCAACAGACGACTTACCAAAATACGTACAATTCAGCGATCATAATATTTATCCTAAAAAAACATCACACTTCCATATCTTCACTGGAAACGATAAAAAGAAAGTATTAAAAGAGCTAGAAAACTGGCCAACATACTATCCAACAAAACTATCTAAAGAAGAAGTAAAAGAAGAAATGTTAGCACATTAATATAGAAGGGACATGCCAGAATTGGCATGTCCCTGTTTTTGGCACTTGTATACCTACATCATACTAAAAGCTAAAATATAAGTCTATTAATAATCTCTTTTATCTCTATAATTAAGAGGTGAAAAGGAGGTATTACGATGAATAACATTTATGATAGTGAGCATTTTTTTGATGCTTATAAGGAAAAGCGCAATAATCATTTGAGTTATAACGAGGTAGTTGAATTACCAGAAATGAAGCGGTTAATGCCTGACTTAGAAGGTAAAAATATATTAGACGTTGGGTGTGGCATGGGAAATCTTATAGAGTATATGTTAACTTTTAATCCAAAAGCAATAACAGGAGTAGAACAATCAGAAAAGATGATTCATCTAAGCCGTGAAAAATTCACAGAAAAGCATGTAACGCTATACAATCAAGACTTTATGGCATTTGAACATGAAGGTAATTTTGATGTCATCGTGTCATCGTTAGTACTACATTATATAGAAGATTTTGATTTGTGCTGTCGAAAATTAAGTCAATTATTAAATAAAGATGGCGTATTACTATTTACTATGGAACATCCGATACAAACATCTACAAAAGATCCAGAAGTTAAAAAAGAAGACGAAAATGGTGTTTTCTTAAGAATGGAACATTACTTTGACGAATCAAAACGTACAGCAAAGTGGTTAGGGGAAAATGTTGAGAAGTATCATCATACTTTTGAAACTATTATGAATGGCTTAATAGATAACGGGTTTGAAATCGAGCGAGTTAAAGACTTAGGACAATCTGAAGAAGTACACAAATATTATGACGAAGCACGCAAAAATAAATTAAAACAATTTCCACCATTTTTATTAGTGAAAGCTAAGAAGAAGACGCTGAAGTGACAGTAAACTAGAAATACGGTCCGATAAATAAAATTACCGGACCGAAAAACAGAAATACGGTCCGATAAAAAAAATTACCGGACCGAAAAACGGAAATACGGTCCGATAAAAAAAATTAACGGACCGAAAAACAGAAATACGGACCGATAAAAAAAATTACCGGACCGAAAAACGGAAATACGGTCCGATAAAAAAAATTACCGGACCGAAAACCAGAAATACGGTCCGATAAATAAAATTACCGGACCGAAAACCGGAAATACGGTCCGATAAAAAAATTACCGGACCGAAAACCGGAAATATGGACCGATAAAAAAATTTATAGGTCCAGAAATCATTGAAGGCGGGCCACCGAACCAAAAATACGGTTCACAAAAATAAATTAGTGGCCCGGAAATCAAAAATACGGTCCACAAAAATAAATTAGTGGCCCGAAAAACACGGATTCCCAAAAAATCGCCAAAGTTCGTTGGCGATTTTTGTCGATTCCATCCAAAACGCCAAAGTTCTCAGGAGTTTTTTGGCGATTCCATCCAAAACGCCAAAGTTCTCAGAAGATTTTTGTCGATTCCAATCTAAAAACGCACGATATCTCCAAGATATCGTGCGTTCAGCCCATTATCGCACCATATCTTCAAGATATCGTGCGTTCAGCCCATTATCGCACCATATCTTCCAAGATATCGTGCGTTCAGCCCATTATCGCACCATATCTCCAAGATATCGTGCGATTCCCGACTAACTCGTTAAATTCATCTGATCAGAAGCACAAAATCCGGTCCACAAAATAAAATTAGTGGCCCGAAAACGAGAAATACGGTCCACAAAATAAAATTAGTGGCCCGTATTTTCCAATATGAAAGACCAATTAGGGCTCGCGACTGCCCTAATTGGTCTTCTTCTATTATATTATGCTTTTCTAGTGATTCTAATATTGATTTCTAAGTCGTCGAATTGGAGTTTTTGTTGGTGAGTGTCTTGATTGTATTGTACTTCGTCTTCGATTCGATCTAGTTCGGTGAAGAGTTTGTTCAATTTGTGTGTTCTCCCAACTGATGATGCGTATCCTTTTGGTGGGTTAGCCTCGACTTCTGCTATTTCTGCTAAAATATCTTCTCTTGTTCTCATAGTTATTGCCTCCTAATGGTTTAGTTACAATAAAACAGCTCATCTTATGATTAAGAAGAGCTGTTTAGAGAATCTTCTTATCTTTCAAGTTGTTACTTGTTGGATTTAGCACAGTACGATTGCCTGTTGCTGAGGTTTCTTCGGGCCAATTCCCTCCACCTACTCTGAATAAGATTACGAGCTATTTTATTGTTTCTTTATCATAACGAATTATGTTATTTTTGTCTACTTTTTACGCTAGGTGCAATTGATGATTATCATTATCAATTAGAATACAAAAAGGCTCTAAAATGCTTTTTAAAAGTGAATTTTTTGATAAAATTAGCCTAAATTACAAAATTTATATTGACTAATTGAGAATATCATCATACATTAAATATGATAATGATAATCAATTAGTAAGGATGTGCAAGAATGAAAAAATTAGCAACTACAATTTTAGCAAGTACATTAATTTTAACGGCTTGCGGTGGTAATAACGATGATAAGAAAGAGTCTAGTAGCTCTAAAGAGACGAAAGAAACGACTAAAGCTAAAGCGGATTTTTCTAAAGAAACAAAAGCATATAAAAAATTCACTACAGAGCAACTTGATAAATTTTTAAGTGAAACAGAGAAGTTTGTCGGTGCTGTAAAAGCGAATGATATAGAAAAAGCGAAATCTATTTATCCTAAGGCGCGTATGTATTATGAAAGATCTGAACCTGTAGCGGAAAGTTTTGGAGAATTAGATCCGAAAATTGATGCGCGATTAGCTGATATGAAAGAAGAAAAGAAAGAAAAGGAATGGTCTGGTTATCATAAAATTGAAAAAGCGTTATGGGAAGATAACACAACTAAAGGTATGGGACCTGTAGCCGATCAATTATTAAAAGACACTAAAGAATTAAGAGCTAAAGTGGATACTGTAGAAGTAACACCTAAATTAATGTTACAAGGATCAATTGATTTGTTGAATGAAGTTTCAAGTTCAAAAATAACTGGTGAAGAAGAAATTTATTCACATACTGATTTATATGATTTTAAAGCAAATATCGAAGGTGCAGAGAAGATTTTTGAAATTTTTAAAGATAAAGTAACGAAAAAAGATGAAAAATTAGCAAAAACTACTCAAGAGCGATTTGATAATGTTAATAAATTATTAGATGTATATAAAACTGCAGATGGCGGTTACGTTGACTACACTACATTAAGTAAAAAAGATACAAAAGAACTTTCAGAAGCCGTTGACAAATTAGGTGAATCTTTAAGTCAAATGGCAGTAATTACGGAGTGATAAATAATGTCTAACCAAGATAACCACATAGCAAGAAGAGACTTTCTTAAACTTGCTGGTGTTGGAGGTGCAGGACTTCTAATAGGTTCTACCGGTGTCGGTGGAACCTTCTTGGCATCTCAATACTTTGCTAAAGATAAAACAAACGTAAAGAATAAAGTTAATTTTTACGGAAAATACCAATCAGGCATCACGACAGAAGTTCAAAAACACATTTATTTTGTAGTCTTAACAATCAATAAAATGTCTACATCTGATGCAAAAGAAATGTTTAAAACGTGGACGAACTACAGTGTGCACTTGATGAACGGTGATCCTGTTAAAGAACTCGGAAAAAATAAATTATTACCAAGTCCAGATACTGGTGAAACGATTGGTTTAGACGCGAACCGATTATCCCTTACTTTCGGTATTAGTCCGTCATTTTTTGATAAAGTGGGTTTAAAAAAGCATAAACCAGATCTATTGAAAGATTTACCACATTTTCCGAAAGACCAACTTGATAAAGCATATACGGGTGGAGATATTTGTATACAAGCTTGTTCAGACGACCCGCAAGTGAACTTTCATGCAATTAGAAACTTAATTCGCGTAGCAAAAGGTGAAGTTTCTATGAAATGGAGTCAGACAGGGTTTAACTCTTTTAAAGAAAAAGAAGGAAAAATCGAAACGCCAAGAAATTTATTTTCATTTAAAGACGGTACGGGAAACCCAGCAACAAATAAACAATCTGAAATGGATAAATACGTCTTTATTCAAGACGGTTGGGCTAAAAATGGCTCTTATTTAGTTGCAAGAAGAATTCAAATGTTGCTTGAAACGTGGGACCGTACTTCACTTGGAGAGCAAGAAGCGACTTTTGGTAGACATCGACATTCTGGTGCGCCAATCGGAAAAGAAAAAGAACACGATGAATTCGACCCTAACATTAAAGGTGAAAATGGCGAACGTTTAATTGAAAAAGAGTCCCACGTGAGCCTTGCTAAACAATCAAAAACGAATATTTTAAGAAGGTCATTTTCATATTCTGATGGTATCAATCCGAATACCGGCGCTTTTGACGCTGGATTATTATTTATATCATTCCAAAAGTCACCTGAACAATTCATCACGATTCAAAATAAAATGGGTGCTTCAGATAAATTAAATGAATATATTACACATCGTGGTTCAGGTATTTTCTTATGTTTACCTGGTGTCCAAGAAGGAGGATATTTAGGTGAAACGCTATTTAATCGTCTTTAGTATTGCAATTTTAATATGTGTTGTCGCACCTTTTTCTGTAAATGCAGAGACGAGTTTGAGTGATATTTATATAAGTGTAACGGACGCGAAGTCAGCTATTCAAGATAAGGATAACGAAGCGTTTAATAAACACATTAATGAGATTAAGCAAAATTGGGATAAAGCGCAGAAGAAAGATCATAAACTCGTTGGGAAAATTGATAAAGATATTAAAAAAATTGAGCGCAGCCAATCATCAAATGATAAAACGGATGCACTCAACGAACTGACAAATGATTTGATTGATTACGAAAAAGTATTAAATCCAGTTGATAAACAAGCAAAACGAGATCAGCTACAAAATCAAATGACGCCTTTAATTAACGATATTACACAGGCTATTACTAAAAAAGATTTTGAAAAAGCAAAGTTCATTAACAACAAATTAAATGCAACTTGGACTAAAAACGAAAAAATTGTGCGTGAAGAAGACATTGGGCGATACGGACAAATTGAGACAGCTTTAATGTTTACTCGAATAGAACTCACTAAAGATAAAGTTGACCCGGTAAGTGTTCAAATGCAAGTCGATCAATTAAAGAAGGAATTAGATGATTATCATGCAGGTAAGAAATCTGATGCTAAGACGAGTAACCAAGATGTAAACATTTTAAACGAACATTTAGAAAGTGCAATTAAAAATATTAAAAACGATCATTTAGCAAAATCAAAACAAGACTTGCAACAGTTTATTATGGCGTGGCCAAACGTGGAAAGTGAAATCAGTACGAAAAATGGTTCGTTATATACAAAAATTGAACAAGAAATACCACAATATGCAGGTCAACTAAACGAAAGTAATAAAGATGAAATCAACAACAAATTAAACACATTGAATCAAGAAATTAAATCTACCATTTCTAAAACAAGTTATACTGTTTGGGATGCAGCATTAATTCTGTTGCGTGAAGGTGTAGAAGCATTGCTAATCATCATGGCGTTACTGACAGTTACAAGTAAATCTAAACAAAAGAAAGCATCTAAGTGGATTATCTCTGGTAGTGTATTCGGTATTGTCTTAAGTGTCGTACTCGCTTTCGTCTTTAAATCAATATTTGATAACCTCGGCTCAACGAGAGAGCTAACAGAAGGCATCGTTGGTATCAGTTCAGTAGTATTGATGATTATCGTAGGTATGTGGTTACATTCTAAATCAAGTTTAGCAACGTGGCAGAACTTTATTAATAAAAATATGGATAAAGCGATGTCGACAGGAAGTATACTGACATTTGGATTGGTCGCATTTTTATCAGTGTTTAGAGAAGGTGCGGAGACAATCATATTCTATCTCGGAATCGTAGGAAACATATCGACATGGTCACTTATACTAGGCATACTCATCGCAACAAGTATCTTAGTTGTGATAGCTGTATTCTTTAATCAAATTACAAAATGGATACCAATTCATAGACTATTCTTGATTATGTCCATCTTTATATTTATGCTAGCCTTTAAAATTTTAGGCGTAAGTATTCATACATTACAAATACTCAATATCGTGCCACAACATACGATGAATCAATTACCATTCATTGAACTTATAGGATTCTATCCAACATACGAAACGGTAATACCACAAATCATACTCGTTGTTATTGTCGGCGTGTACTATATTGCAAGTAGGAAAAATAAATAGAAGCGTAGAAGGGCTGAGACGCGTGTGTCTCAGCCCTTTTTCTTACTTTATTTCATTTTCACTGTTTGTACGAACTCATACAATCCGTCTAAATGGTCGAGTTGTTGATTACATCTTTCGCTATCATGACAAATATAATTACCGTTCTTAGTATACGTACCGTCGCCTTTTGACTTAGTTGTTGAAAGGAACATTGAAACGTTTGATTCTTTTTTACATATACTACAAACACCTGGTTTAATAGTAGGTGACAAATCACCAACGACACCGGTTAATTTTTCGTCTTCATATAGCACGATGAATTTCTTTTGTTTACCGGAATCGTTCCAGCCAATATAAGATGATTCTTTTAAATCTATATTTTCCCAATCTGGAATTTTTAACTTTTTAGTTTTCTTGAAGACTTTTTCTAATTGTTTATTGGAAGGTTGTTCGAATGGTATAACATAAGATTTCAGACCTAATAATAATTTGTCGGCTTGTGCGCGTGAAATTTTTTGATTCATGATAATATTAGTGAACTGTTCTACTTCAGAATGTTCCTCTTCAAAAAGTTGTGAAATATGATCGTAAGTCATCGCTTGAAAAGTATCGATTGTTTTTGGATCATTCACTGATTTATAGACATTTAGTAATTGTTCGGACTTTTGTTTAATACTAACGTATTGATATGGTTGTATATAATTATTCATTTTAAATCCCTTCTTTTATTTAATGTGTTCTTTGGGAATGAATAATTGTAGAGAACATGACACGTTTAATAGCATCTTGAGATCCCTCCTTAACAGTGACTAGTATAGTCCTTAAGTGGCATCTTTTCAATGTATTCAATTTAATATACCTATGTGAAATAAAAGCATTAAAATTGTCTGACTATTTTTAATATATTAGAATAATTATAAGTCAACTAGGGTATGAAGTATAATGTAAGTAGAATTAAAATGAGTTGAGAGGGGATGTTTCTTATTAAGAAATTGCTTGGAAAATCTATCGTGTTAACGAGTATTGTATTGTGCAGTTCGTTATTAATGACTAAAGTTACATTCGCTCAACTAGAAACAGATAAAGGGGTAAACGTCGACATTGCAAGAAAGCACTATTCAGTCGATTCTCTTAAAAAGATTGTGAAAGAAATACATAATAGTGGAGGAGACTATATCCAATTACATATTTCAGATAATGAAAGTTATGGAATAGCTTCGAACTATATTTATCAAGGTAGCACACAAACTAATCAAGAATATTTAACTAAAGCAGAAGTAAGAGAATTAATAACGTATAGTAATGCGTTAGATGTTATGGTCGTACCTGATTTTGATGTACCTGCACATTCTAAAGCTTGGCTCAATCGACTTGCAGTAAAAGATCCAAGCACTGCAACAGCAATTAGAAGTGATTTTGATGAAGGGACACTCGATTATTTTGGAAATGATAAAGCGGTACAGTCAGTAAAAGAAATGACAACTGAAATTATGACAATGTTTGATCAGCCGAAGTATCATGGCAACCAAAAATTTGTTATAGGTGGCGATGAAGTATCAGGAAGTAGTCGGCATCAAAAATACTTTATTGAATTTATGAACAAAGTTGCCTCTCATGTAAAATCAAAAGGGTACAAACCACAAATGTGGAACGATTCATTGAATAAAGATGGACTCAGCACTTTAAATAGTAATGTAGAGATACTTTATTGGAAACAAAACAGTCATGATGGAGAAGGTTTAACAGCACAACAATTTATTGATGCAGAAAGAACGCTATATAATTATAATCATTTCACATTATCATTTTTACCATCTAAGAATTATAATAACGACACAATCGTAAACCAAATAAAATATATTCAAAATAAATATCAAATAAACACTTTTAGCCAAATAGACAACCCATATGCAGAAGTTAATGAACAATCAGTTAAAGGATCAGCACTCACATTCTGGGGAGAAAACGCAACAGACATGACAGAATCAGAAGTATTAGCACAAGAATTACCACTTATTAAAGCATATTTAGAAAAGTAGAGCTGAGACATTTCGTCTCAGTTTTTTTATTTAATTACTTTCTATACTTAAATGGCAAAATATAGTATTAGGTATGTTGTTTAATATGCTTAATAAATGTCATATTTTTGTAAAGAATTCCAATGTTTATTGATGGCGCATAGTTTAAAATACTAATATCTTAATTTAGTTAAATTTTTTAGAAAAATAAAAAGTAATTTATTAGGAGTTTTTTTGTGAGAAATATATATGAAATCAAATACTTAAAATATTCTGCAACTAAATACCGTATTCATAAGGGTATTTCATTTTTTGTTGTGCTAAAGGGAAGCGTGATGTTATCGATTAAAGGAATCAGCACTTTTTATAATGAAGGGGAAACATTTATCGTTAAGCAAAATGAATGTTATAAATTAGATGTTTCAGAAGATAATGTAGTTGTGCAAATTCATTTTTATGAATCTTTAATTGAAAATATGGTGCCTGAATTGTCATTGAAAGATTTTCACTTGAAAGAACAGACGGAAATAAAGGGTTTAAGAGAAAATTTAATTCAGCTATGTTGTACGCACTTAAGTAAAGCGTCCAATAGAAATTTGAAGATCATGAAAAATCTTATAAATATTTTGGAAAGTTGTAATCAGTATATAAACTTTTGCGACGGTCAATGTCCGGCAAAGCATCATAATGTTCATCCAGTCGTTTCAGAAATTAAAGACTATATTTATGAACATTATAACGAACGCATCACAATGAACACGTTCACTAAAAAATATCATATTTCAAAGTCATATTTTTCAAAAACGTTTAAAGAACAAATGGGTATGAACTTTAAAGATTATTTAACGGAGATTAGGCTATTGAACAGCATTTATGATCTCATTCATACACATGAAAAAATTATAGACATTTCAGAAAAACATGGCTTTTACAACGTGTCAGCATACATTAATGCATTTAAATTGGATTATGGTATTACACCTAAAAAATATAGAGATATGTTCCAAAGTGAAAATACTAGTTTTGCTAGACAAAATTTCTTTAATGAAGTCGATTACGAGAAGAAGCTTTCAATGGATGAAATAAAATCCCATTTAAAAAACTTTGAAAATAACTATTTAGAACTTGAATGTGTGTAGAAATACTGAAAAAAGGCGTCAATTCTTTGAAAAATAAGAATTGACGCCTTTTTTGTCTCGTTATGATTGTGAGACATATTTTTTTATGACTTCTTTATTTTTTTCTTTAAATACATCGTTATGACTTGATACACGACCACCTTTTTGAGCTTCGGGATCGATATAACTTTTTGCTAAGTTAGCTGCATTTGCTGCGTCGTTGAAACAAGATGCAATGAGATGTACTTTAGCATCGTGTTTAATGATGTCTCCGGCACCGAAAATACCTGGTACAGAAGTTCGACTGTTTCCTAAACCTTCAATGTAGAAGTCATCTATTAAGTTTATTTTCGTTTGTGCATTGTGTAACAGTTTAGAATCAAAATCGAAACCATGGCTTATGATTACTTCATCGACAGGAATAATTTCTTGTTCTTTTGTTTCTAAATGTTCTAAGACAACTTCTGTTATAACAGGTTTGTCTGGGTGACTGTTCAATTGTTTAATCGTTGTACTTGGTTTTTTAGATATGTCTAATTTTTCTAGTAATTCGCGCATATGTTCGTGACCAGAAATTTCTTCTTTGCGGTAACAGATGGTCACACTTTTTGCGTATTCGGATAAATCACATGCCCAATCTAAAGCAGAGTTCCCAGCTCCTGAAATTAAAATATGTTTATCTTTAAATTTTTGAATAGATTGAACGACATAATTTAAATTTGTCAGTTCGAAACGCTCAGCGCCTTCAATATCAAGTGTCAGTGGTTTAATAATACCGCCACCAACAGCGATAATAATAGACTTCGTATGGTATTCGTTACCTTTTTCTGTATATATAATAAAGTGTTGTTCTTCAACTTTTTTAATATCAATGACTTTTTCTTCTAAACATACTTCTGGTCCAAAATGTAGCCCTTGATTAACTAAATCTTGAATTACTTCATAACAAGGTTTAGGTGCTAATCCACCAATATCCCAAATGATTTTTTCAGGATATACGTGCATTTTCCCGCCTAACTTGTCTTGAAAATCTAGAATTCTAACACTCATGCCTCTTAACCCGGAGTAAAAACTTGCGAATAAACCAGCGGGCCCACCGCCAATAATTGTAACGTCTGTCATATTCATAAAATATGATGCCTCCTAATTTCCTGCTTAATAACATTATGCTATATTTGCAAATGAGAATCAATATCAATGAACTAATTATATGAAGTTTTATTTTTTTCATAAAAAAACCGAGAAATCGAATGATTTCTCGGGACAGAATTTATATTATGAAACAGGGAACAATGATTCAATTTTATTGATATTGTCTTCTGTTAATTTTACGTCTAACGTTCTTAAGTTATCTATAACTTGTTCTTTTCTTTTAGCGCCAGGAATAATGACGTCTAGAGAAGGTTTAGTTAAATAGAAAGCAAGTACAACGTGAGCAACGTCAACATTGTGTTCTTGAGCAATTTCTCTAAGTTGATCTACTTTTTTAAGATTTTCTTTAAATTTATCACCTTGGAATTCAGGATTACTTGCTCTTAAATCATTGAACGTTGTGTTTTCATCATATTTACCCGCTAGTAATCCTGAAACTAATGGGAAGTATGGTATGAACGTAATATTATTTTCTGCAGTATATTCGAAAATATTTTCATTTTCACGATTTAATAAATTATATTCTGATTGAATGACATCTACATAGCCATCTTTATTCGCTTCTTTAAGTTGATCTAAACTAAAGTTTGAAACACCGATTGCTTTAATTTTTCCAGCTTCTTTTAACTCTTGAAGCGCGGCAACTGCTTTGTCTTTAGGTGTTTCTTCATCAGGGAAGTGAATGTAGAATAAATCGATATAATCTGTTTGTAATCTTTCAAGACTATTTTCAACTTGTTCTTTTAAAAATTCAGGGTCATTAGATAATTTAGTTTCGTCACCTTCAAAATAATGCGCACCTTTTGTAGCGATAACGACATCTTCACGATTGTATTCTTTAATGACTTGACCTACGAGTTCTTCAGAACGACCAGGACCATAAATGAAAGCTGTATCTAATAGCGTAACGCCATTTTCAATTGCTGTTCTAACAACATCTTTACCTTGCTCTTCATCAAGATTAGGATATAAATTATGTCCACCCACTGCGTTTGTTCCTAAACCGATTGGATTAACTTGAATGTCTGTTTTACCTAATTTAGTAAGTTGTGTCACAAGAATCACTCCTTTTTATTTATAACTATACCTTATCACTTCACTATGTTTTGTTAAAAGAAAGATGCTCATGAAGTAGGTATGGGGGAGGAGGGGAATTTTAACAAGTATTATTCGGAATTCTGAGCCATGCGGAGTTCTGAAGGCATGGGGGCGGGCCACGCAATACAAAATATTACCGGATCGGAAAACGGAAATACGGTCCACAAAATGAGATTAGTGGGCCGGAAAACGGAAATACGGACCACAAAATGAGATTAGTGGCCCGGAAAACGGAAATACGGACCACAAAAAATAATTAGTGGCCCGGAAATCGAAAATACGGACCACAAAATAAAATTAGTGGCCCGAAAAACGGAAATACGGTCCACAAAATAAAATTAGTGGCCCGGAAAACGGAAATACGGACCACAAAAAATAATTAGTGGCCCGGAAAATATTGCCCCCCAAAAAAACGCCAAAGTTCGTCGGCGATTTTTGGCGATTCTACTCAAAACGCCAAAGTTCTCAGGAGTTTTTTGGCGATTCTACTCAAAACGCCAAAGTTCTCGGAAGATTTTTGGCGATAACGCACCATATCTCCAAGATATCGTGCGTTTAGCCCAGTATCGCACCATATCTCCAAGATATCGTGCGTTTAACCCAGTATCGCACCATATCTCCAAGATATCGTGCGTTTAGCCCAGTATCGCACCATATCTCCAAGATATCGTGCGTTTAGCCCAGTATCGCACCATATCTCCAAGATATCGTGCGTTTAACCCAGTATCGCACCATATCTCCAAGATATCGTGCGTTTAACCCAGTATCGCACCATATCTTGAAGATATCGTGCGTTTGAACCCATATCGCACCATATTTTCAGGATATCGTGCGATACCGACTAACTTGATAAATTCATCTAATCAGAAGCACGAAATACGGTCCGATAAATAAAATTACCGGACCGAAAACGAGAAATACGGTCCGATAAAAATAATTACCGGACCGAAAAACGGAAATACAGGCCGATAAATAAAATTACCGGACCGAAAATACTAAACAGGCTTCGACTCAAACCGCCGTACCGCCGTACCGCCAAACAGCCAACCTGCTAAACAACGAACCCCGCACAAATGAAAAGGAGTGAGATTCTGCAATCTCACTCCTTTCATATTAAAATTCTTCGTATACTGCTGGGTCTTGGTCTTTTAGTCTTCCGTTTTCTTGTGTTAATGCGTCGATTGATTGTAAGTCTTCTGATTCTAAATAGAAATCAAATATATCTAAGTTTTGAAGCTGTCTATTAATTGATGTTGATTTTGGAATTGGTACAATGCCATTTTGTACGTGCCATTTCAAAATAATTTGTGGAATTGTTTTGTTATATTTTTCTGCTATTGTTCCAATATTTTTGTCGTTAATCACTTCTGATGCACGACCTAGTGGACTCCAAGCTTCTATTATAATTCCTTTTTCTTTATGATATTCTAGTACATCTTTTTGATTAAAGTATGGGTGTAATTCGATTTGGTTTACTACTGGTAATACGCCCGTTTCTTTTTCTAATGTTTCAAGGTGTTCTTGTAAGAAGTTACAAACACCGATTGATTTAATTAGTCCTAATTTTTGAGCATCGATAAGTGCTTTCCATGCTTCTACGTATTTACCTTGTTTTGGGTTTGGCCAATGTATGAGATATAAATCGATGTATTCTACACCAAGGCGATAGATGGACTCTTGAATCGCTGTAATGGCTTGATCGTAACTGTGATAGCGACCTGGTAATTTAGATGTAACAATAATTTGGTCACGATCTACATGACTTTCTTCGATTGCTTTACCAACTGTGCCTTCATTTTCATAGTTATAAGCAGTGTCTAAAATTCTATAGCCATTGTTTAAAGCGTTAACTATAGCGTGTACACCTTCAGAACCGTTTAATTTGTACGTTCCAAAGCCTACTTGCGGTAAAATTTGTCCGTCGTTTAAGTTATGATTTTCCATGTTGCATAACGCCTCCTATTTATTTATAAAGAGCTCTACACTTAAAAACTATAACATATACATATTTGGGAATTTTAATATTTAGCTTAAGATTGTTAAATGATTGTAAAAATGTTTAAAAATTATTGTAACAAAATTAAAACGTGCATGGTATAATTGTGGTGTTTTTAATACTTAATAAAGGGGACAATAAACAATGTTTCTAATTATCAATATAATTGGTTTGTTGATATTCATTGGGGTTGCTTTTCTGTTTTCTAGAGATAAAAAGAATGTTGACTGGAAATCGGTTTTAATACTTGTTTGTATTAACTTAGTATTAGCATGGTTCTTTACACAGTTTCCATTCGGAGCTAGATTTGTAAAAGGCGCTGCAGATGGTGTTTCATGGTTATTAGAATCTGCTTTTTCAGGAATCGGATTTGCTTTTGGTAGCTTTACTGCACCAGGCCCAGGGAAAATGGATATGGCAGTTTCAGCGTTATTACCAATATTACTTGTAGTACCTGTATTTGATATTTTAATGTATTTAGGTATATTACCGAAGTTTATTTCAATGTTAGGTTGGGTCATTTCTAAAGTGACGAGACAACCGAAGTTCGAATCATTCTTCTCAATTGAAATGATGTTTTTAGGTAATACAGAAGCATTAGCAGTATCTTCTAAACAGTTAACATCAATGAATAAAGCGAGAGTATTAACACTTGCGATGATGTCGATGAGTTCAGTTTCAGGTGCGATTGTTGGGGCGTATGTCACGATGATTCCGGGAGAATATGTATTGACGGCCATTCCGTTAAATATTATCAACGCGATAATCGTAACAACAATCCTAAATCCATTCGATTTAGATCCAGAAGATGATATTGTAGCTGAGATAGACGAAGGGGAAAAGCCACCGTTCTTCTCATTCTTAGGGGATTCAGTACTTAATGCAGGTAAATTAGTATTAATCATTATTGCATTCGTTATCGCTTTTGTAGCACTTGCAGATTTGATTAATAAATTATTAGGCATTATGGATCCAATTCCAGTATTACCGGACATAAGATTAGAATACATACTTGGAATCTTCATGTTCCCATTTGCATTACTACTAGGTATGCCTGTAGGGGAAGCTTGGGTAGTTGCACAACAAATGGCGCTTAAAATCGTAACAAACGAATTTGTTGTTATGAGTACGATCAGTAAAGAAATTAGCGGATATTCAACACATAGAGCAGCAGTTATTAGTACATTCTTAGTATCATTTGCCAACTTCTCAACAATTGGTATGATCATCGGTACTTTAAAAGGTATCGTAAAAGAAGACGTATCAAACTTTGTATCTAAATATGTGCCGATGATGTTGTTATCAGGTATATTAGTATCCTTATTAACAGCAGGGTTCGTAGGATTATTTGCTTGGTAAGAGAAGATTTATAAGATTTGATAGAAAATGAAAACCAACCAGCTCACACTGAGTTTGTTGGTTTTTTGTTTAAGATAATTTTTGGTAAAAGTTAATAAACCAATCCTACAATTTGTTTCTAGTTGAAGCGGTCATATATAATAAGAAGAAAATAGAAACGAGTGATGATTGAATGAGTGAATGTACTTGGCCAAGTAGTGATGAAATGAAAGATTATCATAAAAACGAATGGTGTCGAATCAATAAAGACGACCAATATATATTTGAAATGTTATCGTTAGAAGGCGCTCAAGCTGGATTGTCATGGGAAACGGTTATTCAAAAAAGAGAAGCTTATCAACAAGCGTTTCATCAATTTGATATTGATAAATGTGCGGAACTTACAGATGAAGAAATTGAAAATATAAAAGAAAATTATCTTGTCATTAAACATTTAGGTAAACTAAAATCTGTTCGCAGTAACGCTATTTTAGTAAAACAAATGCAACAAGAATATGGTAGCTTTGCTGAATTTTTATGGGCATATGTAAATGATAAACCAATCATAAACGAATGGGAAAACTCTAGCGAGATGCCAGCAGAAACTGATTTATCTATAAAACTAAGTAAAGACTTAAAAAAATTAGGATTTAAATTCGTTGGTCCAAAAATTATATATTCTTTCTTACAAAGTATCGGCATAATAGACGATCATCTTATAACATGCCCTTATCATAGTAAAAATAGAAGTGCATAGGAAAATCCCATCAACAAAACGTGTTGATGGGATTTTTTTATGAACACTGTAAGGAGCAGAATTCCAAGAAATGCTCGTTAGAATCCTCTCGATTAAAAACGAAGACTCCTAAGCGTTTAGTACGAGTCGAAGACTACAGGCTGAGACTGTACCCTAGGCAAGCGAGTTTTTAATAGATCAAATTGATCTTGTATTATTTTAAATGATATATTTCATCCTAAATATTGAAAATTTTCACCACTATATTTATAATTTAACATATAAAATATGTAGATTTAAGAGTAAAAGACCATGAGATAGATGGTTATTTTAATGAAATTAGAAAGGTACTGTTAAGTGGACAATTTATTTTAGGTGAAGAAGTCAGAAAGTTCGAACAAAATATTTCTGAGTTATTAAATGTAAGTTATGTTATTGGTGTAAATAGTAGAACTGATGCACTATTTTTATCAATGAGAGCGTTAAATATAGGTGAAGACAAATACATAAATACAAAATTGATTAAATCAGCTATTACTGAAAAGACAAAAGCTATCATTCCAGTTCACTTGTATGGTTTTCCATGTGACATGTCTGAAGTTATGAAGAATTGCAAGGGAAAATGATTTATTTGTTTATGAAGAAGATTTTGGAAACGTTATAGCTAAAATTCCTGAAATTAATAAATGGTGCTTTAAGACGATGAAAAGAAATAGGTGAAATAATGAAGAAAATATTATATTTTTCACAATTCACATCTGAAATATCCAATACACTTTTAATATTTATATTGTCGATTTTAATCTATGATATGACTGGAGCAATAAAGCCAATATCTATTTTATGGACATTATATATTTGTGCAAGTATTTTCTCACATTTATTAATGGGAGGACTTGTAGATCGGATAAATAGAAAACTTATTATGATGTTATCTGAGTTTGGAAGAGGCATTGTGTTTTTATTACTATATATATTTGTCTTTAATGATAATTTGAATATTCACATAATATATTTATCAGTAGTATTTATTGGTATGTTAGAGCCATTGTTCCATCCGGCATGTATGTCATATGTTGTTGATTTATTTGATGAATCAGAGATTCAAAAGGCAAATGCTAACCTAGAAATCATAGCCCAAAGTGCTACTATTGCTGGTCCGGGAATTGGAGGTTTTTTATTAACTCTGTTGGATAAAGACATCGTTATTGCTCTAATTACTATTAATCTATTTGCTTCAGGTGTACTAGTTTCTCGATTAAAGAATAATTATCCATTAAATAATAGTGATAAAAATATATTCAGAGAAATATCTGAAGGATTTATATTTTTCAAAAGTAAAAAAATCTTTATATACATAGGAATATTAATTTTCCTATTTAATATGTCTTTTGGAATGATTCAACCTTTACTCTTACCTTATATTGATTATAAATTTAAATTAGGAGAGTTTGAATATGGAGTTATTAATACTACCATAGCGATTGGAATGATATTAGGGGCATATATTATAAAAAAAGATCTGGTGGTTCGAGTATCATTGGTTAACATGATGATAATTTCTTTGATTCTATCAGGATTATGTATTCTATTTATGGGGATTAATGGGTATTTTATTGTTTTTGTTATTCTTTTTATGTTATATGGTATTTTTGTTTCGATTTTTAATATAAATAACACTTATTTATATCAAATAAATATTGATGAAAATATATTGGGACGAGTATTTGCAATTAGAGGATTGATTGCAATTATAGGACTACCAATTGGTTATATAATGAATACTTTATTGATTAATCATATGGCGATGGAAAAAGTATTTATGATAGCCGGAGTTATTATTTTCTTTTCAGGAGTAATTATATTTAATAAGATAAAAAACATAAATCAAGAAGAGGCGTAAAATGAATGTATCAATTGTTTCTGGAGGAAGTGTCGAATTAATTAATTATCTTCATAATAGAAAAATTAAGTTTATTTTAGTACTGTCTAATGATGATTATTATGATTATAAATATATAAAATCAGCAGTTGAATGTTATATATTGGATTTTAAAAAGTTAAATAAACTAAGAGAAATTATAAAAATAATATCTAATAGCTATGATGTTGATGGAATTATTAGCTGGGATGATAACACCATTGAAATAAGTTCTATTTTAGGAATAACTGAAAAGTTAAAAGATCCAACTACTTTCATTGAGTACGGTTATAAATTTCCAATGAATGTAGAAAAAGAGAATTATGAACTTATACAAGAAAAAGTAAAAAATTTTTAGATCATGAAAGTGTAGGTGAATCTTATTGAACGTACGGTTATTAGAGCCATATGGGGACAGTGATAATTTTGATGGTATAATTAACGAATATTTTGAAGACTTAAATATATGTAGTAATTACTCGGAAAACTCTTTTAAAGAGATACAGATAAAAGACTTTGATATTTTGAGAGAATATAATAAAAAGAAAGATTTATCATACCAAGACTATATTTTGAAACCAAGCTGGATTTTATGGATATTAGCATTGAAAAATTTAGATACAATAGAGGATTATTTAAATGTAATAATAAATAAAAAGAATAGATATCTTATAAAAAAATCTTTAAATACATTTTCAGGAAATGAAATGTATAAATTAAATATCTTCAATCGCATTGATGAAACAGAATTGAAAAAATTTTATAATTTATATTCTAAAAACATTGAAAATATGAAACATGGAATTAATCTTTTAAAAGATGATTTTAATGTTTTTTTGGAAAATAAAAATGATTTTATTAATATTAATATAACATATGAAGAGAAAATAATTGGAGGCTTATTAGCTGTTAAAAAAGGTGAAATGTTGAGAGCTATATATTTAGCTACAGATAAAACGCATAAAAATATTGATGTTACTAGATTACTCTACTATTTTTTGATAGACATAAGTATCAAACATAAATATATATATTGTAGTTTAGGTGCAGATCCTAGTATTTATGGACATATGGTTTCAATTGGTTTATATCATATTAAGAAAAATATGGGATTCATTCCATTCCCATCTAAAATTTATGGAGAGGATAGTTTAGACTTGTATGAGAAAATTTTAAGAATAAATAAGTTTAATGATATTGCCTTATCGTTAGGGTACGCAGACAATAACAATAGTAGTAGTAATTTAGATGCATATATATATTATAAAGATGATATATCTGAACAAACTATTAATAAAGTTAAAGGTGACTTTATTAATAGGGTTCATTTAAGAAGGTTATAATTATGAAAAAAATATTATTACTTGATTGGTCATTCGAATGGAGATTTTATATATTAGATGCGTTAAAAGAATTAAATGTAGATGTATATGTTGTATTGCCAGAATTGAGAGACCAAACTGAATATTTCCAAAAAATATTTATTATAGAGAACTTATATGAAAATCCTAAATCACATTTTGATGAAATAAACAATATTGTTAGGAGTAATGATATAGATGCAATTTATACTTCAGAAGATGAACTGATAATGTTATCTTCTTTGATTATGGAAGAAAATAATTTATTAGAAATTAATTCTAGTTTAGTTAATATTTGTATGGATAAATTTTTATTAAGAAAAAATTTAGAAAATAAAGGTGTTGAGATGCCTTTATATCAGGAACTAACAACTATAGAGGAATTAGAAGCTTTTCTAAGTATAAACACTGATTATCCTTTTATTTTAAAACCTTTAGACGGTAATTTTTCTGACGGAACTGTTAAAATTAATAATAAGAATGAGATAATTAAAGCTTGGAAAGAATCTGCTAAATCATTAATAAACTCTCCTAGTCAGTCTAAGAAATTGATTATAGAGGAGTTTCTCGGCGAAGATAATTCTGTGATTAGTTGTGAGGTTCTAATTCAAAATAAACAAATATTTTTAGTAGGACTTACTAAAGAAACCTTTAGTATGTATAAATCAAAAGATAATATAGAAAAATTTAAATATGACTTTATCGAAGTTCCAGCAAACATTTCACCCAAAATTAAAAAATTAATTTATCAACATGTCATATCAATAATTCAAGTATTAAATTTAAATAATATGACACTTCATGTGGAATATAAAATAAAAAACAATATTCCTTATTTAATTGAAGTCAATCCAAGAATGGCAGGTGGATTAATTCCTTATCTTTATAAAAGATCTTTAGGAATAGATTTATCATTGTTAAGTATAAAAATTGCTTTAAATATACCGATTAATAACAAAGATTTGAAATATAACAAAGAAGAATTTACTATTATAAAATTTATTAATCATTCCTACAATGGTGTTATTAATCATATTTCTACTGATTATTATGTACCAGACAATGAATTACTAAGGTTGACAATGTCGGAAGGGGATGAATATAATCAAGGAGAAGTATTTGGTATAGGATATTATATATTTGATTTTAATAATGATAATGAGAAAAATAAAAAAATAGAAACCATGATGAATAATCTAAAATTAGAAATAGTAAACAAAGATGATAAATAATGAAGAAAGATTGTATAAAAAAACATTTATATTTGCAATTATAATATTGTTATCTAACGGTATTCCACCTGATGCACATTTTATGTAACTAACACTACATAAAAAAGCTATCATTTGATAGCTTTCAGACTGTCGACAAAGTCTCAGACTTTGCCGGCATTTTTTTATGCGCATGCTTTCCGCGGCATGTTCTCAGCCTGTAGTCTTCGAATCATGCTTTTCCCGCAGGAGTCAGCGCTAAAAAATTAACAAATGCTAAACTACTCTCATAGGCTGATTGTTGAGTTTGGAATACCATAACTATAAAGTCACTAGCATATACAGCATTATTAGTAAAATCCAAGTTGATAGTAGGAGGAACATCAATCAAGACTAGATCATATTGATTTTTAATAGTATCTACAAACTGAAATCCCATCAACAAAACGTGTTGATGGGATTTTTGATTTTAAATATCATTTTTTAGTGAGTCTTGAATGAAAGTTTCTAAGCTGTTTCTTAATTCTGCGTATTGTTCAGAGTGCATATCTAAGTCTTTGAATACGCTAGATAGTTCTTCTAAAATTTGGCCTTGTGTTTCAATGCCTTCTTTTGTTAATGATACGCGTAAATTTCTTTCGTCATTGATTGCTCTTTCACGATGTATGAAACCTTTTTCTTCTAACTTTTTCAATAATGGTGTTAACGTACCTGAATCGAGATACAGTCTGTCACCCAAAGTTTTAATGTTAATGACTTCGTTTTTATCTATAGCTACAAGTACAATATAACCTGTATAAGTCAAATTGTATTTCTTCAAGACCGCTGTGTATTTTTTAATTAATTCCTTGGACGCAACATATAGCAAGAAACTTAGTTGTTTATCAATTGGTGGTGTACCCATTTAATCATCCTCCTTACGTCAAAATTAAGCCTATTATGAAATGGGTTTAAAGTCAAGGTATAGGGGAAATGTTCATAAAATCGAAAAAATTATAGTGTTCAATTAAGTTTAATGTAATTTTTATTTGATATTTGGGAAAATTTAATATTTTTTTTGGGAAAAAAGTTAAATTGCACCGTGATTTTTGATATTCTAATAGAGATATTAAAAAAATGAAGGTGGTGATTGTATGACTAATGAAAATCTTCCAAAAGAACTTGTGCAAGAAATTGTTATGAAAGCTGGACGAGTGCTGTTAGAAGCGGGTTCAGAAGCGATTAGGGTTGAAGATACAATGTATAGAATTGCAAGATATCTTGGTTATCCTAATAATCAATGCTATGTTAGTTCTACAATCATTAACTTTGCTTTAGATACAGATGATAATATAAGAGTTTATCGTGTTGCTAAAAGAGATACAAATCTCGGTAATATTCACCGAGCAAATGATGTATCAAGAATGTTAGTTAAACAGAAAATTACTGCAAAAGAAGCTTTAGAAAAACTCGATAGCATTCATGAGTCAGAATCACCTTATCCATTAGCTTTTAAAACAATTGCGGCAGGGTTTATATCAGTATTCTTTCTATATTTATTTAGTGGTGCAATTGATGATATTGTCGCAACTTTTTTAGCAGGTGCAATAGGGTATTCAATAGTAGAATTGTTACATTTATGGACGCGTGTGAAGTTTATAGCTGAAATTGTCGCTGCTGGTGTGATAGCTTTAATAGGGATATGTAACCAAACGTTTACAGGTGATGATACTTTGAATATTGTCATTATTTCTGCAGTGATGCCGATAGTCCCCGGTGTGTTAATTACAAATGCTATTCAAGATTTATTTCTAGGACAATTATTAGTTGGCATTTCAAAAGGTCTAGAAGCGACGTTTACCTCCATAGCAATAGGCACAGGAGTAGGCGTCATTTTATTAATTTGCTCATAAGAGGTGATGTATGATTATAACAATATTATTAAATATATTATTTAGTTTTGGCGCATCATTCTTATTTGCGTATTTATTTAGTTCACCAAAACATTTACTCATACCCGCCGGAATAGTAGGGGCAATGGGATGGGAAATGTATCAACTAGGGTTACACTTAGATTGTTCAGAAATTGTGTCTGCATTTTTCGGAGGATTCTTTATCGGCTTAATGAGTCATTATATGAGTAGAAGGTACTTATCACCTGTTATATTATTTATCATTCCAGGTATCATACCACTTGTACCAGGAGGAACAGCATACGAAGCAATCAAAAATTTATTACTGCACGATTATCACGAAGCATTAATTACGATGATAAAAGTCGCTTTAATATCCGGTTC
The DNA here is from genome assembly GCF_946151045.1 of Mammaliicoccus sp. Marseille-Q6498. Lineage (NCBI taxonomy): Bacteria > Bacillati > Bacillota > Bacilli > Caryophanales > Staphylococcaceae > Mammaliicoccus > Mammaliicoccus sp. Marseille-Q6498. Next base: position 1,148,316 of record NZ_OX267714.1, on the reverse strand, counting down.
AATCGCATTAGGCTTGTTAATAGCAGATTTAATATCGAAACTATACTTTAAATATAAAAAGAGAAAAAGAACTGCAAGCTAGGTAGTTCTAACGACCATAAATAATGAAAAAAACTGCTGATCGCATCAGCAGTTCAGTTTGTAGATAAACATAACCGATTAAAAACTCGCTTGCCTAGGGTACAGTCTCAGCCTGTAGTCTTCGACTTGTACTATTCCCTCAGGCGTCTCGTTTTTAATCGGTTTTATTGCTCTAACTAGCAAGAAATAAAAAACAAGCTAGTTAGAATTTGCACCGCACCCCAAAAGTTGAACTTTCAAAAATTGAAAAATCGGGGTGTGTATACGGTGAAAAGTTATAGTTACGAAAAGAAATATGAAATTGTTCTAGAATACTTGGATGGTAAAATGGGCTATCCTAGATTAGCCAAAAAGCATGGAGTGAAATCTATTACTCCTATAAGAATTTGGGTGGGACAATACAAAAGGTTTGGAATTGAAGGTCTAAAACCGAATAAAGTAAAACAGACATTTACTAGAGAATTCAAGCTATCTGTATTAAGATATAGAGAATTAAATAAGTTGTCTTATGAAGAAACAGCAGATCATTTTGGAATTCTGAGTTATACAACCATTTGGAAATGGCAGAAAAAATTTGAAGTTGAAAAAGATAAAAATGAGGCGACTATAGAGAAGAGGAGCCCTCCTGTAATGAAGAAAAATAAGAAGACAAACGAAATTCATCTCAAGGAAAATGAACGTCAAGAATTAATACGTCTGAGAGAAGAAAATGAAAATTTAAAAGCAGGAATAGAGTATCAAAAAAAGTTACAAGCCTTAACTCAACACATCGAGGAAAAACGAAAGAAAAGGTAAAGTTTATTATTGAGTTAAGGAAAGCCTATAAATTTACCTTAAATTTCTTATTAAAGATGGCGGGCATAGCTAAAAGTGTCTATTACTATTGGGTGAAAAGATACAACGAACCGCTTAAAGATGAACTTATCAGAAATGAAATCAAAATAATATGCCAAAAAGCCAATTATACCTATGGTTATAGAAGAGTTACATTAGAACTTCGTAATAAAAATTTGATTGTTAATCATAAAAAAGTGTTGAAAATAATGAAAGAACTTGAATTAACATGTAATAAATATTTTAGAAAAAGTAAACGTTATAGTTCTTATAAAGGTAAAGTTGGTAAAACATGTTCAAATATATTGAAACGTAGGTTCAAAACAGACCGACCCTTCCAAAAATATGTTACAGACATTACTGAATTTAAAACAAAGAATGGAGAAAAGCTTTATTTGTCTCCTATTATGGACTTATATAGTTCTGAAATTATAAGCTTTAGAATGTCTAAACATCCAACATTAGATATCGCAATAGAAGCATTGAAAGAAGCATTTTCTTATCGTCCTGAACTAGGTTACCGTGCAACGGTTCATTCCGATCAAGGATGGCACTATCAACATAATCAGTGGGTTTCATTCTTAAAAGAAAATAGTATTTTCCAAAGTATGTCTCGTAAGGGAAATTGTTTAGATAATTCTCCTATTGAAAATTTTTTTGGATTATTAAAAAAAGAAATGTACTATGGACATGTTTTTAATAATTTTGATGATTTAAAAAACACTATTACTGAATATATTTATTTTTACAATAATATGAGAATCAAAGAAAAATTAGGTGGTATGTCCCCAATATCATATCGAAGATATACCTACCAAATGACAAACTAATAATAAGTCCAACTTTTGGGGTTCAGACCAATCTGTAACTAGCAAGAATTTGGAAACAAGCTAGTTAGCGCTAAAAAAACTGCTGATCGCATCAGCAGTTTTTTCGTTTATTCATAAATATATTGAAGGACTTTTAATGCTTGGTCTATCGTTTCGACTGTAACATTTGCTTTATTGGATAGCTCTTTAAGTGGATGTATTAAATCTGTTGGTCGTACGATGATAAGTGGTTTGTTTAATGCAACAGCTGTTGAAGCGTCCATTGCTGTGTTCCACTGTTTATATTTTTCTCCAAATAATGCAATGACAATGTCTGCTTTATTCATTAAAACTTGTGTTCGTAAATTATTAATATCAGAAGCGGCATTATCTTTATAATAATCATTTGGTTGTGTACCTAAAATATCTTCTCCAATATTATCAGAACGCTCGTGGTTTGTTTGAGGACCTACGAACGTTAAAGGTAACGACAGTTCACTCGCTTTTTGTGAAAGTTCATCTCTCCAATTATCATGAATTTGACCAGCTAAATAAATCGTTAAGTTCGTCATTAAAAATATCCTCCCTTTTTTTATTAGTTTAACATATTTCAAAGCGACAATATCTTTGGTATGATTATAAAAATATATGCTTTAACAGCGATGAAAGGTGTTGTCAGTATGGATCAAATTACGATTACTTCAATAAAAAATGAAGATGTTGCTACACTCTCAGAAATTTGTAAGAAAACTTATGGAGATACTTTTAAAGAAGCAGTAACGCCAGAAGACTTAGAAACATATTTTAAAGAAGCATATAATCACGAAATCCTATTAGATGAATTGAATAACAAAAATTCATGGTACTATTTTGCGAAATTGAACGGAGAAGTTGTAGGATATATGAAATTGAACATTGGCGACGCACAAACAGAAGAAATGGGTGACGACTACCTAGAAGTACAAAGGCTGTATATGTATAAAGAATATCAATCTAAGGGGATTGGCAGTCAATTAATGACAAAAGCATTCGAAGTAGCAAAAAATCAAAACAAGAAAAAACTATGGCTAGGCGTTTGGGAAGAGAACCATCGCGCGTTGAACTTTTACAAAAGACACGGATATGAAGTAGTAGGATCCCACCAATTTATCACAGGAAATGATATCTCAACAGATTACATAGTGGAAACAAACGTAAAAGAAGATTAGTGAGTAAGGGGAAAAATCGCCAAAAAATGCGACAGAACTTTGGCGTTTCACCCCAAATCGCCAAAAATCTCCGGAGAACTTGTGCGAATCGGAACAAAACGCCAAAAATCATTTGCGATTTTTGGCGTTTTTCTATTATACATTATCTTTATTTCATAATGCTTTGTACTGCGTCTACTAAGCTGTATATGCCTAGAAATGAAACAACGAGTACAACAAAGATGCCGATAATATTGAGTATTATTCCGTTTGCGAATTTGCCCATCATATTTTTCTTGTTAAGTATTACAAATATGAGGATTGCAATAATTGGTAGGATAATACCGTTTAATGCTTGAGCGAGTAAGAGTACTTCTAAAGGCTCAAATCCTAATGAAGATGTGATAATACCTATAAATATAACAATCGCAAATACGAGACGGTATTTTTTACTTTTTACGCCGCCTTTCCAACGTAAACAACTGCTAATTGTAGCGGCTGCGCCCATTGGTGATGCGATGGCTGATGATAGTCCTGCTGAGAATAGGCCAATACTCATAAATAGTGGTGCGAAGTCTCCGAGTATGGGTTTAAGTGGTTCTGATAGTTCTACAAGACTTGATACTTTATGTCCTTCAATAAGTGTGCCGGCTGTGATAAGAATAGCACCTGAAATGATACCACCTAGCGTAATTGCGACGATTGTATCAAGACGGACGACTTTTAAATCTTGAATGCCATTAAAGCGTTCGTGTATAGAACTTGCATGTATGAAAAAGTTATATGGAACAACTGTTGTCCCAATTAAAGCGATGATTGTGAGTAGAGAGCCGTTTGGAATACTTGGTACGAATGCACCTTTTAAAACAGCACCAAAATCTGGTTGAATGACAATGACTGTTGTAATAAAGATGACACCCATGATAAGTACAAGTACAGTCATGACTTTTTCTATTAAACCATAACTACCGATTAAGCCAATGATTAAAATGATGACACCGATTATTGGCGCAATAAGGTGTTCTGGTACGCCAATTAAATATGCTGCACCTAAAGATGTACCTAGTAAATCACCGGATATGTAGGCCGCACAACCGACAGCAACGGCAATCATACTGAACCAGACTGTTAAAATTTTTAGTAAATGGTGATTAAATATATCTCGTATTGCTTCACCTAAACCTTCATTTGTAACGAGTGCCAATCTAGCAACCATTTCTTGTAAAGCAATCGTCGCGATAATAGAGAAGATGACTGCCCAAAGTAAACTATAACCATATCCTGCGCCACCTTGAGTCATCGTTGTTACAGTACCGGGTCCGACGAATGAAGCGGTGATAATCATGCCGGGTCCGAATATACTAAACTTTGATCTTTTTTTCTGTTCTTCCATCTTAACCAATCCCCTTTATATTTTCAGGCTCTAAACTTTGTTTAAGTGTTTAATATGTCCTGCTAATACGTAGAGCACAGCTGTTGATACAAAGTGAGATGAATTTTGATTAGCGTCTTGCATTGGATATACTTCTACAAAGTCCATACCGACAAGACCAAGCTTTCCGAATTCGTAAATCATTGTAAGTAGTTCATAACTTGTTAATCCGTTACCGTCTACTGGACCACCTGGATTAAATGCAAAGTCTAATACATCACTACAAATTGTTAAATATACAACATCTACATCTTTACTCGCTTGAGCATAAATGTCTTTTGCAAAAGCTCTTAAATCAGTTGCTTCTCTAATTTCGTTGATTGTAATGGTAACAGCGCCGTTTTCTTTAGCGTATCGACCCGTTTCAGGTTGGTTTCTAGGACCGTGAATACCTGTATGAATTAAACTTTCATTACGGATGCCTTCAGTTTCATACAATCTCATAAAAGGCGTGTTACGTGCGAATTGTTCATTTTCATAATTAGGCATATTATCATAATGTGCGTCTAAGTGAATGATACCTACACGTTTCCCTGTATTTGTTAAACCTTTTAAAATAGGATAAGTGATGCCGTGATCGCCACCTAAGCCTACTAAAAATTTTTCTGAATTCCATAATTCTTCGGCGAATTTTTCAATATTATGGACTGTTTCATCAACATTATGTGGTACAGTTGATACATCGCCAACATCGCCTAAAGTTAAATGTTCAAACACATCGATGTGGTCTAATTCCGGAAGATAGCCACTATATCTAGCTGATGATAATCTGATTTGTTTAGGTCCAAGTTCACACCCAGTGTAGTCTCCCCATGTACATGGACCTTCGAAAGGGACACCGTACACAAGAACATCTGTAGAATATTGATTTGTTTTTGATAAATTTTCTGCACCTAAGAAACAAGGTGTGTTGCCATAGATTCGTTCATTCATTGTAAAAGTACTCCTTTCGGTTAGTTAATGTTCATTATATAAAAGTGAACAACTGTTTTCAAATTTTTCTGAATAATATATAGTAATAGGGAATAGTGTTTTAAATATTTTATTGTTTTATTAGTAATAAAAATTCATCAGATAAGAGGTATAAGAATAATGAGATATAAATTTTTGTTCTTAGTCATGACGGGTTTACTTTTAGCTGGATGTAGCATCTCAATTGGAGATCCACCGAGTGATAGTAAATCAAGTAAAACGAGTGAAAAAGAAGACAACAAGAAAGATAAAAATAATAATGCATCAGGACCAGAAATTGATATTTTGAGTCAAGATTTCTCAGATAATTACATGAATGCGAATCACGTAAACGGATATGGCGGGTTAATGAAATCAATGAATAAAAAATCCGTCGAAGAACATTTTGGTAATGAAGATGAAGTAAGGAACTTTTTAGGTAGAGAAGGGCATGTGTACGGCAACTTTATGGTAATGTACTATTTAGGAAACGATAATCCGATAGAGCAATTTAGTATCGTACCAAAAAATGACGTTACATATAGAGAATTTGTTGATTTTCACGGAGAACCGACGCAAGACTTAAGAACGAGCCAAGGCCATTCATTCGTGATATACAACAAAACAAATCATAACGGATACCAAATAGCCGTTTATACGAGCGGTAATGACGATGATGATGAAATTCAATATATTATGCAGTTCCCAGATGACTTTAAATTCGTAAATTCAAGCGACGAACAAAACACTGTAATTACGAGAGAAAATGTCTTTGACGCAGTGGAAGCTTTTGAAGGTATTAATAAACTAGATACTGATAAAATCACTTGGAAAGAACCAGAGAAAAAAGGCGATACATTTGGATTCTCATATACGAATAAATCCGGCAAACTACTAGGATCATATAAAGTAAGTGAAGACGGCTATGTAGAATCTTTCGATGAAGACGGTAAAAAAATTAGATCAAGTTACATTAGCTTAAACCAATAATAATCAAAATGTTTGTTTCAGAAACGAATAATTTCGTACAATAGAGAGAGTAGCGAATGGAGGTTTAAATCATGAAATTAAATGAAATTGATGAAAATGAATTATATCCTACTGAAAAAATTGGACCAAGCGTACTCGGTACAATCATTTATAAAGTAGGCGAACAAACACAATTCAAAGGTGCATATATTACAACAAATGAACGTGTTATTATGAGCGTTGATATGAACGGTGAACCATATAAAAGAGTATTCAGCTATCAAGATATTAAAGCTGTTACGATTGAAGAACAAGGCGTTCTATTTATCGAATTCCCACAAGGTAAAGTGGCTATGATCGATATCGAAGAAGGCGACAAAGAAGAATTTAAAGAATATGTAAATAACTTAGTACAAGAATAAAAAAGGGAGTGAGACAGAAATCTAAAATGTTAAATTAGATTTCGTTGTCTCACCCCCGCAAGGGTGACTAGACTTCTAAAAAGCTTGATTCAAGCGCATTTAGAAGTCAGACACCTACTGCGTATTCATCCATTTAACCAAAAAAATTACGGCTGGGACATTAATGTCCTAGCTTTTTTTAGTTTGTAGATAAATTCTAACGAGCATTATTCGGAATTCTGCTCCTTACAGCATTCTAACGAGCATTATTCGGAATTCTGCTCCTTACAGAGTTCTAACGAGCATTATTCGGAATTCTGCTCCTTACAGCATTCTAACGAGCATTATTCAGGATTCTGCTCCTTACAGGATTCTAACGAGCATTATTCAGAATTCTGCTCCTTAGCGGGTTCTAACGAGCATTATTCGGAATTCTGCTCCTTACAGCGTTCTAACGAGCATTATTCGGAATTCTGCTCCTTACAGGATTCTAACGAGCATTATTCGGAATTCTGCTCCTTACAGCGTTCTAACGAGCATTATTCGGAATTCTGCTCCTTACAGGATTCTAACGAGCATTATTCGGAATTCTGCTCCTTATATTGTGCATTAAGTAGTACTAACAAAATAATCAATAAAAGAAATGATGGTATCCAAACAAACGAAATGTCCAGTATACTCACGTAAATACTCAATGCTAGTATAGGTAATCCAAGTGCGTTTCCAAGTGAATAGACTTTTTTCACTGTTCCACTAGAATATTGCATTACAACAATTTTTCTAAATATAATTCTGGATCCACCAAAAGCAACTCCAAATAATAACATTAAGATCAGTCTTATTATGAGATTATGTTCAAATGTATACCATGTAATCGGAAGAATTATACTTATAAGAAGAAATGCTATCGCCCATTTTTGTGATAAATACTTACTTAGAAGTATTCCTATCAATGCCATTCCGATACCTAACATGCTATCTAGAAGTGCCACTTCATACATTTCGCCTTTTTTATATGAAGTATATATAGGAAGCATGAAATTGATTGTTCCAAGTATTGGCCACATAAGCATGCTCATGATATAGTGAGATATTTTTATTGATTCTGTTTTCGTATTAGATGATTCTAAATTGTTATTTAACGTCTTTAAGCTCTTTGTGCCAAAGAAAAGAAGTAGATATATTATGCTATATGTAATAAAAACAACTTTCAAATCAATATATTTAATTAGGAAAGTTATAAATAAAGGTCCTATCATTAAAGCTACTTGATTAGTTGTCATTGATAACGAACTATATTTATTTACAAAAGATTCATCGCGTTTATATACTAACTCAGAAAACCAAAATTCAAAACTCGTCTCAAGTAACAAAAAGATAGTCCATAAAATAAAGTTACACAGAATTAATAATTTAGAATCTATGTATATCATGGATATTATTAACACTAAAATAAATATCATAAAAAATGAATATTTAGTGAGTTTGCTACCAGACATATTTTTAAATATTGTACTAATTAAAAATGGTGTAAAGATTGCTGGTATAAATGAAAGAACAGTCGAAATAGCTAAATCATTTGCTGACTTTGGATCGGCTAATTCCCAATTAATAAGCAAAATTAAGCCACCACAAATGAAGCGATAAAGTGCTGTAATCATTAAATATCTATTCATCTATATCTACCTTATAATCAAAAATTTCTTTAGCTAATTTATCGCTTTTTTCTATATGTTTATATCCTTTGTTATTTGGTAAACCTGGAAAACTAAATTGAACTAAACCTTCTCTATCGCTCCAATTTTCAGGATTTCCAGCTATGTCACCAACTTTTTTAAAGATATGTACTCTAACTATGTCGCGGTCCATCGATATATTCGGCGAATTGATTTTTTTAATTTCTCCAATAGGTGCTTTCAAAAAGGATATGGCCGAAGTTTTACTCGGCTTAAAATGATAATTATCATCTTGTTCATTATCAATATACATTGAAATATGTAATTTATAGGGATTTATTCCGTATGAAGATTCAATTAAGTCCATAATTGCATCTCCACCAGGTCTTGCTGCAGCTTCTATAACATACAAGTCCTTGCCCTTAACTTTAATTTCTACGTGGGCAACGCCACGATTAATTCCTAAAGATTTACAAGCATCTATTGCAAGACTGGTAATATTGGTATCTTTGTATCTGTGACTAGGTACAACATGACCCATTTCTGTAAACCAAGGTTTAGGTGAAAGATATTTTTCAGTAACAGTTATGACTTTATAAAATTCTTTTCCACACAGTACTTCGACAGAGACTTCATCATCACTTGCAATAAATTCTTCAAGTAAAAACTCATTTTTAGACACTTTAAATGTATTAGCGTATTCTTCCATTATTCTTTTAGATTTTTTATATGATTCAAGGCTTTCTTCTAAGTTATTTGCCAAGTAGACACCGCCACTACCACCAAAATCCACTGGTTTAATGATGACTGGAAATGAAAAGTCATTTAATAGTTCCCTTAACTGATGTTCATTATAAAAGTTTTTCGATTTCGGAGTTGCCACGCCATAAATTTCAAATAATCTTTTCATTTCTTTTTTATTTCTACAAGCTTCCACTACATTTTCTTCTAGATGAGGTAAACCATAGTCCTTATTAAGTTTATTAGCCACTTTTAAAGTCCAATCGTTTAATGGAATAATCGACTTAGGTACATAACCTTGCAATTTATAAAACGCTATTTGTTCTTTTAACTCATCATAGTTTAAAGGATCGGCATTTAAACAAAAGTCAAAATACGAATTATAATTGTATTGGGCATTTTTAATGGATGTCCATACTTGGAAATTTCCGACTGATTTACCTCCTGAATATGATCTTTCTCTTAAAAATTGTTCAGCGCCTAATAATAGTAAGTACTCTTTCATATTTGCCTCCTCATGTATAAATTTTTGTATATATTTTATCATAAAAACGAACAAATTTGACATTTATTGTAAGTTAGTTGTGCTATGTAAATAACTTAGTACAAAAATAAAAAAAGCCACAACCCACTTTGAGAAAGGTGGGTTGTGGTTTTTTTTATTATTTTTTATTATCCTCAATACCAATAATATTTATTTGATTAAAAATTTCATCTAAATCTGAAAAATTAATATCTTTCATTTCGCTTTTTGCCCATTGTACAATTGCTGCTAAGTTGGCGCCATAAATATAAGTTAATAATGATTGTGGAAATTTGTCGCGAACAGTGACTTTATTAATGTTATTCTCGAAGTCTTTACTGAACAATGTTATAAAGTGATTAATAACGACATCGCCAAAGTTAGAATCATTTGTTTCTGTTTGTTTATCGAATACATCTGATAACTTGGTTATAAAAGATTTTTCCATAGATTGAAATGGTTTTTCTAATCGTTCGTGAATGTCTATATTAAAAAATTCTTTAGTATTTTCTTGAAGTGCATACTGTAATAAATCAAATTTATCCATATAATGTTTATAAAAAGTCGTACGATGTACAAGTGAATGTTCACAAATTTCATTTACAGTTACTACAGAAAAAGCTTTATTGGCTAATAAGTCTAATAAAGATTCGCTTAAAGCTTTTTTAGTTTTTATGACTCTTAAATCAGTAGATTTATTCATAAAAGGTGCTCCTTTTTTATATACAGTGTATGCGTAAAAAATATGGAATGCAAACAAAACACGATTAAGCTATGGGCTTAATCGTGTTTTATGTTCTAAGGGGAAAGACTGAGGAAACAATCCCCTTAGAAATTCTAACGTGAAAGAAATCTGAAACAATCCCGTTAGAGCTATTTTGGCTATATAAAAGTGTAATATCACATCTAAAACAGGTCTTTTTCAGCTCTAACGTGAAAGACTGAGAAAACAATCCCCTTAGAATTTCTAACGTGAAAGAAATCTAAAACAATCCCGTTAGAGCAAAAAACTGCCAACAAGTTCACTTTAAGTGACTTTGTCGACAGTCTAAAAACACGATTAAGCTATGGGCTTAATCGTGTTTTGTTTTGCTTATCTTTATTTTGTTAACATATCTTTTAAGTACGTTGCTTGTTTTTCGATTGAGATAGGGTCTGAGTACATAAATAGATTTTTTGGATAGTAGTATACATGATCATCTTTTACAGCTTTACTATTTTTCCAAACACTGCCTTCTAATAATGATGATTTTGGTTTTTTGCCATCGTCAGTAGGGACTAATAAGTAATCGCCTGAGTATTTGTTGAAGTTTTCAAATGATGTTGTTAACCAACCTTCTTTAGGAATGTCTTTTTTAGCTGCGTCTGGATGTTTAAATCCGAATCCTTGATAAATCACTTCTGAACCACGTCCGAAGTTGTCGCCGATTAGTGTTAATTCTTTAGGGCCAACTTCCATAATTGAGACTGTGCTGTCTTTTCCAAGTTTATCTTTAACAGATTTTCCTTCTTTAGTCAGCGTTTCTTCTAAGTCTTTAACTTGTGCTTTTGCTTTGTCATCTTTTCCTAAAAGTTTACCAATTTCTAAATGAACGTCTTTAAAATTACGTTTACTATGATCAAAAGGTATTGTTGGTGCAATTTTTTCGTATTTTTTGATTTGAGGATTAGCATTGTAAGTAATGATTAAATCAGGTTTTAATTTAGTCACTGCTTCAACATCTTCAGAACCAACACGTTTAGCATCTTTGTCGTCTACATATTTAGATTTAGGGAAGTCAGCGTCTACACCTACTGGATTAACGCCTAGTTTTTGAAAATTCCCTTGGTCTGAAGTAAGTACGACAACGCGTTTAGGTTGGTTTGGTATATTAACTGTCTTTCCTTCATCTGTTTTGTATTTGTGCGTGTCACTTGATGCGCCTTCATCTTTGTTATTACAACCTGCTAAAACAAGTAATAAAGTTGCAAGAAATATACATAATTTTTTTAACATATTTTTTCTCTCCTAATTGATAATTACTTTCAATTATAACATGGAATATAACTACATATTGTATTTATTTATAAAAATTTTTCATTTGTTTCTTAATCGCACATCATTCATAATATGTGGTGAGTAGGGAGGGGTTATGCTATGGAAACAATAAAAATTGAATGTCCGAAAATTTTTGACTATAACCAATGTTTAGCATATTTTAAAAGAGATGAAAATGAAGTCTTGTTTTATGTAGTTGATCAAGAAATTTATAGAGCACTTTATATAGATGGAAATAAAATATTAATTCGTGTTTCTTATGAATATCATCATTTGATTGTTGAGATTTTAAACGATGTAGTCCTTTCACCTTCAAATATTGAACGATTAATCACTTTTGTAGAAGAGTGGTTTGATTTAGCGACTGATTTAACTTCATTTTATGAACTCGGTAAAAATAATCAAATTTTGGCTCCTTTAATAGAAGGATTGTATGGATTAAGACTTATTAGAATTCCAGACTTTTTCGAAGCTATTTCCTGGGGCATAATCGGACAACAAATTAACTTAACATTCGCATACCAACTAAAAAGAAATTTTGTTGAAAAATATGGAGAAAAAATCGAATACCAAGCATCTTCATATTATATACACCCTTCCGCAGAAAAAGTGGCTCAATTAAACGTAGAAGATTTAACGGCTTTAAAATTTTCAAGAAGAAAAGCAGAATATTTAATAGGCATTGCTAAAAGTATTCACGCGCAAATGTTAACGAAAGAACAGTTATTAAAGATGGATGATGAGAAAGAAGTAGAAAAGACGTTAGTGAATATGAGAGGCATAGGGCCATGGACAGCACATTATGTCATGATGAGATCACTAGGTATAAAAAATGCCTATCCAATAGGAGATGTCGGACTACAAAATGCTTTGAAGACATTGTTAAAGCTAGACAATAAACCAACACAAGCACATATGATGGAACTAAATGAAAGTTGGGAAAAGTGGAGCTCATACGCCACATTCTATATATGGCGCGCACCGTATATAGGGGAATAAATAGAGATGAAAAAAACAGAGACAACTCTCGGGGGGCGAGCATTGTCTCTGTTTTTTCTGTTGGTGGTATAGATGTTCGGACGCTATATACCTAACTTATGAATTAATTTTTAGAAATCTATAAACTCGTGTCCCTAAATTTCTTCTTCTTCACCGTTATAAATAAGTTTTGGTTCAATTGTAGCTTTTAAAGAATGTGCGACAGTACAGTATTTATCGACACTCATATTGATAGCGCGTTTTAATTTTTTTAAGTCTACTTCTCCTTCGACATCAAAAATTAATGTCGCATGTTTAACTGAGCGAGAGGTATTATCGTCTCTTTCGTCGTCTACTGTAATCTCTAATTTAGTAACTTTTGCTAATCGCTCTTTCATAATGTTCGTGACATCTATCCCCGTACATCCTGCTAAACCACTTAACATTAACTCAACAGGTGATGGGCCATTATCATCGCCACCAGATTCTGTCGGTGCATCTGAAACGATATCGTGTCCAAATTTAGACTGTGCTTTAAAAGTCTTTTTACCTTGCCATACAGATTTAATCATATCGTTAACCTCCTCGTTATTTTGAATTAAATTAATTGTATCAAGACAAACGAAGCTTCACTAATATATTGGCTGAGATGATGGGGATTGTTATTAATCAATCTTTTTTTATTTTTTTAAAACTTTTTTCATTTGTTCATATTCAGTTCACATTGTCTCGTTATTATGTGTATATACATTAAGAGAGAAGGACGGATGAACATGAAATTAGCACTTAAAGAACTTACTTATTACAAGTTCAAATATTTACTTGTAACGTTGATTTTATTTTTACTAGCATTTTTAGTTTTATTTATTTCAGCTTTAGCACAAGGGTTAGCGAAAGAGAATGTTTCAGGGATTGAACAATGGAACAAAAGTGAATACGTCATTGCAGGTGACGCGGACAATAATCTAAGTCAATCGACTATATCAGATAAGCAAGAGAAAGCAGTTCAAAATGTTACTAAAGGCGATACAATCAAAACAGCAATGCAAAAAGTTAAAACAGATAGTGGTAAAGAGGATTTAATGTTTACGCAACTTACAAACAATATTAAACCTAGCCCTTCTGAAGGGGAATTACCTAAAAAAGATAATGAAGTTTTATTAAATGAAAAATTAAAATCTGAAGGCTTCAGTGTTGGGGATCAAATTAAATTATCAGATGAGGACAAATCATTCAAAGTTGTTGGTTTTTCAGATAACTTAATGTTCTCACATACTTCAATGGCATACGTAAACGAAGATGCTATGAAAGACTTAAAAGGAAATCATATCTCAGTTATTGCATATGATAGTTTAAGTAGTAGTCAAAAGGATGAACTCAATAATTTAGATAATGTGAAAGTCGTATCACAAAAAGATATGTTAGCTGCAATTCCAAGTTATAACGCAGAACAACAACCTTTAAATCTGATGATCGTATTCTTATTCGTCATCTCAGCAATCGTGATAACAGCATTCTTCTACGTTATGACAATTCAAAAAACGAGCCAATTCGGTATTTTAAAAGCAATCGGTACGAAAAATAAATCACTTGTATCATCATTAATGATTCAAATTTTAATCATCACATTAATCGGTGTAGCAATCGCAATAGGTATAATCTTCATCTTAAATGGATTAATGCCAGTCGCAATGCCATTCTACTTAAATATAAACTTGATGTTGTTAATGGTAGCAGTATTCATAGTCGTGTCATTAGTCGGCGCAGTATTATCACTTATTAAAGTTATGAAAATCGAACCACTAGAAGCTATAGGAGGAGAATAATATGGGATTAGTTGTTGAACATGTTACAAAATCATTCGGAGAAAAAGAAGCAAAAACACAAGTGTTAAATGATATTACATTTACAGCTGAAAAAGGCGAACTTATCGTTTTAAATGGTGCATCAGGTTCAGGGAAATCTACATTATTATCCATTATAGGCGGACTTCTAGGAAAAAGTTCAGGAGATATCACTTTAGACGACGTGAACTATGTCGACTTACCAGATAAAAAATTAACAGATATGAGACTTAATCAAATCGGTTTTATCTTCCAATCATCACATTTAATTCCTTATTTAAATGTTACAGATCAACTTACTTATGTTGGTAAAATGGCTGGAATGAATAAAAAAGAAGCTAAAGAAAGAGCAGAAAAATTATTAACAGAAATCGGTTTATCACATAGATTGAAATCATATCCAAATTCTTTATCAGGCGGGGAAAAACAACGTGTTGCAATTATGAGAGCATGGATGAACCAACCAAAACTTATTTTAGCAGACGAACCGACAGCAAGTTTAGACTCTAAACGCGCAATCGAAGTAGCGAAAATGATTAGAAATAATGTTAAAGAAAATAATTCAATTGGTATTATGATTACACATGATGAAAGAATTTTCGAATATGCAGACAAAGTCATTAAATTAAGCGATGGTAAAATAGAAGAAGCGGTATAAAGTGAAGAAAACCTCCTGAGACAAGCGTCTCAGGAGGTTTTTGACTTATTGATAAACTTAACCAATTAAAAACTCGCTTGCCTAGGGTACAGTCTCAGCCTGTAGTCTTCGACTCGTACTAAACGCTTAGTCGTCTTCGTTTTTAATTGGTTTTTGCAGGCTAACTAGCAAGAGTTGACCAAACAAGCTACTTAGAAATTCTAACTAGCAAGAATCTGAAAACAAGCTAGTTAGCGCTGATTTGGTTATAAAATAGTGTAAATAAACACTAGAATCATGTTTTTTTTTAGCTCTAACTAGCAAGAAATAAAAAACAAGCTAGTTAGAATCTGTAACTAGCAAGAGTTTGAAAACAAGCTAGTTAGCGCAATTTTACTAGTTAAAAATTGTAATATCACACTAATTTCGATAGTTTTTAGCTCTAACTAGCAAGAGTTGACCAAACAAGCTACTTAGAAATTCTAACTAGCAAGAATCTGAAAACAAGCTAGTTAGAATCGCTAAATAAAAGAAAACCTCCTGAGACAAGCGTCTCAGGAGGTTTTTGTAATAATTTATTTCTTAATATAACCTTTTTCGTTCAATCTTTGTAATATGTCTGGTCTTGATTTTTGACCCATCATATTTGCGATTTGTTGTGACCATGATTCTGAACGTGCGCCGTTAGTTCGTTTTTCATAGTATGCTTTGATTTCTTTATCATATTGGTTAATTTGATTTAATTGTTGTTCTTTATCTGCGTTGTATTTATTTTCATGAAAGACATGTTCAAATGGTAAGCGTTGTTTTGGTGATCCTTGGTCTGCATCGCTTGGGACTCCGACTGCCATTCCGAATAGTGGGAAGACATGCTCAGGTAAGTCTAAAATTTCACTTACACGTGCTACGTCATTTCTTAATGAACCTAAGAAGACGATGCCGTAACCCATATCTTCAGCTGTTAATGCGACATTTTCTGCAGCTAAAGCGACGTCTATTGTACCTACTAAAAGGCCTTCTGCTGATTCAAAACTTGTTTCCATGTTGCCTTGTACTTCTTCATTAATTAAGCTGTGACGATAATAATCCATAACAAAGACGAATAAATAACCATTATCTGTTACGTGTTGTTGACCTGAAACTTCTTTTAATGCTTTTTTGATTTCTGGGTCACGAACACCAATGATGGAATATGCTTGTACATAGCTTGATGTTGAAGCCATTTGTCCAGCTTCTACTAATTTTTTTACCGTTTCATCGGATAACGGTTCATCTTTAAATTGTCGTATTGAACGATGTTGTTGTGTTAAATCATACACTGATTGTTTCATTGAAATAATACTCCTTCTGCTTCTTTTGATATTTAAATCCTATCAGAAAAGAAAAGATTAATCATATTTTTTGTTTGAGAGTAAAAATAAAATCCTTTCGACTACGACTATGATGTCGTTACCGAAAGGATTTTTATTATATTTTATTTAATGCTTGTTCTAAGTCTTTTATAATATCTTCACTTGATTCTGTACCGATTGATAATCGAACTAAATCTTTTGTAACACCAGAAGCTACTTGTTCTTCGTCAGACAATTGTTGATGTGTTGTGCTTGCTGGATGTATAACAAGTGATTTTGAATCCCCGACATTTGCTAAGTGAGAGAAGAGTGATAGTGATTCTACAAAGTTTGGAATGGCTTCAGTATCACCTTTAACGTCGAATGTAAGGATAGCACTTTGTCCATTTGGTAAATATTTTTGTGCAAGCTCATGATATGGATTTGATTTTAATCCAGGATAATTAACCCAACTTACTTTATCATGTGATTCTAAAAATTCTGCTACTTTTTGTGCATTTTCAGAGTGACGTTCAATTCGTAAATGTAACGTTTCTAAACCGATTAAAAATTGTTGTGCATTATATGGTGATAATGCAGGTCCAAGGTCTCTTAATAATTGTACACGTGCTTTTGTAATGTAGGCAGCTTCTCCAACGTCTTTCACATATGAAACGCCATGATAACTTGGATCTGGTTCAACTAAGCCAGGGAATTTTCCATTGTCCCAATTGAATTTACCACTATCAACAATTACACCGCCAATTGATGTACCATGTCCGCCAATAAATTTTGTTGCTGAATGAACAACGATGTCAGCACCAAATTTAATAGGTTGTAATAGGTGTGGTGTTGCAAAAGTATTATCAACAATAAGTGGAATGCCATTTTGATGCGCAATGTCAGCAACAGCTTCAATATCTAACACATCAATGCGCGGATTTCCGATAGTCTCAGCAAAAATCAATTTAGTATTATCGTTGATTGCATTTTTAAAGTTTTCAGGATTATCCGGATTGACGAAATTAACTTTAATACCGAATTTTTTCAAAGTCACTGCGAATAAATTATATGTACCACCGTATAAATTAGTGGATGCTACAATTTCAGAGCCACTTTCAGCAATATTTAAAATACTTAAAGTAATCGCAGCTTGACCACTTCCGACACTTAAAGCAGCTAAACCACCTTCTAACAACGCTATACGCTTTTCAAAAACATCATTAGTAGGATTCATAATACGCGTATATATATTACCTTCCTCAGCTAGTGAAAATAAATTTTGAGCGTGTTCCGTTGATTTAAAAGTGTAGGACGTCGTTTGATGAATAGGAACAGCGGTAGAACCTGTAACAGGATCAGGAACTTGACCACCATGTATAGCTAACGTTTCTTTATTCCAATTTTCTTGAGTCATAATTTACAACCTCCTTAAAGTTATTACCATCATTATAGTCAGATAATTATAAAAATTCAATCAATTCCGAGTAAAAAGGTAAGAGAGGAGGGGGAGATTAGCAGTAATATAATTTAGAAATCATTTCAAGACGTGTATACTGGGAATATACATATAAAAACGGAGGTCCGTTATGATTAAAATAAGACCAGTTAAAATAGAAGATGCTGAACAAATATTAGATATGGACATTAGAAATAGAGAACTTTTCGAAACATACTCAGCAGCAGATAGAAAAGACTCAGACTATAAAGTTTATAACTATAGAAAAAATATCAATAAACAATTACAAGAAATGAAAAACGACGAAGGATATCATTATGTCATTGTCGAAGAGGAAACAAATAATATAATAGGAACAATCGATTTATTCGCTGTAGTTAGACATAATATCCAAAGCTGTATGATGGGTTATGCTTTAGACGATGCACATAGTGGCAAAGGATATACAACAATAGCAGCCAAAAAAATGATAGAAATTGCATTTAACGATCTCGGATTCCATCGCGTAGAAGCCGGCGCCCAACCTACAAACATCGGATCACTTAGAGTGTTAGAAAAAGCAGGTATGATTAGAGAAGGATTGAACAGAAGCAATGTCCGAATAAACGGAGAATGGAAAGACCATTACTTATACGCGATTGTTAATGAGAGATACTAGGGGGTTGATTAAATTTGCAAATGATTTTAATAGGTATATTGGCATATCTGTTATTATTTGTTTTCGCTAGATATTTCATGAAACATGAATATTTTGCTTTGATTCATTTTCTATTTGCTTTTATATTTATTTGCTTTATACAAGTACCAGTTATTTATTTTGAAAAATTACATAGTGAATTCAATAGCTTAATGTTCATACTAGGTCTGTTATTTACTACTTTAATGAGCTTATCTATGTTTCTACAGGGTATTTGTAATTTAGTATCAAACACTAATTTATTTAGTAATCATTTCATGGATAAGATTTTTAATATAATTTCTGACCCAATAGAAATTATAAGCAATATATTGAAATCAGTTTGGTTGCTGATATTAGGATTCATACTAATTCAAAATCAAGATATAATATTAGGGTTAGTTGTTATGGTTTGGGGGTTCACATTTGTTTACTACGCAAATATATTTTCAAACTACATTACAAAAGGTAAAAAGGGGTTTAAACCTAATACACTAATAATAAATTTAGAGACAGTCGTTATTTTTATAATACTGTATATCGGTGCTTTTTATATATAATTATCATAGTTGATAGTAGTGGAATACGGTCCACAAAAATAAATTAGTGGCCCGAAAAACAGAAATACGGCCCACAAAAATAAATTAGTGGCCCGAAAACGGGAATCCCACCCACTAAAAAAACGTTATTTCTATATAGTATCAAGACAAGAAGAAACTCTTTTTTTGTCTTCACATGCATATATTGCTAAACTCATTTATATATATCAGAAATGAGGTCTCAAAATGAAAGCATTAGTTTTAAAAAAAGGTGGAAGCATAAATAACTTAAAAAAAATGGAAGTTTCCACCCCCGAAATAAAAAATGACGAACTACTAATAAAAGTTCATGCAACCTCTTTAAATCCTTCCGACTATCAAACAATCGAATATTTAGATGAAAATTATCGTAACTTAATTCTTGGTCTAGATATAGCAGGCGAAGTAATCGATATAGGAGAGAATGTTAAAAATTTCAAAATAGGAGATAGAGTATTTTATTTAAGACAAATGGAAAACCCTAATGGTGGCTTCGCAGAATACTCTAAAAATCCAGAAAGTTTAACTTATAAAATTCCAGATAATGTTTCTTACGAAGATGCTGTTACCTTACCAGGAGCCGGTTTTACTGCTTATTATATTCTTAAAAACAGGTTAAAAATAGAAAAAGGAAAAAATATATTAATACATGGCGGTAGCGGAAATTTAGGTCAATTCGCAATTCAATTAGCACAAATCATGAAACTAAATATTATTACTACAGCCAGTTCTAAAAACAAAAAAATGTTAGAAGAACAAGGATTAAAATATATCATAGATTATAAAAATCAAAATATTGAAGACGAAATAGAAAATATAACAAATAAAAAAGGCTTAGATTACATCATAAGTTCAGTTAACTCAGAACAAGCAACTAAAGATCTAACTTCCTTAGGTTTTAACGGAGAAATAGCTTTTGTTTCTGGTTTTCCTAGTTTTAATGACCTTAACTTTTATGATAAATCCGTAACTATACACGAAATAGCTTTCGGTAAATTATTTGAACAACAAGATGAAAATGTAAATAAAATGCTAAATGATATAGCAAATAATTTAATAAATCTTGTTAGTCAAAATAAAATAAACACTCCCAATAAAAAATTAATTGAATTAGAAGAAGTTCCTGACTATTTAAAAAAACTAAAAAATAACGAAATACAAGGAAAAATTATAGTAAATAAACTAAATTAAAAAATATTGCTTTATTCCAATTACTTTATTGACGTTGAGCCTCGGAACCCTTAACAATCCCAAAACTTGTCGAATGGTCGGCCTAATAGCTCACGCTATGCCGACATTCGTCTGCAAGTTGAGTTAAGGGTTCTTCTCAACGTCAATAAATTTTCTCGTCATAAGTGCGTGTTCTACTTTTTATTTTTACTGTTCTTGATAGCAAAAAATGCAATTCTATTACAAAACCACATACTTATAATTGATAAACATATAGAGCAGTTATAAAATAACTCGTTTTAAAACGAAAAAAGAGCATCGATTTTTCGACACTCTTTAAAATAAAACTATGATAAATTCATAAATCCTCGACCTAATACATCCCTTACATCATGAACTACTAAAAAAGCATTTTCATCTTCAGATAAAACAATCTTTTTCACTTTAGTCACTTGAGACTGAGATATAACAACATACAATACTTTTATGTTTTTCTGCTCATAACTACCAGTTGCATTAAATAAAGTAGCGCCTCTGCCAGTTAATTCATTTATTTGATTACTAATTGAACTATTCTTTTCAGAAATAATCGTAACTGCTTTTTTAGGATTAAGCCCCTCAACTATAAATGCTGTGACTCTTTCTGTAACAAAAAGCATAATTATAGTAAACAAAATTTTAATGACAGGAAGAACAATCAAAAATGATAAAACAATAAGGCTATCCAATATAAAAATAGCTTGAGCTGTTCTTATATTTAAATATTTATTCATTATTTTAGCTATAACTGATGGTCCACCTAAAGTACTTCCTGATGCAATAATCATACCTGCTCCCAAACCAATGAAAACACCGGCAAATATTGCATTAACCATAGGGTCATCTAATCCTAAAGTTAAAGGTTCTGTTAAATCTAAGAATAAGGATGTCACAACAACAGTAATTAAAGTATAAATAGCTGTTTTTCTATTTAAATACTTCCAACCTATAGCTATAACGATCATGTTAATAATCAAAGAAGTCATTGCAGGAGATAAATCTGCTGTATATTTCAAAAGCAATGACAAACCTATCGTTCCACCTTCTCCTAACTTAGAACTAACTATAAAACAATTAACTCCAAAAGCATTAAAAAAAGCTCCGATTGTAGCAACAATTATATTCTTACTGTGAATTTTATATATAGCTTTCATTTATATCCTCCTAAATTTTTTATTTTTTAGGAGATACAGGTACATCATTTTCAAAAAGTGGTGCTTTAAACATAATAAAACCTCCTTCTTCAAATAATACTTATTACCTATAATAATCAACTTGAGCTTAAATTTAAATACTTCATTCCAAATTGAAGTAATCGAATAAATAAAATTACCGGACCGAAAAACAGAAATACAGTCCGATAAAATAAATTACCGGACCGAAAAACGGAAATACGGTCCGATAAAAAAAATTACCGGACCGAAAAACAGAAATACGGTCCGATAAAATAAATTACCGGACCGAAAAACGGAAATACAGTCCGATAAAATAAATTACCGGACCGAAAACGAGAAATACAGTCCGATAAAATAAATTACCGGACCGAAAAATAAGGCTCCCCAAAAAATCGCCAAAGTTCTCAGGAGTTTTTTGGCGATTCCATCTAAAACGCCAAAGTTCTCGGAAGATTTTTGGCGATATCGCACCATATCTTCAAGATATCGTGCGTTTGACCCAGTATCGCACCATATCTCCAAGATATCGTGCGTTTAGCTCAGTATCGCACCATATCTCCAAGATATCGTGCGTTTAGCCCAGTATCGCACCATATCTCCAAGATATCGTGCGTTTAGCCCAGTATCGCACCATATCTTCAGGATATCGTGCGTTTAGCCCAGTATCGCACCATATTCAAGATATCGTGCGATTTCAACCAATTCGATAAATTCATCTGATCAGAAACGGAAAATATGGACCGATAAAAAAATTTATTGGTCCATATCTCATCATATCTCATCATATCTCACCAAATTCCATCAAACCCCGCCACAACCAACTTCTATCTTGTTTCGGGTTGGTTAATTTTTCTTTTATGGTCTATGTACAGTCCTAGTGGTGTCAGTATCAATGACAGTATGATATATGCCCAGTTGGATGTATAAATTTTTGGTCCTAGTTGTAAGTAATATCCTGGTAAGTAGAATGCCAATATTGTCAGTATGAATGATCCGGATATTAATATGTTTGTAATTAACGTGGTCCAGCTGGATTCGCTATAAATTCTGATTTGTACGACTTTAAATATCATCCAAATAAAGAAGAATATCATTGTGAATCCCGTGACGAATGTGATTAAAAATGTGTATAAGTATGTGTGTTCTATTTGTGTGAAGAATCCTGTGAATCCTCTTATAAATGAGAATACGCCTAGTAGTATGATGATGTGTAGTCCTATAAATTTAAATATGTTTTGAAATGTTCTGTTTGGCATATTATTAATTAGGTTGTCTGCGTGTTGTTTTGGGTCATGATCAAAAAATTCCATTGCGTGCATGCCGTCTTTTTCTGATTTTAATAAATGGTTAAGTATTTCTAACAACATTCTTTCTGAGTCATGTTCGTTGATACTTAGGTTTGCACGGACATATGTTATATAGTTTTCATAGACTTCTCTATCGTGACTGTTGAGTCTGAGTCTTTTTACATTGTTTTCAATGATAAGGTCGCGTGTTGATTTTTTCATCAGCGTTATCCTTTCTGTGAGCATTATTTTTATTTTAACAAGTATTTTGTTATAAAACATTATTAATTTGAGGTTTATACTTTTTACAGATGCTTACTTTTCCGATATTATTAATAGTGACAGGTGGTGCAGGTTTGGAGATTATGACTTTATTTATTATATTTTTAGTTGGTATATTTGCCGGTACGATTAATATCGTTTCAGCTGGTGGTTCGTTAATTGTTTTACCGATGTTAATTTTTTTCGGATTACCAACGACTGTTGCAAATGCCTCAAACAGAGTTGCGATATTAGTTCAAAATGTAATTGGACTATATGTATTTTACATAAAAGGTATGCGAAATGTTAAATTAAGCATTATTTTAAGCATACCAGCAATTATTGGATCTTTTATTGGCGTGCATTTTGCTATTAATCTTCCAGATGCTGTTTTTAACCGTATGTTAGGCATTATTATGTTGCTTGTTCTTATTGTAATGATTATTCCCACTAGATGGAAGGATAGTCATCAACAATCTGAAAAGTTATCCACGTTCAGAAAAGTACTTCTCACAATTGTGTTTCTTGCTTTAGGTATTTATGGTGGCGTTGTTCAAGCTGCTGTAGGTTTTTTGTTTATTATTGCTTTAAACTTGATTATACCGAAACTGAATTATGCCGAAGTTCAGTGCATGAAAACTTTAGTCATCACAATTTATTTATCTTTATCTACTATAATATTTATTTTCCAAGGTTATGTTAATTGGCCATATGCAATTAGTTTAGCTATTGGATCGGGTATCGGTGGTTTTATCGGAGGACGATTAACGGTCTCATTACCTGAAAAGCAATTGAAATTTATTATGTTTATTATTATTTTTATTCTTGCTATTAAACTTTTAATTGATAATAACTAGGATAGGTGAATTATGTTTGAATTAAAATTTATTGATGATGATTCTTTAATTTATAAAGTGAGTCAGATGGCTGCTTTATCTTTTAAGGAGGAGAGTCAAAGTATGAATGTTGCTGTTTTACTTGAATTTGAAGCGATTAAACGCTCACTTCAATATGAAAAAAGTGCATTAGTAGGTGCTTTTAACAACGAAGAATGTGTTGGTTTCATATGGGCTAAGTACGATGATTCGAGTAAGACGGCTAAAATTTATAATTTATTTGTTTCTGAAAATTATAGAAATAAAGGGATTGCAACAAATTTAAAACAAGAAATTGAATCTTGGGCGGTAAAGATGGGTGCGCATACCATTGTTTCAACCGTTGATGTTCGTAATGTTAACATGATTCACATTAATGAATCGATGGATTATGAAGTCGAAAAAATCATCATGCGTAAAAAGTTATTATAATTAAGAAAAGAGGAATTCTATGGCCATATTTGAAGGGTTCTTATGGTTCATTATGGGAATTATCCTAAGTTCAATTATTCATCATTATATCTCTAAAGTACCTTTGAGTTTCGTACAAATCATCATCGGGTTTGTTATATTTTTATCTCCAATACCCGTTGAATTAGATTTTGAATCTGAAGTGTTTATGGTAGGTATCATCGCACCATTACTATTTTTAGAAGGTATTTCAGTGTCACGTGTCCATTTAGCCAGGTATTTAAAACCGGTTATGTCTATGGCGTTGGTACTTGTATTTTCTACAGTATTAGGGATTGGATTTTTATTACATTTAATTTGGCCAGAGTTACCATTAGCAGCTTGTTTTGCTATTGGTGCAATTGTTTCACCTACTGATGCAGTAGCTGTACAAGCTTTTGCAAAAGGTAAACTATTACCAAAAGGCTCTATGACAATATTAGAAGGTGAATCATTATTAAACGATGCAGCAGGGATCTTATCATTTAAGATTGCATTAGCTGCTTTAGTTGGCGGTTCATTTTCATTAACAGGAGCTGTTGGTCAATTTTTCATTACCGCATTAGGTGGCGCAATTGTAGGCTTAATACTTGGTTATGGACTCGTTCAGTTACGCGTATACTTAACTAAAAATGGTATAAATAACGGGAATATGCTTACGTTTATTCAGGTTATTACACCATTCTTAGTTTATATCGTTGCAGAAACGTTCCACGCGTCAGGTATTATTGCGGCTGTTATTGCTGGTTTAATTCATGGTGTTGAAAAGGATAGAATTGCCCAAGCAACCACAAAAGAACAAGTGACATATAATCATACTTGGGATTTATTGAGTTATTTATTAAATGGATTTGTATTTATTTTATTAGGTTTCTTAATGCCAGAAGTATTAATTAACATTTTGAAAGAACCTAAACAAGAAGTACTTCACGTAATTGGTATTACATTCTTTGTTGCCATATTAGTTTATATATTTAGATATATATGGGTACTTATTTCATACAAATATTTCTATTTACCAGAAAGCAGATTTTCTAGAATGTTGAATAGTGGTAAAGAAATCGCGCCACAATCACAAATAGATAAACCGAATCGTTTTAAATATGCATTAATTATGACGGTATGTGGTGTTCACGGTACAATTTCGTTAGCAATCGCGTTGATGCTTCCATATAAATTATCGGCGCACACAGATTTCATATATAGAGATAATTTACTCTTTATTGCGACAGGCGTTATTTTAATTAGTTTAATTACAGCGCAAATCACATTACCGCTTATAACACCGAAAGCAAAACCGAAAGATAAAAGTTTATTGACGTTCAATGAAGCAAAAATATTATTAATTGAACGTGCATTAGAAAAACTACAAGACTTTTATAGTAAAGAAACAAGTTATATACACGGTAAAATTACGCGTAGTTATCATATGCAGTTGTCCTTTTTAAGAGAAAATGACGAAAAAGGCGAAGATATTAAAGAATTAGAAAGACTGCAAAGAATCGCAATCGATACAGAATTCAATACGTTAGATAGACTTATTAAAAATGATAAAATCTCTAAAAGTACATTTGATAATTACACACAAATTACGGAGAGATCATCAACATTTAAAAATGCTTCACTATATACGAAAATCAAATTAATGATAAAACTGTTTGTTCGTAGAAGAAGAATTAAGACATTTATTAATGCTACAAGTTCATTATCAATTGAGACGAACTTGAAAGAAATGAGAA
Source organism: Mammaliicoccus sp. Marseille-Q6498 (assembly GCF_946151045.1). NCBI lineage: Bacteria > Bacillati > Bacillota > Bacilli > Caryophanales > Staphylococcaceae > Mammaliicoccus > Mammaliicoccus sp. Marseille-Q6498. Next base: position 1,122,176 of record NZ_OX267714.1, on the reverse strand, counting down.
TTATTACGAGAGAAGTTCACTATCAAGTTGTTAAAAGACTTGCAGATGAAATTAATAAAGATAATGAATTTGAAATTAGTATCGTATGTGATTCTTACTTGAATAAAGTAGAAAGATTAACACCTGATAACTTCAAAGGTAATCATTCAGCAATTTATACTGAAATGGAAATCTATGCTTTAAGAATTCAACGTGAAATGATCAATGAACTAATTGATGATGAAAAAATAAGTCGTCCACTCGCAATAAAACTAAGAGAATCAGTAAATTATGACGAAATGATCGTTTTAGGTAATAGCATCTAAGCGGTTATTAATAGATAGCTTACCGCTAGTATGATAAAATGTTTAAGAATATATATAGGAGGCGGCACCTATGAAGAAAGCACTTTTACTGATGGTGAGCACATCTATCATTTTAGCTGCATGTGGCAATGATGATGAACAAAAAAATTTAGAACAAGAAATTAAATCATTAGAACAAACCTCTAAAGATTATCAAAAAGATAAAAAATCATTAGAAAAAGAAAATGAAAAATTAAAAGATAGTATTAAGGACAAAGAATCTAAACTAAAAGAACTTAAAAAAGAAACGGGTAGCGATACTGAGTCAGATTCTAGTTCCGATTCAACTAAGTCGAAAGACGACAAAGAAAAGGAAACTTCAAGTAAACAAGGTGAAGATTCAAAAAAGACCTTTCCTAATACAATTCGCACATCTACAAATGGTGATGTGAAGCTAGTACACGATATAAATGACAAACATTTTCAATTTGAAGACAGTGGTATGAAAGTTAATATTAATCATCTACAAATTTTTCAAGTGAATAACATGCCTGAAGGTCAAGTGCTTTTGTTTAATGGCGCTCAAGATGGTTATGTTGTCATCTATGAAGTAACAACGGAAAATACAACAAATGAAAAATTGTATTATGATAATTCAGCATCAATTAAAGATAGAGGTAAAAATCAACGTTCTGATTACGCCTCATTTATCCCGGATGATCATAATGAACAATATATGAAAAAATCTAAAGAAAAAACAGATGAATATCAACCCGGTGAGAAAACAAAAAGTTTAAAATCTATACCAATATCCACTGAAGTTTATCAATCATTAAAAGCAAATAAAGCCACATTCAATATTCATGGTGGCGTGAGTAAGACATCAACTTTTGATGGTGCGTCAAATAAAGTTAAATCGTTTAAACTGGATTTATAGAATGCGTTTATATTGAATTGTATTAGGGAATAAACCAATAATGATTATTTGAAAAGAGGGTGCCCACCATGCATGAAAAAGATTTTGTATTGATTGAAGGTAAAAAACTTACATTAATAGAATTAGGTCGCGAAATTGAAAATATAACTGGACGTACATTACAATCTACTGTTGGTGAAGTAAGAAGTTGGCCATCAGAAGCGGTTATTTTTGATCGTAAATCTAACATCAATCAAGTAACATTCCGCTTTAATGATGTGAATGACATTATAGATGCAACAATTGAAGTCCCTAGAGGATTTAAAAATTATGACACAGAACCTGTCACAGTTAAATTGTTGTCGTATATAAGAAAAGCGTAAGAAGTAGGACAAATCTAAAAAATCTTATCGATTTTTTTAGATTTGTCCATTTTTATACATAAGGAGAAAATCATGAAATCGTACATATTAATTATCATAGCGTTAATCGCTGTACTAGCAATTGTTATGGTTGGTTGTTCTAACGGAGCAGAAGAGAAAAAAGGGAAAGACGGTAAAATTGTACTGTCTCCTAAAAGTAAAGATATAAAAGGAAAAGTATTATTTGATAGTGCACATGGTCAAACAGCAGGAAGTGCTGATTGGGTCGTAGATGGTGGTTTTTCAGATTTTGCTGACGAACTGACTAAAGAAAACTATGAAGTGACGGATTTAGGTTTTAATCAATTATTAGATTATGACAAGATGAAAGATTATCAACTCGTTGTCATTCCTGAAGCTAACAATCCTCTTAAGAAAAGTGAACAAGATGCTATAGAGAAATACGTGAAATCAGGCGGCAGTATTTTAATGATAAGTGACCACTATAATGCAGATAGAAACTTTAACCGATATGATGCATCAGAAGTTATGAATGGATATCGTAGAGGTGCTTTTGATGATCCAACTAAAGGTATGTCTCAAGAGGAAAGTTCATCTGAAAAAATGCAAAATGTCGAAAGTAGAGACTTTTTAAACGATTTATTCGGTCTACGCTTTAGATACAATGCACTAGGAAACATTAAAGTAGATAACTTAGCATCTGAAGAAGATAGCTTTGGCATTACAAAAGGTGTTAAAGCCGTTTCGATGCATGCAGGTTCTACCATTGCGATTACGGATCCAAACAAAGCAAAAGGGATTGCTTTCGTTCCGAATTTATCAAAAGATGATGCATGGAGTCATGCTGTAGACCAAGGTGTTTATAACGGTGGAGGCAAAGATGAAGGACCGTATATTGCGATAAGTAAAGCAAGCAAAGGAAAAGGTGCGTTCATAGGAGACTCATCAATGGTAGAAGACAAATCTCCGAAATATAAACGAGAAGATAACGGTGAAACTAAGAAAACGTACGATGGCTTTAAAGAAGAAGACAATAAAAAAATGGTCATGCAAATTGTAGATTGGCTAAATAAACATGAAGATGATAACGACTTAACTTCAATGAATGTAAAATTAGACAAGAAGACACCACTTCTAAACTTTGAACAACCAGAAAACAGTGAAGAAGTTGAACACGAACCATGGGGAACACCAAAACGCGGATATAAATGGTACGACGCATCAACATACGCATCAGGAAGCTATGGCGCTACAGACGAAAAACGTAGTAAATCCCGAGAAAACAACGATAGCGGAACATCAACTAACAACAATAGTAATGCTAATAGCAATAGATCAACTAACAACAATAACAACGGCAACTCAATAAATAACAGTCAAGATACATTCGAAATGCCAAGTTCTGTACAAAAACACGAAAAATTTGAAATTACAGTACACGTAGACGCATCAAAATTAGTAAACCGAAAATTCCAATTGTCCATAAAAAACAAAGACGGTAGAGAAGTAGGCATGTTTGACGGACAAGCACCAGGCGTGTCACAATCTGTGAATCCTAAAATTAAAAACAACAAAACAGACTGGTACTTTAAAACAAAAATAGCAAGCGAAGCAGAAAATGAAGTAAACGTAGAAGTCATTTCAGGCGGACACACAATCGCACAGAGCACATTGGAAGTAGAGTAGAAGTAGGTTGGAGAGTGCTTTTTGTACGAAATCGCCAAAAATCGTGCGAGAACTTTGGCGATTCGGATAAAATCGCCAAAAAACTTGTGGGAACTTTGGCGTTTCGGGTAAAATCGCCAAAAAACTGTGAGGAACTTTGGCGTTTCGGGTAAAATCGCCAAAAAACTGTGAGGAACTTTGGCGATTTTCTCACGAACTGAGATTTGTATCGCACCATATCTCCAAGATATCGTGCGTTTAACCCATTATCGCACCATATCTCCAAGATATCGTGCGTTTAACCCATTATCGCACCATATCTCCAAGATATCGTGCGTTTAGCCCATTATCGCACCATATCGTCATCGATATCGTGCGTTTTTTTCCCCTAAAAACCAAATTTCTCTAACAACTTTCTACAAATTTCTAACCACATATATATCCGTCTTCTACTTTCTGTTGTTGCTTGTATTCTAAAGGCTTTTTAGTTGATGATAGCGTTTTCATCAATTAAAATGTAGATGTACACAATTTAAGGGAGGCGTTTTAATATGGCTTTTGATTTTCCAACTGCAGCAAATGCAAAATATAAGGTTAAAGATAAGTATCAGAACTTTATTGGTGGTAAATGGGTTGATCCGATAAATGGGGATTATTTTGACAATGGTTCGCCTGTAACGGGTGAAATTTATGCTAAAATTCCGCGTTCAACGAAGGAAGATGTTGATGAAGCGGTAAAAGCTGCGCATAAAGCTCAAGCAGAGTGGGCAAAGAAATCTCCAGCTGAGCATTCGCAATTACTCTTAGATATAGCAGATCGTATAGAAGAAAATTTAGAAGAACTAGCTGTAATTGAAACATTTGATAATGGTAAACCAATCAGAGAGTGTTTAGCAGCGGATTTACCTTTAGTGGTCGATCATTTTAGATATTTCGCAGGTGTGGTTAGAGCTGAAGAAGGTTCTATTTCACAAATTGATAATGATACAGTAGCGTATCATTTTAAAGAACCGATTGGCGTTGTAGGTCAAATTATTCCATGGAATTTCCCATTACTGATGGCGACTTGGAAATTAGCTCCGGCAATTGTTACAGGCAATGCTGTTGTGCTTAAACCTGCTGAACAAACGCCTGTATCTATTCTACATTTTATGGAATTGATACAAGATTTATTACCTGAAGGATTAATTAATGTAGTAAATGGTTTTGGTGCGGAAGCTGGTCAAGCATTAGCGACACATGAAAATATTAACAAAGTGGCGTTTACTGGTGAAACTACTACAGGACGTATTATCATGCAAAATGCTAGTCAAAACTTAATTCCTGTAACTTTAGAATTAGGTGGTAAATCTCCAAACATCTTCTTTAAAGATATTATGGATGAAGATGATGACTTCTTAGACAAAGCAGTAGAAGGTTTAGTCATGTTTGCTTTAAACCAAGGTGAAGTATGTACGTGTCCTTCAAGAGCATTAGTTCATGAAGATATTTATGATAAGTTTATCGAAAAATGTATTAAACGTGTAAATGAAATTAAGGTGGGTAATCCTCTTGATCCAGAAACAATGATCGGTGCTCAAACTTCTGAAGAGCAAGCTGAAAAAATTAAAAGTTATTTAGACATTGGTAAACAAGAAGGTGCAGAAATTTTAGTTGGTGGTAATGTACGTAAAGAATCTGGAGAACTTGAAAATGGATTCTACATTGAGCCAACAATCTTTAAAGGCACGCAAGACATGAGAATATTCCAAGAAGAAATATTTGGACCTGTATTATCATTAGCTACTTTTAAAAATGATGAAGAAGCATTAGAAATGGCTAACGATACATTATACGGTTTAGGTGCAGGTATTTGGACTAGAAATCAAAACAGAGCATATCGATTCGGTAGAGGTATCCAAGCAGGTCGTGTATGGGTAAATAACTACCATACTTATCCAGCGCACTCTGCATTTGGCGGTTACAAAATGAGTGGTATTGGTCGTGAGAATCATAAGATGATGTTAGATCATTATCAACAAACTAAGAACTTACTAATAAGTTATGACGAAAAACCAGCAGGATTGTTCTAAATGACTGTACAGGAACAAGTTACTGCTACAAAAAGAGCCAAATCACTCATTAGAGATTTGAAAAAGACACACGGTGAGAATCTTGTTTTCCATCAATCAGGTGGTTGTTGTGATGGTAGCTCTCCTATGCTTTTCGTGGAAGGTACGTTAATCATTGGAGATGTAGATATAAAACTCGGTGAAATTGAAGGTGTGCCATTCTATATGAATAAAAAGCAATATGAATATTGGAAACATACGAATTTAGAATTAGACGTAGTAGATGGAAAGGGCGGTATGTTTAGTATAGAAGGCCCAACTGGAAAAAGATTTCACATAAGAAGTTCAGTAAGATCATAATTTACGAAAGGATGTGCTAAAATATTAGTACATCCTTTTTTAATTCGTTATAAGGTTGGGTGAAATAAATGAGTACATACATTGAAACAGAACGATTGATATTAAGAGACTGGGAAGAAAAGGATATTGTATTATTTCAAAGCATGAATGCAAACCCCGAAGTAAGAAGATACTTCCCAGATTTATTGAGTTATAAAGCAACTGAAAAAAATATTCACCAAATGCAAGAAATTATTGATCAAAAAGGCATTGGTTTATTTGCAGTGGAACTAAAAGAAACAAAGAGTTTTATCGGTATGGTCGGTTTAAACTATATTCCAGAAGATAGTGGTCTAAGATTTCCAGAAATCCCTTTTTATGAAATAGGTTGGAGATTGGACAAGACGGTTTGGGGTAATGGACTTGCGACTGAAGCTGCAGATGCTGTATTAAATTTGGCAAAAGAAAAAGGTATTACAGAAGTGTTTAGCTTTACGGCTGAAATCAATAATCCTTCAATAAAAGTGATGAAGAAATTAGGGATGAAACATGTTCGTAATTTTTTCCATCCAAAAGTTGTTTTAAATGAGCAATTGGCACCACATGTTTTATATCATAAGATTTTATAAGGAGTCGAGTATATGATCGTGATTAGTGCATGTTTAGTGGGCGAGAAGGTAAGATACGATGGAAATCATAAATTAGATACTTATTTCAAAAGTTTGATTGATCAAAACAAAGCAATCAGTGTGTGTCCAGAAATTTTGGGCGGTCTCCAAGTTCCAAGAGAGCCAGCAGAAATTGTTGATGGGGATGGATATGATGTATGGAATGACTTAGCGAAAGTTATTACCGTATCCGGTCAAGATGTTACACATCAATTTAAAGAAGGTGCGAAACGTACTTTATCCATCATAAAAGATTTAAATGCTTCAACTGTTATTTTAAAAAGCGATAGCCCTTCATGTGGTAGCGCGCTTATTTATGATGGCACATTTACTGGCAACAAAAAAGAAGGCATCGGTGTGACGACAGCCCTCTTAGAATTAAATAATATAAGTGTATATGATGAAAAATCATATTTAACTACTTTTGATAATCTCGAAGCTTAACAGGCTGAGATGTTTGCATACTTTTAAATAGTTCATTTACATCATCTTTTATAACTGCTAAATGTTTGTAATCTTCATTCACAAAACCTGTAGTTATTAAATGATCTATCATTGCACGCATCGGTTCGAAAAATTGATTAATATTAAACGCACCAATTGGCTTATGATGTAAACCGATTTGTGCCCAAGTATATATTTCGAAAAATTCCTCTAAAGAACCAGCTCCACCAGGTAACATGATAAAAGCATCTGCCATATCTGACATCATTTGCTTTCTTTCATGCATCGTTTCAACTACGTGATACTCTGTTAAATTTTCATGAGCAATTTCACGTTCTCCAAGAAATTTAGGCATAACACCAATTGCAATGCCATTATGATCGATAACACCATTTGCAACTGCGCCCATCATGCCTGTTGAACCAGCGCCATAAATTAATTCATATTGATTCTCTGCCAAATACTTACCTAAAGCATATGCTTGTTCAGTATAAATAGGGTCGTTACCCTTACTCGCTCCACAAAATACTGCAATTCTCTTCATGTAAATTACTTCCTTTCATTTCTCAACAGTTCTAATAAAAAGTCGGAAAAGACTTTATGGTCTTCGGCTGTTAATTTCTTCGGTCCTTTAGTTCTGCCACCTTGTTGTCTAACTTGTGCTGATATATGTCTTTGGGTTAGTAATTGTTCAATATTGAATGAAGTATATTCATACCCTTTATGGTGAATGACGTGTCTTGCTTTACTCAGCAAAAGGCTGGCTAAACCGTAGTCTTGCGTTACAACGATATCATCGTGGGTTGTAAGTTTTACTATTCTAAAGTCTGCACTATCTACACCGTGATCAACATAAATCGTAGACACATAATCTGGATATTCAGTTAATGAAAAGTGATTAACACTCCTAATAATAAGAACAGAGATGCCTGTATGTTCAGTTATACGAATGACATCATCTGTAACTGGACAGGCATCTCCATCTATAATAATGCGTTTAATCATTTTGAACGACGAGCTCTTTTATTATTTTTTGTATGTTCATCTTTGTGTTCATCGTAAGGAAACTGATTGATGTGTTCAGACATTGATGCTTTATGTTGATAAAATAGTACACGTTCTTCTTTAGGTTTTTTAGTACCTCTTACGCGTTCGTTAACGAGTTCTTGTATATTTTTAGTTTGTTCAGCTGATGATTGTTTTTTTGGTTTAACGTTTAGTTGAGGTGTTTTAGTTTCTTCTGTTGATTCGATTTTAACGCCTTTTTTATTTGATTTTTTAGGCTGATCTTTATATTTTTTAATTTCTTTAATGCGCGCTTTTTTATTTTCAGCTTCTAATTTTTGTTCTTCTTTTTCACGCTCTTCAATGTTCTTTTGAAGTTTCTTATCTAATTTAGAAACGTCTTTTTCGTTGTCTTTCTGAAGTTTTTCACCTTTTTTAACAGTTTTTTCTTCAGATTTTTGATTTTTTTCGTCTAATTTTTGATAATGTGTTAGTTCATCAATACGCGCTTTTTTGTTCTTTTCACGAAGTTTTTCTTCTTCTTTATGTCGATCTTCAATGTTTTTTTGAAGTTTTTTATCTAGTTTGTCGATTTCTTTTTGAAGTTGTTTTTCTTCTTTTCTTTCTTCTTTAAAAGGTTCTTTCATTTGTTTGTTATAGTCATGAAGTTTTTTCTTTTTCACAACATATGATCTAACTGGTTGAGATTTCTCTGATATTTTTTCTTTAGTATCAATTGATTTTGTTTTAACTTTTTGTGAAATATCAATTGTCTTGTCTGTTACATTTTTAACATCAGGATGTTCTTTAATTTTTTTACGTTCAGTAATTAATGGTACAAGTATCAATGGTAGTGTGTTGACGATTAGTTTTACTTTATCATTCATAATTTATTCCTCCGTATCAATTTCTAGTAATATATCTTATACAAATACCCTTATATAGCACATTCAAACTGAATGATTATATGATTAACCTATACCTTGACCGATACCAAATCCGAAATATGCTATCGCTATTACGATAACTAAAATGATGCGGTATATAGCGAAAGGTATTAATTTAACTCTGTTAATTAATTTCAAGAATACTTTGATTGAAATCAGTCCGAAAATAAATGCTGCGATGAAACCGACAATGTAAAATGGTATTTGGTCTAGTGTAATAAATTTTAAGTTTCCTAATAATGCTTTTGCACTTGCTGCAAACATAATAGGTACTGCCATCATAAATGTAAAGTCTGAAGCAGCTTTATGATCTAATTTTAAGAATACACCTGTTGAAATAGTTGAACCTGAACGGCTAAATCCTGGCCACATTGCAATTGCTTGTGATAATCCTATTACAAAAGCTTTAGGATAGTTCATATCATCTACTTTGTGTGGTGTTGTGACACGTTTAGAGTAAATGTCAGCAGCTATCATGTAAACAGCACCAAGGAATAAACCGATTAATACAGTTGGAACACTGAAAAGATGTTGTTCAATAAAGTCATCAAACAATAATCCAAGTATACCTGCTGGAACTAAACCTACAATAATGTGAGAAAGTTTCAAATGATGTTTCTTTTGTTCGTTTTTCTTCACATGTAACATTTCTATATATCTACTTCTGAAAATCCAAGCTGCAGCTAAAATAGAACCAAGCTGAATGACAACTTTGAATGTAAATGCTGATTCACTGCCAAGGAATTCAGTTGATTTTAACCACATATCATCTACTAAAATTTGATGTCCAGTTGATGAAACAGGTGCAAACTCTGTTAAACCTTCTACAATACCTAAAATAATTGCTTTAATTAATTCTATTATAAACATTTCATATCTCCTCTTTATGTTCTAGAAAGTAAGTGAAACTAATCATAGCAACACTTTATGAATATTGTACCAAATATTGAATAATAATATATAAATAACTATCAAACATTTTAGTTTATTTTTTAAAAATAGGCGTTATAATGGAAAAAGGTGGTGACATTGTGAAAGAATTAACAAAGTATAGTATGCACTATAAATCATTCCAAATTTTTATGTTTTTAGCCTCAGTATTACTCAGTTTAACTGTAGTATTTCAAAATATATTTTTAGGAAAAATAATAAATCAAATGCTCGTCGTTAAAAGTGGCTTCAATCAACTTTATCTATGGTTAGCTATATTATTAGTCATTTTACTATTGAGAGCTTGTTTTAATTATTCCAATCAACTATTCGGTCAAAAATTATCTTTTAAAGTGAAAAAAGATGTGAGACAGAAATTAATCAATAAAGATACTAAGCGTTCTAAAGTTACAATTTTAACTGAAGCGGTTGAGGGTATACATCCATTTTATGAATCTTATTTGCCTCAAGTCTTCAAATCAACTATTATTCCAATTTCAATTGTGATTACTTTATTATTCATACACTGGCCAGCAGCACTTATCATGATGATAACAGCGCCATTTATTCCGTTGTTCTATATTGTCTTTGGTTTAAGAACGCGTGATAAAGCTAAAGATCAAATGCAAGCTCTGAATTATTTTGCGAGTGAATTCATCGATTTAACAAAAGGGCTCGTTTCATTGAAATTATTTAATAGAACAGATCAAACCGTTCAAAAAATTCATAAATCAAGTACATCATTTAGAGATTTAACAATGGAAATACTTAAAAGTGCATTTCTTTCTGGACTCATGCTAGAATTCATTTCGATGTTAGGTATCGGAATTGTTGCTTTAGAAGTAGGGTTAAGACTGATTGTATTCCATGATGTTTCATTTTTAGCAGCGGTTATTACATTACTATTAGCACCAGAATTTTATAATGCGATTAAAGATTTAGGACAAGCTTTTCACACTGGGAAACAAAGTGAAGGCTATATCGAAATCATTGAAGACGTAAATAAAGAAGAACAAATCAATGCTCAGTCTATCGAAATTGATGAAGATATGAATCGTGAAGATATCATTCAATTTAAAGACGTAACGTTCTCTTATGCTGATCGTGAAGATTTTTCATTTAATCATTTAAATTTAAACATTAAAGAACAAGCACATACAGCAATAATCGGTCCAAGTGGTTCAGGTAAATCAACGCTCGTTCATTTAATGCTTAATGAACTTAATCCCATTGAAGGTACCATTAATTATAAAAAATCATTAATAATAGGTTACTTATCCCAAAGACCGTACATTTTTAGTGCGACTTTATTAGAAAATGTCACGATGTTCCAAAACTATAATGAAAGTGAAGTACGCGATGTTTTAGAAAAAGTCGGTCTTATTCAAAAAACAGCTCAATTATCAAAAGGTATTAACACGATGATTGGTGATGGTTATGAAATGCTTTCAGGTGGGGAAATGAGAAGAGTAGAATTGGCTAGACTGTTACTGCTTGATCCAGATGTTGTCGTTTTTGATGAGCCAACAACTGGTCTAGACATTAAAACTGAACAACTTATTGTAGATACAGTAAATCAATTCGCACAAGAAAAAACAGTGATTACGATAGCACATAGAAAAGAAGTGCTTAAACACGCTAACCATTTCATTGAAGTAAATAATGGTAAAGTCAGTGTTGTCGAAAATCCACTTAAAGGTGGTGCAACAAAATGAAGAAATTAACGATAAAATTTGATAAAGACTTCTATTTATCTATATTAATAGGCGTTATTGGTATGTTGACCGCTTTAGGTATGTTTGCACTAAGTGGTTATATGATTTCTAAAAGTGCACTCGGTACACCTTTATACGCTTTAATGATTCTAATTGTTTCTATTAAATTGTTTGGTTTTGTAAGAGCGATAACGAGATATTTTGAAAGATTATATTCACATCGTTCTACATTTACAATGTTAAGAGATATACGACTTGAATTATTTAATCATTTAATCGATATCGTACCAAATGTATTTAGAAGATATCGTTCGAGTGATTTGTTAACTCAAATGGTTAACAATGTAGAAAGACTACAAAACATCTTACTAAGAGTTTATTATCCACCAATTGTTATCATTATTACGACGATAATTACAGTACTTGTTATGTTAAATTGGAACATTTATGTAGGCATTGTAATAGGTGTCTCAATGCTTTTATCCGTATTAATCATTCCATATTTATCAACTAAAAGAGCGAACATGCTAGCTGAACAAGTTCAGAAAAGCGAAGAAGATTATGTAGCAGAATACTATGATTTTGAAAATGGGCGTTCAGAATTAAATCGATTTCAACGATACGAACATTTTAAAGAAAAAGTATTAAACAAACAAAATCATTACGAGCAGAAAAAATATAAAGAACAGAAATTTTTAAGCACGTATGACTTTTTACTGAATTTATCAGCTATGGTGAGTATATGGTGTATTACGATATTATGTATTTGGCAAATTCAAGACGGCGCACTTAACGCTGTATACTTTGCAAGTGTATTAATGATTTCAATCACGTTGTTTGAGCAAGCTATTCCAATGACGAACGTAGCATTTTATAGAGCAGATACGAAAAGAAGTATGAAAAGTATTGAAGATGTGATTAATCAAGATTTTGATGCAACTCATGAAAAAAATGTACAAAGCGATGCATTTATTGAAGTGAGCGACTTGAATTTTAAATATGATTTTCAAGAACGACAAACGCTGAAAAATATAAACTTTGAAATAAACAAAGGTGACCATGTCGCAATTATTGGTCCATCAGGTTCAGGGAAAACGACGTTGCTTAACTTGTTGATGGGACTTTATAGTTCTGAGCAAGGTTATATAACATATAAAGGTAAGCAATTGTCTCAAATTCAACACGAAAAATATGTAGACGAAATCAATACGATGTTACAACATAATCATTATTTTGAAGGTACAATTAGAGAGAATTTATTAATCGAAGCAGAAGATAAAGATATGCAAGAAGCATTACGAAGTGTGAATTTAGAACATTTAAAATTAGACGATACACTAACTGAAAATGCGGCTAATATTTCAGGTGGGGAAAGACAACGATTATCTATAGCTAGATTGCTATTAAGAAAATCAAAAACGTGGATGTTAGACGAACCAACGTCGGCGCTAGATGAAGACAACGAAAAACTCATTATGAACACGCTTTTAAATAAAGACGATACAATTATGATTGTTACACATAATTTGAAATATTTAGAAGCATTCGATCATATTATCGTTATGAACGAAGGCGAAATACTAGAACAAGGTCGTTACGAAGATTTATTTGAAGAAAAAGGCTATTTATATGAAGTCGTACAATATAATGAACAGGTGAAAAAAGAGAGTGACTAGATTTCTACTGTTATTCATACATTAAAGCAAAAATTAAGGCTAGGACATTTGTGTCCTAGCCTTAGTAGATAAACTTAACCGATTAAAAACTCGCTTGCCTAGGGTACAGTCTCAGCCTGTAGTCTTCGACTCGTACTATTCCCTCAGGCGTCTCGTTTTTAATCGGTTTTTGGCTCTAACGTGAAAGACTAAGAAAACAATCTCCTTAGAAATTCTAACGAGAAAGAAATTTAAAACAATCCCGTTAGAGCAATTTTAGCTATATAAAAGTGTAATAATTCATTATAAATAGTTCTTTTTCAGCTCTAACGTGAAAGACTAAGAAAACAATCTCCTTAGAAATTCTAACGAGAAAGAAATTTAAAACAATCCCGTTAGAGCAAAAATTAAGGCTAGGACATTTGTGTCCTAGCCTTTTTCTCTATTTTTCTTGATTTGCTTTGTCTACGTTATCAATCATTTTTAGTAAGAGATCGTTTAATTGTTTAGTTTCCTCTTCATCCAATTTCGATACGTTTTGTATTAATTGTGGTGCATTGTCTAAATGTTGTTTCATTTCTTTACTTTTATCTGTTAAATGAACAAATACTTCACGTTGATCTAATTCTGATCTTATACGTTTGATTAAATCGATATTTTCCATTCTTTTTAATAATGGAGATACTGTTCCTGTATCAAGCGCTAAGTCGGTAACGAGCTTTTTGACATTGACAGGGGCTGTTTCCCACAAAATTGTAAGTACTAAATATTGTGGATACGTTAAGTTATACTCCTTAAAAATTTTATTTGAATAATAACGATTGACTTGTCTTTGTGCATTATATAAATTAAAACACAATTGATTTTTGATATTTAAGTTATCTTGCATGATCTTTCCCCCAATGCTACGCATACGATAATTAATGAATTTGAAAACTCCTTATTCATTATATAATGAATAAATTTAGTTTGTAAATATTTTTAATAATTTAACGATTGATTGTGTAAATAATATGGTGGCTTACGTTTGAAAGCTAGACTTTGTAGTTTAGCAAGTTATGTCATATAATTACAGAAAGGTGGTATTGAGATGAGTTCGAATAATGTTACAAATGATAAAATGGCTATTACAGTTTTGACTGGCTTTTTAGGAAGCGGTAAAACAACTTTATTACAAAGGTTAATTTTGAAAGCAAAAGAGGCTGGGCAAAAAGTTGCAATTATAATGAATGAATTCGGTTCTTTTGATGTAGATAGTCAAATATTAGGCGATGATGTTTCAACTAAAAGTTTATTAAATGGATGCATATGTTGTTCATTAAAAGACGATATGGAAGTGGTTTTACACAATTTATATCATAAAGAAAAGCCAGATTTAGTATTAATAGAGGCAACTGGTATAGCGCATCCAGTAGAAGTCGTTGAAGCTTGTCAAAATCCAACTTTAATAGATAAAGTTAAAATGCCATTCATAATAGGTGTAATGGATGGAAAGAGATATTTAGAAAGAGATCGTTATACGAAACAGACGAAACTTTTAATGGAAGAGCAAATGACATATGCTCATGTTATAGTTGTTAATAAATCAGATGAATTATCCACCCAGGAAAAAGACTTATTAAAGACATCTTTATCTTCAATAAGACATCAACCAGAAATTCATTTCACTAACTATTCCAATATAGATGACTTAAGAATGCCTGAAAATGTATTAATAAATGTAGAAAGTGGGCATAGCCATCACCACGGTATTCAATCTATGAATTACACATTTAGTGGACCAATTGATATGTCCATGTTGATTAGCTTTTTGAGACAATTACCTGATTCCGTTCTTAGAATAAAAGGGTATGTAAAGTTTCAAGAAGAACCAAATCAAACGTACTTATTTCAATATGCGTTTGGTGTGCCACAATATGAACCAGAAATCATGAACATGCCTTTAACACTTGTCATTATTGGCGAATCATTAGATAAAGCGTACTTACGAAATAAATTAGATATGTTAAATTTTTCATAGGAGATGATTGGATGGAACGTATACAAATAAATAAGCATGTAAGTTACTCTAGAATAGTACAAGGATTTTGGCGTTTAAATGAATGGGGTTATAGCAATCAACAATTGAATGATTATATACATGAAGTCGTGGATAGAGGTATTACAACGATGGACCATGCAGATATTTATGGTAATCATACGTGTGAAGCTTTGTTTGGAGAAGCGTTAGCATTAACGCCTAACTTAAGAGAAAAAATAGAAATCGTTACAAAATGCGGTATTATTTTACCGAATGACAATGATCCAAAATTAGACGGACATCGCTATGACCACAGCTATGATCATATTATAGAATCAGTTGATCGTTCATTATTAAATTTAAAAACGGACTATATTGATACGTTGCTTATACATCGTCCTTCACCATTAATGGATCCTGACGAAGTAACAAGAGCAGTGATGCATTTAGTAGAAGAAGGTAAAATTAAAGCGTTCGGCGTTTCCAATTTTAAATGTAACCAATATGAATTGTTAAACGAAAGCCTTAAAAAAGAAATGTCTCATATATCTGTTAATCAAGTAGAAGTTTCACCATACGAATTAGAAAATATTGAAGATTGTACATTAAATAGAATGTTGCAACACGACGTTAAAGTGATGGCATGGAGCCCATTAGCAGGTGGCGCTTTATTTAATGAAAATGATCCAAAATCTAAACGAATATTAGAAGTTGTAAAACCACTTGCTGCTAAATACGACGTTAGCGTAAGCACAATTATGTATAGTTGGATATTAAGATTACCAGCAAAAGCAATGCCGATAGTAGGATCAAGTAAAATTGAAAGAGTAGACGAAGCGGTAAAAGCAACTAAAATCCAACTAACAGACCAAGAATGGTTTGATATTTATGTAGCATCACGTGGAGAAGATATATTATAAGGAAGACTCAGGTTGAGAATGTACCCTAGGCAAGCGAGGTTTTAATCGGTTAAGTTTATCTATAAAAAAGAAACACGCCAAAGTTTTGTTGGCGTGTTTCTTTTTTTAATTTTCTAATTCTAATCTATTAAGTGTTATTTCACCTAATGATTTTGCTGAAACGACCATGCATTTTTCATTTACATCGAATTTTGGATGATGATTCATGTATGGTTCTGTCATTCCTTCTGGTTTACTTCCTACAATATAGAATGAACCTGGGAACTTCTGTAAATAATAAGCGAAGTCTTCTGATCCTGTTACTTGTGGAATTTCAACTAATTGTTCGAAATAATCTCCTTTACTTTCGGATAATATTTCTGCTACTTTTTCTGTTTGTTCTGGATGATTGTAAAGTACTGGGTAGCCATAGTTATAATCAAGGTCACATTCAACGTCAAATCCAATTGCTACGCTGTCTGCTATTTTTTTAATTTCTTGATACATTGTTTCTTCTAATTCAGGGTTTAAATATCTTGCAGTACCTTTAATTGTTACGCTATCTTGAATGATATTGTAACCACCAGGTGCTTCAAATGCTCCGATTGTAACAACGCCCATATCTAATGGATCGATTCTTCTTGAAACGACTGTTTGAATTGCGTTTACAAAGTTTGTACCTGCAACAAGTGCGTCGTGTGTTTTATGTGGGCTTGCGGCATGTCCGCCAAGACCGTTAATAGTTAATTTGAAAGTTGAACTTCCTGAGAAAGAAGGTCCTTTGTTGTAGCCTATAAATTCTGGACCTGCAACTGGTACGATATGAATACCATAAACTTCGTCTAAGTCATCAAGTACACCAGATTCTACTATTGATTTAGCTCCGCCTGGTGGTTTTTCTTCAGCATGTTGATGAATGATTTTGATTGTTCCTGGTAATTCTTCTTTTAATTCAATTAATGAATCTGCTAATCCCATTAAATATGCAGTATGAACATCGTGACCACAAGCGTGCATCACACCTTCATTTTCTGATTTAAATGGTACGTCTGTTTCTTCAATAATAGGTAAAGCGTCAAAGTCAGCTCTTAAGCCAATTGTTCTGCCTTTTTTACCGCCTGTGATTTCAACGATAATAGCATGTTCACCATCAAGTGGTTTTGAAACTTTAACATCTTTATCTTTATAAAAAGATTGAATATAGTCAGCAGTTTGAGTTTCCTCAAATGATAACTCAGGGTGTTGATGTAAGTGTCTTCTTATTTCAATCATTTGATCTTCTTTTTGTTCGATAAGATTAAATAACTTTTCTTTCAAATTGCTCATTTGCTGTTCCTCCTTAAAATATCCTTTACGAGTATAACAACAATCTTTTTATATATAAAATACTTCAACTTATAAATCGAAAAAAAGTGGTGTGAATGTTTTTGATTGAATTTGGTTGAATGTGATTGACATTTTTATGAAAACGTTTTAATATATCTATGGACAGGGGTGATTGAATGTTAACGGAAGAACGACATCAATTGATCATCGATACGATAAATCAACGGGAAACAGTGTCATTGCAAGAACTTATTAATTTAACGAACTCAAGCACATCAACGATTAGACGAGATTTATCTCAATTAGAGCAGAATGGTTTTTTGAAAAGAGTTCACGGTGGTGCTACTCAAATTTCAAAGCGTCATCAAGAAAGAAATATGACAGATAAAGAATCTCGACATCAAGAAGAAAAAAGGGAAATAGCGAAATTAGCTGTAAGTTATATTTCGGATGGAGATACAATTTATTTAGATGCTGGGACAACAACTTTAGAAATGGTTCATTATATAAATCAACGAGACATCGTGGTCGTAACGAATGGTTTAACACACGTGAAGCCATTGTTAGATAAAGGCATTAAAGTTTATATGACAGGTGGCGAAGTGAAGTTTACAACTTTAGCCAACATTGGTGTTAATGCAGTGAAATCTTTAGAAAAATATAGATTTGATAAAGCATTTATTGGTATGAACGGTATTGATACGGTATACGGATTAACAACACCTGACCCAAACGAATCTAAAATGAAAGAAACAGCAATCAGTTTAGCAGCTCAAGTATATGTATTGTTGGATCATTCGAAGTTTAATGAAGTTTCATTTGCAAAAATTGATTATGAAAAAGAAATAAATATTTTAACTTCACATAAAGCAATTCATGAAGTAGAAAATATAGAACAATATAGAGAAAATTTTAATATTAGTGGAGGTATACAATGATATACACAGTTACTTTTAATCCATCAATTGACTATGTAATGTTTACTGAACAGTTTCAAGTTGGTGAATTAAATAGAGCACATAAAACAAATAAATTCCCTGGTGGAAAAGGGATTAACGTTTCAAGAGTACTTACAACGTTGAATGTGGAAAATACAGCTACAGGTTTTGTAGGCGGTTTTCCAGGAGAATTTATTAAAGACGAATTAAAAAAATCAAACATTTTAACAGATTTTGTTGAAGTAGATGATGATACGAGAATTAATGTGAAATTAAAATCAGGATCTGAAACAGAAATTAATGGACCTGGCCCTAGTATTGAAGAAAGTCATTATAAGCAATTTTTAAGCAAGATGAACAATACGAACTCTAAAGATACAGTTATCATTGCTGGCAGTGTTCCAAGTACACTGAAAGTTCCTGTTTATCAAGAAGTTGCCGAAATATTAAAAACAACAGGTGCGACATTAATAGTAGATGCTGAAAAAGATTTAATGAAATCAATTCTTTCTTATAAACCTAAATTTGTAAAACCTAATAAGACTGAACTAGAAGAAATTTTTGATAAACAAATAGAAACAGATCAAGAAGTAATTGAATGTGCGAAACAACTTATGGATGAAGGTGCACAATCTGTCATTGTATCACTTGGTGGTGAAGGCGCCATTTATGTAGATTCAAATATTCAACTTAAAGCAATTGTACCGAACGGGGAAGTTGTGAATACAGTCGGTTCTGGTGATAGTACTGTTGCGGGAATGGTCGCAGGATTAGAAACTGGTAAAGATATTGAAGAAGCTTTTAAATTAGCAGTAAGTTGCGGTACTGCGACAGCTTTTAATGCTGACTTAGCTGAATATGATGATATTGAAGACATTATTTCAAAAGTGACAATTAAACATTTATAAAATAGGGAGGTCATTATTATGAGAATTACGGAACTTTTAACAAAAGAAACAATAGCAATGGATTTATCTGCAAACGATAAAAACAAAGTCATAGATGAATTAGTAGCGCAATTGAATAAAGCAGGGAAATTGAATGATGAAGCTACTTTTAAAGAAGCAATTCATGCAAGAGAATCACAAAGTACAACGGGAATAGGTGAAGGGATTGCAATTCCACATGCGAAAACAGATGCTGTAAAATCACCTGCAATTGCATTTGGTAAATCTATAGATGGTGTTGATTACGAATCTTTAGACATGCAACCAGCACATTTATTCTTTATGATTGCAGCTCCAGCTGGCGGTGCACAAACACATTTAGATGCTTTAGCTAAGTTATCTGGTATTTTAATGGATGAAAATGTTAGAGCAGAATTACTACAAGCTAAAAGCGAAGAAGAAGTCTTAGATATTATTAATAAAAATGATGACGAAGCAAGTGATGAAGAATCAGAAGCGGCAGCAATGGACACTTCAAATAATACAACTGAAGAAAGTGGTTTAGTATTAGCAGTAACAGCTTGTCCTACAGGTATTGCACATACTTATATGGCAGCAGATTCTTTGAAAAATCAAGCGAAAAAAATGGGCGTACCAATTAAAGTTGAAACGAATGGTTCAGGTGGAATTAAAAATCACTTAACAGATGAAGACATTGAAAAAGCATCTGGTATTATCGTTGCAGCTGATGTCCATGTTGAAACTGACAGATTTGATGGTAAAAATGTTATACAAGTTCCAGTAGCTGACGGTATAAAACGACCTGAAGAATTGATTAACTTGGCACAAGATACATCACGTAAACCTTTTGTTGCAAAAGGTGGGAAACAAAGCTCTGCAGGAAAAAATGAAAAACAAAGTGTATCAAAAACAATTTATAAACACTTAATGAACGGTGTTTCTAATATGTTACCACTCGTAATTTCAGGTGGTATTTTGATGGCAATTGTATTTTTATTCGGTGAAAACTCATTTGATCCGAAAAGTGGTCAATATAACGAATTCGCAGCAAACTTATGGAAAATAGGTAACGAAAGTGCGTTCCAATTAATCGTTCCAATCCTAGCTGGTTTCATTGCTAGAAGTATTGCAGATAAACCTGGATTTGCTTCAGGTCTTGTCGGTGGTATGTTAGCAGTAGCAGGTGGCTCAGGATTCTTAGGTGGTATTCTTGCAGGTTTCCTTGCAGGTTACTTAACTGAAGGTATTAAATATTTATTCAAGAAATTACCACAAATGTTCGAAGGATTAAAACCAACATTAATTTATCCAATATTATCAGTTGGCTTGACTGGTCTATTGATGGTTTACATCGTGAACCCACCAACATCTTGGTTAAACCATTTATTATTAAACGGATTAGATAGTTTATCAGGTTCAAACATCGTATTATTAGGATTAGTAGTTGGCGCAATGATGGCTATCGATATGGGTGGACCATTTAATAAAGCAGCATATGTATTCGCAACTGCAGCATTAACAGAAGGAAATGCAGCAGCAATTACAGCAGCAATGGTAGGCGGTATGGTACCTCCAATTGCAATCGCAACAGCTATGCTTATATTTAGAAATAAATTTACTAAAGCACAAAAAGGTTCAATCTTACCAAACTATGTAATGGGACTATCCTTCATTACAGAAGGTGCAATTCCATTTGCAGCAGCAGACCCATTACGCGTTATACCATCAATGATGATAGGTTCAGGACTTGGTGGCGCAATAGCATTAGGATTAGGATCTAGTATCCAAGCACCACACGGCGGTATATTTGTAATATTAGCAACTGACTTCGGTCACTCATTACAAACATTATTAGCAGTAGTTATCGGAGCATTAGTCGGTGCAATTATTTACGGATTACTTAAACCAAAATTATCAAAAGACCAAGAAGAAATAGCAGAAGCAATAGAATAGTAAGAACTAAGAAGACCACCATGGCGAAAATGAGCATTTTCGCCATGGTGGTTTTAATATGTATAGAGAATGAATTATATTTTAGAATCGTAATTTAGAATGGTAGACATTATAGGGGAACGATCGAGAAAAATATGGACCGATAAAAAAATTTATAGGTCCAGAAACGGAAAATATGGACCGATAAAAATAATTATAGGTCCAGAAAACGGAAATATGGACCGATAAAAAAATTATAGGTCCAGAAATCGGAAATATGGACCGATAAAAATAATTATAGGTCCAGAAATAATTGGAAGCGGGCCACCGAACAAAAAATACGGTCCACAAAAATAAATTAGTGGCCCGGAAATCAAAAATACGGTCCACAAAATAAAATTAGTGGCCCGGAAATCAAAAATACGGTCCACAAAATAAAATTAGTGGCCCGGAAAACAGAAATACGGTCCACAAAAATAAATTAGTGGCCCGAAAAACAGAAATACGGTCCACAAAATAAAATTAGTGGCCCGAAAAACAGAAATACGGTCCACAAAAATAAATTAGTGGCCCGAAAAATATGGCCCAACAAAAAAACGCCAAAGTTCGTCGGCGATTTTTGGCGATTCTACTCAAAACGCCAAAGTTCTTAGGAGTTTTTTGGCGATTCCATCCAAAACGCCAAAGTTCTCGGAAGATTTTTGGCGTTATCGCACCATATCTCCAAGATATCGTGCGTTTAGCCCAATATCGCACCATATCTCCAAGATATCGTGCGTTTAGCCCAGTATCGCACCATATCGCCATCGATATCGTGCGTTTGACCCAATATCGCACCATATCTCCAAGATATCGTGCGTTTGGCCTCATATCGCACCATATCTTCCAGGATATCGTGCGTTTCCAACCAACTCGATAAATTCATCTGATCAGAAGCACAAAATACAGGCCGATAAATAAAATTACCGGACCGAAAACCGAAAATACAGGCCGATAAATAAAATTACCGGACCGAAAACGAGAAATACGGTCCGATAAAAATAATTACCGGACCGAAAAACAGAAATACGGTCCGATAAATAAAATTACCGGACCGAAAAACGAAAATACAGGCCGATAAATAAAATTACCGGACCGAAAACGAGAAATGCCGACCGCTAACAACCCACCACAATCCCGAATAATAATTATATGAAGATCCATACCAACAAACACCCCGAATAAACCTTGTATAAATCCTATACAGCCACAACGACAGCCACAACGACAGCCACAACGACAGCCACAGCCACAGCCACAGCCACAACGACAGCCACAACCACAACCCTAAATCTCCTCATATAAAACATGTACTGTACCTGCACTTTAAGCAATTAACTTTTTATCGAATATTCTACAACTAAAGTATGAGCTGTAAATATATGTTTAAAATTGAAATTAGGTGGAAATTTTTATATGATGAATTTAAATTATTTATCCTAGAATCGAATATTTTGAACACGAGGTAAGATGATTAGATATGTTATATTACAAGACAATTATAAAATCAAATAATGCGGAATGGGTAACGTTATTGCATGGTGCTGGCGGGAGTTCTTCTATTTGGTATAAGCAAATGCGTTTTTATAGAAAGTATTTTAATATTTTGTTAGTTGATTTAAGAGGTCATGGAAAATCTGCTAATAAAGAATGGAAGAAAAATGATTCTTTTGAACATTTGGCTAAGGAAGTGGTCGATGTGCTTGATCATTTAAAGATAGTCAAGACGCATGTTATTGGCATGAGTTTAGGTACAATAGTTGGCCAAACGATGGCGGAGTCTTATCCTGAGAAGATTAAGACATTGGTATTAGGTGGGGCAATTATTAATGTGAATTTAAGGACGAAATTTTTATTAGCTATCGGTCGAACGATTATGAATTTTGTTCCGTATATGTTGCTTTATAAATTATTTGCTTACATTATTATGCCTAAAAAAGCGCACGAAGAGTCTAGATTGCGTTTTGTGAATGAAGCGAAAAAGGTTTCTCAAAAGCATTTTATAAAATGGGTGAAGTTAACGAAGCTTGTTAATCCTTACTTAGCTCATTTACAAGTTGCGACTAAAGATATTCCAACTTTATTTATTATGGGTGACGAAGATTATTTATTTATGCCTCCAGTAGAACGTTTAGTAAAAGAGAATGAAAATTTTTCATTAGAAATTATAAATCATGCTGGCCATGTGTGTAATATTGATAAGCCGGATGAATTTAATCAAATTAGTTCAAAGTTTATAATGAAACATGTTAAGGCTCCAGCTATTTAAAAGGAATAATCAATGAATTACAATTATATATTCCTGCTTATTTCATTTTAATCACAATGAAAATATGTTAATATGAAAGTAATATGCTAACATCGGGGGAGGTGGCGCAAATGGGAAGGATTTAGTTTTAAATTCAAAGTTAAATAAGAACTTTTTAGAAAATCGTTTTAAAAAGGTGACCTTTGCGTCGCCGCAAAATATTTGGAGGTGAATCCCTAGAAATAGGGAACTAATTGGAAATTTCGACCATAATAAACTTTATTATATTCTTTGTATTAATTGCATTTACAATGGTATTCGTAGGATCTGAGTTCGCACTTGTTAAAGTACGTATGACTAGAATAGAACAATTAATATCTGAAGGTAGCAAATCAGCTAAAATTGTACATAAAATGGTAAAAGAACTAGATTACTATTTATCTGCATGTCAGCTTGGTATAACTGTAACATCACTTGGATTAGGTTGGATTGGTGAACCAACATTTGAAGTATTAATACATCCAGTATTGGAAGTAATAAGCTTACCAGATGCTTTAATCACAACTTTTTCAATCGTAATCAGTTTTATGATCGTTACATTTATTCACGTTGTAGTTGGTGAGTTAGCACCTAAGACTGTTGCAATACAACAGGCTGAAAGACTAACATTAATTTTTGGTAGACCACTTTATTATTTCGGAGTCGTAATGAAACCGTTAATTTGGGCTATGAATGGAACGGCACGTATTCTTGTACGAACTATAGGTATACAACCTACAAATGAAGAACAAGCAATGTCTGAAGAAGAATTAAAGCTTATCATGACTCAAAGCTATCAAAGTGGTGAAATCAATCACACTGAATTAGCTTATATGCAAAATATTTTCTCATTCGATGAAAGATTAGCAAAAGATATCATGGTACCTAGAACTCAAATGATTACTTTAACAGAACCATTTAATATAGAAGAATTATTGGATATTATTAATGAACATCATTATACACGTTATCCAATTTCAATTGATGGTGATAAAGACCATATTAAAGGCTTTATCAATGTGAAAGAATTTTTAACAGAATATGCATCAGGTGATCCAATTAAAATCGACAACTACGTGCACGATTTACCACTTATTCACGAAGTAACAAGAATTAGTGATGCATTAGTTAAAATGCAAAAAGATCACGTACACATGGCGTTGGTTATTGATGAATATGGTGGTACTGCAGGTATTATTACGATGGAAGATATTCTTGAAGAAATCGTTGGTGAAATTAGAGACGAATTCGATGACGATGAAGTCAATGATATTATTAAGACTGGTGAAGACACATACCAAATTAATGGCCGTGTGACGTTATCAGAACTTGAAGAGAAATTCGGTATCGAATTTGAAGACTCTGATGATATCGATACAATTGGTGGTTGGTTACAAGCCCATAAACCAGAAATTGAAAAAGATGACTACGTCGATACAGAATATGATAAATGGGTAGTAATAGATGTGGAAAATCATCAAATTAAAACAGTAGCGTTGCATAAAGAGTTTATTAAAGAACGTAAGAACTTCTTTGATGACGAAGATGACGAAGATTAATATCAAATCAATATAAATTGAAAACATACTAAGTTTAGTAGTGAAGAAATCTACGACGGTAGATAATCTTCGCTACTTTTTTATTTTCTCATTTTTTGCTCTAACGGGATTGTTTTCTCAGTCTTTCATGTTAGAACACAAAAACCGATTAAAAAGGAGACGCCTAAGCGTTTAGTACGAGTCGAAGACTACAGGCTGAGACTGTACCCTAGGCAAGCGAGTTTTTAATCGGTTAAGTTTATCTACAAATTAAAACAGACTGGGACATAAATGTCATGATCCCAGTCTGTTTTTGTATACTATTTTGTTAATTGCGATGCATCATGTAAAATAGTATATACATAAGTTAGAAAATGAGAGGAACACATATGTATGAGAATTAATAAATTTCTAAGTGAAGCTGGCGTTTGTTCTAGACGTGGTGCGGATAAATGGATTAGCGCAAATCGCGTAAAGATAAATGACGAACTGGCTACTTTAGGTTCACAAGTTGAAGCGTCAGACATTGTAAAAGTCGATGATGAAGTGATTACGATCGATAAAGGTTATGTGTATATCGCATTAAATAAGCCTCGTGGTGTTACTTCTACGACTGAGAGGCATGTTAAAGGTAATGTAGTAGATTATGTAAATCATCATGAAAGAATTTTTCATATCGGAAGATTGGATAAAGATTCTGAAGGTTTATTGCTGCTAACGAGCGATGGTGATATTGTTAATGAAATTTTAAGAGCTGAAAATGAACATGAAAAAGAGTACATAGTATCAGTTGATAAGCCAATAACTAAAGATTTTATTAAAGAAATGTCTAACGGTGTGAAAATATTAGACCAAATGACTTTACCTGCTAAAGTAGAACAAGTAAATGATAGAACGTTTAAAATTGTGTTAACGCAAGGTTTGAATCGTCAAATTAGAAGAATGTGTGAAGCATTAGGCTATGACGTGAGGAAATTAAAACGCATTCGGATTATGAATGTTACTTTAGACAACTTAAAGTATGGAGAATGGCGAGATTTAACGAAAGATGAATTTGAATTACTCATACAATCACTAGGTTATACGCCGAAAAGAGAGCGTATGGAATCTAACTAAAAGGAGACTTTAAAATGGTCAAATTAAATAATGACGTTGAAATACCAGAATTAGGATTAGGTGTTTATAAAATAGAAGATGCAGATGTTGAAAGAGTCGTTAAAACGGCGATTGAAGCTGGATATAGAGCGATTGATACTGCATGGTTTTACAAAAATGAAAAAGCATTAGGTAAAGCTTTGAAATCAATTGATATTGATCGTGAAGAACTGTTTATTACGACAAAATTATGGAATGATTTTCAAGGGTATGATCAAACACTTAAAGCATTTGAAGAATCATTAAATAATTTAGAACTTACATATATAGATATGTATTTAATTCATTGGCCATGTCCTGAAGATGAATTATTTATTGAAACATACAAAGCGTTAGAAAAGCTTTATAAAGATGGAAAAATAAAAGCAATTGGCGTATGTAATTTTAAAGAACATCATTTAGAAACTTTAATTAAGCATACAGATATTGTACCTGCAGTTAATCAAATTGAATTTCATCCATTGTTCAACCAAAAAGAACTTCAACAATACTGTGAAAGTAAAGGTATTAAAGTAATGGCTTGGAGTCCACTGATGAGAGGTGGAGATTGGTTGAATAATGAAGTGTTAGTTGGCATTGCAGATAAATATAATAAAACCGTAGCACAAGTCATCATCAAATGGCATTTACAACAAGGTAGACTTGTTATTCCAAAATCTCAAAATGACAATAGAATTAAAGAAAACTTCGATGTATTTGATTTTGAATTAAGTGATGAAGACATCAAAGTAATAGATGGATTGAACGCTAATGAAAGACAATTTAGAGATCCTGATGATGTTAAAATTGGAGATATGAAGTAAATTAAAAACCTTCACATATTTGTTTGAAATAAGATGTATATGAAATATATCTTTTAGTAAAATAGAGATGTGGAGGTATATTTATGTTTAAATTTAAAAAACCTAATCAACATGGTGTTTGGTCAATGATTATCATACCCATTGCATTTGGCATTGCAGTAAGTGGATTTTCATTTCTACATTTATTACTTTATATCGGTGTGCTATCCGCGTATTTTATGAGCGATCAAGTATTTTTCTATTTGAAAAAGAGAAAGAAAGATATTGGATATTTATATACAGCTTCAATATTTCTCGTCGCTCTAGTTTTATCATTTTTAACAATTGTTTTATATAAACATGAAACGATATATATATTTTTAATTATGATACCTTTATCATGCGTTAACGCTTATTACGCAAAGCACAATAACGAGAGAGCATTAACAAATGATATCATTGCCGTACTCATCTTTTGCTTATTCGGTGTTATTAGCGTCGTTATAAATACGTCTATTACGCATATACAATTATGGTTAACCGTATTTTTGTTAAGTTTTATTTATTTCTTTGGTACGATTTTATATGTAAAAACAATGATCAGAGAGAAAAAGTCTAAAACATATAAATGGAGTTCGTGGATTTACCATGTTTGTATTGTGTTAATAGGTCTAGCTATTCATCCAATTATTATGGTAATGTATATACCAAGTCTAGTTAGAGCAATTTTATTATACGGCAGAAAAATTAAAATGATGCACATCGGAATGATAGAAATAGCAAATTCACTCTTTGTATTAATGATAGGATCAATATATTTATATTAAAAAAGGACACTTTTCCAAAAGTGTCCTCAGACTGTCGACAAAGTCACTTAAAATGAAATTGTTGGCAGTTTTTTTGCGCTAACTAGCTTGTTTTCAAATTCTTGCAAGTTACAAATTCTAACTAGCTTGTTTTATATTTCTTGCTAGTTAGAGCATAAAAACCCGATTAAAAACGAGACGCCTGAGGGAATAGTACAAGTCGAAGACTACAGGCTGAGACTGTACCCTAGGCAAGCGAGTTTTAATCGGTTATGTTAATCTACAAACTAAAAAAGCCTGGGACATTAACGTCCCAGACTTTTTTTAATTACTTTTATTTATAACCGTCTTATTTTCTGATTAATTTTAAGATGAATGATAGTACGAGTATCAATATAATTGAACCAATAAGTGCTGGTATAATTGCTACTCCACCCCATACTGGACCTAAATCTCCAAGTAATGATCCACCAATTGCAGAACCTATTAAACCGGCAATAATGTTACCTATAATGCCGCCAGGAACGTCTTTTCCTAATATAACACCTGCAAGCCAACCAATCAGACCGCCTACTATTAACATTAATATAAAGCCCATTGAGTGTACCTCCTTATTATATTTCTATCTCATATAATAAATACCCATTATTTTTAAGGAGAAACATAATAAGATGTTTTGAATAACTTTTGCCAAAAGATTAATAGGACATATATAAGGAATACTGGTACTAATAAGAACCAATGTGGTGTAAGTATTACCATACATATTAGCGATAAAATTGTTAGAACTTCTCCTATTAAACGTGGATGAATAAAATATCTATATATACCTTTTTGGTAAATTTTAGCTAATCTTTTTCCTTCAGATTCTACTGGTTGGGTAAAAAGTGAAAGGTAAGCAATAATTTGTCCGAATATAAATAAACTGACACCTAAATAAGGTACAGATTGATAAACAGAAAGTTTGCTGTCTAAATACACAACGTTTAAAGACATGCTAAAAACAATCGTGATAATGTACAGAACAAAAAATTGACTTTCTATATAGTTTGGAGCGTATTTGATTTGAATCCATGTATGTAAAAATGCCCATATAATTAATATTATCATTACTGCTATCGTGATGAAGTTGATCTCTTTAATAATTATAAAGGAAACTAAACCATTCAAAGCAATGGATATAGAAAGTGCGTAATGATTGATACGCTTTTTCTTATTCATAACGACAAAATTATATGACATTAAGACGACACACAGTATGATATTAATTGTAACGAGAAATGCCATATCTGTCTCCTACCTTAAACTAGTCTCATTAAAGAATTATAACAATTTCTTAACATTTAATCACTAAATTTATATTTATGGTTTTAAAGGGAAGGTGATTTGACAAAATCTTTTTATTTTAATAATATGAATGCGAACTACTTTGTAATACAAAATAGCTAATTGATCTTCGAGGAGATATGAACATGTCAATACGTACTCAAATGAGAAAGGGACTGTTGGATGCATGTATATTGTCTATCATTCAATCACAAGCTGTATATGGCTATGAGCTTTCACAAAAACTAAATGAATATCAATTTTTAGAAGTAAGTGAAGGTACAATTTATCCGATACTTTTAAGGTTGTTAAATAAAGAGTTTATATATAGTGAATATAAACCGAGTGAACAAGGTCCGAAAAGAAAATATTATTATATAACGGATAAAGGACGAGAAGAATTAAAAATTGTAATTCATGAATGGAATCAAATTAAAGAACCGATTAATGAATTGTTAAAAGGGAGTAAAGATGATGACTAAGCCAGTTAAACAATTGATAGATGAAAATAATACTAAGAGAAAACAATTAAACGAAGAAGATTTAGAAGTATACGAGGATTTTTTATTATACATAAGAACGGATTTAAGAGTAAATGAATACGATAGTGAAGTGATATTGATCGATGTGCTTGATCATTTATTAGAAGCTACTAAAGACGGCACTTCAGCAATAGAATTTTTCGGTCACGATGTTAAAGGACACGCAGATGAAATTTTAAAAGAATTGCCAAACGAATCAAATAAGACAATTATGAATATGGTATTAATGGGTGTCGCTTACTTCTACAGCGTATATTTCATAATTTCTGGCATTGTAGGAATATTTGTAGATTCTAAAACTTCTATATTATCAATGGTTTCACTATTAATTTTAATGCCAATAGGTGGCTACTTTATTGTGAAAGCTTTATTTAAAATTATTCAAAGATATATTTTTGATAAATCGAAAAATAAACAATTTAAAGAAATGGTGTATGCCGGAATTGTAGTCGGAATCATTCCAGCCATTTTATTCTTACTACCAAATTTATTATTTAAGAATATGACGCTCGTATATATTCCTTGGTGGATATATCTTATTGTTGGTATTGCTATTTATGCTTTATATAAAATGACGAAAAAGAAAAAAATATAGAAAAACACCACTCATTTTGAGAATCAGAATGAGTGGTGTTTTTTTATATAATATTTCCTGAGAAATATTATAGTTAGTAGATAAACATAACCGATTAAAAACTCGCTTGCCTAGGTACAGTCTCAGCCTGTAGTCTTCGACTCGTACTAAACGCTTAGGCGTCTTCGTTTTTAATCGGTTATTATTCTAACGAGCATTATTCGGAATTCTGCTCCTTACAGAGTTCTAACGAGCATTATTCAGAATTCTGCTCCTTAGCGGGTTCTAACGAGCATTATTCGGAATTCTGCTCCTTAGAATGTTTCATAAAAAACTGCCAACAACTTCACTTTAAGTGACTTTGTCGACAGTCTGAAATATTATACGCCTTTTTTATTACTCCAAAGCAATGTATGAAGTTGTGGTAGGACGTATATATCATTTAATGTGTCGTTCATGACTTTATCTATAAGTTGTTCGTATTTTTCTAATAGTTTCTCTGTATGGTTTGAGACGCTGTCGTCTAAGTATGGATTTCCAACTTGTAAATAGAATGGGATATTTGGATATCTTGCGTGTATATCTTTTGCGAAGTTATAGTCTGTTTCATCGAAAATGACGACTTTTAATGAGAGACTGTCTGGTACACATTTTGAAATCACATCATCAAGTATTGGCAAGTTTGGTTTCATGCCTGAACTTGGTGGCTTAGGACTAATTGTTAAGTCGTCTATAAGTGTCATCCATTCTTGGTATTTAGATCCTTGTGTTTCTAATGCTGTTTGAATGTTTCTCTTATTTAATGCTTCGACAAGTGGGCCAATATTTTTAATTAAAGCAGGGTTACCACCAGATATTGTAACGTGTTGATATTTGTTTGGTGCAAGTTCATCGAGTTTAGAAATGACTTCTTCTGGTTCTAACAGTTGAATATCATCTTTAGCTGAACCATCCCATGTAAAGCTTGAGTCACACCAACTACATCGGTAGTCACAACCGCTTGTTCTCACAAACATTGTTTTTCTACCGATTACTGAGCCTTCACCTTGAATGGTTGGACCGAATATTTCAAGTACTGGTATTTTAGGCATTATGGTCACCTTGATTTTTAGGTCTGTATACGACATAACTTGTAGGTGTTTCTCTAACAAATACTTGAACGCATTTTGGTTGATTATCACGTTTATCTAAAGCTTCTTGAACGATATTATAAATTGTTTGCGCAACTTGTTCTGTTGAAGGGCTATTATCTTTAAACTCTTCAAAATCATTTAACAAACGATGATCATAACGTTTATGGATTAATGTTTTAAGTTCACTAAAGTTGACTAAAAAGCCCATTTTATCTAATTCGTCACCAGCAATTGTTAAGTTAACAAAATAAGTATGTCCGTGAACGTTTTTGCATTTTCCAGCTTCTTCAAATGGAATATAGTGCGCGCTAGAAAAGTTGAAGTCTTTGTTTAGTTCGAATGAATAAGGATGCTGAACACTTGGGTATATTTGTTGTAACATTATAAACTTCCTTTCGATTCTAGATATTGATCTAAACCTTGTTGTCTTAATTTACAAGCAGGACATTCACCACAACCATCACTCATGACACCGTTATAACATGTCAGTGTTTTTTCACGAACGTAATCTAATGCTCCGAGTTGATCGCTTAAAGCCCATGTTTCTTTTTTATTTAACCACATAAGCGGTGTGTGGATGACGAAATCTTTATCCATAGATAAATTGAGCGATAAATTCATAGATTTAATGAAACTATCTCTACAATCTGGATACCCACTAAAATCAGTTTCGCAAACACCTGTAATAATATGTTTAGCTCCAATTTGATATGCAAGTGCGCCAGCGAAAGATAAGAATAATAAATTTCTTGCTGGAACAAAAGTATTTGGAATACCATCTTCGTTATCTTCAATTTTCATATTGTGGTCGGTTAAAGCATTAGGGGAAAGTTGTGAAAGTAAAGACATATCTAATACGTGATGTTTTAAACCTTGTTCTTTAGCAATGTTTTCTGCTACTTTAATTTCTAAATCATGTCTTTGCCCATATTGAAATGTGACAAGTTCAATTTCTTTAAAATGTTCTTTTGCGTAAAACATACATGTTGTACTATCTTGTCCACCGCTAAATACAACGAGCGCTTTTTCGTTTTTTAATGTTTCTGACATTATGTTTCTCCTTTATAAAGGCATAAAAAAAGCCTGCCTTCTATAAAAAGGTAGACTGGGATGTCTAGTTTTTTATAGAGGGTGTAAGCTAGTAACCTCTTAGTTTATTGAATATACAAATGATAATATATCCAAATTGTAAAAGCAAGTTAATGATATGGTATGATTATTCTGAAATTAAGGAAAGAAGAGCGTGTAATTTTATGATTATAATGATAGATAACCATGACTCATTTACATTTAATATAATTGAATATTTGAAGATCATAACTAAAAATGAAGCAATCAAAATATTTAAAACAGAACAAGTAACAACTGACAAGATTGAAAAATTAAATCCAAGCATGATTATAATTTCGCCTGGACCTGGACATCCAGATGATTATGAACAATTGAAAAATTGTATTAAACATATTCATAAAGATGTGCCAATATTAGGTATTTGTTTAGGATTTCAATTACTTATTTCAACGTTCGGTGGACACGTAATAAAAGGAGAACGACCTGTACATGGACACACTGCTCACATTCAACATGATGGTATCGGCATGTTTAAAGGTTTACCACAGCCATTGCAAGTGACAAGATATCATTCTTTAATTGCAGATAAACTATCTATACCAGAAGATTTTGTAATTACAGCTTATACAGAAGATAATATACCAATGGCAATTAGACATAAAACACTGCCTATTGAAGCTGTACAGTATCATCCAGAATCTATTTTAAGTGAGTACGGTTTGGAGCAATTGGCGAATTTTTTAATGAAAGTAGGTGTAGAAGTTGAAAGCACATATTCAATTTAAATACATTTCTGATGAAGATAACGAAGAAAAAATAGATTTGAAATTTGAAGATCCTACATATTATAGAACGGCACATAATATAAATGAAGTGCAATCATTGGTTGAGCAAGCAGAACGTTTTCAGCGAGAAGGCTATTTTGTCATATTGACGTTACCATATGAAAGCGCACAAGCTTTTGATGCATCATTAAAAGTTCACGAAAATGTAACTCATTTCGGATCACTGCAAGCGTATAAAGAACCTGTCTTGAAATTTGCCAATCAACATGAAAAAGAAAACTATGCAGAGCAAATCGAATGGCATGAAACAAAAAACGACATGGAATTGAAAAATGATATTAAAACGATTCAAGAAGAAATTACACTTGGCAACACATACCAAGTGAACTACACAACAAGATTAAAAGCTAAAAGCATTCTATATCCTTATGCATATTTTCAATTATTAACTTACGAATCTAACGGAGATTATCAAGCTTTTATAGAAAGCGATGAAGAAACGATTATTTCTGTTTCGCCTGAGTTGTTCTTTCAAACAGGGCCGCATAGTCATTTAGAACATTGTATTATAACAAAACCAATGAAAGGCACGATTGGAAGAAGCAATAATCCAGAAGAAGATGACCATAACTTTAAAACTTTACAGAACTCAAATAAAGACAAAGCTGAAAACGTCATGATAGTGGATTTATTAAGAAATGATTTAAGCAAAATTTCAAAAGTAGGGACAGTCGATACAATTCATTTATTTATGATTGAAAAATATAAAACAGTTTATCAAATGACGAGTACTGTCCGTAGTGAAATTGAAAACGATATGACGCTTTTTAAAATTTTACAAGCGCTATTTCCATGCGGATCAATAACTGGTGCACCTAAAGAAGCGACGATGAAAATAATTAATAAGCTTGAAGCAGAACAAAGAGGCATTTATTGTGGAACAATTGGTTTATTAATGCCAGACGGAAGAAGGGTATTTAACGTACCAATTCGAACAGTTCAAAATACAAATGAAGGCGCGACTTATGGCGTAGGTGCGGGTATTACAATTGATTCCAATCCAGAAGCTGAAATTAATGAGTTTAAAATGAAAGCTAAAATACTCGACAGTCGAGAAGTACATTTAATAGAAACAATGCGACTAGAAGCGGGCGTTGTTAAGAGAAGAAATGAACATACAAATAGAATTTCAAAAAGTGCTGCAGAATTAAATATAAATTTTGATATTGATGAATGGAATGGTATATTAGACCGAGTTTCTGAAAAATATACTTCGGGGACGTTTAAACTTAGAACGGAGTTAACACAAGCTGGTGAAATAAAACCAGAAGTGAAAGAACTAGCTGCAAATCCACAAGCTTTAACAGCTAAAATGATGCAAACGCAGTCGGTGCCTTCAGTTTATACAACAAATAAGACAAGTGCTCGAAGACAATTTGATCATAACCATGAAACAAATGTTGTATTGTATTATAATGAAGATAATGAAATAACAGAATTTGATATTGGGAATGTTGTCATTAAAAGTAATGACGCTTATTTCACGCCACCCTTTGAAGGACAAATATTGAATGGGTGCATGCGTCAATCGTTATTAAAAAGTAGAACTGTAATAGAACAAAGTATTCAAAAAGATGAATTGATTAAAGGCATTAAACGAAATGAACTTGAACTATATATGGTGAATAGTTTAAGGGAATGGGTTAAAATTGATTTAAAATTATGATGGTAATCTCAAGTTACAAATAGTAAAATAGTAACCATCTTGTAAGGACGGGTGAAAATTTATGTTCTTAGCATTATTATATTTAGTTATTGTTATTTTAATTGTAGTTTATTTAAGACGATTCGTCTTATCAAATTTAAGAAATAATAAGAATAAGCAAAGTTTTGCGTATTTATATATTGGGTTTGCGATTGCAATTGTTTTTGTTGGTTTGTTAACTTACCAATTAACAAATGTATTTATTGATATGACGGATGTATTTTATCGTAAACAATGATGCTTTATATAGCAAAACAGAATGAGGTGTCTTAAATGCGAATTTATCCTAAAGGTGATTCAGCACTTACAGCAATGAGTGATCGTGAACCTTCTAGACAATTAACGCATGAAATTAATGAATTTAGAAAAGAAATATTAAATCAAAATATGCCATATATCGATGAAGTCATTCCGAGTGAAAATAGCTTAATGGTCGTTTATCATCCATATAATATGATGATGAACTATAATATTTCAGAGCCGTATAAATATATGACGAAGTTAATTGAAGAAATAATTTATATGAAGAAACAAGATTTAGTAGATAGAGAAGTGCTTAAAGAGGCTATAGAAATTGAAGTTATCGTTGGTGGTATTCATGGACCTGACTTTAATAAGTTAACGGACTTAACTGATGAAGAACAAAGACAAATACTTGAATCGAGAACATATTTCGTCTCAATGATTGGTCACACGCCGGGATGTCCATATTTATCAGGGTTAAGTCATAGATTGCACTCAGGAGATGTTGGTTATAAACAATATATTCCTAAAGGCTCTATATGTATTGAAAAGGATAAATTATTTATTACAACAACAGATACAAATGGATATTGGCCTGTAATTGGTTGGACGAACGAAGTTATTTTCGATAAAAAAGAGAGTAAATGTAAATTGAACTTTGGCGATGATGTTATTTTGAAGATTGTAAATCATTTATCTGAAGAGAGTGGAGGGTATAAACCATGTCAGTAATTGTCAGAGAGTCTGGTCTATACACTTCTATACAAGATTTAGGTAGACAACAATATCAACATATTGGAATAGTTAAAAATGGTTCAATAGACCAACTTAATCATCGGTTAGCTAATATGTTAGTTGGTAATAGTGAAGAAGAGGCACTGATTGAAATGACAGTGAGAATGCCAAGTTTTCAATTTACTGAACCGACATTAATTGCGATAACTGGTGCAAACTTTCCAGCATATAAAGATAATAAAAAAATATCTCCTTATAAAATTCATTTAATGGATAAAGGAGAAGTTTTGTCGTTTAGTGATGCTCATAAAGGAACGAGAGGATATTTGGCGATTGCAGGTGGAATTGTTGCTGAAGAATGGCTTGGTTCTAAATCAACGAGTATACGTCTAGAAATGGGTGGATACCAAGGTCGCCTGTTACAAGAAGGTGACGAAATAGAGATGTGTCGAAGTTATACACCTTTACAGAAAAAACTTTTCGAGAATTTAGAAATTACGAAGTCAGCTGAATGGGGTGTAGATCAATATACACTCGCATTGAATTATTTTACGGATATTTTCCATGTTATAGCTGGTGAAGGTATGACACATTTTAATTCTGATGAGATTAAAAGTCTTGAAAGTAAAGTGTATAAGGTTTCTAGTCGATTTAATAGAACAGGTTTAACATTAGAAGGTAAGCCAGTTATTGAACGCCAAATAGAAGACCAACATTTTTTAAGTGTTAAGAAAGGTACAGTTATTCTTAATCAAGAAAATAGACCCGTTATCATGCTAAATGATCATCAATCATTATCGAGTTATCCGCAATTAGGCACGATCGCTTCCTATCATATTGATAAATTAGCACAGAAAAAACAAGGTTCTAAAATTAATTTCAAGAAAATAAATATTGAAGAAGCCGAACTCAATATGAAAAAACATGCCCAGTTTATTAAACAGATCAAAACAGGCATTAAATATAAGCTGAGCGAAGAATTGAATAAATGATTTGCTGTGTAAATTGTGTCATAATCGTACACATTTTACACATTTTTTGATTAAGTTTAGGGGTTTTAGTTGAAATTTATTGTAAAGTAGTATAAATTATAATACTGAACATATAATAATATTACGAGAATATTACAACCTTCAATAATATGTAATGAAATTATAAAGAAAATTGATATGAGTTGAGATACGGAGGAAAGGTATGAAAACTAAAAATAGGAAGATAGGCGTCTTTACATTCTTCTTGCTAACAGTTTTGGCAATAGCGTTAAAGACATATTTTGCCTATTATGTAGATTTGACACTCGGGGTAAAGGGACTAGTACAAAATTTAATCCTACTAATGAACCCTTACAGTTTAGTAGCGTTAATTTTGAGTGTGTTCTTATTCTTTAAAGGTAGAAAGTCATTTTGGTTTATATTTATAGCAGGATTTATACTGTCGTTCTTATTATATGCGAACGTCGTGTACTTTAGATTCTTCTCAGACTTTTTAACGTTTAGTACATTAAACCAAGTAAGTAATGTTGAATCAATGTCTGGAGCAGTAACGAGCTCATTCTCTTGGTATGACTTTGTTTACTTCATAGATACGATTGTATTCTTAGTTGTACTATTATTTAAAAGTAAATGGTTTGAAACAAAAGCATTTCCTAAGAAATTTGTCCCAGTCGTTATGGGTGTTGCAGTAGCACTATTTTTCTTAAACTTAGCTTTTGCGGAATCAAATAGACCAGAATTATTAACAAGAACATTTGACCATAAATATTTAGTGAAATATTTAGGCCCATACAACTTTACAGTTTACGATGGTGTCAAAACAGTTCAAAATAATTCTCAAAAGGCTTTAGCCAGTGAAGATGACTTGACTGAAGTTAAGAACTATACGAAACAAAAATATCAAGAACCGAATAAAGAAACATTTGGTATAGCTAAAGATAAAAACGTTATTAAAATTCACTTAGAAAGTTTCCAATCATTCTTAATTAACTTTAAAGTGAATGGTGAAGAAGTAACACCATTTTTAAATTCATTAGCTAAAGGTGACAAAGGCTATAAATATTATCCGAACTTCTTCCATCAAACAGGTCAAGGTAAAACAGCAGACTCTGAGTTAACGATGGATAATAGTATTTTTGGTTTACCTCAAGGTTCAGCTTATTCATTAAAAGGTGATAATACGTATCAATCTCTACCAGCAATATTAAACCAACAACAAGGTTATCAAACTTCTGTTATGCATGGTGACTACAAAACATTCTGGAATAGAGATCAAGTTTATAAGCATTTTGGTGTAGATAAATTCTACGATGCAACTTACTATGATATGAAACAAGAAAATCAAGAAAACTTAGGCTTGAAAGATAAAGTGTTCTTTAACGAATCAATTGCACACTTGAAAGAACAAAAACAACCGTTCTATTCACACTTAATAACATTGACGAATCACTATCCATTTACATTGAGTAAAGAAGACGCAACAATTAAGAAACCTGATACAGGTAGTTCAACATTAGATGGTTATATTCAAACAGCTCGTTATTTAGATGAATCTTTAGAAGAGTTTGTAACGCAACTTAAAAAAGAAGGACTATATGATGATTCAGTTATTATGATTTACGGTGACCATTACGGTATTTCTGAAAACCATAATAAAGCGATGGCTAATTTATTAGGTGAAAAAGAAATCACACCTGCTAAATTTATGGATCTAAATAGAACACCATTCTTCTTGAAAGTTCCTGGTCTAAAAGGTGGCGTTGACGAAACATACGGTGGTCAAACTGATGTAATGCCAACATTACTTGATGTATTAGGTATTAAATCTAATAATTATCTTATGTTCGGTACAGACTTATTATCTAAAGGACATGATCAAACAGTAGCATTTAGAAATGGTGACTTTATAACACCGAAATATAAATCTATTGGTAGTACTGTTTATGATAATAAGACAAACCAACCTATGAAGACTAAGCCTGAAGATTTAACTAAGAATAAAAATAAAGTTGAAAAAGAACTAGAAATGTCCGACCAGTTATTACATGGTGACTTATTCAGGTTCTATAAAAACCCAGACTTTAAGAAAATTAAACCGTCAGACTATCAATATAAAAATGGTCACGGTTATAAAGAAAATGAATAATAAAAAAACAGGAAGCTCATCGCGAGCTTCCTGTTTTTAGTTTGTAGATAAACTTACCCGATTAAAAACGCGCTTGCCTAGGGTACAGTCTCAGCCTGTAGTCTTCGACTTGTACTATTCCCTCAGGCGTCTCGTTTTTAATCGGGATAATTTCTAACGAGCATTATTCAGAATTCTGCTCCTTACAGAGTTCTAACGAGCATTATTCAGAATTCTGCTCCTTACAGAGTTCTAACGAGCATTATTCGGAATTCTGCTCCTTACAGAGTTCTAACGAGCATTTCTCAGAATAATGCTCCTTAGAATGTATTCGTCATCATTTATAAACTCTTGCTCTGCCAACAAGTTCACTTTAAGTAACCTTTTCGACAGTCTAAAAAAACAGGAAGCTCATTGCGAGCTTCCTGTTTTTTCTTATTTCAACTTATTTATTATCCTAACGCTACGTCTAGAATCATCATAATCGTAAATCCGCCCATTAATCCAATTGTGGCTAAGTCGGTATTGTTTCCTGATTGTGATTCGGGAATTAATTCTTCTACGACTACAAATATCATTGCACCTGCTGCAAATGCGAGTGCGTATGGCAGTACTGGTGTTGCTATAATGACAAGTAACGCGCCGAGCATTGCGAATACGGGTTCTACTAATGCTGATGCTTGTCCGTAGTTGAACGACTTCCAACGTGATAAGCCTGAAGCTCGTATAGGCATAGATAATGCTGCACCTTCAGGGATATTTTGAATACCGATACCTATTGCTAATCCAAGTGCACCTAATAATGTTGCGCCTTCGTTTCCTGTTGCAACACCACCAAATGCTACGCCGATTGCCATACCTTCAGGAATATTGTGTAATGTGATAGCTAAAAATAGTAATGTATTTTTCCCGAGTTCAGTATCTGGTCCTTCTCGTCTTTGACTTTTGTCGGGTGAATTTTGGTGAGCATGTGGAATGACAAAGTCTAGTAGGCGAATAAATAGTCCGCCTAATAAAAATCCTATCGCTGCTGGTAACCATGGCATAGATGAATGTGAACTTTGATCGATGGATGGTTGTAATAATGACCAAAAACTAGCCGCGATCATAACACCTGCAGCAAATCCTTGCATCGTATTTATAACTTTCGTGTCGATATTTTTAAATAAGTAAACAAAAGCTGCACCAACTGCTGTTAAGAGCCAAGTGATGATACCAGCGAATAATGCTTGTAAATATGGTGGTAATGTTATAAAAAACTCTTGCATAGTTTATGCTCCTTCATATCTTTTGTTAGAAAAAAAGTGTATAATATATTAATTGAAAACTGAGAAAATTAAAGGATGTTTATAAATGGAAGCATATAAAATTGAAAAGCTTAATAAGCAATATGGTGACAAAGTTATATTTGATGATTTAGACCTGTCTATTTCATACAAAGAACGTATCGGACTGGTAGGTATTAATGGAACTGGTAAGAGTACTTTGCTTAAAGTTATAGCAAATATAGACGATGATTATGATGCTAAGACATCTTATCCAAATCAATATCAAATTGCATATGCTAGCCAAAAACCTGAACTCGATGAATCATTAACTGTTATAGATGAAGTACTTAATAATGAAACAGAAATGACTAAAGTCATTGCTAATTATGAAAATGCATTAAATCGATATCAACAGACTGGAGATTCTAAAGATTTAGATCTTATGATGCAATACCAATCTGATATGGACCGTTTCAATGCATGGGATTACAGCGCAGACGTTAAAACTATTCTATCAAAGTTAGGTATAAATGACTATCTTAAAAAAATCTCTACGTTAAGTGGGGGTCAACAAAAGAGAGTGGCCTTAGCTAAGGAACTTATTCGTAAACCGGATTTACTTCTTTTAGATGAGCCGACAAACCATTTAGACATTGAAGGCATTGAATGGCTAGTTAATTACGTGAAACAATATCCGCATACGATCATGTTTGTAACCCACGATCGTCACTTTTTAAATCAAGTATCTACAAGAATAGTAGAACTTTCGAACGGTAAGTTAACAAGTTACCCGGGAAATTATGAAGCGTATATTCAAGCTAGAGCTGAAAAGGAAGAAATAGAAGCACAACAACATACTAAGAAAAAAGCATTATTTAGACAAGAGTTAAATTGGATGAGACAAGGGGCTAAAGCAAGATCTACGAAACAACAAGCTAGAATTCAAAGATTCAATGATTTAGAAAGCGATATAGCAAGCAAGAAAACGCAAGGCGAAGCAAGCTTGAATTTAGCCCATTCTAGATTAGGTAAACAAGTTTTTGAACTTGATAATGTATCTAAATCAATTGGAAATAGAACGTTATTCGACAACTTCACAACGATTATCCAAAAAGGGGACAGAATTGGTATCGTCGGAGAAAATGGTGCAGGTAAAACGACTTTACTCAATATTCTTAGTGGAATAGATCAAACATTTGATGGGAATTTGATTACAGGTCAAACTGTTAAAATTGCATATTTTAAACAACAAGATGAAAGCTTAAACTCAAATGAAAGAATGATTGATTACTTACGAGAAGAAAGCGAAGTAGCAAAAGAGAAAGACGGTACAGTTGTATCCGTTACTCAGTTGTTAGAAAGATTCCTATTCCCTAGTCAAACACACGGTACACGAATTAATAAATTATCTGGTGGAGAACAAAAGAGACTTTATTTACTCAAATTACTCGTACACGAACCGAACGTTTTAATACTAGATGAGCCTACAAACGATTTAGATACTGAAACATTAACAATTTTAGAAGCGTATATAACTGAATTTGGCGGCACAGTATTAACAGTCAGTCATGATAGATACTTTTTAAATAAAGTTGCGAATAAATATTGGTATATTCATGATCAACAAATTGAACCTATGTTAGGCACTTTTGAAGATTATTTAAGTTATAAACGTGAAATTGAAAAGAAAGCAAATCAACAACAGAAGTTAGACCAAAAGTCTGAAAGTAAGACTAAAGAAACGGCTAGATTGTCTTTTAAAGAAAAAAGAGAACTTGAAGAATTAGAAAAAAATATTGAATATATCGAAACAAGATTAGTAGAAATTGAAGAAGAAATGGTTGAACAAGCTACAAATTATGAGAAATTAAACGAACTTACTAGTGAAAAGACATCGATTGAAGCGCAATATGAAGAAGATTATGTGCGCTGGTCATCCTTATCAGATAGATTATAAGCGTAGA
The DNA here is from genome assembly GCF_946151045.1 of Mammaliicoccus sp. Marseille-Q6498. Lineage (NCBI taxonomy): Bacteria > Bacillati > Bacillota > Bacilli > Caryophanales > Staphylococcaceae > Mammaliicoccus > Mammaliicoccus sp. Marseille-Q6498. Next base: position 1,080,021 of record NZ_OX267714.1, on the reverse strand, counting down.
GGTGTAAATATAGATGCAAAATATTTTAAATGAATTCTTCGGATATCAACAATTTAGAGATGGTCAAAAAGAAATTATCGACAAAGTTATCGATCACCGTCCTACTTTAGGTGTTATGCCTACTGGTGGCGGGAAATCAATTTGTTATCAAGTTCCTGGTTTATATTTAGACGGATTAACAATCGTCATCAGTCCGCTTATTTCACTGATGAAAGACCAAGTTGATAGCTTAAGATCGATGGGCATTAAAGCTGAATTTTTAAATAGTACATTAACTGCTAAAGAAAAGAAACGAGTTGAAAGTGAACTTGTTTCAGGAAATCTTAAATTTCTATATATTGCACCAGAACGATTTAATCAACCGCAGTTTATTCAAATGATTAATCGATGTAATGTACAACTTATCGCATTTGATGAAGCACACTGTATTTCAAAATGGGGACATGACTTTAGACCAAGTTACCAAGAAGTGATTTCTCATGTGATGAGTTTGCCACATCACTTTAGATTAGTTGCATTGACAGCAACTGCAACGAAAGAAGTTCAAGATGATATTTCAAAAAAATTAGGTATATCTGAAAATGATATTATTGAGACATCTATTAAACGTGAGAATTTAACTTTTAAAGTGAACAATACATATCAAAGACTGAACTTTGTTAAAGATTATGTGAAAGAACATAAAAATAAGTCGGGCATTATATATTGTTCTACTAGAAAGCAAGTAGAGCAGTTAAGCGAAACGTTTACAGACTTGAAAGTACAAAATGTGATGTATCATGCCGGATTGCCTAAAGACGAAAGAGAACGTGCGCAACGTAAGTTTATCGACGATGATATTAAACTAGCGATTGCGACGAACGCATTTGGAATGGGGATAGACAAATCCAATGTGCGATTTGTCATACATTACAATATGCCTCAAGATATTGAATCTTACTATCAAGAAGCGGGTAGAGCTGGTAGAGATCAATTAGACAGTGAATGTATTCTACTGTTCTCTGATAGGGATATAGACTTGCAAAAATTCTTTATTTCATCTAGCCAAGCTGATGATGAATATAAAGAGAAACAAGGCGAAAAGCTTAGACAAATGATTCAATATACGAAAACGACAAAATGCCTTGAAGCAATGATGATTCATTATTTTAACCCTGATGAAAAGCTAGAAGAATGTGGCAGATGTTCAAGCTGTCTACAATCTGAAAAAACATATAACATGACGACTGAAGCTCAAAAAATATTAAGTTGTATCGCAAGATTAAAGCAAAAAGAAAAACGTAATATGATTATTCAAGTTTTGAGAGGAGAAAAAACTTCTCAAATCACTAAGTTAGGCTATGATGAACTGAGTACTTACGGTATTTTAAAAGACTATACAACGAACGAATGTCATCATCTATTAGACGAGCTCAGATATAAAGGTTATATAAATGAGCATAAAGAAATTTTAAGCGTTGACCAAGGTGCGATGGAAGTGCTGAGAGGAAACGTTGAAATTATGACAACGCCATTTAAATCTAAACCGAAAGAAATTGTCGATATTCAAACGATAACGGATGTAGATAGATTATTGTTCAATCGTTTAATTGAGGTACGTAAAGAATTAAGTAAGAGATTAGAAGTTTCACCACTGTCTATCTTCTCGGATCAAATACTTGAACAATTTGCTAAAAAATTACCAGAGTCTAAAAAAGAAATGATTCTTATAGATGGAATTGGAAGTTATAAATTAAAACACTACTGTCCAGTGTTTATAGATACAATTAAAAACTATAAACAACCTAGTTAATATATAAAGGTACGCGTTTTATTGTGAAAAAAGGGTAAATAAAAAGTAACACTCAGTTGTAAACAATAAAAAGGGAATGTGGTGTCTTAATGATAAAATTTGAAGCTGTTTCAAAAATATATGGAGATAAGAAAGCAGTTCATGATGTTAGTTTCAACATTGAAAAAGGCGAATTTTTTGTTTTAATTGGGCCATCTGGTTGTGGTAAAACAACAACACTTAAAATGATAAATAGACTTATTCCATTATCAGAAGGCTTTATTTATTTTAACGATAAACCTATTAGTGATTATGATGTTTCAGAAATGAGATGGGATATAGGTTATGTGTTACAACAAATTGCTTTATTCCCACACATGACGATAAAAGAAAATATATCTCAAGTACCTGAAATGAAAAAATGGAAAAAGCAAGATATCACTAAACGTGTTGATGAACTATTGAATATGGTAGGTTTAGACCCAGAATCATTTAGAGATCGTTATCCTAGTGAGTTATCTGGAGGACAGCAACAACGTATAGGTGTGATTAGAGCACTCGCTGCAGATCCGCCAGTTGTTCTAATGGACGAACCTTTTAGTGCATTAGACCCAATTAGTAGAAAGAATTTACAAGATGACTTATTAGAATTGCAGTCTAAAATTAAAAAAACAATCGTATTTGTAACACATGATATAGAAGAAGCAATGAAAATGGGTGACCGTATTTGTTTACTTAATCAAGGTCACGTTGAACAAATTGGAACAACTGAAGATTTTATTCATCGTCCGAAAAATGATTTTGTGAAGTCATTTATTGGCAATGTAGATGCACACTTACTTAAACAAGTTAAGTTGGGTGATATTGCCCAGCCAATTTCAGAAGTACATATAGAATCCGTCAATCAATTTCCTAAAGTAAACCCTACACAAACGATTGAAGACATATACGGGTTATTATCCGAAAATGAAGCAATTGTAATGGATAAAGGGGAAGAAGCACCTAGCCATATCGTGACAAGACAATATGTGTTCAGTTATTTAGCTGATAAGAATAGAGGTGTTTCATAATGCATACATTAATTGAAACACTAGCAAGTAGAAAAGGTCAGCTACTTGAAACATTACTAGAACATATACAATTATCATTCATTGCATTACTTATTGCTGTTGTAATCGCAGTGCCACTAGGGATTTTGTTAACAAAGACAAAAAAATTAGCAGAAGTGATTATCAATATAGCAGCGATACTTCAAACTATTCCTTCTCTAGCATTGCTCGGTTTAATGATACCGCTGTTTGGTATAGGACGCGTTCCAGCTATTATTGCGTTAGTTATTTATGCGCTATTACCTATATTAAGAAATACATATACAGGTATAAAAGAAGTGGACCCGTCGCTTATTGAAGCGGCGCGAGGCATTGGTATGAAGACTGGACGTCGACTATCTAAAGTTGAATTACCGCTTGCAATGCCTGTTATGATGGCAGGTATAAGAACAGCAATGGTTCTTATTATTGGGACAGCAACATTAGCTGCTTTAATTGGTGCAGGTGGCTTAGGTGATTTGATCTTATTAGGTATTGACCGAAACAATTCATCATTAATCTTAATTGGTGCGATTCCTGCAGCGATTCTTGCAATTTTCTTTGATTTATTTTTAAGAATTTTAGAGAAAATTTCTTACAAAAAGTCCATCATCATACTTGGTACGATTTTAATCGCATTCTTATTAACGATTATCATTCCATTATTTGCTCAAAAAGGCGATAAAATTACATTGGCAGGTAAATTAGGTTCAGAACCTGAAATTATCACAAATATGTATAAAATCTTAATTGAAGATGAAACAGATAATACCGTTGAAGTAAAAGCAGGTATGGGTAAAACATCATTTTTATTCAATGCTTTAAAATCAGATGAAATAGATGGTTACTTAGAATTTACAGGAACGGTATTAGGCGAAATCACGAAAGAAACGCCTAAATCAACAACTGAAAAAGATGTCTATAATCAGGCGAATGACAGTTTAGAGAAAAAATATGACATGCAGTTGTTAGATCCGATGAAATACAATAATACTTATGCATTAGCTGTGAAAAAAGAATATGCAGAAAAGCATAATATTAAAACGATTTCTGACCTTAAGAAAGTAGAAGATGACATTAGACCAGGCTTCACTTTAGAATTTAATGATCGTGAAGATGGCTATAAAGGTATTCAAAAGAAATACGATCTTAATTTTAAAGATGTTAAAACGATGGAACCTAAATTGAGATATCAAGCACTTGAAAGTAACGACATCGACTTAATTGATGCTTATTCTACAGACGCTGAACTTAAAAAATATGGCATGGTTGTCTTAAAAGATGATAAAAAATTATTCCCACCATATCAAGGTGCACCAATGCTGAAAAAAGAAACAATAAAAGAACATCCAGATGTAGTGAAAGCGATGAATAAGTTAAAAGGTAAAATTTCAGACGAAGAAATGCAAGAAATGAACTATAGAGTTACAATTAAAGACGAAGATGCGTACCAAGTAGCGAAAGAATATTTAAAAAAGAATAACTTAGTTAATTAAATAGCCATTGATTTATGAAAAAGAAAAGGACTATAATATTTATAAAGAAAAAACGGTAAATTTCGATTTACCGTTTTTATATTTACTACGGAGGTTTAACAATATGAAGCAACAATTAAGTCAATTACAAGCATATCAACCAGGTTTATCACCTCGACAATTAAAGGAAAAATACGGTATCCATGGAGACATGGTGAAACTTGCTTCAAATGAAAATTTATATGGACCTTCTCCAAAGGTAAAAGAAGCGATAAAAAATAATTTAGACGAACTATTCTATTATCCGGAAGTTAAGCAATTTGATGTGAAAGAAACGTTAAGTACACTACTTAATGTTAATAAAGATCAAATTTTATTTGGATCTGGACTAGATGAAGTGATTATGATTATGTCTCGTGCAGTATTATCTCAAGGAGATGAAATTTTAACGAGTGACATGACGTTTGGGCAATACAGTCATCATGCTGTTATAGAAAGCGCGCAAGTTAAAACAACACCTTTAAAAGACGGCTATTTTGATTTAGATGCAATGTATAAACAAATAACAGATAAAACAAAACTTATTTGGATATGTAATCCTAATAATCCAACAGGTACTTATTTACCACATGACGAAATAGAAGCTTTCATTAAAAAAGTACCTAAAGATGTTATCGTCCTAATTGATGAAGCATATATTGAATTTGCTGTGGCAGAAGACATGCCAAATAGTTTAGAGTTATTATCTCAATATGAACAAGTTGTCGTTTTGAGAACATTTTCTAAAGCGTACGGCTTAGCATCTCAACGTATTGGATACGCCATTGCTAACGAATCATTATTAGAACAATTAGACATCGTACGCTTACCATTTAACGTAACGTCACTGTCAGCAGTAGCAGCAGATGCAGCGGCCAAAGATCAAACCTATTTAAAAGATATTATGAGTCAAAACCGTAAAGAAGTAGAAAAGTATTTAAACGCTTCTTTCAAAGAACATTTATACGACAGTCAAACAAATTTCGTATTTGTTAAGACTGAAGAACCACAAGCGTTATATGACCTGTTAATTAAAGAAGGCTTCATTACAAGACCATTTCCAAACGGGGTACGCATCACAGTTGGTTTTAGTGAACACAACGATAAAATAATTAAAGTACTAGAAGCATTTTTTGATTCTAACCGTTCGTAAAAAAGGAAAGTCATTAAGTTCTTTGATATACTAGTATACATGAGATATAAAAGGAGAAGGTATAATGGCGAAACGAACAATCGGTATTGATATGGATGAAGTATTAGTAGATACAGTTAAGAAATTATTAAAACGTTACAACGAAGAAACTTCTTCAAATGTTACTATGGAAGAACTTAAAGGTACGAAAATTAGACACATGATGCCTGAACACGAAGGTGTATTAACGAACATTTTGAGAGAAGATGGCTTTTTTAGAGATTTAGAAGCATTTGATGATGCAATTGAAGTTGTTAAAAAACTAAACGAATATTATGACGTGTATATCGTTACAGCTGCAATGGACGTACCAACTTCATTCGCTGATAAATACGCTTGGTTAAGAGAGCATATGCCATTTTTAAATCCACAACATTTCGTATTTTGTGGTGACAAAGGTATCGTAAATACAGACTATTTAATAGACGATAACCCAAAACAATTAGAAAGTTTTAATAATCATTCTATTATGTTTGCTGCAGAACACAATGTAGATTATGATAAATGGCCAAAAGTACACAGCTGGAAAGAAGTAGAAACGTACTTCTTAGGAGAAAACGGCGAATACAATAAATATAATGAAACTGCATCAGAATCATTAAAATAAAAAGAAACACGCCCCGTTCGAAAATGCGAACGAGGGCGTGTTTTTGCTGTAAAGTGGAATTCTGACCGTAAGCCGGTTCTAACGACCATTATTCGGAATTGTGACCGTAAGCGAGTTTTAACGACCATTATTCGGAATTGTGACCGTAAGCGAGTTCTAACGACCATTATTCGGAATTGTGACCGTAAGCGGATTCTAACGACCATTATTCAGAATTGTGACCGTTAGCGGATTCTAACGACCATTATTCAGAATTCTGACCGTTAGCGGGTTCTAACGACCATTATTCGGAATTCTGACCGTTAGAATTTCTATACATTATTAATATCAAGTAAAAAACACCCGACATCGTCCGAAAAGGAACGATGCCGGGTGTTTTATCTTAGTGTATGCCTTGCATTTGTTTTTTAATTTTTGGTGTAAGTGCTAATACTATGAGTGATACGACAATTGCGATTGCGCCTATAACACCGAAGTAAAGTTGTTGTCCTAGTGGCTCGATTAATTTAACGAGTTGTCCGTTTATTCCTTGTGCGGTAGCGTTTGTTAAGAACCAAAGACTTAACATTTGTGCTGAGAAGGCTTTTGGTGCGAGTTTAACTGAAACGCTTGATCCTGTAGGTGATAAACATAGTTCTCCGATTACGCATAAGAAGAAACTGAATATGAGCCAAATAGGGTTCATTAGTTCTGCTTGTTGTGTTGCCATTGCAATCATCATTGCTATAAATGAAATACCTGCAAATGCTAGTCCAATTACAAATTTAAGTGGTGTAGATGGATTATATTTGCCTAGTTTTTGCCATAACATTGATATAACTGGTGCGAATAAGACGATAAATATTGGGTTGATTGATTGGAACCAACCTGCTGGAATTACAAAGTTTATGCCGTATGCGTTTAAATCTAGTTGTGTACTTTCTTGTGCGAATACACCTAATACGTTTGAACCTTGTTCTTGAATACTCCAAAATAATACTGAAGCTAAGAATAGTGGTACATATGCTAAAAGTCTAGATTTTTCAGTTTTGTCAATGTCAGGACTGCGGTACATTATTGACCAGTATACAAATGGTACAACGATACCAACAATTAATACGATTAAACTGATTGTATTAAAAGTAAGTTGTCCGATAAAGTATAGTACTACAACTAAAGCAAGAATTGTGATAATACTGTATGTAAATATTTTTGTGAATTTAATTTTTTCTTCGTGATTTAACGGATTTGAAGGATGATTTTCAACTTCACCGAGACTTTTTCTTTGGAATATAACATAAGCGATTAACGCTAAGAACATTCCGAATGCGGCGATTGAGAAACCTTGATGGAATCCTACGCTTACACGTACTTTGTCTATAATAAGTGGTGATATTAATGCACCCATATTAACTGACATATAGAAAATAACGAAACCTGCGTCGAGTCTTTTATCATTCTTATGGTATAATCCACCGACTACATTTGATATATTAGGCTTCATTAAACCTGAACCGACAATGATCAAGAACATAGATACTAAAAATGCACCTAAGCCAAATGGTAAAGATAATACTAAATGACCGAACATAATTAATACGGCCCCATACATTAATGATCTACGTGAACCGATAATTCTATCAGCAACCCAACCACCTAAAATACCTGTCATGAAAATAAGTGAACCATACATCGACATAATTTGTTGAGATGTAATTTTATCTAATCCAAGCCCGCCTTGGCTTACAGAAAAGTATAAATAGTAAAGCAAAATAGCACGCATACCGTAATAACTGAAACGTTCCCAAAATTCAACGAAAAACAGTATGCCTAAACCCCGTGGGTGACCGAAGAAACCATGTTGCGGTACAGTTTCTACCATTTCTTCACGTGTCATTTTCCCCATAAAAATCGCTTCCTCTCTAAGATGTTCCTACTTATAAAATAAGAATATTGAATAGTTTAACCTTATAAATCTAAAAATTCAATAATTTTTACATAAGTTTAAATATTTAGAATAATCAAAAAATATTATATTGAAATAGAAAAAGAGCGAACTTGTGAAAGTTCACTCTAATTTGTAGATAAAATTAACCGATTAAAAACGCGCTTGCCTAGGGTACAGTCTCAGCCTGTAGTCTTCGATTCGTACTAAACGCTTAGGCGTCTCGTTTTTAAACGGGCTTTTTATATATTCTAACGAGCATTATTCAGAATTCTGCTCCTTAGAATGTTTCATAAAAAAACTGCCAACAACTTCACATTTAGTGAGTTTGTCGACAGTCTTTAAAAAAATTAATTATTTTACGCCAGCCATCAATGATTTAATTTTTGGACTAGCGAATAGTAATAGTACAGCTATAACAATTGCAATGATACCTGAATATAAGAAGTAATCATTTGAACTAATTGCTGTATATACTTTTACCATTTGAGCATTAATACCTTGAGCCATTGCGTTAGATAAGAACCAAACACTCATCATTTGAGCAGTAAAGGCTTTTGGTGCAAGTTTCGTAGTTGTAGATAATGCGATAGGTGAGATACAAAGTTCACCAACTGTAACTAATAAGAAACTTATGAATAACCACATTGGGTGGATTAATGATGAATCACTTGATAATGGCACGACCATGATAATGTAAGATAGTCCTGCAAAGAATACACCGATAGCAAATTTATAAACTGTTGGTGGATTAAGTCTACCAAGTTTTACCCAAACAACTGAGAATAAAGGTGCTAATATAATAATGAATAATGGATTAAGTGATTGGAACCAAGCTGCTGGTATGTTGAAATCAATTGCGCCACCAGTTAGTTTAGCTACACTTAATTCAGTTTTAGTATCTGCAAATTGAGCTAACACTGTTGATCCTTGTTCTTGAATCATCCAGAAAGCAACTGCTGCAATGAACAATGGAATATATGCAAATACTCTTGAACGTTCATGTGCTTCAGTCTTTTTACTCATTAAAATTTTCACAAAGTAGAAGATTGGTAAAAATACACCTAATACAGATATGAAGTTTGCAAAGTTAGGTAAAGTTAATTGATTGAATATACTTAAGATGATACAAACAATCGCAATGATAACGACAATGACAGCCGTAATAATTGAAACTTTTTTCTTTTCTTCTTTAGATAATGGATCGGGTACTTCTATACCAGCTAATCCTAAGTTTTTCTTGTTTGTGATGAAATAAATGATTAACCCGATAAACATACCAACTGCAGCAACTGCGAAGCCTGCATGGAATCCAACGTTAACTTGTAACCAACCTATGATTAATGGTGAAATTAAAGCACCTAAGTTAATTGACATGTAGAATATTGTAAAAGCTGAATCTAATCTAGGATCGTTCTTCTCATATAATAAACCAACTGTTGAAGAAATATTTGGTTTTAATAAACCAGTACCTATAATTAAGAATAGTAGTGCTACGAGCAACAATGTAAAGTTGTTCGGTAATGATAATAGGATATGACCAATCATGATGAGTATGCCACCATAGAATAGTGCATGTCGTGTTCCTGTAATTCTATCAGCAATCCAACCACCAATGACACCACTCATGTAAACAAGCGCGCCGTATATGGATACGATTTGAAGTGCTAACCCTTGATCAATTCCAAATCCGCCTTTTGCTACTGAATAATAAATGTAGTAAGCAAGAATGGCTTTCATTCCATAGTAACTGAATCTTTCCCAAAACTCAGTTAAGAATAAAGTAGATAACCCTTTAGGATGACCAAAGAAACCAGTACGTGGTGTACTCTGTATAATTTCGTCCTTAGTATAATGTTTGTTCCCCATATTTTAATTCCCTTCATCGTAATCTAAATTAATATTTTAATATGTATATACAAAATATCACATATTAAATTGTAATCGTTTGATAAAATAAAAACAAGCTAAAGATTAAAAATATTCTCACAATAGTGATAATTTAAAAAGGATAAATACTTTCATAGCAAAGGTTTGAATGGTTAGTCTTGATATCTAAATATTTGGAAGCGTTTTTTTAAAAAGTGTAATATGAATATGGATAATAAAAAAACGAGCTAAAAATCAATTTGATTTTTAGCTCGTTTCGTTTCATTATCTATTGTCTACATTTTCAGGGTATAAGTCATGATTCATCATACGATATTCTGCCATTTGTTCATATTTTGAATCTGGTCTGCCGTAATTTGTGTATGGGTCGATTGAGATTCCACCACGTGGCGTAAATTTACCTAAAACTTCTATATAATGAGGATCCATTAATTCGATTAAATCATTCATGATGACATTCATACAATCTTCGTGAAAATCTCCATGGTTTCTAAAACTAAATAAATAAAGTTTTAAAGATTTTGATTCTACCATTTTAACGTTTGGTATATAAGAAATGTAAATTGTAGCAAAGTCTGGTTGGCCTGTGATAGGACATAACGATGTGAACTCTGGACAATTGAACTTAACAAAGTAATCTCTACCTTGATGTTTATTGTCGAATACTTCTAATACTTCTGGTTTATATTGGTCGTGATATTGATTGTTTTGATTACCTAAGAGCGTAATATCTTTTAACTCTTCTTTGTTTCTTCCTTCTGACATTATGATTCTCCTTCTTTTATCGTTTCTTTTGGTTTTGGATTTCGTTGCGCTTTTTTGAACATATAGAAACCTGCAAGGAATATTATAATATATCCGAGGTAACTTAATAAATCAGGAACTTCTTTAAATATGAAGAAACCTAATAAAGCACTGAAGATTACTGAAGCATATACAAAGATTGAAATGTCTTTTGCTGCAGCGTAACTATATGCGATTGTAATTCCAAATTGACCTATTGTTGCGAAGACACCTGACAACAATAAAATGAAGAGTTGTGTCATACTCATAGGTTCGTAAGTAAATAAGACGAATGGAATGAGGACAACTGTAGAAAAGAATGAAAAATAAAATACGGTTGTATATGATTTTTCACGTCGTCCTAAAGGTCTTAAGGCAGTGTAAGCACCTGCAGCAAAAATTCCTGATAATAATCCGACTAATGCTGGAATAACGTCTGAATCAAAAGATGGTTTAATGATGAAAATTGCACCTGCAATGGCAATAACCATCGCAATGATTTGATATTTTCTTGCACGTTCATTTAAGAATATCGCACATAAAAGTATGGTCCAGAAAGGATTCAGTTTCATTAACATGTCTGCGTCGCTCAGAACCATGTGATCGATAGCGTAAATATTGAGTAGTACACCGATTAATCCTAAACTAGATCGAAGAATTAACAGAGGTTGGTTTTTTAAATCGCCAAAAAATGGTGCTTTATATTTTAATACGAAATAAATCGGAACAATCATCGCAATAAGATTTCTAAAGAGAGATTTTTGAAATACAGGTAAGTCACCAGACAACCTGAAAAAGACAGCCATTAAACTAAAGCCGAAAGAAGAAATAAGAATAGCGATTATTCCTTTGACTGTGTTGTTCATTTTATACACCTTCCAAATTTTATCAATGAACATATATTATCATAAACATCTTTAGAAAGTATACGATAGAAAATTTTTTATGAAAGCAATTTTCAAATGTTGCTATATCAACACTTCTAAGAGTTAGGTGTAAAGTCAACCCTATTTTTTTAAAAATTTTAAGGTATTATAAGTGTTATGGCTCTTTTATAATGTTATAATAAATCACATAATATAGTATGTACTCAAATAAGCGAACACTATATCTTGTGTTTTGCACATTTCGAATAAAAAACGATAAAGACAGTTTTTCGTTTTATTTTTATTCCATAAATGAAGATTATTAAGTATATACATATGGTAGGTGGTAGTTGATGAAGATAATTTATTATTCTTTAACAGGAAATGTAAGACGTTTCATTCAAAGGGCAGGTGTGTCGAATACGATGGCACTCACTGAAGCGAATAAAACAAATGTTATTGATGAACCATTTGTAATGGTTACCGGAACAATTGGATTCGGACAAGTACCCGATACTGTACAAGACTTTTTAGACATAAATCATAATTACCTAAAAGCAGTAGCAGGTAGTGGAAATAGAAATTGGGGACAGAACTTCGCAAAAGCTAGTGAAGTAATTGCGGATAAATATCATGTCCCTTTATTGATGAAATTTGAATTACACGGTAATCAAGAAATAGCAGACGAATTTAAAGAAAAGGTGGTTAATCTCAATGAAAATGATAAACAAACAGAAAGCAAATCATATTGAACTTAACAATAAAGTAACGAAGCGAAGAGAAGATGGATTCTTCGATCTTGAAAAAGACCAAGAAGCGCTTAAAGTATATTTAGAAGAAATAAAAGAAAATACTATAGAATTTAAGGATCCAATTGAAAGACTACATTTCTTAGTTGATCAAGATTTTTATTATGACTTATTTAAAGAATATAACGAAGCAACACTTAGAGAAATTAACCAGTTTGCAGAGTCAATACCTTTTCAATTTGCAAGTTACATGTCAGCAAGTAAATTCTTCAAAGATTACGCATTAAAAACTAACGACAAAAAAGAATATTTAGAATCATATAAAGAACACGTTGTCATTGTTTCATTATACTTAGCTAAAGGGGATGTTAAGTTAGCGAAACAATTCGTTGAAGGTATGATTGAACAACGTATTCAACCAGCAACACCAACATTCTTAAACGCAGGTAGAGCTAGACGTGGGGAATTAGTGAGTTGTTTCCTATTAGAAGTTGATGATAGCTTGAATTCTATTAACTTTATCGACTCTACAGCTAAACAATTAAGTAAAATTGGTGGCGGAGTAGCCATTAATTTATCTAAATTACGTGCTCGTGGTGAAGCGATAAAAGGCATTAAAGGAGTAGCTAAAGGTGTACTACCTGTTGCGAAATCATTAGAAGGTGGATTTAGTTACGCAGACCAACTTGGTCAAAGACCTGGCGCAGGTGCTGTTTATTTAAATATATTCCACTATGATGTACTTGAATTTTTAGATACTAAAAAAGTAAATGCCGACGAAGACATTAGACTTTCAACAATCTCTACAGGTTTAATTGTACCTTCAAAATTCTTTGATTTAGCTAAAGAAGGTAAAGATTTCTATATGTTTGCACCACACACTGTTGAACGTGAATATGGTCTAACATTAGATGATATCAACCTTGATGAATATTATGATGAACTTGTTGCTAACCCAAACATTATTAAAAAACCGAAAGATGCACGTGATATGCTAAATACGATTGCTCAAACGCAATTACAATCAGGATATCCTTATTTAATGTTTAAAGATAACGCTAATAAAGTACATCCAAACGCGAATATCGGTCAAATTAAAATGAGTAATTTATGTACAGAAATCTTCCAATTACAAGAAACTTCTATCATAAATGACTATGGTACTGAAGACGAAATTAAACGTGATATTTCATGTAACTTAGGTTCATTGAATATTGTAAATGTAATGGAATCTAAGAAATTTAGAGATTCAGTTCATACTGGTATGGACGCTTTAACTGTCGTATCTGATGACACAGAAATTAAAAATGCACCAGGTGTTAGAAAAGCAAACAGTGAACTTCATTCAGTAGGTTTAGGTGTAATGAATTTACATGGATATTTAGCTAAAAATAAAATTGGCTATGAATCAGAACAAGCAAAAGATTTTGCTAATGTATTCTTCATGATCATGAATTATTATTCTATTGAACGTTCAATGGAAATCGCTAAAGAAAGACAAGAAACTTATGTAGATTTTGAAAAATCTGATTATGCATCAGGTAAATATTTTGAAAAATATACACAAGAAGACATTAAACCACAATATGATAACGTTAATGCATTATTTGACGGCATTGACATTCCAACTGCAGAAGATTGGAAAGCATTAGCAGAAGCGGTTAAAGAACACGGTTTATATCATGCATACAGACTTGCAATAGCACCAACACAAAGTATTTCTTATGTACAAAATGCTACAAGTTCAGTAATGCCAATAGTAGACCAAATAGAAAGAAGAACATATGGTAATGCAGAAACATTCTATCCTATGCCTTTCTTATCACCAGAAACAATGTGGTATTACAAATCTGCATTTAATACAGATCAAATGAAATTAATTGATTTAATTGCAACGATACAACAACATGTGGATCAAGGTATTTCTACAATTTTATACGTAAATTCTGAAATTTCAACACGTGAGCTATCAAGATTATATGTATATGCACATCATAAAGGTTTGAAATCCCTTTACTACACACGTAATAAGCTATTAAGCGTTGAAGAATGTACTAGTTGTTCAGTTTAATCACTTTAATAAGATAGGAGATCTAATATGAAAGCAGTAAATTGGAATACACAAGAAGATATGACAAATATGTTCTGGCGTCAAAACATCTCACAAATGTGGGTTGAATCAGAATTTAAAGTTTCAAAAGATATAGCAAGCTGGGAAACATTAACAGAAGCTGAAAAAAATGCTTTTAAAAAGGCTTTAGCAGGATTAACAGGATTGGATACACATCAAGCAGATGACGGTATGCCACTTATTATGATGCACACAAAAGACTTACGTAAAAAAGCAGTATATTCATTTATGGGAATGATGGAACAAATCCATGCGAAAAGTTATTCTCATATTTTTACAACATTATTACCATCAGGTGAAACTAATGAACTATTAGATAAGTGGGTTGTAGAAGAACCACATTTAAAATATAAATCAGAGATGATTGTTGGAAACTACCACAAATTATGGGGTAAAGAAGCATCAATCTATGATCAATATATGGCACGTGTTTCAAGTGTATTCTTAGAAACATTCTTATTCTATTCAGGTTTCTACTATCCTTTATACTTAGCTGGTCAAGGTCGTATGACTACATCAGGAGAAATCATCCGTAAAATCTTACTTGATGAATCTATACACGGTGTATTCACTGGACTAGATGCACAAAGTTTAAAAAATGAACTATCACAAGATGAACAAATACGTGCAGATAGAGAAATGTATCGTATGCTTGAATTACTATATAAAAATGAATACGAATATACTAAATCATTATATGATGAAATCGGCTTAACAAACGATGTTATGAACTATGTTACTTATAACGCTAATAAAGCATTAGCAAACTTAGGTTTCGAACCATACTACGAAGAAAAAGCATTTAACCCAATTATTGAGAATGCATTAAACACAAGCACTAAGAACCATGACTTCTTCAGTGTTAAAGGTGACGGATACGTATTAGCATTAAACGTAGAAGCACTTACAGACGAAGATTTCGTATTCGATGAAAAATAATAAAATTTTTAAAACGCAGAGCTGAAAAAGCGCTCTGCGTTTTTTTATGTATGGCAGAAACTAAAGAAGGGTAGAATAAGAAGGGTCTAAGTTGCTAGATTGATGATTTTAGCAATATAGGGAGGCGCTAAGTTGCTAGAATGCTGATTTTAGCAATATAGGGAGGCGCTAAGTTGCTAGATTGGTGATTTTAGCAATATAGAGAGGGTCTAAGTTGCTAGACTGGTGATTTTAGCAATATAGGGAGGCGCTAAGTTGCTAGAATGCTGATTTTAGCAATATAGGGAGGCGCTAAGTTGCTAGATTGGTGATTTTAGCAATATAGAGAGGCGCTAAATTGCTAGACTGGTGATTTTAGCAATATATAGAGGTGCTAAATTGCAAGTGGAGGCTGACATGCAACATAGAAGCTCTGTAAATTGCAAGTGGAGTCTGACATGCAACATAGAAGCTCCGTAAATTGCAAGTGGAGTCTGACATGCAACATAGAAGCTCCGTAAATTGCAAGTGGAGTCTGACATGCAACATAGAGGCTCCGTAAATTGCAAGTGGAGGCTGACATGCAACATAGAAGCTCCGTAAATTGCAAGTGGAGTCTGACATGCAACATAGAAGCTCCGTAAATTGCAAGTGGAGTCTGACATGCAACATAGAAGCTCTGTAAATTGCAAGTGGAGCTAAACATGCAACATAGAGGCTCCGTAAATTGCAAGTGGAGCTAAACATGCAACTTTCGCTAATCCATTCAATATAAATAACTAAATTTTATTATTTTTGACTTAAAATGTTAACAATTTTTTCAATTTTAGTTAAAGTAAGATACATTTATTTGTATATAATAAAGTTAAGTTCTCGAAAGGTAGGTTATTTTTTATGAAAAGATTATTATTAACTCTCTTAACACTATTAGTTATTTCTGTACTTGTAGCTTGTGGTAAAGATAAAGAGAAAGAACACGACCATTCTGATCATAAGTCTTCAGATAAACCTCAAGCTTTAAAAGTAGACCTAAATGTACCTAAAGAAGGTAAAAAGGGTGAAGAAGTTGAATTATCAGCTAAAGTCACTTTAGGAGATGAAAAGGTCAAAGATGCTGATGAAGTGATGTTTGAAATAATTAAAGACGGAGATAAAAAAACATCTCAAATGAAAAAAGTTAAAGAAAATAAAGACGGTCTTTATTCTTTAAAGTATAAATTTGATGAACCAGGTACATATAATGTGACGAGTCACGTTACAGCGAAAGACCAACATACAATGCCGAATAAAGATATTACTATAAAATAATGAAAAAGCTGGGACATAATGTCTCAGCTTTTTTCTATATCCACCAAAACGCCAAAGTTCTCGGGAGATTTTTGGCGATTCCTCTTAAAACGCCAAAGTTCTCGAGAGATTTTTAGCGATTTCCCTCTGATTCTCCCAATTTTTCTTCTTTGTATGACATCTTTTTCATAAATAGCATTGCTTTTAGAAAATTTATTCATTACAATAAAGATAATGATAATCATTATCAACTGACAAAAAGAAGTAGGGTGTGCAATGAGGAAATTTTTAATGCGTTTGGATGTATTGATCGTTTTATTGGTTATCGCAACATTTTTTTCTATTTTTATAGGTGTTTCTAAAGTTCAACCTTTACATATATTCAATTTATCTGAAGAACAAAAAAATATATTATTCTCAAGTAGAATTCCTAGAACAGTGAGCATCATAATTTCTGGTAGTTGTTTAGCGATTTGTGGTTTAATCATGCAACAGTTAACGAGAAATAAGTTTGTTTCTCCAACGACAGCTGGGACTATGGATTGGGCTAAGTTAGGCATATTGATCGCTTTAATAGCTTTTCCTGAAGCGAATATTCTTATTAAATTATTGTTTGCTACAGTATTAAGTTTATTAGGTACTTTATTGTTTATGCAGATCCTACAAAGAATACAGTTTAAAGATGTTATCTTCATTCCTTTAGTAGGGATTATGCTCGGTAGTATCGTTTCTAGTTTTTCTACTTTTATTGCTTTAAGAACAAATGCTGTACAAAGTATTGGAAACTTTATGCAAGGTAATTTTTCGATTATAACGAGTGGGAGATATGAGATTCTTTATATTAGTATTCCACTACTTATCCTTGCATATGTTTTTGCTAATCAATTTACGATTGCTGGTATGGGAAAAGACTTTAGTGTGAATTTAGGTTTGAATTATCAAAAAATCGTAAATATTGGATTGATTATCGCATCAGTTATTACAGCTTTAGTAGTTGTGACGGTCGGTATGATGCCGTTTTTAGGACTTATTATTCCGAACTTAATTTCAATGTTTAGAGGAGATCATTTAAAAAATGCATTGCCTCATACGGCGGTATTAGGTGCTTTGTTTGTTATGATTTGTGACATTTTAGGAAGATTAATTATTTTTCCGTATGAAATCACAATTGGCTTAACGATAGGTGTAATAGGTAGTTTTATCTTTATAGTCTTATTGGTGAAAGGACGTTCAAAAAATGCTTTATAAAATATCTCCAATTAATAAACTTATCCTTTTATCTGTAGTGACGGTACTTATTGCGGCATTGTATTTATTTTATAATATTAATCCGAATATTATTGAGTATCAGTTAACGGGACGTGTTAGAAAAGCAATCGCCATCTTGTTAGTAGGCGGGAGTATCGCAGTTTCTACAGTGATATTTCAAACGATTACCAATAATAGAATATTAACGCCTTCAATTATTGGTTTAGATGCTGTATATATGTTCATTAAAACATCTTTAGTATTCATCTTTGGTACTACGTCTGTAGTCGTTCTCAATAATTATTTGAACTTTTTAATAACATTAGGTGGCATGATTTTATTCAGCCTATTCTTATTCCAAATACTATTTAGATCTAAAGATCAAAATGTCTTTTTTATATTACTTTTAGGTATAGTGTTTGGTACATTTTTCCAAAGTTTATCAAGCTTTATCGAAATGATGATAGATCCAGAAGATTTCCTATCGATACAAAGTGCCATGTTTGCAAGTTTCAACGCTGTTAACGAAAAATTACTTATGATATCCGGTATTGCTTTACTTCTGATGATTATCGTTGCATTTAAAATTCGGCCATATTTAGACGTTCTATCTTTAGGTAGAGACCACGCTATTAATCTTGGCGTTAATTATACAAAAACGACAAGATGGTTAATGGTTATGGTTGCACTACTTGTAACCATTTCAACTGCTTTAGTAGGTCCAATCACTTTCTTAGGTCTATTAGTAGTCAATCTTGCACATGAATTTATGAAACAATTTGAACACAAATATTTATTACCAGCAGCAATGTTAATTAGTTGGATCAGCTTATTTTTAGGTCAATGGCTCGTTGAATACATATTTGAAGGCAACACAGAAATAAGCATTATGATTAATTTTGTCGGTGGTATTTACTTTATATTCTTAATATTAAAGGAGCGTAACGTAGCATGATAAAAGTAGAAGGATTAACGAAAGCTTATCAACAACATAAAGTCGTTGATGATGTCGATATCGCAATTGAAAAAGGGAAAATCACTTCGTTTATTGGTCCGAATGGTGCTGGGAAAAGTACTGTATTGGCTATGGTTAGTCGTTTAATAGAAAAAGATAATGGAAGTATTAAAATAGATAATCAAGATATAGCATCAATGAAAAGTAATGATCTCGCTAAAAAACTTTCTATTTTAAAACAAGCTAATCATACCGAATTGAAAATATCCGTGAGACAGTTAGTAAGTTTTGGTCGTTTTCCATATTCAAAAGGTAAATTAAAAAAAGCGGATCATATGATGATAGATAAAGCGTTAGAATATCTAGGATTAACTGAAATTCAAAATAAATATTTAGGCGAACTGTCAGGTGGTCAAAGACAACGAGCTTATATCGCAATGACAATTGCACAAGATACGGACTATATTTTGTTAGATGAACCTTTAAATAATTTAGATATGAAACATTCAGTGCAAATTATGAAAATTTTACGAAGACTTGTAAAAGAAATGAATAAAACAATCGTTATCGTTATTCATGATATTAATTTTGCTTCGTGTTATTCCGATAGAATTATAGCAATTAAAGAAGGCAAAGTTGAAATTGCAGGTACGAAAAATGAAGTAATAGACGAACGGATTTTAAGTGATATTTATGATTTAGAAATTAAAATAAAAGAAATCAATGGCCAACGAATTTGTGTTTATTTTGATAATGAATATATTGAAGTTGAAGAAATACAAACGTTAGCTATGTAAATTGAACTTATTGAAAGGAGTGATGCTTGATATTTATGAAACAGTTTTTTAAACACTTTTTATAAACTAAAATAATAAGGAGCGAAAACATCAATGAAGAAAGTATTCAGTTTTATATTAATTGCATTATTATCAGTAGCACTAGTAGCATGTGGAAATAATTCAAGCAGCAAAGAAGATAAATCATCAAAAAGTGATACTAAAGGTGATTCAAAAACAGTAGAAATACAATCTAAATATCAAGCAAGCGGTGAAAAAGAAGACGGCAGTGACTCTAAGCAAGTTAACGAAAAAGTCAAAGTTCCAGTAAATCCTAAAAAAGTTGTTGTATTAGACTACGGGACTTTAGATACTGTTGAAGCATTAGGCGCAAAAGATGCAGTAAAAGGTGTGCCAAAAGGTGAAGGGGACAAAATGTTACCTGACTTTTTAAAAGCCTTCAAAGGTAAAGATGTTGTGAATACAGGAACAGTTAAAGAAGTAAATTATGAAAAAATTGCAGAAATCCAACCAGATTTAATTTTATTCTCTGGCCGTACATCAGGAACTAAAGTACAAGACGAATTGAAAAAAGCAGCACCAGATGCAGCAAGATTATATGTAGGTGCAGACGAAAAGAATTTATTAAAATCAGTTGAAGATAATACTACTAATTTAGGTAAAATTTTCGATAAAGAAAATAAAGCTAAAGAATTAAACAAAAGTTTAGACGACAAAGTTAAAGAAGCTAAAGACAAAGCGAAAAAATCAGATAAAAAAGGTATGTATTTATTAGTTAATGATGGTGAATTATCTACATATGGTCCAGGTGCTCGCTTCGGTAGTTTAGTATTTGACGTTTTAGGTGTTAAAGCAAGTGATAAACATGTAAAAGCAAGTAAACACGGTCAACCTATTAGTTATGAATATATTAGTGAGAAAAATCCTGATATTATCTATGCAATGGATAGAGGTAAAGCTATAGGTGGTAAAGAAAGCTCAAATAAAGCATTATCAAATGATGTTATTAAAGACGTAAATGCAGTGAAAAATAAAAAAATTGTAAACGTCGATCCAGTATTATGGTACTTAGCTTCAGGCGGTGTTAGAACAACAGAAAAACAAGTCGACGAAGTAATAAAAGGATTGTAATAAAAAACAACCTGAAACAAAATAAATTTTTGTTTCAGGTTGTTTTTTCTATAGTTATTAATCTGTTAATGGTTCACCAATAATACGGACTTCACGTTTTAATTCTATGTCGAATTTTTCTTTTACGACTTTTTGGACATGTTCAATAATCATTTCATAGTCCGTTGCTGTGCCGTTATCTACATTAACAATAAAACCAGCATGTTTAGTAGATACTTCTACGCCACCAATTCTGTGACCTTGTAAATCTGCATCTTGGATAAGCTTACCAGCGAAGTGGTTCGGTGGTCTTTGGAATACACTACCACAAGATGGATATTCAAGAGGCTGTTTATCTTCTCTTCGTTGTGTTAAATCATCCATCGTCGCTTGTATCGTGTTAATGTCTCCGTCTTTTAATTGGAAAGTAGCTTCTAAGACTACGAGATGCTTACGTTGTACAATGCTTGTTCTATAGTCTAATTCTAACTCGTCGCTTTTAATAGTGTGTAATTGACCTGTGTCATCTATCGCTTTGATATAATCAATGCAATCTTTCACTTCGCCACCATAAGCACCAGCGTTCATGTATACAGCTCCACCGACAGAACCTGGAATGCCGCATGCAAACTCTAAACCTGTTAAATGGTGATCTCTAGCACGTCTAGAAACGTCTATAATAGCTGCTCCACTACCACAAGTGATGGATTGATTGTTTACAATAATTTGATTGAATTGTAAAAGGCTAATTACAATTCCTCTAATACCACCATCTCTAATAATGATGTTAGAACCGTTACCTAAAAAAGTTAATGGAATCTGATTGTTGTATGCGAATTCTACAATCTGTTGTACTTCTGAATATGAAGTAGGTGATAAATAGAAGTCGGCTTTACCGCCTGTTTTTGTGAAGGTATATTTTTTTAAAGGTTCATCAACTTTTATTAATGATTTCGGTAGGAAAGTTGATAATTCCTCCAATACTGTTTGATTATCCAACGTACGACGTCCTTTCTATATTGTGCTCTTATAAATATTATATCAAGATTTAGAGTGTTAAGCGAATAGGGTATTACTTCTGATTGCGTATTAATTGTTCAAACCATTGTTGCTTATGATTTTCATATTCTCGAATTGTATTAGATGCTTGTAATGCATTGATTTTAAATGATTGAAATGCATTTATAGTGGGTTTATGATTTGTTAAAAGTTCTTCTACAGTTAAATAATCATATATCATTTGGCTATTTTGTTCAACAATATGTAAACGTGCAATTTGTTTTAAAGTTATCATGTCTTCAAATTGAGCCATTATTACTTTTTTCTTATATGCATGATGCAATCGGTATATTTGATGATAATTTAATCTTTTTTCATCTAAGCTCGTAATATCATGTAATGATTTTACAGTTACGAGTACATCAACGATTGGTTCTGTTGTATAATTTGTTTGTTTTGTGCCACCGATATGGTAAACGTCTTTTACAGGTGTATCTAGTAAATCAGTTAACAATTGTTGAATCTTAAAAAAATTTGATTTAAAATCTTCTGAAGATTGTAATTGAATAAAGGGTTGGGGTAGTTTTAACATAATGACTCCTTTCATTCTAACGAGATTTATACGATATAACATTTTAATTATCCATGAAATTATGTATAATACAAGTGAAACAGAGGTGCAATGATGAAAATTAAATTATTATATTTAATGGTATTTGTTCTGGTGTTTATTATTGCAGCTTGTGGTAATGAAGTTCATTCAGATCTTAAAAAGTATAAAAACAATATGAAACCTTTATATACTAAAGAAAATTCAATTCTTAAAGAGATTGATCATTTAAATTTTGATAAATTGGATCAGTTAATTGGCACGGAAGTAACTGCTGAAAAACATAAAGAATTGAATAAACTTCAAGATAGGCTCGAAAAGCGAGTTTTACCTGAAGTGAAAGATCTTAGAAAACAAGCTAAAAAAATAGATACAGATACTGACGAAGTGAAAAGTGCACACAAAATTTATTTAAGTAATTTAAAAAAGAGAGAAGAAACGATTACTGAATTAAACAAATATATTAAGTTATTTAGACAATCTATTAACTCTAATGAGAAAATTTTGGAGTACACAAATGTATTTGAACAGAATAAATCAGACGCGGAAAAAAATGCAAAGCAAGCTAAAAGCAATCCAGCAGATAAAAATGATTACGAAGCACTCGTCACTGTTATAGATAAGAATAGTGATGAATTGAATAGCATGGCTAAATATTTAAATGAATCTCATAGTGTATCTGAAAAAGCAAAATATATAGAAAATGAGATTATTCCATTGTTCAAAAAAAATGTGAAGTCACTTAATCAAACAAACATATCATCTAATAGAGTTAATCAGATGAGACAGTCTCAAATTGAAATGTATTATACACTTATCAATTACTATAAAGAAAGAAAACAAGGCATTATTATTGAAGAAAAACTTCAAAAAATTCAGTTGCCAAATAGCATAAATTCACAACTTTCTATATTAGGTAAAGATGAGAAGTACGATAAAGCACTCGATAGATTAGAAAAATAAAAAACACACCGAAAAGAAGCTTAACTTCTCAGTCGGTGTGTTTTTTATTTGCGTTTAAATTGTATAACAAAAAAGGTTGTGGTTAATATTATTGAAATTGGGTAAATATAATTATATAAAAATTAGAATTTGCCATATAAAAGGATAGATGATATAGTGTTCAATTGTATTGGTTAAATTATGATAGAGGTGAATTAAAATGGTCGTGAAATTAACTTCCATCGATCAATTTGAAAAAGTACTCAATGATAATCCAAACGTATTTGTTATGAAACACAGCAGTACTTGTCCTATTTCGGCAAGTGCGTATGATCAATTTAATAAATTCTTATATGAAAGAGACATGGATGGTTATTATATAATCGTTCAAGAAGAAAGAGAATTAAGTGATTATATAGCTGACAAAACTGGAGTCAAACATGAATCACCACAAGCATTTTATTTTGTAAACGGGAATGCTGAATGGAATGATAGTCATGAAAATATCACAGTAGCAAGTTTATCGAAAGCAGAAGAGTAATAATAAAAAAGGACAAACCTGCAAAAATCAAAAGATTTTGTTTAGGTTTGTCCTTGTTTTTTGTGAATTAATAGAAAAAACAGTATAATGAATAATGAAAAAGAGCATGAGGTGAAAATTATGAGAGTATTAGTTGCGATGGATGAGTTTGACGGTATATTATCAAGTTACCATGCAAACAGATTTGTTGAAGAAGCAATAAAGTCTCAATTTAAAGATGCGGATATCGTACAAGTTCCATTATTCAATGGACAAAGAGAAGTAATAGATTCCATTTTGCTATGGCAATCTGGTGTTAAGCATACAGTGAAACATCATGATGCTTATATGAAATTGAAATCATCTGTATATGCAGTTACTGAAAATAATATAACAGTAATCGAAGCAGGTAATGTTTTAACTTCAAGTGAAGATATTGAGAGCCCACTTAACACCTCATCATTTGGTTTAGGTGAAGTGA
Organism: Mammaliicoccus sp. Marseille-Q6498; assembly: GCF_946151045.1. Taxonomy (NCBI): domain Bacteria; kingdom Bacillati; phylum Bacillota; class Bacilli; order Caryophanales; family Staphylococcaceae; genus Mammaliicoccus; species Mammaliicoccus sp. Marseille-Q6498. Next base: position 1,055,639 of record NZ_OX267714.1, on the reverse strand, counting down.
TTTTAGAAGCACTTAACGAAAATAGCCAAGAAATGATTATTTCTGTAGGTAATGTTGCAAGCTATGATGGTGGCTTAGGTATGTTACAAGCATTAGGCGCTAAATTTTTTGATGCAGAAGGTACAACTGTCGATGTAAGTAAAGGTACTAAGTGGATTAAATATATTAGAACAATTGATTTATACGATTTAGATAAACGATTGAAAGAGAAGAATATCAAAGTCATTACTGATTTTGAATCAAAATATTACGGTAAAAATAGCCGTGTAATGAAAGAAAAAGAACTAAACCAAATATCTTCTGAAGACGCTACATCTATAGATAACGCATTATGGTATATTAGTGAACTGTTTAAGAGCCAACATAAAATTTTACTTTCTAAAGAAGAAAGAGGCGGCTCAGGAAGCGGAATAGCCGGTTTATTTAATGCATTTTGGAATGCAGAACTTGTCACTGGTGGGGATGTTGTAAATGAATTAACATATCTCGACCAATTGATAGAACAAGCAGACTTTGTAGTATTTGGAGAAGGCTTAATGCCAAACCAACAATTATTAGAAACGACATCTGTTAGAATAGCAGAATTGTGTCATAAGCATAAAAAAATTAATATCGCAGTTTGTGCTACAGATGAAAAGTTTGATCTATATTTAGAACAAGATGTGACTGCAATGTTTAAAGTACTCAATAAAGATCAACATATTATGAGTGATTTAGAGATGGGCATCGCATTAAGACATTTAACAACACAAGCTTTAAGATTATTAAAAATAAATTTATAAAATAAAAAATCTTGGACATGGCGTCCAAGATTTTTTTATAGATAAAGTTAACACGATTAAAAACTCGCTTGCCTAGGGTACAGTCTCATCCTGTAGTCTTCGACTCGTACTAAACGCTTAGGCGTCTCGTTTTTAAACGGGCTTTTTATATATTCTAAAGAGCATTATTCGGAATTCTGCTCCTTACAGGATTCTAACGAGCATTATTCGGAATTTTGCTCCTTACAGGATTCTAACGAGCATTATTCGGAATTCTGCTCCTTACAGGATTCTAACGAGCATTATTCGGAATTCTGCTCCTTACAGAGTTCTAACGAGCATTTCTCAGAATTCTGCTCCTTACAGGATTCTAACGAGCATTTCTCGGAATTCTGCTCCTTAGAATGTGTTCGCAAAAAAACTGCCAACAACTTCACTTTAAGTGACTTTGTTGACAGTCTGTTTGGACATGGCGTCCAAGATTTTTTTATGCTTGTTTTTCAAATTCTGAAACAATACCTACAATCGTATGTACTGCTTTTTCCATTACATCGATTGAAGCATATTCAAATGGCCCGTGGAAGTTAGCGCCACCTGTAAATAAGTTTGGAGTAGGTAATCCCATATATGATAGTTGAGAGCCGTCTGTGCCTCCGCGTATAGGTTCGATGATTGGTGTTATACCTAATTCACGAATGACTTTCTCTGGTATGTCTACGAGCTCTGGATGTGGCTTGATTTTTTCACCCATATTATAATATTGATCTTTAATTGTAACTGTTATGAGTTCACTATCATAATTGTGATTTAAATTTTGAGCAATATCTAAGAGGTGATTTTTTCTACGTTCAAATTGTGCTTTGTCATGGTCACGAATAATGTATTGTAATGTTGCTTTCTCTACAGTTCCTGACATGTCTGATAAATGATAGAAGCCTTCGTAGTCTTCTGTTTTTTCAGGTACTTCTTCACTAGGAAGTTGGTCATTAAATGCCATTGCTAACGTATTAGCGTTGACCATTACGTCTTTAGCTGAACCTGGATGTACATTTACGCCATTCACTTCTACAATTGCTGAAGCGGCGTTGAAGCTTTCGAATTGAATTTCGCCTTCTAAACTACCGTCTAATGTATAAGCATAATCTGCGTTAAATCGTTTAACATCGAAATGATGTGGTCCTCTTCCGATTTCTTCGTCTGGTGTAAAGCTAAATCGGATCTCTCCGTGTTTAATTTCTGGGTGTTCTAATAAGTAAATGATAGCTTCCATAATTTCTACTACGCCAGCTTTATCATCTGCGCCAAGTAATGAAGTGCCATCTGTTGTCATTAATGTATGACCGATAACTTTTTGTAACTGTGGAAATGTGTTCGGGCTAAGTACTTTATCTGTATGACCTAACTGAATATCTTTTCCGTCATATTTATCGATAATGACAGGGTTTACGTTTGACGCATTGTAATCAGGTGATGTGTCGACATGAGCTAATAATCCAATTGTAGGTACATTTTTATCTGTATTAGAAGGCAAAGTTGCCATTAGATAACCATTTTCATCTACAGATACATCAAGATTTAATGTTTTAATTTCTTCTTGAAGTAAGTTAATTAAATCCCACTGTTTTTCTGTTGATGGTGTACTTGAACTTGTAGGATCTGCTTGTGTATCTATTTTTACGTATCTTGTTAATCGTTCAATGAGATCTTGTTTCAAAATACTCGCTCCCTTTTTGCATCTATTTACAAAGTTTATTATACGCTTTTTTGCTTTCTTGATGCAAAAGAACGCTTAGTTCTCACGTAAATTTGGAAAATGATTTCTGAACATAAAATACCAAATGCAATTGCGCCAGAAATTAAAGTAGCTTGTAAAGTAGTATTAATTGCTACATCATAATTGTTTATAACTAAATTTTTAGTGGCATCGTAAGCTAAACCACCTGGAACTAATGGAATGATACCTGCAACGATAAAGATGATCATTGGGCGTTTATAATAACGACTCATAATATGACTCATCAATGCTAAAGCGAAACTGCCATAGAATGACGCTTGTACTTTATCAATTCCAAAATCTAATGAAACAGTATAAATCATCCAACCTATTGTGCCGACAAGACCACAAGCTATTAAAAGTCTCTTAGGTGCATTGAAAATGACAGAGAAAAATAATGTGGCAGTAAAACTTAATAATATTTGATAAATATAGTCTAACATTCAAAGCACCTCCTTAACTTAGTAACAAGACGATCGCAACACCAGCACCAATAGCAAAAGATGTTAGCGCCGCTTCGACACCTTTAGAAATACCTGCTAATGATTGTCCGGCCATTAAATCTCTAATGGCATTCGTTATAAGAACACCTGGAACAAGTGGCATAACGGAAGCAATCGTAATCAGATTTAAATTCACGCCAATAATAAACTTAACACTTATGGTCGCAATCGTAGCAATAATTAAGGAACTGATAAACTCAGAGAAAAATTTAATTCTAATTGTATTATGTACGATTGAAAAAGTTAAATAACCAGTTCCACCTGCAATAAACGAAGGGATAACTTCAGTTTGTTTACCGCCAAACATTGGTAAGAAACAGGCTGAAGCAATAGCAGCCGCTAAAACTTTTAACCAAAATGGAAATTGTAATGAAGCGTGATGTAAATGAATCAATTCTGCTTTTGCTTCATCTATTGATAATTCGTTATTTGTGATTTTTCTAGAAATTTGATTCGTTAAAGAAATTTTTTCTAAATCTGTTGTTCTTTCATCTATTCTAACAAGTCGCGTGTTTGTTCTGTCATTAAGTGAGAAAATAATAGCGGTAGAAGTTACAAAGCTATGTGTATTTTCTAAACCATAACTTGTCGCAATCCTAGCCATCGTGTCTTCAACCCTATAAGTTTCAGCACCGCTTTCTAATAGGATTCGACCAGCTGTCATGACGACATCAATTATTTTATTTTCATCTATAATAGTGAAGTCCTGTAACTCTTCCATAATTACCTCCATTTTCGCAACGAATAAAATATAAATTTAAACTAAAAACATAGAATTGCTATAGGCAATTCTATGTTTTATTTTATAACTTAATAATAGGGTTGAACATTACTTTGTTCTGACCTTGTAATTTTGCTTCATGTAACATATCATCAGCATCTTTAAATACTCGGCGTTTAGATTTATTATCTTCTTCAGTTAAATAACCAACACCAATTGATACGGATAATTTAATTGTTTCTTTATTAGGTAAGTGGAAAGTGGATTGTTGAACACTGTTTCTAATACTTTCTGCTAATTTAATCGCACTGTCTAATGATTCATCGATTAAAATAATAGAAAATTCTTCTCCACCATTTCTAAAAGCTTTTACGTCTTTAGGTAAATAATTTATCAATAACTGTGACATCTGTTTAAGAACTGCATCTCCAGCTTTGTGTGAAAACTCATCATTTACATCTTTAAAGCCATCTATATCAATAAGTAGTAACGCCATTGATTGTTGTTCTTCTGTAACTTTTTCAGTTGTTTTATTTAAGTAGCGGTCAAATTCTTTCACGTTACCTAAACCTGTTAAATAGTCGACAGATTCTTCGTTTTCATATCGTGAAATTAAATTTTTAAGTACCCAAATATCACGATACACGCTAGCACTGACAATACTTAGGATAAAGGAAACTGGTACAAGAAACAACCATTCATTTAACCATGTATCTGGTTTTAAGAATATTAAGTTGATGGCGATGATAATGATACTGATTAAATACAATAATTGAATACAAACAAAATCACTTTGTTTGAGAAACGGACCGATCATTCCAACGACAACTGCGATAATTAATAAATCTAAATTATCGAGAAATGGTGTGCCAAATGCAAACATATCAATGAGTAAGACAATGCCCGCACTTAAAACAGTGTAAAATAAATTTGTAAATCGCCCTAAAAATAGTAACGGAATAAAACTTAATGTGATTTCGTAACTATGATATTGAATAGGGTTTGAAATTAATAATATAGAAACACCCGTCATTAAGATGGTTATGTAATTTTGTGAAAATGTCACTGTTCTCGTTTCGTTATATTGTATTCGATGGTATAGATAAAATGCTGCAATAGTTACTGAGATATTAAATATAATTGCTTGTATCATATAGCACCATCCTTCATTTTATAAGCCATATGATATTGTAATCTATTAGATGGCGTTTGTCACGGTAAAACAGGTTATTTTGTAAAAAAAGTTTCTTTTTTCACACAACAAATCACGATTGAATGTATACCTTTTACTGTAAAACTTCTATATATGTGATAAAGTATTGTTTTTATAGCATGTACGATGAAATTTTGATATTCTAAGTATAATGTTTAACTACATTATTTCTTCAATTTTAAGATGAAGGTGAATCCATGTTTACTTTGCAGTTAATTTTATTATCCATGATTGTTAGCTTAATACTTACACCTTTAGTCATTGTATTATCTAGAAAAATTGGTGCAGTTGATATGCCCAATATTAGAAAAGTACATACTAAACCCGTATCAGTATTAGGTGGATCAGTCATTTTATTATCTTTTCTTATTGGTTTATGGTGGGGCAAGCCAGTTGAACATGAGACGATTCCTATTATACTAGGTGCAATCGTTATTTATTTAATTGGTTTAGTTGATGATTTATATGATATGAAACCACTTGTTAAGCTCGCGGGACAAATTGCTGTCTCGTTAATAGTAGTACTTAATCACGTAACATTAGATTTTATTACTTTACCATTCGGCGTTGTTATAGAATTTGGGATATTTAGTATTCCGATGACAATTATCTGGGTTGTAGCAGTGATGAATGCAATTAATTTAATAGATGGATTAGACGGGCTAGCATCAGGAATTTCTTGTATAGCTTTAGTGACGATAGGTTTTATTGCAATCTTGCAACAGAATATTTTCATTATGATGATTTGTAGTGTACTAATAGGATCGTTATTAGGCTTTTTAGTATTCAATTCACATCCTGCAAAAATATTCCTCGGAGATAGCGGTGCTTTATTACTAGGTTATATTATTGGTGTATTATCATTGTTAGGTTTTAAAAATATTACATTAATATCTTTATTCTTCCCAATGGTTATTTTAGCAGTACCATTTCTTGATATGTTATTTGCAATTATACGTAGATTACATAATCGACAGTCTATTGTGCAAGCCGATAAATCGCATTTACATCATAAGTTATTAGATTTAGGTTATACACATAGGCAAACGGTCATATTGATTTATATGATTGCTATATTATTTAGTCTTTCAAGTATCATACTGTACTTATCACCACCATATGGCGTACTAATGATGTTTATTATGATTCTTATTACAATAGAACTTATTGTAGAATTTACAGGACTTATAAATGCCAATTACAGACCAATATTAAATTTATTAACAAGAACTAAATACAAGAAAGAAGAACGCTAATCACGAGGTTAGCGTTCTTCTATTTTTATAGATAAAATTCACGATTAAAAACTCGCTTGCCTAGGGTACAGTCTCAGCCTGTAGTCTTCGACTCGTACTAAACGCTTGGGCGTCTTCGTTTTTAATCGGGGTAATTCTAACGACCATTATTCAGAATTCTGACCGTTACAGCATTCTAACGACCATTATTCAGAATTGTGACCGTTAGCGGATTCTAACGACCATTATTCGGAATTCTGACCGTTACAGCATTCTAACGACCATTATTCAGAATTTTGACCGTTAGCGAGTTCTAACGACCATTATTCGGAATTGTGACCGTTAGCGGGTTCTAACGACCATAATTCGGAATTCTGACCGTTAGCGCTACCGTCACCACTACCACAACAAAAGAAGAACGCTAATCACGAGGTTAGCGTTCTTCTTCTTTATCATATGGAAATGGTAATGCGATTGTTTCTTGTTGGTTTAAGCTGTATTTTCCTTGGTTGACTTCGTTTAAAAAGTCTATAAAGTTTTGTTCTTCTGTAGCGATGACATGAATTGTATATTTTACTTTATCTGTATATTCTGTGTTGACTAGGTTGTAGTCGGATTGTTGTAATTCGTGTTCGAAGCGTCCTGTTTGATCGTAATTGAGTGTGACTTCGAATGGAATAGCATCTAATAATATGATTCTTCCTATTTCTTTAATGACTTGGCTCACTGCACTACCGTATGCTCTTATGAGTCCACCTGCGCCTAATTTAATACCACCGAAGTATCTTGTTACAACGACGACAACGTTATGTAGCTGTTGTTTTTTTAATACTTCTAACATAGGAACGCCTGCAGTTCCAGAAGGTTCACCGTCATCGTTTGCTTTTTGAATAAGCATTGTTGGACCGATAACATAACTAGAACAATTATGAGTTGCATCATGATGTTCTTTTTTCTTTTGTTGAATGAAAGCTTTTGCTTCTTCTTCAGATTCGGCTGGATGAATGCTTGCAATAAATCTTGATTTATTTATGACGATTTCAGTTTCGTGTGCTGATTTTATAGTAATTAGTCCTTCTGCCATATTAAAGTTTCTCCCTTTACATCATTATCTGTTACGATTATTATATACTATTGAAAATAGGCGTGAAAGGATTGTGTGAAATGAAGAAGAAATTAGTACTTCTCTGCTTATCATTATCTCTATTATTAGTTGCTTGTGGGACTAAAGAGGAAGAGAAACCAACAACAGACGATGCTAAAGACAGTAAAGGTATTGTGTTAGATGATAAAGGAAATCCGAAAGAAACGGTTAAAGTTGATGCGAAAACTGAAAAAGCTGTAAAAGACGCTATTGAACAAAATAGAAAAGCTTTAAGCGAAGGTAACATAGATGCATACATAAAGACGATTGATAAAGATTCTAAGCAACTTGATGTGAAGAAAGAAGAAAAAGCGTTAAGTGATACACTTGAAAAATATAAGTATGAGAAAAAGATTTCTAATATTAAATTTTTAGAAAAGAAAAAAGACAAAATTGTCGTATTTTATAATGTAGAGGCAACTGCTTATCCGAAAAATGATGGTGAAAAAGCTGAAAAATCATTTAATGAAGTTGTAACACTTGTGAAGAAAGACGGTACTTATAAATACTCTGAAATGCAACAAGCAGCAATTTAAGTTATAAAATTCTTCCCAAACAGTGAAGAATTAGATATGATTGAAATGGAAGAGAACCAAGGAGGATAACTTTATGAAAATTGCTGTTATAACAGATTCAACAGCGTATTTAGATCAAATATATTTAGATAAATATCACATAAAAACAGTTGCTTTAAATGTGATTTTCAACAATGAAACGTATCGAGAATTAACTGATTTAAGTACTGAAGATTTTTATAAAAGAATGAGAAACGAATCACAGCTACCAACAACTTCTCAACCTGCTATGGGAGAATATGTTGAGTTATTAGAAGAATTAAAACGAGATGGCTACACAGATGTAATAGCGGTCCATTTATCTAGTGGTATTAGTGGAACTTATCAAAGTGCTATAACTGTCAATTCATTGGTAGAAGGTATTAGAGTGTATCCATTTGATTCAGAAATTTCATGTGCAATTCAAGGATTCTTTGCATTAAAAGCGAGTCAACTTATTGAAAATGGTATGACTGTTGTTGATAATATTTTGGAACAATTAGAAAATATGAAAGAAGCAACTAATGCGTATTTTATAGTTGATGACTTAAAGAATTTAAAAAAGGGTGGACGTTTAAATGGTGCCCAAGCTCTAGTTGGTACGATGCTACAAGTGAAGCCGATATTACACTTTAAAGATACTAAAATTGTGCCTTACGATAAAGTTCGCACGACGAAAAGAGCTATGAAAATAATAGAAAAGCAACTTGAGTCTGAAATTAATGGTAATTCAGAATTATCTATGGTTATTATCCATGGTAATAATGAAGAAGCGGCAACAGCGTGGAAAGCACAAATTGAATCACTATTTCCTCAAGCTCATGTCATCTTGAGTTATTTCGGACCAGTTATTGGAACACATCTAGGTGAAGGTGCGTTAGGTATAGGCTATACAACGACACCATTAGACTTAACTAAATCATAATAAACATCAGCACAAAAAGCATAGGCTTTTTGTGCTTTTTTTTATGGAGGGGATTATGAAATATTATGGAAGAGTATGTCATGAATTACGTGATATAACAGATGAAAAAATTTTAAAAACGATGAAAGGTGTTTCGATAGAAAACGGTAAATACCAATGCAATCAATGTACGAACCATGATCAAGCACTGTTTTTTCAATATTATTGTCATCATTGTCAAAAACAGACGACGTATTGTAGATGTTGCATCAACCTCGGTAAAGTTCAAAGTTGTAAAGATATTTATATGATTGAAAGCAACCATGTGGCGACAGACGGTTTATATCAATTGAATTTTGAACTAAGTCCACAACAACAAATTGCTTCTTCAAAAGTTCAGGCAGCCATTTCAAATTACGAGAATTTATTACTTTACGCTGTTACGGGAGCAGGAAAGACAGAAATGATTTTTGAAGGAATTTCTAAAGCACGACAAAGAGGGGACAATGTTGCTGTTGTGTCTCCGAGAGTAGATGTTGTAAAAGAAGTGTATTTAAGACTGAAAGATGCATTTAAAGATGAAAGTATAGATTTATTATATGAAGGTCAGTTTGCTCAATATGAGAGCACTTTTGTCGTTTCTACTGTTCATCAATTAATGCGTTATTATCAACATTTTGATGTGGTTATAGTGGATGAAGTAGACGCATTTCCGTTAGAGATGGATAATCAATTGATGACGACGATTAAAAAAGCGGCTTCGAAAAAATCTAGCCACATTTATTTGACGGCGACCCCTAATCAAACATTACTTTCAATGTTTACACCGCAACAAATTATTAAGCTACCCGCTCGCTATCACGGACACCCGCTTCCAACATTGGAATTTTATTATAATGATGTAAAAGAAAAAAGACTAAATCAAAAATTGCTAAAAACGTTGCGAAGACAAATTGATATGGAAAGAAAAACTTTCGTATTTTTTCATGATATTGAATATATGAAAAAGGTATTTCAAATTTATAAAAATCACTTCGAAAATATCGAATATGTTTCTAGTGAAGATGAAATGAGACATGAAAAAGTTTCACGTTTAAGAAATGATGAAATTGATATTATGTTTACGACAACGATACTTGAAAGAGGCGTCACGCTAGCAAATTTAGATGTCATCATTGTTAGAACGGATACATTTACAAGTAGTGCAATCGTACAAATAGCAGGAAGAGTTGGCCGAAAGCTGTCTTGTCCAACAGGTAAAGTGATTTGTTATCACAAAGGCATAACAAAAAATATGATACAAGCAAGAAATGATATTGTGGCCATGAATCAATTAGCACATCAGAAAGGGTGGTTGAATTGAATAAATGTATCATTTGTCAGCAAGAAATAAATGAAAGTATAAACTTGTTAAATCTATTCAGAAGGCACCAAGAAATATGCGACAGTTGCAATTCAAAGCTCACATTTAATCAAACCATAAATAGATGTAGTCGTTGTTTAAAAGTATTAGATCAAGATGAATCTGAATGTTTAGACTGCCTCTGGTTATCAAAGCGATATGAACTCATTAATCAATTATTTACAATATACGACTATCAAGGCCTCGTAAAAGAATTGATACATCAATACAAACTAGTTGGAGATGTTGCACTTTCTAAAGTATTTAAAATTCCTAGAAACATCATTAAAAATTATGATTTGATTATACCTGCTCCAATTCATTCGAATAAATTAGTAAATAGAACATTCGACCATGTAACTTATGTTCTTGATGAACAAAATATTAAATACGAGCAAATTATAGAAACAAAAGAGAGAAAAAAACAATCTACTTTAGCTAAATTAGAAAGAGCGAAACAAGAAAATCCATTTAAAATGATTGGAAACATACCGTTAGAAAATAAGAATATATTAATAGTAGATGATATTTATACGACAGGGCTTACAATTCACCAGATGGCGGAAGTTTTGCCTGTTAGAAAAGTCAGAAAATTAGATGCCTTAACATTTGCAAGAGGGTAAAATAATGGTAAAATATAAGTAGGAAGAAACACAAGAGAAATAGAGCGTTAAAGGAGTCGGTGCTTTATGATCAGATTTGAAATTCATGGTGAAAACATCACAGTGACTGATCCGATAAGAAATTATATTGAGGACAAAGTAAGTAAACTGGAAAGATATTTTACTAATGTCCCAGAGGCAATTGCACATGTTAAAATTAAAACTTATCAGGATTCACGTAGTAAAGTTGAAGTAACTATTCCATTGAAAGATGTTACTTTAAGAGCTGAAGAAAGACATGATGATTTATATGCTGGAATCGACTTGATAACAAACAAATTAGAACGACAAGTACGTAAGTACAAAACAAAAGTAAACAGAAAGTATCGCGACAAAGGGCGAGAAAAAGATGTGTTTGCAAACGGTGTTGAATCACCAGCACCAGAAGAAGTCGAAGAACCTGATAATGAAAGCGAAATTGAAATCATCCGTTCTAAACAATTTGCACTGAAACCTATGGATTCTGAAGAAGCAGTATTACAAATGAATCTAATAGGTCACGATTTCTACATTTTTACAGATGCAGAAACAGATGCGACAAGCATTGTTTATAAACGTAAAGATGGTAAATACGGACTAATCGAAACTTCAATTCAATAATATGCTATTACATGAACTGGTGCAGAATTTTTGCACCAGTTTATTTGTGTAATGTTAGCTTTTCAACTACAGAGGTGGTAATCTTAAATAGTATAAATACAGACGAAAAAGTGATATGATATATTGTTGTAAGATTACTAGTTTCCTAGTTGAAGGAGAGAACAAAATGGGTTTTTTATCAAAAATAGCTGACGGTAACAAACGAGTTGTTAAATCACTCGGGAAGTTAGCAGATCAAGTAATTAAATTAGAAGACGAAATTGCTAAATTAACGGACGAACAATTAAAAGAAAAGACTGCTCAATTCAGAAAAGAATTATCAGAGATAGAAGATTATAAAAGTCAGGAAAAATATTTAGAAAAAATTCTTCCTGAAGCATATGCAATTGTTAGAGAAGCATCAACTCGTGTGTTCAACATGACACCTTTCAGAGTACAAATTATGGGTGGTATTGCGATCCATCGTGGTGATATTTCTGAAATGAAAACCGGTGAAGGTAAAACATTAACAGCGACTATGCCAGTATATTTAAATGCTTTATCTGGCCGTGGTGTGCACGTTGTAACTGTCAATGAATATTTGGCAAGTTCACAAAGTGAAGAAATGGCACAATTATATAATTTCTTAGGTCTATCAGTAGGTCTGAATTTAAATGCACTAGATACTGAACAAAAGAGAGAAGCTTATGCTTCAGACATTACGTACAGTACAAATAATGAACTTGGTTTCGATTATTTAAGAGATAACATGGTGACATATAAAGAAGACCGTGTCATGAGACCATTAAACTTTGCGATTATTGATGAAGTTGACTCCATTTTAATAGATGAGGCAAGAACACCACTTATTATTTCAGGAGAAGCTGAAAAATCAACGACACTTTACACACAAGCGAATGTTTTTGTGAAAATGCTTAAAGACGAAGATGACTTTAGTTATGACGAGAAGACTAAAGCCATTACTTTAACAGAACAAGGTATCGATAAAGCAGAACGTATGTTTAAAATCGACAACTTATTCGATGTTAAAAATGTTAACTTAATGCATCATATAAACATTGCTTTAAAAGCGAATCGCACAATGTTCAAAGATAAAGACTATGTAGTTGAAGACAGCGAAATTATGATTGTTGACCAATTTACAGGTCGTACTATGCCTGGACGTCGTTTCTCAGATGGTTTACACCAAGCGATTGAAGCTAAAGAAGGCGTAGAAATTCAAAATGAGTCTAAAACAATGGCTTCTATTACATTCCAAAACTTCTTTAGAATGTACAACAAATTATCTGGTATGACAGGTACAGCAAAAACTGAAGAAGAAGAATTTAGAAATATTTATAATATGACTGTAACGCAAATTCCAACAAACAGACCAATTCAACGTCTAGATGAAGCGGATTTAATTTTTTCTACTCAAAAAGGAAAATTTGATGCCGTAGTTAAAGATGTCATTGAATTCCATAAAAAAGGTCAACCCGTGTTACTTGGTACAGTAGCAGTAGAAACAAGTGAATATATTTCACAATTATTGAAGAAAAAAGGCGTTAGACATAACGTATTAAATGCGAAAAACCATGAAAGAGAAGCAGAAATCATCTTAAATGCTGGTCAAAAAGGTGCAGTTACGATTGCTACTAACATGGCTGGTCGTGGTACAGATATCAAACTTGGTGACGGCGTAATTGACTTAGGCGGTTTAGCTGTTATTGGTACAGAACGTCATGAGTCTAGACGTATCGATGACCAACTTAGAGGTCGTTCAGGTCGTCAAGGTGATGTTGGTAGAAGTAGATTCTACTTATCATTACAAGATGAATTAATGGTAAGATTCGGTTCAGAACGTATGCAATCATTAATGGGTAAATTAGGTATGAACGATGACACACCTATTGAATCTAAAATGGTTTCTAGAGCAGTAGAATCTGCACAAAAACGTGTTGAAGGTAATAACTTTGATGCACGTAAACGTTTATTAGAATATGATGACGTGTTAAGAAAACAACGTGAAATCATCTATGGTGAACGTAATGATATTATCGAAAAAGAAGATGTACAAGACATCGTGAAAGATATGATTAAATCATCACTTGACCGTGGTGTGAGCTATCATTTATCTGCAAATGAAGAAGATATTGATTATGATGCACTCGTACAATATATTGAGGATTCATATTTACATTCAGGTGCTATTAAAGCAGATGATATTCGTGGCAGAGATGACGAAGATATTAAAGAAATTATTCTTGAAAAAATTAAAGAACAATATCAATCACAACAAGAAGAATTTGGCGATCAAATGTCTGAATTTGAACGTATGATTGTTTTAAGAACAATCGACCGTAAATGGACTGATCATATCGATACTATGGACCAATTACGTACAGGTATCCATTTAAGATCTTACGGACAAATCAATCCGTTACGTGAATATCAAAATGAAGGTCTTGATTTATTTGAAACGATGTTGAATGAAATAGAAGATGAAGTCAGTCAATTTATACTGAAATCAACTATTGATCGTGGAGAACAAGTAGAACGTGAACAAGTTGAGATAGGTGAAGCGAAACATGGTGGCGCAAATGACGGTAAGGAAAAAGTAAAACCTAAACCGATTGTTAAAGATGAACAAGTTGGACGTAACGATCCATGCCCATGTGGAAGCGGCAAAAAATATAAAAATTGTCATGGTCAATCTTAAAGGAGTTAACACAAATGGAATTATCTGAAATCAAACAATCATTAAACAAAAATAAAGAAAAATTAACAAATATCAGGGGGTCTCTTTGACTTAGAAAATAAAGAGACTAACATTCAAGAGTATGAAGAAATGATGGTAGATCCAAGTTTTTGGGATGACCAAAATAACGCACAAGATATCATCAATAAAAACAATGCTATCAAATCTATTGTTGGAGATTTTCGTAGTTTAGAAAGTCAAAGCGAAGACTTATTGACGACAGTGGAACTGCTTCAAGAAGACTATGATGAAGATATGCATAAAGCATTAGAACAAGATATATCTACATTAAAAGCAGACATTGAGCAATTTGAGCTAAACTTATTGCTTAATGGTGAACACGATGCAAACAACGCGATACTAGAATTACATCCTGGTGCAGGTGGTACTGAGTCTCAAGATTGGGGTTCAATGTTACTCAGAATGTATCAACGCTTTTCAGAACAAAAAGGATTTAAAGTCGAAACTTTAGATTATCAATCTGGAGATGAAGCGGGTATTAAGAGTGTTACGATACTTGTTAAAGGACATAATGCATACGGCTATTTAAAAGCTGAAAAAGGTGTCCATAGACTTGTACGTATCTCGCCATTCGATTCTTCAGGAAGAAGACATACCTCTTTTGTTTCTTGTGATGTTACACCTGAATTTAATAATGAAAAAATTGAAATCGAAGTTAATTCCGAAGATATTAATGTTGATACGTATAGAGCATCAGGAGCAGGTGGACAGCACGTTAACACGACTGATTCAGCAGTACGTATTACACACCAACCAACTGGTATTGTCGTAACTTGTCAAAACGAAAGATCTCAAATTAAAAATAGAGAACAAGCTATGAAAATGTTAAAAGCAAAACTTTACCAAAAAGAATTAGAAGAACAAGCTGCAGCTCTAGATGCAATTAGAGGTGAGCAAAAAGAAATAGGATGGGGTAGTCAAATCCGTTCTTATGTATTTCATCCTTATGCTATGGTTAAAGATCATAGAACAAACCATGAAACAGGAAATACAAACGCAGTTATGGATGGAGATATAGAACCATTTATAGATGCTTATTTAAGAAGTCAAATTGACGAAAAATAATAAATAAAGTTAAAAAGATATCCAAAAATCACAAGGTTTTTGGATATTTTTTTATATCAATGTAAATTCGTTATTTATTCTGTGAATTTTTGCACAAAGATATGTAAAAAAGTAAAAGCACATGATAAAATATAAATGAAATCATACTAAATGGGGTGTAAAGCATGAAAATTAAAATGGGCATAATTTCATTAGTAGCATTAACTTCAATCACATTAGCTGGTTGTGGACAGTCATCAGATGATAGTAAGTCAGAATCTCATACTTCAAAAGGGGAAGAATTGTTTAAAAATAATTCTTGTGTCGGCTGTCACGGAAAAGACTTAGAGGGTGCTTCAGGTCCATCTTTAAAAAATGTTGGTTCTAAAAAATCAGAAGCAGATATTGAAAAGATAATAAATGAAGGAAAAGGTAGTATGCCTAGCAAAGTCGTAGATGAAAAAGATGCTAAAGAAATAGCAAGCTGGCTAGCGAAACAAAAGTAACTACTTTAGTCTAGACTGTCGACAAAGTCACTTAAAGTGAACTTGTTGGCAGTTTTTTTGTTTGTTTCGGAATTCTAACGACCATTATTCGGAATTGTGACCGTTAGCGCATTCTAACGACCATTATTCGGAATTCTGACCGTTAGCGGGTTCTAACGACCATTATTCGGAATTCTGACCGTTAGCGGGTTCTAACGACCATTATTCGAAATTCTGACCGTTAGCGGGTTCTAACGACCATTATTCGGAATTTTGACCGTTAGCGAGTTCTAACGACCATTATTCAGAATTGTGACCGTTAGCGGGTTCTAACGACCATTATTCGGAATTCTGACCGTTAGCGGGTTCTAACGACCATTATTCAGAATTGTGACCGTTAGCGAGTTCTAACGACCATTATTCGGAATTTTGACCGTTAGAATATAACCCCTCGATTAAAAACGAAGACGCCTAAGCGTTTAGTACAAGTCGAAGACTACAGGCTGAGACTGTACCCTAGGCAAGCGAGTTTTTAAACGGTTTTGTTTATCTACAAACTGAACGAAAATAAATACTTTCTTCTAATTTCTCCCATCTATATAAAAAATAAATTGAATTATTTAAAAATGTTAATTGGTAATTAAAAAAAGCGTATTTTTTAGACAAAATCGATAATTTCCCGAGTGATAAATCTTATCTAATTTTGTATAAATACAATTTTATATAACATCTGTAAAGCTTCTATGAAAGCTTTCTTAACAAATCTGTCTAATAAATTATAGAATCTTAACGATTATATTACGAATATGTAACAATGGAAAATAAATAGATTTCTTGTGTTATATTATTTCCAGTATTAATTGAGGGGAACCCAATTATAAATAAATATAAATATAAACACATAAATCTCGGGAGGATTTATCAACATGAAGAAGACATTAGTAACGCTTGCATCAGTAACTGCTTTAACGTCATTAGTTCCAACTACAGCATTTGCAGCAGAACATGAAGTTAAAGAAGGAGAAACTTTAGCGACTATATCACAAGAATATGGAACTTCAATCTCAGAACTTAAAGCAATAAATAATATTATTACAGAAGTAAAAGTAGGACAAAGTATTAAAGTATTGAAAGATGATGTATACACTGTTAAAAAGGGAGACACTTTAAATAACATTGCCAAAAAGTTTGACGTATCAGTTTCAGACTTGAAGGAATGGAATGATTTATCATCAGATGTAATTTTTGAAGGAGACAAATTAATTGTTTCTGATGAAAGTGAAGGATCAAATGTTGAATCAACTAATCCAGTTGCAGAACCAACAAATGTAACAATCAATGCACAAGAAACATCATCTAACGAAGGTATTAAAGTAAGAAATGCATATCATAATGATGGTTCATATGAATATGCAGAACCAACTTTCAATTATGAAGGTAATGGTGATTACAGTTCTTCAAGTAATACAACACCTGTGTCATATAGCAGACCATCTTCAGGTGGCGGTTCAAACTTATATGCTTCAGGTCAATGTACTTACTATGCATTTAGTAAACGTCCTGATATAGGAAATACTTGGGGAAATGCAAATAACTGGGCTAGTGCAGCTGCACAATCTGGCTACACAGTAAATAATAGTCCAGCGGCTGGTGCTATTTTACAATCAACTGCTGGTGGTTATGGACATGTAGCATACGTAGATAGAGTTAACTCTGATGGTTCTATCCAAGTTTCAGAAATGAACTATCAAGGTGTAGGTGTTGTATCATCTCGTACAATTTCTGCGTCAGCAGCCGGTTCATATAATTATATTCATTAGTAATAAGGAATAGAATAATGTAAGCAAGTAGTTAATTCATTACATGAATTTTAACTATTTGCTTTTTTTTATTATTTAAGTTGATATAATAAATGTAAATAAGCTTGCAAAGGTTTGAAGTTATGAAAAAATGGTTAAAAATCATATTAGTATTAATTTTAATTAGCATTATCGGAATAAGTGTTTATAAAGTTATAAATATTAATGAGTTTCAAACTAAAAATCAATTTCAAGAACGGCAAGGTAAACAAACTTTTCAAAATAGTCATCCTGCGACAGGCTTAAATGTAAGTGATGAGAATGTAAAGTCTTTTAAAGCACTTGAACCAACAGAATTGAAAAAGGTCACTTCAAAAAATGATATTACAGTTATTAATTTGTTTGCATCTTGGTGTGATCCATGTAAAAGAGAAATGCCTGAACTTGTTAAATATGCAAAGCAACATGAAAATGGTGTCGAATTAATCGGACTTAATGTTAAAGATAAGCATAAATCTGCTGAAGAATTATTAAAAGATGTAGGTGTAAATTACAAAGTCTTTGTTGCTGAAGATGATTTTTTGAAAAAGTTTAAAACGTATAATATACCTACTACTTTATTTGTCGATAAAAACGGAAAAATAGAAAAAGTGTATGTAGGCGAACTTACAGAAAAGACACTAAACAATTTAGTTACACAAGTTAAGGAGGAACATTAATGGGGGTACATCAATATTTTAAGAGTTTATCAGATTTAGAGAAATTAGTAAGATGTCCAGGGAAGTTTAAATATCAAGACCATAATGTTGCGGCACATTCATTTAAAGTGACGAAGATTGCACAATATTTGGCAACAGTGGAAGAACAGAACGGACAAGAAATAGATTGGAAATTGGTTTATGAAAAAGCACTAAACCACGATTATCCTGAAATCTTTACAGGAGACATTAAGACACCTGTAAAATATGCATCTTATGAAATTAAAAAATTATTCTCTCAAGTTGAAGAAGAGATGATAGATAAATTTATAACAGAAGAATTTCCAGAACAATATCAAGAAATATACCGACATAGACTACAAGAAGGAAAAGATGATAGTATTGAAGGGCAAATATTGAGCGTTGCTGATAAAATTGATTTACTTTATGAGTCATTCGGAGAAATTCAAAAACGTAATCCAGAACCTTTATTCTTTGAAATATATGAAAGTTCTTTAGAAACGATTATGCAATTCGATCATTTGTCATCTGTACAAGATTTTATTCAACATATTCTACCGGATATGCTGCAAGAAAAATTTATTCCACGTTCGGAATTAAGAGAAATTACAATGACAATTCTTGAAAAACGTGAAACAAAAAGGAGTTAATGAATTGAATGATTTGGCCGATTCTAGCTTTGTTTCTCCCGTGTTTAATGGTGATTATTTTCACGCAAATAGTCCAAAATAAATGGATTGGATTTTTCGTATCCACAATTATAATAGGGGCATCAGTATATAAAGGATTCTTTCATAATGAAATCATTATACTACTAGACGTGATTAGTTTAGTTGTAGGATTCTATATAGTGGATACATTTAAAATAGATAAAATTGAATCAAGATAAAGTAAGAGGATAAATCAATGTGATTTTTCCTCTTATTTGTATATAAAAATAATAAACAGAACAAATGTTTGGTCATTTTTACAAATTTTTGATAAAATATAGTTATATATTTGAGAATTTAAGGAGGTAACTATGCAACATTTTCCTTTTAAAATACATTCTGATTACACCCCACAAGGTGATCAGCCAGAAGCTATCAAGGCACTTGTTAAAGGTATAAAGGATGGTAAAAGACATCAAACGTTACTTGGTGCGACAGGTACTGGTAAAACTTTTACAATGAGTAATGTTATTAAACAAGTGGGTAAACCGACATTAATTATAGCCCATAATAAAACGCTAGCGGGTCAACTTTATAGTGAGTTTAAAGAATTTTTTCCGGAAAATCGTGTTGAATATTTTGTAAGTTATTATGATTATTATCAACCTGAAGCGTATGTGCCACAAACAGATACGTTTATTGAAAAGGATGCTTCTATCAATGACGAAATTGATAAGTTACGTCACTCTGCTACAAGTGCATTATTTGAACGTGACGATGTTGTCGTTATAGCGAGTGTAAGTTGCATTTATGGTTTAGGTAATCCTGAAGAATATCGAGATTTAGTTGTAAGCACAAGAGTTGGTATGGAAATGGAAAGAAACGAATTGCTTAGAAAGCTCGTTGATAACCAATATTCCCGTAATGATATAGATTTTAAACGTGGAACATTTAGAGTACGTGGAGATGTAGTTGAAATTTTCCCGGCTTCTCGTGATGAATTGTGTGTTAGAGTTGAATTTTTTGGTGATGAAATTGACCGCATTAGAGAAGTGAACTATTTGACTGGCGAAGTAATGGCTGAAAGAGAGCATTTTCTATTTTATCCAGCATCTCACTTCGTAACTCGCGAAGAAAAGATGAAAGAAGCTATTGAACGTATTGAAAAAGAACTTAAAGAACGATTAGAAGAATTAAGGAAAGATAATAAATTACTAGAAGCACAACGTTTAGAACAAAGAACGAATTATGACTTGGAAATGATGAAAGAAATGGGATTTTGTTCAGGTATTGAGAACTATTCCGTTCACTTAACACTTCGTCCAAAAGGTTCCACACCATATACTTTATTAGATTATTTTGGTGATGATTGGTTAGTTATGGTAGATGAATCCCATGTAACCATTCCGCAAATACGTGGTATGTATAATGGTGACCAAGCTAGAAAAAATGTGCTCGTTGAACATGGATTTAGATTACCGAGTGCCTTAGATAATAGACCTCTTAAATTTGAAGAGTTTGATCAAAAGACTAAACAACTTGTTTATGTTTCAGCAACGCCTGGACCATATGAAATAGAGCATACTGACGAAATGGTTGAACAAATCATTAGACCGACTGGCTTATTAGATCCAGTTATAGAAGTTAGACCTTCTAAAAATCAAATTGATGATTTAATGGAAGAAATAGCAGGACGCGTTGAAAGTAACGAACGTGTGTTAATTACGACATTAACTAAAAAAATGAGTGAAGACTTAACTACTTATTTAAAAGAAGCGGGAGTTAAAGTAAATTACTTACACTCAGAAATAAAAACGCTTGAACGTATTGAAATTATTAGAGATTTAAGAATGGGTGTTTATGATGTACTCGTAGGTATAAACCTTTTAAGAGAAGGGTTAGATATACCAGAAGTATCGCTTGTAACAATATTAGATGCCGATAAAGAAGGCTTTTTAAGATCAGAACGTTCACTGATACAAACGATTGGACGTGCTGCACGTAATGACAAAGGTAAAGTTATTATGTATGCAGATAAAATAACAGATTCAATGAGAACAGCTTTAGATGAAACGAACAGACGTAGAGAAACGCAAAAAGCATACAACGAAGAACATAATATTACACCACAAACGATTAATAAGAAAATACGTGATGTCATATCTGCAACAGTTGAAACAGATGAAGTTAATGATAAAGATAAGAAAAAAGCGCCTAAGAAACTTACGAAAAAAGAAAGAGAAAAAACAATCGAGCGCATAGAAAAAGAAATGAAAGATGCTGCGAAAGAATTAGATTTTGAAAAAGCATCTGAATTAAGAGATGTATTATTTGAATTAAAAGCAGAAAGGTGACCGAGATGAAAAACAAATCCATCATCGTTAAAGGTGCAAGAGCACATAACTTAAAAGATATAGATATAGAAATACCTAAAGACCAACTTATTGTGATGACTGGTCTATCAGGGTCAGGGAAATCATCTTTGGCATTTGATACAATTTACGCAGAAGGACAAAGAAGATATGTAGAATCTTTAAGTGCATACGCGAGACAATTTTTAGGTCAAATGGATAAACCGGATGTAGATTTAATTGAAGGACTATCTCCAGCAATATCTATTGATCAAAAAACAACGAGTAAAAACCCTAGATCTACAGTAGCAACTGTTACTGAGATTTATGATTATTTAAGATTACTTTATGCCAGAGTAGGACGACCAATTTGTCCTAATCATGGAATTGAAATTAAATCACAAACCATCCAACAAATGGTTGACCAAGTAATGGAATTAGAAGAACGTACTAAAATACAAATTTTATCTCCAATCGTTTCAGGACGAAAAGGAACACATAAAAAATTAATCGAAGATATCGCTAAAAAAGGTTATGCAAGATTAAAAGTAGATGGTGTCATTACGGATGTTGATGACGTACCCGATTTAAATAAAAATCAAAACCATTCTATCGATGTTGTGATAGATAGATTAGTAGTTAAAGACGGAATAGAAGCGAGATTAGCCGATTCTTTAGAAACAGCACTACAATTAGCTGATGGTAACGCAGTAGCAGATATCATTGATGGGGATGAAATTAAATTTTCAGAACATCATGCTTGTCCTATTTGTGGCTTTTCAGTAGATCAACTTGAACCTAGAATGTTTTCATTTAATAATCCATTCGGTGCTTGTCCATCATGTGACGGTTTAGGTATGAAATTGACAGTGGACTTAGATTTAGTTGTGCCTGACAAGGAACTGAGTTTAAATGACGGCGCTATTTTACCTTGGCAACCCATTAGTTCAAATTATTATCCTACACTTTTGAAACAAGCATGTGCGCATTTTAAAATCGATATGGATAAACCTTTTAAAAAATTAACAAAAAAAGAACAAAATATCGTATTACGCGGTCATGATGATGAAATTGAATTTGAATTCAACCAAGATTATGGTGTTAAAACAAAACGTACAAGAACGATGGCGTTTGAAGGTGTATTAAATAATATCGAAAGACGTTATCATGATTCTCCTTCAGAATATGTAAGAGAAGTAATGCAAAAATATATGGTCGAAAAATCATGTGAAACTTGTAATGGTTATCGTTTAAACGAAAAAGTATTATCAGTTAAAATAGACGGTCAACATATAGGTGAAGTCGTGAGATATTCTATTCAAAATGCGATTAAACATTTTGAAGAATTAGACTTAGACGAAACAGAAAGAAAGATTGCGAAGTTAATTTTAAAAGAAATTCATGAAAGACTTTCATTCTTAAATAATGTTGGTTTAGAATATTTAACTTTAAATCGTGCTTCAGGAACATTATCAGGTGGGGAAGCACAACGTATTCGATTAGCTACACAAATTGGTTCAAGACTGTCAGGTGTGCTTTATGTACTTGATGAACCTTCAATTGGTTTACATCAAAGAGATAACGATCGCTTGATTGATACATTGAAATCAATGAGAGATATGGGGAATACATTAATTGTTGTAGAACACGATGAAGATACAATGAAGGCAGCAGACTATCTCGTTGATATTGGACCTAAAGCTGGTGTTCACGGCGGTGAAGTAGTAGCGAGTGGTACGCCTGAAGAAGTGATGGCGAATGACAATTCTTTAACAGGCAGATATTTAAGCGGTAAAGAAAAAGTTTTAGTACCGTCTAAACGTAGAAAAATTTCAAAACGTAAAATATCAGTTAAAGGCGCTACTAGCAATAATTTGAAAAATGTTGATGTAGATTTCCCATTGTCAGTATTGACGTGTGTTACAGGTGTTTCTGGTTCAGGTAAAAGTTCATTAGTAAATGAAGTGTTATATAAAGGTTTACAAAAACAATTGTATAATACGAAAACAAAACCAGGTGCTCATAAATCTATAAAAGGTGTTAATGAGATTGAAAAAATCATTGATATCGACCAATCTCCAATAGGTAGAACACCACGTTCTAATCCTGCAACTTATACAGGTGTATTTGACGATATTAGAGATGTGTTTAGCCAAACGAATGAAGCTAAAGTAAGAGGATACCAAAAAGGTAGATTTAGTTTTAACGTTAAAGGTGGCCGTTGTGAAGCTTGTAAAGGCGATGGTATCATCAAAATTGAAATGCATTTCTTACCTGATGTATACGTACCATGTGAAGTTTGTGGTGGAAAAAGGTATAATAGAGAAACATTAGAAGTTACCTATAAAGGTAAGAGTATTTCTGATGTATTAGAAATGACTGTGGAAGATGCATATCACTTCTTTGAGAGCTTACCAAAGATAAATAGAAAATTAAAAACACTTGTAGATGTAGGTCTTGAGTATGTTAAATTAGGACAACCCGCAACAACATTATCTGGTGGGGAAGCGCAACGTGTGAAACTTGCATCAGAACTTCATAGACGTTCTAATGGTAAATCATTATACATTCTAGATGAACCGACAACAGGTTTACATGTAGATGATATTAAACGATTGCTTAGCGTAGTAAACAGACTAGTAGAAAATGGTGACTCTGTCATAATCATAGAACATAATTTAGATGTCATTAAAACAGCAGACTATATTATAGATTTAGGTCCTGAAGGTGGAGATGGTGGCGGTGAAATTATAGCTACTGGTACACCTGAAGATATAGTAGAAGTTGAAGCATCTTATACGGGTAAATATTTAAAGCCGATTTTGAAAAGAGATCGTGCTTAATTCAGGAGGGAAATTTATGAACGAAGTACAATTAAAAGTATTAGAACTTATCGAAAAAGGTATAATTAATGTAGATGAAGCGGTGAAATTATTAGAAGCAACTTCAAGTACACAAAAATCAGGTTTTACAAGTAAGTCTAAAGAAAATGTAGAAACATTATTCGAAGATTTATTAGACAAAGTTAAGACGACAGCTAAATCAGGTAAAACAGAATTCGATAAACAATTCAAAGATAGAACAACGAGTGAAAGTGATCCAATACAACAATTAGACGAGTCATTAAGAAATATTATTCGTTCTTTTAATAAAAATAACGGACAAAATAAAGATTTATAAATCATAAGAGAGCTTGGGCAGAAATGCCTGAGCTTAGACTGCCAACAAAGTCACTTTAAGTGAAGTTGTCGGCAGTTTTTTAGTTCTAACGGGATTGTTTTAAATTTCTTTCACGTTAGAAATTCTAAAGGGATTGTTTTCTCAGTCTTTCCCGTTAGAGCTGAAAAAGCCCTGTTTCAGAAGTGATATTACACTTTTTTGCAGCCGAAATAGCTCTAACGGGATTGTTTTAAATTTCTTTCACGTTAGAAATTCTAAGGGGATTGTTTTCCGATTCTTTCCCGTTAGAGCTGAAAAAGACCTGTTTCAGATGTGATATTACACTTTTTTACAGCCGAAATAGTTCTAACGAGATTGTTTCAGATTTCTTTCACGTTAGAATTTCTAACGGGATTGTTTTCTCAGTCTTTCTCTTTAGAACAAAAAGCCCGATTAAAAACGAGACGCCTGAGGGAATAGTACGAGTCGAAGACTACAGGCTGAGACTGTACCCTAGGCAAGCGAGTTTTTAATCGTTTAAGTTTATCTACAAACTGAGCTTGGTCAGAAATGCCCAAGCTCTTATTTTTTATAAGAAATAAACGAACGCAAATATTTATAATGATTGCAGTTATACGTAAAGTTCATTAGAATTAAAATATATTACTCTAGAGGTGAACCTATGATAACAAGCAGTAAATTAATTGAACAATTCAATATGGAAGTCGTTGCGGGAAAAGCAGGACTACATCGTAAAATAACTGAAACTGATTTATCACGTCCTGGTTTAGAGATGGCAGGATATTTTTCACATTATTCTTCAGATAGAATTCAAGTGTTAGGAACAACTGAATTATCTTTTTATAATTTATTACCTGATGAAGAAAAAGCAGGACGTATGGCTAAATTATGTAGACCAGAAACACCTGCAATTATCATCACGCGTGGTTTAGAAGCACCTGAAGAATTAGTGCTGAGCTGTAACAAAGAGAATACACCGCTTCTTATAAGCGAATCTTCAACGACTAAATTAATGGGTCAAGTTACAAGCTATTTAGAACGAGAATTAGCGCCTGAAACGTCATTACATGGTGTTTTAGTCGATGTTTATGGTGTCGGCGTATTAATTACTGGTGATAGTGGTGTTGGTAAAAGTGAAACGGCACTTGAACTTGTAAAACGTGGTCATAGACTTGTTGCAGATGATAATGTAGAAATTAAGGAAATAAACAAAAATGAATTAATCGGAAAAGCACCGAAAATTATCGAGCATCTTTTAGAAATAAGAGGGTTAGGCATTATAAATGTCATGACTTTATTTGGTGCCGGATCTATTTTGATGGAAAAACGTATAAAACTAAATATTAATTTAGAAACGTGGAATAAAGAAAAAATTTACGACAGAGTAGGTTTAAATGAGGAAACTTTAAATATTTTAGATTCTAAAATTACTAAGAAGACGATACCTGTTAGACCTGGTAGAAACTTAGCTGTTATTATCGAAGTAGCAGCAATGAACTATCGTTTAAATAATATGGGTATTAATACTGCTGAAGAATTTAACAATAGATTAAATGCCGAAATATTAAAGAATACTCGTAAGGAGACAGAATAATGGGTGTTTTAGGTATAGATCCAGTAGCCATTCATTTAGGTCCATTAGCGATTAGATGGTATGGTATTATCATTGCTTCTGGTATCTTAATTGGTTACCTTGTCGCTCAAAGAAAAGCGAAAAAGGTAGGAATTAAAGAAGAATCATTAATTGATTTAATTATTTGGTGCGTTGTAATGGCCATTATTTGTGCAAGAATTTATTATGTAGCGTTTGAATGGCAATACTATAGTCAGCATGTAGCTGAGATTCCAATGATTATGAATGGCGGAATTGCAATACATGGTGGTTTAATTGGTGCCTTTTTAACAGGCTTTATAATATGTAGAGTTAAAAAATTATCATTCTTCCAAATGGTAGATATTGTAGCGCCGAGTATTATACTTGCTCAAGCGATTGGAAGATGGGGCAACTTTATGAATCAAGAAGCGCATGGTGGACCAGTTTCACGTGGTTTTTTAGAGAATTTACATATACCAGAGTTTATTATTAATCAAATGCAAATAGACGGCATATACTATCAACCAACTTTTTTATATGAATCTATTTGGAATATCATTGGTTTTGTTCTCTTATTATTAATAAGACCACACTTAAAAATTGGTGAAACGTTCTTTGCATATCTTATATATTATTCTATTGGAAGATTCTTTATTGAAGGATTAAGAACAGATAGTTTAATGCTTACAGAATATTTAAGAATTGCTCAAGTGATTTCAATTGTAATCATTATCGTTTCTATCTTAAGTATTATTTATAGAAGAGTGAGATATAACCCAAGAAGATTTAAAGATGTCCATGGGTATTATCATAATTAAACGCGAAAGAAGTGTTTATTTTGAGAGCATTAAAAATAAAAAAAGTATCTGGTGCTAATCCTCTGTGGAAAATGTATCAAACAATACGTTTTATAAAAGTATTTAAAAATGTTATTATCATTGAAATTAGTCGATATTTACCAAGTGTAAAATTAAAGCATTGGTTATATCGCAAATTTTTAAATATGAAAGTAGGTCAAAAGACCGCTTTCGCATTTAAAGCAACACCAGATATACTATATCCTGAACTGATATCTATCGGCGAAAATTGTGTTATAGGTTATAATGCAACTATTTTATGTCACGAATATTTAGTTGAAGAATATAGAATTGGTCGTGTTGAAATAGGGAATCATGTATTGATTGGCGCTAATGCAACGATATTAGCTGGGGTTAAAATAGGAAATCATGCAATTGTTGCAAGTGGAACCATTGTCACAAAAGATGTTCCTGAAGGTATGATGGCATATGGAAATCCAATGCAACTTAAAAAGAGGCGGTGAGTTAATCAGTGGAAGATAACTCAAATATAATACATGTTAAGTTTGATAAAGACTTCTATTATCATAAAGCAATGGAAAAAATGAGGGAACAAGATTTTGCATACGCCGGGTCTTTATTCGAAAAAGCTCTTGAACGGTCACCTGATGATTTTGTTATCATTCCACCTTATGCTGAATGTCTCGTAGAACTTAACAATAATATAAAAGCAGAAGAACTGATGTTTGATCAAATCGTTAAAGATAATTTTGTTACGGATTATTACTTTTATTTAAGTCAAATGTATATGAAGACGAATGAACCGAATAAGGCATTTTTATTTGGCTTAAGATATGTAACTGAAGAAGACGACCAAGATTACTTTGATGAGATGATTCAAATGTTCGAAGTAAAATATAGTGATCAAACAGTAGTTGAAGAAGAAGCAGAACGATTTGTAGTCCAACACATTTTTCAATATTTGTTTGGAAATGGTAGATTGCATGAAGCAAATGAATATCTTGAAAAACAGCCGAAAGCATTACAAGAAGATAGACATATTATGAATTTAAAGGCGATGGCACTTTTATATAATAGTAACTATGAAGAAGCAGAATCGTTGCTTCAAACGATATTGGAGGATAATTCTTCTGATATATATGCGCTATGCCATATGACTTTACTTTTATATAACACAGAACAGAAAGATCGCTTTAATCAATATTTAAAACAACTAAGCAAGTTGCATCCTATAAATGATGAAGAGTCGTTTAAATTAGGTGTTGTATTGAGTTATCTAGGTAAACATAAAGCCTCTAATGAGCTCTTAGTACCATTATTAAAAAAAATGCAATCTTCAGCGCCACAATTACATCACGCATTAAGTTATAATTTTTATAATTTAGGTTACGAAGATGAAGCAAGACATCATTGGCGAAAATTTAACGACTACGTACAAAGCCACAATCAATTACCCCCGTGGAAAATTGATGAATTGAAATCAATAATAGATAGTCAAGTATTACCATTACTAAAAGACGAAGATTATAGATATAGATTGTACGGTATATTCTTATTAAGTCATATGAAAAATAGAGAACTCGTTATGTCTTATGAAGTTTGGGATGTACTAGAAAATTTACCTGATTACGAACGACTTTATATTACGTATACTTTCCAAAATTTACACTTAGAGAAATTAGGATTCATCGATAAAGGTATGAAACTTATCGAACAGTCAGAATATCAGCAATACGGTAAAGAATTATTTGTATCGTGGATTGAACACGCTGAAATGATTATTGCTGATGATAAATCTATCGAACTCGCTGATCACTATGTGGCAGCATCGGTTTATATTTACTTAAAGACTTTAAATAAAAAAGTAACAAAAAAAGAAATTCAAAATTCATTCAATGTATCAACTTACCGTTTGAATAAAGCGATTAAAGAAATAGTGAGCATATAAGTATGCTTATTTAAATGATTGTTGTACAATTCTACTGAATTAATAAGAGGAGGCAGTTTTTAAATGACTACACAAGTAGATTATGATGTAATTATAGTTGGAGCTGGGCCTGCTGGTATGACTGCTGCAGTTTATGCTTCTAGAGCGAATTTATCAACTGTAATGATAGAACGCGGTATGCCAGGTGGACAAATGGCAAATACAGAAGATGTTGAAAATTTCCCGGGATTTGATTTAATTACTGGTCCAGATTTATCAACTAAAATGTTTTCACATGCACAAAAATTTGGTGCAAAATATGAATATGGTGATATTAAAAATATAGAAGATAAAGGCACATACAAAGTTGTAAACATGGGTGATAAAACATTAACAGCTCGTGCTATTATTATTGCAACTGGTGCTGAATACAAAAAAATCGGTGTACCTGGTGAACAAGAATTAGGTGGCCGTGGTGTAAGTTATTGTGCAGTTTGTGACGGTGCTTTCTTTAAAGGTAAAAACTTATACGTAATTGGTGGCGGAGACTCTGCTGTCGAGGAAGGTATTTTCTTAACAAAATTTGCTGATAAAGTAACAATCGTTCATAGAAGAGATGAATTAAGAGCACAAAAAATCATTCAAGATCGTGCGTTTAAAAATGAAAAAATTGATTTCATTTGGAATTCAACTTTAAAAACAATCAATGAAAAAGATGGCAAAGTTGGCTCTGTAACATTAGTTTCAACAGAAGACGGTTCAGAGCAAGAACATCAAGCTGATGGTGTATTTATCTATATTGGTATGAAACCATTAACTAAACCATTTGAATCATTAGGTATATTAAACGAGAATGGTTATATCGAAACAAATGATGAAATGGAAACAAATGTACCAGGTGTTTACGCTGCAGGCGATGTACGTGAAAAAACACTTCGTCAAATCGTTACAGCGACTGGCGATGGTAGTATTGCAGCACAAAATGCACAAGCATATATCGAATCATTAGAAGACGAAGAACAACTTATATAATTTTCTCAGACTGTCAACAAAGTCACGTAAAGTGAACTTGTTGGCAGTTTTTTTGATTGTTTCGAAATTGTAGTCTAGGCAAGCACGTTTTTAATCGGTTCATTTTCACTTTTTTTATATCTATTTGAAATTGATATATTTAATGTATTTTATAGTATTATCATGTAATATAAAGATATATACGGTAGTTAAAGGAGAAATGTTATGCAACAAGTCGATAAAAGTAATGTAAAGAATGAATTGCTCGTTGTTACGGGCATGTCTGGTGCTGGTAAATCAGTAGCTTTACAAGAATTAGAGGATTTAGGATATTTCTGCGTAGATAATTTACCGCCTATATTGTTGCAAAAGTTTGTGGATTTAATGGATCAAGGTAATCCATCATTATCAAAAGTTGCAATTGGTATAGATTTAAGAGGGAAAGACTTTTTTGGTGATTTGAGAGATGAACTTGATTACATCCAAAGCGAAAAAAGAGTCATCGTAGATATCATATTTTTAGAAGCAGATGATAAAAAATTAATTTCAAGATATAAAGAAACGAGAAGAACGCATCCTCTTAGTGAGGAAGGTAGCTTATTATCGGCAATTGAACAAGAACGTGAGCTATTAAGTGATATTAAAGGTATCAGTAATTTTGTTATTGATACGACAGACATGAAACCGAAAGCTTTAAAAGAAGAACTAGTCGAAATGTTTGAAAAAGATCCTTCGACAACGTTCCAAGTTAGAGTATTAAGTTTTGGTTTTAAACACGGTATGCCAATAGACGCAGATATCGTTTTTGATGTTAGATTTTTACCTAATCCTTATTATGTAGAAGAATTAAGACCGATGACAGGATTAGATGATGAAGTTTATCAATATGTTATGAAGTGGAAAGAGACATCAACATTTTACAAAAAATTTAGCGAATTGATGATGTTTATGTTACCAGGATATAAAAAAGAAGGAAAATCTCAGTTAACGATAGCGATAGGCTGTACAGGTGGACAACATCGTTCAGTAGCCCTTGCTAAACGTTTAGGAGAAGATATTAAAGAGAATTTTGATTACGTAGTGTATACGTCACATCGCGATGCACACATCGAAAGTAAAAATAAACTATGAAGAAAATAAAAGTCGTCTTAATTGGAGGCGGAACAGGTCTTTCAGTATTAGCTAGAGGACTTAAAGAATATCCAATTGATATAACTGCCATCGTTACTGTTGCAGACGATGGTGGTAGTACGGGTAAAATTCGTGATGTGATGGATATACCTGCTCCTGGCGATATTAGAAATGTATTAGCAGCATTAAGTGACACTGAACCTATGCTTGAAAAGCTATTCCAACATCGCTTTGATGAAGAAAAGATAGGTGGACATTCTATAGGTAATTTACTATTAGCAGCTATGACAAATATTACAGATGATTTCGGACATGCAGTAAAAGAATTAAGTAAAATATTAAATATTAAGGGGCAAGTTATACCTTCAACGACAAGAAGTGTTGTACTTAATGCTGTTATGTCAGATGGCGAAGTTATAGTCGGAGAATCTAACATTCCAAGAACATCTAAGAAAATAGAAAGAGTATTCTTAACACCTGAAGATATCGAACCGATGCAAGAAGCAATAGATGCGATTAAAGAAGCAGACTTGATTGTAATGGGACCAGGTTCTTTATATACGAGCATTATGCCTAATTTAATATTGAATAAAGTGAAAGAGGCAATCGTTAATACAGAAGCGGAAAGATTGTATGTATGTAACTTGATGACACAAAAAGGCGAAACGACAGGTTATTCTGTAAGTGAACATGTTAAAGCATTGCACGATCATGTTGGCAGTTCGTTTATTGATTTTGTTATATGTCAAAAAGAGCGTTTTAATGACGACATCTTAACGAGATATGAAAAAGAAGAAGCGAAACAAGTTAAATTTGATGGAGATAAATTGAAAGAAATGGGTGTACAATGCATTCATGATAATGATTTAGTTAGTATTACGCCACATCAATACATTAGACATAACAATAAAGTACTTGCGCAACTTATTTATGACATTGCACTTCAAGAAATTAGTACAATCCAATTTAAGAAAGATAAATAATATAATATAAGGTCTGGGATGAAATATCTCAGTCCTTTTTTTCTGTTTATAACGCATTTTATAACTATATTTTTATACAAATTTAAAGTAAAATAAATATAAAAATTTAAGGGTTTTTAAATGGGGTGATTTTGATGAAACGCGTTCAAATCATGATGGTACTGTTGGGAAGCTTGCTGTTATTAATTGGATTAATATTAAATCGAAGTGTGGGATTACCATTTTTAGCAGTAGGATTAGCTTTAATGTTGATTGGGGTCATTAAAGAAACGGCAAAGAAATAAAGGGATAAGATTAATAACTTGATACACCCGGCTGTTCCATGTAATATTAAATAGATAAGAAATGTGAGTTTGGGATATATTATTGTCCCGACTCTATTTTTATGTGCGTAATCAAGAAGGAAGGGTGAACTGCCGTGAGCTTTGCTTCAGAAATGAAAAATGAATTAACGAGAATTGAAGTTGATGATTGTTGCGCAAAAGCAGAACTTTCAGCATTAATTAGAATGAATGGTAATTTAAGTATTTCTAATCAACAATTTATTATAAATGTACAAACGGAAAATGCGGCTATAGCGCGTCGTATATTTTCATTAATTAAAAAATGCTTTGGAGTAGAAGTAGAGTTATTAGTTAGAAAGAAAATGAAACTTAAGAAAAATAATATTTATATAAGTAGAATCAAAGTTAAAACTAAAGAAATACTAGACGAACTTGGTATTTTACAAGACGGTATGTTTAAACAAGAAATAGATAAAGATATACTTCAGAAAGATTGTTGTAAAAGAAGTTATTTACGTGGCGCCTTTTTAGCAGGGGGATCAGTAAATAATCCTGAAACTTCATCATATCACCTCGAAATTTTTTCTTTATACGAAGAACACTCAGCAGACTTAACTGCTTTAATGAATCAATATCATCTTAATGCTAAACAATTAGAACGTAAAAAAGGTTACATTAGCTATTTAAAAGAAGCAGAAAAAATATCTGAATTTTTAAGCTTAATAGGTGGTTACCAAGCACTTTTAAAATTTGAAGATGTTAGAATTATTCGAGATATGAGAAATTCAGTAAATAGACTCGTAAACTGTGAGACAGCCAATTTAAATAAAACAGTGAGTGCAGCAATGAAACAAGTTGAAAGTATACAATTGATTGATAAAGAAATTGGGATAGATAATTTACCAGACCGTTTAAGAGAAGTGGCACGATTAAGAATAGATAACCAAGATGTTTCAATTAAAGAACTTGGTGAAATGGTCAGTACAGGCAAAATATCCAAATCAGGTATAAATCATAGATTACGTAAATTAAATGAAATGGCCGATAAGATAAGAAGCGGCGAAACAATAAGTTAATATATGGAAAAAACCATCTGAAAAGTGAGTTCAGATGGTTTTTTATTTATCTATAACGGTCAGAATTCTGAATAATGGTCGTTAGAATTGCAACACAATCAAAATTCAGACCACACAAAAAAACTGCCGACAGTTTTTGTCGGCAGTTAAATATTTAATTTATGATTTTACATCATCAGGATGCATAACATCGTCGATTAAACCATAATTTTTTGCTTCTTCAGCTGTTAAGAAGTTATCACGATCAGTGTCTCTTTCAATATTTTCAATTGGTTGACCTGTTCTTTCTGATAAAATCTTGTTTAATTTCTCACGAGTACGTAAGATGTGACGAGCTGCGATTTCAATTTCAGTAGCTTGTCCTTGTGCGCCACCAAGTGGTTGGTGAATCATTACTTCACTGTTTGGTAAAGCAAATCTTTTTCCTTTTGCACCTGCTGCTAATAGGAATGAACCCATTGAAGCTGCCATACCGATACAAATTGTTTGTACGTCTGGTTTAATGTGTTGGATTGTATCATAAATAGCAAATCCAGCTGTTACGCTTCCGCCTGGTGAGTTGATATATAAATAAATATCTTTCTCAGAGTCTTGTGCTTGTAGGAATAATAATTGTGAAACGATTGAGTTTGCTACGTTATCATCAATTGCAGATCCTAACATAATAATGCGGTCTTTCAGTAAACGTGAATAAATATCATAAGCGCGTTCTCCGCGGTTTGTTGTTTCAATAACTGTTGGTATTAAATTCATCAGTTAATCCTCCTTTGAATATCTTAATGACCATATCATACACTACAAAGTCAAACATGGTCAAAATATATGTCCTACTGATGAATATTATAACTTAAATAGCCGATTTATACACAGGGAATTTACGACATATATTGTCAATGTTTGCATAAATGATATAATAGTTCCCGTAATCAATTAGCTGAGTGCAATGGATTTGAGCAACTTGCATATTAAAAAGGGCGCACCTTTTTTTAATAATATTTTCTGCTTGAGTATAGGTCATATCATTCACTCCTTAAGGTTGATAATTTTATTATAGTATGAAGATGTTAAGGCAGTATAAATGATTAATTAAGATTCACTCTCCGTAGTGTAAAGGATAACACGCAAGATTCCGGTTCTTGAAATGGGCGTTCAATTCGTCTCGGGGAGGCTATTATAATTTGAGGGTGATGTTTTGAATATACAATTTTTTATTGGTTCGAATTGTGGACTTTGTGAAGATGCGAAATATCAATTGGAATTTTTTAAAGCGTCATGTAATGAGCATGTAGTGATTGATACTATTAATATAGATGAAGATGATCATTTACTTGAAAAATATATGTTAAGAGTACCGGTCGTTAAATATAAAAATCAAGTTTTACAAGAGGGCAATATTGATTTTGTAACGTTATTAGAAAAGTTTGATAAATTAAAATGATGAAGCTACTTTTACTTGCAATATGTTCATGGTGGGTGTATTATAAAAATGTAAACAGATATTATTTTTTTGACCCGCATGGGACGTAAAACGTCTAACCTAGGTTAGATATTGCCCATCTGTTAATCTGTGAGGAGGCGTCTTGTTTATGGAAGATTTGTTGAAGATTCAACATAGACTAGTTCCTGATTTGATTGACAAGATGTACCGACGTTTTAATATATTATCTACGATTGAAAAAAAGCAACCTGTTGGTCGAAGAACTTTAAGTGATGTTATGAATATAACTGAGCGGGTATTGAGAACAGAGATAGAAATTTTAAAACAACAAGATTTACTCAGTGTTCATTCTAATGGAATGAAATTAACAGATATAGGTGAGCAAACGTTAGCATCACTGTCACATTATTTGACGTTATACTCTAGTTTTAATCACTTAGAAGAAGAAATTTTTAATCGATACGGTGTGAAAGCTCATATTGTAAGAGGTAATTCTGATTTGGAAGAAATGGTTAAAACTGAAATGGGTAATGTTACAGGTGAGTTACTTGAACAGTCTTTATATGATAATGCATCTGTTTCAGTAACGGGTGGATCAACAATGGCTAGAGTAAGTGAGTCATTACATCCATTAGATAAAGACATTATGTTCACACCGGCTCGAGGTGGTTTAGGAGAGAACGTTGTGTTCCAGGCTAATACCATTTGTGCTAGTATGGCTAATCGAACTGGTGGGTCATATAAGGTCTTGTATGTCCCGGATCAAGTAAGTGAAAGTTCTTATGAAACGTTGCTGAAAGAACCTGCAGTGATTGAGGTACTTGATGCAATTCGACATTCGGATTTTATTATTCACGGTATTGGTGATGCGCTGAAAATGGCTCAAAGAAGAAAATCTTCTGAAGAAGTCGTAAGTCAATTGAATCATCATCAAGCAGTCGGAGAAGCTTTTGGATATTATTTTAATTCAAAAGGAGAAGTCGTACATCGTGTTAAGACTATCGGATTGCAACTAGAAGACTTAGCAACGAAGACTAATATTTTTGCAGTAGCCGGTGGTGCATCGAAAGCGGAAGCAATTAAAGCTTACCTTGAAATTGCACCTAAGAATACAATTCTTATTACCGACGAAGGTGCTGCAAAAGCAATGATTAATTTGGAATAAAAGGTTAACAGCCTTTTTGAAATAACAAACATAAAAGGAGGCCATCAATAATGGCAACTAAAGTAGCAATTAATGGTTTTGGTAGAATCGGTCGTTTAGCATTCAGAAGATTACAAGAGGTAGAAAATATCGAGGTAGTAGCAATCAATGATTTAACTGATGACGCTATGTTAGCTCACTTATTAAAATACGATTCAACTCAAGGTCGTTTCAAAGACGAAGTTGAAGTAATCGAAAACGGATTCCGTGTTAACGGTAAAGAAATCAAAACTTTCGAAAATCCTAACCCTAAAGAATTACCATGGGGCGATTTAGATATCGACGTAGTATTAGAATGTACTGGTTTCTTCGCAGATAAAGAAAAAGCATCAGCTCATATCGAAGCAGGCGCTAAAAAAGTATTAATCTCTGCTCCAGCTTCAGGCGACTTAAAAACAATCGTATACAATGTTAACCATGACGAATTAGACGGTTCAGAAGAAATCGTTTCTGGTGCATCTTGTACTACTAACTGTTTAGCTCCAATGGCTAACGTTTTAAATGAACAATTTGGAATCGTTGAAGGTTTAATGATGACAATTCACGCTTACACTGGTGACCAAAATACATTAGACGCTCCACATTCTAAAGGTGACTTCCGTCGTGCGCGTGCTGCGGCTCAAAACATCGTACCTAACTCAACTGGTGCTGCTAAAGCAATTGGTTTAGTAATTCCAGAATTAAAAGGTAAATTAGATGGATCAGCTCAACGTGTACCTGTAGCAACTGGTTCTGTAACAGAATTAACTGCAGTATTAGACAAAGAAGTTTCAGTTGAAGAAATCAACGAAGCAATGAAAAACGCTACTAATGATTCATTCGGTTACACTGAAGATGAAATCGTATCTTCTGACGTAATTGGTATCACTTACGGTTCATTATTCGATGCAACTCAAACTCGTGTAATGACTGTTGGAGATCGTCAATTAGTTAAAACTGTAGCTTGGTATGACAATGAAATGTCTTACACTTCACAATTAGTTCGTACTTTAGAATTCTTAGCTGCTCAAGCTAACAAATAATTTAAATAAATGAACTAAATAGGTTATGCTTATAAGTAAGCGGGGGAGCTCATCGCTTCTCCGCTTATTTTAATCAGTAAGTATTTTCCATTATCTAGAGGAGGAAGACAAGTCATGGCAAAAAAGAATGTCAAAGATGTTGAATTAAAAGGGAAAAAAGTACTTGTAAGAGCAGATTTTAATGTACCAATGAAAGACGGTGCAGTAACGAACGATAACAGAATTGTTCAAGCGCTTCCTACAATAAAATACATTATCGAACAAGGCGGTAAAGTTATTTTATTCTCACACTTAGGTAAAGTGAAAACAGAAGAAGATAAAAAAGAATTATCACTTAAACCAGTAGCAGAACGCTTAAGTGAATTATTAAATAAAGATGTAACATTTGTACCTGAAACACGCGGAGAAAAATTAGAAAGTGCAATTAACGATTTATCTGAAGGCGATGTTTTAGTATTTGAAAACACAAGATTTGAAGATGTTGATGGTAAAAAAGAATCTAAAAATGATCCCGAATTAGGTAAATATTGGGCTTCTTTAGGTGATATCTTCATTAATGATGCATTCGGAACTGCACACCGCGAGCATGCTTCAAACGTAGGTATTGCTTCAAATGTAGAAACAGCATCAGGATTCTTAATGGATAAAGAAATTAAATTCATTGGTGGCGTTGTGAGTGAACCAGAACGTCCATTAGTAGCTATTTTAGGTGGCGCTAAAGTTTCTGACAAAATCGGTGTTATTGAAAACTTATTAACAATCGCTGATAAAGTTATTATCGGTGGAGGAATGGCTTATACATTCTTCAAAGCACAAGGTAAAGAAATCGGATTATCATTATTAGAAGAAGATAAAGTTGATTTTGCTAAAGATTTACTAAACCGTGCTGGAGACAAAATTATCCTTCCAGTTGATTGTAAAGTAGCAAAAGAATTTTCTAATGATGCTGAAATTACAGTAGTATCTGCTGATGAAATTCCAGCTGATCAAGAAGCAATGGATATCGGTCCTAAAACAGTTGAATTATTCACTGAAGCATTAGAAGGTGCTAACACAGTTGTTTGGAACGGTCCTATGGGCGTATTCGAATTCAGTAATTTCGCAAAAGGTACAATTGGCGTATGTAAAGCAATTGCAAACTTGAAAGATGCTACTACTATTATTGGTGGCGGAGATTCAGCTGCAGCAGCAATGGATTTAGGATTTGCTGATGACTTTACACACATTTCAACTGGTGGCGGCGCTTCTCTAGAATATCTAGAAGGTAAAGAATTACCAGGTATCGTAGCTATATCAGAAAAATAATCATAAAAGGAGTTTTTTAATCATGAGAAAGCCAATTATCGCAGGTAACTGGAAAATGAATAAAACAGTTCAAGAAGCAAAAGATTTTGTTAATGAACTTCCAGCATTACCAGATACTAACGAAGTAGATTCAGTAATATGTGCACCAACTTTACATTTAGATGCACTTGTTAATTTAACTAAAGAAGGCGTAGCACAAGGATTACAAATTGGTGCTCAAAATGCTTATTTTGAAGATAATGGCGCATTTACTGGTGAAACTTCACCAGCAGCACTTGAAGATTTAGGCGTAAAATATGTTGTTCTTGGACATTCAGAACGTCGTGAATATTTCGCTGAAACGGATGAAGATGTTAACAAAAAAGCATTAGCTGTATTTTCTCACAATATGACACCAATTATTTGTGTTGGTGAAACATTAGATGAAAGAGAATCAGGTAAAGCTGAATCAGTTGTAGGCGGACAAGTTGAAGCAGCACTTAAAGGATTTACAGAAGACCAAGTTAAAGCAACAGTAATCGCTTATGAGCCTATTTGGGCAATTGGTACTGGTAAATCTTCAAATTCTGAAGATGCTAACGAAATGTGTGCACACGTCCGTAAAGTTGTAGCTAATGCATTTTCACAAGAAGCAGCTGATGAATTACGTGTTCAATACGGCGGTAGTGTTAAACCTGAGAATGTTAAAGAATATATGGCTCAATCAGATATCGATGGCGCATTAGTTGGCGGCGCATCATTAAAAGTTGATTCATTTGTAGCATTATTAGAAGGTGCTAAATAATGGCTAAACAACCAACAGCACTTATCATACTTGATGGCTTTGCAAACCGTGAAGAAGAACATGGTAATGCGGTTAAACTAGCCAACAAACCAAATTTTGATAGATATTTCAACAAATATCCACATAATGAATTATCAGCATGTGGTTTAGATGTTGGACTACCAGAAGGACAAATGGGTAATTCTGAAGTAGGTCATTTAAATATTGGTGCCGGAAGAATTGTATATCAAAGTTTAACACGTATTAACAAATCAATTGAAGATGGCGATTTCTTTGAAATTGAAGAATTAAAAGTAGCTATGAATCACGTTGTTAAAAATAATTCTACATTGCATTTAATGGGTCTTTTATCAGATGGTGGTGTACACAGCCATTATAAACACCTATTTGCATTGTTAGAATTAGCTAAAAAACAAGGTGTAGAAAAAGTATACGTTCATGGTTTCTTAGATGGTCGTGACGTTGATCAAAAATCAGCTCTTCAATATATCGAAAAAACAGAAGAAAAATTTAAAGAATTAGGTATCGGTCAATTTGCTTCTATATCAGGTCGTTATTACGCAATGGATAGAGACAATCGTTGGGATCGTGAAGAAAAAGCTTATGACGCAATGTCTAACGGTGTAGGTCCTGTCTATACTTCTGCAGTAGAAGGCGTTGAAGCAAACTATTCTGAAGGATTAACTGATGAATTTGTTATACCTTTCATCGTTAAAGACGAAGAACAAGGTGTTGAAAATAATGGTGTTAATAGCCATGATTCAATGATATTCTTCAACTTCCGTCCTGATAGAGCTGCACAACTGAGCCAAGTTTATACAAATGAAAAATTTGACGGTTTTGAAATTAAACGCAAATTTGAAGATTTATATTTTGTAACATTTACACATTATAGTGATGATGTTGAAGCAGAAGTTGCTTTTAAATCAGTAGATATTAAAAATACTATCGGTGAAGTAGCAGCTAAAAATAATTTAAAACAATTAAGAATTGCTGAAACTGAAAAATTCCCTCATGTAACATATTTCATGAGTGGCGGATCACATGCGGAATTCGATGGTGAAAGACGTGTTCTAGTTGACTCACCAAAAGTAGCAACATATGATTTAAAACCTGAAATGAGCGCTTATGAAGTGAAAGACGCATTAATTGGTGAATTAGATAAAGGTGATTTAGATTTAATTATCTTGAACTTTGCTAATCCTGATATGGTAGGTCATAGTGGTATGCTTGAACCTACTATCAAAGCAATTGAAGCAGTCGATGAATGTTTAGGAGAAGTCGTAGATAAAATTTTATCAATGAATGGTACAGCGATTATTACAGCTGACCATGGTAACTCTGATGAAGTATTAACAGATAGCGAATCTCCAATGACAACTCATACAACAAACCCTGTTCCTGTTATTGTTACAAAAGAAGGGGTAGAAGTAAGAAGTGGTGGACGCTTAGCAGATTTAGCACCAACACTTATTGACTTACTTGGAGTAGAACAACCAGAAGATATGACTGGTGAATCATTAATTAAATAATAATCAACTAAAAAGTTAAAGGAGTTTTAATTATGCCAATTATTACAGATATTTATGCACGCGAAGTATTAGATTCACGTGGTAACCCAACAGTAGAGGTAGAAGTATTAACAGAAAGTGGTGCTTTTGGTAGAGCATTAGTACCATCAGGCGCTTCAACAGGCGAATATGAAGCAGTAGAATTACGTGACGGCGACAAAGACCGTTACTTAGGTAAAGGTGTTCTTAAAGCTGTTGAGAACGTAAACGAAATTATTGCACCTGAACTTCTTGAAGGTGAATTCTCAGTATTAGAACAAGTTTCTATCGACAAATTAATGATCGCTTTAGATGGTACACCTAACAAAGCTAAATTCGGTGCAAACGCTATTCTTGGTGTTTCAATCGCAGTAGCTCGTGCAGCAGCTGACTTCTTAGGTCAACCATTATACAAATATCTTGGTGGATTCAATGGCGTTCAATTACCAGTACCAATGATGAACATCGTTAATGGTGGATCTCACTCAGACGCACCAATCGCGTTCCAAGAGTTCATGATTTTACCAGTAGGTGCTGAATCATTCAAAGAAGCTTTACGTTGGGGAGCAGAAATCTTCCATAACTTAGCTAAAATCTTAAAATCTCGTGGATTAGTTACAGCAGTAGGTGACGAAGGTGGATTCGCTCCTAAATTCGAAGGTACTGAAGATGGCGTTGAAACGATCTTAGAAGCTATTAAAGCTGTTGGTTTAGAACCAGGTAAAGATGTATTCTTAGGATTTGACTGTGCAGCATCTGAATTTTACGAAGATGGCGTATATAACTATGCTAAATTCGAAGGCGAAAATGGTGCTAAACTTTCTTCACAAGAACAAGTAGACTTTTTAGAAAAATTAGTAGACAAATACCCAATCATCACAATTGAAGATGGTATGGACGAAAACGATTGGGACGGATGGAAAATCCTTACTGACCGTATCGGAGACCGCGTTCAATTAGTAGGTGACGATTTATTCGTTACTAACACTGAAAAATTATCTGAAGGTATCGAAAAAGGTATCGGTAACTCAATCTTAATTAAAGTTAACCAAATCGGTACTTTAACAGAAACATTTGAAGCAATTGAAATGGCTCAAAAAGCTGGTTACACTGCAGTAGTATCTCACCGTTCAGGTGAAACAGAAGATACAACTATCTCTGATATCGCAGTAGCAACTAACGCTGGTCAAATTAAAACTGGTTCATTATCAAGAACTGACCGTATCGCTAAATACAATCAATTATTACGTATCGAAGACGAATTATTCGAAACAGCTAAATTCGAAGGCATCAAAGCTTTCTATAACTTATCAAAATAATTGAGCATAAAATAGTTTTAACTTATAAATCCCCGAGGAATGCGCATTCCTCGGGGATTTTTGTATTGGAGTAGAGATGTGACATTAGAACTACCGTCACATCTCTACAATACTTCTATACACTTTAGCGCTTTAAACTATCGTCATTTTATCGTTTCATTCCCTTATAAAATAAGCTATAATATAGAGAATTAAATTTTTAGGAGGATCATTGATGACGTTAAATTTAAAAAGTGCTAAATCACCATGGTCTAGTCTAGATGGCGTGGAACAGTTAACGCTCCATCCAATCAATCAATCTTTTAATAAAGAGGTTGTCATTCCCGGAAGTAAAAGTGTAACTAACCGTGCTTTTATTTTGGCTGGTTTTAGTAAAGGTACTTCAAAGTTATCGGGTTATTTAAAGAGTGATGATACATATTGGTGCATGGAAACTTTAAAAAAATTAGGTGCTATATTTGAAGTTAATGGCGATTCTATTGATGTGACTGGGATAGATATTTCGAAGTTACCGGAGAAGCAACAAGTCTTTATTGGTTCAGCAGGTACGACTGCTCGATTTTTACCAGGAATTCTTGGTACACAAGAGAAGAGTGAGATTACGATAACATCAACTGAACAATTAGCAGTAAGACCGCATAAAACTTTGCATGACGCGCTTATTCAATTAGGTGTTGAAGTGACTTATCTAGAAGAAGAGGGCCAATTACCTGTCACGATTAAAGGTACGCCTCAAACTGGTGGGAAAGTATCCATTGCGGGTAATCAATCTAGCCAATTTATTAGTGGTTTATTGATGGCTGCACCGTTATTCAATCGTCCGACTGAAATTGCATTAACAACTGACATTGTTCAAA
This sequence comes from Mammaliicoccus sp. Marseille-Q6498, assembly GCF_946151045.1. Classification (NCBI taxonomy): domain Bacteria; kingdom Bacillati; phylum Bacillota; class Bacilli; order Caryophanales; family Staphylococcaceae; genus Mammaliicoccus; species Mammaliicoccus sp. Marseille-Q6498. The sequence goes on along the minus strand of NZ_OX267714.1, from coordinate 1,012,877 downwards.
GTGCATACGTCGACATCACGATTGAAATGATGGAACAGTTTGGTATTAAAGTCGATGTATCTGAAGATTATAAACATATGCGAGTTGAGCAAGGAGAGTATCAACCGGTTGAATTACCTTTAGAAGCTGATTTATCAACAGCATGTTACTTTATGGCTTTAGCTGCTTTAAATCAATCTACAATAAAAATTAATCATTTAAATTTAAATAGTCATCAGCCAGATTTAGAAGTTGTCGACATTCTTGAAAAAATGGGTGCCACTGTTGAAAAAGGTGAAGATTATGTTGTGATTTCTGGTCCTAAACAATTAAAAGGTGATTTAACGATCGATATGAATGCTTGTTCTGACCAAGCATTAACAATCGGAACACTTGCTGCATTTGCGGACGGTCCAATTACAATAACAGGAATTGAGCATATACGATATCATGAGTGTAATCGTGTTTCAGCTTTAACAGAAAGTCTTACAAAGCTTGGAATCACTGTTGTGGAACATCAAGATGGATGGACAATCACACCAGGACAGATTACAGCTACTACTTTAGATACTTTTGATGATCATCGTGTTGCGATGTCATTAAGTTTAATAGGTACGAGAGTTGACGGTATTACATTGCTAGATCCGTCATGTGTTTCGAAAACATGTCCTACTTATTTTGAAATGTTAAAAGGTCTAGGCATTTCAATTGAATATATTTAGTGGAAACTTGAGTGCAACATGTAATTATGCTATAATGCTACTGTTATAATAGACAGGAGGACAGAGTCCATGCATACATTTTTAATCGTCTTATTAATCATCGTTTGTATTGCATTGATTACCGTCGTGTTACTTCAAGAAGGTAAAAGTACTGGATTATCAGGTGCAATTAGTGGCGGAGCAGAACAATTATTTGGAAAACAAAAACAACGTGGTATAGATTTAGTATTACACAGAATTACGATTATTTTATCAATTTTATTTTTCTTATTAATGTTAGCAATTACTTACTTTAAAATGTAGTGGTCCGACTGTAATGTCGGACTTTTTTATTTGTTTACAATTAAAAAAACGATACAATAGTAGTATATTAAGTAAAAGGATGGTCAATCATGAGAATTCAATTACCTAAGCCTTTCTTTTTTGAAGAAGGTAAAAGAGCGGTACTACTTTTACATGGATTTACTGGTAATTCATCAGACGTTAGACAATTAGGACGTTATTTACAGAAAAAAGGATACACATCATACGCACCACATTATGAAGGACATGGAAGACCTCCTGAAGAAATATTAGAATCAAGTCCATACGTATGGTTTAAAGATTGCTTAGATGCTTATGATTTTTTAGAGGAAAAAGGTTATACTGAAATAGCAGTAGCTGGTCTATCTTTAGGTGGCGTATTTAGTTTAAAATTAAGTTTAAATAGAGATGTAAAAGGTATTATAACTATGTGTTCCCCAATGTATATTAAGACTGAGGGCACAATGTTTGAAGGCGTGTTAGATTACGCAAAAGAATTCAAGAAATACGAAGGTAAAACACCTGAGCAAATTGAAGAAGAAATGAAACATTTTCATCCGACAGACACTTTGACAGAATTGCAATCCACAATTCAAAGTGTGAGAGATCAAGTTGATGAAGTATTTGATCCTTTATTTGTCGTACAAGGGAAACTAGATAAAATGATTAATCCTGATTCTGCTAATATCATATATAATGAATCATCTTCTGATGACAAATCGATTAAATGGTATGAAGAATCTGGTCATGTTATAACAATTGGGCAAGAAAAAGAAAAAGTATTTGAAGACGTATATCAATTCTTAGAATCATTAGATTGGTCCGAATAATACACACAATAATATAAACAAGAAAGGAGGCCCACTATGAATCTAAGAGAAGAAGTTGAACAAATTATCAATGATAAAGAATACCATCCTATGACAGTAAGTGAATTTCAAGATATATTAGGATTTAGTAACGCTGATTCATTTAAAGAATTAATTAAAGTTCTAGTTGATTTAGAACAAACGGGTCAACTAGAAAGAACGAAGACGGATAGATATAAGAGAAAAAGAGAAAAATCAGATTTAGTTAAAGGCATATTAAGCCAACATAAAAAAGGCTTTGCATTTTTAAGACCTGAAGACGATACACATGAAGATATATTCATTCCACCAAATCAAATTAATAAAGCGATGGATGGTGACGAAGTATTAGTCGAAGTCGTGCCTTCTCGTGGTGACCATAAAGGTAAAATAGAAGGAAGAGTTAAAGCGATTACGACACGTAATATCACACAAGTTGTAGGTACTTATACAGAAGCTAAACATTTTGGTTTTGTATTGCCTGACGATAAACGTATTACACAAGACTTATTCATTCCTAAAGGTAAAAATTTAGGTGCGATTGAAGGTCATAAAGTATTAGTAGAAATTACTGAATATGCTGATGGCACGCATAACCCTGAAGGACACGTAAAAGCCATTCTTGGACATAAAAACGATCCAGGCGTTGATATTTTATCTATCATTTATCAACATGGCATTAATATCGAGTTCCCAGACAACGTAATCGAAGAAGCTGAAAACGTACCAGACCAAATTAATCCAAATGAGATTAAAGGTAGACGCGATTTAAGAGATGAATTAACGATTACGATAGATGGTGCAGATGCAAAAGACTTAGATGATGCCGTATCAGTAAAAGCATTAGATAATGGACTTACAGAACTGACAGTTAGCATTGCTGATGTGAGTTACTATGTGAAGGAAAACAGTGAACTAGATAAAGAAGCATATGATAGAGCAACAAGTGTTTATTTAGTTGATAGAGTGATTCCAATGATTCCACACAGATTAAGTAATGGTATTTGTTCATTAAATCCAAATGAAGATAGACTTACTTTAAGTTGTAGAATGGAAATTGATCAGCAAGGTGAAGTTGTTAGACATGAAATATTTGAAAGTGTGATTCATTCAGATTATAGAATGACGTACACTGACGTAAACAGCATCATCGAAAATAGCGATCAAGAAATTAGAAATCAATATGCTGAAATTACACCAATGCTTGATTTAGCGCAACAATTATCTAAACAATTAATTGCAAAACGTAAACGTCGTGGCGAAATTGATTTTGATATTAAAGAAGCACAAGTATTAGTAGATGAAGACGGTATTCCTAACGACATTAAAGTTAGAGAAAGAAATGACGCTGAGAGATTAATAGAAAGCTTTATGTTATCAGCTAACGAAACGATTGCAGAACACTTTAGCAAATTAGAAGTACCTTTCATATATCGTGTCCATGAAAATCCAAAAGCAGAACGATTAAATAAGTTCTTTGAATTTATTACGAACTTTGGTCTTGCTGTTAAAGGATCAAGTGAAGATATTCATCCATCAACTTTACAAAAAATTGTAGAAGAAGTTGCCGGACAAAAAGAAGAAATGGTTATTGCTACATTAATGTTAAGAAGTATGCAACAAGCGAGATATAGTGAAGATAACTTAGGTCACTTCGGTTTATCAGCTGATTATTACACACATTTCACTTCACCAATTAGAAGATATCCTGACTTAATTGTACATAGATTGATTCGTAAATATTTAATTGAAAAATCTATGAATAGTAAGCAAATTAGACATTGGGAAGATATGTTACCAGATATCGCTGATCACACTTCTAAACGTGAAAGAAGAGCGATTGACGCTGAACGCGACACAGATGATCTGAAGAAATCAGAATATATGATTCAACATGTTGGAGAAGTATTTACTGGTATCATTAGTTCAGTTGCTAACTTTGGTATGTTTGTTGAACTAGAGAACACAATTGAAGGTATGGTACACATATCTAACTTAACAGATGACTACTATAACTTTGATGAGCGTAACATGGCCATTATCGGTGAACGCCAAGCAAAAGTATTCAGAATTGGTGATAAAGTTGAAGTTAAAGTCATTAACGTCAATGTTGACGAAAGAATGATAGACTTCCAAATTGTTGGTATGCCAATAGCTGAAAAAAATAGAGAACGTTTAGCGAGAGAAAAAACAATCAAAGCTAAAAAACGTGGCTCATCACAAGAAAAAGATAAAAAAGATTTCAATAACAAAGGTAAAGGCAAAGGTAAACAAGGCAATAAAGATAAAAAGCCTTATTACAAAGCAAAAAATGTAAAAAACAAAGCAAGACGTAAGAAAAAATAGAAAGTAGGTGATGGATGTGCCAAAAGTTCAGAGTAAACCTTTAGCTCAAAATCGTAAAGCAAGCCATGATTATACAATAGAAGATACGGTTGAAGCGGGTATTGTACTACAAGGTACAGAAATCAAATCCATTCGCCGAGGTAGTGCTAACTTAAAGGATTCATATGCACGTGTATACAACGGAGAAATGTACGTTTACAACATGCATATCGCACCATATGAAGAAGGTAACCGATTTAATCATGATCCATTAAGAAATCGAAAATTACTTTTAAAAAGAAAAGAAATCGATAAACTTTTTGGTATTACAAGAGAAAAAGGGTATGCATTAATACCACTTAAACTCTACATTAAACACGGTTACTGTAAAGTATTGCTAGGTGTTGCAAAAGGTAAACGAGATTATGATAAACGTCATGCATTAAAAGAAAAAGAAGCAAAACGTGACGTAGAAAGAGCTATGAAGCAACGTTATTAAACAATTCTATTGATTAATCATTAAAAAATTGTTAAGATTAAATATACTTCTGCTAAAAGAAGTATATTTCTTATTTCGGGGACGTTACGGATTCGACAGGGGTCCCAGAGCTTATGAAGCATGTCGGAGGGTTGTCTTCGTCATCAACACAACAGTTATAATAACTGGCAAACAACAAAACTTAGCAGTAGCTGCCTAATAGCGCTCTGCATCACCTAACAGCATCGCCTATGTGCTGTTAACGTGATTCAACTTTAAGTAGGATACGCTCATCACTGCCGTTTGAAGTCTGATGAGAAGAGATTAATCGAACTAGCGTTGTTTAGGGGTGTCTGTCTCCAGAAACAACGCGAAACGCTAACGACTAGACTAAGCATGTAGAAACATCTGTATCAGGATCCTTGGACGCGGGTTCAACTCCCGCCGTCTCCATACATAAACCCTCAACCGCAATGGTTGAGGGTTTTTAATTTTTGGGTGCACAGTATGTCGCAAATAATATAATAAATTTAAGAAAGAATAATGATAATGCTAAAATATTAGTAAAGAAGGTGATTTAATGCTAACTAGAGAAAAGGTATTTGATTTTGTTGAAAATGAATATGGAATATTTCCAGATTATCCTTGGGCGAAATATTCTAATTATGCAACGTTGAGACATAAAGAAAATCGAAAATGGTTTGGGTTAATCTTGGATATTACTTCCGATAAAATAGGCATAGAGACAGATGAAAAGATTGATGTTATAAATCTAAAAGTTAGAAAAGAATTCATCGGACCATTAAGAAAAAAAGAAGGAATTTATCCTGCTTATCAAATGGATAAATCTAATTGGATAACCATTAATTTAAAAGAGATAAGCACGATAAATCAGATTAAAGATTTGATTGAAGAGAGTTATGAATTAACTACTTAATTATTGTCTTTTAAGAAAGTAGATAAAATGAAATGTGTTATTATTTGTAATTTGAAACTTCGATTAAGTTGTTATCAGGGTCTCTTAAATATACAGAAATAATTTCACCAAGAGCTCCAGTTCGTGTAACTGGACCTAATTCGATTTGGACCTCACAACTTTGTAAGTGAGAAACTACTTCTTCTATTGATACTTCTGTAATAAAACAAAGGTCTGCTGAACCGGATGTAGGTTTATGAGCGTGAGGCTTAATAACATTATCTTTTTGATGTAAATTTATCTTCTGGTTCCCGAATTTTAAAGCAGTTCTACCTTCACCAAAATGTATAGCTTCCATACCAAGTGCGTTTTCGTAAAATTGTATTGTGTCTTCTATACTTGAAACAGTTAATACTAAATGATCGAGTCTATCTATAAACATAGTCATTCTCCTTTTTCTTTTTTGAATTTTTAATATTCAATATACATTGCAGGGGTTGTTTCGTCTACATAGTTAAATCCATATTTTTCATAAAGAAAATTAGCAGGTGTTTCGGATATTAAATTCACATAACTTCCTTTAAAACGATTGTCGTCGATATAAGACATAATATGATTCATAATAACTTTTCCTAAACCTTTGTTTTGATAGTTTGGACTAACAGCTATATCCACGATGTGAAAAACAGTCGCGCCATCTCCAACAACTCTTCCCATACCGATTAGTGAGTTACCATCATAAATTGTGATATTAAATAAAGCATTTTTTAATCCGATTTCTATAGCTTTTTTATCTTTGATGATTAAGTTACAACTTTTTACAAGCATAAAATAATCATCAACTGTAGGAATTTGAAACGATACTTTATAATCCATTAAGTCACCTTCTATATTAAAAATATATTTATATGACTATATTATCATTAAATTTTAATCGGTGTTTTAATATAAATTAAAAGTATTTATCAGATGTTCTTGTTTTAGAGTTTGTTCTTAAAATGATAGGGTAATTTAAAATAATCATTATAAGGAGGTTTTTTTATGAAAGCGAAAGGTATAGCAACTGTAGCAGTATCTGCGTTATTACTAACTGCGTGTGGTAACAGCTCATCTGAAAGTAATTCAAGTACAAAGTCTGAGAGTTCAAAAGCAAGTAATCAAGTGATAAAGGTAGATAAAATTAAAACCTCTCCAGAAGACGCTATTAAAAAAGCTCAAAAAGAGTATAGTGGTCAAAGCTTAAAAGGTATTTCCTATGAAAAAAGTAATGGAGAATGGGCTTATAAAATTGATCAACAAAAAAATGGTGAAGAATCAGAAGTGCTTATAGAAGATAAAGGTCAAAAAGTAATCAATAAAGAAACTGAAAAAGAAGATTCAGTAAATAATAATGAAGCTTTTAAATATAGTGATGCTATAGATTATAAAAAAGCAATTAAAAATGGACAAAAAGAATTTGATGGTGATGTTAAAGAATGGTCATTATCAAAAGATGATGGGAAATTAGTATATGATTTAGATCTACAAAAAGGTAAAACAAAACACGAAATTACAATAGACGCTAAAAATGGTAAAGTTCTGAATAACGAAGAAGATAATTAAGATAGAGATTAGTTAATAAACAGTGTTTTATTCAATAAAGCGGCTGGGACATAAATGTCCTAGCTTTAATTTATTGGGTTAAATGTATGAAGACGCAGTAGGTGTCTGTTTTCTAAATGCGCTTGTACCAAGCTTTTTAGAAATCTAGTCACCCTTGCGGGGGTGAGACGACGAAATCTAATTTAACATTTTAGATTTCTGTCTCACTCCCTTTTTAATTTTCATTTAAAAGACGCCACTATGATTGTGAAAAAACAACTATTTAAATGGAAGAAATAGATATAATTCATATATATTAATATTAATTTGTGTAAAATCTGTTATGATTATTCTAGAATGTAGAATAGAGGTTGAATTTGAGGTAGGGGAAATAGAGGATAAATATCAAAGACAATTACCTTACATATATATTGTAAATATGAATCATAAGGATTTGGTGTAGATGGCAATTGTAATAATTGGTGCTTCAGGGATGTTAATGGAAGCTACTGAGCGTTTGCTAGAGTCTGGTGAAGAAATCATTGTATGTAGTAGAGAGATAGAAAAATACGATAAGTTATTCAGGAATTTTGAAAATTTACATTATAGCTATCTAGACTTTTCTAATATAAATGATTATATAAACCTTTTAAATTTCATAGAGGATGAAGATTTTAGTGTAGAGTCTATAATAGCCTGGATTCATAGTCCATACTACAAACTTTTCGAAGCGTTCATATCAAAAATGTCTAATAATAAATTAGATATATTTTTATGTAGAGGAACTGTAAAAAAAGATTTAAATAATAATTCAATTTGCACGACTAAATTACATTATATTGATTTAGGATATAATGCAAAAGAGAATAGATGGTTTAATAATAAAGAGATATCCCAAGCTGTATTAGAATCATACTATAGAAAACAAAGTATTTACTTAGGTGTTCAATAATAGAGGAAAGCATTTATGAAGAAGATATTAACTTAGGTTTCGAAGAGTTGGAGATAATTTTGCATATGAAACTAGCTAGTAGATAATAGGAGGTATTTCATGGGGAAACAATCAATTAACATTATTGGATTTATAGTGGTACTATTAATCGTATTTGTACTAGTACCGAACCTACCAGTTAGCGACGTATTCAAAGCCGTTATAGGCGTTGTACTTATCATTTCGATACTTACTATAACAAAGAAAATTTCTAATAAAGCGTAATTTAGCCACCTTAATTGGTGGTTTTTTTATTTAGAAAAACTTTACGAAAGGTGCGTTACTAATTAAGTATAATCCGATTCTTTCTTTGGAACTTTACATAGTAATCTAAATGCAAAAGAAATATAGCTATTGATAGAGACCTGGATACACAAAATACGGTCCGATAAATAAAATTACCGGACCGAAAACGAGAAATACAGTCCGATAAATAAAATTACCGGACCGTAAAACAGAAATACAGGCCGATAAATAAAATTACCGGACCGAAAACGAGAAATACGGTCCGATAAATAAAATTACCGGACCGAAAACGAGAAATACGGTCCGATAAATAAAATTACCGGACCGAAAACGAGAAATACGGTCCGATAAATAAAATTACCGGACCGAAAAACAGAAATACAGGCCGATAAATAAAATTACCGGACCGAAAACGAGAAATACAGTCCGATAAATAAAATTACCGGACCGAAAAACAGAAATACAGGCCGATAAATAAAATTACCGGACCGAAAACGAGAAATACGGTCCGATAAATAAAATTACCGGACCGAAAACGAGAAATATGGACCGATAATAAAAATTATAGGTCCAGAAATGAGAAATATGGACCGATAAAAAAATTTATAGGTCCAGAAATAATTGGAGGAGGGCCACGCTATACAAAATACGGTCCACAAAATAAAATTAGTGGCCCGAAAACGCAAAATGCGGTCCACAAAAAATAATTAGTGGCCCGAAAAACAGAAATACGGTCCACAAAATAAAATTAGTGGCCCGAAAACATTATGATAATTCTTTTGAATATTGTTATAATATGGTTATAAGAACGTAAAGGGGATTGGTATTATGAAAGTTAAAGATCTTATTAAGCAATCTTATGAAGACTTATTAGATTTAAAAGTTACGTGGGAAAATGTAGCGATTATAGGTATAGCTGTAGTTGTACTGAGTGCGATTACAACACCAATTATTGGTATTCCTGTTGGGCTTTTAGGTGGAGCGTACTATATTAAAAATGAAGAAAGAAAAGATAATGATTAATACATTAAAAAAGATCCCCAGTCTCGATTGAGAAGGGGATTTTTTTTATTTATATCGTATTAGCAAACTAACAAATTAAATTTATGACCATCTAAATCTTCAAATAAGCCACCATAATAACCTTCTAGTTTCGTTGAATGTTGTAATACTTTGCCATTAGATGCTTCGACTTTTTCTAATATTTCATCTACATCTTTATTTTCTTTTACTCCAAGAGATATCATAACTTCATTAGCTCCGGGCTTTACTGGATTATGCGATATTTTTTCGAAGTGAGACTTTTCTATTAAAATGATGATTGAGCTGTCTGATACTTGAATCCCGATCATTTTTCCTAACATATCTGGATTTCTATTAATTTCAAATCCTATTTCTTCAAAAAACGCCGCGCTTTTTTCTAAATTCTCAACAGGTAAATTAAACCAAGCTGAATGTAACATATAAAGTCCTCCTAAAATTTCTATTTTATAGCAATCATAATATCAGTAATATATTCTGGACTATCAATGTTACCAGGTCTATATAATTCTATTTCCGGACCTTTGCGTAATTCATAGTTAGGGGAATTTTGTATCGTTTGAAAAGCTTCGTTAGTAACCCTCTGAATTTCATCTGGGACAGGTCCTTTAGCTTGAAAGACTAAATATTTACCACCAGGAATAAATTGACTTTCCCAATCGTTTGAAGTTTCATCAGAACTTACTGCGATATAGTAATCCACACCTTGTTCATTCGGAATACAAATACCTAAAAACCCTTCTACCTTGCCATTAGATAATTGAATAAGCCTTTCATCATGACCTGATTGATTAAATTCTGCCCAAAATTTCGGAATTTCTTGTTGTACATTTTCATCGGAAGTATAACTTCTTTTTGTACCAATTACATTTAAATCTTCTAACGTTACCACATTGTAATCCATAACGAACATCTCCTAATTTAAAGTATATTTTTATTATTATATCCTGGGAAATATTGAATTGATTTAAATGCTATCAATAGAAACTTTGTTCACAGAAAGTATAACAAATTAAAGGGTTTTATACTATTTTATAGGATGAGTTCCTGTTTGTAATTTGATAATTTAATCCATTTAAAGTTCTGTACAATATTATTGACTATGCATAGGAAAGGTGCTAATATCTTAATGCAGATAAAATCTATGCTGTATACTTACCTAGCCGAATTGACGTTTAAGCGGTCTGTGTGGCCGTCGGTGGTAAGGAAGAGGGGACGGGGAACCGTTCTCTTCTTTTTATATGTGAGGGATGATAATGAATATTTATGTTTATAGTGATGAATCGGGTGTCTTTGATAAATTTCATGAACAGTTTTTTATTTTTGGAGGTCTCATATTTTTAGATGAGTATAACCGCGATAGTGAACATAGAAAGTATATTAATGTAGAGTCGAGTCTTAGGGAACATAATAAATTGTATAAATGTGGTGAATTGAAGGCTTCTAGGCTCTCTAATAAAGATAAAGGTAAAGTTTTTAGATCTTTAAATAAATGTATTAAGTTTGGTGTGGTCATTCATTTGAGCATGCTTGGTGATAACATATTTAATTATAAAAAGAGTAAACAGAGGTATTTAGATTATGCTTTTAAGATTGGTCTTAAAAGGGTTCTTGAAGACTTAATCAATCAAGAATTTATAATGAAAAATGATGTTAATGGGATTCATGTGTTTTGTGATGAACATACGACAGCGACCAATGGGAAATATGAATTAAGAGAGGCGCTAGAACAAGAGTTTAAATGTGGGACGTTTAATTGGAATTTTAATAAGTTTTTTCCTCCTTTATTTCCAGAATTGGATTTTGTGAATGTTGCTTTTTGTAATTCGAATAAGAAACCGTTAATTAGAGCTGCTGATATCGTGGCGAATCGGATTTATTTTCATTCTAAGAATCAGAAGTTAGATGATATTCAAAACAAAGTGTTTATTACACATCTTCCGTAAATTACTTTTTTATTTCTACAATATTTAAATCTTCAGAATCATGAGGTACTTCGAAAAAGCTTGATACATAATTGAACATTTCTATCGTATCAAAATGTTCTCTACTAGGGTCTTCATTATTCCTTTTTAAAATTTGTTTAATACACTGTTCGTCAGTTAAATTAAGAAATATTAATTGATGGTTCGCGTTAATTTCAGAAGCTATGTTTAACAACCATTTTCTTTGATTGACTGTATTACCAGGAAAATCCATTACCACATCAGTTCCTGTTTTTAATATAGTTTGAATATGTTTTTTGACTAATGGTTTAATTTGTTTTGAATATTTTAAGTAGTCATCAAATGATTGTATTTGAGTAGGATAAAGCAATTCTAACCATTCGTCTTCTGATATTAATACTGCATTTTTATGCTTAGTAATTTGTTTTGATTTTGTTGATTTTCCTGATCCCATTTTTCCAGCGAAAAAATACAATATCCCTAAATTTTTCATATGCTAACCTCTATTTTTTAAAATTAATTATATCAAATATTTATATGTTTTCAATTAATTAAGTAAAATACTAATTTGACAGTATAAAAAGTTCGGCGTATACTCTTAAAAATGTGAAGGAGTGTGTACTGTGAAGTTTAATAAAAAGAAAATAAACGTCGTAGACATTAATACGGCAAAGAAAAGTGTTTTTGCTACGGGTATAGGTAACGCAATGGAATGGTTTGACTTTGCTCTTTATTCCTACCTTGCAGTTATCATTAGTAAGAACTTTTTCAGTCCTGTCGAAAATGATGAGTTAAAGTTAATCTTTACTTTTGCCACATTTGCAATTGCCTTCTTATTAAGACCGGTCGGCGGGATTGTCTTTGGTAAAATAGGTGATAAGTTAGGTAGAAAAATTGTATTAACATTCACCATTATTATGATGGCATTTTCTACATTAATTATCGGGTTATTACCTACATATGATCAAATAGGTATATGGGCTCCGATTTTATTATTAGCAGCACGTATTTTACAAGGATTCTCAGTTGGTGGCGAGTATGCTGGTGCTATGGTTTATATAGCTGAATCTTCACCAGATAACAAACGTATTAGATTAGGTAGCGGATTAGAAATTGGTACGTTATCTGGTTATATAGTTGCTTCTATTCTTGTTACAATTTTATTTTGGACATTACCAGATGCCCAAATGAATTCTTGGGGTTGGAGAATTCCGTTCTTCTTAAGTGCTCCAATTGGACTAATTGGTCTATACTTGAGAACGCATTTAGAAGAAACACCAATCTTTAAAAATGATCTTGAAAATCAAAAAGATCAACTTAGCGTTATAGAGATTATGAAACAATATAAGAAAGATATCTTGTTATGTGTTGTCTTCGTGGCATTCTTTAATATAACAAACTATATCTTATTAGGTTATATGCCATCTTATTTAGATGAAACAATTGGCATTAGTGATCGAGTAAGTACACCAATCACAGCTATTGTATTGCTTATAATGGTACCATTTGCAATTACATTTGGTAGACTAGGCGATAAAATTGGGAATAAAAAAGTTATCTCTGGTGGATTAGTATTAGCTATTCTATTCTCAGTATTTGCTTTCCAATTCCTTAATTTAGGCGGTTTAGGATTCTTATTCTTAGGTTTACTTATGTTAGGAATCGTATTATCAGTTTATGAAGGAACAATGCCTGGTTCATTACCAACACTGTTCCATACAGATATTCGTTACCGTACATTATCGTGGACATTTAATATCTCAGTTTCACTATTCGGTGGTACGACACCATTAGTTGCTTCTTGGTTAGTTCACGTTACAAACAATAATTTAGCACCTGCATATTATTTATTAGTTGTAAGTGTTATCGGACTTATTGTTGTAGCAACATTATTCGTTGATACATCTAAGAAATCTTTAAAAGGTTCTTATCCAACAGTATCATCTAAGAAAGAATTTGCTCATGCTGTTGAGAATCCTAAAGATTCACTATGGTGGAACGATGAAAGTACAAAATCATAATATTTATAAAGAGATTGGGTTGAGACATAGAGGTCTCATACTCAATCTTTTTTTGTTGAGTGAAATGTGTATAATGCTTTGTTATAGGGTATTAATAGTGAGGAAAGTAAAAAACTAATTAAAGTTCAATTTTTAAGGAGTCGATAAGGATGCAAAATATTTTAACACGTATTTTAAGATATATTGGAATGGCAGTTATATTTAGATTGATTCGTAAATTAATTAATAAAGTTATTAAGTAATAAAACACATTTAGGCGTAATTGTTAAAATATTCGTATTTAGTATAAATTATGTTTTAAATTATGTTTTAATTCATGTTTACTAGCTTTAACACCGGGTATTTTATTATTACAAAGCTATTTACCTAGAGTGGTTTTGCAAATATTTTTTCGTATATAAAAATAAAAAAAAACACTTCACTGCTGTGAGGTGTTTTTTGCTTACTAGATTTTTTTAATACTTAATATTTTAACTTATGGTCGTTATTAACAAGATTCATCAAAACTGTAAATAAGGATTTATATATAAACTGCGTCTTCATACATTTAACCCAATAAAAAATTAAGGCTAGGACATTTATGTCCTAGCCTCAAATCATTTCATTCAATTATTTTCTGATTGCTTTTAAAATGAATGAAAGTACTAATATTAACACGATTGAACCGATAAGCGCTGGAATAATAGCTACTCCACCAATTACTGGCCCCATATCGCCTAATAATGATCCACCAATAGCTGAACCGATTAAACCAGCGATGATGTTACCAATAATACCGCCTGGTACATCTTTACCTAAAATAACACCTGCAAGCCAACCAATAAGTCCGCCTACGATTAACATTAAAATAAAGCCCATAATAATTACCTCCTATTTCTGTTATGCTCTATATATAACCATGTGACAAATTTTTAAACCTTAGTAATTAAGTATTTTTGGTAAAAATACACAATTATTATATAAAATGGTTAACTTAATGTTAATTTTTGTTAAATTTAGGCTTTATGGCCTGCTATTAAGCCTTTTCTCTCTAATAAAGTACCACTATCTAACAGACTTGAACCACGCATAACGACATTTTTTCCATATTTCATACGTATGAAATCTAAATGGTTCTCTATCGTTTCTGCTTTAACTTGAAATGGATCGTCAAACAGTGAAAGTTGTTTAATTTGGTTTGGGATAAACTTACCAAATGATATCGCAATCGTACGATATAATCGGTCAGGTTCTAAACGTGTAGATAAGTAATCCCACAATAAATTAACGATGGCATATGTGTTCATAAAGCCTGTCTTATTCGTAAATTGTTTACGAACACCACCAATATCCGCATAACCAACGCTAACACTGATTCGAGTAGGGTATAAATTTAACTTCCTCGTTCTATAATATACTTCATCCACTTGTTCATTTAGCACTGTCTTAAGTTCATTCATACTATAATCACGCATAAGAATTTGCGATTTACCTAAAGATTTATCATATGTCTTGTGCGGTCGTCGAATGATACTTTCATCTATGCCATTAGCATGTAAATGCAAGTCCACGCCGATGACACCTAAGTCGCGCTTCAAATATTCAACTGGATAGTTTGCTAAATGACCAACTGTGAAAATACCTTTCTTATTCAATTTATCCTCTGTACGTCTATTAATGCCCCACATTTTATTCAACGGTTGTATCGGCCACAATTTATTTGGCACATCTTCATAACGCCACTCAGATATACCAAGATGTGTATGTTTGGCCTCTATATCCATAGATAACTTTGCAAGTAACATATTGGATCCTATACCAATCGTACTTCGAATATTCGTATGATCAAAAATACTATCTTGAAGTTTAATCGCTAAAGAGAAGGGTGAGTGTGCAAACAGATGATATGATTCAGAAACATCCATAAAAAACTCATCTATACTATACTGATGAAAGTCTTCAGGTGCTACGTAATCCAAAGCGATTTTACTTATTTGAGTTGAAAGTTGTATATATTTTTTCATAGATGGATTGATAACATAAATATCTTTACGCTGAGGAATTTCGAACATACGAGACCCAGTCGTAACACCCATTTCCTTTAACGGAGGTGTAGCAGCAAGTACAACAGAACCTTGCCGCTTCGTATCAGCAACAACAGCGAGTTTTGTTTTTAACGGATCAAGACCTTTCTCGATACAAGAAACAGACGCAAAGAAACTCTTCAAATCTACACATAAAATATCCCGATTCAGACAATAATGATAGTCATACATAAATACCACCTCAGTAATCTAATACTTTCATTATACGAACACATGTTCTGTTTTGTAAAGAGAAAAGTATATTGCATCGAATCAAATCAAATCACCAAATTTCTCCACGAATTCTATCAAAATCATATGACCTTACAATAATGTAAGACTATAAACCCCGTTGTGACAACAATGTTAGGACTATTTATAGGCTAGAGGTGGTATGATTTTATTAGAAAGGAGAGAGTGAAATGAAAAGTTTAATTAAAGGATTTATAGCGTTAATTATTTTTGTCTTATTAATTGTTTGTTTATTATTTATCGTTTTAAGTTCTTCTAGTTCGGGTGAGGTTAAGGGAATAACGGATCAGTTGAATCCTTTTGTTAAGGAGAAAGATTCTTATGTTAAAACTAAAAAGCCTGATGCGGTTAAGGAGCATAATATTAGAAGTTATGATCAAGAGATTGTAGATGCAGAGGGTAATCGTACAAAAGTAAATTATATTTCAGCGGATGAACTTAAGATAAATCGATATTTAAAAATAAAGCATAAAGGTACACATGTTGAATCGTTTGAAGAAGTGACGAGAGATCAAGTTCCTGAAAAAGCGTTACAAGTGATTGATTAATATAAAGCAGCACATTCTAGAGTATAGGGTGTGCTGTTTTATATTTAAATTGTAGTTAATAAAATTATACACTTAATATATTAAGATATTATTCGTCATATTAATTAGTAACACTTTATTATACAATGTGAAAATAAACGAATTAAGGGGGATTATGATGAAGTATAAATTTGGAACAGTTTTATTTTTGACATCAAGTTTATTACTTTCTCAATCTGGTTTGTACGCGAAAGCTGATGAGACAAGTAGTAATCAGACTGAAAAAACAAGTAAGCCAATTAGTTTTGAACAGGCTCAAAAGATGAGTCCAAATGAACTAACGAATTCACTAACAGATGAAGATTTAAAGTTACATAACAAAGATGGTGAGCGTAATTCAACTGAGATGGAAACGAATAGAAATTTGAATGAAGCTTATCAAGATGTAAATACATATATTGCAAACAACAACATAAAGCCATCAGCTGTTACGCAAGATGCAAGAATCAATAGTTTACCAAAATACAAATATAAGTCAGACAAGTTTATCGGTGTAGCTATTCATGAAACGTCTAATGCTAATAGTACAATCGATGAAGAAATTAACTACATGTATAACAACTACGAAAGTGCATTTGTTCATGCTTATGCAAGCAGTAATAAAATAGTACAAACCGCACCGAGTAAATATTTAGCTTGGGGTGCAGGTGCAAAAGCAAATCCTTATTTTTATCAAATTGAACTAACACAAGCGAGTACTTTTGATCAGTTTGCTAAATCAGTAAATAACCAAGCTTACTTAACAGCGAAAATGTTAACACAAAATGGATTAAAACCATCTTTAGCTGATAATAATGAAGGAACTGGAACAGTAATCAGTCATAATGCTATCAATAAATATTATGGCGGTACGACCCACACAGATCCTATTAATTACTTTAGCCAATGGGGTTATAGTATGGATAAATTCTATAGCCTTGTACAAAAACATTACAACCAAATAAATGCATAGATTTAACTAAAAAGGACAAACCTGAAAAAATCCCAGGTTTGTCCTTTTTAGTTTGTAGATAAACATAACCAATTAAAAACTCGCTTGCCTAGGGTACAGTCTCAGCCTGTAGTCTTCGACTTGTACTATTCCCTCAGGCGTCTCGTTTTTAATCGGCTTTTATTCTTACTAGAAAGACTTACACAAACAATCTAGTTAGATTTTCTAACTAGAAAGAATTCTAAAACAATTTAGTAAGCGCTATTTCTCTTATAAAAATGTATAATATCACATTAATTTCATTGATTTTTAGCTCTAACTCGAAAGACTTACACAAACAATCTAGTTAGATTTTCTAACTAGAAAGAATTTGTAAACAATCTAGTTAGAGCTAAACACTGCCAACAAGTCCACTTTAAGTGACTTTGTCCTTTTATTTTTTAATATAAATTTATAATCGCATGAATTTAAGAGATTACCAATTTTTATCGAATCAACTTTGGAATGGTTCTTATATAAACGAGTTCACCAACTAATTCAACAAGCGTTTGTGTTACCACGACGGCTGTTACAACAGTTGACCATTGATGAGGTAAAGACAATGCTAGCGGTAAGACCACTAAAGCATTACGCGTACTGGAACTAAACGCTAACGTCCTTTTTAAATCTATAGGTAATTTTAAAATTTTTCCTGAAAAGAAACCAATCATTGGCGCTACAATCATAAAGCATATATAAATCGGAACGACAGTAAGCACGATATGTAAATCATGAACAATTATTGTGATTTGCGAACCAACAACAGTCATTAACACTAAAGCCATAAAAGGTACAGGTAACCATTCAGATAAATGTAATACGGTCATCATTTTTTTAGATTTTTTACTTAACAACTGTAAAATAATAGCGAGTAATAAAGGTAAAATAATCAATAACAAAAATGTTTTTAAAAAAGGTTCAACAGCAATATACTGTGACATATCTTGATTTAAAAATATAAAAAAGTAAACAGGCAGCAAGACAATCTGCACAATAAACAATATAGGCGTCGAAATTAACATATATTCCGCGTTACCTTTACCAAGACCAGTAAAAACAATTACATAATCAATGCAGGGTGTTAGCAAAACAAGATATAAACCTATTAAAATTGGCGCAGAAGTAACATTAAATAAAGTAACGAGTATAAAAACGAAAATAGGGATTAACACAAAATTTGAAAAAATGAGGGCTAAAATATAATTCACATTTAATAACCTATTTCGCAAGCTTAAAAAAGGAATCTGTGTAAACATGCCAAACATTAATACAACAATAAGAATAGAAATAGCAGGCTCAAAAATAAGCGCACTGTTCTCAAAAGCTAATCCTAAAACAATACCGAATAATAAAAAAACAATATATACATAAATTTGATTAATCTCCAAAAATGACTTTAATCGTTGCATAGAAATCTCCTTGAAATAATATTATAATTTAATTCTAGCATTGATTAATGTAAATAATACTAGGATAATTCATACTCCTTTAAAAACGATATAATATTATTTTCTGGATCTCCAAATTTTTCATCCTTTTTACTCAAATTATAAAGAGAGTTCCTAATATTTCAGATTATTACAAATATTGTATTTTTGTTAAAAAAGAATACAATATTGCGATTGAGATATTATTTTATTTAAAAACATATTACATTTTTAATTCAAATTGAAATGAACGACCGTTTGGTAGTATAATGAGTTTTACAAAGAATTATTTTATAAATATAGACGAAAGAGATTAAAATATTTTTGGGATGGTATTTATGGATAAAGAATTAAATAAGAGTTGGAATGTTGTCGATTTAGGGGACGATTTGATTTATATTTCAGAGAAGTTAGATGTGAAAGCAAATACGGATGACTTTTATTTAGAAAAAGAAATTGTCATGTTAAGAAGTGTTATTAAAAGGTTAGAGGAGTTAAGTGAAACTAAGATCGATACAGACTAATTTAATATTTAATTGAAAGAGGCTGAGACAAATATGTCACAGTCTTTTTTAGCGTCAGTAACAAATTTATTTCGGTACATGAAACAAAATGAATGATTTATTGTGTATATAGGTCTATTATGTAAAAGTATAAAAGCAAAAAAATCAAAGGGGTAATGCGATGTGGGTAGTTTAATATTTGGCGTGTTAGGAATTTTAGTATTGGTAGCTTTTTGTGTGATGTTAGGCACAACGGTAGTGAAAGCAATTCGAAATACTAGGTTTAGGGTTCCATTGCTAAGTACCATTGTGTTATTCTTTTTAACTTTAGCTTGTGCAGTAGTAGTTGTTTCTGTTGAACCTTCCGAGAATAGTCATTCAAAATTGAAGTTTAATGGAAATGTTGCTCAAGCAGATGTAAATCATTATGTTCAGAACAAAATGGACGATTCTAAAGAGGTAGATTACAAAAAATTTACTAATGGAGAATATAGTCACGATCAATTGTTAAAAGTCTCAAATGCTAAAGTGAACAAAATTAGCGATAGTTCAGTTGGAGATAAAATTGTTGAAGTAAGTAAAGGATCAGGTCAAAATAAAGAATCTTATTTCATTATTGACTATGACCATAAGCAATTAGAAAAAGGTCAAACATACACGTTTTATGGTAAAGAAGATTTGAAATATGATGATAACAGTCAATTGCATAGTTTGAACGTAACGACTGTAGAATGATACTAGACTGCCAACAAAGTCACGTAAAGTGAACTTGTTGGCGGTTTTTTTGATTGTTTCGGAATTCTAACGACCATTATTCAGAATTGTGACCGTTAGCGCGTTTTTAATCGGTTAAGTTTATTTATAAACTGACATCACTAAGATATCGGTGTGATGTGTTTGTTTTGAAATTAAAAGAAATTTTTTCTTGCAAATAAAAGAAACATGATTTATAGTTAAAACGTAGTCATTACGATTTACCTCCGAGAGATGACTATTTTATTTACTTTAATATACGATTTCGGGGGGCTGAGGCAGAAATGTCTTAGCCCTAATTTTTTTCTATTAAATTTATTAAATTTTTAAAAGGAGTAATATATATGGCAAAAAAATCTAAAATAGCTAAAGAACAAAAACGTATTCAAATGGTTGAAAAGTATAGAGAGAAACGTGAAGAACTGAAAGCAAATAAAGATTATGAAGGATTAAAAAAACTACCGAGAGATGCTTCTCCTACACGTATTACGCGTAGATGCCAAGTGACAGGAAGACCTAGAGGTGTCTATAGAAAATTCGGTATGTCTAGAATTGCATTAAGAGATTATGCACATAAAGGACAAATTCCAGGTTTGAAAAAATCTAGTTGGTAATGAAAATACAGACTGAGCATAAGTATTGAGAAAGTAGGGAAATAAATTGAATAAAATACCTGTTACTGTATTAAGTGGATATTTAGGGTCAGGCAAGACAACGCTGCTCAATAATATTTTAAAAAATAGAGAAGGATTAAAAATAGCTGTTATCGTGAATGATATGAGCGAAATTAATATTGATAAAGATTTAGTAATAGAAGGCGGCGGTATTTCCAGAACGGATGAAAAGTTGGTCGAACTTTCTAATGGATGCATTTGCTGTACTTTGAGAGAAGATTTGTTAGTTGAAGTAGAGAAGATAGCGAAACGTGGAGACGTGGACCAAATTGTCATTGAATCAACAGGTATATCTGAGCCAGTTCCAGTAGCGCAAACTTTTTCATATGTAGATGATGAATTAGGCATTGATTTAACAAGCATCTGTCGATTGGATACGATGGTTACAGTTGTGGATGCACATCGTTTTATCCATGACATGAAATCTGAAGACTTACTGATTGATAGAGATCAAGGTGTGAGTGAAGATGACGAACGCTCAATTTCTGATTTACTAATTGATCAAATAGAATTTTGTGACGTCTTGATTCTTAATAAAACGGACTTAGTAGATAAAAAAGATTTAGATCAACTAGAAAATATTTTAAGAAAACTGCAACCTACAGCAAAATTGATTAAAACGAATTTTGCAGAAGTACCAATTAAAGAAGTCGTGAATACTGGATTATTTAATTTTGAAAAAGCGAGCAATTCTGCAGGTTGGATTAAAGAACTGACAGAAGGTGGCCATGCTAATCATACACCGGAGACTGAAGAGTACGGGATTTCATCTTTTGTTTATAAGAGACGTTTACCATTCCACGCTGAAAGATTTAATACTTGGATGGAAAATATGCAAGACAACATCATAAGAGCTAAAGGAATCGTTTGGTTAGCTCAATATAACCATGTCGCATGTCTATTCTCTCAAGCAGGATCATTCGTCAATATTCATCCGATTACATATTGGGTAGATGCAATGAGTGACGCACAAAAGAAAGAAATTTTAGATGATCGACCAGAAGTAAAAGCAAATTGGGATCCTGAGTATGGAGACAGAGAAACACAATTTGTCGTGATAGGCAGTGATTTAGACGTAGAAGAAATTACAAAATCTTTAGACGCATGCTTAATTAACGCACAAGAAATTGACCAAGACTGGACTAAACTAACAGATCCATATCGTTGGAAGTTATCATAAGTATTGTTTTCCTTTGTATATAAAATTTATATATGCTAAATTTGTTACTACTGAAAAGGAGGACAATTGATGAATAAAAACGTGAAAAAAGGTTTGGACTATTTAGTTAAAAGTGGCAAACTTGAATCAACACTGCATAAAGCAAATGATAAATATAAAGAAAAAAGTGGAAAAGACTACTCAAAATATATCAATAAAGTAATGGATAAAGTAGGAAAAAAGAAAAAAACAAAACATGAATAAGCAATGACACAAAAAAATCGCCTAGCGCATCATCGTGCTAGGCGATTCTTTTTGTTTGTAGATAAACATAACCGATTAAAAACTCGCTTGCCTAGGGTACAGTCTCAGCCTGTAGTCTTCGACTTGTACTATTCCCTCAGGCGTCTCGTTTTTAAACGGTTTTGTGCTCTAACTAGCAAGAAATAAAAAACAAGCTAGTTAGAATTTGTAACTAGCAAGAGTTTAAAAACAAGCTAGTTAGCGCTGTTTTGGTTGAAAAATAGTGTAAATAAACACTAAAATCATGTCTTTTTTAGCTCTAACTAGCAAGAAATAAAAAACAAGCTAGTTAGAATCTGTAACTTGCAAGAGTTTGAAAACAAGCTAGTTAGCGCTGTTTCAGTTATGAAATAGTGTAAATAAACACTATAATCACTACTTTTTTAGCTCTAACTAGCAAGAAATAAAAAACAAGCTAGTTAGAATTTGCACCGCACCCCAAAAGTTGAACTTTCAAAAATTGAAAAATCGGGGTGTGTATACGGTGAAAAGTTATAGTTACGAAAAGAAATATGAAATTGTTCTAGAATACTTGGATGGTAAAATGGGCTATCCTAGATTAGCCAAAAAGCATGGAGTGAAATCTATTACTCCTATAAGAATTTGGGTGGGACAATACAAAAGGTTTGGAATTGAAGGTCTAAAACCGAATAAAGTAAAACAGACATTTACTAGAGAATTCAAGCTATCTGTATTAAGATATAGAGAATTAAATAAGTTGTCTTATGAAGAAACAGCAGATCATTTTGGAATTCTGAGTTATACAACCATTTGGAAATGGCAGAAAAAATTTGAAGTTGAAAAAGATAAAAATGAGGCGACTATAGAGAAGAGGAGCCCTCCTGTAATGAAGAAAAATAAGAAGACAAACGAAATTCATCTCAAGGAAAATGAACGTCAAGAATTAATACGTCTGAGAGAAGAAAATGAAAATTTAAAAGCAGGAATAGAGTATCAAAAAAAGTTACAAGCCTTAACTCAACACATCGAGGAAAAACGAAAGAAAAGGTAAAGTTTATTATTGAGTTAAGGAAAGCCTATAAATTTACCTTAAATTTCTTATTAAAGATGGCGGGCATAGCTAAAAGTGTCTATTACTATTGGGTGAAAAGATACAACGAACCGCTTAAAGATGAACTTATCAGAAATGAAATCAAAATAATATGCCAAAAAGCCAATTATACCTATGGTTATAGAAGAGTTACATTAGAACTTCGTAATAAAAATTTGATTGTTAATCATAAAAAAGTGTTGAAAATAATGAAAGAACTTGAATTAACATGTAATAAATATTTTAGAAAAAGTAAACGTTATAGTTCTTATAAAGGTAAAGTTGGTAAAACATGTTCAAATATATTGAAACGTAGGTTCAAAACAGACCGACCCTTCCAAAAATATGTTACAGACATTACTGAATTTAAAACAAAGAATGGAGAAAAGCTTTATTTGTCTCCTATTATGGACTTATATAGTTCTGAAATTATAAGCTTTAGAATGTCTAAACATCCAACATTAGATATCGCAATAGAAGCATTGAAAGAAGCATTTTCTTATCGTCCTGAACTAGGTTACCGTGCAACGGTTCATTCCGATCAAGGATGGCACTATCAACATAATCAGTGGGTTTCATTCTTAAAAGAAAATAGTATTTTCCAAAGTATGTCTCGTAAGGGAAATTGTTTAGATAATTCTCCTATTGAAAATTTTTTTGGATTATTAAAAAAAGAAATGTACTATGGACATGTTTTTAATAATTTTGATGATTTAAAAAACACTATTACTGAATATATTTATTTTTACAATAATATGAGAATCAAAGAAAAATTAGGTGGTATGTCCCCAATATCATATCGAAGATATACCTACCAAATGACAAACTAATAATAAGTCCAACTTTTGGGGTTCAGACCAATTTGTAACTAGCAAGAGTTTAAAAACAAGCTAGTTAGCGCAAAAAACTGCCAACAAGTTCACTTTAAGTGACTTTGTTGACAGTCTGAAAAAATCGCCTAGCGCATCATCGTGCTAGGCGATTCTTTTTGTTCTTTATTCTATTTCTAATATACAGTCCATATCTAAATACATCAGTTGTTTATTGTCTTGGTTAACAATTTCTAATGTATTCTTCTCGGAGTTGAATTTGTGTATTTCACACTTCAATTGCTGTACGTATCCGTCATGCCAGTATTTAATTTGGCAGTTTGGTTGATAGAAAATTTTCTCGGCTAATACGTTGTTTAAGTCTGACAGTGCGGATTCATCCAAAATAGGCTTTTGAATTTTTGTTTGGTCTTTAATGTGTTGTGATATTGCTTCGAATTGTTCTGGCATAGTAGCAAATGGTGCCCACTTTATCATGCCTCGGCCTTTTGGGATGATTGGATTTAAATATTTGCGTGGAATATTTCTGTAGTCCGTTTCGCTTTGAAATTCTTCCGGTACATTGTGATTAATTGCTTTTACCATATCATCATCTCCGTAATATTATGTTTTAATTATACGAACATATGTTCTTGTTTGTAAAGTGAAAACTTTTTGAAAGACTTCAAAATAGATAACACTCGTAATAATTTACAAAAGCAAAAAGTTTATTTATAAATTGATTGAAAATTCTAACTTTTGTGTTACGATAAACATAATTGAACAATATCAAACAAATAAGGGGATTGATTTGATGAAAAATATTTATAAAATGGGGATTTGTGTTCTGGCATTTATCATTTTGCTAGCAGGTTGTAGTGGCGGGGGAAGCGATGATAAAGCGCCGAAAGATACTTTAAGATTAATTGCACCTTCTGATTTAGCGACGTTAGATTCTAGCTTGGCAGTAGATGCAGGTGCGTTTGAAGTGATGAATGCGACACAAGAGGGGTTATATCGTTTAGATAAGGATGACAAAGCGGAACCGGCAATAGCAACAGGGGATCCTAAAAAATCAAATAATGGTAAGACGTGGACTTTTAAATTAAGAAAAGACGCGAAATGGTCTAATGGTGATCCAGTCACTGCAAAAGATTTTGTATTTGCTTGGAGAAGAGTTGTAGATCCGAAGACCGCTTCTGAATATGCATACATCATGTACGACATTAAAAATGCTGAAGCGATTAACAAAAGTGAAAAGAAACCTGAAGAGTTAGGTGTAAAAGCGATTGATGATCATACGTTACAATTAACATTGAACGAAGAGTTACCATATTACAAAGAATTGTTATCATTCGGTACGTTCATGCCGTTAAATGAGAAATTCGTTAAGAAACAAGGGGATAAATATGGGACATCTGTAGATAAAACGTTATACAGCGGACCTTTTGTTATGTCTGATTGGAAAGTAGAAGATCAGTTTTCACTTAAGAAAAATAAAAAATATTGGGATAAAAAGAATGTAGCACTGAAAGGTATTAATTATAAAGTTATTAAAGACGAACAAACAGCGCTTAATTTATACAATAATAATAAAGTAGATTCAACAGAATTAAGTTCACAAAATGTAAAATCTAATGAGAAGAAAGAAGGATTCAGCACTAAACTAGAATCTGCAACTTACTATCTTCAAATTAATACTCAATCAAATAAAGATTTACAAAATAAAGATTTAAGAGCTGCGATTGCGCAATCTATCGACAAGAAAAGTTATGTGGATAACAATTTAAATGACGGATCTACACCAATTGATACGTTTACACCTAAAAAAGTATTCACAAACGATGATAATAAAGACTATAACAAATTAGTTAAAGCACCATACACTTACGATCCTAAAAAAGCGAAAGCGTCATTAGCAAAAGCTAAACAAGCTCTAGGAAAAGATAAAATCAATATCGAATTTTTAACTTTTGATCAAGACAATGCTAAAAAAGATGCAGAATACTTTAAAGAACAAATTGAAAAGCATTTACCAGGTGTGACACTTTCAATTAAACAACAACCTAATAAACAAAAAATAGCTTTAACGAAAAAAGGCGATTATGATATTGCACTTACTGGATGGGGCCCAGATTATCCAGATCCAATGACATTTTTAGATTTATATCACAGTGAAACAACTAAAGGTGAAACAGGATATGATAACCCTAAATACGATAAAATTATCGATGATGGCAAAACAACTTTACTAAAAGATCCAAATAAACGTTGGGATGAATTAGCAAATGCTGAAGAAATGTTACTGAAAGATGGAATGGTCGTTCCACTTTATCAAAAAGGTAAAGCGAGATTAACGAAAAAAGAAGTTAAAGGCCGTGTCATTCACTATGTTGGTACAAAAGAATACAAAGATGTAAAATTAGATAGATAGAAAAGATTCAAGGGGGCTGAGGCATTTATGTCTTAGCCCTTTATATCTTTCATTCAATAAATATAAGTTTGTGTAGCTTAATAATTATGATAAGATATTCTCAATCATCAAATCAAATTAACATAAATACAGGAGGAAATATGGTAGATTATTATTTAAGAGATTTAAAACGCTCAGATATAGAAGACATCAATGCTTTTGCATCATTACCAGAAGTAACGAAATATATGACATGGGAACCTCAAACATATGAACAAACTGAAGCATTTGTAGATATGTTATTAAATAGAGACGAAAATTGGATGTATAACGTAATCGTTGATGCAGACGAAGATAAAGTGATCGGTGCTGTTCAGTTAGTAAGTGATACTGAAAACGACAGCGGAGAACTAGGTTATGTCCTGCACCCAGACTATTGGGGTAACGGTATAGCAATAGATGTTACGAGAACAATTGTGAAATATGGCTTTAAAGTTCTTAAATTAAATAGAATTTGGGCAACAACAGATATCCGTAACACAGCTTCAGAAATTGTACTACAAAACTTAGGTATGAAACACGAAGGCATTTTACGACAAAATATTAAAATAAAAGACGAATATAGAAACACGCTCGTTTACGGTATTTTGAAAGAAGAATACTAAACAAAGAGAGGGGCTTATATATGTATGAACTCAACACAAAATTCATTGCAGAACCTACAAGAGGAAATGAATTGTTCGAATACTTATCACAAGCAAGTGCAAGTATGGAAACTTTAGAGGGCTGCAATTATTACAAAGTCATGCAAGATGAAAATAACCCTGATTTAATACAAGTAGACGAATCTTGGACAAGCGAAGAACAACACAAAGCATCCCTTCAAAATGATGAAGTGATAAACTTAATCGGACAAGCAAAACAAATCATAAGAGATATTGAAAGACTGTAGAGTGAGACTATGAAATCTAAATTAACATTTTAGATTTCTGTCTCATTTTTTGATTTTTACCTCTTATGATTTACCTTCTTTGTAAAGGGTATAATGATAGAACGAATTAAAGTTAAAGGGGGGACAAATATGATTAGTATTTTACAAGCGATTGGTTCCATTGGTACTTTCATCATGGCGATTTTATATTTTGTATCTGTCATGATTCAAATACGACAAATCAAAATTTCTTTTATACCGTATCTATCTTTTGATCAGATTATATTAGAAAAAAAAGACGTGTTAAAAGTTAAAAATTTAACCGCAACGGATAACGAATATGTGAATACGGCATTTAAATTATTGAATTTAGGTGGCGGATCTGCAAAAAATATAGAAATTATTTTGAAATTAAACGGCAATGAAGTAATGCAAAGAAAAAATATTAATATTTTACCGAATAACCAGTTTTATTTAATTCCTATTAATCAAAGTGTATTTCAAGAATTTAGTAATAAAATAGATACTAACGATTTCGAAACAGATATGAAAGTTGTAATAAAATATAGCGGACAAATATCTAAAAAACGCACAGTTAATGAATATAGAGTGTCTATTGAAAACTTTGTAAACTTAGACGATAAAGAATTATACGAACTGAACTTTAATGAAGTTGATTCAGATAAAAAATAAAACGTAAAACAGATGGTAAATTAAAATTTGCCATCTGTTTTTTATTGCCCTTAATCTTTTAGTTTAATTGATAAGTAACAATAAAAATTAAATTTAGTACTATTATTTTTTGAAAATCATGATATTATAAAATAAGAAAAAGATAAAGTATAAGGAGAGAATAGATGGGGAGTATACTTTTTGCGTTTTTATGGGTTTTAATAACAATAGCATTTATCACAACTTTAGTTATAACAATTGTGAAAATCGCTAATAAGAGTCGATTTACAGGTGTATTAGTAAGTACGATAGCATTATTTTTCATAGGGTTAGTATGTTTTGTAGGTATTTTTCTAGCATTACCAAGTAATAATAGTTATTCATTTAATCAATTGTTTGGGGATACTGAAAAAACTACAGCGTCTGAAGATGTAACCAATCTTTCTGATACGCCTAAAAAAGGACTAAAAGGTTTGAAATTAGGTGACAAAATAAAAGTAGGTGGCGTTGAAGTGACGGTAACGAAAGCTGAATTTGTCCAACCCGATGATGGTTATTCTTATGCAGAAAACGGTAAAGTTTTAAAAGTTTATTATAAATTTAAAAACTTAGGTGATGACCAAGTATTAGTAGATAGTTCAGATTTTACTTTAACAATTGATGGTGAAACACAAGAACAATTTTTTGGAATGAATGATGATAATGCGGGATTCCAACATCAATTAAATAAAGGGAATACTGGTAACAGTTATTTATACTATGACGTATCAGATGTAGATGAATATAAAGTAGAAATGAACTTTATGCCGCTATTTGAGACTTATCACGCAGATTGGATAATATCTCGTTCAGAAATAGACGAAGTTACAGGTAATCAAAATGCAGTAGACACTGAAGAAATACCTACAGAAGAAGTAGAAGAAGTAGATAAAGAAACAGACAGTGATGCAGATGACGAATTAAAAAAATTAGAAGCTGAAGAAAAGAAAAGGCAAGAAGAGGAAGATAAAAAGCTAAAAGAAGAAGAAAAGAAACAAGACGAAGAAGATAAAAAAATAGAAGAAGAACAAAAACGTCAAGATGCTGAAGATCAAGCTGAAGAAGAAGCATATGAAAAAGAACTGGCAGAAGAAGAACGTAAAGAAGCCGAAGAAGAAAAGAAATTAGAACAAGAACAACAAGCACAAGAAGAACAATGGGAAAAAGAACAAGCTGAAGAGGAACAAAGATTACAAGAAGAAGAAGAAGAAGAACAATATCAAAAAGAAATGGACGAAATGGATTCATCTGAAGACTTATAAAAATCCTGATTCAACTCTGTTCAGTCCAACTGTCGACAAAGTCACTTAAAGTGAAATTGTCGGCAGTTTTTTTGCATATGGTTTTTCCGAGTGAAAGCGTGCGAGCACTTTAAGGAGCTTAAAATAGAAAGATGGCGTTATGGGTCTAGAATTATAGATCCCATAATGAAAAATATGGACCGATAAAAAAATTAGTGGTCCAGAAATCAGAAATATGGTCCACAAAATAAATTTGTGGCCCGGAAAATAGTCAAGTCCACAAAAAACGCCAAAGTACTTCGGCGTTTTTTGGCGATATCGCACCATATCCTCAAGATATCGTGCGTTTAACCCATTATCGCACCATATCTCCAAGATATCGTGCGTTTAACCCGTTATCGCACCATATCTTCCAAGATATCGTGCGATTCCAACCAACTCGATAACTTCATCTGATCAGAAACACAAAATACGGTCCGATAAATAAAATTACCGGACCGAAAAACGAAAATACAGGCCGATAAATAAAATTACCGGACCGAAAAACAGAAATACGGTCCGATAAATAAAATTACCGGACCGAAAAACAGAAATACAGTCCGATAAATAAAATTACCGGACCGAAAACCGCAAACCGATATAAAACAGGCTAGTCTATACACTAGGCAAGCCTGTTTCGAGTTCGGTTAGTTTTATAGATAGACTTTCCCTTTTGCATATTTAAATTTGGATGGGTTCTTCTTAGTTAATATGCCTAATAGTGTAAGGACACCGATTTTACCGACAATCATAACGATAATGAGTAATACTTTTGATAATCTATTAATATCGAAGGTTATGCCGGTTGAGAGTCCAACTGTACCAAAGGCTGAAGTGACTTCGAATAACAATTTATGATAGGCCATATCTGGTTGAACCATGCTTAAAATTAAACTCATGATTAATACAAATGCAAAACTCATCATAAGAATAGTAAGTGCTTTAGCAATTTGACTGAATTGTATGGATCTCTTAAATATTTGTGGATGTTCATAGTTTCGGATATTTTGCCAAAGAAATACTAAAACTAATATAAATGTTGTTACTTTAATACCGCCACCACTACTAATTGGTGCTGCACCGATAAACATGAGTGCAATGAAAATGGCATAAGTTGTAGGGTATAAGTTTGATAAATCAATTGTGTTGAAGCCTGCTGTTCTAGTTGAGACGGATTGGAAATATGATGCTAACAGTTTATCTTTGATAGATAAATTACCAAGACCGTGATTAAATTCTAAAATGAAAATAAAGAGTGTACCTAATACAATAAGTACGATTGTTGCCATTAACACAACTTTTGTGTGAAGTTGTAAACGTCTAATATGTTTTGTAACGATTAGGTCATAGACAACTAGTGGACCGATACCACCGAGAATGATGAGTAATGAAACGACAATATTAACGTAAAAATCTCCTGTGAATTGCATAAGGTTATCTGAAAATAAAGCTAATCCTGCGTTATTAAATGCAGATACAGCTGTGAATAGTGACGTGAACATGCCTTTTTCAACACCATACATCGGTACAAATTTAATTGATAATAATACAAAACCAACAAATTCTACTAATGCAGTATAAATAAAAAGTTTTTTAAGAATCTTAATGACACCGCCAAATTCTTCGTAATTCCAACTGATCATTAACAACTCCCTGTTCGAAAGGGAAATCTTTTTGTTGAATAAAATTAATGAAAAGAGTGTGACCGCAACAATACCTAGTCCTCCAATTTGAATGAGTAAAAGAATAATGGTGTATCCTAATGTATTAAATTGAGTAGGTATGTCTACAGTTGATAAACCGGTAACGGTAAAAGCACTTGTCGTAATGAAAAAGGCATCAACAAATGAAATAGCTCGTCTGCCTGTAACAGGTAAATAAAGTAATATCGAACCAATAAGTGTTGTGCTTAAAAACAATCCTAAATAAAAGGAGATTAGTTTTATAAATGTTTTCATTTTATTGTCTCAGATCCTAAAGTTTATTTTTAATAAATGGATTATATACCTATTAAAATTATTAAACAAGCATTATTTATAAAACTGATTTTAAAGTGTTTATTAGCTTCAATACAGAAAACATTTTGTTTATATACACAATAAAAATATTGTTGTGAAAGGAATATTTGGAATAATTAATATTAATTTTATAAATTCAGTGATTAAAAACAAGATATTAGGTTATATAAATATATAGACAAAATGGGGAGTGGTATTAAATATGAAGTTTAAGAAAGACGATATTAATGTCGTTGATTCTAGTAAAACAAAGAAAACAGTAATCGCGACGGGAATAGGTAACGCGATTGAGTGGTTTGATTTCGGTTTATATGCTCAATTAGCAGTTATCATTAGTGCTAATTTCTTTGGTAATATGCCAAAAGAAATACAACTTGCATCAACTTTTGCAGTGTTTGCATTTGCATTTATAGTAAGACCGATTGGTGGAATATTCTTTAGCCATTTAGGGGATAAACATGGCCGTAAAGTTGTATTATCCACGACGATTATCATAATGGCCTTATCCACATTAGCGTTAGGTCTTTTGCCAACACAGCATCAAATAGGAATATGGGCACCAATTTTATTATTGATTGTTAGAATGGTACAGTCATTTTCAACTGGTGGAGAGTACGCTGGTGCTATGACATACATAGCTGAAATTTCTCCGGATAAAGTACGCGGTAAATTGGGAAGTGGACTTGAAATAGGTACATTATCTGGTAGTATTTTAGCTGCCGTATTAGTAGGTACTATGTACGCAGTTTTAAGTGATGAACAAATGGCTTCATGGGGCTGGAGAATTCCATTTATCATTGCAGCACCTCTTGGTATTATAGGTGTGTACTTAAGAAATAACTTAGAAGAAAGTCCTGCTTACGAAACATCATTAGAAGAAAAAGAAGAACTAGAATATTCTTATAAAGATATATTTAAAAAATACTGGAGAGATATTCTTGTTTGTTTAGCTGGTGTAGCGTTCTTAAATGTTGCCAACTACATGGTACTTTCATATATGCCATCATTCTTAAACGGTACGATTCATTTAGGTGGAACGATGAGTAGTGTGTTAAGTATCGTCACAATGGCTGTCATGATTCCAGCAGTATTCTTCTTCGGTTGGTACAGTGATAAAGTAGGTAACAAAAAAACAATCATGTTTGGCTTAATTGGATTTAGTTTATTCTCAGTATTAGCATTTTGGCTAATGAGCATACCTTCAATCCCAATCATTATCGTTGGACTATTTATCATCGCATTATTCATGTCAACATTTGAAGGTGTTATGCCTTCAGTGTTACCAAGTATTTTCTATACAAAAGTTAGACTCAGAACATTATCACTTGTTTATAATATAGGTGCCGCAATATTTGGTGGTTTAACGCCATTTATCTTAACGACTTTAGTTGAAACAACTGGTCAAAAAATTGCACCATCATATTATTTAACATTTATAAACGTAGTAGGATTAATTATCTTCCTATTTATGTTTAAAACAACATCAAATAAATCTTTAAGAGGATCATATCCAAATGTAGATAATAAAGAAGATTTACAAGAAGTATATGAAAATCCGAAAGACGCATTATGGTGGAATGAAGAAGAGGAAAGTACAAATAAATCATAAAAAAAGAGGGAGTGAGACAGAAATCTAAAATGTTAAATTAGATTTCGTCGTCTCACCCCCGCAAGGGTGACTAGATTTCTAAAAAGCTTGGTACAAGCGCATTTAGAAAACAGACACCTACTGCGTCTTCATACATTTAACCCAATAAAAATTAAGGCTAGGACATTTATGTCCCAGCCTCATTTTTTTATATTAAACTGTTTCTACACTTAAATTAACATCAATATTGTTTCTAGTTGCTTTAGAGTATGGACAGAAGTCATGCGCATCTTTTAAATACTTTTCTGCGTCTTCTTGAGATAAGTTTTTAACTTTTGCGTTAATGTCTACTTCTAGTTTAGGACTTTCTGCATTTTCGTCATCCATTAAACGAACTGTTAACGTAACTTCTGGTTCTGCGTCACGAACTTTATTTTGTTTAAGGATAAGATCAAAAGCACCATTGAAACAAGAAGCGTAACCTGCTGCGAATAGTTGTTCTGGGTTAGTCGCTTTGCCGTCAGCCTGTTGTGGTGGTAATACATCTACATCGATTGTTTTATCATCTGTATAAACGTGACCTTTACGTCCACCTGTATTTGTTGCTTTAGTTTCATAATGTGTTGCCATGAAAAAGACCTCCTTTATGTTATATATATTCTTTACCCCAAAAATTATTTTTAAATCATTTCAAACTAACATTTTGTGTGAAAAGTAAAATTTTTAATATAAAAATTGAATAAATTATGAAATAATAAACAATATACATAAAGTGGGGTGACAGCATGAGAGCGATATTAATTGGTATACTTGCAGCATTATTTTTTGCGGTAACATTTGTTTTAAATCATATGATGGCGAGTGAAGGTGGATCTTGGTATTTTAGTTCATCACTTCGCTTTATTTTTATGCTTCCTTTTTTATATTTGTTTGTAGCGCTAAAGGGAAGAACTTTAATTGTGTTAAAACATATTAAAAATAATAAAAAAGAATGGTTCATTTGGAGTTTTGTCGCTTTTGTATTATTTTATGCACCGTTAACATTTGCAGCAGAATATAGCCCAGGTTGGTTAATTTCAGGGACGTGGCAAATGACTATAATATGCGGTATGTTGTTAGCGCCATTCTTTACAGAACATGTCATGGTAGACGGTAAAAAAATATTAGTTAGACATAAAATACCTTGGAAATCTTTATTAATATCAAGCATCATGTTTATAGGCATTATGATTATTCAAATACCTCAAGCAAGTGGTATTCAAATCAA
Organism: Mammaliicoccus sp. Marseille-Q6498; assembly: GCF_946151045.1. Taxonomy (NCBI): domain Bacteria; kingdom Bacillati; phylum Bacillota; class Bacilli; order Caryophanales; family Staphylococcaceae; genus Mammaliicoccus; species Mammaliicoccus sp. Marseille-Q6498. The sequence goes on along the minus strand of NZ_OX267714.1, from coordinate 978,721 downwards.
TATATTTTTATTAGGATTTTTACCAATTTTAGTTGCGGCTTTTAGTTATCCTTTAGGAAATAGAAAAATGATGAACGTTGTAAATAGCGAAATCAATACGATCGAAAGAGTGTTTGGTATGACACTCGTAACAATTCCAGTATGGGTCGTTATATTTATAATTGGGTGTATGGTTGAAGGGTTACCAACATCTAATCAAGTCACTCAATCCTTTATTGTCGCACTATTTTCAGGCATTATCGCAACAATTTTGTTCTTTTATGCTACGAATTTAGTGAAAGATAATCAAGAAAAATTAGCAGCAGTTGAAGCAACGCAATCTTTAGAAGTTGTCTTTACAATAATAGGAGAAATGATACTGCTTGGACTCCCATTACCAAATAGTTTAAGCATGGTAGGTGTTGTGCTCATCATCGTTGGTATGTGTGTTTATAGTTTTATAGACAAATTATCTTTTATAAAAAATTTCAAGAAAATACCATAATTTAGTTTTAATTTTTCATAAAGCGGGTATATAAATATCGAATGGATAATCATTCAATTTGAATAATAAAGGGTGATTTAAATGGCAAAAGAAGAAGGTAAATTCGAACAAGCAAAAGGTAACGTAAAAGAAACAGTTGGAAACGCTACTGATAACCAAGAGTTAGAAAACGAAGGTAAAAAAGATAAAACGTCAGGTAAAGCGAAAGAAGCTGTAGAAAACGTTAAAGATAAAGCAAATGGATTAATTGATAAATTCAAGAAATAAGTTAAATCTTGTTTTTGAATTTAAATATAAAAAGCCGTTAGACGATTGAACTGTCTAACGGCTTTTTATTTACTTTACATCTGATTCATCAATTTTCCATTTCATTCTGTAATTGTTGTCTGAATTTTTTAGTTGTAAGTTTGCTTCATATTTGTTTGTTTCTGGAACATCATAATATGCATAACCTGAATCAGATTCTCCTGGTTTTAAACTAAATGAGAAACCGGATTTGGAGTCGTCCATGCCATAAAATTTTGAAGCTGGACTACCGTCAGCTAATATTTGGAAGTTAGTATCAGAAACAGTTAAGCTCGTGTTTTTGATGTTTTCAAGTTTATAGTAAACTTTTAATACTTTCCCTTTTTTAGGCTTACTATATTTACTAGTAGGCTCAACGAATTCTGCTTTTTCAACAGTTATTTTTGTCCCGAGTACTTCAATACTGCTTCCAACATTAGTAGTTTTATATGATGTTGAACTGCCATTATCTTCTTCTGTAGAGGACTCTTCAGTCGTAGATTCTTCTGTAGTGGATTCCTCAGTAGTAGACTCTTCAGTTGTATCTTCCTCTGTCGACTCTTCTTCTGTAGATGAATCTTCAGTTTTATTAGTGATATTGTCAATTTGATCTTTTATTGGGCCTGCAGCACAAGCACCTAAAATAACTGCCAAAATGACGAATACAACTAAACATCCTCCACAGCCAAATAACCATGGTTTAGCACTTGAACCATTCCCGTTACCAGATTGCGTTGACTGATTATTTACATTATCTTGATTTTGCTCGTTGAATGGATTTTCTTGTTGTGAATTTTGTTGGTCTGAGGTGTTTTGATTAAACGGATTCTGATCTGATTGATTAGAATTACTCATAATATTTCCCCCTTTTACGTTACTATTTTTTAATAAAAAATAAATGAAGTTCATTAATTTAAAAAACTTTTATTGAAAGTATTTTAAAAATGAAAAACAAATGTACCCTTTATTAATTATTTTTAGTTTATAGTAATTTGGGAAATAAATCTATAACATTCATTAAATCAATAAAATATTAATAGCGTATTAATATTTAAGCGCGTAAAAGATGGATAATTACACCATAATCATTTAAAATAGAATAAAAGGAGTGGTGATCATGTATCAAAATATTTTATTCGGCATCGATACAGAAATGAAAAATGAAAAAGTATTAGAACAGATTACTAAACTTACCGGAGAAGGTTCAGAAGTCACGATTCTAAATGTTATAAACGAGAAGGATTTACAAGTGTCTGTACGTTCAGGTATACATTTAGAAGAAATGCAGGAAAATAGGCAAGAAGATTTGAAACATGTATTTAACTATTTGAATGAACACAATATTAAATACAATTTGAAATTTGCTAAAGGTAACGCGAAATCTGAGTTGGTGAATATTGCCAATAGCGGAGATTATGACATTGTCGTGCTCGGCAATCGAAAATCCGAAGAAGAAGATAAAATCGTACTTGGCAGTGTCAGTCATAAAGTAGCAAAAAGAGCTAAAATACCTGTCTTAATTGTGAAATAAATTTTAAAATCCTGGAGAAACATTTTTCTTCAGGGTTTTTTGTTTAGATAGATGACGTTTCATAGAAAAAAATAGGTGATTCATGTAAAATATAAATAGAAGAACATTGGAGGAATGACTATGAACGTTGAGCAAAAGAAATCGTTTCCTTATATCGTTGCGACAGTAACTTTAAAAAATAAAAACGAAATTAAAAAAACAGTTGATGAGCTAGTTGAAAACCAACAATCAATAGATATCGTGGAATTTAGAGCAGATACTTTAGAAGATACTTCAATAGAAAATATTAACGAAGTATTAGAAGCTTTTAAATCAGAATATAATCTTGCGCCAATCATGTTTACTTATCGTTCAGAAGGGCAAGGTGGCTTTGGTGATTTTGATCATGAAGATTATTACAAGCTTATGCAAGATATGATTTGTAATCAAAAGGCAGACTATGTTGATATCCAATTAGACACTTATGAAGATAATTTAATGAATTGTATAACTAAAGCTAAAAACAATCATGTTCAAATTATTATTTCTCATCACGATTTCAAAATGACACCTGATGAAGAAGAAATGTTCGTAACTTATGAGAAGATGGCAGAATTAGGTGCAGATATCGGAAAACTAGCCGTTATGCCAAAAAATGAAAGAGACCTCTTAGCAATGTTGAACGCGATGAATCGAGCATATCATCAATTAGATATAGACGTAATTGGTATATCTATGAGTGATCTCGGGAAGATGACGAGAATTACTGGGGGCTTGTTCGGTTCGAAATTCACATACGGATATGTAGGACAAGAAGCAGCACCAGGACAACTTCACGTAAAAGAAATCAGAGAACAATTGGCTTTATATCAAACATAATATATAATCCTGAATTTTATAATTATAGAATTCAGGATTATTTTTATGATACAATTGATAATAATTATCACCTGAAAAGTAGGAGTGGAAATCATGGAATTACAACAAGCTATAAAAGAAAGACGCAGTGTTAAAAATTATGATCACGAAATGTATGTAGACGAAGAAAAAGTCATGTCACTAGTTGAATTAGCAACATACGCACCAAATCATGGCATGAGAGAACCTTGGAGATTAGTATATATAAGTAAAGAGAAGTTACCTGAATTCGCTCAAGAAGTAGCAGAATCAGCATTTGTAAATGATCCTGCGCAACAAGAAAAATATATAAACAAAGTAACAAAAGTCGGGGGTATGTTTGTTATTTTGTCTAAACGCGACACAAGACAAAAAGAAGATTTAGAAAATCAAATGGCAATCGGTGCATTTGTACAAAATTTAATGTTGCTTATACACGAAGCGGATATGGGATCTTGTTGGAAAACACCAGACTTTATATTTAAACCAACATTCCGTAAAATTGTTGGCGTAAATGATAACGAAGACGTATGCGGATTTTTATACGTAACTGAAAAAGATGAAAGTGTTAAAGTAATGAAAAGAAAAAATAAATCACTCATTTCTAAATGGTAATATATATTTAAGAAAACCGGCTGGTCGCAATGACCAGCCGGTTTCAGACTGTCGACAAAGTCACTTAAAGTGAAATTGTTGGCAGCTTTTTGTGCTTACTAGACTGTTTCGAAATTCTTTCACGCTAGAATTTCTAACGACCATTATTCAGAATTCTGACCGTTAGCGGATTCTAACGACCATTATTCGAAATTCTGACCGTTAGAATTTTTAATCAGTAAAGTTTATCTATAAAAACCGGCTGGTCGCAATGACCAGCCGGTTTTTTGTTATTATTTTAAGTTTTCAGCTAAGAATGCTTTTACATCTTCAGGTGTTTTAGCATTTGCTGAGTGTAGGTGTGCAAGTTTTTCGTTGTTTTTGAATATTAATAAACTTGGAATTCCCATTACGTCGTTTTCAGTTGCCGCTTCTGGTACTTGGTCACGATTAATTTGATACCAGTTGAAATTATGATATTCATCAATGATTGGGTCAATCCATTGATTCATGCGTGAGCAGTCTGGACACCAGTCAGCAAAGAATTTTATTACTACTGGTTCATCATTTTGTATAATCTCTTCGAATTCAGCATATTGACTTATCGTTCTCATATTTTAAGCTCCTTAGATAAAATTATTATAATAGAAGTATATCTTATTTTTGAATATTAAAAAAATATTTAACTCATCACTATGTGTAATCTGTGATAATTGGTATACTATAATCAAATAGATATATGGAGGTAAAGACATGATAAAATTTTATCAATATCCTAACTGTACGACATGTAAAAAAGCAGCAAAGTTTTTAGAAACGAATGGTGCTAGTTTTGAACCAATCGATATTACTCAATTAACACCAACAGCTAACGAGTTAAAGGATATTATTGATGGAACAGATATTACTGTAGATCAATTATTTAACACACGAGGCGCTAAATATCGTGAGTTAGGTTTGAAAGATAAAATAGATGACTTATCTGATAATGAAAAATTTGATTTATTGGCATCTGATGGCATGTTAATTAAGAGACCTTTAGCAGTTTTAGGTAATAAAGTAACACTAGGATTTAAAGAGGATGAATATCGTCAAACTTGGCTATAAAATAGTTGCTTGAATTATGGCTTTATGTCATGATTATAATTGAATTACATATAGGAGGGGATTACTTTGACAGTGCCTAGTGAGTTAAAATATTCTAAAGAACATGAATGGGTAAAATTAGAAGGCGATGTTGCAACAATCGGTATTACTGATTTTGCTCAATCTGAATTAGGGGACATTGTGTTTGTTGAGTTACCAGAAGAAGGTGACGAATTGACTAGTGGAGATTCATTCGGTAGTGTAGAATCTGTTAAAACAGTTTCTGAACTGTATGCACCACTTTCTGGTAAAGTCGTAGAAGTAAACGAAGAACTAGAAGATAGTCCTGAATTTGTAAATGAATCTTCATATGATAAAGCTTGGATGGTCAAAGTTGAATTGTCTGACAAATCTCAATTAGATGACTTATTAAATGCTGATGCATATAGCGAAATGATAGGTGAATAGCATCAAACTAAACTCCACGGTACTGTTGTATCATGGAGTTTTTTTAAAAGTTTCATTTTGAAGTTAAAATAATATTATTCATTTGTAGAAGGTGAAGGCCATGTCGATGATTAAAAAAGTAATAATCGTAGAAGGTATTTCAGATAAGAAACGAGTGAAAGAGGTATTAAATGATCACGTTCATATAATATGCACGCATGGAACGATGGGTGTGGAAAAAATGGATGAACTTTTAGATGAGATTTACGGTAAGCAAGTTTATGTATTAGTCGATCAAGATAAAGAAGGCAAACGCATAAGAAAATGGTTTAAAAAATATGCAAGTGAAAGTCAGCATATTTATATAGATTCGACTTTTTCAGAAGTAGCACGCTGCCCAAGACAATATTTAGCCAATGTGTTAAACTATCATGGATTTACAGTTAACAACGATTTTGTATTGAAAGGGAAGTATCGTTATCATGAAACACACAGAAAAATTGACCGATATATACAAGCATTTTGATGAATCAATACATTTACTATTTGGATATACGCCAACTTGTGGGACTTGTAAAGTTTCCGAAAGAATGTTGGATATTGCTAATCAAGTGACAGATTTACCTATTAATAAGTGTGACTTGAATTTCTATCCTGAGTTTTGTAAAGACTTTGAAATTCAATCTGTACCTGTATTGTTCATTATGAAAAAAGATAAAGTTATACATCGAATATATGCTTTTCAGTCCGTTCCTTATTTAGTTGAGAATATTCAAAAAGTTATTGACGATGAAAACTTATCATGATAGTATGGATTTAATTAAATACGTAATAGCTCTTATCAAGAGTGGTGGAGGGATGTGCCCTTAGAAGCCCGGCAACCGTCATATATATGAAATGGTGCCAATTCACAAAAAGTGTTAACTTTTGGAGATGAGAGAAAGACAAATTATTAACGCCTTTCTCTAATCATTGGAGTGAGGCGTTTTTAATTTTACGTTTAGGAGGCAGCAAAATTGATTGAGTTAAATAAAGTTGTAAAGACTTTCAAAACTAAAAAAGGTGACATAACAGCTGTTGACCATGTTGACTTAAATATAGATAAAGGTAGTATATATGGCGTGATTGGCTTTTCTGGAGCTGGGAAAAGTACGTTAATTAGAATGTTTAACGGATTAGAAACACCTACTGAAGGTGAAGTGATTGTCGATGGTGCTAATATTGGTCAGCTATCGAAAAGAGAGCTTAGAGCAAAAAGACAAAAAGTAAGCATGATTTTCCAACACTTTAATTTACTTTGGTCTAGAACAGTGAAAGACAACATCGCATTTCCATTAGAAATTGCGGGTGTATCTAAAAGTGAAATAGAAGAAAAAACAAAAGAACTTATTAAAAGAGTTGGTTTAGAAGGTCGTGAAAGTGCATATCCTTCTCAATTGTCTGGTGGACAAAAACAAAGAGTCGGTATTGCGAGAGCATTAGCAAATGACCCTCACGTATTATTATGTGATGAAGCTACAAGTGCACTAGATCCTCAAACGACTGATGAAATTTTAGATTTATTAGTAGATATTAATAAAGAATTAGATTTAACAATTATACTTATTACGCACGAGATGCATGTTATTCGAAAAATATGCGACTATGTTGCCGTTATGGAAAATGGTAAATTTGTTGAACAAGGTGAAGTCATCAATGTGTTCAACAATCCACAAACATATGTTACAAAACGCTTTGTTAAAGATGACATGAAAGTAGACGATCTGCAAAGAACGTTAGAAGACTTTAGAAAAGAACAGCCAGATGGTGAAGTTTGGAAATTAAACTTTGTTGGTGGTACAAGTTCTGAACCAGTATTAGCTAACATCATTAAAAAATACAACGTTGATATTAACGTTATTGAAGGTGACGTTAAGTTAACTCAAAACGGAACATTTGGACATATGATTGTTCATTTACCTCAAGGAGACTATGCTAAAGATCAAATTAAACAAGAATTAAATGATTTAGGCGTGAAAGTTGAGGTGGATGTAAATGAATAAGTCATTTGGCGATATTATTACAGAAATGGTTACAATGCCGAATGTTCAATGGGGTGCTGTTTGGGAAGCGTTATATGAAACTTTATATATGACAGTTATTTCTACAGTGTTTACATTAGTATTTGGTTTAATTTTAGGTACTTTATTGTTTTTAACATCTAGAGGTACAAGTAAAACTTCAAGAGTATTTTATTCAATTGTTTCATTTATAGTGAATTTATTTAGAGCAATACCGTTCATTATCTTAATTCTACTATTATTACCATTTACAGATATATTATTAGGTACGATTAGTGGTCCAAAAGGCGCATTGCCAGCATTGATTATTGGTGCTTCACCATTCTATGCAAGATTAGTAGAAATTGGTATGAAAGAAATTGATAAAGGTGTTATTGAAGCGGCTGTTTCAATGGGCGCTACAACATGGACAGTTGTAACTAAAGTGTTACTTAAAGAATCACTACCTGCTTTAGTTTCAGGTATTACGGTAACAGCCATTGCATTAGTTGGTTCTACAGCTATTGCAGGTGTTATTGGTGCAGGTGGATTAGGTAACTTAGCTTATTTAACAGGATTCACACGAAATCAAAATGATGTCATTTTAGTTTCAACAATACTTATTTTAGTTATAGTATTTGTCATCCAATTTATTGGAGATATAATAGTTAAAAAAATTGATAAACGATAAAGGAGTGTTTTTATATGAAAAAAGTTTTTGGATTATTATTCATTTCGATTTTAGCAGTAGTTTTAGTTGCTTGTGGTGGAGGTAGTGGCGATAAAGAAAAAAATAAAACAATTAAAATCGGTGCATCACCAGCGCCACATGCTGAAATTTTAGAAAAAGCTAAACCGATTCTTAAAAAAGAAGGTTATGATTTAGAAATTAAAACAATCAATGATTACACAACACCTAACAAATTGTTAGATAAAGGTGAACTTGATGCTAACTTCTTCCAACATACACCTTACTTAAAAACTGAATCAAAAGATAAAGGATACAAAATTGAGTCAGCAGGTAACGTACATCTTGAACCAATGGGCGTTTATTCTAAAAAATATAAAAAATTAACTGACTTACCAAAAGGCGCAACAGTATACGTATCAAACAACCCAGCTGAAGAAGGAAGATTCCTTTCATTCTTCGAAAAAGCAGGCTTAATTAAAATTAAAGACGGTGTTAACCCAGTAGATGCTAAATTTGATGACATTACAGAAAACAAAAAAGACATTAAATTTAACAACAAACAATCAGCTGAGTTCTTACCAAAATCTTACCAAGCAAATGAAGGAGATGCTACAATCATCAACTCTAACTTTGCTATCGAACAAGGCTTGAATCCAATGAAAGATTCAATCGCAGTAGAAGGTAAAGATTCACCATACGCTAACCTTATCGCAGTTCAAAAAGGACATAAAGATGATGAGAAAATTAAAGCATTAATGAAAGTATTACAATCAAAAGAAATCAAAGACTTCATCAACAAGAAATATGATGGAGCTGTAATTTCAGCGAAATAATAAGATTTAATTCAGAGCCCTTTAGCTATAGTAGTTAGAGGGCTCTTTTTTTCAAAATATTAAATTGTATTATAAATAGAGGAAGGATGATCGATTATGAGTAATAAAGAGAATAAATCAATACACGAACGCTGGAAAGAAGATGCTAAAGCATACAAAGAACGAGCAAAAGATGATCCAAAGAGGGCTGAAAGAGTTGAAGCAAGAAAACAAGAAATAAGAAATATGTTTAAGAAAAAATAAAAGATATATTTAGGTGTTATATAAAAACCTAAATTTCTCACTAATTATTATCACATATTTTGGCTCTGTGTTATGTTAAATACAAATCATATGAATGGAGTGTGTGATGATGAGAGTGATTGCAACGAGTATTTTTGTTGAAGATCAAGACAAAGCGAAACAATTCTATACTGACGTGTTAGGTTTTGAAGTGAAGCATGATTTACCGATGGGCGAGTTTAGATGGTTAGCACTTGTAGATAACAGTTCAGATAATCAAGTGGAAGTTATATTAGAGCCGAATAATCATAAAGTGGCTAAAGATTATCAAAAAGGATTATATGAAGCGGGTATTCCGGTTACGATGTTTGGCACGGACGATTTAAATAAAGAAGTGGATGAGTTGAAAGATAAAGGTGTTAAGTTTCAAACAGAACCTGTTGATATGGATGGGTTTAAATTTGCGATTTTTGATGATTCATGTGGCAATTTAATTCAATTATTGCAGCAAAACTAGTGTTTAATTTTCTTGAAATGGGTTATATACTATTAAACGAAAATAATGAGGTGCAATTATGACAAATTTATATCCATATTTAAAGTTTGAAAGTACGAAAGATGCATTAGAATATTACGAAACAGTTTTTGGTGCAACAGATATTAATAGATTAGCGGTTGGACAAGAACAAGCTGCACAATTTGGTGTGAGTGAAGAAGAAGCACCTAATTTAACAATGCATTCAGACTTTAATGTCGCAGGATTAAAATTAATGGCATCTGATGCATTTGGTGATGAAATTATTGTAGGAAGCAATATTAGTTTAATGATAGATTATGACATCAATAATAAAGAACAAGACGAAGTTGCTCAAAACTTGTTTGATAAAGTAAAAGATCATGAATCTATTACAGTTGAAATGCCACTTGAAAAACAATTTTGGGGCGGAAAAATGGGCGCATTCACAGATAAGTATGGTATAAAGTGGATGATACACGGACAACAACAACAGTAATTTATTTAGTAAAATCATTTTTTAAAACAAAAACAATCCCGAAAATTCCTATATTTTCGGGATTGTTTCTTTGTATAGAATTAAAATATGTTTATTCAATAACACCTTATCCGAAATATAGCGCCGGAATTAATGTTTGAATAAACAATATAATATTGATAATTAACATCGTGATACCGAAAAGTTTATCTCGTTTTATAGATAAAACAGATGCGACAATCCCAACTATTAAAATTAAAAATGTTATAAATAACGGAACGACACCAAAAAACATAAAGTCAATTTTAATAATAGTTGCTAAGATTGTAAGTATACTTGTAATTAATAATATATTTTTCAATTTATAACACCTCCTTTTTTATGATATTAGCATAATTTACATTAAATGGTAAACTAAAAAATTAAAAATGTGCAACTTACTTGTATTTAATAAATTACTTTTATAAGATTTCAATAAATACACAAAAAAGGATGATTCATTTTGAAAATTATATTAATCGGTGCAAATGGAACGATTGGAACTGCAGTTGCAAAAGAATTTGAACAAAATGGTCATGAAGTTGTAAAAGTAGGTCGTAATTCTGGCGACTATCAAATGGATATGTCGAACGTTGAAGATATTAAATCCATGTTTGAGCAAATCAAAGATATCGATGCAGTAGTCTCTACAGCAGGTGCGGCAAATTTTGATGATTTATCTGAATTAACACCCGAATCAAATGAAGTTGCAGTGTCTAGTAAGCTGTTAGGTCAAATTAATTTAGTGCTTATTGGTCAACATTACATTAATGATGGTGGAAGTTTTACTTTAACAACCGGTGTCATTATGGACGATCCAATTAAAGGTGGCGTTTCATCTGCAATGGCAGGCGGAGGCATACAAGCTTTTGTTAAATCTGCAGCTTATGAATTGAAACGTGATCTAAGAATTAACAATGTTAGTCCAAACGTAATAGAAGAAGCGTTAGAAGACTACGGAGATTTCTTTAAAGGATTCAACGCTGTGCCAGCTAACAAAGCAGCAAAAGCATATTTGAAAAGTGTAGAAGGTATTCAATCAGGTCAGACATATAGAATATATTAAAAAACAACTCCCACTAATTTTTTGGCGGGAGTTGTTTAAGACTGCCGACAAAGACACTTAACATGAACTTGTTGGCAGTTTTTTGTTTGTTACGGAGTTCTAACGACCATTATTCGAAATTCTGACCGTTAGAGTGTTTTAACGACCATTATTCAGAATTCTGACCGTTAGAGTGTTTTAACGACCATTATTCAGAATTCTGACCGTTAGCAGGTTCTAACGACCATTATTCGGAATTCTGACCGTTAGCGGGTTCTAACGACCATTATTCAGAATTCTGACCGTTAGAGTGTTCTAACGACCATTATTCGGAATTCTGACCGTTAGAGCGTTTTAACGACCATTATTCGGAATTGTGACCGTTAAAATTCAAAACCCGGCCGATTAAAAACAGGCTGAGACTGTACCCTAGGCAAGCGAGTTTTTAATCGATTAAGTTTATCTACACAATAAAACAACTCCCACTAACTTTTTAGCGGGAGTTGTTTTTATTTCACATCGCTTATAAAAAATAAAATAAGCATGGCGATAGCAATGACATATAATAAAATGCCAGCAAATTTAAAGTTTCTTATGTTAAATGTTGCGATTGCTGCTAAAGTTACGGCAGTTAAAAGGGTATTATATAAACTACCTAAGTGAATGACTCGAACTAAATTTAATAAAAGTATAAATGCACATATGCCACTTATGACAAATGCGAATTGTTCGTAGCGTTTCATATTAAAATCCTTTCTAAAACTTTCTATTAATTTAGTATTATTATAGTATAAACTGCTATAAATTACTTGTGATAGTCCCTTAAATATAATTTCTATAAATTGAGAATTGGAAGATTTGATTATCATTTAAGAAAATATAGACTTAATCTCTTGAAATGAAAAGTTTCTATAAGAGAAATTGAGCGAAAATATTTAATTGGCACACTAACTACGTTATAATATGAGAGGTAAAGATTCATAGCAAACTTTGACGTTACATTAAAATTATTATAAACTAGGAAAGATAATGTAGGGTTATCTTTTTTATAAATGTGAATAAATTCTCTGGAGGGAAAAATAATATGGCATCAAAATTAGAAATCAAAGGTTTACACGTAGAAATAGAAGGCAAAGAAATTCTTAAAGGCGTAGACTTAACAATAAAACAAGGTGAAATTCATGCAATCATGGGACCAAATGGTACAGGTAAATCAACTTTATCTTCTGCTATTATGGGACACCCTAAATATGAAGTTACACAAGGTGAAATTCTTTTAGATGGTGAAAATGTTTTAGAAATGGAAGTTGACGAACGTGCTCAAGCAGGTTTATTCCTAGCTATGCAATACCCATCAGAAATTTCTGGTGTAACAAATGCTGACTTCTTACGTTCTGCAGTTAATGCTAAACGTGAAGAAGGCGACGAAATTAACTTGATGCAATTCATTAAGAAATTAGATAAAGAAATGGATTTATTAGAAATGGATCAAGACATGGCTCAAAGATACCTTAACGAAGGTTTCTCTGGCGGTGAAAAGAAACGTAACGAAATTCTTCAATTAATGATGTTAGAACCTAAGTTTGGTATTTTAGATGAAATTGACTCAGGTTTAGATATCGACGCATTAAAAGTTGTATCTAAAGGTATCAACAAAATGCGCGGTGAAGATTTTGGTTGCTTAATCATCACTCACTATCAAAGACTATTAGATTATATTACACCAGATTTCGTACACGTAATGATGCAAGGTCGCGTAGTTAAATCAGGTGGCGAAGAATTAGCGAAACGTCTTGAAAATGAAGGTTATGAATGGATTAAAGAAGAACTTAATATTGAAGACGAAACAATTAGCGCTGAATAATATAAGTGAATATAGTCAAGTAGGAGGAGTATAAATGGCAACTGAAACAAAGTTAAATATTAACGTTGAAGACTTAGTTAATTATTCAGCATCTCAAAATGAACCACAATGGATGACTGATTTAAGAAAAGATAGTTTTCAAAAATTAGAAACATTAGAAATGCCTAAACCAGATAAAACTAAAATAGATAGATGGAGTTTTGATACATTCAATACTCACGCAGTTGAAAGTGATACATTTGAATCTATCGAAGCTTTACCAGAATCAGTACAAAAAATTATCGATACTGAAAATGCTAAAAACTTAATTGTTCAACATAATAATACACCTGCTTTTACTAAAGTAGACGACAAATTAACTGAACAAGGTGTTGTAATTAAAGATTTAAAAACAGCATTAGTTGAAAATAGCGATTTAGTACAAAAATACTTTATGACTGACGCAGTTAAAGTAGATGAACATAGATTAACAGCATTACATGCAGCACTTGTAAATGGTGGCGTGTTTGTATATGTTCCTAAGAAAGTCGTAGTAGAAGATCCTATCCAATATGTAGTGTTACATGATGATAGCGATGCAAGTTTCTTCAATCATGCAATTATTGTAACTGAAGAAAGTGCAGAAGTGACTTATGTTGAGAACTATTTATCAACGGTACCTGCAAATGATGGACAATTAAACATTATTTCTGAAGTAATTGCTGGACCTAACTCTAAAATTACTTACGGAACAGTAGACTTCATGGATAAAGGATTTACTGGTCATATTATCCGTCGTGGAACTGCTGATAATGACGCTACAATTGATTGGGCTTTAGGCTTAATGAATGATGGTAGTACAATTAATGACAACACAACATATTTAATGGGTGACCGCTCAAACTGTAATTTAAAAACAGTAGTAGTTGGACGTGGAGAACAAAAACAAAACTTCACAACACAAATTATTCAATATGGTAAAGAATCAATTGGTCATATCCTGAAACATGGTGTAATGAAAGATAGTTCATCATCTATCTTTAACGGAATTGGCTATATCAAACACGGTGGAACTAAAGCTGATGCACAACAAGAATCACGTGTATTAATGCTTTCAGAAAAAGCGCGTGGAGATGCTAACCCAATTTTATTAATTGATGAAGATGATGTAACAGCTGGACATGCTGCATCTGTTGGTAGAGTGGACCCTACACAACTTTACTATTTAATGAGTAGAGGTATATCTCGTGAAGAAGCAGAAAGATTAGTTATACACGGATTCTTAGATCCAGTTGTATCTGCATTGCCAATTGAAGGCGTTAAACGTCAATTACGTGATGTTATTGAACTTAAAGTAACTACGCAAATATAAATAAAGGCACAGAAAGGTCTGATAATGTGGCCGAATCAACATTTAATGTAGAAAAAATAATAAAAGATTTTCCAATATTAGAACAACAGGTGAATGGTAAAAGACTTGTCTATTTAGACTCTTCAGCGACAAGTCAAACACCAACACAAGTTACTGAGAGTATTGTCGATTATTACAATCGTTATAACTCAAATGTACATCGTGGGGTTCATACACTTGGTACACTTGCAACGGACGCTTATGAAAAAGCACGTGAAACGGTAAGAAGATTTATAAACGCTCAATACTTTGAAGAAATCGTATTTACAAGAGGTACTACATCAGCAATCAATCTTGTTGCACATAGTTACGGAGATGCAAATGTTTCTGAAGGTGATGAAATTGTCGTTACCCAAATGGAACATCATGCCAATATCGTACCTTGGCAACAATTAGCTAAAAGAACTGGAGCTAAGCTGAAGTTTATCCCTATGACTGATAGTGGTGAACTTGAAAAAGAAGCGATTGATGAAACAATAACTGATAATACGAAAATTGTTGCTGTGACTCATGTTTCAAATGTATTAGGGACAATCAACGATGTTAAATATATAGCTGAAGTAGCACATCAACATAATGCAGTCATCGCTGTAGATGGTGCTCAGTCTGCACCTCATATGAAAGTTGACGTTCAAGACTTAGATGTAGATTTCTTTAGTTTTAGTGGACATAAAATGCTAGGTCCAACTGGTATCGGTGCATTATATGGTAAACGTGAACTGCTTGATAAGATGGAACCAATTGAATTTGGTGGGGACATGATTGACTTTGTTGGATTAGAAGATGCAACATGGACAGACTTACCTACTAAATTTGAAGCTGGAACACCACTTATCGCTGAAGCTATTGCATGGGCAGAAGCAATAAGATATATTGACGCTGTTGGACTTGATAATATCCATCAACATGAATATGAGCTTGTTAATTATGCATATAAAGAAATGTCAAAAATTGAAGGATTAGAAATTTACGGTCCATCACCAGATAAAAGAGCTGGATTAATCACTTTCAATGTTGAAGGCGTTCATCCGCATGATTTAGCCACTGCACTTGATTCAGAAGGTGTTGCAGTAAGAGCAGGTCATCACTGTGCGCAGCCATTAATGAAATGTTTAAACCAATCATCTACAGCTCGTGCAAGTTTCTATATTTATAATACTACTGAAGATGTTGATATGTTAATTCAGGCACTAAATAGAACGAAGGAGTTTTTCTCTTATGAGTTTTAATAATTTAGATCAACTATATCGTTCTGTGATTATGGATCATTATAAGAACCCAAGAAATAAAGGTATAATAGAAGATGGTTCTTTAACAATAGATATGAATAACCCTACATGTGGGGACCGCATCCGCTTAACATTAGATGTTGAAGATAATGTTATTAAAGATGCTAAGTTTGACGGAGAAGGATGTTCCATTTCAATGTCTAGTGCATCTATGATGACTGAAGCAGTTAAAGGTCATACAATCGAAGAAGCATTAGAAATGAGTAAGGAATTCTCTAACATGATGCTTGGGGAATCATACGAAATCGCAGAGGATATGGGTGATATCGAGGCTTTATCTGGTGTATCTAAATTCCCAGCACGTATTAAATGCGCTACTTTAGCGTGGAAAGCTTTTGAAAAAGGAACAAAAGAAGAAAATAACACGTAACTTTCTGATAAATGGGTATAAGTTTTAATAAAAGAGGAGTGAAGGAAATGGCTAAAAAATCACCAGAAGTTGGAGATTATAAATATGGTTTCCATGACGAAGATGTTTCGATTTTCCGTTCAGGTAGAGGTTTAACTGAAGAAATCGTTAGAAAAATATCTGAAATGAAAGATGAACCACAATGGATGTTAGATTTCCGTTTGAAATCTTTAAAACAATTCTACAAAATGCCTATGCCTATGTGGGGCGGGGACTTAACAGAATTGAATTTTGATGAAATCACATATTATGTTAAACCATCAGAACGTTCAGAACGTTCATGGGATGAAGTTCCAGAAGAAATTAAAAATACTTTTGATAAATTAGGTATTCCTGAAGCAGAGCAAAAATATCTTGCAGGTGTATCAGCACAATATGAATCAGAAGTTGTATACCATAACATGGAACAAGACTTAGAAGACCAAGGTATCATTTTCAAAGATACTGATTCAGCTCTACGTGAGAACGAAGATTTATTCAAAGAATATTTTGCATCAGTAATTCCTGCTGCAGATAACAAATTCTCAGCATTAAACTCAGCAGTATGGTCAGGTGGATCATTCATTTACGTACCTAAAGGCGTAAAACTTGAAACACCATTACAAGCATACTTCAGAATTAACTCTGAAAATATGGGTCAATTCGAAAGAACATTAATCATTGCAGATGAAGGTTCTTCAGTACACTACGTAGAAGGTTGTACTGCACCTGTTTATACAACAAATTCATTGCACTCAGCTGTTGTTGAAATCGTTGTAAAAAAAGATGCATATTGCCGTTATACAACAATCCAAAACTGGGCAAACAACGTTTATAACTTAGTTACAAAACGTACATTTGTTTATGAAAACGGAACGATGGAATGGATAGATGGTAATTTAGGTTCTAAATTAACAATGAAATATCCATCATGTTTCTTACTTGAAGAAGGCGCTAGAGGTATGACATTATCTATCGCACTTGCAGGTAAAGGACAAGTTCAAGATGCTGGCGCTAAAATGATTCATAAAGCACCAAACACTTCTTCAACTATCGTATCTAAATCAATTTCTAAAAATGGCGGTAAAGTTGTATACCGTGGACAAGTACACTTTGGACGTAAAGCTACTGGCGCTCGTTCTAACATTGAATGTGATACATTAATTATGGATAACGAATCAACATCAGATACTATTCCTTACAATGAAATCTTAAATGATAACATTTCATTAGAACACGAAGCGAAAGTTTCTAAAGTATCTGAAGAACAGTTATTCTACTTAATGAGCCGTGGTATTTCAGAAGAAGAAGCTACTGAAATGATCGTAATGGGCTTCATTGAACCATTTACAAAAGAATTACCAATGGAATATGCAGTTGAAATGAACCGACTAATCAAATTCGAAATGGAAGGTTCTATCGGCTAATAATATTTTTATATAACTATTAAACCCTTTGCCAGTTGTTAAATTGGCAAAGGGTTTTTTTGACATTCTATATTGCAATCAATTGAATTTTACTGTAATATTTATTTACTGTATGATAACTGAACGAAATGAATAGAATTATTAAGGAAGATAGAGCGTGGTTTTGGACTTAAAAGTAATTGTATGTGATGACTAATATATTACTGAAATTTTTATATATGGTGGTGATAATATGAATAATGATTACATAACAAGACCAGAGTTTAACCAACTTGAAAGCCGTATGAACGACAGGTTTAACCATTTAGAAGATAAGATTACATTAACAAAAGAGTTATTAACAAATGAGATTAAAACTGCGGTTATCGAATTAAAAAATGAAATCAATGAAGGTAAAGTAACCGAATCAAGATTTAAGAAAGGCATCGCTATACCATCAATATTAAGTGTCTTTTCCATAATTGTTTCTATATTATTAGCAATATTTTTCTGAGATTTCCTCACTTTAAAGAGTGGGGAATTTTTATTGATCGTTATTAACAAGAATCGATAGAAGTGTAAATAAAGATTTATCTTCAAACGAAAACGCCAAAAATCGTTATGATTTTTGGCGTTTTGTTATTTTTACTTATTTTATTTTTCATCAATATTTGAAAGCGTGGCTGTTGATGTTCTGTTTCTTAAGTCTACTTCTATTTCTTCTAAGCTGCGTCCTCTTGTTTCTGGTAGGTATTTAATAACGAAGATCATAGCTATTATACCGATTGCAGCAAAGATTAAGAATACTTGTTCTAATGGCATTATTTCTGTAAGTTTTGGGAAGAACTGAGCTACTAATAGACTTCCGATTGAAAGTGCTAATGTAGCGATACCTGTTGCAGCGCCTCTTGCTCTCATTGGGAATAGTTCTGGTAACATAACCCAAAGTATTGGTCCCCAAGTGAATGCGAAGAATACAATGAATAGTGTTAGACAAGCTACGATTACCCATGCACCGACTGTAGAAGTAAGTCCTACTGTCCATGCGAATCCTGCCATAATAAGTAATGAGCTTACCATACCGATATTACCGGTAATAAGTAATTTTTTACGGTCTATTTTATCCATAATGATAATCGCAAATATTGTAACAATTACGTTTACTGTACCGATACCAACTGTTCCTAAAATTGCTGTTGCGTCTCCTAAACCTGCTTTACTAAATATAGTTGGTGCATAATAAATGATTGCGTTTATACCGATTATTTGTTGGAATAAAGCGAATAAGCAACCTATTATCAGTACCGGTCGTAACCATACTGATTTTAAAACTGTCCAAGTACTTTCTGAAATTTGTATAATTTCTTTCATTTCATCTATTTCTTTATCTATTTCACCTTGTTGACGTGTAATTGCCATAACTTTACGTGCCGCTGATTCACTTTTATGTTCAAGCAACCATCTTGGACTTTCTGGCATGAAATATACACCAATCATTAATATTAGTGAAGGTACAACTGCTAAACCAACCATCCATCTCCATGCTTCCATATCTGCTAAAGCATAGTTTACTAAGTATGAAAGAAGTATACCAATTGTAATCATAAGTTGATTTAATGAACTTAATGATCCCCTTGCTTCTGTAGGTGCCATTTCTGATAAATATACTGGCACGATTGCTGTTGAACCACCAACTGCTAATCCGATAATGAATCTACCAAGAACGAGTACGATCATGGATTGAGCAAATGCAAGAATTAATGCACCTATAATAAATACGATTGCTATGATAAATACCAGTTTTCTTCTACCGAGTTTATCCGATAATGGTCCACTAGCCCCAGCACCAAAAATGGCACCGACTAACATTGAACTTACGACTAATCCTTTTGTCGTACTTGTAAGTGGAATATCGTTTGCTATGTATAAAATTGCGCCTGAAATAACGCCAGTATCATAACCGTAGAGTAAGCCCCCTAAAGCACCAAGGAAGAATATGAGCTTTGTTCTAAAATTACTTTTTTCCATTTTTATTACCCCCAAATGTTTTGAAAAATCATTAAATAAATGCAACTATCTGTTATTCAGGAAAATAAAAGATGTATTTAATTATCCTGAATAACTAAATATGTTGTAAATCATTTTTAAATGTGATTTAATAGTAAATGTAAACCTTTTCAAAAATAAAATCAAGTGGTTATATAAAAGAATTTGAATTATTAGTTATTACGAATTACTTAAAGCAAGAGGAGGTCTGCAATGAAGCAATCATCCAGAATAAATGTAAATTTAATGAAAGATTATAATAAACAACTCGTTTTAAGAACAATTCAAAAGCACGGACCGATTTCAAGAGTAGAAATCGCAAACAAAATCACATTATCAAGGCCGTCAGTTTCAGAGATAGTTTCAATATTAATAGAAGAAGAGTGGATTGAAGAGCGTAAACCTGAAACTAAAGTGAGAGGTAGACAACCAATTCCACTTGATATTAATAAAGAGAAGAAAGTAATCATCGGATTGGAGATTGGCGCATACACGAATAAAATTATCGTCAGTAATTTAAGAGCTGAGATTTTAGAAGAAATTGAAATTGAATTAATGTCGCAAAAAAGTCCTGAATCCATGATTCAATATTTAGGTGAACAAATTAACGAAATCGTCCATACATATTCTAATAGAAATATAGATGTATTAGGAATTGGTGTAGGTATGCACGGTTTAGTCGATACGCAATCTGGAAAAAATATTTTCGCTCCGAATCTTGGTTGGAGAAATGTAGAAATCAAATCTATTTTAGAAGATACGACTCAATTAAAAGTACAAATAGATAATGATTGTAACAGTTCTGCTTTAGCTGAAATGTGGTTTGGCCAAGGTAAAGACGAAAGTAATTTTATCTCGGTTATCGTCGACTATGGTGTAGGTGCAAGTATTATTAATAACGGATCAATATTTAAAGGATCACATCATATTACCGGTCAAATCGGACATGTCACGATTGATCCAGATGGTCCTTTATGTTCTTGTGGCAATTATGGATGTTTAGAAACATTAACTTCAGAAATTGCCATTTTAAAAAAATTAAAAAGACAACTTAAATTAGGAGAAAAAAGTTCATTATTAACGAGTACTTCTAATTTAGATGATTTAAACATAGATGCATTTTATGAAGCAGTTGAACAAGGAGATGAGCTATGCCTTAATATCGCAAAAGAAGTCGGAAGAAATTTAGGATTAGGTTTTACAATATTAATCAATTTATTCGGTCCTAAATTTATTGTATTAGGAGGCAGTCTTTCAAAAATAAGTAGTGTTCTTTTACCGATTATAGAAGAAGTTGTGCAAATAAAAGTAATGGGTGAAGATGCTAAACATACACCAATTATTACTTCAGCATTAGGAAAAGACTTATATACAGTTGGTGCAGCGTCATTAGTTGTAGAAGACATATTTACATTACCAAAACCAGATTAAAAAAGGAGATCGTAAAATGAGTAAATTAAACGAGCAAGTCATTATTGTAACCGGTGCAGGAAAAGGGATTGGAAAAGGAATTGCTAAAGTATTAGGTAAAGAAGGTTCGAAAATTGTTGTTGCAACAATAGATGCTGAATTCGGTAAAGAAACGGTTGATGAAATTATTCAAGATGGTGGAGATGCATTTTTTGTTGAAACAGATGTTTCTAAAGAAGATAGCATTATTAACATGGTACAAGAAACGGTTAAACAATACGGAAAAATTAATACAATCGTTAATAACGCGGGTATTACCGTGTTTAAATCAATTGAAGAAGCGTCAGTAGAAGATTGGGATTCAATCATTAATATCGATTTAAGAGGTACATTCTTATGTTCTAAACATGTTATTCCAGAAATGAAAAAACAAGGTGGCGGATCGATCATTAATATTTCTTCAAACCACTCAGTTGCGACATTACCTGATACTGATATGTATGCTGCAGCAAAAGGTGGCGTTAATGCGATGACAAGAGGTATGGCTTTAAGTTTAGGTAAATATAACATTCGTGTAAATGCCATTTGCCCTGGTTTTACTAACACATCTCATTTAAAAAATTGGTTCGATTCAATGGATAATGAAGACGAAGTGAGAAAAGGTGTTTTAGATTTACATGCAACTTCTAGAATTAATGAACCTGAAGATATTGGTAAATTAGCAAAATATTTAGCATCAGATGATTCTGAAATGATGACAGGTGAACATTTAATTATTGACGGTGGTTTATCAGCTCGTTTATATAACGCAGAAGGATATTAATACGAAGGGCGTGAAATAAGATGGATGTATTATCAATAGGGGAAACGATGGTTGTATTCTCACCAAATGAAGTTGGACCAATGAGATATGCACGTGATTTTAATACACACATTGCCGGTGCTGAAACAAATACACTGATAGGCTTACAAAAGCTCGGTGTAAAAACAGGATGGATAAGTCAATTAGGTAATGACGAACTAGGTCAAAGAATACTTTCGTTCGTTAAAGGTGAAGGCATAAATGTAGATTCAGTTAAGTTAACAGACGAAGCAAATACAGGACTCTTTCTTAAAGAAAAAGTACGCAGTAATCAAACACGTGTACATTATTATAGAAAAGGTTCTGCAGCAAGTTTAATGACGAAAGACTGTATTGATAAAAATTATGTATCACAATTCAAATATTTATATATAACGGGTATTACCCCAGCTTTAAGTGAAAGCAGCAAAGATACAATGATGTACTTAATTTCAGTCGCAAAAGAATTCGGATTAACAATTATATTTGATCCAAATTTAAGATTGAAATTGTGGAGTGAAGATGAAGCGAGAAAAACATTATTAAATCTTATATCTTTAAGCGACATCGTTTTACCAGGTATAAGCGAAGGGGAATTTCTTTTCAATCAAGATAACGAAAAAGAAATTGCGCAAAGTATTATAGATATTGGACCAACGACAGTGATTGTTAAACTTGGTGAAAAAGGTGCTTACTATCAAGATTCTAAACAATCTGGTTATGCTGAAGCTTCAGAGAGTGTTGAAGTAGTAGATCCAGTAGGTGCTGGAGATGGCTTTGCAGCTGGATTTATAGCAGGTTATATCGAGGGCATGTCTATTCACGACGCTGTAGAGCAAGCTTGTAATGCAGGAGCACTCGTTACGACTGTTAAAGGCGACGTCGAAGGATTACCAAGTAAAGAAGAATTAAACCAATTAAAAAGTCAAAATAAAACCGATGATGTTATCAGATAAGGAGTAATCAAATGGATACTTTAAATACGATCAAAGAAACTAAATTAATCGCAATTATTAGAAATGCACATCCAGATAACGTATTACCAATAGTAAAAACGTTACACAAAGGAGGCATTCGTGCGATAGAGGTGACAATGAATTCACCTAAAGCATTAGAAGCAATTGAACTGATTGCTGAAGAAATGAAAGATAAAGTAGTTGTTGGAGCTGGTACGGTACTTGATCCAGAAACTGCGCGTCTTGCTATTTTAAGCGGTGCGACATTTATTTTAGCGCCAACTGTTAACAAAGAAACGATAAAAATGACAAAAAGATATGGTGCAGTAAGTATTCCAGGTGCATTATCGCCGACAGAAATTTTAGAAGCGTATGAATGTGGTGGAGACATTATTAAAGTATTCCCAACTACAACTATGGGTTCTGCATATATTAAAGACTTACAAGGTCCATTACCACACATTCCTTTATTACCAACAGGTGGCGTAGATTTAAATAACGTTGAAGAATTTATAAAAGCTGGTGCAGTTGGTGTAGGTTTAGGAAGTGCATTAGTAAATACTAAATTAGAAGCAAATGAAGAATATTATAAAAACTTAGAAAAAACGGCTAAACAATTTTGCGATATCGTACAATTAAAAAAAGGACGTGTATAGTATGAAAATTATAGATTACGAACTATTTCAAGTTCCACCACGTTGGTTATTTTTGAAAATCACGACAGATGAAGGTATTGTAGGCTGGGGAGAACCAGTAATAGAAGGAAAAGCAAGTACAGTAAAAGCTGCTGTAAACGAATTAATGCAACAATTAATTGGCCAAAATCCTTTAAACATAGAAGATCATTGGAACATGATGTATCGTAGCGGATTTTACAGAGGTGGACCAATATTAATGAGTGCTATCTCTGGTATTGACCAAGCTTTATGGGATATTAAAGGTAAATATTATAATGCGCCAGTTCATGAATTAATGGGTGGAGCATGTAGAAATTCTATGAAAGTATACTCTTGGATTGGTGGAGATCGTCCACAAGATACTTCAGATGCTGCTAAAAAAGCTAAAGAAAATGGCTTTGAAGCAATTAAAATGAATGCTACTGAAGAATTACAGTACGTAGATAGTTTTGATAAAGTAGATAGCGTTGTGGAAAGAGTTGCGGGCATTAGAGAAGCGGTCGGTAATAACTTTGGTATAGGCATTGATTTCCATGGTAGAGTTCATAGACCAATGGCAAAAGTGTTAGCAAAAGAATTAGAACAATTTAAGCCAATGTTTATTGAAGAACCTGTATTAAGTGAAAACCTTGAAGCGATTAGAGAAATTAGTCAAACAACGACTACACCAATCGCACTTGGTGAAAGATTGTTCTCAAGATGGGACTTTAAACCAGTTCTTGAAAGTGGTTATGTAGATATTATTCAACCAGATTTATCACATGCAGGTGGTATTACAGAATGTAAAAAAATTATTTCAATGGCAGAAGCATACGATGTAGGTGCAGCACCACATTGTCCTTTAGGTCCAGTTGCACTAGCTTCTTGTTTACAAGTTGATGCAACGTGTCATAACGCATTTATTCAAGAACAAAGTCTTGGCATTCACTACAATAAAGATAGTGACATTCTAGATTACATTAAAAATAAAGAAGTCTTCGAATTTAAAGACGGTTATGTAAAAATACCTCAAGGTCCAGGTCTTGGTGTCGAAATTGACGAAGATCACATTAGAAAAATGGCTGAAGTTGGACATGATTGGCACAATCCAATTTGGAGACATAAAGATGGCAGCATAGCAGAATGGTAATATGATAAAAAAAGCCCACATGAGCGTTTTCAAAATGCTCATGTGGGCTTTATGTTTTTATTTAATTTCTCTATATTCAAAAACTTGAAGCGGATTAAATTTAATCAAATAATGTTCATACCAAGTACTGAGTCCATATTTTTGTTGATAATGTTCTAAAGCTTCATCTATATAACCTTCAGTAACATCTAAATAATTACTTAATTCATATTTATTATGGATACCTGATTGATAAGCTTCAATGATATTTTTCAACGGCATAATTTTTTCGAAGCCTAATCTACGTGCTTTTTGCTCAAATTTCCATTTCCAAAGTTCACTTGTATCAAGAATATCTCCGTAAGAAATATCATGATGGGCCAATTCTTCACCTAGAACTTCTAGTTTTTCTTTTTCAGATAAATTATCTTTCAATAAAATTAATCCATCTACATATAAACCTTTCAAATGACTCGGAAGGTTGTTTGTCTCTTTTATGACGATGTGTTCATTATTGATAAGCGTTCTTTCATATCTATTCAAATTATCCCCACCATAATCTTTGTATAAAACATGCTTATTTATTTTGATGTTTTATGAAATCTACATATTCTAATACTTTTTTTAATTCGTCTTCAGTTAATTCTCCGTCTAAATGTGCAGCTATTGTTTCTGCAGTAGAGTTATAAGTTCGTTTAGCTTCCCCATCTAAAATGTAACTTACACTAACGTTAAATAATTTTGCCATTTCTTCGATTTTTTTCATCTTTGGCGCTTTTCTACCTGTTTCCCAATATGAAATGGATTGTTTAGATACTTGCAGTTCGTCTGCTAACTTTTGTTGCGTCCATCCATTCTTTGTTCTTAATAAACTGATTTGTTCAGAGAGTTTATTTTCAGACACCATATGTTTCCCGCTCCTTATATGATTGATACTTATATTATAACTCTTGGTTATATTTTTTCAATGAAATTTCAAAAAATATAACTAAAAGTTATTGACGTCAACCGAAAGTTATACTATAGTGTAACCAAGGAGGTGATACACATGGTTAAAATGAAATTCAAAACAGGACAAGTAAATTTTAATTATTCAGAGGACGAAGACAAAATTCCAATTGATCCAGATAAAATTAAACAATTTATCGCAATGATAGGAGGATTTATAGGTGCACTATATTTAGCGCTTAATGCATCTGGAATAACAGTGGAATGGTTGAGTCCTCAAAAATTAAACGCATGGATGAACGTATTAAATACCGGAATTCCAATTATCTTTGTACTTTATGGTGTTTGGAAAAATACATTCATATTTACAAGTCGTTCAAGAGAACAAGAAAAATTTTTAAAACAATCAGGAAGAAAATAAAATTCGAAAGGAAGATTCAATGTTAACAGCAATAGCATATTTAAATAAGAAAGGATGGGAAATTTCATCAGATCCAAGAAAGTATGATGGATATCCTAAAAATTATGGATACAGAAATTATTCAGAAGACGGTATCAATTATGATTCGTATTGTAGCGGATATCATAGAGCATTTGATGTTTATAACAATCAAACTGATAATATTCCAGCAGTAGCAAGTGGAACCGTTATATTGAGCGAACCATTCGGTAACTTCGGTGGGACAATGGAAATAAGAGATAGTAACGGAAATGATTGGATATATGGACATATGCAACGTGACTCATTAAAATTTTCAGTCGGAGATAAAGTCATTCAAGGAAATATCATAGGCTTACAAGGCAATACAAACTATGATAACAATCCGATGAATGCACACTTACACATTCAATTAAGACAAAAAGGCGAAGATATCACAAAAGAAGTCACAAGAGTATGTAGCGGAATACCAATAGAAAATTATGACATTACAAAACTAAATCAAAAATTAGACCAATCAAAAAATAAAGGAGCAGTTCAAATGAGTAGAAAAATTATGATCGTAGCAGGACACGGATACAATGATCCAGGAGCAGTAGGAAACGGTACAAATGAAAGAGATTTTATTAGAGCAAACATTGTAGATAAAGTAGCGAATTATTTAAAACAAGCCGGTAATAACGTTGCAGTATATGATAAAAGCCAAGATATGTATCAAGACACAGCATACGGAGAACAATTAGGAGATAAAAAGAATTACGGATTGTATTGGGTTAAATCACAAGGATATGAAATCGTAGTAGAATTCCATTTAGACTCAGCAAGCGCAACAGCAACAGGAGGGCATGTGATTATACCAAGCGGATTAGCAGCAGATAGCATTGATAACGCACTACAACAATCCATTAAAAAATACGTTGGAACAATTAGAGGTATTACAGGAAGAAGTGACCTGTTACATTGTAACGTCGCTAAAGCAGAATATATCAACTATAGACTCGTAGAATTAGGATTTATTACATCAACAAAAGACATGAATGTAATTAAAAATAACCTAAACGCATATACAAAATCATTAGCAGAAGCAATTCATGGCGCACCAATCAATACAACACCTTCAACATATACAGTAGTTGCCGGAGATACACTTTGGGGAATTAGCCAAAAAACAGGCGTATCAGTAACAAACTTGAAAAAACTAAACGGATTAACATCTGATGTAATTTATGCAGGACAAGTATTGAAACTAAAATAAAAGGAGTAAAAAACATGAATGCAGACAATAAAAAAATGCCTTAACAATAAACATAATCCAATGACGGCCATCATTAAAATGTTTACGTAAGACATATCAATTAATTTAAATATAACACATTAACCCCCTTACCAACAAGAAATGGTAAGGGGGGTTTAAATATGTAAATAAATGTATAAAAACATATTGACAGAATAATAGAATAAATATATATTATAATTAATATAACCAGTTGAACTCGTATTTATCAATGTAAGAAGGAGGTGGATTTAAGTATGAAGAAAAAATTCAAAATATTATTAGCTATTTTAATTATTTCGGTATCATTAGCAGGTTTATTTATATATAAACAAGTTGAATACATTATAGATAGGTTAAATCCGTTAGTTAAAGAACAATATAGTTATGCTAAAGTTCCTTATTATGATGGTACGAGACCATTATCAACGAAAGAAGTAGTGGATATACAAGATTATAAAGGGATTGTTTCTTATGATAAAAGTGGAGTAGAAAATAATTATCTACTTTCTTTTAAAGGTAATGATCCTTCAAAACAATTTGTAAAAATCAAACATAAAGGAAAGTATGTTTATAATATCGATTACATCACAAAAAATGAATATGAAAACAAAGTCCATAATTAAATGAAATTAGATACTGAACTTTTCCCCAAAAAAACATTGCGTCATTATTTATAATTGATGCAATGTTTATTTTTTATTAACTTTTAACTAATTTTATTGAAATTAAACAAACTAACTGAACTATAAATATTCAATATGGTATGATGATTATGGTGATAAGTTATGATAAAAATTGGCCTAACTGGTTGGGGAGATCATGATAGTTTATATGAAGATCTTTCTAATAAAAAAGATAAATTAAAGGCATATGCTGCTCATTTTCCTATTGTTGAGTTAGACGCGACTTATTATGCGATTCAACCTCAAAGGAATATTGAAAAGTGGATTCGTGAGACGCCTAAGAATTTTAAATTTGTTGTTAAGATTCATCAAGCGTTGACTGGTCATGCTGATGTGAAAGATTTTGCGGAGGATAAGGTTGAGTTGTTTAATTTATTTAAAGATTCTATGCTTCCTCTGAAAGCTTCTGGTAAGTTAGCGATGATATTAGTTCAGTTTCCGCCTTGGTTTGATTTACAGACTCAGAACATTAATTATTTAAGGTATGTTCGTGAACAGTTGAAGGATTTTGATGTGTGCATTGAGTTTCGAAACAGATCTTGGTTTACGGATGATGTTAAGGAATATACGTTAGAGTTTTTGACTGAGATGAATTTTATACATAGCGTATGTGATGAACCTCAAAGTGGTGAGGGGTCTATTCCTTTAGTAAACAGGATTACGCACGATGTGGCTTTTGTACGTTATCATGGCAGAAATGTTAATGGTTGGACGAAAAAAGATATGACAGATCAAGAATGGCGTGATGTTCGTTATTTGTATGATTATAATGAAACAGAACTAAAAGGATTAAGTGAAAAAGTAAAAATATTGAATCATAAAGCTAAAGAAATATATGTTGTATTTAATAATAATTCTGGTGGGCATGCTGCTCAAAATGCTAAAAGTTACCAAAATTTATTAGATATTAAATATGAAGGATTAGCACCAAAGCAACTTAAATTATTTTAGAGGTGAAAATAGTGTCATATTTAGTATTGATCATTATAGGTGTATTATCAGCGATTATTGGTGCGCTAGTAGGTATCGGTGGAGGTATTATTATTGTGCCTTCGCTTGTGTATTTTGGTATAGACCATCACTTGTTGTCTGGTATGACACCACAAAGAGCAATCGGTACATCTACCGTTATTTTGATTACGACGGGTTTAACAGCAACACTTGGTTATTTGAAAACGAAGCAAGTTGATGTGAAGAATGGATTAATATTCTTAGTTGGTATTATTCCAGGTGCATTAATCGGTGCGTATTTAAGTAAGTTCTTTACATTAGATTCATTTAATTTATATTTCGGTATATTTCTTATCTTTATTGCTATTGTGTTGATGATTAGAAATAGTGTGAAACCGATAAAGTATTTCCAACAAGAAAAATATTTAAAGTCCTTTACTGATAGTACTGGTAAAGTTCATCAATATGGTATTCCTCCAGTAGTTGCAATTATATCTGCTTTTGTTGTTGGTATTACAACAGGGTTATTTGGTATCGGTGGCGGTGCACTTATGACGCCATTAATGATTATCGCGTTTAAGTTTCCACCCCATGTTGCTGTCGGAACGAGTATGATGATGATTTTCTTCTCAAGCTTATCTAGTTCAGTCAGTCACGTAATACAAGGCAATGTTTTATGGGTTCATGCTATCGTGTTAATTGTATCTAGTTATTTTGGAGCAAAATTAGGTGTGAAAATTAATAGTAAAATGAAGTCAGATACAGTTGTTTTAATTTTGAGATTTACGATGTTAATCTTGGGTATATATTTGATAATAAAAAGTATTCTTTAAGGAGTTGAACATGTGAAACTCACAATTTTTCATACGAATGATATTCACAGCCATTTAAATACATATGCTAAAATTTCTCAATATATCAAAGATGAAAGAAAAAAACTTGAACATGACTCATTGTATATTGATATAGGGGATCATATTGATTTGTTTCACCCGTTAACAGAAGCTTCAAGTGGTACGGAAAATATAAAAATATTAAACGATAGTCAAGTTGATGTTGTGACAATTGGAAACAATGAAGGTATGACGATTTCTCACGAAGCGTTAAACCATTTATATGATGACGCTCAGTTTGATATAACGTGTTGTAATTTATTTGATACAGAAGGTGAGTTACCGAGACATATAACGTCACATGTCATTAAAGAAGTAAATGGCGTGAGAATATGTATGATAGGATTAACAGCACCATTTAATCATATTTATGAAACGTTAGATTGGAAAGTGACTTCACCATTATTAGCCTTGAAAAATGAAATATCTCAAGTAGAAGGTCAATATGATGTATTGCTCGTTCTCAGCCACGTAGGTATCTTTTTTGACGAACAATTGTGCCAAGAGTGTCCAGAAATAGATGTTATATTTGGCGCACATACACATCACTATTTTGAAAATGGCGAAGAGCAAAATAATGTATTAATGGCCGCAGCAGGAAAATACGGTTATTATGTGGGACAAGTTGATATTGAAATTGAAAATAAAAAAGTTGTTCATAAAGCAGCAACGATATTAGATACTGACAAATTACAAGAAGTCCCGAATGATTATGAAGAAAAGGGTAAAAGATTATTAAATAGACCAGTATTGAATAGAGCGTTTGCTTTACCTAGACGATTAAATAGCGCGAGTTATACAACAGATTTACTTTGTGAAAGTGTATTAGAGTTTACTGAAGCAGATTGTGCTATCATTAACGCAGGACTTATCGTAAAAGGTAAAGTTGGAAATGAGTTAACTGAATATGATATACATCAAATGTTGCCGCATCCAATAAACACTGTTTCTGTTGATTTAAGAGGCGTTGAACTTAAACAAATTATTTATAAAGCAATGGAACAATCTTATATGAATGAAGTTGCAATAGGATTTGGATTTAGAGGAGATATTTTTGGAGGATATGTTTTCAAAAATATTAGTTATATCGAATCGACGGGACAATGCTTCGTAAAAGGTAAAGAAGTAGATGACCATGAGCACTATAAATTAGGCACAATAGATATGTATACATTCGGCAGATATTTTCCAATTTTAAAAGAAATGGATATTAAGTATAATATGCCTGAGTTTTTAAGAAATATTTTTGAACAGAAATTGTTGCAAAATGAAAAGAAAGTGTAAGTAGCATTTAAATTTACACGTATATTGGTTATAATGGATAAAGGTGAAAATTAATAATAGAAGGGTGTTCACGTATATGGCTACTAAAAATGAAGAAATATTACGTAAACCAGACTGGTTAAAAATAAAGTTAAACACAAATAAGAATTACACTGGCTTAAAGAAAATGATGCGTGAGAAGAATCTTCACACAGTTTGTGAAGAAGCAAAGTGCCCAAATATTCACGAATGTTGGGGAGAAAGACGTACAGCAACATTTATGATTTTAGGTGCAGTTTGTACGAGAGCTTGTAGATTTTGTGCAGTTAAAACAGGATTACCTAATGAGTTAGATTTAGATGAACCAAAACGTGTTGCAGAATCTGTACAACTTATGAATTTAAAACACGTTGTTATAACAGCAGTTGCTAGAGATGATTTGAAAGATGCAGGTTCTACCGTTTATGCAGAAACAGTTCGTAAAGTTAGAGAATTAAATCCTTATACAACTATAGAAATATTACCTTCAGATATGGGTGGTAGCTATGAAGCGCTTGAAACACTAATGGCTTCTAAACCAGACATTTTAAACCATAACATCGAAACAGTTAGACGCTTAACACCAAGAGTTAGAGCACGTGCTCAATACGATCGTACTTTAGAATTTTTAAGACGTTCTAAAGAAATGTATCCAGATATCCCTACTAAATCAAGTTTAATGGTTGGTTTAGGTGAAACAGTTGAAGAAATTTATGAAACAATGGATGATTTACGCGCTAATGGTGTAGATATTATGACGATTGGTCAATATTTACAACCTTCACGTAAACATTTAAATGTACAAAAATATTATACGCCTTTAGAATTTGGTAAACTTAGAAAAGTTGCAATGGAAAAAGGATTCAAACATTGTCAAGCCGGTCCAATGGTAAGAAGTTCTTATCATGCAGACGAACAAGTTAATGAAGCCGCTAAGCAAAAACATATTCTAGGTGAGCAAGCATTAAATAATTAATAAGGTGATTGAATGTTAACTAAAATAGAACAAGACTATTTTGAAGTAATTAAAGATGATCAACAATCATTCAATGAAGAAGCATTTACATCTAGATATTCTGAGATTTTAGATAAATATGATTTTATTGTTGGAGACTATGGTTACGAGCAACTTCGTTTAAAAGGCTTTTATCATGATACAAATAAAAAATGTGATGCTAATAAACGATTTTCAGCAATTCAAGATTATATCCTAGAATATTGTAACTTTGGGTGTCGATACTTCGTCTTAAGACGTATGACTAAAGCAGAAATTACTAAGTTAACAGCTGAAGACGCTCAATTTATTGATGAAGATAGTAAATTAGATGATGTTAAAATAGAACCAACTATTCAACAAAATACTAAACTAGAAAATGAAGAACACCAAGAATCAGAAAATGAAAAACAGCAAGATGAACAACAAGAAAATATAGAAAAACAGCCAGTATCTAGAAATACATTAAAAGATTATTTATAAATTATAAAGAGCCCGGAAATTTTTCCGGGCTCTTTTACTTTGTAATAAAACTAAACCGATTAAAAACTCGCTTGCCTAGGGTACAGTCTCAGCCTGTAGTCTTCGACTTGTACTATTCCCTCAGGCGTCTCGTTTTTAATCGGTTTTTCTGTTCTAACGGGATTGTTTCAGATTTCTTTCACGTTAGAAATTCTAAGGGGATTGTTTTCTAAATCTTTCCCGTTAGAGCTGAAAAAGACTTGTTCCAGATGTGATATTACACTTTTCCACGTTCAAAATAGCTCTAACGGGATTGTTTCAGATTTCTTTCACGTTAGAAATTCTAAGGGGATTGTTTTCTAAATCTTTCCCGTTAGAGCTGAAAAAGAACTGTTTCAGATGTGATATTACACTTTTTACGCTTAAAATAGCTCTAATGGAATTGTTTCAGATTTCTACACATCAATAACATCGTGTAAATATTCGGTTACTTCTTCTCCTTCTTCTTCTGACAAGCCGAGTATATGGCTAATGTATCCTTCTTCTTCTAAGTCGTCTTTACCAATTATTCCGAATGTGTTGTTTTGTGTATTTAATACCATAGTTTTTCCATAATGGCGATCTGTATAAATTAAAGTTAAATCATATCGACTATGTTCTCCAACAAATCCTACAAATTGGATTCTTGCTTCATCTTCGTCGTCATATAAAAACATATCTATCATATTTATTGCTCCTTTAGTTTCTAGCATTCTTTATCTTAATAGTATACAGAGCAATGCCGTATAATTCAAAATTATGATATCATTATATATGAATAGGAGGGTTCTACATGTACTTCGTAGATAGCAAAACGCTTAGTCAGAAATTAAATTATTTAGAAAAGTTAACTCATGATTTTGAAAAGGAAAAGCATTCACCATACGCTTTGGAAAGAATTTCGCATATGATGATTGAATCTGTTGTTGATGTAGGCAACTTGATAATTGATGCTTTTATTTTAAGAGATCCAGGGAATTACAAAGATGTAATAGATATTATGGAGTTAGAAAAAGTTTTTCAACCTTCAACGGCTGAAGAGATAAGAACTTCTATAGATTTTAGAAAAGAGTTAACACGTAATTATGAAAATATTAATCATGAAGAACTAAGAGCAGCTTTCGAAAAGGCAACACCTTTTTATAAACAATCTATCTTAGACACGAAACACTTTTTAGAAAATGAAAATGTAGCAATCACAGCATTTGGAGAAGGAGATAAGAATGAAAGATTATAAAGGTTATTTAATAGATTTAGATGGAACAATGTATAAAGGTTCTGAAATTATTGAAGGTGCGATAGAGTTTATTAATTTCTTAAATGAAAATAACAAAGATTATTTGTTTGTTACTAATAACTCATCTAAGACACCTGCTGAGGTTGCTGAAAAGTTAAACAATATGGGATTTAATACTTCAAGTGAACATGTTATCACATCAGCTATGGCAACTGCTGGTTACATAAGTGAAGCATCACCAGGCGCTTCTGTTTATATGGTTGGTGGAAGTGGATTAAACACTGCATTAAATGATGCAGGATTAATTGTTAAAGAAGATGAGCATGTAGATTATGTTGTAATGGGTCTAGATGTAAATATTTCTTATGAAAAATTATCTGTTGCGTGTTTAGCAGTTCGTAATGGTGCGAAATTTATATCTACGAATAAAGACGTATCTATTCCGAACGAGAGAGGATTCTTACCGGGTAATGGATCATTAACAAGTGTAGTGAGTGTTTCTACTGGTCAAACGCCTATATTCATCGGTAAACCTGAAACGATTATTATGGACCAAGCGATTGAAAAAATCGGACTTGCTAAAGAAGATTGTGTGATGATCGGTGACTTATATGACACTGATATTTTAGCTGGCATTAATAGCAAAATCGATACAATGCATGTTCAAACTGGTGTTACAACACTTGAAGAAATTGAATTGAAAGAAGTACGTCCAACTTATAGTATTAAAAACTTATTAGAAGCAATAAAGTAAAATACTGAGGAGCTGAGAAAATGGCGGAGAAAGTATTAGTTGCAAGAAGTTTACCAGAAAAATTTATTCAGCAAATCGAGCAATTTGCTGAAGTAGATGTTTGGGATAGCGAATTAGAACCAATGCCTAGAGAAACATTTTTAAATCGAGCAGAAGACGCTACTATTGTTATTACTACGTTAAGTGAAAAAATCGATCAATCATTTTTCGATGCAGCTCCTAAAATTAAAGGCGTTGTAAATTTAGCTGTTGGTTACGATAATATCGATATTGAACTTGCTCAAAGTAAAGGCGTTGTTGTAACCAATACACCAGATGTACTAACTGAAACAACTGCTGAGCTAGGTTTTACATTAATGCTGACTGCTGCAAGAAGAATTGTAGAAGCGGTAGAATATGTAAATGATGGTAATTGGCAAAGTTGGGCACCTTATTTATTAGCTGGTAAAGACGTTCATGGTTCAACGGTCGGTATATATGGTATGGGCGCAATAGGTGAAGCATTTGCGAGAAGATTGTTAGGATTCAATTGTAAAGTGTTGTATCATAACCGTTCAAAAAAAGAAAAAGCAGAACAACAACTCGGTGTTGAATATAGAGAACTGAATGATTTACTTAATGAAAGTGACTTTGTTGTTTGTACAGCACCATTAACTGATGAAACAAAAGGTGTATTTAATAAAGAAACATTCAAGAAAATGAAATCTTCAGCTATTCTTATAAATATCGGTAGAGGCGGTCACATCGTTGAATCAGATTTAGTAGATGCCATTGAACAAAAAGAAATACTCGGTGCAGCGTTAGATGTAGTCGAAAATGAACCAATATCAATGGACCATCCTTTTATGAAAATGGAACAAATTATCGTTGTACCGCATATTGGAAGTAGTTCAGTGAAAACGAGAGACAACATGGTACAACTTTGTGTAGATAATGCAAAACAAATTTCAAAAGGTGAAAAAGCAATAACACCTGTTATTAAAAAATAAAATAAAGCTTAGACTATAGTGTGAAAGCTTTCTACAACAAATACAATTTGGAAAAATCTTTTTGATTTTTCTAAATTGTATTTTTTTTGCCATTTTTTGTGTTATCTTTTGAAATTTGAATATTGATTGATGTAATATATAAACAAGTTTTTTGCTTATGTATGACATTAATTTGGAATTTATGCAAAATATTTACATATATCAATTGCTATTTTTAGGAGTAGTGAATATAATATAAAAATAGAATAAAAGTATAAGGAGATTATCAATGGAAAAAATTAGGGATATAGTAAACTCTGAGAACTTTAAAATTGCCGCTTTAAGTGTTTTCTATTTCTTTATATTGTTAGTTTTATTCTGGATTTACGCAGGCGGTAGTGTAAGTAATGATTTTATATATAACGAATTTTAATAAAGGAGTATTTTTATGCGAGACATCGTAGAGCAAATATCATATATGAATAAAGAACATCCTGATAATGTAGCAGTTTGTTATAGAGAGCATACGCTGTCGTATCATGAACTAGATTCTTATTCTAATCAATTAGCTGCTTTAATTAATAAATCGCCACAACCTTTAGTGATATATGGTCACATGTCACCATTTATGATAGTTGGGATGATAGCAAGTATTAAAGCAGGAATAGGTTATGTACCAATTGATACTTCAATTCCTAAAGAAAGAATAGAACATATCATAGATAAGGTAGAACCTGCGTTCATCTTCAATACGACAGATCAATTATTAAATGATTTGGAAACGAAGCAAA
This sequence comes from Mammaliicoccus sp. Marseille-Q6498, assembly GCF_946151045.1. Taxonomy (NCBI): domain Bacteria; kingdom Bacillati; phylum Bacillota; class Bacilli; order Caryophanales; family Staphylococcaceae; genus Mammaliicoccus; species Mammaliicoccus sp. Marseille-Q6498. Next base: position 942,445 of record NZ_OX267714.1, on the reverse strand, counting down.
TTACGATTGATGAATGTTTAAATTCAAGTATCGAAATGGACAATTTAAATCCAATTAAAGAACAAGATACTGTTTACACGATCTTTACTTCAGGGTCTACAGGTTTACCTAAAGGTGTACAAATTAGTTACGAAAGTTTAATGGATTTTACAGAATGGATGTTGTCACTTAATAAACTAGGTGAAGGTAGAAGATGGATGAATCAAGCACCATTTTCATTTGATTTGTCAGTAATGGCTATTTACCCATGTTTAATGTCTGGTGGCACACTTGAACTTGTAGATAAACTCATGATAGAAAAGCCTAAACAATTATATGAAATGTTAAATAACAGACGGGTTGAAAGTTGGGTATCAACACCTTCATTTTTAGAAATGTGTTTATTACTACCTGGGTTTGATGAAGAACATTATCCGGAATTGAAACAGTTCTTCTTTTGTGGAGAAGTGTTAAGTCATAAGACTGCACAGAAACTTGTAGAAAAGTTTAGCAACGCTACGATTTATAATACATACGGACCAACAGAAGCAACAGTAGCAGTAACAAGTATACAAGTGACACAAGAGGTTCTTGATACATTTAACCCTTTACCAATAGGTTCAGTTCGTCAACATTCTGAATTGGAAGTTACAGAAGACGGTGAATTAGTGATTATTGGTAAAAGTGTGAGCCAAGGCTACTTAAGAGATAAAGAGAAAAATGATAAAGCATTCAAAAATATAGACGGTTTAAGACATTATCACACTGGTGATAAAGCCGTTTATCGAGATGGATATTGGTTTATTCAAGGCAGAATTGATTTTCAAATAAAAATTAATGGATACCGTATGGAACTTGAAGAAATTGAAATGATATTAGAACAATTACCAGTAGTAAAACAAGCTGTTGTTTCGCCAATAAAAAAGGGTGAAAAAATTCAATATTTATACGCAACAGTTGTTTTATTGAATGATGAAGCTGATGATCATAATGAAATTTCTAGACAATTGAAATTGGAACTTAAAGAACATTTGCCTGAATATATGATTCCGAGAAAGTTTAAATTTGCGCAAAGTTTGCCGTTAACACCAAATGGTAAATTAAACAGAAACAAAGTACTTGAGGAGTTAGAATCATGATTCCATATGGAGACTTTAGTTATTTCTATATCACATTATTATTGATGTTACCTGTAATTATTTTAGGTTTAATCGGAAAGAGAAGCCTAATTTACAATAGAATTATCACAATTATTATGATTGTGCTCATATTCTCTGATGAGAATAAAAATATTTTTGATAATAAATACTTGAGTTATGAATTAATTTTCTTTGTATTATATGTTTTGTATCAAGTGATTTTAATTAAGTCATATATTTCTATTGTGAAAAAAGTAAATAGTTTCAAACTATTCGCGAGTGCTATTTTCTTATCTTTATTACCTTTAATTACAGTTAAAATATTACAAAGTAGTTGGTTTAGAGAATATCAATTCACAATAAATGGGACTAAGTTAATTTCATTTATTGGATTTCTAGGTATATCATATATTGCTTTTAAAAGTATCCAGTTAATTATGGAAATACGTGATAACAGAGTCAAATCGATTGAATCTCTGAAGTTAATTGATTTTATTACGTTCTTTCCAACAATTTCATCTGGTCCGATTGATAGATATAAAAGATTTATTAAAGATGAGAATAAGGTACCAACAGCAGACGTATATTACGGATTGTTAATTAAAGCAATTCATATGATATTTATGGGATTCTTGTTTAAATATATTATTGCTTACTATATTAACGAGTACGTCCTAAAAGTTGTACCTGTAGATACTGATCCAACATTTTTAAATTATTTATATTATATGTATGGATATAGTTTCTATCTGTTCTTTGATTTTGCTGGTTACAGTTTATTTGCAATAGCTTTTAGTTATTTATTTGGTATTCAAACACCAATAAACTTTAATCAACCATTTAGAGCAAAAAATATTAAAGAATTTTGGAATAGATGGCATATGAGTTTGTCATTTTGGTTTAGAGACTGCGTTTATATGAGATTTGTATTTTGGGTATCAAAGAAAAAGTTAATAAAAGATAAATTATTAATTTCTAACTTAGGATTTTTGATTAACTTTTTCATAATGGGTATTTGGCATGGTATAGAAACACATTACATATTATATGGTCTATATCACGCAACATTGTTTATTGGTTACGGCTATTATGAACAATGGCGAAAGAAACACCCACTTAAATTTAATAATAAATTTGTAAATGTAATTGCGATACTGATTACATTCCACAGCGTTGCATTTGGATTTTTATTATTCTCAGGAAAATTAATACATTAATAAAAAGGGAGTTAAATTATGAGTTTTGAAGAACAAGTATTAGACATCATTGCTGACGTTGCAGAAAATGATATTGTTAAGGAAAATCCTGATATTGCACTTTTTGATGAAGGTATTATCGATTCATTCGCAACAGTTGGTCTATTATTAGAAATACAAAATACATTAGATATCGATGTTACGATTACTGATTTTGATAAAGATGAGTGGGCAACACCAAATAAAATTATAGAAGTACTTAAGGAATTACAATGAAGATAAAATTGTTGTTACCATTGTTGATTAGTGGTATTTTGTTTGGATTGTTTTTATTAATGCCGGTTGAATGGTTTAAACCATTTTCAAAGCATGAAAACATCGATAAAGAAGCAACGTCACTTAATGATTCAGTTTTAAGAGGTTATCATTCTCAAGAAAAAATGTTACAAAGCAGTAAGTATTATCCAATCTTTGGTTCGAGCGAATTAGAGAAGGAAGACTTATTTCATCCTGCACACGTACTAAATGGTAAAAAGGCAAAGTTAAAACCATATTTAATAGGTACTGGTGGATCAACAGATTTAATCCATGCGATTAATGCCGGTAGCCAAGCAAGTAACCTTAAAGGGAAAAAAGTTGGTATTATTATTTCACCACAGTGGTTTACGAACCATGGATTAACAAATGATAACTTTAGTGCAAGATTTTCGCCACTTCAAGCTGAACATTTATTTGAAAGTAGTATATTGAGTCCGCAGTTGAAAGATAGATTTGCAAAACGTCTAGTTGAATTTAAACAATTAAAATCAGACCCATATTTAAATTCTGTTATTCGAGAGAAGAATCATCATTATGATGAAGGTACATTCATGAATAATTTTGAATACAATATATATATGAAACATGATGCATTAAAATCAATCTTTGGAAATGAGGATTCACCATTGAAATCATCTACTCATCCACATATCCGTAAGATGGATTGGGATGAAATGAAATTGTATGCCTCTCAACATGGACATAGACATTCAACTTCGAATAAATTTGGTATGAACGATGAATATTGGAGTTTATTGAAACAACAACGTAAAAGATTTAACCGTAGTTACGAATTTAATCCTAATTCTAAAGAATTTGATGATTTACAACTTTTAATAGATACTTTAAAAGAAGCTGGAGCAGATCCATTATTTTATGTAATACCTGCAAACGGTAAATGGTATGACCATATTAAAGTAGATAAAATGAAACGAGAAGTTGTTTATCAAAAAATTAATGAAGTGATTAAGAAGAATAATATGAAAATATATGACCTAACTGACAAAGAATATGAACCATATGTTATTACAGATGCTGTTCATATAGGTTGGAAAGGCTGGGTATATATTAATGAGCAAATGTTGAACCATATAAATGGGCGTTACAATGAAAAAGTAAGTAGACAATATCATTAATATTTCCTAGGAAATAGAAAAAACCGTGCTATCCAGCACGGTTTTTCTATTAATCTTTATATTTACGAATCATTGTTAATTAAAATACTTGTTCTACTTCTACTACGCCAGGTACTTCTTCTAATAAAGCACGTTCAATGCCGGCTTTTAAAGTAATAGTTGAACTTGGGCAAGTTCCGCAAGCACCTAATAAACGTAATTTAACGATACCGTCATCTACATCTACTAATTCACAGTCGCCACCGTCACGTAATAGAAACGGTCTTAATTTTTCAAGAACGTCACTAACTTGATCAAACATTGTTTGTTGTTCAATAGCCATATATATTAATACTCCTCCCATAAAGTCTTATTGAATACATTAATCTTATTTATCTATTATAATGGATATAAGATAAAAAATCTATTCATGGAACTAGGGGAGATGTGATTATGTCTAAAGCAAGCATTGTAGTTTATGGTGCAGATATTGTTTGTGCAAGTTGTGTAAACGCGCCATCATCGAAAGATACGTACGAATGGCTACAAGCAATTTTAAACAGAAAGTATCCAAATGAAAATTTTGAATACACATATATTGATATTATGAAGCAAACAGAAAATTTAACTGATCACGATCAACAATTTATAGAAAGAATTAATGAGGATGAATTATTTTATCCTTTAGTGACAATAAATGATGAATTCGTTGCAGATGGTTATATACAACTTAAACAAATTACAAAGTTTATCGATGAACATGTAGTCGTAAAAAAATAAACGGAGCAGATTTATCTGCTCCGTTTATTTCAGAGTGTCGACAAAGTCTCAGACTTTGCCGGCATTTTTTTATGCGCATGCTTTCCGCGGGCATGTTCTCAGCCTGTAGTCTTCGAATCATGCTTTTCCCGCAGGAGTCAGCGCTAAAAAAATACCAAATATTAACAAACTATTTTATAATATAGATGAAAATTTATTCAGGAGTTGATTCTATGTTAAACAAATCTACTGATAAACGTGACCAATATGAAATGATTTCTGTTTCAGAATTGGTACCTAAAAATCATTTATTAAGAAAAGTTGATAAAGTATTGGATTTAAACTTTGTTTATGAACTTGTTGAAGATAAATATTGTTTAGATAACGGACGTCCTTCTATTGATCCCGTAATATTAGTTAAGATATTACTTATTCAAAGATTGTTTGGCATAAAATCAATGAGACAAACTATCAAAGAAATTGAGACTAACGTTGCTTACCGTTGGTATTTAGGATTCAGCTTTCTTGATAAAGTACCACACTATGGTACATTCAGTAAAAATTATACTAGACGATTCCATGATACTGATTTGTTTGAACAAATATTCGAGAGAATATTACAAATAGCGATTAAGAATAATTTAATTGACCACTCAACTTTATTTATTGATTCAACTCATATAAAAGCTAATGCGAATAAAAATAAATATATAAATCAAGTTGTAAAGAAGGACACATTACATTTCCAAGAAGAACTTAATAAAGAAATCAATCAACAGAGATTATCACAAGGAAAAAAGCTTTTAAAAAATAAGAAAAAGGAGGAATTTAAAAACAAGAAAGTCAGTACTACAGATCCAGATGCTGGTTATTATGTTAAAGGTGAAAGAGAGAAACAATTTGCTTATAGTTTACATAGTTGTGTAGATAGAAATGGATTTATCATTGATCAACATGTGACACCTGGAAATGTTCATGATAGTACACAGTTGAAACCTATGGTTGAAAGATTAGAAGCAAAAAATATGTTACCTATCACATTAGCAGTAGATTCTGGATACAAAACACCATTTAACGCACATTATTTACTTGGAAAATCAATTGTACCTGCAATGCCATATACAAGACCAAAAGGAAAACCTGGAATATTTAAATCTAAAGAATTTATTTATGATGAATATTACGATAGTTATATTTGCCCGAATGATGAAATACTAACTTTTAGAAGAACAATGCCGACAGGTCATCGATTATATAAATCTAATCCAGTTAAATGTAAATCTTGTCCATTATTAAGAGAATGTACAGAAAACAAAAATTATACTAGAGAGATTCGAAGACATGTTTGGCAAGACGATCTAGATATAATCGAAGATTTAAGATTTGTAGATACAATTAAAAAAGTGTATAAACTAAGAAGCCAAACAGTAGAAAGACGATTTGGTGATGCAAAAGAACAGCATGGTATGAGATGGACTAGATATAGAGGTATTAAAAAAGTTTCCATGGACACCACGCTTATTTGTGCTGCCATGAATCTTAAAAAATTGGCAATGTGGCTCGTAAAGGAGCCACAAATAGCCTAGTTTAAAACGCAGTTTAAGCTTGTTTTTTAGTATAAAATTCATTTTAAAGCAAAAAACAAACTGAACTTAAAATTATAAGTTCAGTTTGTCCACAGTCTGAAATAAACGGAGCAGATTTATCTGCTCCGTTTATTTTTTAACCGTTATGATATTTGTATAACCAAAGTACGCCTGATTTGAGTACTCTTGCTAATCGACCAGTCACTGTTTGTTCCATTAAATAAGCAAACCCTTGTTTTTCACCTAAAGAACCAACGAATCCTTGAGGTTTCAATTCAGGCATTTTTTCTGGTAATGGTTTGTTTGCCCATTGTAATTTCATGACTTCAGCTATTTGATCTGCTTGGATTTCTGCTAAATATGCACTCGGTGCATGTGGTAAAGCAGCGCAGTCACCAACAATATATACATTTCGGTATGTTGGAATTTGATGGTATTGATTTACGATTACTCTTCTACCGTCGTTAGTATCAACTGGTAAGTTACGAACGATTTCAACTGGTTGAATGCCTGCAGTCCATACGACTGCATCCACTTCTTGAATATCTTCGTTATTGTGTAATTTACCTGGTTCTACTTTTGTAATATTTGAGTTAGGTATAACGTCAACGTTATGTTTATCAAACCATTTTTTTACGTATTTACTTAATTTTTCAGGAAATGCAGGAAGTATTCTTGCACCTCGGTCATAAAGTTTAATGTTGATGTCTTGTCTACTTTCTCTTAGTTCACTTGCTAGTTCGATACCGCTTAACCCTGCACCAACTATTGCTACTGTTGCATTACTAGGTAAGCTACAAATAGCTTGGTAAGTCTTGCGTGCATTTTGTACTGTTTGAATACTATGCGTGTATTCTTTGGCACCTGGAACGTTATGATATTTATCTTCACAACCGAGACCAATTACAAGTTCATCATAGTCGACTCTTGTATCGCCAACTGAAACAATTTGGTTGTCTAAATCAATATCTGTGATTTCCCCATAAACTGTGTTAATTTTTTTATCTTTCGGAAATTGCACACGAATGTCTTTGTCTGGTTTAGTTCCTGCTGCTAAGGCGTAGAATTCAGTTTTTAAACCGTGAAATGGCATACGATCAATCAGCGTAATTGAATACTCGGATGGTAAAATGCTAGGAAGTATTGCCTTCATTAAGCGCATATTACCATATCCGCCCCCTAATAATACTAAGCTTTTCATCGTTATTCTCCTTTGTCCATAAATCAAATTTCTACAAATTTGTATATATATATTTTATAATATATAAGTATACTTTTAGTATAATCGTTTTTGGCATAAACTACAATGAATGTTAAAATAGATAAGAAATATAAAGTGAGTAGGTGAACACATTGAACCCAATTGTCGAATTTTGTATTTCAAACTTGGCCAAAGGTGCTGATGTAGTGTTTAACAAGCTCGACAATGATCCAGATGTAGATGTATTGGAATACGGTTGTCTACAAAATTGTGGACCTTGTGCAAGAGGGTTATATGCATTAGTCAATGGAGATATGGTCAAGGGTGAAAATCCAGAAGAATTGTTAGCAAATATTTATAGTCATATAGAAGAAAATTGGATTTTTTAGGAGGAATATTTATGTCTACAGTTATTTTAACTGAAGCAGCAGCGTACGAAGTTAAAGATATGATGAAAAGTAACGATATGCCAGATGGTTATTTAAGAGTATCTGTTAAAGGTGGAGGTTGCACTGGCTTATCATATGGTATGTCAGCTGAAGAAGAACCATCTGAAAATGATGAAGTATTAGAATTTTACGGGATTAAAGTTTTAGTCGATAAAAAAGATGCACCGATTTTAAATGGTACAACGATTGATTTCAAAACGTCATTAATGGGCGGCGGATTTGCAATTGATAATCCTAATGCTATCGCAGCTTGTGGTTGCGGAAGTTCTTTCAAAACTAAGGATGTTGCCGGAACACCTGAGAATTGTTAATGTACTCACAAATTAGGTTGTGATACTTGAATTTATATCTATAAAAATATACAATAAAGCTTGTATGTAAATAGTATTATCTTTGATTGTGACAAAAAACACAAAGTGACACATCATTCCTACAGGTGTCAAACAATATTAGAAAGTATAGGTGAAAATAATGGGATTTGAACGTAAAAAAGTTCTCGTATTAGGTGCAGGTTATGCAGGCTTACAAACAGTAACTAAATTGCAAAAATTAGTTTCAAACCAAGACGTTGATATTACTTTAATCAACAAAAATGATTATCACTATGAAGCTACATGGTTACATGAAACTTCAGCTGGTACTTTAAATTATGAAGATGCTTTATATCCAATTGCTAATGTAATTGATAAAAACAAAGTAAACTTCGTAAAAGCAGAAGTAACTAAAATTAACAAAGATGCTAAAAATGTTGAAACAAGCAATGGCGTGTTTGAATATGACATCTTAGTAGTAGCTTTAGGATTTGAAAGTGAAACATTTGGAATTGAAGGTATGAAAGAACATGCTCTTCAAATCGAAAATATTAACACTTCACGTCGTATTTCTAAACATTTAGAAGATAAATTTGCTAATTATGCAGCTTCAAGTGTTAAAGATGAAAATGACTTAGCTATTTTAGTTGGTGGTGCTGGTTTCACTGGAGTTGAATTATTAGGTGAATTAACTGAACGCATCCCAGAATTATGTAAAAAATATGGTGTAGATCAAACTAAAGTTAAAATTACTTGTGTTGAAGCAGCACCTAAAATGTTACCAATGTTCTCTGAGAACTTAGTAAACTACGTTGTTAACTATTTAGAAGACCGTGGCGTTGAATTCAAAATTTCTACTCCAATCGTTGCTTGTAACGAAAAAGGTTTCGTAGTTAAAGTAAATGATGTAGAACAAACTCTAGAAGCTAATACTGCTATTTGGGCAGCTGGCGTTAGAGGTAGCAAATTAATGGAAGAATCATTCGATGGCGTTAAACGTGGTCGTATTGTAGTTAAAGATGATTTATCAATTGATAACTACGATGATATCTTTGTTATTGGTGACTGTTCAGCAGTTATGGCTGGTGAAGGAGACAACAAACGTCCACTTCCAACTACAGCACAAATTGCAATGCAACAAGGTGAACACTTAGCTAAAAACATTAAAAACATTTTCAATGGCGAAAAAACAGAAGCATTCACTTATGAAGACAAAGGTACAGTTTGTTCATTAGGTAGCCATGACGGTGTTGGTGTTGTTATGGGTCGCGAAATCACTGGTAAAAAAGCTCAATTCATGAAAAAAGTTATCGATACACGTGCCGTATTCAAAATCGGTGGTATTGGTTTAGCCTATAAAAAAGGTAAATTCTAATTCATTAGAAAACTTAGTACGGAGACCTGCTATTAGGCGGGTCTCTTTTTTTAAAGGAGGAAAGCGATGATATCTTTACCGCAAGTCATAATATCGATGGCATTGTTTTTTGTTTTATTCTTTGGAATTGCGTTTATATTAAATATGTTATTGAAATCAACTTGGCTGATGGTAGTCTTATATCCATTTGTTATTTTTGCTATTGTTGATAAAATATCAACAGCAATGTACTTTACTAACCCATCAACAGCATTTTCAAAACTCATAGCGGGTTTAACACATATACATACTGCTGATATTTTGATGCTTGGATCAGGTTGGGTAGGTGCAATTGTAGCTGGATTTGTAATACGTAATTTAAGAAGAAGCGGTTATTCAATGTTTTAAAAAGGAGATATATAAATGAATTTTTTAATTGAAAAGCAATATTCCGCAAGTGAACTTCCTATTGTAATTGGTTGCCCAAGTCATTTGAATCAAATGGATGATTTTGATGAAGTGAATCGTATTTTAAAAGGACAATTAGACGATATGAAAAAGCAACAAATACTGAATAGTGAATTGGGTGTTATCAGTACAACAGCTATAAATGTTAATGATAAAATCGTGAAATTAATTGCTATTGGTTTAGGGAATTTAAAAGAAATTAAAGAAAATGACTATCAAGTTGTGTATGGTAATTTGAGTAAATATTTACAACAAAATAAAATCGAAAAAATAAATCTGTTAGATGCAACTTTTCATTCACAAAACGTATCCGAACAAGAACGTTTATATCGTTTTGGATGGTTATCTAAACAAGCTGTATTTACATTCGATAATTTTAAATCAAATAAATCGGCACAAATAGAAACAGAAATTCAATTTATTACTTCATATGAAGACGCTGAAAAGTTTATTAAACAAGGTGAAATATTAGGGGAAAGCATCAATTTAGCGAGAACTTATTCAGAAACACCACCTAACATATTAACGCCAGATTATTTTGCTTCACAGATTAAAGAACATTTTAAAGATTCAACAGTAGAAGTCACAATCAAAGATGAATTAGCTATAAGAGAAGAAGGAATCGGTTTATTAGATGCAGTAGGAAAAGGCTCTATTAACCCACCTAGATTAGTAACTTTAGAATATAAAGGAAGTAACGATGCACCAATTGCACTAGTAGGAAAAGGTGTAACGTATGACTCTGGAGGTTACCAAATCAAACCTAAAACAGGCATGCCGACTATGAAATTTGATATGAGTGGTGCAAGTAATGTTGTCGGAATGGTCAATGCCATTTCACAATTAGCGTTACCTATTCATATAGTAGCTGTCTTGCCATTAGCAGAGAATATGATTTCAAATAATGCAATGAAACCTGATGATGTTTATACAGCTTTAAGCGGTGAAACAGTAGAAATTACGAATACAGATGCTGAAGGTAGACTTGTATTAGGCGATGCTGTCACTTACGTTAAACAATTCAAACCTGAACTTATTCTAAACTTTGCTACTTTAACTGGCGCAATTGTAGCTGCTTTAGGATTAGGTAAGACAGGTATATTCTCAAGCAATGCAGAGCAATATATAGAAGATGTTAAAAAAGCTGCTCACTACTCAAATGAAGTAAGCTTTGAATTGCCTATTACTGATGAAGAGAAAAAAGATATTCAATCATCTGAAGTAGCAGACTTAACGAACTGTATATTGAACAAACATGGGAAAGCATTATTTGCAGCAGCATTTGTTACACACTTTAGTGAAGGTATACCACATATCCACTTTGATATAGCCGGATCAGGTGAAACAGAATCAGAATCATTCCGTGGACCTAAAGGCGCAACAGGGGCAATGATTCCGACAGTGTTGCATTTCTTGAAAAATAAATAATATATAGATGACTGAGATGTAAATGTCTCAGTCATTATTTTTATCTGAAAATTCGGACTACATGCAGTGTTATTGACATCTTATAACCCAATTGATATGATAAATTCATCGTTTTACTTTATCGTGGTAGAGAGTTAAAGAATGGAGAGGATTTTTTTGGAAATAAATGCGGTTTTAGTAGCAGTTATCGTCATGATTATACTTTGTTTATTAAGACTTAATGTCGTTTTAAGTATTTTTGTTGGCGCGTTAACTGGTGGATTATTAAGTGGTATGTCACTTGATAAAGTTATAGCTACGTTTGGATCAACAATAGTCGATGGTGCAGAAGTTGCATTATCTTATGCCCTATTAGGCGGGTTTGCGGCTTTAATTTCATATAGTGGTATTACGGATTATATAGTTGGAAGAATCATTAAATCTATGAAAAAAGAGAATTCGCAAAAGAGTAGATTAAAAATAAAAATTACTTTAGTTGCAGTATTACTTGTTATTTCAGTGATGAGTCAGAATATTATCCCTGTACATATTGCATTTATACCAATTTTAATACCTCCATTATTAAGTTTATTTAATGAATTGAAAATGGATAGAAGATTAATCGCTACAGTAATTGGCTTCGGTTTATGTTTCCCTTATATTCTTTTCCCTTATGGATATGGTCACATATTTCAATCTATTATTTTTAATGCATTCGAAAAAGAACATGTCGATATAGCATTTAATAGCATTTGGAAAGCGATGCTTATTCCATCTATGGGATATGTTTTCGGATTAATCGTTGCGATCATCATTTATTGGAGACCTAGAACATATAAAACAATTAAAGTAGAAGAAGATGAAGAATTTAAAACTTTAAAACCTTATCCTTTAGTTATAACAATCATTTCTATTCTAGCGACATTCATAGTTCAAACTTATACTGAGTCTATGATATTTGGTGCTTTAGCTGGTATATTAATATTCTTTATCTCTGGTTTATATAATTGGAGAGATTTAGATGATAAATTAGTTGAAGGTATTCAAATTATGGCATATATAGGTGTTGTCATTTTGGCGGCTAATGGTTTTGCTGGTGTTATGAATGAAACAAATGAAGTAACAAGCTTAGTCAAAAGTTTAGCTACGATTACGGGTGATAATAAAGCATTTAGTATTATTATGATGTTTGCTATTGGATTAATTGTAACGCTTGGTATTGGGTCATCTTTTGCTACAATACCGATTATCGCAAGTTTATTTATTCCGTTTGGACAAGAAATTGGATTAAGTTCTATGGCGTTAATAGCAGTTATTGGGACAGCCGGTGCTTTAGGTGATTCAGGAAGTCCAGCAAGTGATTCTACTTTAGGTCCAACAGCAGGGTTAAATGTTGATGGAGAACATGATCATATTCGTGATACGTGTGTTCCTAACTTCTTAATTTACAATATACCACTTATCATATTCGGGTTTATTGCAGCTATGATATTATAGTATTAGTTAGGGGGTTCGATTATGAACTTATTAGATCATCTTAAAATGAAAACAATTGAATCAAGATATGGATATATAGAAATCACAATGCCAGTAACTGACGAAGTAAAGCAGCCTTTTGGATTTTTACATGGTGGCGCAACTATCGCATTAGCAGAAACAGCTGCTTCAATGGGCGCGTATGCATCATGTAAAGATGATGAAATTCCACTTGGCTTAGAAATTAATGCTAATCATATTAAATCCGTTCAGAGCGGTACAGTTAAAGCAGTTGGAACAGCACTGCATATTGGAAGTACGACGCATGTGTGGGATGTAAAAGTTATTGATGAAGCAGAAAATTTAATTTCAGTTATTAGAGCAACAATTGCGATTAAAAAGAAAAGATAATAAAAATAAAAGCAGTAGGGCTGAGATATAAATTCTCATGCCTTACTGCTTTTTAATTTTAGGAGAAAAGGGTATAGACATTATATGAAAGAAATAAGGAGGATTTAAAAATGACAAAACGTAATCCATTAACTGATTTTTATCATGAAAAATATGAAAAACAACCACAAGAATATCCAGGTACTCAAAAAGAAATGAAGCCAATTCCTGATAGCGGTGAAGAAACGTATAAAGGGTCAAATAAATTAGAAGGCAAAAAAGCATTAGTTACTGGAGGAGACTCAGGTATCGGTCGAGCTGCTGCAATCGCATACGGTAAAGAAGGTGCCGATGTTGCTATTAATTATTTAGCAGATGAACAAGAAGACGCTGAAGAAGTTAAGAAAGTAATAGAAGAAGCTGGACAAAAATGTATCCTTATTCCAGGTGACTTACGAGAAAAAGATTTTCCTAAAGAAATGGTTCAAGAAGCACATAAAGCATTAGGTGGATTAGACATACTCGTATTAAATGCAGGTATGCAACAATATGAATACGACATTCAAAAGCTATCTCAAGAAAGCTTGCGTGATACTTTTGAAGTGAATGTATTTTCAGGTGTAACTGCTGTACAAGAAGCTTTAAATTATCTTGAAGCAGGAAGTAGTATTATATTCACATCTTCTATTCAAGGCGTTAAACCAAGCGCACACTTAGTAGACTATGCTATGACAAAAAGTTGCAATATATCTATCACAAAAAGTTTAGCAGCCCAATTAGGTGAAAAAGGTATAAGAGTTAACTGTGTAGCACCTGGACCAGTATGGACACCATTACAAATAAGTGGGGGACAACCACAAGAAAATATACCAAACTTCGGTAAAAACCAACCATTACAAAGAGCAGGACAACCTGTAGAATTAGCAGATGTTTATGTATTACTCGCATCTGATAACGCAAGTTTCATCACAGGACAAGTATATGGTATAACAGGCGGCGCACCGATAGTTTAGTAGGATATTCTAACGACCATTATTCAGAATTGTGACCGTTAGCGGGTTCTAACGACCATTATTCAGAATTGTGACCGTTAGCGAGTTCTAACGACCATTATTCAGAATTGTGACCGTTAGCGGATTCTAACGACCATTATTCAGAATTGTGACCGTTAGCGGATTCTAACGACCATTATTCAGAATTGTGACCGTTAGCGGGTTCTAACGACCATTATTCAGAATTGTGACCGTTAGCGGGTTCTAACGACCATTATTCAGAATTGTGACCGTTAGCGGATTCTAACGACCATTATTCGGAATTGTGACCGTTAGCGGGTTCTAACGACCATTATTCGGAATTGTGACCGTTAGCGAGTTTTTAATCAGTTAAGTATATCTACAAACTAAAAACGGAGGTTAGGATCATTTCCTAACCTCCGTTTTTTATTTTGCATCTTTTAAATCATCACGTACTGTACGTTCGGATGGTCTAACGCCCATATAATATGCGCTTCTGGAAACTAGGTGTCCAGCTAATGGACCAGTTATAAAAATAAATATGATACCTAGTAAGAGTTGAACATTAAAGTGACCGTCTTTTCCGATAAAGTATATTAACACACCTGTAAGGATGAGCATAACGCCAAGTGTTGATGCTTTACCTGATGCGTGTGCACGAGAGAATACGTCTGGTAATCTAAGAATACCTAATGCAGCGAATAAGCTGAAAAAGGCGCCAATGACCATCATAATAACGGAAATACTAATAAGTATCGTTTCTATCATTTTCAATGATCTCTCCTTTATCCATAAATTTCGCAAATGCAGCGGTACCTAAGAAGGCTAAAATACCTATTAATAAGAGTATGACGAATAAATATTTAGTATTCGTTAACACTGAGAATAGGGCGATCATAGCCATTAATGTAATCCCTAATGCATCTAAAGCGATAACTCTATCTGCTAACGTTGGTCCTAATATAACTCTAATCAGAATACCTATCATGGAAAGTGCTACGATGATAATTGCGATAATAACGAATATGCTTGTCATCGTATACTCACCTCCTTGATTGCTTTTTCAAATGAATCTTTAATTGCACTTACTTCAGAATCTATATCTGAAAAGTCTATTGAATGAATATATAGTGTCTTTTGATCATCTGAAATGGCAACGACGATAGTACCAGGTGTTAATGTGATTAATTGAGAGAGTAACGTGATCTCCCAATCTTTTTTTAATTCTGTTGGATAAGCGAAAAATGCTGGTTTATTAGAAATTTCTTTCTGCAATACGATTCTAATAACGTCTATATTAGCTAATATCAGTTCTTTCATAAATATCATGGCTAATATAATGGTTTTCCAAACCGGTCTTAAATAAAAGTGGTTACCTGGAAGTAAAGGTAAAGCAACGAGTACAAATAAAATGCCGAATAAGTAACCGAATAAAAAGGCACCAAATGTATATGTTTCAGATAGCATCATCCATAACGCTGCTAATAGGACGTTAATCAATACTTGTATAGCCATTAATAATCGCCTCCTAACGCATTTACATATGTTTCAGGATTGTAGAATGGTAAAGATGCTTTTTCGATTAAAGGATATAACATATCAGCACCTAGTCCAAATAAAATCGCAACAACTGTAATTGCAACAGAAGTAAACATTAATTTTTTAATTGGTAACTTCGGATTATAAGTGTATCCTTTTTCTTCACCCCAAAAAGCCATTAAGAAAATGCGCATGACAGAATATAGAACGAATAAACTTGATAATAGTACAACGACACCACTAATGTAATAACCGTTATCAAAAGCTGACATGACGATAATATACTTTCCATAGAATCCACTTAAAGGCGGTATGCCTGCTAATGATAATGCTGCAATAAAGTAGAACCAACCAAGTACAGGATAATGGTTGATCAGTCCACCAAATTTCCTTAAATCTGGCGTGCCTGTAATTTTGATGATGACACCAATAAGTAAGAATAAAGCTGCTTTTATAATCATGTCATGTAGTAAGTAATAGATACTACCCATCATACCGTTCTTATCCATCATAGCAACGCCGATAAGTATGACACCAATTGCTATCATGATATTGTAAATAATAATCTTTTTAATGTCGTAGTATGCAATTGCGCCGATACATCCCATAATAATGGTTAGTATTGAGAGTACAATTAATGTCTTTGTAATGAACTCACTGTTTACTGAATAAAATAAACTAAACGTACGCATGATAGCATAGGCACCAACTTTAGTTAGCAATGCACCGAATAATGCGATGATTGGTATTGGTGGTGCATAATAAGCTCCTGGGAGCCAGAAATATAGCGGGAACATCCCAGCTTTAGTTGCAAATACGAATAGAAACATAATAAATGTAATGACAACGATATTTAAGTCAGTCTTTGATAGTTCAGCGAATTTCACATGTAAGTCACCCATGTTTAAAGTTCCAGTTATGGAGTACAACATCCCAACACCCATAACGAAGAATGCAGATGTCAAAACATTAACAAGTATGTATTTAATACTTTCTTGTAATTGAATTTTCGTACCACCAATGACGAGTAGTAAATATGATGACATTAAGAAAACTTCGAAAAATACAAATAAGTTAAATAAATCGCCTGTCATAAATGCGCCATTAACCCCTGTAACCATCATGGATATACCAAAGTAATAATAATACTTTTCACGTTCTATACCGATTGATTGGTGTGAATAGATCAGTACAACTATAGTTATGAATAAACTCACACTAACTAATAGTGCACTGAGCATATCTACATAAATTACGATACTGTATGGGACTGGCCAACTACCTAAATTTAAAGTTTGTGTACCGTATAAATTAATCATATAAATATTATATAAACTAACTAGAAAAGCTAATGTAAAACCGATTAACACGAGTTTACGTTTAATGTATGGTCTGGATCCAACAAAAATTAAACCTACAGCTGTTAAGAATGTAATGACTAAGGGTACAATAATTAAATTATTCATCTTTAGGCACCTCTTTCATTTCTTCTAAATTATCAGTGCCCAGTTCTTTGTAACTTCTAAAAGCAAGAACTAAGAAAAATGCTGTAACAGCAAATGCAATTACAATTGCAGTTAAGATTAAAGCTTGTGGAAGCGGGTCAACATAATTTTTAACACCTTTTTCCTCAATAGGTAAAGCACCTTTTTTTAATCCACCCATTGTAAGTAGCATTAAATGGACGCCGTGTGAAAGTAGTGTCGTACCAATAATAATCCTTATTAAACTCTTAGAGAGAACAAGGTATACTGATACGGATATAATAATGCCTGATACGAAAATCATTAATATTTCCATTATTCATTCTCTCCAATCGATAATATGATTGTTATCGCAGTGCCGACAACAGCTAATAAAACACCTAAATCAAATAGCATAGCAGTATGCCAATGAACTTCCCCAAAAATAGGTAAGTGGAATTCTCCAAACTTATGTGTGAAAAATGTTTTGTGATACGTCCAACTTAAAATTGGTGTAAGAACACAGAAGAATAAACCTGTTGCTGTTACTATTTTAAAGTCGAATGGGAACATTTTTTTCAATGTCTTTGTATCAAACGCTATTCCTATGATGATGACAGCAGAGGATAATAATAACCCACCTACGAAACCACCACCAGGAGTATAATGGCCACCGAAGAAGATCGATACGGCATACATCATAATAATTAGAAAGATAATAATGGCGTTAAACTGAAAGAATACATCATTCGATTGTTTCTTCATGTTCTTCACCTCCATTTTTACCTTTGTCGCGTAATTTAATTAATGTGTATATACCTAAACCAGCTATACCTAATACTGCTGATTCGAATAATGTATCAAAGCCACGGAAGTCAACGAGTATAACGTTAACCATATTTTTACCTGCAGCTAAATCATATACATTGTCGACATAATATTTAGAAATAGAATCGAAATGTCTATTACCGTATGCAATTAAACCAATCGCAATGACTGCCATACCTACACAAATTGAAATTAATAAATTACCTAATTTAAATTTGCGTGTTTCTTCATGTCGATTCATTTTTGGTAAATGATAGAAACATAATAAGAATAGGGCAGTTGAAATCGTTTCAATAGATAACTGAGTTAATGCTAAGTCTGGAGCACCAAAGAATACAAAGAACAGTGCGACTGAATAACCAACTGCAGCTAGCATAATAATACTGAATAGTCGTGACTTAGCTAATACGATACAAAACGTACTTACTAAAATTAATCCCATTAATATAACTTCATAAGGTCTTATTTTACTAATATTATCGAAGGCGATACTAACTGGATGTGTAAATAAAGTTAGGGCCGTCATAATGATGAAGAATGCAAATATATAAATTAAATACGTTCTAATGAAACCTGTCATATAACTTTGTGTCACTTTATTTGATACAAAGTAACTAAGTTGAATACCTCTATCATAATAATAATTAAAAGTTAAATACTCTGGTTGAATACTATAAACACTGAACCATTTTTGAACAGTCTTAAATAGTATGAAACCGACTATAAATACAATAATTGTACCGATTAAAGCTGGCGTAATACCATGCCAGTATGATATATGAACTTCAGGTGCGTCAGCAAATGGTGCTATCGCTCTTACAGCTGGTGCAATTATTGTATTGCTTAATATATTCGGGAATAATCCAAATACAACAACTAATAAAGTGAGTATCCCAGTAGGCAATAGCATCAATAATGGTGCTTCGTGAACTTTTTTAGGTAATGCATCAGGTTTATAATCACCAAAGAAAATTTCATGTACATACTTGAATGAATATACAAAAGTGAAAATACTACCGATAAGTGCAACAACCGGAAGTAAATAGCCTAGTGTTGATAAGCCGAAAACGTCCGCATGATGCGCATCAAACATTGCCGTTAAGAAAAGCTCTTTTGATAAAAATCCATTAAACGGCGGAACACCGGCCATACTTAATGCTGTAATGATTGAAAATGTACAAGATATAGGCATTATAGTCATGAGACCACCTAATTTTTTAATGTCTCTCGTACCAACTTCATGATCAATCGTACCTGTCACCATAAATAATGCACCTTTAAAAGTAGCATGATTAATAAGGTGGAATACAGCAGCAATAATACTTGCGATAAATAATTGACTTTCTTCACCAGAATAATGATAACTTACAGCACCAATTCCTAGCATCGACATAATCATGCCGAGTTGTGAAACCGTTGAAAAGGCTAATATACCTTTTAAATCTTGCTGTTTCACGGCGTTAAAGGAAGCCCAAATTAATGTTACTAAACCAACCGCTGTTACAGTCCAAACAAAACCACCATTAATAGCAAAAATAGGTGTCGTTCTAGCGATTAAATAAATACCTGCCTTAACCATAGTTGCTGAATGTAAATACGCACTAACTGGCGTAGGTGCTTCCATCGCATCTGGTAACCAAATATGAAAAGGAAACTGAGCCGATTTCGTCATTGCACCAATTATAATCAGTATCATTGCAAATACGAAAAATGGTGATGATTGAATCGTGTCAGCATTTTGAATGAGCGAAGTAATGCTCCAAGAGTTACCAGCTAATGACAAGCAAATAAATCCACCTAATAACATTAATCCACCAAATACAGTGATTAATAAAGATTTTTGAGCGCCATAAATAGATGATTGTTTATGACGCCAATAAGCGATTAACAAGAAACTTGAGATTGACGTTAGTTCCCAAAATAAATAAAGCATAAGTAAATTATCTGATAAAACAACACCTAACATCGCACCCATAAACATTAATAAGTAACAATAGAAATTGCCTAATGATTCACTTTTACTTAAATATGTAATGGAATAAAGTACGACTAGCGCACCAATGCCCGTAATTAGTGACGCAAATAATAAACTTAATCCATCTAAATGAACTGCAAAATTCATTCCTAATCTAGGCATGAATTCCCATATAACAATAAATGGTTTTTCCGAATCAGGAACATTTATGTATGACATAAAATAACTAAAAATAATAATGGGTATCGGTAGAACAAACCATCCTAGATGAATACCTTTATAAAATCTATACAAAATTGGAATGATAATTGCAAAAATTAAAGGCAATAAAATCATAATATGCATCAAACTCATTTAATAACCTCCTTCCAAAAAAATACTTAACTACCATTATACACAATAATCTTAAAGCTTGAAAATACCGAAGGGACGATTATTCAGAATTTTTAGGTTAATTATTAAATATGAAGAAACCGGTCAAAAATCTTTTGGATTTTTCTTAAAAAAAGTTAAAAATCTACTTTATATTGTCTCGAATAATCAACTTTTAATTGTTCAATGCATTTTAAAGCTTGAGCACTGTATGCATTATTTTTTGTTATCATTTTATTTTCTAGTTCATTTAAAGCGTTTTTTAATGATTCGATATAATTTGGAACTTCTGATTCATATGGCTTTAAAAATTGTTCTGTCGTGTACCTTTTTTCAAATTGACTTAGTGCTTTTCTTTCATGGAAAAAAATATTTTCAACTTCATTTGGATTATGCAAATCTCCTTGACGAGGGTGCTTGATGACAGCTAAAACTTTTACGAGCAATTGATCACCTTTTTCTTCAATTACTTCTACTACATATTGTCCGGTTTTATGTGGAAATTGATAGACCATGACGATATCCCCTTTCTATAAAATTATGTTATGATAACCATGTTGTAATTATTTTAACATGAATGGAGATATATAAATGACTAACTATCCTCAATTAACAAATGAAATATTAGAAAACGAACGTGTTGTAGAAATTAAAACAACGAAAGGTAACATGACATTCAAATTGTTTCCTGAATTAGCACCAAAAACTGTTGAAAACTTTATTGGATTAGCAGAGAAAAAATATTATGACGGCATTATTTTCCATAGAGTTATAAATGATTTCATGGTACAAGGTGGAGACCCAACTGGTACAGGTATGGGTGGAGAAAGTATTTACGGAAGTGCTTTTGAAGATGAATTTTCATTACAAGCTTTCAATTTATACGGCGCATTATCAATGGCTAATGCAGGACCAAACACAAATGGCTCTCAATTTTTCATCGTACAAATGAAAGAAGTACCAGCAAACATGTTATCTCAACTTAAAGATGGTGGTTGGCCTGAAGAAATCATTGATCGTTATGCTGAAAAAGGTGGTACACCTTGGTTAGATCAAAAACATTCAGTATTCGGACACATCGTTAAAGGTGAAGATATTTTAGAAGAAATTGCTAATGTTAAAGTTGGAGCAAATGATAAACCAGTTGAAGACGTAGTAATCGAAACGGTTGAAATCATTAAATAAATCGACATTCAATTGTCATAAAAAAAGCATATATACTACTGAAACTTTGTTATAATCTAATTGCTAGGAGAGTGGTCGGATTATGATGGAGTTTCTTTATTTTCCAGATAACAAATTAGAATATATTCCTGCTGTTGCTACGTTGTTATTATTTATGATTTTAGCTTACATTGTATTTACATTGTTTCGTAAAAAATCTAAAAAAGACGAAGAAAAGATGAAGTCATTTGAAAAAGAAGTGATGAATCACTTAGAGCAAGAGGAGAAAAAAAGTGAAAAATAACGAAGTGAATATGGCATTATATGATTGTAACGCACTGAACTTTGATGATTAATCACTGGGAGATAATGAAGTATATGAATGTATGGATGCAGTCCACGAAATAGAAGATATAGATAAATGGCTATTAAAGCAACTGCATTATAAAGTAGTTGTGAAATATAAACTTATAATTATAAAGACGGACGATGTCGTTCGAGCATATTAAAAAAGAGACCCCTATGAAAAGTTTTATTCAAAGGGGTCTCTTTTTGTTTCGAAAAGCCAGCCATTGTATTTTCTGAATTATATATCTAATTTATGGTTTATTAAAAATAACTGTGCTATGATGAAAGAGTTAATAACTATAAGTACAAGGGGTTTTCTAAAAGTGAGAAAACAATATAAAGTTGGTCAGTTTGTAAAAGTCAAAGTGACCGGCATACAGCCGTATGGTGCCTTTGTTGAAACCCCTGATCACGTAGAAGGTCTCATTCATATTTCAGAAGTGATGAATGACTATGTTCATAATCTTAACCAATTTTTAAATGTGGGACAAGTTGTCAAAGCTAAAGTGATTAAGGTCGAATCGGATGGTAAATTAAATTTGTCACTTAAAGAAAATGAATATTTCAAAAGACAAGAACGTAAGAAAGAAAAACGTTCAGTATTAGATGAAATACGTGAGACTGAACGATACGGGTTTCAACCTTTAGAAGAAAGGTTACCTAAATGGATTGACCAATCAAATAAGCATTTAGAAGACGATTAAATCAAAATTTAATCGTCTTTTTCTATGGAGAAAATGAAGGTGGCTGTTGGTGTTGTGGGGTTCTAACGACCATTATTCGGAATTGTGCTCCTTAGCGGGTTCTAACGAGCATTTCTCGGAATTCTGCTCCTTAGAGAGTTCTAACGAGCATTTCTCGGAATTGTGCTCCTTAGAGAGTTCTAACGAGCATTTCTCGGAATAATGCTCCTTAGCGGATTCTAACGACCATTATTCAGAATTCTGACCGTTAGAGAGTTCTAACGACCATTATTCGGAATTCTGACCGTTAGCCGGTTCTAACGACCATTATTCGGAATTCTGACCGTTAGCCAGTTTTAACGACCATTATTCGGAATTCTGACCGTTAGCGGATTCTAACGACCATTATTCGGAATTCTGCTCCTTAGCGCATTCTAACGAGCATTATTCGGAATTCTGACCGTTACAGCATTCTAACGAGCATTATTCGGAATTGTGACCGTTAGAGATTTTTAACTACCAAAATTTATCTATCACATTCAATATTTTGGGACGATTAAATGTACATTTAATCGTCTTTTTGTATATTTATTTCAAGTAAATTTACAACAAAAAATTATCTACCATTTTTGTAAAAAAATTGCTTGAAGTAATCTATAAAAGTGTGTCATTATAGGAATGTAAGGGGTTTCTTTTTTTACCCCTCATAAACATAGGGAGGTTACTTAAATGATTCCATACAAACATGAACCATTTACTGATTTTACGAAAGAAGAGAATAAAGCAGCTTATTTAGAAGGGCTAAAAACTGTTGAAGGTTATTTAGGTAAAGAGTATCCAATTATCGTTGGAGGGGAAAGAATTTTTACTGAAGATAAAACGCGTTCGTATAATCCTTCTAATATTGAAGAAACAGTTGGGCTAGTTTCTAAAGCGAGTAAAGAACATGCTGAAAAAGCAATGGAAGCAGCGAAAGAAGCTTTCAAAACTTGGAAAGATACGGATCCAAGTGTAAGAGCGGACGTTTTATTTAGAGCGGCTGCAATTACAAGACGCCGTAAGCATGAATTCTCTGCATTACTTTCTAAAGAAGGTGGTAAACCATGGAAAGAGGCAGATGCTGATACTGCTGAAGCTATAGACTTTATGGAATACTATGCACGTCAAATGCTTGAATTAAAAGATGGCAAAAAAGTTGAAAGTCGTCCTGGAGAATATAATAAATATAATTATTTACCGGTTGGTGTGAGTGTCGTTATCTCACCTTGGAACTTTGCGTTTGCAATTATGGCTGGTACGACTGTAGCTCCTGTAGTAACGGGGAATACAGTATTATTAAAGCCATCTTCTAAGACACCTGTAATAGCTTATAAGTTTATGGAAGTACTTGAAGAAGCTGGATTACCAAAAGGGGTAGTTAACTATATTCCAGGTTCATCTAGTGAAATCGGTGATTATTTAATAGATCATAAAGATACAGCTTTAATTTCATTTACTGGTTCACGCGATGTAGGTGTTTCTATTTATGAAAGAGCTGCAAAAGTACATAAAGGACAAACACATTTAAAACGTGTAATTGCTGAGATGGGCGGTAAAGACACGATTATAGTTGATTCAGAAGGGGATTTAGATTTAGCGGCTGATTCAATTGTACAATCTGCATTTGGTTTTTCTGGTCAAAAATGTTCAGCATGTTCACGCGTAATTGCAGTTGAAGATATTTACGATACTTTATTAGAAAAAGTTGTTGAAAGAACTGAACGATTAACTGTCGGTGATTCAACTGATCATGCTAATTACATGGGACCAGTTATTGATGAAAATTCATTAAATAAAATTAAAAAATATATTGAAATTGGTAAAAAAGAAGGACGAATTGTTGCAGGTGGTACTACTAATGAAGAAAAAGGTCATTTTGTAAATCCTACAGTCATTGCAGATTTGAAACACGATGATAGAGTGATGCAAGAAGAAATCTTTGGACCTGTAGTTGGATTTAGTAAAGCTAAAGATTTTGATGAAGCTATCGAGTTTGCAAATGACACAGAATATGGATTAACTGGTGGTGTTATTTCAAATAATAGAGAAAAATTAGAAAAAGCACGTCGTAATTTCTTAGTTGGGAATTTATATTTTAACAGAGGATGTACTGGCGCAATCGTAGGCTATCAACCATTTGGAGGATTTAAAATGTCTGGAACAGATTCAAAAGCAGGCGGTCCAGATTATTTAGTTCTTCACTTACAAGGACGTACTACTTCAGAAATGTTATAATAAAATTTGGAATATTTAAAATACAGTAGGGCGATTCCGTGCTCTACTGTTTTAATGGGAGGAGATTTAATATGACAAAGTCACAAGAAATTATTGAACAAACGAATACATTTGGTGCTCCAAACTATTTGCCGTTACCAATTGTTATTTCAGAAGCAGAAGGTATCTGGGTGAAAGATCCGGAAGGTAATCGTTATTTAGATATGTTATCTGCTTATTCAGCAGTTAATCAAGGGCATCGTCATCCTAAAATTATCCAAGCATTAAAAGATCAGGCTGACCGTGTTACATTAACTTCACGTGCTTTCCACAGTGACCAATTAGGTCCTTGGTATGAAAAAATATGTAAACTAGCAGGTAAAGAAATGGTATTACCAATGAACACTGGTGCTGAAGCGGTAGAAACTGCTATAAAAGCTGCTAGACGTTGGTCTTATGATGTTAAAGGTGTAGAAGATAATAAAGCTGAAATTATAGCGATGAATGGTAATTTCCATGGTCGTACGATGGCAGCTGTTTCACTATCATCTGAAAAAGAATACCAAAGAGGTTATGGACCTTTATTAGGTGGATTTAAGCTTGTTGATTTTGGCGATATAGAACAAATAAAAGCAGCAATCACACCAAACACAGCAGCTATACTTATTGAACCTATTCAAGGTGAAGCGGGAATTAATGTTCCTGCAGATGGCTACTTAAAAGAAATTAGAGAAATTTGCGATGAGCATAACGTATTATTTATTGCAGATGAAATACAAGCAGGATTAGGTAGAACTGGTAAAATGTTTGCTACTGACTGGGATAATGTTAAACCTGATATGTACATTTTAGGTAAAGCACTTGGTGGGGGCGTATTCCCTATTTCTTGTATCGTTGGAGATAAAGAAATATTAGAAGTGTTCAACCCAGGCTCACATGGTTCTACTTTTGGTGGTAACCCATTAGCAAGTGCCGTTTCAATAGCAGCGTTAGACGTTTTAATAGATGAAAAGTTACCAGAACGTTCATTAGAATTAGGTAACTACTTTAAAGAAGAATTAAAGAAAATCGATCATCCTGCCATCAAAGAAGTAAGAGGTAAAGGATTATTTATCGGAATTGAATTAACTGAAAACGCAAGACCATATTGTGAAAAATTAAAAGAACTAGGATTATTATGTAAAGAAACACATGATACTGTAATCCGTTTTGCGCCGCCACTTATCATCGACAAAAAAGATTTAGATTGGGCAATTGATCAAGTCAAGGCTGTTTTTAAATAAAATTACTGTTAACGTTTACAAAAGATGGTTTTAAACCTTTTAAAAATAATCAATTATGTTACAATTATTTAGAGATTAAAAGTATTTAAAAAAGAGGCGAAGAGGATCATGAGCGAAAATTTAAATTTAGTATCATCGACACAAGAAATCATTGGTGAAGCCCTTAATAAATTAGGTTTTGATGAGGGGATGTATGATTTAATTAAGGAACCAATGAGGTTATTAACAGTACGTATTCCAGTTAGAATGGATGACGGTTCAGTTAAGACATTTACTGGATATCGTGCACAACATAATGATGCAGTTGGACCAACTAAAGGTGGCGTACGTTTCCACCCAGATGTTGACGTTGAAGAAGTTACAGCTTTATCAATGTGGATGACTTTAAAATGTGGAATCGTTGACTTACCATACGGTGGTGGTAAAGGTGGTATAGTTTGTGACCCAAGACAAATGAGTATTCATGAAGTTGAAAGATTATCTCGTGGTTATGTTCGCGCAATTTCTCAAATTGTAGGGCCAACAAAAGATATCCCAGCTCCAGATGTATTCACGAACTCTCAAATCATGGCATGGATGATGGATGAGTACAGTCAAATGGATGCATTTAACTCACCAGGTTTCATTACAGGTAAACCAATCGTTTTAGGTGGTTCTCAAGGTAGAGATCGTTCAACTGCTTTAGGTGTTGTAATCGCAATTGAACAAGCAGCAAAAAGACGTGGCAAAACAATCGAAGGTGCAAGAGTTGTTATCCAAGGTTTCGGTAATGCGGGAAGTTTCTTAGCTAAATTCTTATATGACCAAGGCGCTAAAGTAGTAGGTATTTCAGATGCTTACGGTGCTTTACATGATCCTGAAGGTTTAGATATTGATTATTTATTAGATCGTCGTGATAGCTTTGGTACAGTTACAAATTTATTTGATGAAACGATTTCTAATAAAGAATTATTTGAAATTGACTGTGATATCTTAGTTCCAGCAGCTATTTCAAATCAAATTACTGAAGAGAATGCGCATGATATTAAAGCTGATATTGTTGTAGAAGCGGCTAACGGTCCAACTACAATGGCAGCAACTAAAATCCTAAGCGAACGCGGTATTTTATTAGTACCAGACGTTTTAGCAAGTGCTGGTGGCGTAACAGTTTCTTACTTCGAATGGGTACAAAATAACCAAGGTTATTATTGGACTGAAGAAGAAGTAAATGAAAAATTACGTGAAAAGCTAGTTAAAGCTTTCGATACAATTTATAACTTAGCAGAAAATAGAAAAATTGATATGCGTTTAGCTGCATATATTGTAGGTATTAAACGTACAGCAGAAGCAGCTAGATATAGAGGTTGGGCATAATATTAAAGCTCAAATAAACCTCCCACAATTTGTGGGAGGTTTATTTTTTATGAGGTTTTTAAGTGTGTTGTTTTTATAATAATTGTTTTGCTACATTAATTTGATGTTCTACAGATTCTTGACCGGTAGAACCGTAACTTTTTCTACGTTTTAAGCAATTTTCTGGTTTTAAATATTCAAAGACGTTTGAATCAATTTTGTCGTGATATGACTTGTATTGTTCAAGAGGGACGTCTAATAAATATTTTTCATTTTGAATACACCATAAAACAATTTTTCCAACGATTTCATGTGCTTCTCTAAATGGAATATTTAATTCTACTAAGTAATCTGCAAGTTCTGTAGCATTTGAAAAGTCTTGATGTACAGTTTCATGCAAACGTTCTTTATTTACTTCCATTGTCGTAATCATGCCTTCAAATATACGCAACGAACCTTTAATAGTATGAATTGCATCAAATAATCCTTCTTTATCTTCTTGCATATCTTTGTTGTAAGCTAAAGGAAGACCTTTTAATGTCATTAACATACTCATTAAATTTCCAGTAGTTCGTCCAACTTTACCTCTTATAAGCTCTGCCATGTCTGGGTTTTTCTTTTGAGGCATAATAGAAGATCCAGTTGAAAAGCTATCTGAAAGGGTAACAAAATTCGCTTCGCTACTTGACCAAAATATAATTTCTTCAGAAAATCTAGATAGATGTACCATCGTTAAAGAGATATTATGCAAAGTTTCTACTATATAATCACGATCACTAACAGCATCTAAACTATTCTCATATAGATTAGCGAAATCTAATAGCTCTTGTGTACGGTGACGGTCAATATTATGTGTTGTGCCACTTAAAGCTGCTGCACCAAGAGGGCTCATATCAATACGTTTAATGCTATCATTAAATCTTGATTTATCTCTTTCTAACATCCAGAAATAAGTCATAATATGATGTGCAAATGAAATAGGTTGGGCTCTTTGTAAATGTGTATATCCAGGCATAATTGTATGAATATGTTCGCTAGCTATATCAACAATAGCACTTTGTAAAGACGCCACTAGTTCTATAATTTCATTTACGTGTTGTTTTGTATATAAATGCATATCCGTTGCAACTTGGTCGTTTCTACTTCTGCCAGTATGCAATTTACCACCGACTTGACCAATTTTTTGAATTAATGCATGTTCTATGTTGAGGTGAATATCTTCTAATGATTCAGTAAGTTCAAGTTTGTCGTTGTAGTAATCTTGTTGAATGTCTTTTAAACCTTGAATAATTTGTTCTGATTCATCTTTTTTGATGATATTTTGTTCTGCAAGCATTGTCGCATGGGCAATACTACCCTGTATATCTTGGTCAATTAAGTTTTTATCAAAATGGATAGACGCATTAAACGCGTCTACCCATGCTTCAGGATTAGATTCAAATCTGCCTCCCCATGCTTTTTTTGTCATTTTAAAACACCCTCAGTTTCTAATAATGCTTTTACTTTAGTAGGTAAACCGAATATTTCGATGAATCCAACTGCAGCTTCTTGATTGAATGCATCTTCTTTCGTATATGTTGCAAGTGCTTCATTATATAGACTATATGGAGATTTACGTCCATTAACAATAACGTTTCCTTTAAATAATTTAACACGTACTGTACCTGTAACTTGAGTTTGTGTTGAATCAATAAATTGTTTTAAGCTTTCTGTTAAAGGAGAGAACCATAAACCGTTATAAATTTGTTCAGATAATTGTTTTTCAATAACTGGTTTAAAGTGTGCAACGTCTTTTGTTAAAGTAATCGTCTCTAAAGCTTTATGTGCTTCCATGATAACTTTTGCTCCTGGTGTTTCATAAACTTCACGAGATTTAATACCTACAAGACGGTTCTCAACATGATCAATTCTACCGATACCATGCAAACCAGCAACTTCATTTAATTTTAAAATTAGTTCGTCTAAAGGATAAACTTTATTATTAATTGAGATTGGTAAACCTTTCTCAAATACAATTTCAAGTTCTTCAGCTTTATCTGGCGTTTCTTCTATTGGATTAGTTAAATCAAATGCATCTTCTGGTGGCGCTGCAAATGGATCTTCCAATATGCCACATTCATTACTACGACCCCATAAATTTTGGTCAATTGAATAAGGAGAATCTAAATTAATTGGAATTGGAATGTTATGTTTTTTTGCATAATCAATTTCTTCTTCACGACTCCAAGACCACTCACGAACAGGCGCGATTACATCGATATGTGGAGCTAAAGCTTTAATTGCTACTTCAAAACGTACTTGGTCATTACCTTTACCAGTACAACCATGAGCGATTGCAATTGCATCTTCTTCTAAAGCAATTTCAACTAATTTTTTAGAAATTAAAGGTCTACTTAATGCTGATACTAAAGGATAAGTACCTTCATACATTGTGTTTCCTTTTATTGCATATCCTACATAATCTTCACTGAATTCTTTCGTAGCATCAATCACGTAAGATTTTTCAACACCCATATCTAATGCTTTCTGTTTAACAAGCGCTAAATCTTTACCTTCGCCAACATCTAAACAACACGCGACTACTGTATACCCTTTTTCAATTAACCACTTTACCGCTACACTCGTATCTAATCCACCTGAGTAAGCTAAAACAACTTTGTTAGACATAACTAAAAACCTCGCTTTTTGTATTAATATTTAATATTCTGTATATTTAATCGATACGTATACATTAACACATCGATTTTGCATTTTCAATAGTTATTTTAAATAAATATGCATTTATGTGCATGGCATTGCATTTCAATTGAAAGCCTATGAAAACTAGAGTAAAATGAAGTCGTTGTTAATAATGAATAAGATTTTAATAGGAGGACACTATGACACATATTCAATTCGATTATAAGAAAGCTTTAACATTTTTCGGTGAACATGAATTAGATCAATCACGCGATTTAGTGAAAAATATACATCATGTTATACACGAAAAAACTGGTGCAGGTAGTGATTATCTAGGATGGGTTGATTTACCTGTAGACTATGACAAAGAAGAATTTGATAGAATTCAAAAAGCTTCAAAACGTATAAAAGAACAATCTGAAGTATTGTTAGTAATTGGTATTGGTGGTTCATATTTAGGTGCTAGAGCAGCAGTTGAAATGTTGAATTCTACTTTTGCGAATTATGAAAAAGGTGAAAATCCACAAATCATATTTGTAGGACATCACTTATCATCATCTTATGTACACGATTTAATTGATTATATAGATGGAAAAGATTTCTCTATTAACGTTATTTCTAAATCTGGTACGACTACAGAACCAGCAGTTGCTTTTAGAATATTTAAGAAAATTTTAGAAGAAAAATACGGTAAAGATGAAGCGAAGAAACGTATTTTTGCTACTACTGACAAAGAAAAAGGTGCTTTAAAAGATTTAGCGACAGGAGAAGGCTATGAAACATTTGTAGTGCCTGACGATGTTGGCGGAAGATATTCAGTATTAACTGCAGTAGGTTTATTACCAATAGCTGCAAGTGGTATTGATATTCAAGAAATGATGAACGGTGCAGCTGCAGCAAGAGAAGATTTATCTTCATCAGAATTAGAAGAAAATATTGCATATCAATATGCAGCTATTCGTAACATACTTTATGCTAAAGGTTATTCAACAGAAATGTTAATCAACTACGAACCAGCATTACAATACTTTAGCGAATGGTGGAAACAATTATTCGGTGAATCAGAAGGTAAAGACTACAAAGGTATTTATCCATCAAGTGCTAACTTCACATCTGATTTACATTCACTTGGACAATACGTTCAAGAAGGACGTCGTTTCTTATTCGAAACAGTTGTAAAAGTTGAAAAACCAAAACACGACATTACTATAGAAGAAGATAAAGACGATTTAGATGGTTTAAACTTCTTAGCAGGAGAAACAGTTGATTTCGTAAATACGAAAGCATTCCAAGGTACACTATTAGCACACACTGATGGCGGTGTTCCTAATTTAATCGTTAAAGTTCCTCAATTAGATGCATATACATTCGGATATGTTGTATATTTCTTCGAATTAGCATGTGCCATGAGCGGTTACTTATTGGGTGTTAATCCATTTAACCAACCAGGTGTAGAAGCATACAAACAAAATATGTTTGCATTACTTGGTAAACCAGGATTTGAAGATTTGAAAAAAGAACTAGAAGAAAGACTATAATATGATATGAAATGCGAAAAAAAGCCTCCGAAATGATTTTCGGGAGGCTTTTTTTGTTTTGCTGTGAAAAATTTGAAAAAATGAGGTGAATTTTTTATGAATTTGCATAAGCCGATATTAATCGACTATGTTGAGGCGTTAAGAGATAGAACAGAAACGATCTCTGAACAATTAGAAGAACAATACAATTTATTAAAACAAGGTTATGAAGGAGAGGAAAAATTTTCGAGAATATTGAATACTTTTGAAGTAGCTTGGTGGATACACGACTTACAATTGAAAAATAGTAATCAAATTCAGTATGATGTTTTGGTGGTTACCGATGAAGAAATTATACAGTTTGAGGTTAAGAATTTTACTGGAGATTATTATTATGAAAATCATAAACTTTACAGAAGTTCAGGTTATGTCGCTAAAGATTTGTTGAATCAATTCGAAGTGTCCAATGAAGCGCTGAAGAAAATCGTTAAGCAATACAAAATAAATAGAAAA
Source organism: Mammaliicoccus sp. Marseille-Q6498 (assembly GCF_946151045.1). Classification (NCBI taxonomy): domain Bacteria; kingdom Bacillati; phylum Bacillota; class Bacilli; order Caryophanales; family Staphylococcaceae; genus Mammaliicoccus; species Mammaliicoccus sp. Marseille-Q6498. The sequence continues at coordinate 910,335 of NZ_OX267714.1, read as the reverse complement.
GTAAAAAGCTATATCGTGTTTATTAATCCGACTTTTACTTTACACGGTGACTTAAGAAAAAGAGTGAATATATTATTGGTCAGTGAATTATACAAATTGAAAGATATGTTATCAGATAACTTTAAATATGAAGAAAATAAACGAATATATGAAAAGTTGCAGTCTTTACACCAACCATTTTTAACAAGTCACAAATATTTTGAGAAAGTAGAATTTTCTAAAGTCCGCGGTGGTATAAGATGTACCAATTGTCACAAAATCATGAATCCAGAAAACATGTATAACGTACGTAAATATATAACATGCGCACGATGCAACAGTGTCCATTTGCGAAATGATCTTATAATACATGCTTTAAAGGAATTATACTTATTGAAAGAAGCACCATTTTCAATAGGAGAAGCGGAGAAGTGGACCGGTGTATCAAACAGTGCACTTAAGAGAATACTATATGGCTATTTCCAAAGAATCGGTAAATGTAAAAGTACTAAATATATTTATACAGGTGGTAAGAATAAAATACGGTCTGATAAATAAAATTACCGGACTGAAAAACAGAAATACAGGCCGATAAATAAAATTACCGGACTGAAAAACAGAAATACAGGCCGATAAATAAAATTACCGGACTGAAAAACAAAAATACAGGCCGATAAATAAAATTACCGGACTGAAAAACAAAAATACAGGCCGATAAATAAAATTATCGGACTGAAAAACAGAAATACAGGCCGATAAATAAAATTACCGGACTGAAAAACAGAAATACAGGCCGATAAATAAAATTATCGGACCGAAAAACAGAAATACAGGCCGATAAAAAAAATTACCGGACCGAAAAACAGAAATACAGGCCGATAAATAAAATTACCGGACCGAAAAAGAGAAATACGGTCCGATAAATAAAATTATCGGACTGAAAAACAAAAATACGGTCCGATAAATAAAATTATCGGACTGAAAAACAGAAATACAGGCCGATAAATAAAATTACCGGACCGAAAAACAAAAATACAGGCCGATAAATAAAATTACCGGCCCGAAAACGCGAAATACGGACCACAAAAATAAATTAGTGGCCCGAAAACACACATAAACATAAACTCGATACTTTATATATCCAACCCATCCTAAAATTCTTCTAACATAGTATCTACGACTATTGTATGATGTCAATTTACTTTTATAATGACTAGTTTATAGGTATAATAAGTATAAATTTCAGAAGGATGTTGCGTTACATGGTATATCAAGATATTATAAATTGGTTTAGTGAAGAGAATATTACGAATTTAATTGAAACATTTAGATCGTTCGGGATATTTATAGCATTTTTACTACCTTTTGTTGAAGCGTTTATTCCGTTTTTACCAATTATTTTATTTGTTTTTGCAAATGTGAATGCATACGGACTATTTTTTGGATTTCTTTTATCGTGGGCTGGTACTGTTTCCGGAAGTTATCTTGTATTTATCATATTAAGGTTGATTTCTAAAAAACCGTTCATGAAAAAAGTGGTCGAACAGCCGAAAGTTGTGAAGTTCATTAATTGGATTGATGAGCATGGTTTTGGTCCGCTATTTATTTTATTATGTTTTCCGTTTACGCCGGGTGCTTTAGTAAATATGGTGAGTGCATTTTCAAATATTAGGAAGCAAGTTTATTTACTCGCATTGGTTTTATCAAAAGCTATTATGATATTTACATTGAGTTTTATTGGTGCAGATATAAATTCCTTTTTTGCAAGTCCTAAAAAGAGTATAATAGTAATCGTGATTATCTTTGTGCTATGGTTAGTTGGTAAAGCGTTAGAAAAATACTTCGATAGTCGCTTAAAAAATAGGAGTTAATTATGAAAAAAATATTTGAATGGTTCATTGCAATTTTAATAGCATTACTCTTATTATTTGTTGTAAGAACATTTCTGTTTATAGGTTATGTTGTAGATGGAGATTCTATGAAACCAACTTTTCAAGATAAAGACAGAGTGATTGTTAATAAACTTGTTAAGAACTTTGGACAGATAGATAATGGAGATGTTATTGTTTTTCATGCGAATAAAGATCATGACTTTATCAAAAGGGTTATCGGATTACCAGGCGACTCTGTTGAAATGAAAAATAATAAATTGTATATTAATGGTACTCAAGTGAAAGAAAGTTATTTGAAAGAAAATGAAACAACTTCAGATTTTAGTTCTAGAACGATTCAAGGTTCTAAAAGCGATGTCATTCCTAACGGTGAATATTTAGTTTTAGGTGATAATCGTAACAATAGTAGAGATTCAAGAGAAATCGGATTTGTACATGAGAAAGACATTGTTGGAAAGGTCAATTTAAGATATTTCCCATTTGACCAAATAGATATAAATTTCGATAAATAACAATAATGAGGTGGCTCTTTTGAAAAAAGAATTATTAGAGTGGGTTGTGGCAATTGCAGTAGCTGTTGTATGTGTACTTTTAATACAAAAGTTCTTGTTCCAAACTTACACAGTATCTGGGGACTCTATGTACCCAACTTTAAAGAACAGTGAGAAAGTGATCGTTAACAAAATTGGTTATAAAGTCGGAAATATAGACAATGGAGATGTACTCGTGTTCCATGCTAATGCTAATGATGACTATGTAAAACGTGTTATAGGTAAACCTGGAGACACAGTTAAATATGAAAATGATCAACTTTATGTTAATGGTAAGAAAGTACCTGAAGAGTATTTGAAACCAAATAAAATAAATAAATCACGTGACTTACTAACTGAGAATTTCCAAACGAAAGAACTTCCTAATTCAAACGGTACAAATAAAATACCTAAAGGCGAATACCTCGTATTAGGAGATAACCGTGAAGTAAGTAAAGATAGCCGTTCATTCGGTCTTATCAAAGAAGATAAAATTGTAGGTGAAGTGGCATTAAGATTCTGGCCTATAAACCAATTCCATTACAATTTTGATCCAGCTTCAAATTAAAATTTTAAATATGAACACCTTGCTTATATGATTTAAGTGAGGTGTTCTTTTTATGTTAAAATATATCTATTAGAAGTAAAAAAAGGGGAGGTCACGTTAATGCAATTAAATGTATGGACTGGTCGAAGCGGTACCGGGAAAACAAGTCAAATGATTCAACAAATGACTGAGGCAATGATAGATAATCCATTAGGACATCCGATCATATTTTTAACGCCAACACAAAATACTTTTCAATACGAACAAGCATTTGTCCGCAATCCAAAATTAAAAGGCAGTATTCGAACATCGGTATTTGGATTTGAAAGATTAAGTTGGAGAGTATTAAGTGAAGAAGGCGGCTTAATAGAACAACAAATTTCTGATGAAGCATTAGCTATGTTGACCTATCATTTATTACATACACATAAACAAGAATTGAACTTATATCAATCTACTATTCAACATTATGGCTTTAGCCACAAAATGATGAATGAAATAAAAGACTTCAAGAAATATAACGTTACACCAGAAGATATTCAACATTATTTAGAATCCAATGAATCGATATCTAAAAGAATGAAAGACAAATTAGGAGATATTGAAACAATCTATAAAGCGTTAGAAGCGCAACTTGAAGGTCGTTATGTACAAGCTGAAGATGTTTTATACAAATTAATAGACAAAATACCTGATTCAGATTATATCAAACAAGCTGATATATACATTGATGGTTTCCATAACTTTTCAACATTAGAATATAAAGTAATCGAAACACTTGTTAAACATAGCCGTTCTGTGACGATTGGTTTAACGACAGATGGCAGTAAAGATCCTTTTAGCTTGTTTAGAAAAACTTCTGAAACGTTGAGCCATATTGAAAATATCGCAAAAGATTTAAACATAACGATTAACAATAACCATTTTACAAATCAAGAACGTTTTAGCAATCAACCAGACTTAAAACATTTAGAAAGCGAGTTTGATGCATTACTCCCAAATCAAAAAGACAATCAATCTTTAAGTATTGTAGAAACGTCGAATATGCGTGAAGAAGTACAATTTATCGCGCGTGAAATATTGAGACGTTCTAGAGAAGAGAATAAGGCATTTAAAGATTTTGCGATATTATATCGTGACCCAAGTTACGAGCAGTTGATTGAAACGGTATTGCCTCACTTTGATATTGCATACAATCACGACGCTAAAAAGAAAATGGCATATCATCCATTTATTGAATGTTTAAGATCAATGTTAGAAGTTATTCAAACTGGATGGAAATTCGAACCGGTTATGAGAATGTTAAAGACAGGGATACTTACAAGTCATATTCCAAATGCATCATATTTAATAGATATTTTGGAGAACTATGCATTTGAAAGAGGTATATCAGGTAAGAGATGGACGAATCCTGAATTTTTCACAGTAGAATCTTTTGAAAAGTTAGGGAAAAAAGCATTTAAAAAAGAAGATAATAAATTTTTAGAAGAAGATAAAAGAACGATACAACGTGTTATTCAATTGAAAGATTACGTCGTAAATCAAGTAGACATATTAAATAAAGCTTTATCTGAAAGCAATACGGTAGAAGCATTTACTGTTAGATTGTACGACGTTATTGAGAGATTTGAGTTACCGACACATCTTATGACGATGAGAGACGAATTAGAAATTAAACATAAATTTGAAGAAGCGGAACAAATCGACCAAGTTTGGCAAGGCACAATAAAAATATTTGATGATTTAGTAGAAGTACTAGGTGACGTTTCACTTTCACTTAATGAATATATAGAAATATTAGATAGAGGGTTAGATGAACTCAACTTCTCAATGATTCCTCAAACGCTAGATGAAGTGACAGTAGGTAACATGGATTTAGCTAAAGTAGACAATAAAGAAGTCGTGTTCTTATTAGGTATGAATGATGGCGTTCTGCCGAGTGTTTCTAATCAAATATTATTATTAACAGATGACGAGAAAAAAGAACTTGTCGAAACAAGTGGTTTGGAATTAAGTCCGACGAGCGATATTTTACAAATGGATGAAGCGTTTGTTTGTTATATCGCGATGACAAGAGCTAAACAAGATGTTGTATTTACGTATAGTTTAATGTCAGACGGTGGAGAAGTGAGAGAAATGAGCCCATTTCTAAAAACAATCCAATCACTATTTACTAATTTAGAAATAGAGTCTCTCAAAACAAGCGTTGAAAATGATCCAATTCAATTGATGGAACATGAACATCAAAGTCAAATGCACATATTCCAACATTTAAATGATTGGTTAAATGATGAAATAGTAAATGATATATGGTTAGATGCTTTTCATGCAGTACAAGATATCCATCATTTAGATCATACAGTTCAATTTTTAACATCAGCATTAACTTATGAAAATGACACAGTTCAACTGAATGCAGAGGTCTCAGAACAATTATACGGAGACAAAATTAATGCCAGTGTTTCTAGATTTGAAACGTATAATCAATGTCCATTTAAACATTATGTATCACACGGACTACGCTTAAATGAACGTTCAAAATATCAAATTCAAAGTGTCGATATTGGTAATATATTCCACCAAACTTTAAAATACATTTCTGATGAAGTAAACGGTGACTTTAGTAAATTAACTGCTCAATCGATGACGAAATTAATTAATGAAGCCATCGATGAAAGTTTACCTAAAATTCAGTTTGACGTGTTGCATCGTACGGCACATTATCGTTATTTAAAATTAAGAATTCAAAATATACTTAAATCAACGTTACAAGCGATGAAGTACCAAACAGGAAATTCTAAATTTAAAGCACACCAATTTGAGTTAAATTTTGGCGCAACATCAAAGTATGAATTGAAATCAACACCTTTAGCTACAAAGCGCAATATACCGATACAAATAAGAGGACAAATTGACCGATTAGATGTATATAAAGGTAGAAAACAAGACTACGTTTCCATTATCGACTATAAATCATCAGAAACAGGATTGGATTTAACAAAGGTTATGTATGGCATGCAAATGCAAATGTTCACATATTTAGATGTCGTCCTTCAAAATAAATCTAAATTACAACTGAAAGATGAAGTGTCACCGGGTGCGTTATTATACTTCCATGTACATGAGCCTGAAATTAAAGCGGCTACGTGGGGCGAAATACCTGATGCAGAAACGATTTTTAATCAAACCATTGAAAAGTTCAAAATGGAAGGTTACGTCAATAACAACTCAGAGGTCATTGATGCGCTAGATAGCAATTTAACGAGCCAATTAAAATCAAATATTGTACCTGTTGCAAGAAAGAATAATGGTGATTTAACGAGTTATAGTAAAGCATTAGATGAAGATTTATTTTATAAATTAATACAAAAAAATAGAGAGAATTTTGTCGATACAGCTTCTCAAATTATGGATGGTCATACAGAAGTGACACCAATGAGGTATCAAAAGAAATTGCCGTGCCAATTTTGTGAATATAAATCTGTTTGTCATATTGATCCGATTACAGATACACATCAATATAGAGAAATTGATCACACTTTAAGCAAAAATGAACTTATAAACATATTAAGAGAGGAGGAAGAGGAAGAATGACGACATTACCAGTAAAACCTACAGACGCACAATGGACAGATGATCAATGGAAAGCAATCTATTCAGAAGGTCAAGACACACTAGTAGCAGCGGCAGCAGGAAGCGGTAAAACGGCTGTGTTAGTAGAACGAATTATTCAAAAAATTATGCGTAATCAACAAGATGTTAATAGATTACTCGTTGTCACTTTTACGAATGCAAGTGCTAGAGAAATGAAAGCGAGAGTAAACGCTGCAATTCAACAAGAAAGTTTAAAACATCCTGAAGATGAACATTTAAAGTCTCAAAGAATAAAAATTCATCAAGCACAAATATCAACGTTACATAGCTTTTGTTTATCATTAATAAAAGCTCATTACGATGAGATTGATATAGATCCTAATTTTAGAACAGCTAATGAAGTTGAAGGAATCGTACTTTTAGAGCAAGCGATTGACGATACTTTAGAAGCTTATTATGACAAGAATGATAAGGCATTTTTAGAATTAGTTGAGCATTTATCCAATGACCGTTCAGACAGTCCGTTAAGAAGCACTTTAATGAATTTGTATCGATTTAGTATTGCACATGCGAAGCCGTTTGATTGGTTAGATACGCTTGATCAACCGTATAAAGATATTAGTGAAGAACACCCATATTTTAAAATGATGGATGAATTAATTAATAGAAAGCTAAATAGTGCAAAAAATGCTTTGTATCAGTCAATTGATTGTTACCAGCATTTAGTAGATGTTGAAAAACATATGGCTTATTTAGAAGGAGAGCGTGTATGGATTGATCAAATATTGAATGGCTCTAAAGATTTGGCTTCCATTCAGCAAGATCTTCCTTCTAAAAAAATACCTATAAACAGTGCGAAAATTAAAAAAGAAAACGAAGGCGACGAACAATTATTAGTGCTTGGTAAAGGGTATCATACAGATTATTTAAATAATCTCAAAGCGTTAAGTGAAGGGTATTTAAGTCGTCAAAGAGAAGATTTAATTCAAGATATGCAATTGATGCACCCTAGAGTAGATATGCTTGCTCGAATTACGAAAGATATTATTTTATATTTTAGAAAGCTAAAAAAAGACAAACGCATTATCGATTTTTCAGATTATGAACATTTAGCATTACAAATTTTAACGAATGATGAAGGAGAACCTTCTGAAATTGCGTTACAATACCGTGAGCATTTTGATGAAATACTGGTTGATGAATATCAAGATACGAATAGAGTTCAAGAAGCCATTATAAGTTGCATTAAACGAGGCGATGAATCAGATGGCAACTTGTTTATGGTTGGCGATGTGAAACAATCTATATATAAATTTAGACAAGCAGAACCTGAATTATTCATCGAAAAATATAAACGCTTTAACACACAAGGTGAAGGTACTGGTAAAGTAATCGATTTATCAAAAAACTTCAGATCTAGAAAAGAAGTGTTACATAATACGAATTATATTTTTTCACATATGATGGACGAAACAGTTGGTGAAATTGAATATAATGATGAAGCGAAATTATATTATGGAGCGGATTATGACGATCAAAAGACACCGCTAGAAATGGATATTCTCGTTGAAGAAACGTTTGATGAAGAAGATAATAACTTATTAGAAGCAAAACATATCGTTCAAAAAGTGCAAGACATACTAGAAAACAAAAGAGTATACGACAGAAAAACGAAGTCTTATAGACCAGCAACTTTTAAAGATATCGTGATTTTAGAAAGAAGTTATGGCAATGCTTTAAATTTACAACAAGAGTTTAAAAATGCGAATGTGCCTTTTTATGTGGAATCTAAAAAAGGTTACTTTGAACAAAATGAAATTAGGTTGATGCTATCATTTTTAAGAGTGATCGATAATCCTTTGCAAGATAAGTATTTAGTAGGGTTAATGCGCTCAATCGCATTCCAATTTAAAGAAGATGAATTAGCAGAAATTAGAAATAAAGCGCCACAAGAAATATATTATTTCGATTCAATTCAAAAATATATTAACCATAGAGAAGCGGATACGCAACTTGTTGAAAAGTTAAATCAGTTTCTTAACCAATTGAAATCATATCAAACTTATAGTAAGTCTGTACCAGTTTGGCAATTGCTTGATCAAATTTACAATGATTATTATTTGATTTCATATTTCAGTGGATTAACAGGTGGCGTGCAACGAAGACAAAACTTATACGGACTACTTAATAAAGCGATTCAATTTGAAGCATCAAGTTTAAGAGGTATTTTCCAATTTATAAGATTTATAGATGAGCTTATTGAAAGAGGACAAGACTTTGGCCAAGAAAGTGTCATCGGGCCTAATGATGATGTTGTCAGAATGATGACGATTCATAGTAGTAAAGGGCTAGAATTTCCTTTCGTTATATATTCAGGTATTTCACGCATGTTTAATCGTGGTGATTTAAGAAATCATGTTATTTTGAACAATCGTTACGGTTTAGCGTTGTCGTATTTTGATGTTGAAAATGAAATTACGTTTCCAACTATAGCGTCTATTATTTTTAAAAATATCAATGAAACAGAAATGATTTCTGAAGAAATGAGATTAATTTACGTTGCTTTAACGAGAGCTAAAGAGTCTTTATATTTAATTGGACGTGTAAAAAATGATAAAGCGTTGGATAATATAGGGTTAGTTCAATCAGACAAGTTTGAAATACTCGATCCTGAATATCGTGTGAATGCGAAGTCGCCATTTGATTTAATTTCGACTATACTCGCGAAATCGAAAAATTACGGATTATCAAACGCCATTTTGTTTAAATCTAATAGAGATGAATCATTTAATATCAATATTATTAAAGATGAAGAAGTGATAGAGAGTGATGAAACAGCCAATGAGCAACCAACGATGACGTCGTTATTAAATTACAAACCATCTAATAAAAAGCAGGACATACTCAATCGCATTTCATATGAATATCCTAATAAAACGTTGTTAAATATTGCTGCAAAACAATCAGTTTCAGAAATTAAAAGACAAAGAGAAACGGAAGAAGCAGGGACAGACTACAAGATTGTAAGACAATACCAAGTTGGTACAAAGTCTTATGATCGTCCTAAATTTTTATCGAATAATAAAAGAGAAAGTAATGAAATCGGTACTTTAATGCATGCCGTTATGCAGCATTTACCTTTAGTAGATGGTGGTTTAAATGAGGAACAATTAGTTAAACTTGTTAATTCATTAGTAGAAAAAGATATTTTACCAAGTGATGCTTTAGAAGATTTACAGTTAAATCTAATCGTGGAATTTATGAAATCAGATTTATATAGTAGGTTAGTTCATGCTGATGAAGTACTTCGAGAAGTACCATTTGTAGTAGGTCAAAACGACATAGATGATACGGTATCATTCAATATTACTGACAGTGACAATAAGCCTATTATTCAAGGAATGATTGACTGCATATTTATCGAAGGTGATAAAGTTTCATTCATTGATTACAAAACAGATGCATTTATCGTTCGTAGAGGTAAATCAATAGAAGAAGTAGCAGAATCAATGAAGAAAAAATATGAAGTACAAATGCAATATTATCAAAGTACTTTAGAAACCATATTACAAAAGCCGGTTGAAGGATATTTATATTTCTTTCAATATGGAACGAAACATATCAAGGAGAATAATTAATGGCAAAACAAAGAATATTTAGTATCGATGCATTAAGAGGGTTTAGTTTGCTAGGTATTTTATTGATGAATATATTGACGTTCGCGTATCCTTATCAAGTCATCAATCCATTTGAATATTTTCAGCAACAAGATGGTGCATTGTTTAAAATCAGTTCATTGTTTATAATTGCATCTTTTTATCCTATATTTGCGTTCTTATTTGGATATGGATTATCGATGATGTACCGAAATAGTTTAGAAAAAAATCTCGATTATTATCCAATCATCATTAGAAGATTATTTTTCTTGTTACTTATTGGTATGATACACGGCATTTTTATCTTTTATGGTGATATTTTAGCGACATATGCTTTACTTGGATTTATCGCAATTATATTTGTCAGATTGAAACCGCAATTTTCTTTAGTAGCACTAACAATTGGATTTGGCATTTTAGCATTGCTTTATATATTGCCAATGGTGTTGGTTCAAGATGCCACGAAACTAGAAAATTTTGTTGGACTACAAGAGTTAGAGAGAGTTAATAATATATTATCCAGTACAGATTACCTTTCAATAATAGGATTTAATCTGAAATACTTTGGTTTGAATATATCAAATGTCATTTTTGTAGGGCCGTTTAGTATATTACCTATCATTTTATTTGGAATTTATGCACATCAAGTTGAATGGTTTAACAAAATTCGACAACATAAAAATCTTTATATCGTAATAGGTCTTGTTGTCTTTATTTTAGGATTAGCCATTAAAATCATTCAAATTGTATTAGAAGGTTCAACGACTTCACAACTGATTAGTCAAATGTTAGGTGGCCCAATAGTCGCGATAAGTTATATTATTTTCTTTGTTTTAATTTGTGAAGATCAAACTGCTAGAAAAATTTTAACACCATTACAATTTATCGGTAAACTAAGCCTTACAACTTATATCACGCAAAGTATCATATGTATGTTTATCTTTTACGGAATAGGATTTAACCTATATGGAAAATTACCAGTACTTACAATTTACGCGATTGCCATTGTGATTTATTTAGTGCAACTTTTCCTAAGTTTCCTATACTTAAAGAAATTTAAACAAGGTCCATTAGAAAAAATTTGGAGAAAAGTAACATATTTAAAATAATAGTTTGAAAATAATGCGATTTATCAAAAAATTCGGTATAATGGGTCACAAGAACAAGAAGGAGCTGACAGAGTGGATGAAATTTTTAACTTTTAAATATAAAGATATTACTTCGTACGGTGTGAAAGTAAAAAGAGAAGAAGCTGTATGGGATTTACGTAAAATATTCCTAGAATATGGAGAAGATGGCTTCAATCCAAAAACATTATTAGAAGGTTTACAATTAAATGTAAATGTCGATTTTCAAGAAGCTGTACGTAAAGCTATTGTTAATGTAGAAGAATCTGCTGATAAAGCTGATTATAAATATAGTTTTGAAGACATTGAATTTTTACCACCAGTAACACCAACAAATAATGTGATTGCTTTCGGTAGAAATTATAAAAAACACGCTGAAGAATTAAATAATGAAGTGAATAGATTATATGTATTTACTAAAGCAGCATCATCTTTAACTGGAGATAACGCTGAAATTCCAAATCACCAAGATATTACAGATAAATTAGATTATGAAGGTGAACTTGGAATTGTCATTGGTAAATCAGGTGAAAAAATACCACGTGGATTAGCATTAGACTATGTATATGGTTATACAATCATTAATGATATTACAGATAGAAATGCTCAAAAAGAACAAGATCAAGCATTCTTATCTAAATCATTAACAGGCGGTTGCCCAATGGGACCATATATCGTAACGAAAGATGAATTACCATTACCTGAGAATGTAAATATTGTTACAAAAGTGAACAATGAAATTCGTCAAGATGGTAATACGAGCGAAATGATTCTTAAAATAGATGAACTTATCGCTGAAATTTCTAAATATGTAGCATTACATCCAGGAGACGTTATCGCAACAGGTACACCATCAGGAGTAGGAGCAGGAATGAATCCTCCGAAATTCTTACAACCAGGTGACGAAGTTAAAGTAACGATTGATGGAATTGGAACATTAACAACATTTATAAGTAAAACTAAATAAATTTACAATAATTGCATGTGAAAACAACTATATTCAGTTCCTCTTATGTTATAATGCTTATGGAAAAGTAATAATAATATTTGGGGGGAACTAAATATGATACATTTCCATATATTTAGCTGGTTAGTAACAATCATTTTATTCTTTGTAGTTTATGCGAAAGTTACAAACAAACCAGTACATATGGTTTTAAGATTATTCATGCTATTAACATTAATTTCTGGTTTTGTAGTATTCATGCAAGCTATGGGTATTAATGGTATGTTGTATGGTATTAAATTACTTCTTGGATTAGCAGTATTGGTTCTTATGGAACTTACTATTATTAAGAAGAAAAAGAACAAAAACAGTAAAGGACTACTTATTTCAACAATTGTTGTTATCGTTCTTACTATTTTATTAGGTAGTTATTTACCAATGGGCGTATTACACTTTGGATAATAGCAAAAATGAACTGTCAACTGAGTTTATGTAAACTCGGTTGGCAGTTTTTTTGCGCTTAGTAGTTTGTTTTAGAATTGCTCAAGTCTTTCGAGTTATCGTGCATAGACCGATTAAAAACGAAGACGCCTAAGCGTTTAGTACGAGTCGAAGACTACAGGCTGAGACTGTACCCTAGGCAAGCGAGTTTTTAATCGGTTTAGTTATAAGCTACTAACCATTCTTTTTTATGACAATTTTATGTTGCTATATCAGTAATGTATACGTTTTAGTATAATAGAAAGTAATTGGGTACAAAGAGGGTTGAGTATATGAATAAATGGACAAAAATTTTAATAAGTTTAATATTAATCGCACCAATTTTTAGTAGTTATGCTTTTGCTAAAGAAAAGGAATACGAAGATGTTAAATATCCTAGAATTTATAGTTTAGTCGTAGATCGTTTTATGAATGGCGATAATGACAATAATAAAATGATAAAAAATAATAAAAAATCTAATGACTTGCCTCTTGGTGGGGATTTTCAAGGTATAGAAGATAAATTAGATTATATTCACGACATGGGCTTTAATACGATACATATTTCTCCAGTATTTTCTCATGAACAAAATGATTTTTTGGGCTACAAAGTTAAAAATTATAATGAAATTGATTCAGTATTAGGTGGCGAAAAGGCTTTTAAATCACTCATTAATAAAATACATAATAAAAAAATGAAAATCATTGTAGACATGCCTGTAACTTATACTGATGAATTTAATGGTTCTATCAACGGGGATTTAAACAAAGTTCAAAAGTCGTATTTTAAAGATGATAAATTTATTGATTTAAAAGATAATCAAAACCAAAATATTTATAAAAAGAAAGTAAAATCTTTTGTAGATAAATATAAAGTTGATGGTATTTCAATGAATATCGTTCAAAATGGTATAGATGCTAAAACATTCATTCCAGAAGGTATAGATTCATATGGGATTATTAATAAAGAGGGCATACAAGCTCAACATTTCAAGCATGTATCTACAAGCCAAACAAGAAGTAGTTTACAAAATGCTTTTAAGACGGTAAATACAGAAGTTCCAAATTACAATAAAAACAACGAAGTATTGTTAGCAGATACATGGTTTACAGATCGCTTCACAAAATATGCTGCAGATGAAAACATGTTCCCAGGCACGCGTATTAAGCAATTAATGACGTACATGTGGGGTTATAAAGGACCAATCATGATGAATTACGGAACTGAAATTGCAGTTAATGGATCAAAATTAGAAGATATTAACCAATTACAAAATTTCAGAACAGATAAAGAAGTGATTAAACATTTAGAAAAAGTGTCTAAAACTTTTAAACAATATCAAGAATTGTATGCAGGAGATGTGAAATCATTAAAACATGATAAAGGTACAAATGTATTTTATTATGATACAAACACGGTAGATTATATTCTTAATATTAATGATTCTAGCAAATCTAAAAAGGTAACTTTAAATCATGATGTAATTGAAAAGAATAAAATGCTTTCAGGTTTGATTATTGGAGATAATATAAAAGCAAAAAATAATCAATACAACCTTATTACAGACAGAGAAGAAAGCGAACTCTATGCCGTAATAAATAATAGAGGTTTGAACAATAGTTACTTTATAGCAGCAGCACTAGTTGTGATATTATTCGGGCTATTTATATTCTTAGTTTCTAGAAGAAGCAAAAGACAAAGAAATTAAATGAGTGGCCAGAAAAGAACAGACATGAAAATCCTTGGATTTTCATGTCTGTTTTATTTTGTAGATAAATTTAACGATTAAAAACTCGCTTGCCTAGGGTACAGTCTCAGCCTGTAGTCTTCGACTTGTACTATCCCCTCAGGCGTCTCGTTTTTAATCGGCTTTAATACGCTAACTAGCAAGAAATAAAAAACAAGCTAGTTAGAAAACTGTAACTAGCAAGAAATTGAAAACAAGCTAGTTAGCGCTGTTTTGGTTATAAAATAGTGTAAATAGACACTAGAAATCGCAACTTTTTAGCTCTAACTAGCAAGAAATAAAAAACAAGCTAGTTAGAATTTGTAACTAGCAAGATTCTGAAATGGTCTGAACCCCAAAAGTTGAACTTATTATTAGTTTGTCATTTGGTAGGTATATCTTCGATATGATATTGGGGACATACCACCTAATTTTTCTTTGATTCTCATATTATTGTAAAAATAAATATATTCAGTAATAGTGTTTTTTAAATCATCAAAATTATTAAAAACATGTCCATAGTACATTTCTTTTTTTAATAATCCAAAAAAATTTTCAATAGGAGAATTATCTAAACAATTTCCCTTACGAGACATACTTTGGAAAATACTATTTTCTTTTAAGAATGAAACCCACTGATTATGTTGATAGTGCCATCCTTGATCGGAATGAACCGTTGCACGGTAACCTAGTTCAGGACGATAAGAAAATGCTTCTTTCAATGCTTCTATTGCGATATCTAATGTTGGATGTTTAGACATTCTAAAGCTTATAATTTCAGAACTATATAAGTCCATAATAGGAGACAAATAAAGCTTTTCTCCATTCTTTGTTTTAAATTCAGTAATGTCTGTAACATATTTTTGGAAGGGTCGGTCTGTTTTGAACCTACGTTTCAATATATTTGAACATGTTTTACCAACTTTACCTTTATAAGAACTATAACGTTTACTTTTTCTAAAATATTTATTACATGTTAATTCAAGTTCTTTCATTATTTTCAACACTTTTTTATGATTAACAATCAAATTTTTATTACGAAGTTCTAATGTAACTCTTCTATAACCATAGGTATAATTGGCTTTTTGGCATATTATTTTGATTTCATTTCTGATAAGTTCATCTTTAAGCGGTTCGTTGTATCTTTTCACCCAATAGTAATAGACACTTTTAGCTATGCCCGCCATCTTTAATAAGAAATTTAAGGTAAATTTATAGGCTTTCCTTAACTCAATAATAAACTTTACCTTTTCTTTCGTTTTTCCTCGATGTGTTGAGTTAAGGCTTGTAACTTTTTTTGATACTCTATTCCTGCTTTTAAATTTTCATTTTCTTCTCTCAGACGTATTAATTCTTGACGTTCATTTTCCTTGAGATGAATTTCGTTTGTCTTCTTATTTTTCTTCATTACAGGAGGGCTCCTCTTCTCTATAGTCGCCTCATTTTTATCTTTTTCAACTTCAAATTTTTTCTGCCATTTCCAAATGGTTGTATAACTCAGAATTCCAAAATGATCTGCTGTTTCTTCATAAGACAACTTATTTAATTCTCTATATCTTAATACAGATAGCTTGAATTCTCTAGTAAATGTCTGTTTTACTTTATTCGGTTTTAGACCTTCAATTCCAAACCTTTTGTATTGTCCCACCCAAATTCTTATAGGAGTAATAGATTTCACTCCATGCTTTTTGGCTAATCTAGGATAGCCCATTTTACCATCCAAGTATTCTAGAACAATTTCATATTTCTTTTCGTAACTATAACTTTTCACCGTATACACACCCCGATTTTTCAATTTTTGAAAGTTCAACTTTTGGGGTGCGGTGCAAAAACAAGCTAGTTAGCGCTGTTTTGGCTATGAAATAGTGTAAATAGACACTATAAATCACGACTTTTTAGCTCTAACTAGCAAGAAATAAAAAACAAGCTAGTTAGAATCTGTAACTAGCAAGAATTTGAAAACAAGCTAGTTAGCGCACAAAAAAACTGCCAACAACTTCACTTTACGTGAATTTGCCGGCAGTCTGTTTTATTTATATTACTTTATTTGGATTGTGCTTTATACCCAATCATATTTACGATATCTTTTGGGCTTGAGAATGGTGGTGCATATGCGATTTCTATATCTCTTAATTCGTCTACTGTTAAACCACCAATAATAGCAGTAGCTAGTATATCAATCCTTTTATCTGCTCCGTCTTTACCAACTGCGCAGGCACGTAGTATTTTTCGTGTGTTATTTTCAAAATAAACTCTTAATGTAATGGGTTCTGCATCTGGATAATATCCTGCATGTTGTTTTTGAACTTGTTCTACAACGGTATAGTTATATGCTTTAAGTTCTGCTTCACTAATACCAACACTTCCTAGAGCGTAATCAAACACGCGGACAATATTTGTACCTAATAGTCCTTTAAAGGAAACTTTTTTTGTAGTAGAACTTGCGACGAGGTTTTCAGCAATTAATGATGCTGCTCGATGTGCGCCCCAAGCTAACGTGATGGTAGTAGGTGTTTTTGTATGTCTATAAAATGTTTCAATGACATCACCAAGTGCGTATACATCTTTTACGTTGGTTTCGAAAAATTCGTTTACTGGAATATAACCTTTTTCATTTAATTGAAGTGACGAAGATTTTAACCAATCACTATTCGGTTCAATACCAACACCAGCGATGATGATATCATAATCTTCAACTTGACCTGATTTAAATGTCACAGTTTTATCTTCAATTGAAACCATTTCTTCGTTTAATCTATAGTTGATGTTTCTCTTTTCAATTTCATCAAAAATCACTTTATTTAAATCTTTGTCCATACTTTTGTTGATGTGTTCACTTCTATGGATAAAAGTAGTTTGAATACCTCTATGATATAGGTTTTCCAATATTTCTAAACTGACATACCCAGCGCCGACAACTAAAGCTTTTTTAACATTTTGTGTTTCGATAAAATGTTCTATTTTATCGGTATCTACTAAATTTCTTAACGTAAATAAGCGATCTGACTTAATAGGTAACTGACGAGCGCGACATCCTGGACTTAAAATAAGTTGGTCATAATGATCGGTAAACGTTTCACCTGTTTGATGATTTTTAATTGTTACAGTTTTATCTTGATCATTTAACTCAATCGCTTCATGAAAAGTTTTTACAGTGATGTTCTTTTTATCATAAAATTGTTGTGGTGTAGTAGATAACATGAGGTCTCTATCTTCGACCACGCCACCTAAATAGTAGGGTAAGCCACAATTTGCAAAGCTCATGTCTCTGTCTTTTTCATAAACAACAATTTCACTTTCAGAATCTAATCTTCTAATTTGAGATGCAACTGTAGCACCACCGGCTACAGCACCTATAACAATGATTTTATTCATATGGCATTACTCCTTATAATAAAAGATTGCGACCGTACCACTTCCTGTATGAGAGCTAATGACTGGGCCAATGTTAGAAATGATGACATCTTTAGGTGATAATTCTTGTACCATTAATGCTTTTAATTTTTCAGCTTCTTCTAAATCATCAGCATGCGTCATATAAATTGTTTCGTTTGAAAAGTCTTTATTTTCATTTTTCATTTTTTCTATTATGGCATGCCATAATTTTTTTGAACCACGGTATTTTTCAATTGGTACAAGTTTACCTTCTTCTACATGTAGTAGGGGTTTAATGTTAAGCAATGTGCCTAAGAACGCTTGTCCTTTAGATAAACGGCCACCACTTGCTAAATATTTTAAATCTTTAACTGTGAATAAATGTCTAATTTTATTTATTTTGTCTTTAATATATTGATCTATTTCTTCAAATGAATAAGATGCATTGATTTTATCATGAGTATCTAGGATTAATTTTCCTAACCCCATCGATGCACTTAGTGAATCATAGATTGTGATATCTAAATCAGGATAATCTTCTTTCACTTGTTCTTTTACTAAACAAGCTGTTTGATATGTGCCACTTAATGCACTACTAAAAGCGATATAAATAGCTTGTTCATTATTTTCAGCTATTTCGGTAAAAACTTTTGTCATTTGTTCCATAGTAGCTTGGTTCGTTTTTGGATGTTGATTGTTTTTAATAGCATTTAATACTTCTTCATTAGATATTTCATATTGGTCGACCTTACTTTTACCATCAATTACAATTCCATAAGGTAAAAAGTAAAATCCGTGCGCTTCAATTTGTTCTAATGTTAAGTCTGATCCACTATCTACTATCATTTTCATAATGAAAACTCCTTATAAATTTAATTCGAAATATTTATTTAAATATTTTCCGATACCATCATCATTGTTAGTATCTGTCACATCATTTGCGATTTCTTTAAGTTCAGGAATGGCATTGCCCATCGCTACACCGTAATTGGCAAATTGAATCATTTCATAATCATTATCTTCATCACCAAAAGCGATAATATTATCAAAATCAATATTTAAATATTCAGCTACATATTTTACAGCTTTTCCTTTATTTATACCCTTTTTCACAATTTCAATTACAGGGAATGGGGCACCCCAACGACGATGTTCAATATTTTCAGCATAGTGCTTACTAAGATGTCTTTTTATTCTAGGAATTTCACTATCTTCAGCTTGAATCAATAAACTCGTTGGTGCTTCAGGTAAAAGTTCATTCAATTCGCCATATTTGATTTCAGGATTGCCCATACTAAAACCTTCAAATAAAGCTTTATCATAATTATTTATATATACTTGGTCTCTAACTTCTGCAATAATATTTTTGACATTCAATTTGCTAATATCATTGAAAATATTAGTCGCAACACGAGCGTCTAACTGTTCGTGTACAGGTTCGAATCGATTATCTAAAGGATGATGAATAAAAGCACCATTAAAGTTAATAATCGGTGTGTTCATATCCATTGCGTTATAATAATCAATACTTGCTCGATATGGTCGGCCAGTTGAAATCATAATTTCATGACCAGATTTTTTTAAATATTGAAGAACCCTCTTTGTAAATGGGCTGATGTGTTTTTCATCGGTTAATAATGTACCATCTAAATCTAAACAAATTAAATGTTTGTCCATATCGATAACTCCTAACTTTCTTTAACTTTTTAGTCTTATACCATAATATCATATCATTTTCTTTATCGAACGCTTTAAATTTGATATATTATATATAGTAACTTTTAGAATGAGGTGAAAAAATGGAAGAAGCAATGAAAGATAGTATCTTAGGCGCATTAGAAAATGTCATTGACCCAGAACTTGGAATTGACATTGTGAACTTAGGACTTGTATATAACGTTGATTTAGACGATGAAGGTTTATGCACAGTTGAAATGACATTAACTTCTATGGGTTGTCCATTAGGGCCCCAAATTATAGATCAGGTTAAAACTGCATTAGGTGAATTACCTGAAGTCAAAGAAACAGAAGTTAACATCGTCTGGAATCCACCTTGGAATAAAGACAAAATGTCACGTTATGCTAAAATTGCATTAGGTGTAAGTTAATATATTTGTTATGAGAAAGAGCCTAGGAAATTTTCCTAGGCTCTTTCTTTGATGAAGTATAAGAATGTAGAAATCGCCAAAGTTCCCGAAAGATTTTTGGCGATTTAACCCGAAACGCCAAAGTTCCCGAAAGATTTTTGGCGTTTCCAATCCAACATCGCACGATATCTTCAGGATATGGTGCGATACCGGGCTAAACGCACGATATCTCCAAGATATGGTGCGATACCGGACTAAACGCACGATATCTTCAAGATATGGTGCGATACTGGGCTAAACGCACGATATCTCCAAGATATGGTGCGATACCGGACTAAACGCACGATATCTTCAGGATATGGTGCGATACCGGACTAAACGCACGATATCTCCAAAAAATATCGTGCGTTCAACCAAATATAACACCATTCTCAAACCAACTATTCTATTCTACATATCGACTGTGGACAGTTTTCGCAGTTAATTGATTTTTTTAAGTAGTCTAAATTATGAATTGTAATTCTTTTTTGGTTGATTGATACAATATTTTTCTTCTTTAAATTACTCAACATACGATTTACGCTTTCTCTTGTAACATTGCAAAAGTTTGCTAATTCATGATTTGTTAAATCTACATTAATTAATATACTATCTCCATCATGAATACCATAAGTGTTAGCTAATTTAATAAGTATTGAATAAAAAGCACTCGTCTTACCAAGCGTATAAATATCTCTAATTTGATATTCGTTTTTTTCGTTTTCATTTTGTACCCATAGTATCCATTCGTATTTCAAAACTTCATCCGTTAAAATGGCTTCTTCAAATTGTTTTTTAGGCATTTTATAAACGGTTGCGTCTTCTTTAACTTTTGCAGAAAGGGCATGTGTCTTTCTGCCGCAAAATAATGTTGTTGAACCGAATATGCTATGATGTCCTAACAATTTAGTATTAAATTCTTTCCCATCTTCCATAACGCGTTGTGTAATAACTTTTCCATCCGTTATGACATAAATATGATTACATAAGTCCCCAGAAAGGTATATGTAGTGGTGAGCATTAAAATGCAACCGTTGACCATGGTTAATAATGTATTCAATTACTGAAGTAGCTTCTGTGTAAGTTGTCTGCACATAATCACTTCCCCTTATAAAATCAATTATATTTTACCATAAAATGTAATGGAGAAGTTTCAATTTTTTCGATGCTTTATATTTGTCAAAGAAGGTCAAACTGGGTATAATAAAAATAGGTCAAAGATAGTCAAACTAAAGACCATTAATCAATAAGAGGTGATAAATTTGGATATTAATCAAATGACATATTCAGTTCAGAGCGTTGTTGAACAAGCACAACAATTATCACAATCATATCAACTACAAAATATTGAAATAGAAGCTGTATTGTTATCAGCATTAAATGAAGATGAAAGTATTTTTAAAAGAACTCTAGAAAGAGCAAGTATAGATACAGATGATTTAAAAAATTCTTATGAACAGAAATTAAAACAATATTCTGTAGTAACAGGTGATAATGTACAATATGGTCAATACATTTCACCAAAACTGAATGAATTATTTAATAAAGCAAATCAAATTAAAGAAGACATGCAAGATGATTTCATGTCAATGGAACATCTATTAAAAGCAGCAATCGAAGTTGATCAAACGACTAAAGAAAAAGTAGGCAACAAAAAAGAAGTCGTAAATGAAATTATAAATAAAATTAGGGGAGGAAATCGAGTGACTACACAAAATCCTGAAGTACAATATGAAGCTTTAGCTAAATACGGTCGTGATTTAGTTGAAGAAGTAAGAAAAGGGAAAATGGATCCTGTTATTGGTAGAGATGAAGAAATAAGAAATACAATTCGCATATTAAGTCGTAAAACAAAAAATAACCCTGTGTTGATTGGTGAACCTGGTGTTGGTAAAACTGCCATTGTCGAAGGTTTAGCACAACGTATCGTGAGAAGGGACGTACCGGAATCACTTTTAGATAAAACAATTTTTGAATTAGATTTATCAGCATTAGTAGCAGGTGCTAAATTCAGAGGTGAATTTGAAGAAAGACTTAAAGCTGTATTGAAAGAAGTGAAAGATTCAGAAGGACGAATCCTATTATTTATCGATGAAATTCATATGTTAGTTGGCGCTGGTAAAACTGAAGGCGCAATGGACGCAGGTAATATGCTTAAACCTATGTTAGCTAGAGGTGAGTTGCATTGTATCGGTGCAACTACTTTAAATGAATACCGTCAATATATTGAAAAAGATTCTGCATTAGAACGTAGATTCCAAAAAGTAAATGTTAAAGAACCAGATTTAGAAGACACAATTTCAATTTTAAGAGGATTGAAAGAAAGATATGAAGTACACCACGGCGTAAGAATTCAAGATAGAGCACTTGTTGCTGCTACAGAATTATCAGATCGATATATTACAGATCGATTCTTACCAGATAAAGCAATTGATTTAGTTGACCAAGCATGCGCAACAATTAGAACTGAGATGGGATCAAACCCAACTGAATTAGATGCAGTTAACAGACGTGTTATGCAACTTGAAATTGAAGAAAATGCTTTAAAATCAGAATCCGATCAAAGCAGCCAAATTCGTTTAGAAGAATTACAAAAAGAATTAGCTGACGAAAAAGAAAAACAACAACAATTACAAAATAAAGTAGAACAAGAAAAAGAACAAATTAAATCTTTACAAGATAAAAGAGCAGAATTAGATGAAAGTAAACAAGCTTTAGAAAACGCTGAGAACCAATATGACTTAGCAAAAGCAGCAGAATTAAAACATGGTAAAATACCACAAATTGAAGCAGAATTAAAAGAACTCGAAGAAGCATTTGCAGAAGAAACTGGATCTGACCACGACAGATTAATTAGAGAAATCGTAACGGATGAAGAAATTGGCTATATCGTGAGTCAATGGACAGGTATTCCAGTATCAAGACTAGTAGAAACTGAAAGAGAAAAACTGCTTAAACTATCAGATATTCTACATGAAAGAGTAGTCGGTCAAGACGAAGCAGTAGATTTAGTATCAGACGCTGTTGTAAGAGCAAGAGCAGGCATTAAAGACCCAAATAGACCAATTGGTAGCTTTTTATTCTTAGGTCCTACAGGGGTCGGTAAAACAGAACTAGCGAAGACATTAGCTGCGACTTTATTCGATTCAGAAAAACATATGATTCGTATAGATATGAGTGAATATATGGAGAAACATTCTGTTGCGCGATTAATTGGTGCACCTCCAGGTTATGTAGGATATGAAGAAGGTGGACAATTAACAGAAGCGGTTAGAAGACAACCATATTCAGTTATCCTATTAGACGAAATTGAAAAAGCACACAATGATGTTTTTAACGTATTACTTCAATTACTAGACGAAGGTAGATTAACAGACGCTAAAGGACGTAGCGTTGACTTTAAAAATACAATCATCATTATGACAAGTAATATCGGTTCACAATTTTTACTAGATGGTGTTACAGAATCTGGTGAAATTGAAGAATCAGCTAAAAAGCAAGTTAACGATAGCCTTCACGCATACTTTAAACCTGAAATATTAAACAGAATGGACGATATCGTACTGTTCAAACCATTATCTATAAAAGATATGAGTTATATCGTCGATCATATTATTACAAATTTAAATATAAGATTACTCGATCAGCATCTTAAAATTAATGTTGATCAAGACGTTAAAGAATGGATTGCTAAAGAAGCATACGAACCACAATTTGGTGCAAGACCATTAAAACGCTTCGTACAAAGACAAATCGAAACACCATTAGCAAGACTAATGATCGGTAGCGATTTAAAAGAAGGTACACAAGTAGACGTACATTTAGAAAACGAAGAAGTAACATTCGATGTGAAAGAACAATAACAAAAAAAGAACCCGCCAATAAAAATTGACGGGTTCTTAACTGTCTACAAAGACACTTAAAGTGAACTTGTTGGTAGTTTTTTAATTGCTTCGGAGTTCTAACGACCATTATTCGGAATTGTGACCGTTAGCGGATTCTAACGACCATTATTCAGAATTCTGACCGTTAGCGGGTTCTAACGACCATTATTCAGAATTCTGACCGTTAGCGGGTTCTAACGACCATTATTCAGAATTGTGACTGTTAGCGGATTCTAACGACCATTATTCGGAATTGTGACCGTTAGAATATAACCCCTCGATTAAAAACGAAGACGCCTAAGCGTTTAGTACAAGACGAAGATTACAGGCTGAGTCTGTACCCTAGGCAAGCGCGTTTTTAATCAGTTAATTTTATCTATAAAAAAGAACCCGCCAATAAAAATTGACGGGTTCTTTTTAACTTATTAATGTTGTTCTTGTTCTTGATCTTGTGTAGATTTTCCAACTACTAAATCGAATAAAATAATGACAACTGTAAACAATATAGAATAAATAATTGGATTTACTAAGTTTAAAGGTTCTTGTGAGCCACCTAAACTATGTAATACAAAGTTGATCATCTGTGATAACAAGAATGCCCATATAAATGTCATAATGTAATGCATGTCTCATCCTCCGTTACGTATAACTTCATAGTGTTTATTATAATTAACTTTTTATAAAATGTATACCTATTATGTTGAAAACGTTTGAAAATCTTTTTAAGCGTTGCAATTGGCTTGTACATAGTAGTTAATGTATGTTAAATTAGTACCTGATAATAACAACAGATTATAAGAAGGTGTCAATATAATGGATATTGGTATAAAAGGTTTTGGTGCATATTCACCAGAACGTGTGGTAACAAATGAACATTTTGAAAGTTATTTAGATACATCCGATGAATGGATTAGAAAAATGACGGGAATAAAAGAAAGAAGATTTGCTGCTGAAGACGAAGATACTAGTGATTTAGCTTATGAAGCAGCACGTAGAGCAATTGAAGATTCTGGTTTAGATAAAGATGAAATTGAAATGATTATTGTTGCAACATCTACAGGAGATAAACCATTTCCTACAGTAGCGACAAAACTTCAAAAAAGATTAGGATTAAACAAAGTACCATCAATGGATCAACTAGCAGCATGTACTGGATTTATTTACGGTTTAGTTACAGCACAACAATTCGTAAATTCAGGACTTTATAAAAATGTTTTAGTAGTTGGTGCAGATAAATTATCAAAAATTACAGACATGAATGACCGTAGTACAGCGATATTATTCGGAGACGGTGCAGGAGCTGCTGTAATAGGTGAAGTTTCTAAAGGTAGAGGCATATTAGGTGTTGAACTTGGTTCAGACGGAAATGGTGGACCTTACCTTTATCAAGATATGGATGAACACGTAATAAGAATGAATGGTCGCGAAGTATTCAAATTTGCTGTTAGAATAATGGGTGAAGCTTCTACTAAAGTAGTAGAAAAAGCTGGACTCCAATCAGATGACATTGATTTGTTTGTTCCACATCAAGCCAATATTAGAATTATGGAATCAGCAAGAGAAAGATTAGGTATTGAAAAAGAGAAAATGAGTGTAACTGTAGATCGATTTGGGAATACTTCTGCAGCTTCAATACCTTTAAGTATTGCATATGAATTAGAACAAGGTAAAATAAAAGATAACGATACATTAGTCCTAGTTGGATTTGGTGGTGGCCTAACATGGGGTGCCATAACGTTACGCTGGGGTAAATAGGAGGAAATTTGACAATGACAGAAAAAAAACGTGTTGTAATGACTGGTCTGGGAACGTTAAACCCATTAGGTAATGACGTGCCTACTACTTGGAATAATGCAATTAACGGTGAAAATGGTATAGATGAAATAACAAGAATCGATGTGTCTGAATTCCCTGCAAAATTAGCTGGTGAATTAAAAGACTTTAACATTGAAGACCATATTCCGAAAAAAGAATCTCGTAAAATGGATAGATTCACGCAATATGCAATTGTAGCAGCCCGTGAAGCGTTAAAAGATTCTAAATTTGAAATCACAGATGAAAACAGTCATCGTGTCGGTGTTTGGATTGGATCTGGTATTGGAGGAATGGAAACATTTGAAGTTTCACACAATATGTTATTAAAACGTGGACCTAAACGTGTTAGTCCATTTTTCGTTCCTATGATGATTCCGGATATGGCAACTGGTCAAGTATCAATTGATTTAGGTGCTAAAGGTCCAAATGGTTGTACCGTTACAGCATGTGCAACTGGTACTAACTCAATCGGTGATGCGTTTAAAATCATCCAACGTGGAGATGCTGATTTAATGATAGCAGGCGGTGCAGAAGCGCCAATTACTGAAATGGCAATGGCTGGATTCAGTGCAAATAAAGCTTTATCTACAAATCCAGATAGAAACTCTGCATGTCGTCCTTTCCAAGAAGGAAGAGATGGATTTATCATGGGTGAAGGTGCCGGTGTTGTTGTATTAGAATCTTTAGAATCAGCTAAAGCACGCGGTGCACATATTTATGCTGAAGTAGTAGGTTACGGTTCTAGTGGAGATGCATACCATATAACAGCTCCATCACCAAACGGAGAAGGTGGCGCTCGTGCTATGGAGGCGGCAATTAAAGATGCGGGTATCAAACCTGAAGATATTCAATATTTAAATGCACATGGTACTAGTACACCAATCGGAGACTTATATGAAATATTAGCAGTTAAATCTACATTCGGAGACGCTGTTAAAAACTTAAAAATAAGCTCTACAAAATCAATGATGGGACATTTATTAGGCGCTACAGGAGCAGTTGAAGCGATTTTAACTGCATTATCTATTCAAAATAGTACAGTAGCACCAACAATCAATGCAAACACACCAGACCCTGAAATCGATTTAGACTATACACCAAATGAAGCGGCTAAACTAGACATAGAATACGCTATGAGTAACAGTTTAGGATTCGGTGGTCACAACGCAGTATTAATATTTAAAAAATATCAATAATATAAAGTAAAAAAGGTATTATGGCGGTTGCCATAATACCTTTTTTCAGACTGTCGCCAAAGTCACTTAAAGTGAAATTGTTGGCAGTTTTTTAGCGCTAACTAGCTTGTTTTCAGATTCTTGCAAGTTACAGGATTCTAACTAGCTTGTTTTTTATTTCTTGCTAGTTAGAGCTAAAAAAAGTCGGATTCTAGTGTTTGTTTACACTATTTTGTAATCAAAACAGCGCTAACTAGCTTGTTTTCAAACTCTTGCAAGTTACAAATTCTAACTAGCTTGTTTTTTATTTCTTGCTAGTTAGAGTTAAAAAAGTCGTGATTATAGTGTTTATTTACACTATTTATTAATCAAAACAGCGCTAACTAGCTTGTTTTCAGATTCTTGCTAGTTACAGATTCTAACTAGCTTGTTTTTGTTTCTTGCTAGTTAGAGCTATAAAACCGATTAAAAACGAGACGCCTGAGGGAATAGTACAAGTCGAAGACTACAGGCTGAGACTGTACCCTAGGCAAGCGAGTTTTTAATCGGTTATGTTTATCTACAAACTGAAAAAAGGTATTATGGCGGTTGCCATAATACCTTTTTTTAATATTGTTCTACATTATTCATAACATTTAATTTGATTTTTAATTTAGATAATATAAATATAACGATTAGTAAAATTGAAATGCCTAAGTAATAATATATGATATTATCGTCACTAAAAAATCCAATAGTAATAGAACCAAGCGCCATTCCGATATATCTTATAAAATTAAACATACCTAATGCTGCACCTTTAGTTTTTGGGAATTCTTTAGATAGAATAGTTGAAATTAATGCAGGAACTATACCGACTATTAGTCCAATCAGGAACGTAATTGCCAACATTATGTATAAATTGGAACTATTCAAAATGCTAAATAATATGAGTAATATAGTTAAACTTAGTGCTGTTACTATATAGAACAAATTAAATGAAAGTAATGATGTATTCATTATTCAATAGAAGGTTTTAATAGAGAGGGGCGTTAGTGCTTGAATTAACTCATAATTAAAAATATAAAAAACCGGCAAGATTCATTATTCAACATGAATCTTGCCGGTTTAATCTTTAAACTATAAATCCTATAACAATGGAAATGATAAAGAACAATGTACTCAACACTACGAATGGTAATATCCAATCATATATTTTTCGGTCATTAATATGTATTTCTTTCAAGTCTGGATTCATTAGCTCGTCATTTTTTAAATAGTCTTGTGAAGCTTTTGACTTCATATGGAAATTAAATTTCCTAACGGCTTGTCTAGATACTGCTCCAACACCATCTTGTTTCATTGCTAAAACCCAACTTGCTGCAAATAGCAATGTCATGATGTAAAAGTAAATATTGCTTGCTTGATCTAAGTCTTTCATAAAGATTAAGCATAGTAGTAAAAATATGCCTACGTATAAAAACGTAAATATACCCCAAAATTTCATTATTACCTACCTCTTATGTTCAAGTTTAGTTGTATTATAACAGATTTTAAAAAAATAAATATATTTTACGGAACTTAATAAAAATAAACGTGTAATATTACTTTTGTATATTTTTTGTATATTCATTTATAAAATTACGATGACAATGGAAAATGATAGTAATTATTATACTAGAATTGTATCTTTATACTTAGAAAATGAATAAAAATATCACGTTGTCGCTTTATAGTAATAAAATAATCGTTGATTTACAATAGTCAGATTCCCAAAATTCAGAATATTCGTGTTGATTTACATTGTAAAAATTATGTATAATGTATATAAATATTTCTGAATATTTTAAGAAATATGAATTCGATAAGGGGATTGGAGGCAAAACAATGGTTAAATATACATTGAAACGTATTATTTATATGATCATATCATTGTTTTTAATTATGACGATAACATTTTTCTTAATGAAATTGTTACCGGGTTCACCGTACAACGATGAGAAATTATCAGAAGAACAAAAGGTTATCATCAATGAGAAATATGGTTTGAATGATCCTGTTTCAGTACAGTATGCAAACTATTTAAAGAACGTTGCAAAGGGTGATTTTGGTATTTCATTCCAATATGACAATAGAGAGGTTTGGGGATTAATTAAACCTAGACTTGGTCCTTCTGTTGAAATGGGTACTTACGCAATGATTTTAGGTACAATAACGGGATTATTATTAGGTATAGTCGCAGCTATAAGGCAAAATACCATTATAGATTATGGAGCCACCTTCTTATCAGTAATATTTATATCCGTTCCGTCATTCGTACTGGCAGTATTACTGCAATATGTATTCGCAGTTGAGTGGCAAATATTCCCAGTAGCTGGGTGGAGTGGAATATCGACGGCAGTTTTACCTTCGATTGCTTTAGCAGCAGGTGTTACAGCAACGATTGCAAGGTATATCCGTTCGGAAATGATAGAGGTATTAGGTTCGGATTACATAGAATTAGCTAGAGCAAAAGGGATGTCAAGCTCTAGAGTTATATTTGGACATGCAGTACGTAACGGGTTAATTCCTATTGTTACGGTACTTGTTCCGATGTTAGCCGGTATTTTAACTGGTACTTTGACAATTGAAAATATCTTCGGCGTACCTGGTCTTGGTGACCAATTCGTACGTTCTATTCAAACAAATGACTATCCAGTAATTATGGCATTAACTTTACTATTTAGTTTCTTGTTTATTATTTCAATTTTCGTAGTCGATGTTTTATACGGACTCATAGATCCAAGAATTCGTGTTGAAGGGGGTAAAAAATAATGGCTAATAAAGATGATGACAACAAATTAAACAATAGCGGTTATGATAGTGCCTCAATCACACATACAACACAGGGAACTTCAGGCGAAGAATTTATTCTTCATGGTAGAGACAAAGTAGTTGAAGAAAAGTTTGAAAGAAAAAGTCGTACTTTCTGGCAAGATGCATGGAAACAGTTGGTTGGTAATAAGTTAGCAATTATCGGCTTAGTTTGTTTAATACTACTAGCGATTTTATCTCTAGTTGGTCCACTTATGAATGATCATAAGTTCAGTGACCAAAATGTAGAACATGCAAACTTACCACCAAAAATACCTGTATTAGATAAAGTTCCATTTTTACCGTTTGATGGTACAGATAAAGATGGCTTTGACGTATATGCTGGATCCAATGTTACTGAAAATTATTGGTTTGGTACCGATGAATTGGGACGTGACTTATGGACGCGTACATGGAGAGGTACACAAGTTTCATTATTCATTGGTTTAGTTGCAGCCGTATTAGATATCTTTATTGGTGTAATATATGGTGCAGTTTCAGGTTACTTCGGTGGAAGGATAGATGATCTTTTACAACGTATTGTTGAGATTTTATCTTCTATTCCAAACTTAATTGTCGTAATTTTATTCGTACTATTATTTGATCCATCGATATGGACGATTATTTTAGCCATGTCTGTAACAGGTTGGCTCGGCATGAGTCGTATCGTTCGTGGTCAATTCTTGAAAATTAAAGAACAAGAATTTGTTATGGCATCAAGAACATTAGGGGTATCGAACTTTAAATTAATCTTTAAACATATATTACCGAATACGCTAGGACCAATTATTGTAACTTCAATGTTTACAGTACCGAGTGCAATTTTCTTCGAAGCATTCTTAAGTTTCATTGGTCTAGGAATTCCAGCACCACAAGCATCATTAGGTTCATTAGTGGATTCGGGAAGAAAGATGTTATTAATTTATCCGCATGAATTATTTGTTCCAGCGATTGTACTAAGTTTATTAATCTTATTCTTCTACTTATTCAGTGATGGATTAAGAGATGCTTTCGACCCTAAAATGCGTAAATAATAAGGAGGAAATATATTATGGCAAAGAGAATACTTGAAGTAAATGACTTACATGTTTCCTTCGACATTGACGCGGGGGAAGTACAAGCAGTTAGAGGCGTTGACTTTTACTTAGATAAAGGGGAAACATTAGCGATAGTTGGTGAATCTGGCTCTGGTAAGTCAGTTACGACAAAAGCGCTTATGCAATTATTACCGAGTAAAGTAGGTAGAATTAAACAAGGTTCAATATTATTCGATAATAAAGATTTAGCTAAGTTAAGTGAAAAAGAAATGCAAAAAATCCGTGGTAAAGAAATTGGAATGATATTCCAAGATCCAATGACTTCATTAAATCCAACGATGAAAATTGGTAAACAAGTTATGGAACCACTAATTAAACATCAAAAGTTATCTAAACATGATGCTAAAAAAAGAGCATTAGATATTTTGAATTTAGTAGGACTACCTAAAGCTAAAGAAAGATTTAATAACTTTCCACACCAATTTTCAGGTGGTCAAAGACAACGTATTGTTATAGCAACTGCTTTAGCTTGTGACCCTAAAGTACTCATTGCAGATGAACCAACAACTGCATTAGACGTAACAATCCAAGCTCAAATACTAGAATTGATGAAAGAATTACAACATAAAATTGATACTTCTATTATTTTCATTACACATGATTTAGGTGTAGTAGCAAACGTTGCTGATAGAGTAGCAGTTATGTATGGTGGTCAAATTGTTGAGACAGGTACAGTTGATGAAATATTCTATAATCCAAAACATCCATATACATGGGGATTACTTTCATCAATGCCAAGTTTAGACACAGCACATGATACAGAATTACTTGCTATACCGGGAACACCACCAGATTTAATTAAGCCACCAGTTGGCGATGCATTTGCTAGAAGAAGTGAATATGCCTTAGATATTGATTTTAAGGAAGAGCCACCTTGGTTCCAAGTTTCACCAACGCATTTCGCAAAATCATGGTTATTAGATGAGAGAGCACCTAAAGTGGAGTTGCCAGAAGCTGTTAAATTAAAGTTGAAAACAACGCCAGATCAATTTGATAAGCCAAAACGTGTAGAAAGGGTGACGTTCTAATGGCTCAAAATAAAGAAGTATTAATTGATGTTCAAAACTTAAAGCAGTATTTCAACGTAGGGAAGAATAATGAAGTAAGAGCCGTAGACGATATTTCATTTAAAATATATCGCGGAGAAACATTAGGTTTAGTAGGTGAATCTGGTTGTGGTAAATCCACAACCGGACGCACACTTATTAAATTATATAATGCAACAGATGGAAAAGTAATCTTTGACAATGTTGATATTCAAAACATTAAAAAGAGAAAAGACTTATTAAAATTTAACCGTCGTATGCAAATGATTTTCCAAGATCCATATGCATCATTAAATCCAAGATTAAAAGTTATGGATATTATAGCTGAAGGATTAGATGTACATAAATTAGTTTCAAGTAAAGAAGAAAGAAAAAAACGTGTTTATGAATTATTAGAGACTGTTGGTTTATCTAAAGAGCATGCGAATAGATATCCACATGAATTCTCTGGTGGTCAAAGACAAAGACTAGGGATAGCAAGAGCTTTAGCAGTTGAGCCAGAATTTATCATTGCTGATGAACCTATTTCAGCTTTAGATGTATCAATTCAAGCTCAAGTTGTTAACTTAATGCAAAAATTGCAAGACGAAAAGGGCATCACATTCTTGTTCATTGCCCATGACTTATCAATGGTTAAGTATATCTCAGACAGAATCGGTGTTATGTACTTTGGTAAGTTGGTTGAACTTGGACCATCTGACCAAATATATAAGCATCCTCAACATGAATATACAAAATCATTATTATCAGCGATTCCTTTACCAGATCCAGAATCTGAAAGAACAAGAACGAGATCAGCATACAACCCAGATGTACATAAGTATGAAGATGATGACAAACTTGAGTTACGAGAAGTTGGTCCTGAGCATTACGTATATTGTTCTGAAAAAGAATTTGCTGAGAAAAAAGAAAACTATAACAAAACGTTTGATTTAACTGAAGCATAATTCTAGCAAATTATTAAAAAGTTATAAATTTAAAAGTAATGTTATATGTAATATTTAAATTGTTTGAAAATTGTGTGAATTACTATTGTTATTCATTCATTTTTAAAATATAATAAAAACAAAGCTTCTTTTGTAACAAAAGAAGACAAACAAGGGGGATTTATTAATGAAAAAGAAACTTACAGCTTTACTTGCTCTGGTGACTGCATTAATTTTAACACTTGCTGCTTGTAGTGGTGGGAATGGAGATAAAGGGGGTAAAGGTGGCGTTAAAAGTGAAAAATCTGAAAACGTCTTAAACCTAGCATCTACTTCTGATATTCCAACGATGGATTCATCATTAGCAACGGACCAAGTATCATTTATTAACTTTAACCAAACTTATGAAGGGTTATACGTTTTAGATAAAAATGATAAACCTAGTCCAGGTGTTGCAACAGGGGAACCTAAAAAATCTGCTGATGGTAAAACATGGACAATTAAACTACGAGACAATGCGAAATGGTCAAACGGGGAACCAGTAACAGCTAAAGATTTCGTATACGCTTGGCAACGTACAGTAGATCCAAAAACTGCAGCTGAATATGCATACATGTTTGAAAATATTGAAAATGCAAAAGAAATTACTGCAGGTAAGAAAAAACCTGAAGAATTAGGTGTGAAAGCAGTTGATGATCACACATTACAAATTAAATTAGTGAAAGATGTACCATGGATGCAAAGTTTATTCGCTTTCGGTTCATTTATGCCTCAAAATGAAAAATTTGTGGAAAAACAAGGGAAAAAATACGGTACTACTGCTGATGCAACATTATCAAATGGTCCATTCAAATTAACAAAATGGAAAACTGAAGATACTTGGCAGTTAAAACCAAATGATAAATATTGGGATAAAGACAAAGTTAAATTAAAAGAAGTTAACTACAAGGTCGTAAAAGAATCTCAAACAGCGCTTAATATGTATCAAACGGGTAAAATTGATAGAGTTGTGTTAGATTCACAAAACGTTACTAAATACAAAGATAAAGAAGACTTCTCAACTAGCAAATTATCTTCAAGTTATTTCTTTAGAATTAATAATACGAAAAATAAAGATTTAAAAAATGAAGATTTAAGAAAAGCATTCGCTAAAGCTATTGACAAGAAAGAATATGTAAAATCAATTTTAAACAATGGTTCTGTAGCTTCAGATAAATTAATGGTTAAAGATTTCGTTAAATCAAAAGATGGTAAAGACTATACTGATGGCGTTAAATCACCATTAAACTATGATAAAGAAGAAGCTAAAAAATTATTAGAAAAAGCTAAAAAAGCAACAGGTAAAGATAAATTCACTATTGAATTATTAACTTATGACCAAGATGTTTCTAAAAAAGCAGCAGAATTCGTTAAAGAACAAGTTGAGAAAAACTTACCTGGTGTAACTTTAAAAATTAAACAACAACCATTCAAACAAAAATTAGCGTTAGAATCTAAAGGTGATTATGATATTTCATTCGCTGGTTGGGGACCTGACTATCCAGATCCAACAACATTCTTAGATTTATTTAAGAAAGATAGCCCACATAACCAAACAGGATATGCAAATGCTGAGTATGATAAAGCATTAGATGAAGCTAATTCTGATGAAATGTTAAAAGACGAAAATAGTGCTAAACGTACTAAATTGCTTCAAGATGCAGAAACTAAATTCTTAGATTCAGCATCAATTGGACCAATGTATCAAAATGGTGCAGCTCGTTTAACTCAGCCTTTCATTAAAAATTGGGAAGATCATAAATTCGGTGGTGACTACTCACTTAAAGAAGTAGAAATCGCTGGAGCTAAATAATAAAAATTAAAGCAATCAATGGATAACATTGGTTGCTTTCTTTTATATAGTTTTACGAATACATATTATAAATAAAAAGGGAGTCCTTACAAATGAAGAAAAAATTCACTACTTTATTAGTAATGATAACGGTTCTTTTAGTAACGTTAGCTGGTTGTGGTGGCGGAAGTAAAGATGGTAAAGATAAAGGTGTTAAAGAAACGAAATCAGAGAACACATTAAATTTATCTTCTGGTGATGATATACCAACAATGGATCCATCACTAGCTGCGGATCAAGTTTCATTTACAACGTTTGCTCAAACTATGGAAGGGTTATATGTTCTTGATAAAAACGATAAACCTAGTCCAGGTGTTGCAACAGGTGAACCTAAAAAATCTGCAGATGGTAAAACATGGACAATTAAATTAAGAGATAATGCGAAATGGTCAAACGGAGATCCAGTTACTGCGAAAGATTTCGTATTTGGTTGGCAAAAATCTGTAGACCCTGATACAGCTGCAGAATTCTCATACATGTTTGAAAACATCGAAAATGCAAAAGAAATTACAGCAGGTAAGAAAAAGCCTGAAGAATTAGGTGTGAAAGCAATTGATGATCACACGTTACAAATTAAACTTGTAAAAGATGTACCATGGATGGAAAGCTTACTAGCATTCGGCTCTTATATGCCGCAAAATGAAAAATTCGTTAAGAAACAAGGGGAAAAGTTTGGTACAACTGCTAAAACTACATTATCTAACGGACCTTTCAAATTATCACAATGGAAAACTGAAGATAAATGGGTGTTAGAACCTAATGATAAATATTGGGATAAGAAAAACGTCAAAATTGATAAAGTAAATGTTAAAATCATAAAAGATACTCAAACAGCACTCAATATGTACCAAACAGGAAAACTTGATATGGTCGGATTAGATGCACAAAATGTTAAAAAATATAAAAATAGAAAAGACTTTTCTACAAGATCAACGTCAGGAAGTTACTTCTTTAGAATCAATAAAGAAAAAAATAAAGATTTAGCGAATCAAAATCTACGTAAAGCAATTGCTAAATCAGTTAACAAAAAATCTTACGTTAATTCATTATTAAACAATGGTTCTAAACCGTTAGATACATTAATGATCAAAGACTTTATAAAAGATAGTAAAGGTAAAGATTATTCAGATGGCGTTAAGTCATCATTGAACTTCGATGACAAAGAAGCAAAATCATTACTTAAAAAAGCGAAAAAAGAATTAGGCAAAGATAAATTCACTATTGAATTGCTAACATATGACGAAGATGAATCTAAAAAAGCAGGGGAATTTGTTAAAGAACAAGTAGAGAAAAATTTACCTGGTGTTACACTTAAAATTAAACAACAACCATTTAAACAAAAACTCGCTTTAGAATCTAAAAAAGACTTTGACATTTCATTTGCAGGTTGGTTCCCAGATTATCCAGATCCAACAACATTCTTAGATTTATTCACTTCAGATTCACCACATAACCAAACTGGATATGCGAATAAAAAATATGATAAAGCAATAGAAGAAGCAAACTCAGATGAAATGCTTAAACCTGAAAACGAAGATAAGAGAATTAAAAAATTACAAAACGCTGAAACAGAATTTTTAGACTCAGCTTCTATATCACCTTTATTCCAAACAGGGTCTGCGTTATTGAGACAACCATACATTAAAAATTGGCAAAACCATAAATACGGTGGAGACTATACACTTAAAGGTGTAGAAATTAAAGGTGCTAAATAATATAAAAACAGCGCGACTCTTTGGAGTGGCGCTGTTTTTATTACATAATTATATTTTTATAATAGGTTGATAGTAAATTGCATTTTATATATAATTAATATAGCTTTTGAGAATTCTGAATTTTCAGATTAACTATTTTTAATAGAGGTGTCAATATGAGACAAATTATATCCTTTTTTAAATTTAACTTTAAAACAATCACGAAAGATAAAATAACATTTGCTTGGACATTATTTTTCCCAATATTTTTAATCTTAATTAACCTTCCTGTTTATCAAGAAAGTATAAAATCGTTAGACGATAAACATATGCTATTAGGAACTTTTTGGTCATTTATGACTATTCTCATACTACTCAATGGTATGGCTGTTGAAATAGGTAATATTAGGGAACTAGGTGCTTTGAAAAGTTATGTTATGTTAGCTGGTTCTAAATATCCTTTCATAATTGGTATAATGTTGACGCAAATTTTGATTATCTTTTTTAGTATTGAAGTAGTTACCATTTTATTATCACTTTTATTACATATTTTCAGCTTAAAGTTATTACTATATGCACATATTTATACAATATTAATTGTACCTGTCTCTATCATTTTTTTAGTAGTAACTTTGTTGCCGTTTAAAGCTAGTTCTGTAGCAACGATCTCAACCATTATTTCGATTGCTCTTTTTTATTATTTGGATTCTAGCTTGTTTGGCTTGGAATGGATTAATCCATTATATTTTCTAAAAGAATTAGGACTGTTTATTATTAATGATTTTAGTCACTTCAGCATGATGATTTTATTCATATATTTATTGTATTTCGTTATTGGATTTATCGCTTTAGTGAAATTAGATATTAATTCTAAAACAATTAGGTAAGGAGGGGTAAGATGTATTATGTTAAAAATTTAAACTATACATATAAAAATAGTAATAAACCTGCTATTTCGAATGTTTCATTTACTTTAATGAAAGACAAATTAAATGTCTTGATTGGTATGAATGGTTCGGGAAAAACAACTTTACTAGATTGCATAACGAATCATTTAAGTGCTCAATCAGATGAAGTCGTCATGCCAATCAAGCGTGATATTTCATTTTTAACACAGAATAATTACTATGCTCCGAATAATCTAGGAAAGGACCTTATAAATTTATTTTTAGGTATGATACCTAAAAGTGATGCAAAAAAATTTGAAAATGATTTTTATAATAGTTTGCCAGAAATTGAAAAAGGAAAGTATGATCATTTATTAAAAATGAAAATTGGGAAAATGTCGTTTGGAGAAAGAAAATGGTTGCTTACCGTAATGTTTTCGCATTTAAATAGAAAATTATTTTTATTTGACGAACCAACAAGTGGAGTTGATCCGTTATCTCGTAAAATGATTATGGAAAAATTAGAATATATATTGAAAAAAGATGGTGTATGTTTACTAACTACACATCAATTACAAGATTTAATACATTTAAATCCACATATTATTTTTTTGAATAACGGCAAGGTAGTTTTTGAAGGTAATTACGATGAATGGTTAAACTTACATAATACTTCAGATCCGGATATCGCTTTTGAAAAAACAATTAGCTGTTAAATATAACCGCATTCTATTCAGTTTGACTAAATTATTTATATTATCATTATATTCATTATAAAAAGTTATGTTGCGACAATTTGATTTTAACTTTATAATTGAAGAAAGTTCAGAAATGACTGAATTTTCAAAAATTGAATAAGGGGATTTGTGTATGAACAAAGTTAAATTGAAATGGAGTTTGTTTGTATTTTTGTCGATTATCTTATTATTGTCGGCGTGTAGTGGGAGTGGAAGTAAAGATAGTAACTCAGCAGGGGATGGCAAGAAGTTACGATTGATTTCTATTTCTGATATACCTTCAATGGACTCGACGTTAGCAACGGATGCAGTATCTTTTGACACGTTAAACAATACGATGGAAGGGTTGTATAAGTTAGACAAAAATGAAAAAGCAATTCCGGGTATTGCTAAAGGTGATCCTAAGAAGTCTAAAGATGGTTTAACTTGGACGATTGAATTGAAAGAGGCGAAATGGTCTAACGGTGACAAAGTTAGAGCGCAAGACTTTGTATATGCTTGGCGCAAATTAGTGGATCCTAAAAATGCTTCTGAGTATGCGTTTATTATGTTTGATATTAAAAACGCAGAGGACGTTAATAAAGGCAAAAAGAAACCTGAAGAACTTGGCGTAAAAGCGATTGATGATAAAACGTTAGAAATTAAGCTTAATCGCGAGTTACCGTATTACCAAGAATTATTAACATTTGGTTCATTTTTACCACAAAATGAAAAGTTCGCTAAAGAAAAAGGCAATAAGTATGGAACGAGTGCAAAGGATACAGTATATAACGGACCATTTACTTTATCTGATTGGAAAACTGAAGATAATTATACGTTAACTAAAAATAAAGAGTATTGGGATAAAGGTAACGTAAAATTAGATTCTGCTAATTTCAAAGTAGTTAAAGAACCTCAAACAGCATTGAATATGTATAATTCCGGGGATGTGGATGAAACATTAATTCCTGCTGAAAATGTTGAGAAATATAAAAAAGATAAAGCTTTTAATACTGATCTTGAATCTAGAGTGTACTTTATGAGATTGAATCAAAAAGACGTTCCAGAATTTAAAAATAAAGATTTAAGAATGGCTATAGCTCAATCGATTGATAGAGAACAATATGTTAAGAGTAATTTAAATAATGGTTCTAAAGTTGCTGATACATTAGTACCAACTAAATTCGTTAAAGATTCTAAAGGCGAAGATTATACTAAAGGTGTTAAAACAGATAATAAATTTAATAAAGCTGAAGCTCAAAAGCATTTAAAAGCAGCTAAAAAAGCACTTGGGAAAGATGAATTTACTTTTGAATTATTAACATATGACCAAGACAATGCTAAAAAAGATGCTGAATATTTCAAAGAACAAATTGAAAAGAACTTACCTGGCGTCAAAATTAAAGTAAAACAACAACCTTATAAGCAAAAATTAAAATTAGAAAGTAGTATGGATTATCAAATTTCATTCGGTAGATGGGGTCCTGACTATCCAGATGCTATGACATTCTTAGAATTGTTTAAAAGTGATAATGTTATGAATGAAACTGGATGGAAAAACTCAGAATATGATAAAAAAATTGATGAAGCTGGAAATAAATATTTAGATAAAGAAGAGCAACGTATCAAAACGATGCAAGACGCTGAAACTTTATTGTTGAATGAAGCAACGATCATTCCAATTTATCAACAAGGTAATGCTAGATTAACGAAAAGTTACGCTAAAGATATTGAAAGACATCAATTTGGCGGAAACAATGATTTAAAACATGCTTATATTAAGAAGTAACGAATCAATAACTTTAATAAATAAAGACTAAGGGGATGAGTTACATGAGGAGAAGTATTAAATTTATATCCATTTTGCTGACACTTGTATTAATATTGAGTGCATGTTCATCAGGAAAAGGTGGAAAAAATGCTAGTGACGATAATACTTTAAATTTACAAATTAACGGTGACGTGCCTACTATGGACTCAGCTATGGCAACGGATGGTTTATCATTCGATATGTTCTTCCAAACGATGGAAGGTTTATACACGCTGGATAAGGATGATAAAGCAATACCAGCAGTAGCAAAAGGCGAACCGAAAATCACAAACAATGGTAAAAAATGGACAGTGAAGTTAAGAGAAGATGCAAAATGGTCAAACGGTGATCCCGTTACAGCAAATGATTTTGTTTACGCTTGGAGAAAAGTAGTAGACCCTAAAACAGCATCAGAATATGCTTATATCATGTATGATATTAAAAATGCCGAAGCAATTAATACCGGTAAAAAGAATGTTAAAGATTTAGGTGTAAAAGCAGTAGATGATCATACGCTAGAATTCGAACTTACTAAATCATTACCATATTATAAAGAATTACTTTCATTCGGTACATTCATGCCACAAAATGAAAAATTCGTTAAAAAACAAGGTGACAAATATGGTACGACTGTAGAATCAACACTTTATAATGGTCCATTTAAAATGACAAATTGGAAACCAGACGATAAAGTTACGTTGAAAAAGAATGATAAATATTGGGACAAGAAAAAAGTTAAACTAAATACAGTAAACTATAAAGTAGTAAAAGAAGCTTCAACAGCAGTAAATTTATATGAAACGAATAAATTAGACATCGTTGATTTACCAGCAGAACAAGTGAAGAAATATAAAAAAGACAAAGCTTATACTACAGAATTAGATACAATTACTTATTACTTCAAATTAAATGAAGATAAAGTACCAGAATTTAAAAATAAAGACTTTAGATTAGCTTTTGCTAAAGCAATTGATAAAAAAGCTTATGTAAAAAATAATTTAAATAACGGATCAATTCCAACAGATAACTTTGTACCAAAAGATTTCGTGAAAGATAGTAAAGGTAAAGAGTATCAAGATGGCGTGAAAAATGATAACCAATATAATGTAAAAGAAGCGAAAGCACATTTCGAAAAAGCTAAAAAAGCATTAGGTAAAGATAAATTCACAATTGAATTGATGACTTACGATAAAGATACAGCTAAACGAGATGCAGAATACTTTAAAGAGCAACTTGAGAAAAACTTAGACGGCGTTACAATTAAAATTAAGCAACAACCATTTAAACAAAAATTAGACCTTGTTTCTAAAGGACAATATGAAATGTCATTAGAAAACTGGATTCCTGACTACCCAGACCCAATGACATTCTTAGAACTATATGTGACTGACGGTGCTCATAATAATACTGGTTGGTCTAATAAAGAATATGACAATATCATTAAAGAAGCAGACTCATCATTAGCTAGTAACCCTGACAAACGACTTTCTGAATTACAACGAGCAGAAGGTATGTTGTTGAATGAAGCGGGCATTGTACCACTTTATCAAGTCGGTATAGCACAACTTCAAAAACCAAATGTAAAAAATGTAGTTAATCACCAATTCGGAGGCGTTTCTACATTGAAAGAAGCATACAAAGAAAAGAAATAATTAAAAAAGCACGGTAAGTATTGTAGTGACATGCTTACCGTGTTTTTTTATAGATAAAATTAACCGATTAAAAACGCGCTTGCCTAGGGTACAGTCTCAGCCTGTAGTCTTCGACTCGTACTAAACGCTTAGGCGTCTTCGTTTTTAATCGGTTTTGTATTCTAACGAGCATTATTCGGAATTCTGCTTCTTAGAGAGTTCTAACGAGCATTATTCGGAATTCTGATCCTTAGAGAATTCTAACGAGCATTATTCGGAATTCTGTTCCTTACAGGATTCTAACGAGCATTTCTCAGAATTCTGCTCCTTAGAGAGTTCTAACGAGCATTATTCGGAATTCTGCTCCTTACAGAGTTCTAACGAGCATTATTCGGAATTCTGCTTCTTAGAGAGTTCTAACGAGCATTATTCGGAATTCTGCTCCTTAGAGTGTGTACATAAACATAAAAAAACTGCCAACAAGTTCACTTTAAGTGACTTTGTCGACAGTCTAGCACGGTAAGCATTGTAGTGACATGCTTACCGTGTTTTTTTATTTTCTTTTTCTTCCTAATCCCATTGCGTTTTCCATTTTTTTAAGTGTTTTATTGGCTACAAGGCTTGCTTTATCTCGTCCTTTATCCAATATTTCGTCTAATACTTCTTTGTTTTCGTAATAGTAATTAAATTTTTCTTGGAAATCTATTAAGAATTTTTTAACTTCTTCAGCTAAGTCACCTTTAAAGTCGCCGTAACCTTTGCCTTCGTATTCTGTTTCTAATTCTTCTATAGATTTATTTGTAATACTTGAATAAATAACAAGTAAATTACTAATACCAGGTTTGTTTGCTTTGTCGTATTTTACGATACCGTCTGAGTCTGTAACAGCACTTTTTATTTTTTTAGCTGCAACGTTTGGCTCATCTAATAATGAAATGAAAGTCTTTTGATTGCTATCACTTTTACTCATTTTCTTAGTAGGGTCTTGCAAGTTCATAATTCTAGCACCAAATTTAGGTGTGTGAATGGATGGTTTTGTTAAAATATCGTTGTATTTAGTATTAAAACGGTCTACTAAATTTCTAGTTAATTCTATATGTTGCTTTTGATCATCACCAACAGGAACGATACTTGTATTATAAAGTACGATATCCGCTGCCATTAAAGGAGGATATGTTAACAATCCAGCTGGTATGCCTTGGGTTTGTTTTTGTGCTTTATCTTTATATTGTGTCATTCTTTCTAATTCACCGATTGATGAAATTGTTGTTAAAATCCAGCCTGCTTGAATATGGGCAGGTACTTCAGATTGAATGAAAAGTGTAGCTTTTTCATGATCTATTCCAGAAGCTAAATATATAGCTGCAAGTTTACGAATGTTTTCTCTAAGTTTAAGTCTATCTTGTGGTACAGTAATAGCGTGTTGATCCACTATGCAAAAATAACAATCATAATCATTTTGAATTTCATTAAATTGTTTTAAAGCACCAATATAATTCGCTATTGTTGGAATGCCACTAGGCTGGATGCCTGAAAATAAATTGTCCATTAAATGTTGCCTCTTTTCTACTAAATTTCTTTTTATCATTATAACAGTATTTCATTCATTTGTAAGTTGTGTTATTCTTGTAGCGAAGTAAATGTATAAATTACACTAAATTAATCAATATTTTATATGCTTTTTAATGAATTATTAGAGATTTCTCATTTAATTTTAATCTTTGAGTAATATAATGTATTTATAGCAAAGAGATAAAGATTAAACCACGTGAGCATATTATGTTTAACCTAATGCTATATAGGGGATAATATAAATAAGTGTTTTAAATACTTAACAGTTCACAAACGTTTAACATAAATAATATTCAATTAGGAGAGTGAGATGTATGGTAACATTATTTACTTCACCAAGTTGCACATCTTGCCGTAAAGCGAAAGCATGGTTACAAGAACATGACATTCCGTATACGGAGCGTAATATTTTTTCAGAACACTTAACATTAGATGAAATTAAAGCAATCTTAAAAATGACAGAAGATGGAACAGATGAAATCATTTCAACTCGTTCTAAAACATATCAAAAATTAAACGTAGATATCGATGCATTACCTCTACAAGAATTATATACAATCATTCAAGATAATCCAGGTTTACTACGTCGTCCAATTATTTTAGACGAGAAACGTTTACAAGTTGGATATAACGAAGATGAAATTCGTCGTTTCTTACCACGTACAGTTCGTACTTTCCAACTTTTGGAAGCTCAACGTATGGTTGACTAATTTAGTCTAATATTAAATTTATAGCTCCTGTTTACAGGAGCTATTTTTGTACAAAAAAATAAATGTGAATAGTTCAAACAAATTACTGTTAAAATGTTATTGTTTATAATACAATGTATGTACTATTCCTAGAGTAAGGGAGTGTGAAATTATGAGAATAGAACGAATTGATGAAACAACGGTGAAATTATTTATAACTTATCAAGA
Organism: Mammaliicoccus sp. Marseille-Q6498; assembly: GCF_946151045.1. Taxonomy (NCBI): domain Bacteria; kingdom Bacillati; phylum Bacillota; class Bacilli; order Caryophanales; family Staphylococcaceae; genus Mammaliicoccus; species Mammaliicoccus sp. Marseille-Q6498. The sequence continues at coordinate 866,463 of NZ_OX267714.1, read as the reverse complement.
TATCGAAGCAAGAGGTTTCAAGAGAGAAGACTTATGGACTAACCGCAAACGTGGTGAAGAATTTTTCTGGTCAATGATGGATGAAATTAATGACGAAGAAGAATTTGTAGTTGAAGGTCCTTTATGGATTCAAGTACACGCTTTTGAAAAGGGTGTAGAAGTAACTGTTTCTAAATCTAAAGGTGATGAATTGTTGAATATGACTGATGAAGATTCTAACGAACAATTAGAATACCAAGTCAATGATTTCTTATCTCAAGCACTCGATTCTGATCAGAATATCGGTGAGCTCTTAAACGAAGGTGAAAACGAAAGTAAAGATGAAGAAAAACACTTTGTACCTAAAGACATCGGATTACTTGTACGTTTTGAAGAGTTAGAAGATATTATTGAGTATGCACATTATAATGAACATAAAGACATTGTTTTCACAGACTTATTATATATGTTAGATAATAAATATTATTATTATGTACAATTTGATCAAATTGATGATGAAGACATTATTAATGACTTCTATGGACAGTTGCTTGAATATGCAAATCCAACACAAGTGTCTAAATTATATCTAGATGATTATGCAAAAGTTGTCATGAGTTATAATGTAATGGGACAAGTAACAAGATATTTTGAACCAAAAAAATTAAATTAAAATAAGTAATTTCAACACCTCTTTACGTTTAATAATGTAAAGAGGTGTTTTTTTATGTTAATGGGCTTGAATGATCATAATCAATTAGTTTACGCACAGCATGCTTCAACTGAGCAAATATATAGATGTCCTGAATGTATGGGAGAACTTATTTTAAGAAAAGGGAAACATACTATTCATCATTTTGCCCATAAATCTAATAGTTTTTGTTTGAAAAATAGTTATAAGAAAGAATCTATTGCTCATTTGGCATCTAAACACCATATATATTCTTATTTTAATAATAGAATTCCAATTGATATGGAGTACTATTTACATGAAATAGATCAAATACCAGATATTATCATTAATAAATCTATCGTCATAGAATTTCAATATTCACCAATTAATCTTGAGTTGTTGGTAAGTAGGTCAGAAGGTTTTAAAGCATTAAACATGAAAGTTATATGGATTGGTAAGGAAGTGAATTTCAATAATGGGATGTTGAAACTAAGTTATTTTGAAGCTGCTTTAATCAATCATGAAGATAGAACATTAATTACATATAATCCAAATAGCAAGACTTTAATTAGATATGAAAGTATTCAATCAATTGATCAACATTTATTTATAGCTAATCGAAAGGTTATCAGTTGGGACGATTTGTTAGTAAAGGTAAATACCCAATATGCTCATTCATATTATTTAACTGATAAAGCATACCGTACATATATTACGAAATGTAGAAGGAATAGGAGTGTACTAGAGCCGACTTTATCATTATTATATCAAGCGGGATTGATTCATCAGAATAGACGAGAATTTATAGGCATTGTTGTGCCAGAACAAATATATTTTTTAACACATTGTATAACGTGGCAAACCTATATTTATTATGAAATGCAAAAGGGTACATTTTGTATTGGAGATTTTCAGAAATTCATTAAATTTCGAACGTTTTTTAACATGAATTATTCTGAACGAGAGATTGTGATAAATGCAGTTTCATCCTATTTAGAAGTCATTAAACAACAGGCGATATCACGTGCAAAAAATAGCATTTAATGAGAAAATTATAAATATGAATGACATAGGAGGATATTATTATGGCGAAATTAATTACAAGAGAAGAGCAACAAGAACAATATACATGGGATTTAACAACAATCTTTCCTTCAGATGAAGCTTATGAAGAAGCTTTTAAAGAATTAGAATCATATTTAGGGAAAGAAGAACAGTTTAAAGGGCATTTACAAGATAGCTCAGACACGTTATACCAAGCATTACTATTAGATAGTGAAATAGATGAGAAGCTAGGTAAAGTATACGTATATGCACACTTAAAGCATGACCAAGATACTGCTAATGATAAATATGCTGGTTATGAAGCGAAAGCTGCAACGTTAGCTAATAAGTTTGGAAGCGCATGGAGCTTTATTTTACCGGAATTAATGTCAATTGATGAAGCGACATTAAATGAATTTGTAGCTTCAAATGATGATTTAAAGAGATATCAATTTGATATTGAAAAATTAAATAAAAAGAGACCACATATTTTAAGTGATAAAGAAGAGAAGATTTTAGCTGAAGCGGGTGAGGCATTACAAACACCTAGTAATGTATTTGGTATGTTTAATAATGCTGACTTAGAATTCAAACCTGCAGTAGATAAAGATGGCAATGAACATGAGTTAACGCAAGGAACTTATACTAAATTATTAGAATCAGAAGACCGCGTGTTAAGAAAATCAGCATATGATAATGTTTATGAAGCATATGGTAGTCACAATAACACTTTAACGGCTACATTGAGTGGTAAAGTTAAAACGGCTATATTCAGCTCTAAAGTGCGTAAATATAAGTCTGCAAGAGAACAAGCATTATCTAACAATTTCATTCCTGAAGATGTTTATGACAACTTAGTTGAGACAGTTCATAAATATTTACCATTGCTACACAGATATACTGAATTAAGAAAAGAACTTCTTGGATTAGATGAAATGCATATGTACGATATGTATACACCTTTAGTTAAAAACTCTTCATTTGAAATGCCTTATGAAGAAGCAAAAGATTGGATGGTAAAAGCTTTACAACCTATGGGTAAAGAATATGTTGAGGTAGTACAAGAAGGTTTAAATAATAGATGGGTAGATGTATATGAGAATAAAGGTAAACGCTCAGGTGGTTATTCATCAGGTGCACATTTAACAAATCCATTTATATTATTAAACTGGTCAGATTCCATTTCAGATTTATTCACTTTAATTCATGAATTTGGACATTCTGCACATAGTTACTTTAGCCGTAAAAATCAACAATCAAATGAAAGTGATTATTCTATTTTCGTTGCAGAAGTAGCTTCAACAACAAACGAAGCTTTATTAAGTGAATATATGGATAAGAATTTAGAAGATCCAGAGAAACGTAAGTATTTACTTAATCAAGAATTAGAAAGATTTAGAGCTACTTTATTTAGACAAACGATGTTTGCTGAATTTGAACATCTTATTCATAAAATAGTAGAAGAGGGCGAACCATTAACTTCAGAAAGACTAAATAAAGAATACGCAGAATTAAATGTTAAGTATTTTGGTGATTCAGTTGTAACAGATGACAACATTGCTAAAGAATGGTCTCGTATACCGCATTTCTACTATAATTTCTATGTTTACCAATATGCTACAGGTTATAGTGCAGCACAAGCATTAAGTAAACAAATTTTAGAAGAAGGCGAACCAGCAGTTAAAAGATATATTAATGAGTTCTTAAAAGCAGGTAGTTCAGATTATCCAATAGAAGTATTGAAAAAAGCTGGAGTCGATATGACTTCTAAAAAACCAATTGAAGAAGCGATGGAAGTATTTGAAGAGAAACTAAATGCGTTCGAAAAGCTAGTAAAAAGCAATTAATGACGTGTACACGTTTCCAATATGACAAGTATGTGACAAATGCAAAAATATAACGTTTTTTGTTGAATTAAGTATGCAGAGCATGTTATATTACATACATGAAATTAATCACATAACAAACATACCCCTTTGTTTGAAGTGAAAAATTTCTCCCATCCCCTTTGTTTAAGCACCGTGTAATCAGACACGGTGTTTTTTATTTATTCATTCATAGTTAACATCCCAAAAGTTATCTATCAAGAACGGTTGTATTGATCAATCGGATTGATACAAAACAAAAAACCGATATAGCCATTCCGGCTATATCGGTTTTTTTATCAGTAAATCATTAGAATTTATTTTATATAGATAGGGAACTAGGACGAGCGATTCTAACGCGCAATACACGCAAAAAAACTGCCGATTTCAGATCACATCTAAAATCGGCAGTTACTTTTATGTTTTATTTTTTGCATTTCCAAAAATCACCGTGTGGAGAAGTTTGAGGTTCGACATAACCTTGTAATTGTAATTTTCTTAGTTCTCTTTTTACAATTTTCTCTGGCCATTCATAAATAGTAGCAATTTCTTGTTCAGAAATGATACTTTGCGATTGTATATATTCTAGTAATTTTGGTGGGAGTTGTTTTTCAACTTCAGTTCCAATAAGTTCTTGAATGATATACGTATAAATATGATATGGGTACAAGCCTTCAACTTTAAGTCCTTCAGAATGTATATCTTCATTGAAGAATACTAAAGATGGTGTCATATTAATATCCATTTCTCGTGCGATGTGCAAATCTGTTTGCAGACTTTCAGTTAAAGCTTGATCTTGTAAGTCTTTAATAAATACTGACAAATCGATTCCAGCTTTATATGCGCACTTTCTAACTAATTCACTCGTAATGATTTTCTCATGTGGTATGATTTCGTTTTGTATTAGATTGAGAAATCTAGTAGCTTTATTATGTCCTTGCAATTCTGCTGCTTTAAAAGCTAACGCGACGTTATCAAATTCACATGTACTTTGAGCCTGACACTTAGTTAAAACTTTTAGAGATGGGTTCAAAATTTGACGAATTTTTATATATTTTTGATATTCAATTTTTAACTTTGCTAAAGTAGATGATAGATTAAAACAATCTTCGCAAAATGGATCGAAAAATGAATATATTTCGATTTTGCTAACGGGTGTTAAATCTATATTATTCTGTTCATTAGCATAGATTAATCTTAATTCTTCGGCCATATTATCCACCTTCAACTATATTAAGCGTTAACCATATGATTTGCAGTTAGCTTGAGTCTTTCAAATAAATATTCTTGTATATCTTTGTCTAATTGAGATGCGTCGAGTGCCTGGTGCATATTTTCTAACCAAGCGTCTCTTTCTATATTTGTAATTTTAAATGGCAAGTGACGTTGACGTAACATAGGATGTCCATGTTCTTCTGTATATAACGCAGGTCCACCTAAAAATTGAGTTAAAAACTGTTTTTGTTTGCGACTCGTTTCTGCAAAGTCACCTGGGAAAAGATGATTAATCCGCGAATCCTGTTCTACAAGGATATAAAAATGATCAATCATATCGTATAAGTCTTTGGGGTCGATTACTTCATATGGGTTCATCATTTCACCTTTTCTTGCTTGTTTCGTTATTGATAATATTAATATAACATGTTCTTAAATTTTTAAAAGTATTTCGACTTGTACCTATACCTTTTTTAAGTACTTTTGCGTTCAGTATCAAAGAAACGTTTAACCTTATTATCTGGCTTTCTTCTATTAATATTAAGTGAGTTTAAAAGTTTTGAAAATGCTTTTTCACCTTGTTGATAGTCACTCACTTCAAATTCGAGTTCATAGTCTTCAGTATTTAAATATTTACTGTGATCTAAAACGAGAAGACCATCTTCAGTTTCTTTTTCTAATCTATATGTCGTTAAGTCACCCAGCAATTCTAATTCTTCTATTGGAATGTTGTGTTTCATTAATATGTTAGTAATACTAATTGGTAAAAATTGTTTGTCTAGTTTTTGATTTTTTTCGGGTAAAAATTCGACGACTTCATTGTATTCAAGTAAACCAACTTCTTGTGGAACTTTTAAAGTCATTTCAAATTGATTAGCTTTTTCTCGAATTCTTAGAGCCATTTTTTTAGATATGATATCGTGATTTTGTGTATCGATATAGTGATTTGTTTGTTTAAATGGTTCGTTTTGTTTAAAATAATAATGTTTGATAGATTTATATTCATCTTCAGTGAGCATGTTTTTAAATTCAATTTCTAATTCTTGTCCCATTAATTTTTACACTTCCTTTTTATACTATTATTATAGAAGTTATTGGCTTTAACAAGTAATTGAATAAAAATAACGCCATGTTATGAATGTTTAAATTAAAATGTGTTAAAATGGATTGGAATAAGGAGGAACAGCAATGCGTATTTATGTGAACGAAATTAAAATTAATGACAATCAAATAAAATGCTACACTGATCAATCAACTGAAGGTTTTGAACCTACTGAACATATGATTGTAGATAGTGATAATCATGCATTTGTATATATGTTAGATAATGGTGAAAATTATAATTACTTATTATTTGTCGAAGAAACTTGGTCGATGATTCACAATAATTTTGATAAAGAAGTAATTGTAAATGATCATTTAAAATTAACTTCATTTAAAGAAGAGATGGAATATTTATTAGATAACATCGCAGATAATCACAACTATGGTAAAGAATTTGTAGCATCAGTAGAGGAAGCATTTGAATTAAACAAAGCGGAGTGATGGTTATGAATCAATGGGAAGAATTTTTGGAACCATATAAACAAGCAATTGACGAATTGAAGATTAAATTGAAGGGGTTACGTAAACAATATGAATCTTTAGATAGACCTTCGCCAATTGAGTTTGTAACAGGGCGTGTAAAGCCTATATCAAGTATTATTGATAAAGCAAATCAGCGTGACATACCTTTTGATAGATTAAGAGAAGAAATGTATGATATTGCGGGTTTAAGAATGATGTGTCAATTTGTGGACGATATCGATGTAGTTGTTGAATTATTAAGACAACGACAAGACTTCGAAGTCGTAGAAGAGCGTAATTATATTCAATATACTAAAGAAAGTGGTTATCGTTCATATCATGTTATCGTCAGCTATCCTATAGAAACGTTACATGGTCAAACTTATATTTTAGCAGAAATACAAATTAGAACTTTAGCTATGAATTTCTGGGCAACAATTGAACATACACTAAGATATAAATACGATGGAGATTATCCTCCTGAAATAAGAAATAGACTTGAAAGAGCGGCAGAAGCAGCATTTTTACTAGATGAAGAAATGTCTGAAATTCGTGAAGAAATTCAAGAAGCTCAAAAATATTATTCAAGGCAAAAAAGCAACAAACATAAACATGATTAAGGGGTGAATGCTGTGAAGTATAATATATTATCAAAAGGTGATTCAAAGTCCAATGCATTAATGTATAAGATGAAAAACCATATGAATGATTTCAAAATGGTTGAAGATGTTGATTCACCAGATATCGTGATATCAGTTGGTGGAGATGGTACGTTATTACAAGCATTTCATCAATATAGTCATATGTTAGGTAAAGTAAGCTTTGTCGGTGTCCATACTGGGCATTTAGGATTTTATGCAGATTGGCTACCACATGAAGTGGAAAAGCTCATTATTGAAATTAATAATTCAACGTACCAAGTAATAGAATATCCTTTATTAGAAGTAGTTGTTCGTTACAAAAAGGGCGGGTATGAAACGAGATATTTGGCGTTAAACGAAGCAACTATTAAAACGGATAATGGTTCTACTTTAGTGGTAGATTTAGTATTAAGAGGAGAGCAATTTGAACGATTCAGAGGTGATGGGCTATGCGTGTCTACACCATCAGGGTCTACAGCTTATAATAAAGCTTTGGGCGGTGCGCTTATTCATCCTTCACTAGAAGCGATGCAAATTGCAGAAATTGCTTCAATTAATAATCGTGTGTTTAGAACAGTAGGCTCACCCCTAGTATTACCTAAACATCATATATGCCATATACATCCAGTTAATCATGATACTTTGCAAGTTACGATTGATCATGTAAATGTTAAACATAAAAATATTGAATCTATACAATATAGAGTTGCAAACGAAAAAGTTCGCTTTGCACGTTTTAGACCATTCCCATTTTGGAAAAGGGTACATGATTCATTCATTTCGAATGAGGAATAAAATATGAAAGTCTTAAAGTATATTGCAACAGAAACGATAAAGTTAAAAACATTTTTATATCATCAAGGCATTTCTAAAAAGAGTTTAAGCGCCATTAAGCAGAATGGCGCTTTATTAGTTAATAAAGAAAATGTCACAGTTAGAAAAGTTGCGGATATTGGCGATGTGATAGAAGTATATTTACCAAATGAAACGCCGAGCTATAATTTAGAACCGTTTCAAATGAATTTGAATATATTATATGAAGATGAATGGCTTATTATCATTTCTAAACCTCCAATTTTGAATACAGCACCTTCGAAAGAACATCCTCATGGAAGTTTAGTTGAAGCGGTTTTATTTCACATGATAAATAATAACGAACAAACGATTCCACATATTGTAACGCGTTTAGATCGTGGAACAAGTGGTATTATTATATTTACGAAACATCAATTATTACATCATATGCTTTCACAAACAGACATTAAAAAATATTATATAGCAGTGGTTCACGGTGTAGTTAAAGAGCAACGAGGCGAAATTATCGCACCTATTGCAAGAGCAAAACATTCTATTATAGAGCGTGAAGTTTCTGACGAAGGGAAATTCGCTCATACAAATTATGAGTATATAACTGATGATGGCAACGATTCACTTTTGAAATTACAGTTATTTACAGGTAGAACACACCAAATTAGAGTACATCTAGCTCATATTGGATATCCAATCGTTGGTGATAGTCTTTATGGTTCAGAAGATAAACGCCATAAACATCAATTGTTACAATGCTGTACTGTTGAATTTGAACACCCTATAACAAAAGAAAAAATTTTTATAAATGATAATCAACACTATCATTTATAGTGAACAGTTGTGATATAATAAATTGTATTTTTATGAGGAGGTGGCAAAAATGGTTAACGATAATAATGAACAATACGTTGAAGATGAAGCTTTTAATAAAGAACATTTGGACGCATTATTAGCAAACGATGATATTGACCAATTTCGCGAAGAGTTTATAAACATGCATACATACGATCAAGGTGAGTACTTTGAAATATGTGATAATGCAACAAAACAAAAAATATATCAATTCCTTTCTCCTGAAGAAGTTGCAGACTTCTTTGAAACGACCGAATTAGATGATGAAGAATATGAAGAAATATTCCAAAATATGAATTCTAATTACGCGAGTGAAATGTTAAGTGAAATGTCTTACGATAACGCAGTAGACATATTAAACGTGTTAACTAAAAATAAAGTTGCCACTTTACTTGCACTTATGAACCGTGAAGATGCACAAGAAATTAAAGCTTTATTACATTATGAAGAAGATACTGCCGGCGGTATTATGACGACCGAGTTTATCTCTGTATATTCAACTATGTCTGTAAAAGAAGCTATGTTCTATGTTAAAGAACAAGCACCTCAAGCAGAAACCATTTATGTTATTTTCGTAGTTGATGAGAGTAAAAAATTGGCCGGTGTCATTTCATTACGTGATTTAATTGTTGCAGAAAATGATGCTTATATAGAAGAAATTATGAGTGAACGTGTCATCAGTTCTAACGTAGCAGATGACCAAGAAGATATCGCTCAAACGATGAGAGACTATGACTTAATTGCATTACCAGTAATTGATTATCAAGATCATATATTAGGTATTATTACAATCGATGATATCCTAGACGTTATGGACGAAGAAGCAAGTGAAGACTACTCTAAATTAGCCGGTGTATCAGACATCGACTCAACGAACGATTCAGTTGTCCAAACTGCAATGAAAAGATTGCCTTGGCTGTTGATTTTAACAGTTTTAGGTATGATTACAGCTTCAATTTTAGGTCAATTTGAAGAAACATTATCAAAAGTAGCTTTATTAGCAGCATTTATACCTATTATTAGTGGTATGAGTGGTAATTCGGGTACACAATCATTAGCAGTTTCTGTACGTAATATATCAACTGGTGAAATCGATGAACAAAGTAAATTTAAACTGGCATTACGTGAATCAGGATCAGGTATGTTAACAGGATTCATATGTGCAATTAGTTTATTTTTAATTATCGTAATCATATATCGTGAACCGATTTTAGCATTAATTGTTTCAGTCAGTTTGACTATTGCTATGACAGTTGGTACGTTAATGGGTGCTGTAATTCCAATGTTTATGAATAAAATGAACATTGACCCAGCAGTTGCAAGTGGTCCATTTATCACAACTATAAACGACATAGTTAGTATGTTAATTTATTTCGGACTTGCAACAGCATTTATGTCTTACTTAATATAAGGAGAAAAATATGGAGCATTCGAGTTTCACGTCGCTAGTAATAGTTGTTATAGCAGCATTTTTAACACCTATACTGGTTAATAGACTTAAAATATCTTTCTTACCTGTTGTAGTAGCTGAAATCATTATGGGAATCATCATTGGTGATTCTTTATTTGGTTTAGTTAAAGAAGATGCGTGGTTATCCATTTTATCAACACTAGGTTTTATATTTTTAATGTTTTTAAGTGGTTTAGAAATTGATTTTTCAGCTTTTAAAACGAAAAAGCATTTTGAGGAAGATGAGCAAAAGGTTCCAAGTAATATATATTTAGCTGCAATTGTATTTACATTAATTATGTTATTCTCTATTTTATTAGCTTATATATTTAAATGGACAGGTTTAATCGATGATGTCTTACTTATGGTTATCATCATTTCTACAATTAGTCTTGGGGTAGTTGTACCAACATTGAAAGAAATGAATATCATGCATACAACTATCGGACAATTTATTCTATTAGTAGCAGTTGTTGCCGATTTAGCTACAATGTTGTTATTAACAGTATATGGTACGATAAATGCTAAAGGGGATTCACCGTTATGGTTAATCGTTTTATTAATTGCTTTTAGTATTGTTTTCTATATAATGGGCGGATATTTCATTAAATCCCCATTCCTTAAAAAGTTAACATCAGGTACGACTCAAATCGGTATTAGAGCCGTATTTGCGTTAATTATACTATTAGTAGCTTTAGCTGAAGGTGTAGGTGCTGAGAACATTCTTGGTGCATTTTTAGCAGGGGTAATCGTATCATTGTTAGGCCCGGATCAAGATATGGTGGAAAAATTAGACTCATTTGGTTACGGATTTTTCATTCCGATATTCTTTATTATGGTTGGTGTGAATTTAAATATTCCAACATTAATTAAAGAACCAGGCTTACTCATTATTATACCGTTATTATTTATTGCATTTTTAATTTCTAAGCTAATACCGGTGAGTATTATAGGTAAATGGTACGATAAGAAGACGACAATTTCGTCAGCATTTTTATTAACATCAACTTTATCATTAGTTATTGCGGCAGCAAAAATCGCTGAACAGTTAGGCACAATTAGTCCTGAAATATCAGGTATTCTTATATTAAGTGCAGTTGTGACATGTGTATTCGTGCCGATTGTATTTAAAAAATTGTTCCCAATGCCTGAAGAAACGAAACGAGTTGTAAAAGTTAGCTTCATAGGTAAAAATCAGTTATCTATACCAGTTGCGCAAAGTATTCATTCGCATATTTATCAAACAACGATGTTTTTCAGAAAAGAATTATCAGATAGTAGAAGCTTAGATTCAAGCATCAAAACGCATGCGTTAGATAATTATATTGAAGAAGAATTAATAGAACTTGGTTTATTTAATTCAGACATCATTGTTTGTTCTGCAAATGATGATCAAATCAATAAAGAAATTGCATTGATGGCACATAAACATAATGTGAAGAGAATTATTTGTAAACAAGAGAGCATAACGGATGACGAAGAATTGAAAGATAAAAACATTGAATTCTTTAGTAGTTTCTTAAGTAACAAAATACTGCTTAAAGGATTAATAGAATCACCAAACATGCTTAATTTATTAAGTAATGTCGAAACGTCATTATATGAAATTGAGATGAAGAACCACAGTTATCACAATGTATTGTTACGTTCATTCCCATTTGCAGGAGATATCATATTTGTACGAATTATTAGAGGGAAAGATTCTATCGTACCGCACGGGGATACAGAACTACAATACGGAGATAAATTGATTGTAACGGGTTCTAAAGAATATGTATCACAATTGAAACAAGATATGGAATTTATATAGAAATAGGGCAGAGACTTAATTGTCTCGGCTCTATTTTTTTATTGGAACGATATAGACTAAGAAAAACTCCAGAGTTCTGTTAAATTGAATGTAATACGCTTGTCACGTGGTATGACCAGTGGTATCATTACGAGTGAATGTAATGAATAATATACATATTAAAGGAGTAAAATTAATGTTTAATTTAGAAGGTAAAACATACGTAATTATGGGTATCGCAAACAAAAGAAGTATAGGTTTTGGAGTTGCTAAAGTATTAGATAAATTAGGCGCTAAACTTGTTTTCACATACAGAAAAGAACGTAGTAAACTTCAACTAGAAAAATTATTTGATGAACTTGAAAATCAAACTGAACAACATTTATTCGAATGTGATGTTCAACAAGACGATCATGTTGTAGATGCTTTTAAACAAATCGGTGAAAAATTTGGTCATATAGATGGCGTGTATCATTCAATCGCTTTTGCTAATATGGAAGATTTAAGAGGTAGATTTGTTGATACTTCTCGTGAAGGATTCTTATTAGCACAAGATATTAGTTCTTACTCACTTACTATCGTATCAAGAGAAGCGAAAAAACTTATGCCTGAAGGTGGAAGCATTGTAGCGACTACTTATTTAGGTGGAGAATTTGCTGTACCTAATTACAATGTTATGGGTGTAGCTAAAGCAAGTTTAGAAGCTAATGTTAAATATTTAGCTCGTGACTTAGGTGAAGACAACATTAGAGTTAACGCTATTTCAGCAGGTCCTATCCGTACATTAAGTGCTAAAGGAGTAGGCGGCTTTAACTCAATTTTAAAAGAAATTGAAGAGCGCTCACCTTTAAAACGAAATGTTGATATTGAAGAAGTTGGTAAAACAGCTGCTTTCTTATTAAGTGACTATTCAAGCGGTGTAACTGGAGAAAATATCCATGTAGATTCTGGTTATCACGTAGTAAGATAATATAAAAACCCCCCCGAAAATTTTATTTTTCGGGGGGGTTTTTTCGTATTAATCATTTATTTTAAATCATTATCTACTACATGATCATTTTCTACTGTTCTTGTTGCGCTGGAACTAATGGATTGTCTATGTGTATAAACATTTCTAACAATAGTCTTAATAACAGCATATGTTGGAACAGCAATCAGTATGGCTACAAATCCACCTAAATTACCTGCTGCTAATATAACAGTAATGATAGTTAATGGGTGTATACTTAATGATTTACCCATTATATTAGGTGTAATGACATTACCTTCTAATTGTTGACAAATTAGCGTGATAATACAAACCCAAACGAACATCATAGGATCTTGAATAAGTGATATGATAGCTGCCGGAATAAATGCTAACCATGGTCCAAGGAATGGAATCATGTTTGTTAATAATGCTAATAAAGCTAATAACAATGCATAATCTAATCCGACGAAAGTATATCCACAGAATAATAGAACGCCGAGAATTACACTGACAGTCACTTGTCCTTGAATATAAGATTGTAAAGTTTGATTAATATCTTTACTTAAATTTACAACAAACCATTTAGTACGACCTTTAAAAGGTTTAGCAATGAAAGGAATAAATCTTTCATGGTCTTTTAACATATAAATCAAGAAGAATGGTACTAAAATTAATAAGAACAACGTTGATACAAGTGAAGAAATATAACCAAACATGTTTGATAACATACCTGTCATAACACCACTAATACTCTCTATTGAGTCATTAATTTTTTTAGAGATATTATCTGGCAATCTATCTCTTTGTTGTAACGCATAATCAACGGCCTGTTGAACTTCTTTTTGTATATAAGGTAGATTTTTAATTAAGTTGTTAATTTGATCTGTTAATACTGGTGCAATGATTGAAATGAATAGCATAACGATCAGTACTAAAGAAACAAGTATAATTGAAATACTACCCCATCTAGGAATTTTTCTTTTCTCTAACATTTTTTGGAATGGTAAACATATATAAAATAAGAAACCACCTAATAATAAAGGTAATAATATCGATTGTACGATAATAATGATTGGATAGAATATATGATTGATTTCCATAAATACCTTAATGATAAGAAATGTTAGGAGAATAGCAATCCCTGTTCGGAACCATGCTTTATTTAACAATGGTATACCTCCTTTTATTTACAAATACATACCTTTACATTATAAGCGAAAATACAAATTTAACAATGGTTATTGAATATTTAGAAACCACAAAATAAAAATATAATTAGTAGAAAAATTTTAAATTGTGCGGATTAGAATATTTATAGAAGAAATATGAATAAATAAGAGAACGTATAATTTACATTTAAAATATTTAAGATAGTATTTTCAACAAAGAAAACGCTTACATTATTTAGGAGAATAATTTTAAAAATATATTGATTGTGTATTTATACATGGTATAATCATTACAAGGTAATTTCGAAATTTTCAGACTTCACTTTATCTTAAAGGCTTTCAACCAAGGGGGAGATTAATTATGGAATCTTTTGTTAGCTTTGCGAATGAAATAGTATGGAGTAAGGCGTTAGTTTATGGATTACTTTTAACCGGTGTCTTATTTTCATTAATGATGCGGTTTTTCCAAGTCAGGCATTTTAAAGAAATGATTTCTTTAATGTTTCACGGTGAAAAATCACCATCAGGTATTTCTTCTTTCCAAGCGATTGCAGTTTCATTAGCAGGTCGTGTAGGTACGGGTAATATTGTAGGGGTGTCAACAGCAATCTTTATCGGTGGTCCAGGTGCAGTATTTTGGATGTGGGCTACAGCATTTTTAGGTGCAAGTTCAGCGTTTATAGAATCTGCGCTAGGTCAAATTTATAAAAAAGAAATTAATGGTCAATATCGTGGTGGACCAGCTTACTACATAGAAGCAGGAATTAAAGGAAAAGTTGGTAAAATCTACGCAGTTATTTTCGCACTCGTAACAGTTCTTTCTGTGGGACTATTACTACCAGGTGTTCAATCTAATGCAATTGCATCATCTATGAAAAATGCTTTTGGATTAGATCCTATGATTATAGCAATTATTTTAGCGGTTTTATTAGCGCTTATTATATTTGGTGGTATTAAATCTATTGCGAATGTTGCAACTGCTGTCGTTCCTTTCATGGCTATTGTATACATAGGTTTAGCAATTATAATAATTATTATGAATATTGGTGAAGTACCAGCGTTAATCGGTCTTATTTTCAAATCTGCTTTTGGAGCAGAAGCAGCATTTGGTGGTATTTTTGGTGCTATGATTGAAATCGGTGTTAAACGTGGACTTTATTCAAATGAAGCAGGTCAAGGTACAGGACCACACGCAGCTGCTGCAGCTGAGGTTTCTCATCCAGCAAAACAAGGTCTTGTACAAGCATTCTCAGTTTATGTAGATACATTATTAGTATGTACAGCGACTGCTTTAATGATTTTAATGTCAGGTACATTCAATACAACAGATGGGGCAACAAACAAAGATGGTACACCTCATTTAATGCATGATAGTGGTGTTTATGTACAAAATGCAGACGGTAGTAAAGACGTCAGTGGTACTGCTATGTATGCTCAAGCAGGTATAGATAAAGCATTTTCTGGAGGTAATTATACATTTGATCCATCATTCTCTGGTTTTGGATCATACTTCATTGCATTTGCATTATTCTTTTTTGCCTTTACTACAATTTTGGCATATTACTATATTGCAGAAACCAATGTGAGTTATATTATACCTTCCGACAAACAGAAGATATGGATCAATCTCGTCAGGGTCTTACTAATTGCAGCAACGATTTACGGTTGTGTTAAAACTGCAGATGTTGCATGGGCGATGGGTGATTTAGGTGTTGGACTTATGGCATGGTTAAACATTATTGCCATTTGGATTTTACACAAACCAGCAATACGAGCATTACGTGACTTTGAAAAACAGAAAAAAGCAAAAGGATCTGGAAGAGACGCTGTTTACAGACCTGGTCCAGATGAAGTTCCAACTGCGAAATTCTGGCACGAAGTTTATCCAAAACGTTTAGAAGAAGAGAAGAATTTAGATAAATAAAAAAGCAATATCAAACGCTTTCAAATATACGCTCTCTACTGTACAATAGATTTATATGTACAGTTGGGAGCGTTTTGTATGGATAAAAAAATAGGTCTAGTTGACCAAATAAAACTAGAAAGTAAATACTTAAATAGGGAAGTGTCAATCTCAATATATTTACCAAAAGCATATACAGATTTATATAAACATCATGTCGTGATTGCATTTGACGGAAGAGATTTCTTTCAATTCGGTCAAATACATCGAACATATGAAAAGTTAAGATCATCTAACGAAGTCGACAGAGCAATTATAGTAGGTGTACATTACGAAGATGTAGAAAGTAGAAGAACAGAGTTCCATCCAGAAGGTGAACATAGAAAAGAAATGTCACAATTTGTAGTTAAGGAACTTATGCCATATATTGATAAAACATTCTCAACTTTAAAAGTAGGTAATGCAAGAATATTATTAGGTGATAGTTTAGCGGCTAGTATCGCTTTATTAACTGGGTTAGAATACCCACACCATTTTAGTCAACTCGGATTATTTAGTCCTATGATTAATGAAACAGTAACTCAGAAATTCTATGACTGCACATCTAAAGATATATTAAATATAAAACATTTTATTGGTAAAGAAGAAGATGATTTCAAATTAATGAGTGGAGAAAGTGCAGACTTTTTAACACCAAATAGAGATTTTCGTGAACTTGTTAACCAATCTAATATTTCATACGAATATATAGAATTAGATGGTGGTCATACATGGAAAACATGGAAACCACAATTAGAAAATATGTTGACTTATTTTTTAAGTCATCAAAAACAGGAAAATTTGATATAATAATAATGTAGTTAAAAAAGGAGGAATTATTATTATGAAATTAGGCATCATACTTATTCCATCTAAACCATTCCAAGAAGCGGTTAATGCTTATCGTAAAAGATATGATAAACATTATGCATTAATAGCTCCGCATATTACTATTAAAGAAAAATTTGAAATCGAAGACAGTACGCTAGACGAAGTGAAATCAAGACTTGAACAAACGTCTAAAAAACATCAACCATTAAACATTCAAGTATCTAAAGCATCTAGCTTTGCACCAACTAAAAATGTAATATATTTTAAAGTTACAAAAACAGATGAATTAGAAGCACTTTATAATGAATTTAATAGTGGAGATTTTTATGGAGAAAGTACACATCCATTCGTACCTCATTTTACAATTGCTCAAGGTTTATCAAGTCAAGAATTTGAAGATATCTATGGACAAGTAAAAATGGCAGGTATTGATCATTCAGAAACAATCGATACAATTAAATTAATGAAGCAAAATGAAGACGAAACTTGGTCTGAAGCAGCATCTTATACTTTAGGTTAATAAAAAAAACGCGAAATTATATGAAAATATAACTTCGCGTTTTTTATTTTGAATATATGAGGTGTAAGGAGCGAATTCTAACGAGCATTATTCGGAATTCTGCTCCTTACAGAGTTCTAACGAGCATTATTCAGAATTCTGCTCCTTAGCGGGTTCTAACGAGCATTATTCAGAATTCTGCTCCTTAGCGGGTTCTAACGAGCATTATTCAGAATTCTGCTCCTTAGAGTTTCACCCACCAACAGTAACAACAGGCTATATCTATTATTCACATAAAAATACAGCCGAACTGAGTATGCAAACTCAGTTCGGCTGTATTTAATACGTAAATTATATAGATTTTTTCTTTTTATGTGCGATTATAAAATGTATGCCGTAGAAAATAGCTAAGAATAAGAACATTAAACTAGATGCATATATTGTGTAATAAACGTCTCTGAATACTTCTGATATGATACCACCAATTACTGGACCTACCATTGTTCCAAATCCTTGTACACTATTGAATACGCCCCAAGTTTCTTCTTGGACTTTATTATTAATTTGACTGGCCATAAATGTGTTCCATGCAGGTAGCAATAAACCATAAATGGTACCGATCAACAATGCTATGACTAATACGATAAAGAGTTGTGTTAATAACGTTAATCCGAATATAAATGAACTATAAGCTAAAAATCCAACAAATATAACAATATGCGTAAATATTTTAGCATGTTTATCCATGAGTTTTGAGAAGAATAACATGGATATTGTACATCCAATTCCACCGACAATTAGTATGAAAGTATATTCTAACGTAGAAACGCCCATATGTTTTGTGGCATAAGTTGGTAGAATAGGGACAAGCATACCGATTGCTGATCCTTGTAAAAAGATACCTGGGAATAGAAGTAAATGTCTTTTTGAAACGAGTACTATTTCTTTTAATTGTTTTTTGACTGATTTACTTTCATAATTTGTTAACCTTACTTTGACGAAATAGAATAATCCCCATGCAATTAATACACATAACGCCATCATAAATGTAAATCGAGTTGGGTGAATTTTGAATAGTAAATTCATGAAAATCATACCGGATAGCAAACCTACTAACCAACTGAAGTATACATATCCCATTTGCTTACCGCGAGATGATTCATCAACGCTTGAAAGCATAATAACCCATATCGGACTTACAGCAATACCTAATAATATAGCACTTAAAATATATATTATTGGAGATGGTATGAAAATAATTAAAGCTAAACTTGAGAAAGCTAAGACAAAACCACTTGTTAATATGACAGTTGGACCGAATCTTTTTAGAAGAAAACCGATGATAAAGTTCGTTAATGCATCACTTACAAAATGTAAAGATATTGCTAAAGAAGTAATACCAACAGTTACTTTAGCAGTAGTTGTTGGTAGAATGGGTAAATAACTTAAAATATACATTCCTCTTGCAAACTCCATCATAAATAAGATGACGAGCATTATCCAAAAATCTTTTTTATAAAATGTTTTACCTGATGAAGTATTTGGCATACATAGGAACCTTTCCATAAACTTCTTTATAAGATAATGAATCGCTTAATAAAGAAAGTAAATCATTACATATTGTTTCAGTAGATTTATCTAAATAGTTTTCTTCTAGTAGTTTTGTCATCTTCTTAAGTTCTGTCGGTTGATTAATTAAAGATATAACCATCTTAGTCGCTTCTTCTGGTGTGTGTGCGACTTTACCATACCCTTTAACAGAGAAGTACTCTGCATTCTCTAATTCTTGTCCAGGTGCAGGGTTTAGGAATATTAATGGTAAATGTCTTGCGAATGCTTCTGAAATGGTAATGCCACCTGGTTTTGTAATCATAAGTTGGCTTGAAGCCATCCATTCGTTCATATGTTTAGTGTAACCAAGAATTAAGACATTCTCATTGTTTTTAAAGTGTTGCTTTAATTCATTTTTTAAACTTTTACTATTACCACAAATCATAACGACTTGAGCATCTTTAGCATGTGTATCAATTTGGCTAATCATTGAAGAAAAACCAGTAGAAACACCGAATGCACCTGCAGACATTAAGATTACCTTTTTATCTGGGTCTAATTTATGTTTCATTAACCATTGATATCGATCAATAGGTTCTTCAAATTGTTTAGAAATTGGGATACCCGTAACTTTAATATCCTCAGCTTCAATGCCAATTGATTGAAACTCATTTTTTAAATCATTAGTCGCAACATAATAACGATTAGAGTGTGGCGTAACCCAGTTTTTATGCAAACGATAGTCCGTCATTACTGTTGCAATAGGGATGTTTAAATTAAACTGTTCTGTTAATACGGATACAACAGGTGTTGGGAATGTTAACAATATTAAGTCTGGCTTTTCTTTTATAAGTAAATTTAATAGTTTATTTAATCCATAATACTTGTAGATACATTTATCAATTTGTTCAGGTCGGCTATAATAGAAAAATTTATACATATTTCTAAAGTATTTAAAACTATTTATATACCATTGCTTTGCGATTGAAGTCATAATAGGGTGTGCTTCAAGAAATAAATCATGCTCAATAACAGTCAAATGATTTAAATTCATTTCACCAAATTGTTTCACAATACTATTCGTAACTTGTAAGTGACCATTACCAAATGAACCAGTAATAATCAGTAATTTTTTGTTTTGAGAAACCATTAGCCACACTCCGTATTTGTATTTAATTTCTATGATAGTTTAACGCATTTTCCTTAATTTGTGAAAAGATATTGCGTATGATTACAAAAACTATATAATTTCTTTAGTTATTTTAACATTTTTATTAATAAATGTTTTGTTATTTTGATATTTTCATTTAATTCTGAATCAGAATAATTATTTGATAATAATACAGGTAACATAATACTGATTGTGTTTGTTATCAATAGTTGTAATGCAGTGTGAACAGGTAAATCTGCTTCAATTTCATGATTGTCTTTTAATCTTTGTATATGTTTACTTAATGCTGGTTCAATTGTTTCATTAAATAAGCCGAACAACAACCTCTGAATATTAGAATTATACATAATTTCGCCAAATATAATTTTAATGATATTTTTATTATTATGAATGAATTCTATTCGATTATCTACAAATATGTCAACAAATCCTTCTAAAGTCGTACTTTTTGATAATTCAGAAGTAAATTCTTTAACAACTTCAGGCGCTACCACTGTTTTATATAAAGGTAACAATCCAGCATAAAGTAATTCATCTTTCGTTTTAAAATGTTTGTATACTGTACCTTCTGAAACTTGAGCGAGCGTTGCGATATCACGAGTAGAAGTATTATAAAATCCTTTCTCACTAAAAAGTTCAGTAGCACTTTTTATAACGGACACTTGTTTTTCACTTAAATCTGCTTGTTTAGTTAGTTGTTCATTCAAAATTTCTTTTATTGATCTATTCATGCATAAGACCTACACTTTCCTATATCTATTCATACCCAATATATTTAAAATTAATAATATTGTAAAGATGGCGAATAATATAATCCAATTAATGTAAATATCTGATACGTCATAACCTCTTAACATGACGTTTTGAATCGCGTCAGCTGCATAATATAAAGGCATGATGTGAGCAATATATTGTAACAAAGTATGCATTGAATCACCTGGTATGATGCCTGCAAAAAAGATTTGCGGAATTACGGCAAGTGGTATAAATTGAATCATTTGGAATTCAGATGATGCAAATGTTGATAATAGTAAACCGAACGTCAATGCAATGAAGGAAACAAGTATATTTGTTATGAATACTAATGCGATATTACCTTCTGTTTCCATTTGTAGTACGTAAATAGAGTAGAGCACGATGAGTGTTGTTTGAATAATAGCAAATGCGCCATACCCAATAATGTAACCTAATATAATTTCATATTTTTTAATTGGAGATGAAAGTATACGTTCCAATGTGCCAGATGTTCTTTCTTTCAATAAAGATATACCTGATATTAAGAACGTAAAGAAAAATACAAAAAATGCAATTAAGATTGGGCTAATTGTGTCGAAATAATTTGTATCTTTATTGCCAAATAAATAATGTTGGTTCATTTCATATTTTTCAATGTTAGGTTTATCCGTAGCTGGTAAATTTTCTTTCATTTGTTGTGGCAATTGTTTTGTAATCTGATGTATAATTTTTCCTTGTTGAGTAAGTGCGTTTGATAGTTGCTTTATATTTTGACCGACAACTAATTGATTAAGTTTTCCTTTTAGTTGGTTTGTTGTACTCGGATCAGAATTTTCATAAGTAATCGAAAGTTTATTATCTTCATTAATAATAAATCCGTCTAAATCATCATTTTTAAATTTATCTTTCAAATTGTCTTTATTTTTATATTGAACGGTATCAATATTTTGATCATTTAAGTTTGTTTTCAGTTCATCGTTTATGTGAATTGTGCCAACTTTTAAATCATTTGCTTCATCAGAAAAGTTAAATAAAAAATAAATAAGTGTCAAAATGAATAACGGTGCAACGAGTAACAACATGAGCGTTCTCTTATCTCTAAAAACTTGTTTGAATATACGTTTAGCTATGTTAAGCATCGTGACCATCTCCTAACTGTAAAAATACTTCTTCAATAGTATCTACATTAAAACTTTGTTTAATTTCGTCAGGTGAACCGTACGAAATAATGTTTCCTTCTCTCATTAGTAACAACTTGTCGCATTTATCTGCTTCATCTAATACGTGTGTTGTTACAAGAATTGTCTTTCCTTCATTTCGTGCTGCAAATAAATCATTCCAAATTGATTTTCTTAGCTTTGGATCAATGCCAACAGTAGGTTCATCTAATATTAAAATGCTAGGATCTTGTATAAAACTTATGGCTAATGAAAGTCTTCTTTTCATGCCACCAGAATAAGCTTTTACTTTTTTATTTTTTTCATTTGTTAAATTGACCATTTTAAGTGCTTTTTCTATTCGTTCATTTAAATTTAAGTCTTTATTAATATATAACTTTCCGAAAAAAGTCATATTTTCAAATGCGGTTAAATCATCAAATAAAGCATCACTTTGCGCCATATATCCAATTGAACGTAAAATTTTTCGATTCGGTATGGCAGTATCTTTAATTGTTATCGAGCCTGAGTCAATTGCTTCCATTCCTAAAATACATTTAATAAGTGTTGTCTTACCAGCTCCAGATGGGCCGATGAGACCAGTAATGCATCCCGGTTCAAATTGTGTCGTAATATTTTCGAGAATTTGAGTACGTCCGTAAGACTTTGAAATTGATTGAACATTAATCATAAAAGCACCTCTTTAATATTTTTATCATTATAAGTGAGTACTCACTCATTGTATGACTTTTAGTGAATGAAGTCAAAGCTATAAAATCATAATAAGAAAGTGTATAATAGACCTATTGAAAATAAAGGAGAAATAACGATGAAAGTTAAGACGTTATTAGATAAAATAAAAATTAAAAAAGCATATGGTAATGAAAATCAAGAAGTGTCTGATATAACAACTGATTCACGAACTGCTAAACGTGGTTCAATTTTTGTTGCTTCTAAAGGATACACGGTTGATAGTCATAAATTTATACCGAATGTTATTGAACAAGAATGTACAGTTATCGTAAGTGAAAAATATATTGATTTACCTGATGAGGTATTATTAATAGTAGTAAAAGATACTTTAAAAGTTGCTAGCATATTTAGTCATTTAATTTTTGATTTTCCAAGTAGAAAATTAAAGACTATAGGTGTAACTGGAACAAACGGTAAGACAACAATTGCGACAATGGTACACCATTTAACGAGAGGTCTCGGTAAGGGCAGTGCTTATTTAGGAACAAATGGTTTTCAAATAAATGAAACGGTCACAAAAGGTGTGAACACAACACCTGAGACAGTTACATTAACTAAACACATTGTAGATGCAGTTGATCAGAACTGTGAAAGCATGACGTTTGAAGTATCTAGTCATGGATTAGTTATGGGACGTTTAAGAGGAGTAGAATTTGATATTGCGATTTTTTCAAATCTTACGCAAGATCATCTTGATTTCCACGGTTCAATGGAAGCATATGGTCACGCTAAATCATTATTATTTAGTCAATTAGGACAAGATTATACGAAAGATAAATTTGTTATTTTAAATGCCGATGATGCTTATTCAAAGGAATTAGAATCTGTCACTCCTTTTGAAATTTTTACATACGGAATTGATAACGAAGCAGATTTCATGGCAACAAATATTCAAGAATCAATAAGCGGTGTACAGTTTACACTTGTGACGCCTTTTGGAGAATACCAAGTACATTCTCCTTACTTAGGTAAATTTAATGTACTGAACTTATTAGCAAGTATTTTAGGTTTATGGGTTCAAGGGTATGAGCTTGAAGATATTACAAAAGCAGTTAAAAACATGCCACCAGTTGAAGGAAGACTTGAAGTATTAGACAGAAATCTTCCAATAGATTTAATCATTGACTATGCACATACACCAGATGGTATGGATAAACTGATTGATGCAGTTAAACCATTTGTAAAACAAAAACTTATATTCTTAGTTGGTATGGCAGGAGAAAGAGACTTAACAAAGACACCTGAAATGGGTAGAATAAGCTGTAGAGCAGATTACGTTATATTCACACCGGATAATCCTGCAAATGATGATCCGAAAATGTTAACTGCAGAATTAGCTAAAGGAGCGACACATAATAACTATGTAGAATTCGAAGATCGTGCTGAAGGAATAAGACATGCTATAGAAATATCTGAACCAGGAGATACGGTAGTGTTAGCTTCTAAAGGAAGAGAACCATATCAAATTATGCCTGATCACATTAAAGTACCTCACCGTGATGATTTAATTGGATTAGAAGCGGCTTATGAAAAGTATGGAGGAAAGTTAAGTGAAGATTAGAGAAAGTCATTCTCAAACTATAAATTGTAAAGTTTTTATATATGAAAATAAAAAAGAAGAATATTTTGTGATTTCTATTCCTGATTTATATTGGTCAATTCAAGTAGATTATGATTTGTACGGAGAATCATTAATCGAACATCTATATCTTCATCTATTTAATGTACTTGAAGATGATGAAGCTAACGAATTAGCCAATAGAATTAGTCAATGGACATCAGAATTATAAGGAGAAATGAATCGTGACGATAAAAAAAGAAGTAGAAAGTAGAAAAACTTTTGCGATAATATCTCACCCAGATGCTGGTAAGACGACATTAACTGAAAAGTTATTACTTTTTGGTGGCGCAATTAGAAAAGCAGGAACTGTTAAAGGTAAGAAATCCGGGAAGTTTGCAACGAGTGACTGGATGAAAGTTGAACAAGAACGTGGTATTTCAGTAACAAGTTCAGTAATGCAGTTTAATTATGATCATTTCAATATAAATATATTAGATACACCTGGACATGAAGATTTCTCTGAAGATACTTATAGAACGTTAATGGCTGTAGATAGTGCGGTCATGGTAATCGACTGTGCAAAAGGTATAGAGCCTCAAACATTGAAATTATTTAAAGTGTGTAAAATGAGAGGTATTCCAATTTTCACATTTATTAATAAGTTAGACAGAATGGGTAAAGAGCCTTTTGAATTATTAGAAGAAATTGAAAAGACATTAGAAATTGAAACATATCCAATGAATTGGCCAGTTGGAATGGGACAAAACTTTTTCGGTATTATCGATAGAGCTGAAAAGACAATCGAACCATTTAGAGATGAAGAAAATGTATTACATTTAAATGATGATTATGAACTTGAAGAAGATCATCCTATAAAAAATGATTCACAATTTCAACAAGCAATTGATGAATTAATGTTAGTAGATGAAGTTGGAGAACATTTTGATGAAGAAATGTTGTTAGCAGGTGAATTAACACCAGTATTCTTCGGTTCAGCGTTAGCTAATTTCGGCGTGCAGAACTTCTTAAACGCTTATGTTGACTATGCACCAATGCCAAGTGGACGTACAACTGAAGAAGGCGATACTGTTGATCCATTTGATCAAGATTTCTCAGGATTTATTTTTAAAATTCAAGCGAATATGGATCCTAGACATAGAGACAGAATTGCGTTTATGAGAGTTGTAAGTGGTGCCTTTGAAAGAGGTATGGACGTGACGTTACAAAGAACGAAGAAAAAACAAAAAATCACGCGTTCAACTTCATTTATGGCAGACGATACTCAAACGGTTAACCATGCAGTAAGTGGAGATATTATCGGTTTATATGATACTGGGAATTACCAAATTGGAGATACGCTAGTTGGTGGCAATCAGAAGTTCCACTTTGAAACGTTGCCACAGTTTACACCTGAAATATTTATGAAAGTTAGTGCGAAAAATGTCATGAAGCAAAAGCATTTCCATAAAGGCATTGAACAATTGGTGCAAGAGGGTGCGATTCAGCTTTATAAAACGCTTCATACGAATCAAATTATTTTAGGTGCAGTAGGACAACTACAATTTGAAGTATTTGAGCATCGTATGAAAAATGAGTACAACGTTGATGTTGTTATGGAACAAGTCGGTAAGAAAATAGCAAGATGGATTGAAAATGAAAAAGATATTAAAGACAATATGAACTCAAGTCGATCCATTTTAGTGAAAGACCGCTATGATCAATTTGTATTCTTATTTGAAAATGAATTTGCGACAAGATGGTTTGAAGATAAATTCCCTGAAATCAAATTATTTAGTTTGTTATAATTCAAAATGTAATGTATAATTACTTTGTAAAACTAAATAGACCTACGACTTTGTCGAAGGGGAGTAACTTTAGAACTTAAAATTCTAGCATATTATCGTCATTACGAAACTTATGTTTCCGGTAATATGGACATGTTATAAATGTTAAGTGAGACCTTTGCCTTTTATTAGGCATGGTCTCTTTTGTTTTGTAAAAATGAAAAATATAAATGGAGTGTGATGATGATGGATCCGAGTTTATTACTGAGTTATGGCTGGGTATTAATTGTATTAATCTTTTTAGAAGGCTTATTAGCAGCCGATAACGCAGTTGTTATGGCCGTTATGGTAAAACATTTACCAGAAGACTTAAGAAAGAAAGCATTATTCTACGGTTTATTAGGTGCTTTTGTATTTCGTTTCATATCACTATTCTTAATTAGTTTCTTAGCTAACTTCTGGCCAATTCAAGCAGCAGGGGCATTATATTTAATTTATATGTCTGTTAAGAATTTAATTGATTTTAGAAAACATAAAAATGAAGCCAATAAAACACCAGACGATGTTGAAGGTGATGAAGACTTTACAGAAGGTGAATTTCCTTCAGATGGACATGGTCACCATAAACTGAAAAAGAATTTCTGGATAACAGTATTAAAAGTTGAATTTGCAGATATCGCCTTTGCGATTGACTCAATGTTAGCAGCTTTTGCAATCGCAGTTACATTACCATCTTTAGGTATAGACTTTGGTGGAATGGATGCAGGTCAATTCGGAGTTATGTTCGTTGGTGGTATGATTGGTGTTATCATCATGAGATTCGCAGCAACATACTTTGTAGAATTATTAAATAAATATCCAAACTTAGAAGCGGCAGCATTTGCAATTGTAGGATGGGTTGGTATTAAATTAGGCGTTATCGTACTTGCTCATAAAGAAATTGCTATACTTCCACACGATTTCCCACACGGAGCGTTGTGGCAATCTATATTCTGGACAGTACTACTATTATTAGTGATTATCGGCTGGATAACTTCAGTACGAGAAAATAAAAAAGCTTCATAATAAATAAAAGCCAAACACAAATGAAAGATTGTTGTGTTTGGCTTTTTTATGTTGGTGGATATTTGAGCATTCTAACGACCATTATTCAGAATTGTGACCGTTAGCGGATTCTAACGACCATTATTCGGAATTCTGACCGTTACAGCATTCTAACGACCATTATTCAGAATTGTGACCGTTAGCGAGTTCTAACGACCATTATTCGGAATTCTGACCGTTACAGCATTCTAACGACCATTATTCAGAATTTTGACCGTTAGCGCATTCTAACGACCATTATTCAGAATTTTGACCGTTAGCGGATTCTAACGACCATTATTCAGAATTTTGACCGTTAGCGGATTCTAACGACCATTATTCAGAATTGTGACCGTTAGCGGATTCTAACGACCATTATTCGGAATTCTGACCGTTACAGCATTCTAACGACCATTATTCAGAATTGTGACCGTTAGAATTTTTAATCGAACAATTATATTATCTAACTTCGCCAAACACAAATGAAAGATCGTTGTGTTTGGCTTTTTTATTTCAAGTAATTTTACATAGTTAAAATGGATTTAGGTTAATAATTTTTGCATTATATGGCATAATAGAAACATTAAGTGTTTAGATTGAGGAGGGCAATAAATGTCACGTAAAAAACATGTCATTCCTAGAAATGAATATAAAAGACAAAGACGTGAATTCTTCCATAATAAAGAACGGGAAGAAAGAATAGAAAAACAGAGAAAAGAAAATGAAATTAAACGTGCTCACGAACAAGAACAACAAATGAAAAATGAACAGCGTGTTAAAGAAAACATGCAAAAGGCACGTATTGAAAAGTTGAATAAAGAAGAAATTAAAAAGCAAAAAGAACAGTCTGAAGCTCTTCCTACTCTAGATTTAGATGACGACAGATTAAATTCAACTCATCAAAATGAAGATACACAATCTAATCAAACATCTGAATCAAGTGTGGAAACTGAAGATTTAGAGCAACCAGAACAACATGATGATATTAGATATAAAAAGGTTAAACAAAAGGATATAGAAGATAAAGCGAATTCTACATATGAAAATGAATTTGAAAAAAATAAACAACTTGGTGCAATGCATGATGAGAAAGTAGAAAAGAAGTCCCAAAATAGTAATGGTGTCTTCAATGTACTGCTTTCTAAGGTTGAAAAGCATTGGCCAATGATAGCAATTATATTAGCGATTATACTTATTTTTATATTGGTTTGGAGTATATTCCAAAATGTTAATCCACCTAATGAGAGTCGTAAAACAATCGAAGAAAAACAATCTCAAAAAGGATTCCAAAAACCGATTACAAATGTAATGGAAGCTGTTGAAAAATCTAAAAAATCAGTAGTCGGTGTATCTCACGAAGACTCGAAGCTTTCTAGTAAGAAGGCTTCTTCACAGAAAGAAAAAGAAGAAAATAGTGGTGTAGGTTCAGGTGTTGTTTATAAAATTGAAAATGATAAAGTATACATAGTTACAAATACACACGTAGTATCTACTGATAAAAAACCTATAATAACTGCTGAAAATGGCAAAAAATATGAAGGTAAAGTTGTTGGTTCAGATCAATGGACTGATATTGCTGTTGTAACGGTTCCTAAAGAAAAAGATGCGAATTTTAAACCTATAAAATTTGAAGATTCTAATAATCTCATATTAGGGGAACCAGCTATCGTAATAGGTAGTCCACTAGGTGCAGAATTCCAAAATAGTATTTCTACAGGTGTTGTTTCAGGACTAGATAGACGCGTTCCAGTTGATTTTAATAACGATGACGAATATGATTGGGAAATTAAAGCAATTCAAACGGACGCTGCGGTGAATCCAGGTAACTCTGGTGGTCCTATTTTAGATTCTCAAGGTGATCTTATTGGTATCGTTTCATTGAAAATTGATATGCCTAACGTAGAAAATATGGCATTCGCTATACCATCAAATGAAGCGTCTGATTACATTAAGAAATTGGAAAAAGACGGTGAAATTAAAAGACCTCAACTAGGTATTATGGCTAAAAGTTATAGTTCTTTAAATTCTGAAGAAAAAGCACAAATTACATTACCTAATGATTATAAATCAGGAATGGTTGTATCAGGTGTTGAAGATAAAGGAAATGCAAGTAAGGCTGGCATTAAATTTAATGATGTTATTGTAGCTATTGAAGGTAAGAAAATAGAAAATAATCTTGAATTTAGAAAAACATTGTATAATAATCATAAACTAGGAGAGAAAGTTGAACTTACGATTATTAGAGACGGAAAAGAAATAACTAAAACATTAACATTGAAATAATTAGAGGTGACAAATTGTGTCCATAGTTAAATACTTTTTTCAAAAAATGACCCCTCAACAAGGTATTGTATTGTATTATTTGGCCGCAATTATTGTCGCCTTTTTACTATTGAATTTACCTTATGTCGTTAAATCAGGTGTGAATATAGCACCGATTGATACATTATTTGTAGCAGTATCAGGTGTTAGTGTAACAGGGCTAACACCTGTTGTAATTGGAGATACTTTTACAACATTTGGACAAGCCATCATATTGATCATATTAAATATTGGTGGTATTGGTGTCATGGCCATTGGTACATTGTTGTGGGTAATATTAGGTAAACATATAGGTATTAGAGAAAGACAATTAATTATGCTTGATAGCAATTCTAATGCGATGAACGGCGTCGTGAAATTAATATTAGATATTGTAAGAACAATACTGATGATTGAATTAATTGGTGCAACACTATTATCTTTTTACTTTTATAAAGATTTAGGTTCAGTAAAAGAAGCCATACATAATGGTATTTTTGCTTCAGTATCTGCCACGACAAACGGTGGGTTAGATATTACAGGAGAATCGTTAGCGCCATATGCGAATGATTATTTTGTACAAACGATTATTATGTTGCTTATTATGTTAGGTGCGATAGGCTTCCCAGTATTAATTGAAGTTAAAACATATATGCGAAACACGATACCTAATTTTAGATTTTCATTATTTACTAAAATAGCGAGTGCGACTTATTTATTTTTATTTTTACTCGGAACAATAGTGATATATTTATTTGAGTTTTCAAATGCATTTAAAAATGTAACTTGGCATAAAGCAATATTTTATGCTATGTTTCAGTCATCATCAACACGGAGTGCGGGACTATCAACAATTGATTTGACGCATTTCAGTGAAGCGACGAACTTCTTTATAGGTGGACTCATGTTTATAGGGTCATCTCCAAGTTCTGTCGGTGGTGGTATAAGAACGACCACATTTACAATTTTAATTTTATATTTAATTAATTTTAGTAATGGTCGAACAACGATTAAGGCATTTAATCGAGAAATACATCCTATTGATATTCAAAGGTCATTCGCTGTTATTTCATTAGCATTAGCGATCACTTTTGTTGGTGTATTAGCAGTCGTAAGGTTTGAAGATGGGAAACATGATTTACTATCTATATTCTTTGAAACGATGTCGGCATTTGGTACATGTGGACTCTCAATGGGCATTACAGACAATCTACAACTAGGATCCAAAATTATCATTATGATATTAATGTTTATTGGACGTGTAGGGTTGCTATGCTTCGTAGTTATGTTAGGTGGTAAGTCCACACCAGATAAATACCATTACCCTAAAGAACGTATACAAATAGGCTAATAAAGTAAATTAAAAAGGGAGTGAGACGACGAAATCTAATTTAACATTTTAGATTTCTGTCTCACTCCCTTTTTTTTGTTTAGCAATTGGTAATGTAATTAAAAATGTTGTACCTTTTTCTAAATTAGTAAATACGGTGATTTGTCCGTTCCAGTCTTCTATTAATTTTTTACTTAAGTAAAGTCCAAGTCCACTTCCGGATTCTTTAGTAGTGAAGAATGGGTCGAATATTTTGTCTTGTGTTTCTTTTGACATGCCAACACCGTTATCTTTGAATTCTAAAGTTGCGTATTTGGAATTGGATTTTTGTAATTGTATGGTTATATGTGCATTTTTTGTTTCAGTTAGTGCGTCTTTTGCATTTTGTAGTAGGTTAATCAGAATTTGTTTCAATTGGTCTTCTGATAAATATGCAAATACTGGTTCGTTTGGCAAAATAACAGAAATTTTTATGTTGTTTTGTTCTAATTCGTATTCGGAAAATTGTATAATGTCTTTGATTGTTTGAGAAATATTAACATTCGTATATTCTAAGTTGGTTGGTTTTCCAAGGTATAAGAATTGGGTTACGATGTTATTTATTCTATCTAATTCTTCCGTAATGATATTAAAGTGTGTATCTACTTTATCCTTGTCGTACTTCCTTCTTGTAAGCTCTATAAACCCGTTAATGCTTGTTAATGGGTTTTTAATTTCATGTGCTGTATTGGCTGCTAAAGTACCGATTAACCTTAATTTTTCACTATTAGCTTGTTCGATTAATTTTTCGTGTTCTAGACGTTGTGATTTACTTTTATAAATCAATAATATGATTGTCAAAAATGAAAAGACGAGCAAGAAATTGAATATACTCGGTATGATTACGCGCGTAAGTGAATCATATTGACTTGAAATCGTTATAGAGATAGGTAAATCACGATATTGATAACGCGTTGATTTTGAATGTTTAAATTCTGGACCAACTTGATAAATTTTTGTACCATCCAATCCACTTACTTGAATATTATAACGATTTGAAATTAATTTTATTTCGTTTTTAAAGGCTTCCATATTGATTTTAATTACTGCAGTATAATTTTCATCAGAGACAATTATTTTATTTGTAAGTAACATTGTTTTAGACTGTGATAAAGTTTTAGTTTTACTGCTTAAACTTGCTGTTAACGTGAATGGGAATTGGTATTTGTATGAATTAAAGTCACTAATATTAGTATGACCTTTACCTAAAGAGTCGTATACTATGTTTTTATTTTTATCTAAAATATAAATATGGTCTATCCATTTGTATCTTGTATGATTGTCTTCTAAAAATTTATTAATAAACTTTTCATTATGAGTATTTGAAAGTATCGTTGTTAATGATTCTTGTAAACTATTCGATTCACTTATAAAAGAATCAATTTTTAAATTGATGATTTCTTTTGTGATGTCTAATCTTTGATCTATTTTATTAGTATGTGTTTTATTTAAGAGTATACCAAGTAAAAGTGAGACAATTAGAGCAATGACAATATTTAAAATAATGATTTTTTTAAAAGATTTCATAAATCCCTCCTGATTACGTTGATGTTATTTTATCAAATTACTTGAAAAAAACATATCACTTTTTAAAAGTGGTAAAATAAATATAAAGAGGGGTGAAAGCATTGAATACGAATGAAATCGTGACGATAGATTTATTAGCTACTTCCGATTTGCATGGACAAATTGGTAAAAGTGGGATTAGTGGTAATATATTAAAAATGGCTACTTATGTTAAACATAAACGAAAAGCGAATCATCATGTTCTCTTATTAGATAATGGAGGCATGTTATCAGGTTCAATGTTTGCATTTTATTATGCCCAAATTGCACCATATAAAAGAAACCCAATGATCAAAATAATGAATGAAATGCAGTTTGATGCGAGTGGAGTAAGTCCGGATGAATTTAATTTTGGGTTGGACTTCTTAAATAGATCCATTGCTTTAAGCAGGTTTCCTTGGCTTGCTGCAAATATCGAACATAGCAAGACGAGAGAACCATATTTTACAACACCATATACAATCAAATATGTCGATGGTATTAAAATCGGTATTATAGGCTTTACGTCAAGCGGCCTGATGGAAAACAAAAATGTTGAGCTAGAAGATGAAGTCGTTATTAGCGAATCGATGACTACTGCTAAACGTTGGGTGAGATATTTACATGAAAAAGAAAGTCCTGATTTTCTTGTAATGTTATATCATGGCGGTTTAAATACGTACACTAACAAAAATAATTATCGTTCTTATTATAGTAATAACGCTGAGAATATGATTAAAAGTACGGAAGGTGTCAATGTCATCATTACAGGTCACCAAGAGCATGTAGTCGATTTAAAAATGGCAGAAACGCAATTTATACAACCAGGTAAAGATGCAACTAATATTATAGACATGTCGATTCAGTTTAGAAAAAGGTCTAATTCTGTTGAAATAATAGATTCTAAGATTAAACATGTCGAAATCTCAAGTTATCCAGAAGATCGAGATTTACTTGAATTAATACATTTTGACAAAAAAGCAGTGCAGCACTGGTCTGAACAAACTGTTGTAGATACACCAGTTGTTTTAGATTATAAACAATTAACAGATTTATTTGTTCAACCTCATCCGTTTATTGAATGTATTCAAAATAGTATGAGTAGAGCTTTTGAAGATGCAGACTTTATTTGTACGCATATAGGTAACCCAGATGGAAATGGTTTGAGAGGGGAATTAGAAGTTAAGGATGTATATCAATCATACATTCATACTGATAAACCGATAAAAATCAAATTAAGTGGTATTGAAATTAAACGCATATTAGAAAGAACAGCAACAGCTTTGCATAAAGACAAAGATACAATAAAATACAATGAAGACATATTAGAGCCTGCATTAATGACAATTTGGAAAGGGTTTAAATATACGATTAATTTATCTCATCCTGTTGGTCAAAGAGTGCAAATGGACGATGTTGATTTAAATGAAACATATACGGTTATTATGACGGATTATTTATTTAGACATGTTAATAACATT
Source organism: Mammaliicoccus sp. Marseille-Q6498 (assembly GCF_946151045.1). Lineage (NCBI taxonomy): Bacteria > Bacillati > Bacillota > Bacilli > Caryophanales > Staphylococcaceae > Mammaliicoccus > Mammaliicoccus sp. Marseille-Q6498. The sequence continues at coordinate 832,677 of NZ_OX267714.1, read as the reverse complement.
ATTTCAGAATCATCATATGAAATGTCTAAAAGTACCGTGATAGAGTTGATGATTGAAGAATTATCTGAAACAAAAGGTAACATAGAAATACAACATGAATTTGAAGTTAAATAATGAATAAAATTAAAATGGACAACCATAAACAAAATCAAAAGACTTTGTTTATGGTTGTCCATAATTTTAACTAAAAATAATGACAAGAATAATAATTGCTGCCACTTGTGCTACATAAGATGTAATTATACGTTTAGTGTAGAAATATAAAGTAGATAAAATTAACTGTGCTAAAAATATAAATACAAATATAGAAATGTTATCTAAATACAAGAATAAAGAGCTTGATGCTAACGCACTTACCACAATTGCAATAATAGGTTGTGATAATTTAAGTTGTAATTGATTTTGTAAAATCGTTCTAATATAAAGTTCGTGACAAGGTATAGCAATAATAATTGTTACTAACATTTGCCATTTATAAAAGACACCTGCGTGCATCAATTCTTTTAAAAGTGAATCATAAGATAAACCATCATATATTAAAGATAATAAAAGTTGAAGTACAACTAAGAATACTGCACCAATTAGACCATAACCAATTGATTGCAATAATCGTTTAGAATTAATTTCACGTTGATAAAATACATAGCTGATACCTGCTATTAACATGATACCAGTATATAAGTACCAGAATACTTCTTTTTCACCTTTCATTATAAATAAAATAATGTGAAATAAAATGAAACTAGATATAAACCAGATTAACTGAGAATTAATTTGTTTTTTCACTATTATCCCTCATTAGAAAGTATAGTATAACGCTTATGATTCACAACAGTTTTTTCAGGTATTTCTAAGCTTTCAAAGTTATCCATGATTGTTAAATCTACAATAACTGAGTTTTCATTAATTTTTTCTACGCGTCCTCTTAACCCATCTTGAAATTCAATGATATTTCCAACTTCTGCGATTGTCATTTTATTCCTCCTAAATAATACTAAGAAACATTATACTAAATTACCTTAACTTATTAAAGTAAAACATAGATATATCTATATATTATCACAAACAAAACACACTTATTGTTATTTAGACATATGGTAATATATATTTAAGGCATAATTAGGGAAATTAAGGAGGAAAATTTAAATGAAATTTGTTAGCAATAATGATATTAATGATCCAATGATTAATTTAGCAATGGAAGAATATGTTTTAACTTCACTTCCTAAAGATGATAGTTATTTTTTATTCTATATTAACCAACCGTCAATTATTGTAGGTAAGAATCAAAATACAATCGAAGAAGTTAATCAAGAATATGTGGAAGCGAATCATATAAAAGTCGTGAGAAGAATTTCCGGTGGTGGAGCAGTGTACCATGACTTAGGGAATTTAAATTTTAGCTTTGTAACTAAAGACGACGAAGATAGCTTTCATAATTTTGCTAAATTCACACAACCAATAGTTGACGCATTAAATGAAATGGGTGTGGATGCACAATTATCTGGACGTAATGATATTCAAGTAGGGGAAAGAAAAATTTCAGGTAATGCAATGGTTAAACAAAAAGATAGAATGTTCTCTCATGGAACGTTAATGCTTAACAGCGAAATAGAAGAAGTTGTAAATGCATTACGCGTTAACGAAGCGAAAATTAAATCAAAAGGTATTAAATCTATTAGATCAAGAGTGGCAAATATTCAAGAATTTTTAGATGAACCGATGGATATTGAAACGTTTAAACAACGTATTTTAACTTCTATATTTAAGCAACAAGGTAGTGAACAAGTTGAAGAATACCATTTAACTGAAGAAGATTGGGATAAAATAAATGAACTTAGCAGAAATAAATATCAAAAGTGGGAATGGAATTACGGTAAAAATCCTAAATATAACTTTGAAAGAATACACAAATTTGATAGAGGTTTAGTACAAATTAAACTAGATGTTAAAAAAGGCATTATAGAGCATGCAGCGATATTCGGTGACTTCTTTGGTGTAGGTGATGTAAAAGATATCGAAGAAGCGTTAATCGGTGTACAACATCAAAAATCATCCTTAAACGAAGCATTACAGAATATTGATGTATACCATTACTTTGGAGATATAAAAAAAGAAGATATTATAAACTTAATGTTATAAAAAAGAGAGACTATTTTGATTAATTTCAAAAATAGTCTCTTTTTATGAGCTGATTAATAACTGACACTTCACGATTGTAAATCCTCCAATTGAATTAATTCTTCAGTATATTGTTCAAATAAAGTATTGTTACGATTCACAAGCGCTTCATCAATTAACTCAGCTAGTTCACGCTTACGATTTTCACGTAAAGCAGAATCAATGACAAGTTCTACAGATAGATCATTTAAATTATTTACAAAAGTTTCTAGACTCTCGTGTTTGACCTGAGAATATTGTTTCATTTTCAACAACCCCTTGACTTTATTTGTTAAAATTATAGCGTATTTATTTTCTAAATGCAATGAATATTCAGAAATTTTAAAAAGTTATTTTTTATTTCGCAATCGCTAAAAATCTAACTTATATCTTTATTATAAATAAGTAATTATAATATTCAAATTATTTTGCTCATAGATGTAACAAACGTATTTATGAAAAAATTTTAGCTTAGATTGCGCTCATGCTCACATCGATAAAAAAATCAATTACGACACATAATTATTAGAATATTTAGAAAAAAAGTATTGACCTCCATGGAATATTGTAATATATTATTTTCAGATATAGAAAAAAGGAATTTTTTAGGAGAGGAGCATAGTGGTTTTGAAACATTTAAGGAAACCAAATATCGGGGAAAAAATAACTAAGAAAGGATTTTGCAATGAAGAATTATATTATTAAGCATGACACAATGTATTTAAAAGGAATTAAAGTTAATAATCACACTGTTCACACTGAGGTCTGTGAAGCCGGGAAAGACAGTTTTATTGTTGAACAGAAACCACAAGAAATAATGAATCAATCTTGCAGATTTTATGGGGAACATTTTCAAGAGCGAAAGTTATTTACGAAAAGGCTCACAAACGTTACGAGTAAGCCACCAATATTAGTATCACCAATCATTTCTACATACTTTTTCAGTACACACTCAGAAAGAACATCTGATAATACGTGGATTAATATCTTCTATGTAAAAGATTTTGTTGCATTAAAAGGGAATAAAACAAAAATTATACTAGAGCCAGATAAATTTCTCGTATTTCCAATTTCAGAACATGTTATTAAGCATCAATATTTGAATTGTACGTTCTTACATTATAGAAACTATAGAAATAATCTATTTATAAAAGATCTAAATACATCCAGTTCAGATTTGACTAAGAATAATTATAATGTGTTAGAAGCTATTAGAATGTATTTGAAAGATCATTCTTAGATAGTTAAATTGAAATTAACGGAACAAGTGTCACTAGAAGTGTAAATGTTCCGTTAATTTTTTAAAGTTTTCTCTTGAAAATATTACTATGGTTGTTATAATAGTATTTGTGCTTAATAAAAAGCAAATTATTCCACAGTAGCTCAGTGGTAGAGCTATCGGCTGTTAACCGATCGGTCGTAGGTTCGAGTCCTACCTGTGGAGCCATGGAGATGTACTCAAGTTGGCTGAAGAGGCGCCCCTGCTAAGGGTGTAGGTCGTTCTGCGGCGCGAGAGTTCGAATCTCTCCATCTCCGCTATTATTGTTAAGTAGCATTAAGCTACATTAAAAAACCTTGTTAATTCAAGGTTTTTTTTATTTTTCATTGATTAACATTAAGATACATTTCAAAAATTTTGGTCACATTGGCACCATTTCAGAAATATTGTGAACAAAATTGTGACCATTATAGATCATTCATAATATTTTTTTCATATAGTCTGTAACCGTTATGGTTGCAGGCTTTTTATTTTGTATGAACATATTTTTATGAATATGTATTGGATGGGGTTTAAAAAGATTTGATCCAGATTATGAAATGGCAGTTAGTTGGCAGCGATTACGTCAAGGTGAAAATATATTAGAAAAGGATTTAATCATGTTGCATCATGAAGCGCTTGAACATTATTTGATGAATAAGTATAATTATAGTTACAAAGATGCTCATAGAGAAGTAGTGAAAAAATATGATTATGAAAAAGCATTAAAAACACGAAAATCTGAATAGTGAGGTGACAGTAGTGTTAGATCTAAAGTTGATTAGAAAAGATGAAGAAAGTGTTACTTACGATTACTATCCTGAGAATCAAAAAGTATCAGGAAGGATTACAATAGGTATCGATGATTTGGAAATACTCCATGTAAAAAAATCGAAATATGATGAGGATACTAGCAAATATATAGGTCATGCGATTCATAGAGTTACGGAAAACATCAAAATTAATAAGTTCCCTGAAACTGAACTTGTTGCTTGGGGTTAAAGCACCGAACCTGTAAAAAAGGTTGAGGTGCTATTTTTATACACTTTTTTAAGCTATCACAACATTGTAATGGCTTTTTATTTTGAATAAGGAGTGATATATATGGTTGCTAGGTTAACTAAAAAAGAATTTATAGTTTTTTTGAATTCAACTATTGGAAAACAATACAATTATGATGGTTATGCAGGATTTCAGTGTTTTGACTATGCTAATATAGGTTGACATAAATTATTTGGTCATGTTGGATGGATACTTGATGCAACGCTAAATGTTATCACAGTTCTCGAACAAAACTGGGAAGGTGGAGGATGGACTGAAGGCGACATATGGAATGGAACAGGTTGGGAAACAGTTACCAAACGTAAGAATGCATATGATGCTAGGAGGATATGCAACCTATGACGAAGTTTGTTTAAGAGATAGTCTTGTATGGATTTGCTATAATTGGGAAGGCATAAGGTACTATTTACCTGTTTGTACTTGGGACGGTGTCTCACCACCTTACCAAAGTGTTGGGGGAGTTATGGGGCGTAATAAATTAAAATAAGCATTTTTTTACTCTACTTAGTAGAAACTGGGTAGGATGTTTTTTATGTGACATTATAATTTAATGATTGACTTGTAATGATGATTATTTTATTATTTAAATATAAACGACAACGCCCCCACACCTTTTTAGGCAGACAAGTTCTGATGTGGGGGTATTTTTTTGAGGTGAAAAAATGAATCCAAAGCCTTTAAGTTTTCAAGAACAAGCTGATTTATTTCTCTCCAGAGGAATGATTATTAAAAATAAGGATCATGCGATTAAAAAAATCGAAAATATTGGATATTATAAGTTAAAAGAGTTTGCACATCCATTATCTAACGTAATTAAGGATCAAAACAATAATAGTGTTAGAGTATATGAAGGTGTTGAATTCGATGATATTATAACAAGGTATTATCAAGATAAGAATTTGAGATTAGGTTTATTGCATGCAATAGAGAAAATTGAAGTATCTTTAAAAACAAGGATTTCATATGTTTTAGGAGAATCACATGGGGCATTTGGCTATTTAAAATTTGCAAATTGGTGTAATAAAAAAGAGTATTGCAAGCACTATTTGTATTATCAAGAAAATAAATTTAAAAAAGAATTACACAAAAAAATAAAACTTTCAAGAAGTTTTGAATTGCATGATAAAAAGAATTTTAATGATGAAAAATTACCAAGTATATGGCTTATGACTGATGTTTTGATGTTCGGTGATCTTGTTCAGATTTTAAAACTAATGTCTAAAAATAATATAACTAAAATTGCTAGGTACTATAGATGTAGTAATGAAGAATTGTTGTCATGGCTTAAATGTTTAAACTTCATTAGAAATATATGCGCTCATAATTCAAATATTTTAGATATCAAACTAGCTACTGCACCTAAAGTTTATAAAGATTGGAATGGGGATATTTTTCAATTTAAGGATGGCAACTACTCTAATAGACTTGCCATAGTTATTTTTATAATAAACCATTTTATTAAGGGGATTAATAATAAATATCAAATGTTTAAAATAACAAATTCTATACATAAGATAGTGGGAAACGATGAGTTGAGAATTAATCAATTAGGCTTTGCAAGCAAACAAGCAATTAATAAACTAAGTGTATTATAAATAAACCCACCAATTGAGGTGGGTTTATTCGTGTTTTTACATGTCTAAAAATTGGTCACAATGTGGTCACAAAAGCCTTGTAATGACTACTGTTACGGCTTTTGAAAAATCTCTCCACCTCCGTTTTATATCTTAATATGAATAGCGTCCAAAACGTTGATATTACTGGGTTTCCTTGCGGTAAGTAAACTCGATAGAGCAAGTGTCAAATATCTGTCAAAAGAATAATACTCTGACACGTTGACCTTGCTCTTTTTTTGCTATTTTATACTAATATTTTACCTTGTTATATTCTGTACTTTGCTCAATTAAATTTTAGTGTATTATATATTTAATTAGACTAAAAAGGAGGCGAAGATTTATGATCGCAGAACAAATTGTGAAAATTAATAGTGATAGTGATTTAGATGCAGTATATATAAATTTTCTAAATGCCCCTTTTAATACTGATGATGAGCTAGAAACTGAAGAAATAGAAGAAGGTATTTTTAGAATATATAATCAAAAGAAGCCGTTCGTAACTTATAGATATACCATACTGGATTATTCTTATAATGACAGAAAGCATTTAGAAAATTTAATCGGAATAAATTTAAGCTTAATTTACAATTCTTTTCCGATCAAGAAGGAACAAATGATAATGGTTCTGAAGAAGAACAAGACCAACAAGAAGAAGTAACTTTTACACCAGAACAACAGAAAAAAGTGGATGAAATTATCGAATGTCGACTTGCAAAAGAAAAGAAAAAATAGGAAAATATTACCAAGTCATACTTTACTAGAAAATAGCAAATTGAATTCATTGATAGTTCAAAAAGCTGGTAGTGGTCGTCTGATAACTGATAGTAAAGGTAAATGGCAAAATAAAGAAGTTATTGACTTTGGTATAATAATTGGAAAAGTCTACATTGATGGTAAATTTATATTGACGAAATATGGAAAAGTGCACTACTCAAAAACTGGAACTCATATTGTACCGTTCAAAAAGGAGGATAAGTTATGAAACTATGGACTTATGTGGGAAAAAAAGTATTAATTGAAGATATTGATGGTCAACAATTCATCGGTAAAGCTGTAGATTATGACGATGATACAGCTAATAATAGCGGAGAAGAATCTATATATATAGAGAGCGGAAAACAAATATACGACTTTGATGAAAGTGAAATAAAATCTATTGAAATCTTAAATTAAGCACCTAACCGAAAATTAATGGTTATGGTGGTGCTATTTTTATACACTTTTTTAAGCTATTACAACATTGTAATGGCAAATTTATAGAAACGAAATGGGGAACGGTACATTATTCAAAATCTGGGACCCATGTAATACCGACTGGAAAGGGTGGTAAACGGTGAAATTATGGACTTATGTAGGGAAAAATGTACGAATAGAATTGAAAAATGGTCAACAATTCATCGGTAAAGCTGATGATTATGACGATGATACAGCTAATAATAGCGGAGAAGAATCTATATATATAGAGAGCGGAAAACAAATATATGACTTATATAAAAGTCAAATTAAATCGATTGAAATTATAGATTAAGCACCTAACCGATAACAATGGTTGAGGTGCTATTTTTATACACTTTTTTAAGCTATTACAACATTGTAATGGCTATTTTTTATGTCCAAAACGTGCTGATGACATTAAAAGCTGCATGGAAAAAACAGTCGACAGACTTTAAATGGAGGTATATTTTATGGAAAAAATAAACTTAAGCTTAATTTACAATTCTTTTCCGATCTACTATAAAAACTGATGATCAATTAAAATGAATAATGGCGTTTACTATACCTATGATTAAAAAAAGTAAAAAAGCCATTTATCTCTCTTAAAGTAAGGAATTTTCTGATGAACAAGTGAAGGTTGGTTCGTGGGAGGAAGTGGATGCTGAGAGTAAGGGGAAAGCTTATTTTAAGAAGTTATTACCAGATGGATTGAATACAGAGGGGCATAGAATTTTTACGATTAATGATAATAATGAAAAAATCGGTATTTTATGGTTGCATGTGTTTGAAAAGAGTAATGTTTTAAAAAGTTTTATTTATGATATAAAAATAGATGAGGCGTTTAGAGGTAAGGGATATGGTACTGATACGATGGAAGCTTTAGATGAATATTGTAAATCGCATAGTATTGAAAGTATTCAATTACACGTGTTCGGCCATAATAAAATTGCTTATGCTTTATACGAAAAAATGGGTTTCCAAACAACTCATTATTATATGGAAAAGGAATTGTAATATAATGTACTTCGTAGAATAAATTGTACGGAGTGATGAAAGTGTTAAAACTAAAGGAGCCTCATAGTATATTTTTAAAAGGTGGGAAAGAAGCGGTATTACTATTGCATTCTTTTACAGGTACTGTGAGAGATGTTAAAGATTTAGCTACTACTTTGAACCAAGAAGGATTTACGTGTTATGTACCTGCTTATAAAGGGCATGGTTTAAGTATAGAAGGATTTATAGAATACAATACGAATGATTGGTGGAAACAAGTTGAAGAGAGTTATCAATTTTTGAAAGCGGAGGGCTATGACAATATTAGTGTCCTTGGTGTTTCATTAGGTGGATTAATGTCATTGAAACTTGCTGAAACCAATGAAATAAAAAAATGCATTGTGATGTCTGCACCAAACAATAGAACGAGTGAAGATATTAAGCGTAGACTATTAAGTTATGGTGAAAGAATTAACCAAATTCAAGGTTTAAATCAAGCTGAAAGTGAAAAACAACTTTCATTAATAGATGATTATGAATTTGGAGCAACAGTATTCATGGAACTTATTGAAGATATTATGAGCCATTTACAGCTTATTAAAATGCCGATTTCAATTATGTATGGTGAGCAGGATCAATTGTCATATCACGACAGTGCAGAATATGTATACAGTAAAGTAGGTACAAGTGAAAAGACTTTAACTTCGTATGAAAAAGCTGGGCATCTTATGACAAGAAGTGAAGATAAAGTAAAAGTTGAGAAAGATATAGTAGCATTTTTGAAAAGTTAAATTAAAGATGTAGAAAAAATTAACCGATTAAAAACTCGCTTGCCTAGGGTACAGTCTCAGCCTGTAGTCTTCGACTTGTACTAAACGCTTAGGCGTCTTCGTTTTTAATCGGTTTTTGTGTTCTAACTAGCAAGAAATAAAAAACAAGCTAGTTAGAATCTGTAACTAGCAAGAGTTTGAAAACAAGCTAGTTAGCGCTGTTTTGGTTATGAAATAGTATAAATAAACACTAAAATCACGCCTTTTTTAGCTCTAACTAGCAAGAAATAAAAAACAAGCTAGTTAGAATTTGTAACTAGCAAGAGTTTGAAAACAAGCTAGTTAGCGCTGTTTTAGTTGTAAAATAGTGTAAATAAACACTAGAATCACGCCATTTTTAGCTCTAACTAGCAAGAAATAAAAAACAAGCTAGTTAGAATCTGTAACTAGCAAGAGTTTGAAAAAAACAAGCTAGTTAGCGCTAAAATCTGCCAACAAGTTCACTATAAGTGACTTTGTCTACAAAAATAAAACAGCGCAAATTTAAAATTTGCGCTGTTTCTTATTATAATCCACCTAACAAACCGCTTATATAGACACCTAATGCTAATAGTAAACCAAATATTGTATTGGCTTTGCCAGTAGCTGCCATAGCAGGCATCATACTTTGTGGTGTGTCATATTTATTGAAGCGACGTATCGCTTTTATTGGGAATGGTGCTGAGATTAATATTAGTAACCATAGTATTGAGCCGTATGGTTTGAATAAAGCTAAGTAAATGACAAATACATATGTGAATATATATAGTATAGCCATCGTCATTATTGAAAATCTCTTGCCGACTAAAATTGCATATGTTTTTCTTCCGCTTATTTTGTCTTTTTCTCGGTCTCTAATGTTATTGGCTAAATTTATGAGCCCAATTGTTATGGAGACTGGAATACTTAATAATGCTGGGAAGAAACTAAGTGTACCTGTTTGGATATAAAATGAAATCATAACGATAACAAATCCCATAAAGAATCCGGCAAATATTTCACCAAATGGCGTCCATGAAATTGGAATTGGGCCACCTGTATAGAAATATCCGATCGCCATGCAAACTAAACCGATTGGAATAAGCAACCAAGTACTTTCCATACATATGTAAATTCCTAATACTAAAGCAATAATGTAAAATACAATTGCAAGATTATAAACTGATCTTGGTGACATACCGTTACGTACGATTGCACCACCAATTCCTACAGAATTATGATCATCTAAACCGCGTTTATAGTCGAAGTATTCATTGAACATATTCGTCGCAGCTTGGATTAAAATGCTTGCTATTAACATCGCAAATACTACTGATATTTTTATTGATGCTTCTGAACCAGTTAAAAAGATTTTTGATGCGGCTGTACCTAATAGTACGGGTACGAATGAAGCGGTTAGGGTATGTGGTCTCATCAAATGATAATATTTTTTTACCCCAGAATGTTGTGATAAATTTTGTGACATATATTTACCTCTTATATTAATATTTTTGACAGTATTAGTATATGCTTTAGAAAACAATTGGTCAATCACTGGATTTGTGTAATATTTACGCATTGATTCTTTTTGATAAGAACAATATTAACGCATGTTGAGTTAAAAAATGATAAAATAAGTAAATAGATATTTAGCGGAAAGAAGTGGAAATGAAATGGCCTTGAAGAAGGATTTGAAGCAAAAAATGATTTCTGAAATCAATGGGAAGAAAAATTATATTTCAGTTGAAATTGAGCTTCAATATCAACCAGATTTAATCCATTTATTAAGGGAAGAAATCAATTATTTAGGACAAAGGTTTTATTATAAATCGAAAGATCATAAATTAGAAATGTGTGGTATTGGTTATATTTTAGAAGCGAGATACTCACATTTAGAACATGATGAGATTTATGAGTATTGGCAAAATATTAAAGAACAACTTGCAACAAACGTTTATCATGATGGAAAACATCATTTGAAATTATTTGGTGGTTTTCAGTTTTCAGAGCATTCTTTAACAAACGAATGGCAAGATTATGGCATGAGTCACTTTGTATTACCAAAATATTTAGTCACAAATGAAAATGGTCGTTGTTATTTAACTTATACAGAGGATAGCAATCATTTTGATGTTGAAGAAATGGAAACATTATTAAGTAAATTAGAATCCAAGTCAGAGTCTATTGTAGAAGATGCGCCAGAAATTGTTTCTAATCAAGATATCCATAGTGAAGAGTGGAAATCTTTAGTCACTAAAGTGGTTGAGCAGATGAATGAATCTGTTGCGCTCCAAAAAGTGGTGCTAGCTAGAAGAAGAAAAATTGAGTTTCAAGAGAAACTTAATGTAGAGGATGCATTACAAAGGTCATTAAATAGTAACGAATCTAGTTATTTATTGTTGTTTGAATCGGGACAATCACAATTTATTTCACAAACACCTGAACAGCTATGTCGTATAGATAATGGTAAAATTTATACAAATGCTATCGCAGGTACAATCATTAGAACTGAAGATGAACAGAATAACGAATTATTAAAAGAAGAACTTTTAAATGATTCAAAAAATCAATTTGAACATCGATATGTAGTCGACAGCATTATTCATGATATTCAGTCATTTACGAAACATATTGATTATGATAAAAAGCCTACAATTTTAACAAACAAACATTTATATCATCTTTATACTAATATTCAAGCTGATTTATTATCAGAAAATGTATTAGAAATCGTGAATCAACTTCACCCAACACCAGCACTTGGTGGATTTCCAAAAGTAGAAGCAATCAAGTTTATAGAACATGAAGAGTTTGGTACGAGAGGCTTTTATGGCGCACCATTAGGCTATATTGATTTAGAAAATAACGGTGAATTTATCGTATCCATTAGATCGATGCTCGTTAAAGGACATTCTGCAACGTTATATTCTGGTTGCGGTATTGTGAAAGATTCAAATGCAATTTCAGAATTTGAAGAAACAGATTTAAAATTTAAACCAATGTTAAAAGCATTAGGAGTGATGTAGAGTTGAGTACACATACTGAAAGTCTAACTAAACAAGTGTTTACATTTGTTTCTAAATTATATGAACACGGTGTTGATGATGTTGTCATTAGTCCAGGTTCTAGATCTACACCGTTAGCAATCGCTTGTGAGAGACATCCACATATCAAAACGTGGATACATCCGGACGAAAGAAGTGCTGCATTTTTTGGCTTAGGTATTATAAAAGCAAGTCAAAAACCAGTCGCAATCATTTGTACTTCTGGAACTGCAGCTTCAAATTACACGCCAGCAGTGTCAGAAGCATATATTAGCAGACTACCACTTATTGTTGTGACGAGTGATAGACCACATGAACTTAGAAATGTTGGCGCACCACAAGCTATTAACCAAGTTAATATGTTCCAAAATTTCACTAAGTTTCAAATGGATATGCCTTTAGCTGATGAATCTGATGGAACGATTAATGCAATTACAATGAATATGCTAAAAGCTGAAAAGCATTTTGTAGGGCCACATAGAGGTCCAGTTCATTTCAATTTTCCTTTTAGAGAACCACTTTTACCAGATGTTAAACTGAGAAAGTATTTATCTTCAAAAAGAAAAATAAATGTTAAATATCAAAAAGCAATTGATTTTTCTAATGTACAATCATACATTGAAAAGCCTAGAGGTGTGGTTGTAGTTGGAGATACACAAGGACAAGATTTATCTCAAATTTTAACTTATTCTGCCATTCATAATATTCCAATTTTGGCTGATCCATTAAGCAATTTAAGAAGTTTGGACCATCCTAACGTCATTGCGACTTATGATGCATTGTTTAAAGGTGGTTTGAGTATAGAACCTCAATTTATTATTCGAGTTGGTCAACCAGTTGTTTCTAAACATTTAAATAATTGGTTAAAAGAAGTTAAGTGTCCACAAATACTTGTGCAAAATAATGACACACCTGATGCATTTCCAAAAGTTCCAACAATTTCAGTTGAATTAAGTGCAAATGACTTCTTTAGACAAGCTCAAGATGTGACGCCAACACAAAATGAAAAATGGCTTGAAAAGTGGAAAACGATGGATAAAGAAGCAAGAACATTAATTGAAACATATATTGAAAATGAATCAGACGAAGGTGCCGTAGTAGGTAGTATCTTTAAAAAACTATCTTCTAAAGATACAGTATTTGTAGGTAATAGCATGCCGATACGCGATGTAGATACATTCAACTTGAATTCTAAAGCTGAAATAGCAGCTAATAGAGGTGCAAACGGTATAGATGGTGTTGTATCAACAGCGTTAGGTATGGCAGTATATAAAAAAGTTACACTCATTATTGGTGACGTTTCATTTTTCCATGATATGAATGGATTGATTATGAGTAAATTACACGACTTAGATATTACAATTATTTGCTTGAATAACAATGGTGGCGGCATATTTAATTATTTACCACAGAAAAAAGAAGCGCCTGAACATTTCGAAAGATTATTTGGAACACCTTTAGATTTAGATTTTCAACATGTAGCGCATCTGTATGAACTAGGCTATGAAAAATTTGAAGATGCAGAAGAATATAAGCGACAAACATTACCACAATTCGGTTCGTACCTATATGAAATTATGACAAATCGCGAAGAAAATACAGAAACGCATCGTGAACTCTTTGAAAAGATGCAAGGGATTCAATATGTTAACACATTACGTTAATGACATTGATCCTAAAAAGCCAACGCTCATATTACTTCACGGCTTTATAAGTGATCATACAACTTTTCATTTAGTAGAAGATGAGTTAAACAATCAAGCATTGAATGTTATAAAAGTCGATTTACCAGGTCATGGACAAGATAATACGAAGCACGATATAGAATGGAATATGACTTTTATTGCTGAACAAATAAAAGCATTAATCGATTATTATGAATTGAAAAATGTTTATTTGCACGGTTATTCAATGGGCGGAAGAGTAGCTTTAAGTTTTGCGGTACACTATCCAAACGTGTTGAATGGACTTATATTAGAAAGCGCAAGCCCAGGTATAGAAGATCCAACAGAGCAGGAAAATAGAAAAAACGTCGATATAGAAAGAGCAGACTATATTCAGCAAGTTGGTATTGAACAATTTGTTGAAGAATGGTCACAATTACCTTTATTTAATAGCCAAGCAAATTTGAAGTCTGATGAAAGAAATCGAATTAAAAATATGAGACTATCACAAAGTCCAATTGGTTTAAGTAAAGCATTAACGGACTATGGAACAGGTAGTCAACCATCTTATTGGCATAAATTAGAACATCTAACTATTCCAGTGTGTATCATCGTTGGTGAGCAAGATGAGAAATTTATTAATATAGGAAATAAAATGAAGCAAAGCATTAAAAAGAGTAAATTTCATGTTATTAATAATGCAGGACACACAATTCATGTGGAACAACCATCAAAATTTGATACAATAATAATAGAATTTATTTTAGGAGGCAAATTATGTCAAGACAATGGGAAACAATAAAAGAATATAAAGAAATAAAGTATGAATACTTTGAAGGTATTGCTAAAATTACGATTAATAGACCAGAGGTACGTAATGCATTTACACCTTTAACAGTTTCAGAAATGATAGATGCATTTTCAAGAGCAAGAGATGATCAAAGAATTGGTTCAATTATATTAACAGGTGAAGGTGACTTAGCATTCTGTTCAGGCGGAGACCAATCTATCCGTGGACATGGTGGTTATGTTGGCGAAGACCAAATACCAAGATTGAACGTATTAGACTTACAAAGACTTATCCGTGTTATTCCTAAACCAGTAGTTGCAATGGTAAGAGGTTATGCTATCGGTGGTGGACATGTACTACATATCGTATGTGATCTTACAATTGCAGCAGAAAATGCTCGTTTCGGACAAACTGGACCTAAAGTAGGTTCATTTGACGCAGGTTACGGTTCAGGTTATTTAGCAAGAATTGTCGGTCATAAAAAAGCGAGAGAAATCTGGTTCTTATGTCGTCAATACGATGCACAAGAAGCAATTGATATGGGACTTGTAAACACAGTAGTGCCTTTAGATAAAATTGAAGACGAAACAGTACAATGGTGTAAAGAAATGATGCAACATTCACCAACTGCTTTACGTTTCTTAAAAGCAGCAATGAATGCTGATACAGACGGACTTGCAGGATTACAACAATTCGCAGGCGACGCTACATTATTATATTACACTTCAGACGAAGCAAAAGAAGGTAGAGACGCATTTAAAGAAAAACGTCAACCAGACTTCGATCAATTTCCTAAGTTTCCATAAGAATAAGTAAAAGGCATGGCGCAGTTGCGCCATGCCTTTTTTGGTTCTAACGAGCATTATTCGGAATTCTGCTCCTTACAGAGTTCTAACGAGCATTATTCGAAATTCTGCTCCTTACAGCGTTCTAACGAGCATTATTCGGAATTCTGCTCCTTAGCGAGTTCTAACGAGCATTATTCGGAATTCTGCTCCTTACAGCATTCTAACGAGCATTATTCAGAATTCTGCTCCTTAGCGGGTTCTAACGAGCATTATTCAGAATTCTGCTCCTTACAGAGTTCTAACGAGCATTATTCAGAATTCTGCTCCTTATCGGGTTCTAACGAGCATTATTTGGAATTCTGCTCCTTACAGAGTTCTAACGAGCATTATTCGGAATTCTGCTCCTTAGCGAGTTCTAACGAGCATTATTCGGAATTCTGCTCCTTACAGCATTCTAACGAGCATTATTCAGAATTCTGCTCCTTAGCGGGTTCTAACGAGCATTATTCGGAATTCTGCTCCTTACAGCATTCTAACGAGCATTATTCAGAATTCTGCTCCTTACAGAGTTCTAACGAGCATTATTCGGAATTCTGCTCCTTACAGAGTTCTAACGAGCATTATTCGGAATTCTGCTCCTTACAGCGTTCTCTCTACAATAAATGTGTTTTAATGACTTGTTCAATAATATAAGGTATTTCTTCAAATGCGCTTTTTACATTAATACGTTCGGTAACTTGATGTGCGTCTTTACCGATTGGACCAATATTAATGACTGGTGCGCTAATTTCTTTTATATCATTAAATGGTATTGTATATGTTTTATTAAACACAGGCGTATGGTTTATGTAAGTTTCAAAGCCATTGTCATCTGGTCTGTAGTTTACGTAACTTAAATCACTAATGCCGTTGAAAAAGTATTGTCTTTTAGATGTTCTATTATATTTGTCTAAAGATGTTTGGCTAACAGTTTTTACAATTTCATCGATAAAAGCATCATCGGACGAATGTGCTGCTGGATAATAGGGTGGTGCAAAGAATGTCACAACTGTTGGTCCGAGTCCTTTTAACATATGCATGAAGCGGTCGGTTATCTCAATTGATTGTGCTCTTTCATCTGGAATTTGGTTTATAATTTGTTTAATAACAAGGTCAACGTGTGTTTCGCCAAATTCTTGTATTGCCATATCTTTTAGTTCTTTATATGTTATAACATTTATTTTTACTTTTTTAGAAAAGCCTTCTTCTTTTAAAATGTGTTGATATGTCTCTTCGCAAGTTTGTACAGCTTCTCTAACTACATCATTGAATTGAGTGAAGATTTGCTCGGCGTTTTTATTGAATAAAAATATATTATATAAAGCGACCGTTCTAAATGGTGTTTGAACATCATAATGTTGTTTAATATCTCTACTCATTAGTGAAACAGGTAGTGGTGTCACTTCTTCTTTATAGTATTCTTTAAAGGTCGAACTGTATTCTAGTGCTTGATTAATGAAACTTTGGATATAGTTTGAACTTATACCATTCAATGGTTGGCCAACATGTGTTTCTTTACCGTAACAAAGTACAGAAGGCATAATTTTTCCTATTGTACCAGAGTAAATATAATGGTTAGAATCATTTTCTGCTTGCGAAAAAGTAGGTTCGCTGTTTAAATGTAATGCAATTTCTAAACCATCTTCTTTACGGATTTGATTTAACTTTTCTACTGCTTTATGCATGCCACGTGATTCAACTTCTTCATCTGGAACGGAAACGACGATAATATTGATATCCCAAGATTCAGAAATCGCTTTTTCAAGTATAGACATATGAATCATCAATCCAGGTTTCATATCCATAGATCCACGTCCAAACAAGTAATCTCCTGTTTGAAGATCTTCTATAGCATGACGTGTTAAATATTTATCATCTTGTTTAAATATTTGAGTGATTTCATCCATGTCAAAAGCGAATGCTTTATATTCACTAAAATCATCAATGCCAACTGTATCAAAATGACTTATACATACTAAAGTTTTTTTAGATTTTGGCGCTTTATAATAAGCAAGCACTGCATGTCGACCATCCCCAGTCGGCTGCAATATGACTTGCTCAGTTTTAGATTTAAAGTAATCTAATTTTAAATATTGATCTTTTAAAAAGTAAGGAAATGATTTTTCTCCTTCTGAATGTGTAATTGAATCGTGTTTTACTAAATCTTTAAGTAAATTTTCTTTATCTTTAGATGTTTGCCACAATAAACGCATGTAGTTCCAACCCCTTTAAAATAAATCTTGAATCATTTTTTCCAATCTGTTTAATCCTTCTTTTAAAGCTTCTATATCATATGCGTATGAGATTCTAATATAACCTTTACCGATATGTGTAAAAGCAGAACCAGGCACAACTGCGACATGATAGTCTTCTAAAGCTTTTATACAAAATTCATAGTCATCCATCCCGAACTGTGAAATTTGAGGAAAAATATAAAAAGCACCTTTTGGCTTTTCAGACAATTTAAATCCCATATTGATTAATCGATCATATACATAGTCACGACGTTCAATATAAGCTTTATTCATTTCTTTTGGTGAATCAATAGAATGTGTGAGTGCTTCAATAGCTGCGTACTGACTCGGCACATTTGCACAAATACAATTATATGCATGAACGAAAGTTAATTGTTTCATGACATATTCTGGACCTAATAAAAAGCCTATACGTAGGCCCGTCATAGAATGTGATTTACTTAAACCACCTAATAAAATACATTGCTCTTTAATAGAATCATATGAAGCAAATGAAGTGTGTGATTGCTGGAATGTATTTTCAGCATAAATCTCATCCGTAACAACGTAAATAGGATATTCCTTAAATACATCAACAAGTGCTTCTACTTCTGATTTATCTAAAGTTATGCCGGTAGGGTTATTAGGATAATTCAGTAAAATAGCTTTTGTTTTATCTGTTATATGTTCTTTAACTAAATCTGGTGTTATTTTCAAACCAGTATGAGTTGTATCAATATAAACAGGTTTCGCACCTAGAAGTTCGATTAAAGGCACATAGCCTGCGTATACGGGCGATGGAATGAGTACTTCGTCTCCTTGTTCCAAAATGCCTCTAAGGGCCGTATCTAACGCCTCACTGGCCCCATTTGTTATGAGTATTTCATTTGTATTAAAGTATGCATTGAATCGATTTTCATAATAAGCTTTAACAGCTTCTCTTAATTGAATTAAACCAGCATTATGAGAATAAGATGTACGATTTTGATCTATCGCATCTTTCATAGCTTCTTTCACACGGTCAGGAACATGAAAGTCAGGTTGACCGACTGTTAAGTTTATAACATCATCAATTTCGGGTATACGATTAGAAATAGCTCTAATACCAGATACTTGAAGTTGAGATGCAAATTTATTTAATGGTAATTGCATTTTTTTCACCTCTTCAAAACGATAATTCAATTATAACGGTAATAACATAACAAATAAATGAATATAGCAAAAATTATGAAAACGTATTACAATAAGTATAAAGATACATAAATAGGGGATGTTTACATGGTGAATTTAAGTAATATGAACCAACGATTAAAGTCGTTATTATCACTCAATATATTCGAATGGTTACCACATCCAACATTTGTTTTAATACAAAATAATGACGAACAATGGATGGTGTTATTTGAAGAAGATTCTATACATATTTGTAGAGCAGAATATCAGTTACCACATTTTCATCGCTATTATTTTGGACAAGACAATAGACTTATTACACAAGCACAATTCAATATTAAACTTAAAGCTAAAGATGAACTTTCACTAGATGAAATAAGATTCGTCTCAGACTTTATGAAACCAACTGAAAAAAAAGAAAATCCTATCCTATTTATTCAATCAGACACACCATACACACAAGAATGGATAGATTACTTAACATATTTACTAAGTGCGAGTTATGAAGTGTTAGAAAATCTTTATCAAAATAATCATGAACTCGCACCAGTCACACATAAACATGTTCAAATACCAGTTTATTTATTAAATCGTGACGATAAATATATTGGGACAGTACCGTACAAATCATTAATTCAGTAAAGGGTAGTGGTCAAAAATTTATACAACCCTTATCAAATAAAAAAATCTCTCATTAGGTTTTATCCTAGTGAGAGATTTTTTTATTTATTTATTCTTTTTTGGTGGTTTTTTAAGGTTTACAACTGGATTAGCGTAATGTTTAACGAGATCACTACTAAAGAAGTAAACGATAGTAATTGTAATAAGTATGATAGCGACCCATACATACGGTTGGTTAAGTAATAGTTTATCCCATTCTTTTGAACGGAATAGACCTACAAATAATCCATGTAATAAATAGATAAACATTGTTCTTGAACCAATATAAGTAAGTGGAAGCTTACGTTCTGGAATAAAGTTCATGAAACTCAATGTAGATACGAAAATAACAATATATATAATGAATCGTTTAAATGCACTATAAACATTTACATCTCCGTCAATTTCAGAGTATGGTTTACTACCGAACAACCATTCAAAATTATAATCTGTTACGTAATATGCTATAAAGATAACGATTAAACTAAGACCTGATAACCATAAATATTTTTTATTTCTTAATACAAACGATTGTTCTTTATTTATATAATAGCCTAATAAAAATATTGGGAAGAATACAAATGTTCTTGAGAGACTAAGCTTAGCATTAATCATATCAAAGTATCCTGCTAACAAGCCAATGATGATGGCACAAGTGAAAGTTATGTAAGGATTAAAGTTTCTTACAAAATGTAAAATAATGTGCCATGAGAATAAACTGACTAAGAACCACATTGCCCATTGAGGATCAAAAGGATTAATATTCAATTTATCGTCACGATCTATATAGTAATAATATAAACCATAGAAGACTTGGAAAATAAGATATGGAATTAATAATTTTATTGTAATTTTTTTAATATATCCTGGTCTACCTACACCTTTTGCGAAAAATCCTGAAATCAATACAAAAGCTGGCATATGGAAGCTGTAGATAAACATATATAGAGCTTTCATAATGTGATTATCATTGATATATGACCTAGTTAAATGTCCAAATACGACCAATACAATAAGGATAAACCTGGCATTATCAAAATAATGGTCTCTTTCTTTTTCTTTTGTCATGAATAGTGCTCCTCTAAATCAATTGTCTACATAATGCTCGAAATGTAGATTATAAATTATTTATATATAAAGTACAAATGAAACTCATTTTATACGCTTATAAAATGAGTTTCATTTAAATCGTTATTTATATTGATCAACATCGAAATATTGACCATCAGTTTGAATTTGTTGGTAGAAGTCACTAATACGTAACGCGCTTGATTTAGCAAAATCGATACCCGTTGCATATTGATGAGTACCAGGATTTTGTGGATTGAAACGCATTTTGTATAAAGTATTTTGTCCTGCTTTAATATAATTTTTAGATATGAACTGAGCACCGCCTAAAATTGCTTTAGCAGGTGAGTTCCATCCAGATAGTTGCGCGTAGTTAATACCACCGTATAAAGCATTATTATCTGTAGCGCCGACACCAAACATATTATAGTATTTTGTTTTTGAATTTAAATTCACATTTCCTTTAGAATCTATAGCGCCACCTTTAGCTAACTGGCTTGTACCATTTCCTGTTTCTAATAAAGCATGTGAAATTAAGTAGATTTCATTAATACCAACCGCTTTTGCAGCTTGGCTAAAAGCTTCACCTTGGTTTTCTAAAATGCCTTTACCACGAAGTAAATTGTTTAGTTTAGATACAGCGATATTTTGAGATTTATTTAAATCTAAAAATTGATATTTTTGAACTGGATCGTTTGCGTATTTGCTCGTATCCATTGCATCTTTAACTTCAGCTCTAGTAGCATTTCTAATACCAGTTGATAAAACTTTTTTAGGTTCAGAACCGTTTCTTAAAGCCATTTGTTTATTTACAGCTTGATCAAGTGTGTAAGGACTTTTCGTAATATTTGTTGAAACTTCTGCAAGTTGTAAATATTTTGAATCGATCCATACAGTTTTTCCGTTAAGTATACCTTTATACCATGTTGTATTGCCAACTTTTTTAGATGAAATAACTTTGAAATATGCATTTTGATAATTTTGTAGTGAACCTAGTAATGTGTCTTTAGAAACAGTAGGTTGACTATAGAAATAGCCTTTACCATCAAAAATTAAATAATTTGTATATGATTCTTTCAAATCAATAGGTTTATTGTTAACATCGCTTACTTTTATTGCATCAGTTTTAGATGGTTTAACAGTAGTAGGTTTACTAGCTGTATTTGTATTATTTGAATTTTGTAATTGGATATCATTTGCCTTAACCCAACCAAGAGGGATGGCATTGTTATCTTGTAATAAATAAAATACTTGATTGTTGTAAGTTGATTGCTTACCAATTTTATACGTTTTACCAGTTGTATAAGTCGCTGGTACTGTCTTTTTATCATATACAGATGTATAAACGCCCGTAATAGTTTTATTTAATTTACCAGCTAAGTTTACTTTAACTGTATTTGCAGTACCTTTAACAGGTTTAGGTGCAGCAGTAGATTGTAATTGAACATCGTTTGATTTAACCCAACCTAAAGGCGTACCTTTGTTGTCTTGTAATAAATAAAATACTTGATTGTTATAAGTAGCTTGTTTAGCAATTTTAAATGTTTTACCTGCTTTATTAGCAGCAGATTTAGAATTTTTATCATAAACAGTACTGTAAACACCAGAAACGTTCGTATTTACTTTACCTACGTAATTAACATTAACTGTTTTAACAGGACTAGTAGTAGGTTTAGGTGTAGCAGTAGATTGTAATTGAACATCGTTTGATTTCACCCAACCTAAAGATGTACCTTTGTTGTCTTGTAATAAATAAAATACTTGATTGTTGTAAGTAGCTTGTTTAGCAATTTTAAACGTTTTGCCTGCTTTATTAGCAGCAGATTTAGAATTTTTATCATAAACAGTACTGTAAACACCAGAAACGTTCGTATTTACTTTACCTACGTAATTAACATTAACTGTTTTAACAGGACTAGTAGTAGGTTTTGGCTTAACCTCTGGTGTAGAAGGTTTAGTCACTACTGGCTTAGGTTTAGATACCGGAGTAGTAGGTTTAGGTTTCGTTACTGCTGGTTTAGTAGGTTTAGGTGTAGCAGTTGATTGTAATTGAACATCACTTGCTTTAACCCAACCTAATGGTGTTCCTTTATTATCTTGTAATAAATAAAATACTTGATTGTTATAAGTAGATTGTTTACCTATTTTAAACGTTTTACCCGCTTTATTAGCAGCAGATTTAGAATTTTTATCATAAACAGTACTGTAAACACCAGAAACGTTCGTATTTACTTTACCTACGTAATTAACATTAACTGTTTTAACAGGACTAGTAGTAGGTTTTGGCTTAACCTCTGGTGTAGAAGGTTTAGTCACTACTGGCTTAGGTTTAGATACCGGAGTAGTAGGTTTAGGTTTCGTTACTGCTGGTTTAGTAGGTTTAGGTGTAGCAGTTGATTGTAATTGAACATCACTTGCTTTAACCCAACCTAATGGTGTTCCTTTATTATCTTGTAATAAATAAAATACTTGATTGTTATAAGTAGATTGTTTACCTATTTTAAACGTTTTACCCGCTTTATTAGCAGCAGATTTTGTATTTTTATCATAAACAGTACTGTAAACACCAGAAACATTCGTATTTACTTTACCTACATAATTTACGCCAACTGTTTTAGCTGGTGTAGTAGTTGTAGGCGTTGTTGGTTTAGGCTTTGTTACTGGTGTAGTAGGCTTAGTTACTACAGGTTTAGTTGGTTTAGTAACAACTGGTTTACTTGGTTGAGTAGGTGTTGTTAAAGCACCCATTTTATATTGATATTTTTCACGAACTAAATCGACAAGTTCATTGAAAGAATAATTGTTTTGAGCAAACCAATCATATGGATCGTTATGGTCTGTTCCACCTAAATATTTTGAAACAGCTCCATGAGACCATAAAGTACCAGAACCATCATTGTCAGCATTATCAAAAGGTAAACCATAATACGCTAAGTTAGTTGAAATATAATCAGCATAGTTATTTATTGAACGTGCAAATCTATCGCCGCCATATACACGAACCAATTCTACATGAATAAATCTAGGGTTGGCTTGAGCACCCGCACCCCAAGCAATATAGTCTGTAGGTGCTACTTCTATGATGTTTTTATCATCTACAAAAGCATGAACGAAAGCATTCTCGTAGTTATTTTTCATATAAGCTACTTCATTATGAATTGTTGAATATGGGTTAGCAGTTTCATGAGCAATAACACCTTCAGGCTTACCAACACCTTTGCGATAAGGAATTTTTGGAATATGACTAGAATAATCTTCTACATATTTAGGAACGGTATATTTATTATTGCGAATTTGGCTGTTAACTTTTGAAGTTACTGTAGCTTTATAAGTTGTAGGAACATTTCTTGCTGCTCTGAATAGAGATGTTCTAACTTCAGGTTGAGCTTCAGTAGCTTCATTTGTTTTATTTTCTAAGTTATTAGTTTTAGTTTGATCACTCGCACTGTTTTCAGCAGGTTGAACGTTCGTATTGTCTTGAGCGACCGTATCTTGAGAAGCAGTATTCTCTTTGTTAGTCACAGCAGTCTTGTCAGTTGTACTGTTATCAGTAGGTTGAACGTTTGTATTATCTTGAGCGGCTGTATCTTGAGAAGCAGTGTTCTCTTTGTTAGTCACATCCGTCTTGTCAGTTGTACTGTTTTCAGTAGGTTGAACGTTTGTATTGTCTTGAGCGACCGTGTCTTGAGAAGCAGTGTTCTCTTTGTTAGCTACATCCGTCTTGTCAGTTGTACTATTTTCAGTAGGTTGAACGTTCGTATTGTCTTGAGCAACCGTATCTTCTGAAGCAGTATTTTCTTTGTTAGTAACAGCAGTCTTGTCAGTCGTACTGTTATCAGCAGGTTGACCGTTCGTATTATCTTGAGCGACCGTATCTTCTGAAGAAGTGTTCTCTTTGTTAGTAACAGCAGTCTTGTCAGTCGTACTGTTATCAGCAGGTTGGACGTTAGCAACTTCTTTGTTAACATTTTGATTTGCATTTGGCTCATCAATAATAGATGGGTCTTTATATTCTTTACTACCTGAAACGTTTAAAGATTGGCTTTTTAATTCTTTTTGTTCCTTTTTGATTTGTTTGGCATTGTCATGTTGTTCAATGATATTTGAATCTTCATTGTTTGTCGTTTGCTCAGCATGAGCTTGATGTGAAACAATCGTTGTACCGGCTAAAGTCATTGCAACAAGTGCTGGTGTTTTATAATAGAATTTTTTATCCATAAACAATCTCCTTTGAGTAGGTATTATATTTAATAACATTATATAACCTTTTTATTAAAAAAATTTAAAAGAACATGATTTGTAATGTAACTTTAATATTAACTATATAAAGGAAATTTAGTTAAAATTCTAATTTCATAAAGTAGTGGGGGATGTTTTCTTCAAGAAATTCTTCTCCCTCTGCAACGAAACCTAATTTTTCATAAAATGATTTAGCATGAGACTGAGCATTTAATACAGTACCTTTGTAGCCATCAGTTTTTGCATTTGAGTTGATAAAGTTCATAATGTCTTTTCCATATCCATAACTTCTAAATGGTTTTAATACTGCAACTCTCTCAACTTTAGCGAATCTATTTTTATATGTTCGATATCTACCAACAGCAGCTGGTTCTTGTTCATGATATAAAATGATATGTTTTGAAACTTCCTCGAATTCATCTATTTCAGCTTCTATAGAAACGCCTTGTTCTTCTACAAATACTTTTTTTCTTATAGCAAAAGCATCTTGCTTTTCTTTTTCAGTTTCAACAATTTTAATCATTTTCTTCCTCCTAGATAGTGAATGGATTTATTATACAATAAAGATGACCACCTTTATAAAGTCTTTTGACTTTTTCTAGGTGGTCATCTATTTTAAAATTTATTTTCTTTTATAGTGCTTGTCTTCTCACAATAGCAGTATATTGCCAAAACAATCTTAATTGATGAATATTCCAATTTGTCATACCCATCGCATATCCACTAGGTGTGAAAATTTGAATCTGACTTGTCTCTAATGCAGCAGCAACTAAGTACTGAAAATTAACACTCAATGAGTTCATCTCGTCAGTTAAACCTGTTTCTGTATATACCCATGAAAATGGAAGAGGGCTATCAAAAATATTTATAGCGTTAAATATTTCAGGTATTCCATTTATATAGCAAGCACCATCAGTGATAGGATCTTGATTTGCTTGATTGTAATACAGTAATAAGGCTTCGTAATTTTCACGGTGCTCATGATTAACAAAGTATAAATTTTTTCTTAAGTGCGCTAAATCACCAGAATGAAGAATTTGATTTTCTAAACCATCAAACATTGCATTGATTTGTTCATACTTTTCATATGTTTTACGTTCAACCATATAATGAGCCTCCTTTCCTAGTAAACTTCTGGACCAGGTTGTTGCTGTGCGTTTGGATCCGCAGCTTGATCGTTATTAGCTGGTGCTTGTTGTGGTGCTTGTTGCGGTGTTTCTTGTGGCACTTCTTGTGATGGTGCTTCTTGAGATGGTGCCTGTTCAGTCGGTTGTTGTTCTGTTGCAGGTTCCTGTACTGATTCTTCAGGACTTGGTTCAATTGCAGGTTCTACTGTTTTATCTGAATCATTATTACTACCAGATTGTTTTTTCAAGCTTTTTTTAGTTACTTCAATATATGGCATTAAATCACCATAAGCTCTCTTCATAAGATAATCCATTAATTCAGTTTTCTTAGTCTTAGGTAAATTTAAATCATTTCTAAGTTTATTAGATACTTTAAGTAAATTATCTATATCAGGATTAAAGAAGTAGACGCCGTTATAGTTAGCGTCAGTACCACTAATTTGTTCTGTTTTAATTTTAACATTACTTGAAGAATAAGTTGTCGCTAAGCTTTGAATATCATTAAATGATAAATTATGTTTAGCATTTTTCCCTACAATTTTAACTAAATCATCTAATTTATTAATTGAGTTTGTTTTTTGAGCTTTTCTCATAATGGATTTAATCATTTCCATTTGTCGTTTACCACGTTCTAAATCTGAGTCTTGCTTTCTAGAACGAACAACAGCTAATGCTTCGTCACCAGTTAAGTTTTGTTTACCTTTTTTGACTTTAATTTTCCCTTTATCTTCTGTATTAGGTTCATTTAAAGCAAAAGGTACGTCAAATTCAATTCCACCGAGTTCGTCTACAACTTCAACGAATGCTTCCATGTTGATACGTACATAATAATCGACAGGAACATTTAATGTAGATTCAACACTTTCCATTGAACCTTTAGGACCATCAATTGCGTGTGCATGCGTTATTTTGTCATAGTACTTCACTGCTGGAATATAGCTTAATGTATCTCTAGGGATACTTACCATACGGATTTGTTTCTCGTCTCTATTAAAAGTCGTATATATCATTGCGTCTGTACGAGCTTGGTTAGCTTTTTGGCCACCTTTACGTCTTGAATCACTGTCATCGACACCTAAAAATAATACAGATACTTGGTCTAAACTCGGATCTACAGGTTTATCTCTTAATGAAGATTTATCTTTTTTTGACTCAAGGAACGAGTCATTTATAGCACCTTTAGTTTCGAGATAAAGCATAACTCCAAATATGACAGGTAAGATCATGAGAATGAGTGACATTAAAAATAAACCTATCTTTGAGAATTTCTTCATATTATATAGTTACCCTTCTAATTGTATTGTGATATTTATGTTTCAAATTTTTTGCATATTATACATCATATACGATTTTGTAAGTAGAATTCAACAATTTGAATGAATTATGTTTATATATTCTGTAAGTTGGGAATATAAATTTCTTGTAAATTTTATAGAAATAGTGTAAATTATAGACAAGAATGTGAGGTGAGTCAAATGGCAAAAGTACTAGAAAAAGATTTAAACAGAGTAAGTGAACAAATCGTATTAAATAGTGATAATAGTTATGATGTTATTAAACCACAGACCATAAATGTGCTCGGTTTGCCATTTGCAAACCTTACAGCAATTGAGATGGTTGATCGAGTTAAGCATTTTGTAAATCAAGATACTGTCGATAATATGTTTATTGTAACAGCAAATCCAGAAATTGCGCATTATGCATACAATAACAATCATTATCAAAGACGTATTAGACAAGCTGATTATATCGTGCCAGATGGTATTGGTATCGTAAAAGCTGCTAAATATTTAAATACACCATTAAAAGAACGTGTACCTGGTATTGAATTAATGGAAGAAATGCTTAATATCGCTAACGCAAGCAGTAAAAAGGTATTTTTACTTGGTTCTTCAAAAGAAGGCGTGAAAGAAACAAGAAAAATATTAGAAAGACAATATCCAAATATAACATTTGATCATAAACATGGGTACAAACATGTTTTAGACCATAAAGTAACGAGCAAGATAAAGAAATTTAATCCTGATTTTATCTTCGTTGCTATGGGATATCCTAAGCAAGAGGACTGGATTTATTACAATAGACATCATTTCGAACATACCGTGATGATGGGCGTAGGTGGATCATTTGATGTTATTAGCGGTAACGTAAAGCGCGCACCGAAAATGTTTATCAAATTAAATTTAGAATGGTTCTATAGAATTGTCACAGATTTAAAACGATTAGAACGTGCGTTTAAGATTCCATTATTTATTAAAGAAGTACAGTTCCAAAAAGCATCACTACCTAAGAAGAATAAATACGATTATATGAAAAATAGATAAATTTTTGTAAGACACTTTGTTGTGATTAGTTGTTAGAAGCTAATGATATAAACAAAGTGTCTTATTTTTTTGTATTTAAAAATTACAGTTTAATTTAGTAATGATATGATGAAGTTATTAAATTATGAAAGTGAGAATCATACATGACGATTTTAAAGCGCATAGAAGAACAAGTTCATAACAAACAGTCATTCAAAGCTATGTATGTAGATGATTTTGCCATTTCATATATGGATTTATGGAATGAGTCTAAAAAATTATCACATGAATTACGCCAATTCTCTGAAGGTACAAAAATTGGTATTGCCCAAGAACATCCAATCATTTTTATGAAATGGTATTTGGCAGTATTAATGAACAAACAAATACCATGTGTGATTGATGCAACATCAAGTGATGAGAGAATTGATGAATTGCTATTAACATATAAAATACAAGTTTTGATAGATAATCAATCAAATATAAAATCAATCGACATAGAAGATCAATTTTTTATGCCTAAAGATATTTTACATATCGGATTTACATCTGGAACGACCGGATTACCAAAAGCTTACATGAGAAATCATAGTTCATGGGTGAAATCTTTTGAATATAATGAATTGCTTTTGAATCACAAATCGGATGTACTCGTTGCTCCGGGACCACATGCCCATTCTTTATCATTGTATGTACTGATTTATGCTTTGTGCACTGGTAGATGCTTTATGGGGCAAAGTAAATTTGATGCATTGTTATTAAATCAAACAATGAAAAATATGCCATCAACACAAACGCTATTTATCGTGCCAACAATGTTATTTAGCCTTATGAACAACAAATGCGAATTAAAATATGTTGAACGTATTTTTTCATCTGGCGCAAAATTATCTAGAAACGTATTTCAAAAATTTAAACAACAATATGAACACGTTAATCTTATTGAATTTTTCGGAAGTTCTGAGGCGAGTTTTATAAGTTACAATATGAATGGTAATGCTTCAATAGACTCTGTTGGAAAATTATTTCCGAATGTAAAAATAAAATTAAAAGATAAAAGCAAAGATGGTATTGGTAGACTATATGTAAAAAGTGAAATGACTTTTAGTGGATATATAGGAGACGTGAGCGAAGTAGAATGGATTAATATTGGAGACTGGGCTTCTATAAATGAACAGGGTGAATTGTGTTTATATGGACGTGAAAGTGACCGGCTCATTATTGGTGGGAAAAATGTTTACCCTGAGTTAATTGAACAAAAAGTTTTAAGTATGAATGAAGTTGATGAAGCGATTATCGTAAGTGAAGCACATAATAAATTTGGTGAGGTAGGCGTTCTTATTTATAAAGGGGCGAATCGATTATCATATCTTAATGTAAAAAATAAATTATTAAACGATGGCGTGAGTCGTTATGAAATACCATCTAAAATTATCCAAGTTCGAAAAATGATTTATACAACAAGTGGAAAAATTGCGAGACAAAAAATGAAACAAGCTTATGAAGAAGGAGGAGAAATATGGAACCAGTTATTGTAGCAGCTAAGAGAACACCTTTTGGTAAATATGGTGGTGTATTGAAACATTTAGAACCTGAAATGTTATTAATGCCACTTTATGATTATTTGAAAAGTGAACATCAACATGCAATGAAAGACTTATCAGAAGTAGTATTAGGAAATGTAGTAGGGAACGGTGGTAACATTGCAAGAAAATCACTATTAGAAGCGGAGTTATCAGAACATGTTCCAGGTGTCACGATTGATAGACAATGTGGATCTGGTTTAGAAGCAGTTACTTATGCTTGTAGAATGATACAAGCAAATGCTGGTGAAATATATGTTGCCGGTGGTGTAGAAAGTACAAGTAGAGCACCTTGGAAAATAAAGCGTCCACAGTCCCTTTACGACGCACAGTTGCCAAACTTTTATGAAAGAGCTTCATTTGCACCAGAAGGCGAAGATCCATCAATGATTGAAGCGGCTGAGAACGTTGCACAAGTTTATAATATTTCGCGAACAGAACAAGACGAATTTGCTTATAATAGCCATCAAAAGACATTAAAAGCTATAGAAGAAGGGCATTTAGCAAAAGAAATTCTACCACTAAAAGTTAGAAATGAAATAGTAGATCGTGATGAAAGTATAAAACCGAGATTAAACTTAAAAACTTTATCAAGATTTAAACCATTAATACAAGATGGCACAGTTACTGTAGGTAATAGTTGTATGAAAAATGATGGTGCAGTACTTTTACTTGTAATGAGTAAAGAGAAGGCTATCTCGCTTGGCTATACAGAAGGGCTAGAATTCATCGATAGTGTCGCTAAAGGGGTAAATCCTAACTTGCTAGGAATAGGGCCAGTACCAGCAACTACAGAGCTTTTAAAGAGATCAAATTTATCTATAGACAAAATAGACGGTATAGAATTGAATGAAGCATTTAGCTCACAAGTGTTAGCATCTAAACATATGCTCGATATACCAGATGAAAAATTTAATATATATGGTGGTGCGCTAGCCATTGGACACCCATACGGAGCAAGTGGCGCACAACTCGTGACACGATTATTCCATATGAAGCAACTTACATATTCAATTGCAACTATGGGTATTGGAGGTGGAATGGGGCATGCAACACTGTTCAAAAGATGGACGAGAAGAGATTAATATTTCATTTAGCAAAGACGAAGTTGAAAAATATAAATCTTTAGTACAGTTAAATGATCAGCAAGATGTAGTTCCAACATTATATTTAGCGAAAATATGGCCGAAATTTAACCTATTTAATCAATTTATAAGTAAAGAAATTATGTTAAGAGAAACAGAAGTGTTAAAGAAACAAGAAATGAAGATGGATACAATATATAAAGCGACATTAATTAAAGAAGAGGTAAAACAAGTTAAAAAGTATAAAATCCATAAATTCAAACTAGTCATTTCATATAATGACGATATTGTGGTCACAATTAAACAAACATTTTTAGAAATGTGAGGTATGATATGAGATTTGACGAAAACGTTGTACAAGCATACTTAAAAGCCATTCAAGATTTAAACCCAATTCATCATGAAATTGTACCAGGACAACTCGTATGTGAGTGGTTGCTAAAAGATATCGATTGGAAAAATTATAAAGTTCAGTATAAACGGGCGATTGTTGTAGGTGAAGAACTTTTTAAAAAAGTAGAAGGGGATATCATTTATTGTATGAATGAGGCAGAGGAAATTAAGATAGAAATAAATCAAACAAAATAAAAAGGCTGGGACATAAATGTCCTAGCCTTAATTTTATTGGGTTAAATGTATGAAGACGCAGTAGGTGTCTGTTTTCTAAATGCGCTTGTACCAAGCTTTTTAGAAATCTAGTCACCCTTGCGGGGGTGAGACGACGAAATCTAATTTAACATTTTAGATTTCTGTCTCACTCCCTTATTTTGTGAAGAAACGTTTTGAATCTAATTCATCTTTAAATGCTTTTTTATCTTGTACTGATTTATTATTAAAATCTTTTAGGAAAGCTTGATATTTAGGTAAAATATCTTCATTTGAACCGAATTCTTTTAATTTTCCGCCTTCAATCCAAGCAATTTTAGTACAAAAGTCTTTCACTTGACCAATGTTATGGCTGACGAAGAAAATAGTCTTACCGGCTTCTTTAAACTGATTCATTTTATCTAAACTTTTTTTAGTAAATGTTTGGTCACCAACAGATAAAGCTTCATCGATTACAAGTATATCTGGATTTACAGTAACATTAATCGCAAAACCTAACTTAGATTTCATACCACTAGAGTACTTCTTTACGGGTTGATATATAAATTCTCCCAGTTCAGAAAACTCGATAATTTCAGGTGTTAATTCTTTTATTTCTTTTTTAGTGAAACCTAACAACAACATTTTATACTCAATATTATCTATACCATTTAATTGAGTGTTCAAACCTGAATTGATAGCAATTACATTCACATCACCATAGCTTTCAATACTGCCGCTTGTAGGCTGTAAAGAGCCACCGATAATATTACTTAAAGTAGACTTACCTGAGCCATTGATACCGACAAGGCCAATGATATCTCCTTCATATGCAGTGAATGAAACATCATCAAGAGCATTAAATCGCTTTGATTTATGTTTTGGGAGAAACACATCTTTAAGTCTTTCTTTATTATTACGGAAAATTTTATATTCTTTTGTTAAATTTTTGATAATAACGGATTCTTTCATAAATAATTCATTCCTTAAATGTAGTAACATATCTATTATGCATTATTTTACGTCTTTAGTAAATTTATTGTAAATAAAGTGAGAATCATGTAAATTATATATGTTCTATAAATATCTTTTAGACCGTAATAAATATATCATCTTATCAAAATAGATGCTATATTTATGATTAGGTTATAAATGTCTAAGTGAGAGAGTGATATACATGCATGCTGTAATTACAGTAATAAAAGAGCACCTTAAAAACTTTTATTTAATACAAAGGTTAGCTCAATTCCAATTAAAAATTTCGAATCACGATAACTATCTTGGATTAGCATGGGAATTAATTAATCCTGTACTACAGATTTGTGTTTATTGGTTTGCATTTGGGGTTGGAATAAGACAAAATTCGGCAGTAGATGGCGTACCTTTTATTTTTTGGTTATTAGTAGGAATCAGTATGTGGTTCTTCGTAAACCAAGGTATTCTTGAGGGAACTAAATCAATAGGAAGCAAATTTAATCAAGTGGCAAAAATGAATTTTCCACTATCTGCAATTCCAGCTTATATTTTAACGAGTAGATTTTATGGTCATATTATGTTGGTTATTGTCATTGTACTTATTTGTATGACTACTGGTATTTTCCCGTCAATTTATATTTTACAATTGATAATTTACTTACCGTTAGTTTATATTTTTGCTTTTTCAGTTTCAATGGTCACTTCTACATTAGGTGTTTTGATACGTGATACTCAAATGGCAATACAAGCTATTTTGAGAATGTTATTTTATTTATCACCTATATTATGGGTTCCAGACAAAGGATCAATTGTTGAATTAATCATGAAGTTAAATCCAATATATTTTTACGCGGAAGCATACAGAGCTTCAATTTTATATGATCAGTGGTATTTAGTAGAACATTGGAGATTGGCACTATATAACATAGGTGTTATTGCTTTATTCTTTGTTATTGGTTCTATTATACATGTGAAATTCAGACAAAGATTTGCTGATTTTCTTTAAAATCATAATAAATTTAAATAAAGTTAGTTCAATATTGTTCGAGAAAGTATCAACAAAGGCAAACATGAAAAAATCAAAAGATTTTATTCAGGTTTGCCTTTGTTTCTGAATATGTTATTAAAAGATAGGACGTGGCAAAGTGTTAAGAAATATGATTAAACAGGTTTATCTCATTTTACTATTTATTTGTGATAAATTTATTGTACATAATATTCAAAATAAAAAAGTCGTCGTTTTCATGACTTTTAAAGAAGATGTATTGCCTATAATAGAAGAACTAAAAAAAGAACAATTTCACATTACATTAATTGTTCATCCTAAATATTTAGAATTTGCTAATCAACTAGAAGTTAATAGCGTAATAAGCTTGAAAAATAAATATTTAATAAAACAAATCAAAGTGATTAAATCGAGTGAAGTAGTTATAATTGATACATATTATTTACTTTTAGGTGGCTTAAAGAAAATTAACACTCAAAAAGTGATTCAAACTTGGCATGCAGCTGGTGCTTTAAAAACGTTTGGACTTGAGGATAAGAGTATCGATAAAAATAATAAACAACTACTTAAAAATTATTTAGCGGTATACCATTTTACTGATTATTATCTTGTCAGTTCTGATATTATGAAAGAAATATTTATGAATAGTCTAGATGCAAAAGAAAATCAAATGCTGCCATTTGGATTACCTAGATTAGACCATTATAAAAATAAAGATATTCGTACAAACAATACTAAAAAAATAGCGTTGTATGTACCAACTTATAGAGACTATACAAATGAAATTCATACAATAGATAAGATATCATTTGAAAAAGCTTGTCCTGAATATGAACTTGTAACAAAGCTACACCCAAGTATTACAGGATATGATTCAGATTCTCGAAATATTCAAGACTTAATAGAAATAGCAGATGTGATTATTACAGACTATAGTTCTTTAAGCATAGAAGCATCATTACTCGATAAAACAATAATATTCTACTGTTATGATGAAGAAAAATATGATAAAGAAAGAGGTTTGAATTCATATTATTATGACATGACTAAAGTAAATAAAGCTTATGATTTAAATACACTTTTCAAACTCGTAAATGAAAATAAAATAAATAAATCTATAAAACCAATGTGGCACCAATATACAAATTATAATGCTACAGAAAAACTAATAAATTTCATCAAAAAAGGGGAATAAGTTTATGAGAGTTAGTATAATCATTCCAATTTATAATGCGGAAAAGACTATAAAAGAAACAATAGAAACGATAACAAGTAAATATTCTCATGAAATTATTTGTATAAATGATGGATCGAAAGATAATAGTGCAGAAATCATTAGTAACATAAATAATCCTAATATTGTTTTAATTAATAGAGAGAATAAAGGTGCAGCAGCAACGAGAAATGAAGGAATAGATCTTGCAAAAGGTGAATACATCATGTTTTGTGATGCTGATGATAAATTGAGTGAGAATATCATTGATAAAATGGTAGATACTATTGAAGAATTTAAAACAGATATTGTGATTGGACAAGTTGCACACTTAATTGGGGAAAACATATACCCAATTAAAACTTATGATGATTTAAAAGGTATACAGTTCACAAATTTAAATGAAACGCCAGAAATGATTCAATCAATAGGACCATATGGAAAATTGTATAAAAAATCAATTTTAAATAATATTAGATTTGATGAAGATATTACTTTTTGTGAAGAACATACATTTAATTTAAAAGCATGGGCTAAAAGCAATATAACAGTTATTGATGATTTAGCATATTTATATAATATAGGTAATGATGATTCAATCGTAGCCAATAGTTATAAAAAAATAGATAAATATCTGAGTGATGCAAAAGTAGTCAGAGAGAGAACGTTTGAAATTTTAAAAGACTTAGATGATAAAGTTGGAATCTATTACAGTTATAGAATGGATTACTTAATTATTTACTTTTTAATTAGAAATAATTATATGAAAACTGATAATATTCATTCATTATTAAACGCTTCAATTGATTATTTGACTTCGGTAAAACATATTAAATCTACTAGTGTGAAAACATTAGAAAATCTTATATTAACTTTATCTGCTACTATGAATTTTAAAATATATAAAGAAGTATCTAAAAAGTTAAGCGTTTATTACAGTAATAACTTATATATAAAGTACAAGCTTAAAGCTCAAACATTAAAATTAAAAATGTTTTTAAGACATCTAAAAAATAAAAAGAAAAAGATGTCTCATTAAAAGAAACGCACTTTTCAATTTGAAAAGTGCGTTTCTTTTAATATGTTAAATCATATTTATTTTTGTATATTTTGATTTAAAATGTTTGAGAATATGTGTTTTAAAGTTTTTTCGGTATTTCCATCGTATGGTTGTTCTAATTGATTACTTGCAATTGATACGATATATTCATCATTTGCAAAAGTAACGATATCATTACTATAAAAAATACCTCTAAATCTTTGGAAATCCTTGTATTTGTAAAATCCATATCTATATGAACTTGGATAAATATTTTTATCAGTGACTGTTAATAAATTTTGAGTTGAAGAATGAGATAAAAGTTGTCCAGATTTGAATTTTGAAATAATTTTAGCCATATCGTCCGTAGATATGTATATATTTCCTGCACCATCATATTTATCTAAGTTTCTTGGTTGAGCATAAATGTTTTGACCATTTACATATTTATATCCTTTAACTAAATACTTTTGATGATCAGTTGAATTAAATCTAGATGTATATTTTAAATTGACTTTATCAATAATGCGTTCTTTTAAATTTTTCGCAAATGATTTATGTGTAACATTTTCAATAACCTTCGCAAGAGTTATATAATTTACATCGTTATATTCATATTGATGATATTTGTTAGGATTAACACCTTTACTCTTTATACTTTCAATTGCACTGTTTAATCCAACTTCAAGTGGATTAGCGTGAAATTTATGTAAACCACTTTGATGTAACATAAGATCTTTTAAAGTTATTGGATATACATTTTGGAAATGAGGAATATATTTGTTTACATTATCATTTATATTTAATTTACCTTCATCTTCTAATTGTCTTAAAATTAAACCTGTAATAAATTTATTTGCTGAACCTATGAGGTACATAGAATGTCTATCATTTTTAATACCTAATTCAAAATCTTTATAACCATAGGCGTTACTCATAATAGGTTTGTTATTTTTGTAAATTGTGATATTCCCATTAAAATGATTATTTTTTAAATAATCATCAATTTTAGAAACTTCTGGTAATTTTTCATTGTTTATATCATTGTCATCCTCAATTTTTTGAGATTTAGAATGAGTATGATTACTTGTTGATTCAGTATTCATTTTATCTTCTTTAAAGTTTAACTGAAATTTGTGTATAGTTAGATAGACGGTTAACAAAATAATAAATAATACTATAATACTAAAAAATATTTTTCATTAGTCGCTCCCAAATTTCTTTTTATACATATATTCAATATTTTTACAATTAAGGACATAAAAATAGAACACATTGAAGTGTTCTATTCAGTTCCATAAAGTTCTTTTTTGATTTGTGTAGTTGAAATACCTTCAGTTCTTTTAAGATAAATCACTTCACAATCTTCTTTTAAGAAATCAAATTCACCTTCCCAATCATGGCCCATTAGGAATGTATCTACTTTGTAGTTTTTTACGTCATCGGATTTTTGTTCCCAGTTATTTTCAGGTATAACAAGGTCAACATATCTGATAGACTCTAGCATCATTTTTCGTTGTTCATAATTATAGTAAGACTTTTTGTTTTTCAATTTGTTAAATTCATCAGTAGATAAAGCAACAATTAGATAATCACCATATTGTTTTGCTCTTCTTAAAAGTTCGATATGGCCATAATGTAATAAATCATATGTGCCATAAGTAATTACTCTACGCATATTTTGTTCACCTCTTTATGTATATATAGTAAAGCTTAATATATATAGTTATTAATGTAAACAAATTGTATGTTTTGTAATGATACTAATAGACCTCAGTCATGAAGCGTTTATATTTATTTTAAATATAAACTTGATTGGTGTATTATAATGATAAATATTAAGTGAATGTGAACTATCAAATTGTATTACTATAATAAGATAGTGAAAACGCATAATGAGTTATAGTTAAATTAAGAGGTGTAATATGATAAAAATCATTAATATTAAAGAGAAGTCAGAAATACTCTCATTACTTGAGTCATTAAGAAATGAGAGTAAACATATTATACTTATCGATGAGTATATTGATGTTTATCAGGATACTTTAGAATATTTAAAGCTAGATCGTTATACTTATATAGTTGATTATACAAATAATGGCTATTATACAAATGATTGTAGATATTTTGGGGATGAAAACATATCAATTAATGAGTGGTTTAATAATATTACAATTCAACCCAATATCGTTTTTGAAATAAATGATTTGATTTGGTTAATATCCAATTTTGAATGGGAGAATATTTTTGATATCACATTAAATGCAATAATACATCTTGATCAAATAAAAGTTGATACTCACGTGTTATTTGATTTTGTAAACAATAGTTATCCAAGTCAAAGAACGCTGCAATCTTTAAAAAATGAAGTATCAGATAAAACAGTGAAATTATATTTAAATAAATTAGCAATTCTTAGTAATCAAAATGTGATTTTCAATTCACAAGATACAAAATTACCAAACAATGCAAGAACAATTGATAAAGTTATGTTTAAATCCAAATTCAAATTACCTAGATGGGTATATGTGAAACTATTAAATAAATCACTTGATAAACAATTCAAATCTATAAATAAATATAAAAAAAATCCAAATCAACTACAAAAGGGAATTGTATTCCTAGGATTTGATTATGGATATAGAGGGAATTCTATGTACTTATTTGAACATTTAATTCAACATAAAAATAAGTATCCTATTTATTTTGTTACGGATGAGCGTAAAGGTGAATATTTTATTTCGCCGGAACATTCAGAAACAAAACATATAATAGAACATGCAACTGTTGTTATATCGGAAAGTTATATTCCTGATCATTTAAAGCCTAATGGAACAATTATTCAATTATGGCATGGTACACCGATTAAACGTCTGTTTCTCGATAGTCAAGAACCACATCAAAATAAAAATATCTATAATTATCGTGCGCGTAAATATAATAAGTTAACAAAGCAAGATTATTTCATTACAGATGTTGAGACAATTAACCCAACTTTTAAATCAGCATTTCCTATGCACAATACTGAAATGGTGAGTTGTGGTTATCCAAGAAACAGATATTTAATGGATAATATCAATAATGATAAATTAATCAATGAACTGAAAAAAGATATAAATTTGGATTTTCAAAAGCCAACAATTTTATATGTACCAACGTGGAGAGATGATGAAGCTAGTGAATATTTATTAAACTTCCCTAAAGAAATTGAAGAAAAGTTCAATATTTTATATAAATGCCACGAAGCTGATAAGTCTGAAAAGATAAATAATGATTATATAGATATCAATAATTTTGAAACTCAACAACTTTTATTAGTGTCTGATATTATTATCAGTGACTATTCGTCTATCATATTTGATGCATTAACGATCAATCAAAAAGTTTATCTATATACGCCTGACTATGATATGTATAAGTTAAATAGGGGTATATATAAAGATGTTTTTGAATCTATTAATCAAAATCAATATTTTGAAAGTGCGTTACTTTTCGAAGCAATATTGAATAACTATTATAAAGAAGTGGAAACTAATTATATTAACAAAAATAATCATTCATACGAAGTTATCTCGGAATTGATAGATACCGTTATGGATAAACATAGGGGATAATAATGAAGTCATTTACATTTTTAGTTCACAATATATATCATATGGGTGGCACTACGAAATCAATTTCAAATTTAGCAAATACTTTAAGTAAAAAAGGTCATAAAGTAAAAATTATTTCAGTATTTAAAGCGAATGATAAGCCTTATTTTAATATTGATGAAAATATTGAAATTATACCAGTAATTCAATATGATAAGACGCCTAAAGGACTTAAAAATATATTTGTTAATAGATTGAACAAGTATACGCCATTTTTCAAAACGAAGAAGATAAATAAATCCGAACCTGGTATACACCAATTTTCAAGTTATATTGAAAAACAAATTGTTAAGCAAATTAAAAATATAAATACAGATATTGTAGTAGGTACACGAGCTAGCTACAATTTACTAATTGCTGAATATGCTAAGCGTGATATCTTTAAAATAGGTATGGAACATATGTATTTAAAAGCTAATAGTGATGAATATCAAAAAGATATAATTAAAGGATACAAAAATTTAGATTTAATCACCACTTTGACTGCAGCTGATCAAAGTCATTATCAAAAAGAATTAAACGATACGCCAGTTATAGTTCTACCAAATATATTGAAAGAAACTAAATATAATAACACAAAGACTAATACAATTATTGCTGCGGGCAGATTTGAATATGAAAAAGGTTTTGATTTATTAATTGAAAGTATCAATCTAATTCAAGATACCATTAGAAGTTATCATTACGAAGTACATATTTATGGTGATGGTCAAGAGAAAAATAACTTTATCCAGCTTATTAAGAAGTATCAATTAGATGATATTATTAAAATATATTCAACTACAAATGAACTGTCTAAAGTGCTGTCTAACAGTAAAATTACTGCAATTCCTTCTAGAGTGGAAGGTTTTGGATTAGTGATTTTAGAAGCTATGTTACAAGAAAGTGTTGTAATAGGTTATCATGGTTGTTACGGTCCAGAATTTTTAATTAAACATGAAGAGAATGGCTATTTAATTGCTAAAAATGATACAATAAAGTTTGCAGAGCAAATTAAATATATTATTCAAAATTATGAAAATGATGAAATTAAATCGATTATAAGTAAAGCAACTGATTTTACGAATCAGTTTGATGAAAACCAAATTTATTCTAAACTAATTCAAGATATTGATATACACATTAGTAAGAATAATTAGTGAACGATGAGGAGACGAATTATGGCTAAAAAAATTACTAAAGCAATCATACCTGCTGCAGGTTTAGGTACACGTTTTTTACCTGCAACTAAAGCAATGCCTAAAGAGATGTTACCGATTCTTGATAAACCTACAATTCAATATATAGTAGAAGAAGCGGTAAGAGCAGGTATAGAAGATATCATTATCGTTACGGGTAAGCATAAACGTGCGATTGAAGATCATTTTGATAACCAATTAGAATTAGAGCAAAATCTAGAAAGAAAAAATAAACAAACGTTATTAGATAAAGTTCAACATGCTACAGATTTAGCTAATATGTTCTATGTAAGACAAAAGGAACAAAAAGGTTTAGGGCATGCAATTTGGACTGCTAAACAGTTTATAGGGAACGAACCTTTTGCAGTATTATTAGGTGATGATATTGTAGAATCAGAAGTACCAGCAATTGAACAATTAGTGGCGCAATATGATAAGACAGGAAAGTCAGTGATTGGTGTTCAAGAGGTGGACTATAATGAAACACATCGTTATGGTATTGTTGACCCGTTAAAATCTAAAGATAGATTATATGAAGTTAAACAATTTGTTGAAAAACCTAAAGCTGGAACAGCGCCTTCTAATTTAGCTATTATGGGTCGTTACGTATTAACGCCAGATATCTTTAAATACTTAGAAGATCAAGAAGTTGGTGCTGGTGGAGAAATCCAATTAACGGATGCGATTGAAAGATTAAATAAAGATGATCAAGTTTTTGCTTATGATTTTGAAGGTACG
The DNA here is from genome assembly GCF_946151045.1 of Mammaliicoccus sp. Marseille-Q6498. Taxonomy (NCBI): domain Bacteria; kingdom Bacillati; phylum Bacillota; class Bacilli; order Caryophanales; family Staphylococcaceae; genus Mammaliicoccus; species Mammaliicoccus sp. Marseille-Q6498. The sequence goes on along the minus strand of NZ_OX267714.1, from coordinate 791,401 downwards.
CGTCATGATGTAGGTGAAAAGCTTGGATTTGTTAAAACGACGATTCAATTTGCGTTAAACGATGAAGAAATGTCTGATGATGTAAGAAACTTTATTAAGACTTTAAATCTATAAAAGAAAAAATCCACTTGCTAATGATTAATGTGAGTGGATTTTTTAAGAAGGTGATTCAATTTGGAAAAGAGATGGGAACTAAGCTTAGATGAGAGTTTAGTTGAACAATTTTATACTCAACAAACAGAATTAGATAAAGAAGAGGGATTTTCAAGTGAATTAAATTTTGGTACTGCTGGCATAAGAGGTAAATTTGGTTTAGGCGAAGGCCGATTAAATAAATTTACAATTCAAAAACTAGCATTAGGTATCGCAAATTATTTAAATAAACTACAAGATCCTACTGTTGTCATCCATTACGATACAAGACATTTATCTAAGGAATTTGCACAAATATTTGCTGATACATTTTCACATTTCAGCATTAAAACATATTTACCGGATACATATAAAACAACACCAGAGTTATCATATGCTGTAAGAGCGCTACAAACAGACATTGGTATTATGATTACAGCTAGTCATAATCCACCAAATTATAACGGGATTAAAGTGTATGGTGAAGACGGTGCGCAGTTGTCGATAGATCAATCCAATTTATTATCAGAAGAAATTTATCGACTTGGTAATCCGTTAGATTTGCCTAAAATGGATAAGAAAGAAGAATTTATTCATAATATCCCTGCAGATGTGAAAGCACTATATATAGAACAAATTAAACGAGCAGTAGGTCATATACCAGAATCAGATTTAAAAATTACTTTTACGAGCTTACACGGTACAAGTTTACCTATATTGACTGAACTTTTAGATGAATTTAATTTCAAAGGATACCATCTAGTAGAAGAACAATGTCGCATTGATCCTAATTTTAGTTCTGTAAAAAGCGCGAATCCAGAAGATCACGAAGCTTATAATTTATCCATTAAATACGCTAATCAACATAAAGCGCAGTTAATGATAGCAACAGATCCAGATGCAGATAGAATAGGTATAGCATTAAGAGATGATGCTAATCACATTACATATTTGAATGGTAATGAAATCGGAGCGTTATTATTACAATATCGCATTAAACAAACTGAGCATTTACCAAACCGAGTAGCCATACAATCTATAGTCACAAGTACGTTAAGTGACGCATTAGCTAAAGCACATAACATTAAAATGTATCACGTATTAACAGGTTTTAAATTTATTGCTGAAAAGATTAAACAAATTAATGAACTTGGCGAAGAAAACTTTATATTTGGATTTGAAGAAAGTTACGGCTATCTTGCAAATGATTTTGTAAGAGATAAAGATGCCATTCAAATTATCCCGCTCATCATCAAATATGCATCAGAACTAAGATTAGAAAATAAATCACTTAAAGATGAACTTGAGGATATATATGCAAGCTTAGGGAACCACGGAGATAAACTATTCGCACATACTTTTGAAGGTATAAAAGGGAAAAAATATATAGAAAGTATTATGGATAAATATAGAAACGACACACCAACAAAAATATTAAATTTAGACGTTCAAAAAATTGAAGACTATAAAAAACAAATTTCATTTGATGTAAACACAGGTGAAGAAACTTCAATTTCACTACCACAAGCAGACGTTATAAAACTAATATTTAAAGAAGGCTATATAGCACTTAGACCATCAGGAACAGAACCTAAAATTAAACTATACGTATCCCTTAAAATTAAAGACTTTACTCAAGTAGCAAACGAAATAAACGACTTTATATTTAAATAAGCTCATTTACTAAAACCTAACAACTCGATTGTTAGGTTAGACTGTCGACAAAGTCACTTAAAGTGAACTTGTTGGCAGTTTTTTTATGAACACACTCTAAGGAGCAGAATTCTGAATAATGCTCGTTAGAACACTGTAAGGAGCAGAATTCTGAGAAATGCTCGTTAGAACACTGTAAGGAGCAGAATTCTGAGAAATGCTCGTTAGAACACTGTAAGGAGCAGAATTCTGAGAAATGCTCGTTAGAACACTGTAAGGAGCAGAATTCTGAGAAATGCTCGTTAGAACACTGTAAGGAGCAGAATTCCGAATAATGCTCGTTAGAACACTGTAAGGAGCAGAATTCCGAGAAATGCTCGTTAGAACACTGTAAGGAGCAGAATTCCGAATAATGCTCGTTAGAACACTGTAAGGAGCAGAATTCTGAGAAATGCTCGTTAGAACACTGTAAGGAGCAGAATTCCAAATAATGCTCGTTAGAACTCTGTAAGGAGCAGAATTCCGAGAAATGCTCGTTAGAATGCTGTAAGGAGCAGAATTCTGAATAATGCTCGTTAGAATATGACCCCTCGATTAAAAACGAGACGCCTGAGGGAATAGTACAAGTCGAAGACTACAGGCTGAGACTGTACCCTAGGCAAGCGAGTTTTTAATCGGTTATATTTATATACAAACTGACCTAACAACTCGATTGTTAGGTTTATTTTAATTGGGTGTTAAGTTCTTGTAAATATTATATTTTTGTATATCAAATTAATATTTAGATAGATATACTAACATTTGTATAATATTTTAAGGAGTTTTTCATATGCATACAAAACCAATTAATATAGAGCGTAAATTCAGACCGGAAATTGAAGGATTAAGAGTTATTGCTGCATTGCTTGTAGCGATTTATCATATTTGGTTCGGTAGAGTTTCTGGAGGGGTAGATGTATTCTTTGTAGTTTCTGGATTTTTAATTACGACATCTATTATTTCCAAGTTTAATAAAGAAGGGGAATTTAACTTCCTACCTTATATTAAGGGCTTAATTAAAAGATTGTTTCCTTCTGTTTTAACAGTGTTGTTTATAGTAGCCATTTTATCTTTCTTTTTATTGCCTCAATCCATTATGGGGAAAACAATTAAAGAAATAGTTGCTTCTTTATTTTATTATCAAAACTGGCAATTGGCTTTATCAAGTACAGATTATTTAAATAAAGATCAAATGAAGACACCTGTAGAACATTTTTGGGCTATGTCTATTCAAGGTCAATTTTATATTATTTGGTTCTTGTTATTTAGCGTGATTTTCTTTTTATATAAGAAGAATCAAAAGTTAAAAATCGTTAATGTAATGAATTTGTTTTTAGGTACGCTATTTATCGTTTCGTTTATATATTCTATTTATTTAACACATGTGAATCAACCATGGGCGTATTTTCATACACTCACGAGAGTTTGGGAGTTTTCTTTAGGTGGGTTGTTAGCGATCAATTTATCCAAAATAAAGATTTCAAATGGTGTTGCCACGATAATTGGTTGGATAGGTCTATTGGCACTTATAGCGACTGGCATTTTATTTAATGTTTCAACCATGTTCCCAGGTTACATCGCTTTATGGCCAATGCTCTGTGCAGTATTTATATTGGTTTCAGGAAATCATGAAACAAGATTTGGTGTGAAAAGATTTTTAGGATCTCAGTTTATGGTGAAATTTGGTGGGCTTTCATTTGGTTTATATTTATGGCATTGGGTCATACTTTCATTTTATCAATATCATAATAGTGAAACGCCTGGTTTATTTTTAGGAATCGGTATGATTTTACTTTCTTGGGCATTGTCGTATTTAATGACACGATATATAGAGAAACCAATTAGAAGTGGTTCTACTGATAAACAGTCATTTAAAAAGCTAGGACTTGGCTTAGCGGTGAATGTGTTAGTCATCTTATCACTTTATTTATTAGTATTGAATAATCCATTTGAAAAAGAAAAAGTAGCTTTAAGTGATGATTACCCTGGTGCAATGGCAGCAGAGAAAAATGGTAATGAAAAATTAAAAGCGATTCCTGAGTTTTCTGATATACGAGAAGAGACGCCAGATTCAACGAAAGATAAAGTCCATCAAGGCATTGGTAAATCAAAAGTGTTAGTTGGTAAGTATGGTAAAAAAGAAAATTATGATAAAACGATAGCATTAGTTGGTAGTTCACATGCACAACATTGGCTCGGCGCCTTACAAACTGCAGCTAAAGCGCATAATTATAGAGTTTTAAGTATGACAAAGTCGGGTTGTGTATTAACAACGAAAGATAATGATAATGATTGTACAAAGTGGAATCAAAACTTAATAAAAGAAATTAAAAAGCAAGATATAGATTTAGTTGTGACAACTGCAGATTCAAGTTCTGATGTGAATGGTAAAATAGATCCATTACAAATTAAACAATTTGATAATATTACTAATACAAAAACACCCATTTTAGCAGTAAGAGATAATCCGCGATATAACTTTAATGTTCCAGAAACATTAGAGAAAATAGACGATAAAGAAACGATTAAAAAAATGAATGCTAAAAACCGATTACCTAAGAAAGCTAAATGGGAACAACTAGAAGAAAAACCGAAGAACACGAAATATGTAGACTATACTCAATATTTTAAAAAGAACGGTCAATTCGTTCCTGTTATTGGTAATGTAGTTGTATATATGGATAAAGGTCACATAACGAATAGTTTCTCAAAAACGTTTGGGCCAATCATTGGTGAAGATATTGAAAAGTATTTTGAAAATCGCAATAAATAATTTTTAGAACTCAATACATTTTGGGTTCTTTTTTTATTTAGATGTTTTGCAATTGTAAACAATAATAAAATAATGTAAATGCTTTCTTAAGTATCTGTTAAACAACTGTTTATTGGTTTGATAATAGTTACAATATATTTAACATTACAAAAGTAATAGCTTAACAATTAATTATTAAAGGATGGTTATAATATGAAATTAACAACTATAGGTCTAGGGTATATTGGATTACCAACATCAATCATGTTTGCAAAGCACGATGTAGATGTCGTTGGTGTGGATATCAATAAAGAAGCAGTAGACAAATTGAATAACGGACAAATTCATATTGAAGAACCAGGCTTGCAAGAAGCATATGAAGATGTATTGTCAAAAAATAAATTTAAAGCAAGTTTAAAACCTGAAAAAGCAGATGCTTTTATTATCGCGGTTCCTACGCCTAATAATGATGATGAATATGAATCTTGTGATATTTCTCTCGTTATGAGTGCTGTAGAATCAATCGTACCATTTTTAGAAAAAGGCAATACAGTTATTATAGAATCTACAATTGCTCCAAGAACAACTGATGATCATGTATATCCATATTTGGAGAGCCAAGGTTATACAGTTGGTGAAGATATTTTCTTAGTACATTGTCCAGAACGTGTATTACCAGGAAAAATCTTACACGAATTGATTCATAACAACAGAATCATTGGTGGTATTACGCCTGAGTGTGTTGAAGCGGGTAAAAAGGTATACGGTACTTTTGTTCAAGGAGAAATGATTGAAACGAATGCTAAAACTGCTGAAATGAGTAAATTAATGGAAAATACTTATCGCGATTTAAATATCGCTTTAGCAAATGAACTTGCAATGGTATGTAACAATATGGACATTAACGTATTAGAAGTCATTAAGATGGCGAATAAACACCCAAGAGTTAACATTCATTTACCAGGACCAGGTGTTGGCGGACATTGTTTAGCAGTGGATCCTTACTTTATTATCGCTAAAGATCCAGAAACAACAAAATTAATTCAAGAAGGCAGACGTATTAATCGTTCAATGCCTCAATATGTTATAGAAGAATCTAAAAAAATATTAAAAGATTTAGACGGTCATAAAATTGTAGTATTCGGTTTAACATATAAAGGCGATGTAGATGATGTGAGAGAGTCACCAGCTTTTGATATATATAACGATTTACGTAAAGAGGATAATATAGAAATCGTTGCCTATGATCCACATGTTGAATTAGGATTTGTTGAAAAAGATATACAAAGCGCAGTCCAAGACGCTTCATTAGTACTTATATTAAGTGACCATTCAGAATTCAAACAATTAAAAGACGAGGACTTCATCAGTATGAAAGATAAAATCATTTTTGATACTAAAAATGTCGTTCAAACTGAATTCGATGAAGTTAAATACTACAACTACGGTAATTTGTATACATTCGGAAAAGAAAATGCATATACATTTAATAAGTAAAAAATGAGGGGTCTTAATATGATTGACATAAATAATCCATTTATTAGTAGCGGATTAAGCTTTCAAATAATTTTAAAAGAGCCAGAAAATCAAGAAATATTTGATGTTGATGATGAACAAGTCACGGTAGCTCACGTATCTGAGTATTTAAATAAGCCATTAAAAGTCATTTCAGTTAAAGAGATTGAAAGTGAACTATACGGTTTAATCGTTAAATCGGAAAATATAATTGGATGGACTAAAATCACAAATTCTTTAAAATTGATTTCTAAAGAAATAGATACGGTTAAGATTGTTAACGCAAATTATAGTACGCCAGAAATTAATCGTGAATTAGGCTTTAATCATGATTATAAATTGTTATTTAAAGATAAGGTATTCTCATCTAGAGCTTTATATCAACATAATGGTGAAATATTAGAAGCCATTTTTAATAAAGGTTTATTTGTTGGTTTCGTTCGCAGTAAAGATATTGATAGAGCGATTTTTAAAAAGGAATTTATTCAAATAGATGAAGGTACAAAATTGTATACAGATAGTGGTTTAACGAACGAAGTGACGCAAGTTGACATTAACTACAATAAAGTTGAAACAGACTTAATATTAAAATGCAGTAAACTTGTTAGAATTACTGTGAACAAGAAGAAGTATTGGATTGAATATCATCATATATTAAACCCAGAAGTGATTGATATTTATACGCCAAAAGATTATACACACTATTCAGAGCTTGAATTACAACAGTTAGACATCATTTCAAATTTCCAACAAGAAAGAAATGATTCTAAAAAAACGATCGTAAGACTCATCAAAGAGAATATGGTTTTAGAAAAAAATGCTAAAAACGCAGGAGTTAAGCAACAGCACGCATCTAGCCAATATGAAAATTTATATAACAATCTCAAAAACTCTAAATTAGGTAAAATACAAACTAAATATTGGAGTTGGAAGAAAAGGAGGGCATCTAAATGAACATGAAAAACTCTAATTCTAATGAGAATACAGAAGAACAGACTTTTGAGGACAAGACAAAAGTAAGTCAATTACAAGAAGTATTAGATATTATTGAAAAAGATTACATGTATGGACTGTACAAACTTAATGAAGTTAAAAATCATACAGCCGACAATAATTATTATCAGCTCGTTGCAGAAAAAGCGAAACTTGATTTTGTACAAAATCATAAAAATCATATCGATCAAATTGTCACTTCAAACGAATCAAAAGTATTTAAAAAATCTACATATAATATCGGTATGATAGCTGATGAGTTTTTATTCAATTCGTTTAAAGATGTTGGAAATATGGTTTATATGAATAGTGAGTTTAAAGCATTAGATAACTCAATCGATGTGCTAATTGTTGCTACAGCATGGAAAGGCATAGATGGCAGCTGGGTAGGACTTGCTTCTGTAAACAGTCAAAAACGAAGATTATTACTTGAAGGCATTAAAAAAGCGAAACAATTAAATATCCCTGTCATTTTCTATTCTAAAGAAGACCCTGTCAATTATCATCTTTATAAAGATATTGCAATCGAATGTGATGTCATTTTGACTTCTGCAGCAGAAGTGGTAAACGATTATAAAGCATATTGCAATAACGATCATGTTTATGTGCTTCAATTTGGTGTTAATCCGCATTACCACAATCCAGTAGGAACACGAAATAAATATAATGAAACATACAAAAATGATGTGATATTTGCTGGTAGTTGGATGGAAAAATATCCGGTTAGAAATCAAGAATCGTCACGTATGTTTGATGCATTAATTAACAATGATAATGATTTGACGATTATTGATAGAAACTTAGAATTACAAAGAACACGTTATCAATTCCCAGCAAAATATATTCCATATTTAACTAATCCTATAAATCATAGTACTTTAATGAATATTCATAAGATTTATAGATGGGCAATTAATGTGAATTCCGTCAAATATTCAGAAACAATGTTTGCGAATAGAATATTCGAATTGCAAGCGTTTGGCAATTTACTTTTATCTAATTATTCAGTGGGGGTCAACAATCAATTTCCAAATGTCTTTATGGTCAATCATGAAACAGATGTTGCGCCTATCATGAATAATTATAGCGAATTCGATATTCAAGATATGCAAGCTAAGTCAATAAGATCTGTGATGAGAAAACATACTACATATCACAGATTAGACGAGATATTAGCTTATATTGGTAAAGAAAAAGTACAAGAAGACATTAAATTATTAGTTGTCGTTGACGAATTAACTGACAAAATGAATACAATGTTGAATTCACAATTATATATGGATTTTGATGTCATTGAAAAAAATGAAAAAATATTCAATGTCAGGGATTATGATTTTATTACATTTATGAAAGATGATTACACGTATGAAGAATATTATTTAGAAGATTTAATGACACCATTTAAATTTACAAATGTAGACTTCGTTACGAAAAATTCAAATACTACAGTTCATGATTATATTAAACAATATAAAGATGAATATTTAACGATGTTCCACAATTCTGTAATAGACGACCATTTAAACATTAAAAATAGCGAAAACGGCTATAACTTAGATATGTCAGAAGTGTTTAATGAAGAAAACTATAAACAAACTCATCAACAAAAAGAATTAAGTGTGATCATTCCAATTCATAATAATGGCACATATTTAGAAGACAAATGTTTTAAAAGTTTAAGAAGATCTTCAATTTTTAATAAAATGGAAATCATTTTTGTAAATGATGGTAGTACTGATGAAGAAACGAAAGCTATTATAAATAGATTAAGACGAAGATATCCAGACATTGTTTATTATGAATATCCTGAAGGGTCCGGAAGTGCATCAAGACCACGTAATAAAGGGATAGAGTTAGCAAATACTGAATATATAACATATCTCGATCCTGACAATGAAGCTACTGGTGATGGCTATGCACATTTATTAAATGAAATTAAAACGAACAATAATGTTGAAATGGTTGTTGGCAATATCATTAAAGAGGATAATAAGAGAAGATCATTATTTAATTATGTAGGTACGGTCAAAAAATATAATAACGATCAATTACTCATTGAAAATCCTAAGAAATTTATGAAAGTGTGTGGGTTAAGAGCGCAAAGCATCCAGGCACTCATTATTAAAGCTTCAGTTATTAAAGATAATCAAATAAAAATGACGGAAGGTGCTGCAGGACAAGATACATTATTCTTCCAAGAATTGATGATTCATTCTAAAAAAGTAAAAGCACTTAACGAAGTGATTCATATGTATTATGCAGCCGTTTCAGGATCTGTAACAAATTCCGTTTCTAAAAAGTTATTTGATAAATATTATACTTTAGAACTTGAGAGAATCCCTACCTACAAAAAACACGGATTATTAAAATCATATTTAGAACATAGATTTAACTTTTATATTAAAGGTTGGTATTTACCGAGATTAGAAAAAGTTAAACCAGAAGAAAGAGAACAAGCAGTTAAGAAATTTTTAGAAATATACGACTTGTATGAGGGTTATAGCAGACCTACAGATCATGACTTAGATGAAAAAATTCAAGAATTAAGAGATGAAATACAATTAACTGTTTGAATTTAATAAGTATTTAAAACAAGACACCTATTAAGTCATTACAACAATAGAAAGAATAAAAACAAAAAAATCATAAATCGAGTAGGTTTGATATTTATGAAAGACATAATTGAAATATTTAATGAACAATTTAAAAATTTACCTAAAATATTCAAACTCGCAATTTATAATATGAAGAGTCAATACGCGAATCATTATCTTGGCGTATTTTGGAATATATTACAACCTATGCTACAAGTAGCTGTATATTATCTTGTATTTGGGTTAGGTTTACGTGGTGATGCGAATGCACAAGTTGTAGGCGTGCCATTTTTAGTCCATTTGATATCTGGGTTGTTCCCTTGGTTGTTTATTTCGCAAGGCATTAACACTGGTGCAGCGGCTATACAAGCTAATGTGGGATTGTTGTCTAAGATGAGATTCCCATCATCGATATTTATTTCTATAGCATTGACGAATAATATGATTAATTTAATGATTACAACATCTATCATATTCGTTATTTCGTTAGTAAATGGATATGTACCGTGGTGGCACTATTTCTGGTTTATTTACTTCTTAATTGCATCATATGCGATTATTTTCGGATTATCTCTCATTATGAGTACATTAATCATTATTATTAGAGATACGAAAAATTTATTACAAAACGTAATTAGAATGTTGTTCTTTATGACCCCAATTTTTTGGGCAATGGAAGAAGCACATGGTATTCTACAAAAAATAGCAAGCTTGAATCCTTTTGCTTATTTAGTAGGGGTTTACCGTACAGCATTCGTACATGGAAATGTTTCCGTTTATGGAAGTTGGCACGATCATCTTTATTTTTGGTTAATCACGATTTTATTATTGTTAATTGGATCATTAGTTCATTCGAGATTTAAAAGAAAACTACTAGACTACTTATAGGGTGTACATAATATGACAAAGAAATTATTAATGATTTCACAAAACTTTTATCCGGAACTTGGTTCAGCTGCAAATAGAATGAAAATGATGTTTAAAGCGTTAAAAACAAAAGGGGCGGATCCGACCGTTTTAACGACTGAGCCAACTTATCCAAATAGAAACTTATTTCAAGATGATGCTTATTATACGGATGAAACGTTAAATAAATTAGAAAATAGTAGAATCATTCGTATGAAAATGCATGGCAATAAGCAAAATAGTAATCTCATTATGCGTTTAGTGTATTATATTGAACAATATGTACGTTTAAGAATATTTTTAAAAATGCATGATGAAGACTATGAAATAGTATATGTATCAAGTCCAAATATTTTTCTTGCATGGGCAACATTATTTTTTAAAAGAGCGAAGCATCCAACATATGTTCTTGAAATAAGAGATTTATGGCCAGACAGTGTAGATGGTTTGAAACATATCAATATCAAATTGTTTATGCCACTTTTGAAATTTTTAGAGAAAAAAATGTATAATTCAGCTGATAAAATTGTAATTAATAATGAAGCTTTTAGACCACATATTCAATCACGATTAGAGAAAAAGGTTCCGATATTTTATTTACCAAATGGCCTCTCTAAATCTGAATTAATTTGTCATGAAAAATACGAGCATTTCAGTGTTATTTATACAGGTAATATTGGATATGCACAAGACGTTGATAAGTTAATTGAGATATGTAAAAAGCTAAATGATAAAGAGATATACGTAACAGCAATTGTTTATGGTGTATTAGCAGATAAATTTAGAAATGCAGTTAAAGATTGTGAGTATATTAATTTATTGAAACCTATGGATAGAGCTTCATGTTTAACTGAAATTTCGAAACATCATTTATCATTATCAATATTAGAGTCTTGTGATGTGTTTATGAACGTTATGCCTGGCAAAATAATCGATTCCATTGGGGTTGGAACACCACCTATTTCAAATATAAGTGGACCAACCGAAGCCATTATTAAAAAATACAATTTAGGCTTTGCTAGAAAACAATCATCTGTAGAAACACTTGTAAATGAAATAGAATCACTTAAGTACAATGAGAAAGAACTATTAAAAAAATCTCAAAATGCTAAAGATTATCGTGATCAGAATTTAATTTGGGAAGACAATATAGAAAAATTGATTACGTTTTTAAGAAAAGGTGAAGAAGATGACAAAAACATATAAAATTAAATGTGAAAACGTCTCGAAAGTTTATGATTTAAATGTGAATAGAAAAGACAAACTACTATCATTATTTACATTTGGACTAAGTTATAAATCTAAGCCTTATTATGCATTACATGATATTTCATTCGAAGTAGAAGAAGGTACTTCTGTAGGGATTATCGGTTTAAACGGATCAGGCAAATCAACATTATCTAACATTTTAGGTGGCGTCATTGAACCTTCATCTGGTAACGTATATACAAATGGCAAACCTTCGTTAATTGCAATTGGTGCAGGGCTCAATCCTGATTTTACTGGAGAAGAAAATATTCATTATAAATGTTTAATGCATGGCATGACGCAACGAGAAATTAATGAAAAATTTAATGACATCGTTCAATTTAGTGAACTCGATGAATTTATTTATCAACCTTTAAAATCATATTCAAGCGGTATGAAATCAAGACTTGGATTTGCCATTGCCATTCACACTGATCCAGATATTTTAATCGTTGATGAAGCTTTATCAGTTGGGGATGAAACATTCTCCAATAAATGTATAGATAAAATGCACGATTTACAAGAACAAGGGAAGACAATATTCTTTGTGTCACATTCCGCTGGTCAAATTAAAAAAATGTGCAAAAAAGCGATTTGGATTCATTACGGTGAAATGGTAGCATACGGTGAAGTGAACGAAGTAGTGAAGCGATATGTAAACCTTATTCAAAATATTAAAAAGAAAACGAAACAAGAACAATTGGAATATAAGAAAATCAAAATACAACAACAACGCGACAAAGAAGTTGATGACTCAGTTTTACATAAAGAAAAGAAACAGACAGGTTTACTAGCAACGATTGGATTAGTCAGTGTTGCGTGGGTATTTGTATTACTATTCCAAGTAGGCTTGTTATAATTCACCATGAAAGAGGTTTTAAAATGAAGAAAGTTACAATGTTCGTATGGAATCATTTCACAAACGATGCTCGAGTAAATAGAGAATGTACAACTTTAGCTGACAATGGTTATGATGTAGATTTAATCGCTATAAATGATCCGAAAAACCCAATGATTTCAGCATACGAAGAAATATCTCATAAATTTAGAGTGCATAGAGTTCAACGATACCCATGGTTACTTCAAACATACCAAGACCAAGGTAAAAAGTTCTTACTCGTTGTAGCTGGCGTTCAAATAGCAATCATACCAAGCTTATTTTATATTAGCTTTACTTTAATGGTTGCCTTTTTAATGTCATTACTTATTTCTGCAGGAATGATTAAAAGTAAAAAAATGAGAAAACTTTTAATCAATGGTGCGATTATTACGAGAATGATCATTAAAGGTTATTTCCAAAATGCGGACATATACCACGCAAATGACTTGAATACATTACCACAAGCAATTGTATGTTCTAAGTTAAGATTAAAACCTAAACCGCTCATTTATGATAGTCATGAAGTTCAATCAGATAGAACGGGTTATAACAAAGAAAAAATTAAAAAAATCGAGTTCTTTATGCTTAAGTTTGTGGACCAAATGATCGTTGAAAATCATACACGTGCTCAATATAACGAAAAAATTTATGGTTTCTATCCCAAAACACTTTATAACTACTCTGAAAAATATGACATAAACGATAAACCTAAAATCAATTTACATCATAAAATAGGTATTCATGAAGACGAAAAAATACTTTTATATCAAGGTGGTCTTCAGCAAGGTAGAGGTTTAGAAACATTAATTAAAGCAATGGATGAAATAGACGAAGGACATTTATTATTTATTGGTGGCGGTAAACTTACTGAATCATTAAAAGAACAAAGTAAACAATCAAAACAAGCAGACAGAATTCACTTCTTAGATAAAGTACCATTTCAAATATTACCATCTTACACAAGAGAGGCTTATGTAGGTTTTCAAGTTCTACAAAATATTTGTTTTAATCACTATTCAGCAAGCTCAAATAAATTATTTGAATATATGATGGCACACGTACCAGTAATAAGCTGTAATTTCCCAGAAATCGAAAAAGTCGTGAACGAAACGAATACAGGTTTAGTCGTAGATTCACATAGTGCAACTGAAATAGCAAATGCAGTGAATAAACTTGTACATGACGAAACTTTAAGAAATCAACTTAGTGAAAATACAAAACAAGCTAAAGAAATATATAATTGGAACAATGAAAAATTAAAACTACTAGATATTTATAATGCGTTTTTACCATTAGAAGTAAACAAACTACAATATAATCAATAAACTAAAAAAAAGATAGAAATCTAAATTAACTTTTTAGATTTCTATCTCTTTTTTATAAACTTGTGTTTTAATAATTTAGATATTACAATTATAGGAATAATGCAATAACGTAAATAGAAAGAAGGCGCGTGAGTAAGATGTACATAGAAAAGGGAATTCAACGTGTATATAATTTCATTGACTCGGGAGAACATAAAGAAGCAATGATGTTATTAAGAGATATAGAAGCAAATGTCGTAAGATATGATTTTGAAATTTTAGGTGACGGTTTTAGTCAATTTGCAGAACTATACGTTACAAAAAATAATAGAAAAAAAGCACTAGAGATGTATCAAAAAGCCATTCTATATTATAGAGAAACAGACAAACAAGATAAGATACAAGATATTAGTGAAAGATTTGAAAAACTAATTTTGTAAAGTTAAACAAAAAAAGCCACCCCATTACGGAGTGGCTTTTTTATATAGGTGTTACATATGAGAGCTGTGGCCGCCGACCATAACCCAATAAGTTCCGATAATTACTAATAAAGTAATTAATACGGCAAAGAATACTTTAAAGGTTACAGTACCGCCATCTTTTCCTTCTGTTAAATGCATAAACATTAATAATTGTACTAATGCTTGTAAGAAGGCAAATCCGATTATAATTGTAGTTCTCACTTCTAATGACATGCCTGTGTATAACATGACATAAACAGCGAGTAGCGTAAGCACGATTGAGAATATTAAACCGACTGTATGTGTAATGACTGTTTTACTCATGATCCACTCACCATCCCTACAAGATAAACTAGTGTAAAGATAAAGATCCATACAACATCAAGGAAATGCCAATATAAACTTCCGATAAATACTTTTGGTGCGTTATGTTCATTTAAACCACGTGTAGCGATTTGAATTAGAACGCCTGAAATCCATAATATACCTACAGAAACGTGAAGACCATGTGTTCCAAGTAGAATGAAGAATGCAGACCAGAATGATCCTAATTGAGGTGTAACACCTTCATGAACATAGTGTGTAAATTCGTATATTTCACAGCTTACGAATCCTACACCTAATAGTAATGTAATGATCATCCAAACCATCATCATTTTAACATTTTGTTTACGCATGTAGTGAACACCAATACCACATGTATAACTACTTACTAATAGTAAGAATGTCATTAGCATTACTAAACCTAATTCGAATAGTTCAGGTGTATTGAAACCACCGTATGAACCACTTTTTTGTAATACTAAGAACGTCGCAAATAAAGTACCGAATAACGCAACTTCAGCGGTAAGAAAGACCCAAAATCCGAGTTTGTTTAATTGTCCTGTTTCATTAACAGTATCAATTGTTTGGTGTTGTTCATTACTCATCTTTATTGTCCTCCTTTTCCTTTTGTTCTTGTTCGCGTAATTCGCGTAATTTTCCTTCGTTTTCAGCAAGTTCTTCTGCATGAATATGATAACCATGATCATTTTGGAAACTTCTCCAGAACATACATACAACTATACCAAAAGCAAAGATTATTGCTGGCACATAAGTTTCAAATATTACGAAGAATCCTGAGAACATAATACATACTGACATCCAAAATCCGATATGTGTGTTGTTAGGCATATGAATATCTTTATAATTTTGATCATCAAGGTAATGTTTACCTTCTTGTTTCATTTCTACGAATGTTTCAGTATCGTGCCAATCTGGTGTGATAGCAAAGTTGTAGTGGGGTGGCATTGCTGATGCAGTAGCCCATTCTAATGTTCTACCTAAACCATCCCAGTTATCGCCATTAGCTTCACGTTTAGATTTACCGAAGCTGTATACTACGTTCCATACTAGAGCAAGGAAACCAAGACCCATTAAAAATGCACCGATTGTTGAGATGAAGTTTAATGTAAACCATCCATCTTCTGGTACATATTTGTATAAACGACGTGGCATACCATCTAAACCTAATACAAATTGCGGTAAGAAACATATGTTAAATCCTAGTGTGAATAACCAGAATAACCATTGATTGATTTTTTCATTTAATTTATAACCAAACATTTTTGGATACCAGAATATTAAACCTGCGAAACAAGCAAATACAACACCTGCAATAATAACGTAGTGGAAATGTGCCACTAAGAAATATGTGTTGTGATATTGGTAATCTGCTGCTGCCATTGCAAGCATAACACCTGTTACACCACCTAATGTGAAGTTAGGTATAAATGCTAATGAGAATAACATCGGTGATTCAAATGTAATTCGACCTTTAAATAAGGTGAATAGCCAGTTGAATATTTTAACACCGGTTGGTACTGCAATCAACATTGTTGTAATTGAGAAGAATGAGTTAACTAATGCACCATTACCCATAGTGAAGAAATGGTGAACCCAAACGATGAAACTTAAGAATGCAATACCACAGATTGCCCAGACCATACTTTGATGTCCGAATAATCGTTTTCTTGCAAACGTTGGGATAATTTCTGAGTAAATACCAAACGCTGGTAATACAAGTATATAAACCTCAGGGTGACCCCAAACCCAGAAGAAGTTTGCCCATAACATTGGCATACCGCCGTTAGCTATCTCATAGAAGTTTGTACCCATTAAACGGTCGAAAGTCATTAAAGCTAATGCGATCGTTAAAATAGGGAAGGCTAATATGATTAATAATGCAGTAATTAATGTTGTCATAGAGAACATTGGGATTTGCATAAATTTCATTGATTTTGTACGTAATTTCAAGATAGTAACAAAGAAGTTAATACCTGTAGCTAACGTACCAAGACCAGTGATTTGAATCGCGACTAAATAATAGTTAATACCTGTACCTGGACTGAAGTCAGTCGCTAATGGTGCATAGTTTGTCCAACCAGCAGCTGGTGCACCACCAAGTACGAATGAAATATTAAATAATCCCATTCCGGCAGCAAATAACCAGAAACTCAAGTTATTTAAAACTGGGAATGCAACGTCTCTCGCACCAATTTGTAAAGGTACTACTACGTTCATTAATCCTAGTAAGAATGGCATAGCCATAAATAGAATCATGATAACGCCGTGAGTTGTAAATATTTCATTATAATGCTGAGACTCTAATAATGTGTTGTTCGGTACCATTAATTGTAGACGAATTAAAAGGGCATCTAAACCACCACGGAAGAACATAATTATTGCTGAAATGATATACATAACACCAATTTTTTTATGATCGACTGATGTTAACCATTCAGTATATAGCCATTTCCATTTTTTATAATAAGTTAAACCACCTACGACACAAATACCTGTTATAACAAGCATTACTTGTGCCATCGTAATCATCCAGTCACTTTTAATGACTAATTCATGCCATGGAAAATTCATTATTTGTCACCTCCATGGTTGCCTTGTGAAGATTGCTTTTCTTTCTTTTCATCGTCAGATTTTGCATCTTCTTGAATTTTTTCCATTTCATCCATATGATGTTCTTCATCTTTTTTGAAGTCACTATCATATTTTTGATCGTTTTTAAGAATCATAGGTTTCATACCATGACGATCATAGTTAGGATTTGTAACTGTAACTTTTCGAGCTGGTAATACTGGTTTTTCAGTTACGCCTTCACTTTCATCATAGAAGTTTGGATCTTTTGGTTCATAGCGGAAACGTTTGTAAGCATGGAAGATATATTCTGGATCTGCTGCTGGATCAACATATGCTAAATGTGTACCACTATATGTAAGTTCCTGATTCTTTGTTGTTGGAAGTAATTGATGATCGAATGTATCTTGATCAATCGTATCTCGTTTTTGAGATTTTGATACCCATTTGTCATAATCTTTTGAACTTACAGAGTTTACATTAAATGTTTGTCTTGAGAAACCTTCACCATTAAAGTTTGAGTTTCTACCTTTAAATGTACCTGTTTTGTTCGCTTGTAATGACCAATCCATTGTCATACTTGTCATGGCGTATTTTTGACCACCCAATTGAGGGATCCAAAAACTTGTCATAGTATCCATAGATTGTAACTTGAAGACTACTGGTCGTCCTTCTGGTATTGTAACGTGGTTAACAGTTTCAATTTTTTCTTCTGGATAACTAAAGAACCATTTAAATCCTGCACTCGTTGCATAAATAACAACTGGATCTTCATCGGATTTAGGTGCTTCTTCATAAGAATAAAGAGATTTTACTGTTGGTATTGCTAGCAATACTAAGATAATAATAGGAATAATAAACCAGATTGCTTCTAATACAAAGTTGTGATGCATTGTACCAGATGTTGCATTTTTTGTTTTTCGATATTTAACAATAAATATTAAAAACAAAATTAAGACCACTGCGACAATGAAAACCATCATTATAATTGAAAAGATAATTAAGAAATGTTGATCTTCTGCCATGGGTCCTTTGGGGTTTAACACTTCTACATTTGAACAACCGCTAAGTAAAATACCTAACGTTGACATGAGAAGTATTGATTTTAACTTTGACACGTTTTTTACCTCCCACTTTTCTATATACCTATATAAATGGCTAGACCTTAATTTTAAAGGAAAAATCTATATTTACAAGGCTACATAATAGCTTGAAAGCGCTATTTCCACAATGCAAATTGAAATATCTTTGATATGACGGCTTTTTTGCCAAATGTTAAATTTTTGTGTACATTTTGAATTAATTTAAATATTAATTATAATAGTCAAAAAAATGTTGATTTCATTGAATTTTTAGGCAATTTAGAAAATAAAAATCGAGAAATAATAGGGGAAAAGAGGAGTTAAAAAATGAATAGTTTTTATAATTTGATAAATAAAAAAACAGACATGAAAAATCATTCGATTTTTCATGTCTGTTTTTTAATATTATTTTACTGTAACGGTAATACCTTTTGCTGTAATATGACCATCTTTATCTGCAACGGCATATCCAACTTTATATTTACCAGGTTTATTAGTGTTTACTTCACCGCTTGTCGCTATATCAGAAGTTAAATCTTTTCCTGATTTGTCTTTAGCTTTGACATCTTTTAATATATCGAATTTTTCGCCTTTATTAACGGTTATGTCTTTAACACCAGTTAATTCGGGTTTTGGAGCAAGTTCAGCAGCGTTTACATAAACACCGCGTTTATATGTGTAATAGTAACCATCTGAATCTTTCACGTGATAACTAATATATTGTAATCCAGTTTTAGAAGTGTCTATTTTACCTTTAACAGATACTTTTTTAGTAATGTCACCGTCTTTTTTATCTAAAGCTTTAACGCCTTTCATTGGGTCAAAACTATCACCTTGGTATACTAAATCTTTAGTAGGGACAGTGATTAATGGCATGTTTTCATCTAAGTCTTTTTTAGAAGTTGTTTTATTAGATGCTACTTCTGCTTTATCTTTTTTAGCGTCTTTAGATGGTTGATCTTTTGTACCATTTAAAGAACCTTCTTTAACGACATAAACATAATGCCATTTTGTTCTATATGCGCCGTCAGAATCTGTTACTTTATATTGTACTTTATATTTGCCTAATTTATTTGTATCTACATCGCCCGTAACTTTAATTTTATCTGTTAAATCTCCATCTTCTTTATCAAAAGCTTTAATTCCTTTTAGTGAATCGTAGTTAGCACCTTTTTCAACTACATCTCCGTCAACACCTTTAAGTTGTGGAAGACTGTTTCCTGTAGCTTGCGCTGATAATGATGGTGTAACTAATGTTGCTGAAACACCTAACACTGTTAACGATTGTATTAATTTGTTCATCATAATTATGTACTCCTTTGTTGTTTGCTTATAAGGAAAGAATAACATGACTGTTACTTGATTGCCTTATTAATTAACAGATTATCGTAATCTTGTCACAATTACATCGACCTTTAGACCGATTTATTAATGCTAAGGCGTAAAAAGTGTTTCTTTTTGTGTATTTTTAGGGATGATATCACTTAAATTATATTGATCTAAAGTTTTTAAATATTCATTGAGTGCATGATTAAGTACACCTTTTAATCCACAATTTAATGCAATAGGGCAAGTATTTGTTTTCATATTAAAGCATTCAACAAGTTCAAAATGTTCTTCAGTTTTTCGTACGAGTTTCCCGATATTAATGTCCTCTGCGCTTATGTTTAATGTGATGCCGCCATTTCTTCCTCTAGTTGATTTTATATAATCTAATTTCACGAGCTGATGTACAACTTTAGTGAGATGATTTTTTGAAATACCATAAAATTTTGCAATTTCTTCTATTTGAGATTGCTTATTTTGTTGAGCAAGATACATGAGAACTCTTAATGAATAGTCCGTATATTGAGTAAGCTTCATATAGACCGTCCTCCTTATAATATATTTATTATACTTAATTTTATGAACTATGAACAATGATTGATTTTTAAAAAATGACAAATTTGCAAACAAACTTATATTTAATTGGCATACATTGTGAAATCATTTACAATTAAACATGTATTTAAAATATATCTTTAAGAGGGGGATTCTGATGTTATCAGAACAAACTAAAGAAATTGTAAAACAAACTGTACCTGTACTTGAACAACATGGTACTGAAATCACGAAAGTATTTTATAAGAAAATGTTTGAAGCTCATCCAGAACTATTAAATATTTTTAACAAAACAAATCAAAAGCAAGGTAAACAACAAACAGCGTTAGCTCAAACAGTTTTAGCTGCAGCGAAACATATTGGTCATCTAGAAGCAATCGTTCCTAATGTAAATCAAATTGCACATAAACACCGTGCGCTACAAGTGAAAGAAGAACACTATCCAATAGTAGGTAAGTACTTATTAATCGCAATTAAAGATGTGCTTGGCGATGCAGCGACTGATGAAATTATGCAAGCGTGGGAAGAAGCATATGGAGAAATCGCGAGTGTATTCATCCAAATGGAAAAAGCTATGTATGAAAAAGCTGCTTGGGATGGATTTAAATCATTTAAAATTACAAATAAAGTTGATCAAGGTGCAAATATTAAAGCATTCGAAGTTGAACCTGTAGAAGGAATTAATATACCAGAACTTATTGCAGGACAATACATCACAGTTCGTATAAACCCTGAAAATGAAGAAAATACTGCATTAAGACATTACTCACTTTATTCTGTAAGTCAAGATGGTAAATTAAGATTTGCTGTTAGAAAAGAAGGAACAGGCGAGAAAAAAGGTGTCGTATCACACGAATTACACAATAATTATTCAGTAGGTGACACGCTAGAGATATCAGCACCATCTGGAGATTTTAAAGTAGAATCAGCTGATGATAAAGAATTGTTACTATTATCTTCAGGTGCAGGTATTACACCAATGCTAGCAATGTTAGAAGATGAAAGTAAGAAAGGTAGAAAAGTACATTTTGTACATGTAAATGAATCAGAACAAGCTGTTCCATTTGAAAAAGAAGTATCTGAAATCAATGAAGCAAATGACAACGTGAAAGTGACGTATCATTTAAAAGAAAAACACGGATATTTAGGTAAAGATAATTTGGAAAATTGGATCAATGAAAATACAGACATCTATATTTGTGGTGGTATGTCATTTATGGATTCTATTCTTGAAGAGTTAAGTAAACTAAATATTGATCAATCAGAAGTTCATTTTGAGCCATTTGGTCCTAAAATGAGTATTACGAACGTATAAAACATAAACTTATAAATTTAAAAGCCCTAAAACCTCTGAATTTTATCAGAGGTTTTAGGGCTTTTTCTTTCTATTCTATTCCGTTCTTCCATTTTTCAGCTAATAATGTATTGTTCAGTACCATTGTAATTGTTAATGGGCCAACTCCGCCTGGTACTGGTGTTATAGCGCCAGCAACTTCTTTAACTGCTTCAAAGTCTACGTCGCCTTTAAGTTTGCCATCTTCTCCTGGTGTGTTACCTACATCAACAATGACTGCTCCAGGTTTAACTAAGTCTTTTGTTACTAGATGTACTCTACCAACTGCACTTACGATAACGTCTGACTGTTTTAATACTTCTTCAGTGTTCGTCGATTTAGAATGTAATAAAGTTACGGTTGCGTCTTTATCTGTTAAAAGTTTACTAACAGGTTGACCAACAATGTGACTTCTACCAATGACTGCTACATTTTTTCCTTTTAAGTCTATATCAGCATGTTTCAAAATTTCCATGATGCCTAAAGGTGTACATGGAATAAATGTACGTTCACCTGTATATAATCTACCAATGTTAATTGGATTAAATCCGTCTACGTCTTTAGCTGGATTAATCGCTTCAAGCACTTTTGCTTCTGATACTTGTTTTGGAAGAGGTACTTGTACCAATATGCCACTAACTGAATCATCATTGTTTAATCGTTCTAATTCATTTAAAACTTCCTCTTCAGTTGCCGTTTCATCCATATGTACAATTTCAGAAATCATACCAATTTTTTCAGCAGCTTTCTTTTTTGAATTAACATAACTTTGACTCGCGCCATCATTTCCTACAAGAATGACTGATAATTTTGGAACAATATTATGCTCTTTTAATCTTTCTACTTCGCGCTGAAGTCCTGCTCTGTAATCTTTTGCAATTTCTTTGCCGTCTAAAATTTTCGCTACCATAAAAAATGCCTCCTAAATAATAAATCGAACTTTTAACTTGTATGCACGTTAAATTATGCCTTTAACACGAACATAAATCAAACTATTTTAATAAAAATATATAAAATGTTCGTTTTTAGATTGAAAATAGCATGCTCAATTGTTATGCTATATGAGTAATATACACAAAAAATCTTAGGTATTTCAACTAATCGAAAGGGTGACCAACATGAAAGTGGCCGTGATTATGGGTAGTTCGTCAGATTGGAACATCATGAAAGAAGCATGTGATATGCTAGAGCACTTTAAAATTCAATATGAAAAAAAGGTCGTTTCTGCTCATAGAACACCATTAGAAATGGTTGATTTCGCAAAAAACGCTACTAATCAGAATATCGATATCATCATTGCCGGAGCTGGTGGTGCTGCACATTTACCAGGTATGGTTGCGTCATTAACTACTGTTCCAGTAATTGGTGTCCCGATTGAATCTAAAAGTTTAAAAGGTTTAGATTCTTTATTATCTATCGTTCAAATGCCAGGTGGAATACCGGTTGCTACAACAGCAATAGGTAAAGCTGGAGCAAAAAACGCCGGTATATTAGCTGCACGTATGATAGGTATGACTGATAAAGAAGTTAGAAATGAATTAGTGAAGTATGAACAAAGTCTAGTTGGAAAAGTGGAGGACATGCAAAATGACTTATTATAACCTCAAATCAGGTGACATGATAGGTATAGTTGGCGGCGGTCAATTAGGAAAGATGATGGCACAATCTGCACAAAAAATGGGATTTAAAGTAGCGATATTAGATCCAAACGAAGATTGTCCTGCAAGATTTGTCGCACATCAGTTTATTAACGCTGACTATTCAAATGTTCAAGCATTGAATGAACTAGGCGAAATTTCTAAAGTTATAACTTATGAATTTGAAAATATAGATGCACAACAGTTAGAAACACTTACAAATCAATATAATATTCCTCAAGGTAGTAAAACAGTTGCCTTATTACAAGACAGATTGACTGAAAAACAAACATTACAAGATGCAAAAGTACATATAGTACCGTTTTTAGAAGTAAAAGAAGCGCAAGATTTGAACAAAGCAATTGATACAATAGGCTATCCTTTTATTATTAAAACGCGTTTTGGTGGTTATGACGGTAAAGGTCAACTTGTTATTCGTTCTATAGAAGATATTGATTCTGCGCATAAACTTATTAACGATACACCATGTGTAGTTGAAAAATATCTCCCTCTAAATAAAGAAGTATCCATAACAGCGACTCGTGATATGTATGATCATACAGTTTATTTTCCACTTCAAGAAAATGAACATAGAAATCAAATTTTATATAAAACCATTGTTCCAGCAAGACAAAATCTAGAAAAACAAGCGATTAATGAAGTAGAAAAGATTATGTCTAAAGTGCATTTTATCGGAACTTTTACAGTTGAATTTTTCGTAACTGAAGATGATGAACTTTATGTAAACGAAATCGCACCAAGACCACATAATTCTGGCCACTATTCAATAGAAGCATGTGATTACTCACAGTTTGATACACATGTTATTGCAGTTGCAGGTTGGCATTTACCAGATGAAATTCAATTACAACAACCAGCAATTATGATGAATTTATTAGGCCAAGATGTTGAAAAACTTCAAGATGAATTTTATAAACATCCTGAATGGCACGTTCATATTTATGGTAAATCAGAGAATAAAATAAACCGTAAAATGGGCCATTTAACTAAATTATCATCGAATGTAAATGAAGACGAAGCATTATTTAATCAATTGTTTGAAGGGCGGAACAGTTAAAATGACACTATTATATGAAGGTAAAGCAAAAAGAGTATTTAAAACGGATAACGAAGATATATTAAAAATCGAATATAAAGATGAAGTAACAGCAGGTAATGGCGCTAAAAAAGATAAAATGTCTGGAAAAGGTCGATTGAATAATCTTATCACAAGTAAAATTTTCGAAATTTTCAAGCAAAATGGTGTTGAAAGTCATTTTGTTGAACGCATTTCAGAAACTGAACAACTTGTAAAAGCTGTTGAAATTTTCCCGTTAGAAGTTGTCGTTCGAAATGTAGCTGCGGGCTCAATTTGTAAAAGACTTGGTTTTGAAAAAGGTCACCAATTTGAAAAACCACTATTAGAATTATTTTACAAAAAAGACGAACTAAATGATCCACTTATTACAGATGATCATGTTGAACTTTTAAATATTTGTAACGAAGCACAACTTTCTACTATTAAAGATGAAGCTTTAAAAGTGAACCAAGCTTTGAAAGCGATTATGGATGAAATGGGTCTCATATTAGTTGATTATAAAATCGAATTTGGCATGACAAAAGATGGCAAGATTTTATTAGCAGATGAAATTTCACCTGATACTTGTCGTATTTGGGATAAAGAAACGAAAGCAAACTTTGATAAAGATGTATATAGAGAAGACACTGGTTCTTTAATTGAAACGTATGAAACTTTTTATAAAAAATTGGAGGAATTATAAATGAAGAAGATCGAATTGCATATCACATTACAAGGGCAAGTATTAGATACACAAGGGCAAGCATTAAACCGTGCCGTACATGATTTAGGATACGAACAAGTAAATGATATAAGAGTCGGAAAAGTCATTTATATGACAGTTGATGAAACAGATGAAACAACAATCCGCAATGTCGTTAATACGTTAAGTGAAAAATTATTTGCGAATACTGTAATTGAAGAATATAGCTTTAAAATTTTGGAAGACAAGGAGAACGCATAATGAAATTAGCCGTATTAGTATTTCCGGGCTCAAATTGTGATCGCGATATGTATAATGCTGCTATTCGCTCTGGAGTTGAAGCGGCATATGTAGATTATAGAGAAACTTCTTTAACAGGATTTGACGGCGTGTTAATTCCTGGTGGATTTTCATTTGGAGATTACTTAAGATCAGGTGCCATGGCTAGAGTTGCACCAATTATATCTGAAGTTAAAAGATTTGCCGATGAAGGAAAACCTGTATTAGGTGTATGTAATGGATTTCAAATATTAACTGAAATAGGTTTATTACCAGGTGCGTTACTGCATAATGATCATCATTTATTTGTAAGTAGAGATGAAAAATTAACAATTGTAAATAACGAAACAAAATTCACATTCCAATATGATAAAAATGAAAAAGTAGTATACCCAGTTGCACACGGAGAAGGACATTATTATTGCACAGAAGAAATGTATAACGATTTAGTAAACAATAATCAAATAATACTAACTTACGATAATAATCCTAATGGTTCTTACAAAGATATTGCTGGAATAACAAACAAAGAAGGCAACGTATGTGGCATGATGCCTCACCCTGAACGTGCTATGGAATCATTGTTAGGCTCTGATAGTGGTATTAAATTATTTCAATCTATGATCGAAAGTTGGAGGGAACAACATGTCTAAGTTTATAGAACCAAGTATTGAAGAAATTGAAAAAGAACATTTATATAGAGAAAATGGACTATCAGATGAAGAATATCAAAAAGTAATATCAATATTAGGTAGAAAGCCGAATTTTACTGAAATCGGTATTTTCTCAGTAATGTGGAGTGAACATTGTTCTTATAAACATTCTAAGCCATTTTTAAAACAGTTCCCAACAACTGGAGAACGCGTATTAATGGGGCCAGGTGAAGGTGCTGGTGTTGTTGATATTGGTGATAATCAAGCAGTAGTATTCAAAGTTGAATCACATAATCATCCATCTGCAATTGAACCTTATCAAGGCGCAGCAACGGGTGTTGGCGGTATTATTCGTGACATCGTTTCTATTGGTGCAAGACCTATTTCATTATTAAATAGTTTAAGATTCGGTGAATTAACAAATAAAACGAACCGTAGATTATTCAGTGGTGTCGTAAAAGGTATCGGCGGCTATGGTAACTGTATTGGTATTCCAACAGTTGCTGGAGAAATTGAGTTTGATGGCCGTTATGATGGTAATCCACTTGTTAATGCGATGTGTGTCGGCATCATAGACCATGACAAAATTCAAAAAGGTACAGCTAAAGGTATTGGAAACCCAGTTATATATGTTGGGTTAAAAACCGGTAGAGACGGTATCCATGGTGCGACTTTTGCATCAGAAGAACTAAGTGAAGCGTCAGAAAGCAAAAGACCTTCTGTACAAATTGGAGATCCATTCGTTGGTAAAAAATTAATGGAAGCAACTTTAGAAGCTATAACATTCCCAGAACTTGTAGGTATTCAAGATATGGGTGCAGCAGGTTTAACATCATCATCATCAGAAATGGCTGCAAAAGGTGGAAATGGTATCCATCTACAATTAGAAAAAGTGCCTACGAGAGAAGATGGCATTTCTCCATACGAAATGATGTTATCTGAAACACAAGAACGTATGTTATTAGTTGTAGAAAAAGGAACTGAACAAAAATTCCTAGATTTGTTTGAACATCATGAATTAGATTCTGCTGTTATTGGTGAAGTAACTGATACAAATCGCTTTGTATTGTCGTATGAAGATGAAATTTATGCAGATATCCCTGTTGAACCATTAGCAGATGAAGCACCTGTATATGTATTAGAAGGTAAAGCAAAGCAATATGAACAAAAAGATAATCAATACGAAAATATAAATGTACAAGATGTATTTACACAATTACTAACACACCCAACAATCGCTTCTAAACACTATGCTTATGATCAATATGACCAACAAGTTGGTGCAAATACAATTATTAAGCCAGGTATTAATGCAGGTGTTGTTAGAGTTGAAGGTACAAACAAAGCAATCGCATCTACTATTGATGGTGAAGCACGATACGTATTTAATAACCCATATGAAGGTGGAAAAATGGTAGTAGCTGAAGCTTATAGAAACTTAATTTCTGTAGGTGCAACACCATTAGCAATGACAGATTGTCTGAATTATGGTTCACCTGAAAAAGAAGAAATATACCAACAATTAGCAGATTCTACTAGAGGTATGTCTGAAGCTTGTGAAATCTTAAAAACACCTGTCGTATCAGGTAACGTATCTTTATATAATGAAACAAATGGAACATCAATTTTCCCAACACCAGTAGTGGGCATGGTAGGTTTAATCGAAGATATTGATTACTTACATGGATTTAAACCTCAAGAAAATGACCGAATTTATTTAGTCGGTGAAACGAAAAATGATTTTGGCGGAAGTCAAATTGAGAAATTGTTATATAAAGAAGTTAATCATGAACCAAGTTCAATTGATTTAAATGTTGAAGTAGAAAGAGGAGAAGCGATTAAAGAAGCTATCCGTTCTGGAAAAGCATCTCACGTTCAATCAGTAGGTAAAGGTGGCGTTGCAATCGGGCTAGCGAAACTTTCATCTCATTTCAATTTAGGTATGGATGTATCATTACCACTAACTGATGAGCAATTATTTAGTGAAACACAAGGTCGTTATATTGTTGTTGTTAAAGATGGCCAAAATATCAATATAGATGGTGCGATTGAAATTGGACGATTAATAAATGATGATCAATTTACTGTAACGAGTAAATCAACAAAGATATCAGATAAAGTATCTCATTTAAATGAACTTTTGGAAGGAGCAATTGGGGAATGTATGAAATCAAGAGTTTAAATGAGGAATGTGGCGTATTTGGCATTTGGGATCATCCAGAATCAGCACAATTAACATACATGGGCCTTCATAGTTTGCAACATAGAGGTCAAGAAGGTGCAGGTATTGTTACATCCAATGGTAATGAACTGAAAAGTAAACGTGGATTAGGACTATTAACTGAAGCTATATCTGACGTTCAAATGGAATGTTTCAAAGGTGATAAACATGCTATCGGACATGTTCGATATGCTACATCAGGTAATAAAGGGATAGAAAATATTCAACCATTTTTATATCACTTTTATGATATGAGTGTAGCGGTATGTCATAACGGAAATTTAGTAAATGCACAAAGTTTACGCAAGAATTTAGAAAAAGACGGTGCAATTTTCCATTCATCTTCAGATACTGAAGTAATCATGCATTTAATTCGACGCAGTAAAGCACCAACTTTTGAAGGCGCATTAAAAGAAAGTTTGAACATCATTAAAGGTGGATTTACTTTTGCATTGTTAACGAAAGATGCATTATATGGCGCTGTTGATCCTAATGCTATTCGACCATTAGCTGTTGGACGCATGAAGACGGGTGCTTATATTATTGCGAGTGAAACATGTGCGATTGACGTATTAGGCGCAGAGTTTATTAGAGATGTACACGCTGGTGAATTTATTGTTATTAACGATGATGGCATTAGAGTGGAATCTTATACAAAAGAAACAACAACAGCCATTTCAGCTATGGAATATATTTATTTCGCTAGACCAGACTCAACTATTGCAGGTAAAAATGTGCATGCTGTACGTAAACAATCTGGAAAACGTTTAGCTCAAGAGAGTCCTGCGATAAATGCAGATATGGTCATAGGTGTTCCGAACTCATCACTTTCTGCAGCATCTGGTTACGCTGAAGAAAGCCGTTTACCTTATGAAATGGGTCTCGTAAAAAATCAATATGTGGCACGTACATTTATACAGCCAACCCAAGAACTTCGTGAACAAGGTGTAAGAGTTAAACTATCAGCAGTTAAAGACATCGTTCATGGGAAAAATATTGTATTAGTAGATGATTCTATAGTTCGAGGTACAACAAGTAAAAGAATCGTACAAATGTTAAAAGACGCTGGAGCAAATGAAATACATGTGCGTATTGCATCACCAGAATTTATGTTCCCAAGCTTTTATGGAATAGATGTTTCGACATCTTCGGAACTAATTTCTGCAAATAAATCACCAGAAGAAATTAATGAATATATCGGAGCGGACTCATTAGCTTATTTATCTGTAGATGGTTTAATAGATTCAATCGGATTAAATATGGATGTACCATATAGTGGTCTTTGCGTTGAAAGTTTTACTGGAGATTATCCAGCAGGACTATATGATTATGAAGAACGTTATTATGAAAATTTAAGTCCACGTCAAAAAGAATATTTAGCAAAAAACAAACAATACTTTGATAAAGAGGGTAATCGTAATGTCGAAAGCATATAAAGCATCTGGAGTAGATATTGAAGCAGGATATGAAGCGGTTAATAGAATGAAATCACATGTTCAAAGTACGATGCGTAAAGAAGTTCTTGGTGGACTTGGTGGATTTGGAGCTGCATTTGACTTATCTCAATTAAATATGAAAAAACCCGTTCTTGTTTCAGGAACAGACGGTGTTGGAACGAAGCTCAAACTTGCAATAGATAACGATAAACATGACACAATTGGTATTGATGCAGTTGCAATGTGTGTGAATGATATTTTAACAACAGGTGCAGAACCTTTATACTTTTTAGATTATATTGCAACGCATAAAGTTGACCCAGTAACGATTGAAGCAATTGTTTCAGGTGTGTCTGCAGGATGTAAAGAAACAAACTGTGCACTTATCGGTGGAGAAACTGCTGAAATGGGTGAAATGTATCACGAAGGCGAATACGATATCGCAGGATTTTGTGTTGGTGCTGTAGAAAAAGATCAATACATTGATGGAAATACTGTATCAGAAGACGACGTTATTATCGGAATTACATCTAGCGGTATTCATTCTAATGGCTATAGTTTAGTTAGATCACTTATCGATCAAAGTGATATCAACTTACAAGATAAATTTGATGAAGACAAAACGTATTTAGATGTATTTTTAGAGCCAACGAAATTGTATGTTAAACCCGTACTTTCAGTATTGGATAAAGTTAAAGTAAAAGGTATGTCTCATATTACAGGTGGCGGATTTATAGAAAATATCCCTAGAGCGATACCTGAGGATAAAGATGCCAATATAGATGTTACGACTTATCAAGTACCTAAAATTTTTGAATGGTTAAAAGAACAAGGCAATATTGACCAAAGTGAAATGTACAATATATTCAATATGGGTATCGGATTTGTACTAGTAGTAGATAAAAAAGACGAAAAAGAAGTGTTGGATATATTAGAAGCACACGATGAAAAAGCATATGTAATAGGTAATATTACTGAAGGAACAGGTAAAGTAAATTTATCGGGGGTTCAATCATGATAAAAACAGCAGTATTTGCATCTGGTAATGGTTCTAACTTTGAAAAAATTATGGAAAATATTGAAGTCGGTTATTTAGATCATATAGAAGTTACAGCACTATATACAGATAACCCTAATGCTTTTTGTATCGAAAGAGCACGACGCTTCAATTTACCAGTATATATTATAGATCCTAGAACTTATGATAGTAAACAAGAATACGAAGAAGCACTATTAAAGAAAATGTCTCAAGATAGAGTGAGTTGGATTATTCTTGCTGGTTATATGAGAATAGTAGGACCAACTTTACTTAGTCAATATGAGGGTAAAATATTAAACATTCATCCATCTATATTACCAAGTTTTCCTGGTAAAGATGCTGTTGGACAAGCGCTTGATTATGGTGTTCGTGTAACAGGGGCAACTGTTCATTTTGTAGATAGTGGTGTAGATACTGGGAAAATTATTAATCAATTAAGTTGTTCAGTATATCCAGAAGATACGAGAGATACATTACAATTAAGAATTCAAAATCTAGAATATGAATTATATCCACGTGTCATTAAAGAAATTATACAATAAAGGAGCTTTTACAAAATGAAAAATGCAATCATAAGCGTATCAGATAAAACAAATATCGTTGAATTTGCGAGTGAACTCATTAAAAATAATTACAAAATTTATTCAACTGGTGGTACTAAAAAAGCTTTAGAAGAAGCTAATGTAGAAGTTTATTCAGTATCTGATTTAACTCATTTTCCTGAAATTATGGATGGCAGAGTGAAAACATTACACCCTGGTGTACATGGCGGTATTCTTGCTAATCGTTCAATTCCTGAACACTTATCAGCATTGAAAGAACAAGATATAGACTTAATAGATTTAGTAGTCGTTAATCTTTATCCATTTAAAGAAACAATTAAGAAAGAAAATGTAACAGAAGATGAAGCAATTGAAAATATAGATATCGGTGGCCCAACAATGCTTAGAGCAGCTGCTAAGAATTTCAAATATGTTACTACAGTTGTAAACCCTGAAGATTATAAAGAAGTTATTAATCGTATTGAAAATAATAATCTTGATGAAGCGTTTAGAAAATCATTAATGGTAAAAGTTTTTAAACATACTAATGATTATGACAAAACAATAGTAGAATTTTTTGGACACCAATCTGAACCATTAAGATATGGTGAGAATCCACAACAAAATGCCGCTTTTGTTAAAACAACTAAAGAACCAAACACAATCGCTGGAGCAAAACAATTACACGGAAAAGCATTAAGTTTCAATAACATTAAAGATGCTGACGCGACTTTATCTTTAATTAAAAAATTCGACCAACCTGCTGCAGTTGCAGTTAAACATATGAATCCTTGTGGCGTAGGTGTTGCTGAAACAATTGAAGAAGCTTACCAATATGCTTATGAAGCGGATTCACAGTCTATTTTCGGTGGTATTGTAGCATTAAACAGACCTGTTACAAAAGCATTAGCAGAATCATTACATTCTATATTCTTAGAAGTAGTCATCGCACCGAGCTTTGATGAAGAAGCGTTAGAAGTATTAACGACAAAGAAAAATATAAGACTATTAGAAATTGATATGACTGAAACGAAAGATGAGCAAGAAATTGTTTCCGTATCTGGTGGCTATTTAGTACAAGATAAAGATAATGCAACGATTACAAGAGATGACATGAAAGTTGTAACAGATGTAGAACCAACTGAACAACAGTGGAAAGCACTTGAATTGGCATGGAAAGTTGTACGTTCAGTTAAAAGTAACGCAATTGTACTAGCTAATGATCGTCAAACAGTTGGTGTAGGTGCCGGACAAATGAACAGAGTTGGATCAGCAGAAATAGCAATTAATAGAGCGATTGAAATGAATGAAAATGTTGCTTTAGCATCAGATGGATTTTTCCCAATGGGTGATTCAGTTGAAACGGCAGCAAAAGCTGGTATTAAAACAATTATTCAGCCAGGTGGTTCTATTAAAGACCAAGATTCAATCGATATGGCTAATAAATATGGAATCAGTATGGTATTTACTGGAATGAGACACTTTAAACACTAGGAGGTGCACATATGAAATTACTCGTAATTGGATCAGGTGGGCGTGAACATGTGTTAGCTCAGAAATGTCGCGCTTCTAAACAAGTTGACGAGGTATTTGTAATACCAGGTAATGACGCAATGAGTGAAGTGGCAACAGTTATTTCTAATATAGAAGAAACTGATCACGAAAGTATTAAAGATTTTGTTGAAAAAAATGATATTAATTGGGTAGTGATTGGTCCTGAACAACCATTAATCGATGGTTTAACAGATGTTTTAGAAAGTACGCAAGCTAAAGTGTTCGGCCCAAACAAAAAAGCGGCTCAATTAGAAGGTTCAAAAGAATTCGCTAAAAAAATAATGGAAAAATATAATATTCCAACAGCTGAATACAAAACGATTACGCGTAAAGATGAAGCTTTAGCATATGTTGAAAATTGTAAAATACCTATCGTGCTTAAAAAAGATGGTCTAGCTGCTGGTAAAGGTGTTATCGTAGCGATGACGAGAGAAGAAGCGGTTGAAGGTGTACATACGTTGTATCAAACTCAAAATGAAAAAGTTGTATTCGAAGAGTTTCTTGAAGGTGAAGAATTTTCAGTTATGACATTTGTAAATAATGAGTTTGCAGTTCCGTTCGATTGTATTGCTCAAGATCATAAACGTGCATATGATGGTGATTTAGGACCAAATACTGGTGGAATGGGTGCATATTGTCCCGTACCACATATTTCTAAAGACATCATAGACGAAACAAACGAAAAAATTGCGCAACCTATTGCACAAGCGTTAGTTGATGAAGGTATTGATTACTTCGGATTGATTTATATTGGCGCAATTTTAACAGATGAAGGTCCAAAAGTAATTGAATTTAACGCACGATTCGGTGATCCTGAAGCACAAGTGTTGTTGACGCGTTTAGAATCAGACTTTATAGAATTATTAGAGAAGACGTATAAAAAAGAAAGCATCACACTTGAATGGAAAGATGAAAGTGTAGTAGGTGTTGTTCTTGCTTCAAAAGGCTATCCAGGTTCTTATGAAAAAGGACATGTCGTAGAAGGAATAGAACAACTTGATCAATATTTCGTAAGTGCTTTGAAGAAGAATGAAGTAGGTCAGTTTGAAAACAATGGCGGTCGCGTGATGATTGTTATCGGAACAGGTGACAATATTGAAGCAGCTCAACAGGAAGCATATAGCCAAGCAGAAAAAATTAAATGCGACCATTTATTCTATAGAAGCGATATTGGATTTAAAGCAATAAAAGCTAGTCAATAAACAAAGGGCGATAAAATTTATATAAATTTTATCGCCCTTTAACATTGCGTTATATTTCGTTCTTTTAGGGAAAGATAGGGACAAATATAACGCAATGTTATCTAATATCAGAAATGTGTGTTATTGGCATATAAGTACTCAGTAAATATGCTATAACAACTAATATAATAGTAAATATAATGAAGTATAAGTCATTTAAAGTAAAAGGAACTTTGTAATAATGCGTTCTTTTTTGATTTGAAAATCCTTTTGCTTCCATAGCTACGGCTAATCTATGAGATTTTCGTATACTTTGACTTAATGTAGGTATGAGTAAATGTTTTATCCATTTGATACCTTTATGATTGCGCTTATCAATAACGTGATAACGCATCTTCAAAGCTTGTCTTAATTGCATGAATGAACTAAACATGATTGGTATCATTCGTATTGCTGCCATAAATGCGTATGCAATTTTAGGCTTTAATTTTAAATGCTGCATGAAACTATAAAATACATAAATGATTTGTGTCGTAAAAGGTACAACCATGCCATAAAATGAAATAACTAACGTACGCATCGTTACATGAAGTCCTCTTAATAAACTTTCATTTGTAATATGAACAAAACCAAATTTGAAAATTGTATCCTCGCCTTCACCATAAAAAATCATAAACAATGACGAGGTGAATCCAAAGAACAGCGTGATTGCAATAACAATAAGTAATGGCAACCATTTCACACCGCTCATTACAATTAAATAAACGAGCATAACAATAGTTAAATACAACATGAAATCGAAATTATGAATAAAAATAGCATAGAAAAAGAGTGCGATACCGAGTACAAGTTTTGTTAAAATATTCACGTTATCGATAAAAGTGTAGTACTTTTTCCAGTTATTCACCATAAGTGTCACCACCGTTAACTAGCAATTCGTGATTTTGGATTGTAAAGGTTCTTGTTGCATATCGATTAATAATTTCATTTTCATGCGTAATCATCAATATTGTTTGACCAGAACGCACTCTGTCATTGAACAGTTTAATTAATTCAAAAGTGTTGTGACTATCTAAACCAAAAGTAGGTTCATCTAATAGTATGATTTCTGAATTTGTACTTAGTGCAGTAGCTACACTTAAACGTTTCTTTTGACCAATTGACAGTTCAAAAGGGTGCTGGTCTTTTACATGATTTAATTTGAGTAATTGCAACATTTCATTTGTTTTTGTTTGAGCAGTTTCTTTATCTTGGTATGAGAAATTGATAAATATTTCATTGTAAACAGAAACTTCAATAAACTGTAGTTCTGGATTTTGATAAACAAAATACATATGTTGAGATGCGTCTTTAATTTTTTTGAGTTGTTTATCTTTATAATGAATTTTCCCATTATATTTAATAAGTTGCATAATCGTTTCGAGAAGGGTCGTTTTACCTGTACCATTTGCACCGGTTAACGCAATCCATTCTCCTTTATTTATCGTCAGTTCATTCACTTTAAACAAAGGTTTATTACTTCTCAGTACTTCTAGTTTCTCCATACTGACTAACGGCACATTATCTGGATGTATCTTGTCTATTTTTGGTGCATATGCCCATGAATTCGGGTGCCAAACACCATATTCATTTAATACATCTGTATAGTTTTCTAAAATATCTTGTGGCGTACTATCATGTGTAATTTGCCCTTGATCATCCATAACGAGCACGCGGTCAACATAGTTCCATATATAAGCGACTTTATGTTCAACAATAACAACCGTTTGATCTTCCCAATGATCCATAATTAAATCCCAAAGTTGATTTGTAGCTTGGCTATCGAGCATTGCGGTTGGTTCATCTAAAAATAAAGTGTTTGATTTTTGCAATAAAATAGAAGCTATAGCTAATTTTTGTTTCATACCACCACTTAATCGATTAATTTTCATTGATGGGTCGGCATTTAAATGAACTTCTTTCATGACATTTAAAATATAGTCGTCCATTTTTTCAGTTGGAACATTCATATTTTCTAAAACAAAAGCTAATTCTTCCTTAATTTCAGGCATGCAAAATTGTGTGTCCGGATCTTGGAATATAACGCCAGGGAAGTTATCTATCGTTTTTTCGTCGACCTTTAGCGGTATATCCATTGATCTAGGAATGATACCGCTTAGGACATTCAATAAAGTACTCTTACCTGAACCACTTGGCCCAAGTAAAAGAACTTTTTCTTTATCATTAATGGTTATATTTAAATTTTTAAATATAATACGTTCATCATCTGGATATTTGAGTCTAAGATTTTTTAGTGATAACAATTGAGTAACTCCTATAATAAGTCATAATCTTTTTTAGATGCGGGTCTAAATAATTTTGTAACGCCAGTTTGGTCGAGTGCTCGAACGATAGCATAGCCTAAAGCACCAGCAACGATTGCACCACTTAGAATTCTAATCGTAAACATCAATACGACGTTCCAAACGGCAACATCTCCTAAATAATTAAAATACCAATCAATTGGTAAAGTAACGATACCAGCCGCAATACCAGCTAGCACAGCAACAAGTAAATTTCTAGATTTATAACGAAAAGCTAAGAATACGAGTTCACATGCTAAACCTTGTAGAAAAGCGTAAACAAAAGTAGGGATATCAAATTGTCCCATAACGAGTGTTTCACCCGCACCAGCTGCAAATTCAGCAATTAAAGCAACACCCGGTTTTTGAATAATTAAATATACTACGATTGCAGCAATAAACCATAGACCATATACGGATTCTTCTAAGTGAAGACCTAATGGCTTTAGAACTTCATATGGAATCCACAAAAATTTGTATATGATTGCGAATACAGCTCCAATCAATACAGTAACTAATACGTCGGACAAAGTTAATCTTTTTGTCATGATAAATTCTCCTTTTTTATAAAAAAATGTGCACTCCTATATCTAAATAGAAGCGCACAAAAATATTGTTATCATTAAAAATGAATATTATATGATTTACGAACACTTTCCTACGCTAGCATCATCTAGATCAGGTACAAAGGGTTCAGACCTTTTCGAGTCTGTCTCAGTTTAAAACACCCCTAGTGCATTTATTGAATTGTTATCACTACGATAAGTCTTATTAAATCTTTTGTCAATAAGAATATTTTCGGGATATCGTAGGAAAATTAAGAGCCTGGGACATTTATGTCCCAGCCTCAGTTTGTAGATAAACTTAACCGATTAAAAACTCGCTTGCCTAGGGTACAGTCTCAGCCTGTAGTCTTCGACTTGTACTAAACGCTTAGGCGTCTTCGTTTTTAATCGGTTTTTATTCTAACTCGAAAGACTTGAACAAACAATCTAGTTAGAATTTCTAACTAGAAAGAATTCTAAAACAATCTAGTAAGAGTAAAAAAACTGCCAACAAGTTCACTTTAAGTGACTTTGTCGACAGTCTGAGGCTAGGACATTTATGTCCCAGCCCCTTTCAATTATTCAAATGTGTCTTGAATATTCTCTTTCGTTTCTTCTTGACCTTTTTTATTTTTATCTTTCGTTTCTTTGCCTTCTTTTTTTGCTTTTTCTGCTTCTTCTTTATGTTTTTCATTATTACTCATATATAACACTCCTTCAAAATGTGTGATATTATTGTATACCCAACTAAGTATAAATGTTAAACTTCTTTCTCGTACTTGAGACTGATTTTAAATTTAATTAAAGACAATTGAAAATGAAACATTTATAATGTTCAATGAGGTGAAAAACATGTCTATAAAGCAAAAAAGCTGGGAAGTACATTTTAGTCGAATTATAGGTATATTCATTTTAATTACGGGTTTGCTTATTTTATTTAATGCACCACGTATTAAAGACTATAATATCAATGATTCTAATAATATCCACATTCGAAATATTTGGGATTTCTTCGTAGCTTTTTTTGATGAACTCGTAAGAATCTTGCATCATTATATTGGGGGATTCCCTGTTATAGCTGCAATCATTATATTGTTGTTTGGGATTTTTGTATTATTAATAGGGAGAACTTTAAGAAGAACATCGAATTACGATTATGATATTTCAATTTTTTATATTGGATTAACGATTTTATTTATGATTGTCATTATGATGACAATGTTCCAAGTTTATAGTTTTGCATCATTTTTATTCATTATTCCATTCGGTATACATATCGGATATGTCGTATATAAGAATGAACTTAATCCGATGCATCGTAAAAAACATTATTTATGGATTATTATTTCTTATGGTGTTGTCTATTTCATTTCTCAATTATCGATGAATCATAATATCGATACAAAGAGTGTTAAACCGATTGATGTCATGAGTGTTAACTTATTCTTTATTTTATTATGGTGTTGTAGTCAAATGTCAGTGTGGATCAGTTTATATTTAAGAAGATCTTTACCTGTAACAGACGAAGAAATCGAAATGGTGAATGAACATAAATTTTCTCGAGCGCAAAATAATCGAATAGCAAATAAAGTTTTTAGTATTTCTCAAAGTTTTTATGTGAAATTGCAAGATTTTAAACAAGCTACTTTAGAAAAATTCAACTCTGAAGAAGCAGTTGCTAAAAGACGTGCACGTAGTGAAAAATGGAAAGAAATGATCAAAATTGAAGAAGACGATATTCCGAAATGGATGAGAAGACCAAAATGGTTAAAGAAAAGTTATATAGAGTGGGTATCTACAGTCATACTTTTCTTATTTACATTCATTGAATTTAATAATAGAAATGGATTGTTTTTATCTGGTGAATGGAGCCTGTCTCAAATACAGTATGTGTTCGAGTGGTTAACATTGTTCATTTTATTATTATTGATTATTTTATATGCTTACTTTAATTACACAACGATTTATAAAAATAAACATAATTACGGGAAACTATTTGTCATATCTGCTTTATTCTTTGAAATCGCAACGACATTTTTAGTTTCAGCATTACAAACATCACAATTTTCAGTGTTTATTACACCGATTTCATTTTTGTTATTAATTTTTGTAACACCAGCATTTATTATACATTTACGAAAATCATTTTAATAAAACAGAGTAGAATGCTAGCGATAGGGGCTAAGACAACATTGTCTTAGTCTCTTTTTATTATATACCGATAAAGATTAAACGCTTTTTATATTCTAAAATGTAATAAGTAAATTATTTATGAGGATTTATTCTAAAAATGTATTGCTAAGAATAATCTTATCATTTATACTAACCATAGTAAGCGTTTACATATAAGGGGATCAAAACTTCTGGGGGGAATTTTTGATTAATAAAATTCGGTTAATAGAGTATCCAAAAGGGGGATACTCTATTTTTTTTGGTTTCTTTTGCAAATATACGTTATAATATGTGAGACATTTCGAAAGGATGGCCAAAAAATCATGAAACAGATTATGCTTAAAAGAGGAAAAGAAGAAAAGTATTTAAGAGGATATCCCCTTGTAGAAAAAGACGACGTATTTGAAATGCCTAATATGGATGAAGGTGAGCTTGTTGTTTTAGTAGACTCAGGTAAAAACTTTATTGCAACTTCATATTATGGTGAACAAAACAAAGGAATAGGTTGGGTATTGTCTTTAGATTCTACTGAAAAAATAGATCATCAATTCTTTGTTAATTTATTTAAAAATGCAATTCAAGAAAGAGAATACTATGATCATGTAAACGGTATTAATGCGTATAGACTCTTTAATGCAGAAGGAGACGGAATAGGCGGCCTAACTATAGATTATTATGACGGACATCTGTTGCTTCAATGGTATTCAGTTGGTATTTATCGATTGAAAGATAAAATTTTACCAGCAATAAAAGAATCATTTGAATATAAATCTATATTTGAAAAAAGAAGATTTAAAGGAATGGAAACAGAATCTGATTTTGTTGACGGAAAGTCACCAGAATTTCCATTTGTTATAGAAGAAAATCATTTATTTTATAATATCAATTTAGATGATGGTCCGATGACTGGTATTTTCTTAGACCAAAAAGATGTAAGAAAAAAATTGAGAGACCATTATAGTCAAGATAAAGATATTTTGAATTTATTCAGTTATACAGGCGCTTTCTCAGTTGCAGCAAGTGAAAATGCACGTTCAACAACGAGTGTAGATTTAGCTAATAGAGCGAGACCATTAACAGAAGCGAACTTTGGTTTAAATTCAATGGATCTTGAACAAAATCATATATTTGTAATGGATGTATTCGATTACTTCAAATATGCTTTAAGACACGGTCTAAGTTATGACGTTGTTGTAATTGATCCACCAAGTTTTGCACGTCACAAGAAAAAAACATTCAGTGTACAAAAAAATTATCCTGAATTAATAGAAGGCGCTGTAGAACTACTTAACGAACAAGGTTCATTAATATTGAGTACTAATTCAAGTGCATTTCCACAAAAAGCTTTTAAAAAGATGATTAATGAAACTTTAGATTCAATGGACTTAGATTATACAATTAACGACGTAATGGGATTACCAAAAGATTTCAAAAGTCATCCACACTACAAACCAAGTAAGTATTTAAAAGTTGTTTTTGTACAAATAAATGGTTAAAAATTTTCTTATAAGGGTATAGAATATTACTGTTAAAAACGGAATATTACTGAATGTAAGGAGAATGAATAAATCATGGGAATTTTCGATAAAATTACTACAAAAGCAGGAAATAAAGTATTAGGCATCGAAGAAGTAAAAAAACGTTCTGAACTGCCAGTGACTGAAGATGAACTTGCTGAAAGAAGAGAAAAAGCAAGAGAATTGATTCGTAAAAAATCACTTCTATCATCTGCTGCTAATATTGTACCTATTCCAGGCGTTGGTGTAGGTATGGATATTAAATTAATGGGAGATATTATAGAAGATATTAATAAAGTATATGGTTTAAGTCATAAACAAGTAAATAAAATGCAAGACGACTTAAAACAAAAAGTATTAGCATCTGCAGCTATGAAAGGTAGCCAATTTGTTGGACAAAAAGTAACCAATACAATGGTTAAAGTACTCTTTAAATCAATCGTTAAAAGAGAAGCGGCAAAACAATCAAGATGGGTACCAATAGTTGGTCAAGCAGTTGCAGGTTCAATTAGTTATTACTTCATGAAGAAAATGGGCGAAGATCACATTAAAAAATGTGAAGTCGTCGTTAAAGATTTAATAGGTGAATAAGAAATAAAGATAGTATCAAGATGATGTCTTGATGCTATTTTTTTTATGTGTAAATAATTGCTTTATAAATGAAAGCGCTTTATTATGTAGTTAAGAACTATTGTTTGTAAAATAAACTTATGTTTGGGAGGTGTGTTTTTTGAACAAAAATGAAAGAATCATTCTCAATTTGATTAAAGAAAATCCATTCATATCTCAACAAGAGTTATCAGAAAAGGTCGGATTATCAAGACCGGCTGTAGCGAATATAATATCGGGATTAGTTAAAAAGGAGTACGTGCAAGGGAAAGCATACGTATTAAATGAACAAAACCCTATAGTTTGTATTGGTGGTGCAAATATTGATCGTAAGTTTCTTGTTACAGATCAGCTTATTCAAGGTACTTCAAATCCAGTAACTTCAGATTCGTCAATTGGAGGTGTGGCAAGAAATGTAGCGGAGAACTTAGGGAGAATTGGAGAAGATGTATTGTTATTAACTACAGCTGGTAATGACGCTGAGTGGCAGCAAATAGCTGATTTATCTTCTCCATTTATGAACGTTGATTATGTTGAAAAAATTTCAAGTGAATCTACAGGTAGTTATACAGCTTTGTTAGATCAAGACGGGAATATGACACTTGGACTAGCAGATATGTCAGTTTATGAAAAAATAACACCAGAATTTATGATTAAAAATACGTATTTGCTTAATAAATCTAAATGTATTATTGCTGATTTAAATTGTCCAAGAGAGACTTTAGAATTTTTATGTGCATACGCTGAAAAGAAAAAAATTAAATTGGTCATCGTTGCTGTTTCAGGACCGAAAATGAATCGGTTACCTCATAATTTACATGCAGTGGATTGGCTCATATTAAACAAAGATGAAGTTGAATCATTTATAGGTAATGAAGTTAAAACAGATGAAGACTTAAAAAGGTATATCGATGAAATTCATACTTTAGGTGCTAAAAATATTGTGGTCACTTCAGGTAAAAATAAAATTTATTATAAAGGTGAAGATGGAAGTAAAGCATTTGAAGTAAATGCGATTAAAAAAGTAGTAGATGTAACAGGAGCTGGTGATGCATTTACGTCAGCTTTAATTTATGGCTGGTTAAAATCTTATAAGACTGAAGACATTATTAAGTTAGCGATGGCAAATGCATCTAAAACAATACAAACACATTTTACTGTGCGACAAGATTTAGATGAAAAACAACTTATTAAAGATATGGGGGAATTATAATGCAAAATGCTATTCAATTTTCTGAAGAAGTAGAACGTGCGAAACAAGAAGGGGAAGTTATTGTAGCTTTAGAATCAACAATTATTTCACATGGCATGCCATACCCACAAAATGTTGAAATGGCAAAAAAAGTTGAACAAATCGTGCGTGATAATGGTGGTGTGCCTGCAACAATTGCAATTATGGATGGTGTCATTAAAATAGGATTAAATGAAGAAGAACTAGAATTGTTAGCAAGTTCTGAAAATGTTGCGAAAGTTTCAAGAAGAGATCTTGCTGAAGTTATTGCTACAAAAAAGATTGGCGCTACAACAGTCGCGTCTACAATGATTTGTGCACAGTTAGCAGATATTAAGTTCTTTGTAACAGGAGGAATAGGTGGTGTTCATAAAGGTGCAGAACATACGATGGATATTTCAGCAGATTTAGAAGAGCTTGCTAAAACAAAAGTAGCAGTCATTTGTGCAGGTGCAAAATCTATTCTTGATTTAGATAAAACTTTAGAATATTTAGAGACTAAAGGTGTACCAGTAATTGGTTATCAAACTGATGAATTGCCAGCATTTTTCACAAGAAAAAGTGGTTTGAAATTAAATACTAGAATTGATGATTTTCAATCTATTGCTAAGTTAGCTCAAGTTCAATGGGATTTAGGATTAGATACAGGAATTGTGATTGCAAATCCAGTACCTGAAGAATATGAATTAGAACCATCGTATATTAATGGCATTATTAATAATGCTGT
The DNA here is from genome assembly GCF_946151045.1 of Mammaliicoccus sp. Marseille-Q6498. Classification (NCBI taxonomy): domain Bacteria; kingdom Bacillati; phylum Bacillota; class Bacilli; order Caryophanales; family Staphylococcaceae; genus Mammaliicoccus; species Mammaliicoccus sp. Marseille-Q6498. The sequence continues at coordinate 748,249 of NZ_OX267714.1, read as the reverse complement.
AAAAAAAGCTGAAGAACAAGGTATAAGCGGTAAAGATTCTACGCCATTTTTATTAGGTGAAATTGTAAAACAAACTAATGGGAAATCATTAGAAACTAATATAAAACTTGTAGAACATAATGCTAAAATTGGTACTCAAATAGCAGTAGAATATAATAAACAATAATACCAAAATAATTGTGTCAAAATATAGCTTAGTTATCTAATTTGATTGAATTGTATCCGTTTTTTTGATATTCTTTAATCGTATAGATAAAATTTGATTTTATACAAATTAAATATAGGAACTAGAAGGAGATTATAAAAATGGAACAAAATTCATACGTAATTATCGACGAAACGGGTATTCATGCAAGACCAGCAACAATGTTAGTTCAAACAGCATCTAAATTTGATTCAGATGTTCAATTAGAATATAATGCAAAAAAAGTTAACTTAAAATCAATCATGGGTGTAATGAGCCTTGGTGTTGGTAAAGACGCTGAAATCACTATCTACGCTGAGGGTAGTGACGAGAAAGAAGCGATTGAAGCAATCACTGAAATATTATCTAAAGAAGGTTTAACTAAATAATGTCTGAATTATTAAAGGGGATAGCTGCATCTGATGGTGTGGCTATTAGTAAAGCATATTTACTTGTAGAACCTGATTTATCATTTTCTAGCGAAAATATCAGCGATGTAGATGGCGAAGTTGAAAAATTTAAAGCAGCTGTGAATCAATCTAAAGTTGAATTAACACAAATTCGTAACAATGCTGAAAAGCAACTTGGTGCTGATAAAGCAGCCATTTTTGATGCACATTTACTTGTGCTTGAAGATCCTGAATTATTAACGCCAATTGAAGAAAATATTCGTAATAATAAAGTGAATGCGCCAACAGCATTAAATGAAGTATCTACAAATTTCATTACGATTTTTGAAAATATGGATAATGAATATATGAAAGAACGTGCGGCAGATATCCGTGACGTTTCTAAACGTGTATTGGCACATATATTAGGCGTGGAATTACCAAATCCTAGTATGATCAATGAAAGCGTTATTATAGTTGGAGAAGATTTAACACCATCTGATACTGCTCAGTTGAATAAAGAGTTTGTTAAAGGTTTTGCTACAAATATCGGTGGTAGAACTTCACACTCTGCAATCATGAGTCGTTCATTAGAAATACCAGCTGTTGTAGGTACTAAAGATATTACTGACCGTGTGAAACATGGAGATAGTCTTATCATTGATGGTTTATCTGGCGAAGTTATTATAAATCCAACTGAAGATGAAGTGTTTGCTTATGAACAAAAGCAAAAAAACTTTGTAGCTGAAAAAGAGGAACTTGCTAAACTTGTCAATGATGAGTCTGTTTCTCTAGATGGCGTTCATGTTGAGCTTGCAGCTAATATTGGTACACCTAATGATTTAGCAGGTGTTAAAAATAATGGCGCTGAAGGTATTGGTTTATACCGTACTGAATTCTTATACATGGGTAGAGACAATATGCCTTCAGAAGAAGAACAATTTGAAGCTTATAGCAAAGTGTTAAAAGAAATGGATGGAAAACGTGTTGTAGTACGTACTTTAGATATTGGCGGAGACAAAGAATTATCTTATCTTAACTTACCTAAAGAAATGAATCCCTTCTTAGGATATAGAGCTATTCGTTTATGTTTAGACCAAACAGATATCTTTAGAACTCAATTAAGAGCTTTATTAAGAGCATCTGAATTTGGAAAATTAAACATCATGTTCCCAATGATTGCAACAATTCAAGAGTTTAGAGATGCTAAAGCTATTTTACTTGAAGAGAAAGAAAAATTAGTATCAGAAGGCGTTAAAGTAGACGAAGATATCGAAATCGGTATCATGGTTGAAATTCCTGCAACTGCAGCACTTGCTGATATCTTTGCTAAAGAAGTAGATTTCTTTAGTATTGGTACTAATGACTTAATTCAATATACTATGGCTGCTGACCGTATGTCAGAACGCGTTTCATACTTATATCAACCATATAACCCAGCGATTCTTCGCTTAGTGAAGCAAGTAATTGAAGCTTCTCATAAAGAAGGTAAATGGACTGGTATGTGTGGTGAAATGGCTGGAGATAACACAGCTATTCCATTATTACTTGGATTAGGACTAGACGAGTTCTCTATGAGTGCGACAAGTATTCTTAAAGCAAGAAAACAAATCGCACAATTAGATACAAAAGAAATGCAAGAATTAGCTAGCCGTGCAATTAATTGTGCAACAGAAGAAGAAGTTATTGAGTTAGTTAATCAATTAGCATAATATAACAGAAAAGTAGGAGGTATCTTCATCGGATACCTCCTACTTTTTTTATTAGTTATTTACTTTTTAAATGAAAGACTGCCATTTCAGAAGGGCAAAACAGTCGAATTGGTAGTCTAGTCATGCCGATACCTTTATTTACAAATAAGTATTGTTGTCTTCGAATATGGTACAGACCTTGCTTGTATACTTTACCAAAGGTTGGGGTATAGATGGCACCAATTTTCGGTATTCTAACTTGTCCACCATGTGTATGTCCTGATAACACTAAGTTAATGTGTGGGTCTAATAATTTTACTTGATCTGGTTCATGCATTAAACATAAACGAAAATCTACTAAATCGTTAGAGCATTGGAATGAGTGGCTAAAGTTAGGCGTACCAAAACAAAGGTCATCTATTCCATAAATGCCAATATTACCACCTGGCGTTATAACATAGTGATGTTCGTTTAATAATAATTTGAAACCAGACTGTTTCATTATTTCTAAAACGATTTGAATACCATTTGATCCATAATCATGATTACCTGGAACGAAATATTTACCATATTTTGATTGAATTGTTTTGAATAAAGGTATAACAAGATTAGGGTCAAAATTCATATAGCGTACATTATCAAAACAGTCACCAGTAAAACATACAATATCTGCATCTTGTTGATTGATAAGTAATACAAGTTGATGTAATGATTCTAGTCCTGAATGAAATCCTAAGTGCAGATCAGATATATGAACAATTTTAAAATCTGAAGTTAGATTTGTTGTTATTGAATGGTTAACAATCTGAATGTGAGCGTTAGGAAAATTTATTTTCATTATGAAATACCTAATGCTTGATTAAATGATTCAATATCTACTTGGTAATAAACTTTGCCATCTATAACAACAGTAGGCGTAGAAAAACTATCTAAGTCGATTAGTTCATTTTTAAATTGTTTGTTTTTAATATTTTTTTCGGTGTATTCTATATTATGTTGTTTGAAATGTTGTTTAACGAATTGACAGGGCGGACACTGATCTTGAGTATATATAGTAACGTCTTTCATATCATTCACCTCTACTTAATATATAGCTATATTATAATGAATTAATGAGATGTACAATTAATAAGTATGTGATAGACATAAATTTGTCATCTTTTTATGAATGTTAAACATTTTACTAATGATTAAAATGATGTATAATAAATTTAAATTGTGATATAAATCACAAACATCGAATGGAGGAATATTATGGATGCAGTAGTTATAAGTCGTTTGCTTACTGCTATGACATTAGGTTTTCACATCATATTTGCAACAATAGGTGTCGGAATGCCATTAATGTTCGCTATTGCTGAATTTATAGGTATTAAAAAAAATAATCCTATGTATATTGCAATGGCTAAAAGATGGTCAAAAGGTTATACAATAACAGTAGCGGTCGGAGTTGTTACCGGGACGATTATAGGATTGCAGTTATCGCTATTATGGCCGTCATTTATGCAATTGGGAGGACAAGTTATTGCGCTTCCATTATTTATGGAAACATTTGCATTTTTCTTTGAAGCTATTTTCTTAAGTATTTATTTATATACATGGGATAGATTTAAAGGTAAATGGACACACTTTTTAATTACATTACCAGTAATTATTGGTGGTACATTTTCAGCATTTTTCATTACTTCCGTGAATTCATTTATGAATACACCTAGTGGATTTGATTTTGTTAAAGGAAAATTAATGAATATAGATCCATTAGCCGCAATGTTTAATCCATCATTTGGTATTAGATCATTTCATGTAGTGGCAACTGCATTTATGACAGCTGCGTTTATCATTGCAAGTATAGCAGCGTATCGTTTAATTAAAAATAAATTTATAGACGATAAAGAATATCATAAAAAAGCACTTAAATTAGCAATGACTGTTGGTTTGATTGCAAGTTTACTTGCTATGTTAGCTGGGGACTTATCAGCTAAATTTTTACACCAAGAACAACCTGAAAAATTAGCAGCAATGGAATGGCACTTTGAAACTGAATCTAAAGCTGATTTAGTATTATTTGGTTATGTTAATGAAAAAACTGAAGAAGTTAAAGGTGCGGTTAAAATACCAGGCGCTTTAAGTTTCTTATCAGATAGTAATTTTAATACTAAAGTAAAAGGTCTAAATGAATTCAAGAGTGACGAAACACCACCGTTAATCATTCATTACTTCTTTGACTTAATGGTATTCTTCGGAGTTTATTGTTTCGTTGTTTCAGCACTATTTGCTGTATTAAAATGGTCAAAAAAATGGTCACAATATAATAAACCATTATTATATTTAGCAGTTTTAACAGGTCCTTTATCTATGTTTGCTATTGAATTCGGATGGTTCTTAGCTGAAATGGGTAGACAACCATGGATATTAAGAGGCTACTTAAAAGTGGCGCAAGCTGCAACACATGCAGATGGATTAAGTCTCGTACTTATAGCATTTGCGATATTATATCTAGTATTAGGTATTTCAGCTAGTTACGTATTAATTAGAATGTTTAGTCATAGTAAGGCTATGGATGACGTTCAAAAAATTAATGAAAGAAGAGGTGAAGTATAATGGATTATCAACATATAGGTATCACTGTACTTTGGCTCTTCTTATATGGTTACATCATTGTTGGTGCAATTGACTTTGGTGCAGGGTTCTTTGCTTTCCATGCAAAATTAACTAAACAAGACCATATCATTAATCACATGATTTCAAGATATTTAAATCCAGTTTGGGAAGTAACAAACGTATTCTTCGTATTCTTCTTTGTAGGAATTGTAGGATTCTTCCCAGACACAGCATATTACTTCGGTTCAACATTATTATTACCAGGTAGTGTTGCGTTAATTTTAATATGTATTCGTGGTAGTTTTTATGCGTTTGAAAATTATGGTCAAGACAGCAAGTTATCTTGGTTGTTCTTATATGGTTTAACAGGATTATTGATTCCTGCTGCATTATCAACTATCTTAACGATAGCTGAAGGTGGATATATTAAAGAAACATCTAATGGTGTACATCTTGATTGGTTAACATTACTATTAAGTCCATATGCATGGGCAGTTGTATTTTTAGCAATTATTTCAGTACTTTATATCTCATCTGGATTTTTAACATATTATGCAAACAAAGCAAAAGATTCAGATGCTTATAATCTTTTAAGACAATGGTTTTTAATTTGGGCAATTCCTATGATTATCATTTGTCAATTTGTGTTCTTGTCACTTCGACAACATAATGAAAATCATTTTAACAATGCAATAGGAAATTATTGGTGGCTATTTGGATTAAGTATCGTATTCTTTATTATAGCTGTCGCACTAATTTTCTTTAAAAAAGCACATGGATTTGCATTTATTATGATTTTATTACAATTTGGAACAGCTTTCTTTGGATATGGTGTAAGTAAACTACCTTATATATTAGATCCATTTATAGATATTAATAAAGCTGTCGTAAATGAACACATGGCACTCATGTTAGTCATTGTATTTATTTTAGGTTTACTTTTACTAGTGCCATCGCTTATATTATTATTAAGATTATTTATCTTTGATGCAGATTATGTTAAAGGTAAAAAATAATCTTAAATAGATGTATGGGGGCATATCATGAGTAAGGAATATGTAGTAATTGGCTTAGGTCGATTCGGTGGAAGTATTGTAAGAGAACTAAATGCTTTAGACATGGATGTCATGGCCATTGACGCTGACGAAGCAAGAGTTAACGAATTCAGTGATATTGCCACACATGCTGTTATAGCGGATACGACAGATGAAGCGGTTATGAAAAGTTTAGGAATCCGTAATTTTGATCATGTCATCGTAGCGATTGGTGAAAATATTCAAGCAAGTACATTAACAACTTTAATACTTAAAGAATTAGGTGTTAAAAAAGTTACAGCTAAAGCGCAGAACGACTACCATGCTAAAATTTTAAATAAAATTGGAGCAGATACAGTAGTTCACCCTGAAAGAGATATGGGAAGACGTATAGCTCATAATGTTGCGAGTGCTTCAGTATTGGATTACCTTGAGTTATCTGACGAATATTCAATCGTTGAAATTAAAGCTGGTGAAAAGCTAGCAGGAAGTTCAATTTTAGATTTGGATGTACGAGCTAATTACGGGATTAATATCATTGCAGTTAAACGTGGAAAAGATATCATTGTAGCACCAGATCCAAATGAAAATATTGAATTCAGTGATATTTTAATTGTGATAGGTCACGACAATGATTTAAATAGATTTGAGAAAAAATTAGTAAACGAATAACAAAAAGTTATTACCATAAACAAACAACCCTCTAAAGACTCAGTCTTTAGAGGGTTGTTATTTATTATATTATTTAATTTTCATGATAATAGGTAATATCATTGGTTTACGTGCTGTTTTTTCATATAAATAAGGTTGCAATGCTTCAGTTATTGTTGCTTTAACATGATGCCATTCAACTTTTTCATTATTGTTTAATTTTTCAAGAACAGAGCGTTTAATTAATCTTTGAGCATCATAAATTAAATGACCTGATTCTCTCATGTAAACAAAACCTCTTGAAATGATATCTGGACCTGAAAGTAATTGTTTAGTCTTGAAGTCGATACTTACAACTACGATTACTAAACCTTCCTCAGATAAGACTTTACGGTCTTTAATAACGACATTACCGATATCCCCAATACCACTACCATCTACAAATACGCTGCCTGAAGGTATGCGTCCTGCGTATCTTGCTGAATCTTTTGTAAGTGCAAGCACATCACCGATTTCATAAACAAAGATATTATCAGGGTCAACACCACAGTTTATACCTGTTTCACTATGTTTTTTAAGCATTCTATATTCACCATGGATAGGCATGAAGTACTTAGGTCTAATTAAACGTAACATGAGTTTCTGTTCGTCTTGTGAACCGTGACCAGAAGTATGGATATTAGATAATTTACCATGTATAACATCAGCACCAGCTTTATACAATGAATTAATTGTTCTGTTAACACTTTTCGTGTTACCTGGAATAGGTGAAGAACTAAATACAACTGTATCGTCTGGAATGATGCTTATTTGTCTATGTGTACCATTAGCAATCCTTGAAAGTGCAGCCATAGGTTCACCTTGTGATCCTGTACATAATATAAGGATTTCGTGTTTTGGAACAGTATTAATTTTGTTAGGTTCAATAAATGTTTCAGGTGGTACTTTAATATAGCCTAATTCAGTACCGATTTTGATGTTGTTTTCCATCGAACGACCGAATACGACAATTTTCCTGTTGTACTTAACAGCTGCTTCAACGGCTTGTTGAACACGATAAATATTAGATGCAAAGGTTGCAAATATAATTCTACCAGTACATTTTCGGAAAATTTCGTCAACATTTTGTCCAACTTCTTTTTCACTAAGTGTAAAGTTTGGTACTTCTGAGTTAGTTGAGTCTGATAATAAACAAAGAACGCCTTCTTCTCCAAGTTTGGCCATTTTTGCTATATTAGCAGGTTCGCCAACTGGTGTGAAGTCGAATTTGAAATCACCTGTATGAACAATTTTACCTTCTGGTGTATCAATGATAATACCATAAGCTTCTGGAATACTATGTGTTGTTAAATAAAATGAAATTTTAAAATGCTTAAACTCGAAAACAGAGTCTTCAGTGATTTCATTAAGTTGAGCAGTTTTTAATAAATGATGTTCTTCTAACTTGTTTCTAATAAGTCCTAAAGCTAAAGGACCACTATAAATTGGAACATTAAGCTGCTTTAGTAAATATGGCACGCCACCAATATGGTCTTCGTGTCCATGTGTTATGAATAAAGCTTTCACCTTATGTTTATTTTGAATATAGTAGGTATAATCAGGAATAACGTAATCGATACCAAGTAAATCATCGTCAGGGAATTTAATACCTGCATCTATGATGATGATTTCATCTTGATATTCGAGGGCATACGTGTTTTTACCGATTTCACCGAGACCACCCAGTGCATATACACCTACTTCATTTTTTTGTAGAGGTTTCATCTAGATAGTCTCCACGTTGAAATGATCAGATTGTTTTTCATAGTCTAAATGTGCGCCCTCTAGCTTTTGAACGAATTCGATATTATAATTACGATCTGTTAAATATCTTCTTACTTGTTCTTCAGTTTGTCCTTCGAAATATTTCGTTTGTGTGCTTTCACGTACAATTACCTCTGTTTTGTCTTCTTGATAAAATACTTTAAATACTGCCATATATATAAATCCTCCTAGGTTAATTAACATAAATAAAGCCCTAGTTTTTCAGTCTAGGGTTAGTCAATTTAAAATTTGATTCCCGTTCAATTTGAAAAGTAATTATATGAAATATATAAATACCTTTTTAATAAGTTCATTTTACATGATAATTAGAGATAAATAAAGATATTTAACTAAATCTTTCATATATGTTGATTATGAACTAAAATAGAGTTAAGGAGGCGATGAAAGTTGGAAAAGAAATTAATATTCTTTGATATAGATGGGACAATCTATGACGAAAATAAAGAAATACCTCAATCTACGATTATTGCAATTCAGAAATTAAAAGAAAAAGGGCATATAGTCGCTATTGCAACTGGACGAGCGCCATACATGTTTAAAGAAGTAAGAAAAGCTACTGACATACAAACCTTTGTTTCTTTAAATGGACAAATCGTTGTTTATGATGGAGAAATTTTAGGGAAGTATCCTTTAAATAAAGAAGAATTAAAGAAAATAGTAGAAAAGGGACATGAAAATAACCATCCCCTTGTATTCTTCGGTGAAACAGATGTTTATGCAAATGTAGAAAGTAATCAAGAAATATCAGACAGCTTAGGAACTTTGAAAATGGATTATCCAGAATACCACAATACATATTATTTAGATCATCCAGTTTATCAAGCACTTTTATTCCACGCAGAAGATGAAGATTACTTATATGATAATCAGTTTGAATCTTTAAAATTTTATAGATGGCATCCATTAAGTAGAGATATCGTTCCAAACGATCGTTCTAAAGCAGAAGGAATTAAAGAATTAAGTCAGAAACTTGGGTTTAATTTAAACGAAGTGATTGCATTTGGAGATGGACCAAATGATGGTGAAATGATAAAAGAAGTAGGTTGCGGTGTTGCAATGGGAAATGCAGTAGACGAACTTAAAGCAGTTTGTGATTATGAAACTAAAAGGGTAGACGAAGATGGAATATTCCACGCTTGTGTTGAACTTGGTTTGATAGAAGAATAGGAAGTGAAATGTAATGGATAAGGTTGAACGTATTATTAAAAATGTGAAAGCTGAAATAGTTAGATCGGACAAACAATTTAAAGGTATAGAATTTAATATTCGCCAAAATGAAGTTGTGATGATTTATAACTACGATGAAACAGTTAATAATGTAAATCAAGATCATCATTATATAAGACACAATAAAGATCCAGAATGGTTAGATTTAGAAGAACTAGCAAAAGTTCAAAAGGCATTAAAAGAAGAAAACGTTTATTTTATAGAACGTAGAGATGAATTTATGTAATATAAATAGTAAAACCCGTCGCTCAACATAGCAATGTTAGGCGACGGGTTTTTGTTTTTGATAATTACCCGATTAAAAACTCGCTTGCCTAGGGTACAGTCTCAGCCTGTAGTCTTCGACTTGTACTAATCCCTCAGGCGTCTCGTTTTTAATCGGGATAAATTCTAACGAGCATTATTCGGAATTCTGCTCCTTACAGAGTTTTAACGAGCATTTCTCGGAATTCTGCTCCTTACAGAGTTCTAACGAGCATTTCTCGGAATTCTGCTCCTTAGAGCATTCTAACGAGCATTTCTCGGAATTCTGCTCCTTAGAGCATTCTAACGAGCATTTCTCGGAATTCTGCTCCTTAGAGCATTCTAACGAGCATTTCTCGGAATTCTGCTCCTTACAGAGTTCTAACGAGCATTATTCAGAATTCTGCTCCTTAGAGAGTTCTAACGAGCATTATTCAGAATTCAGCTCCTTAGAGAGTTCTAACGAGCATTATTCAGAATTCAGCTCCTTACAACAGTTAAAACCCGTCGCTCAACATAGCAATGTTAGGCGACGGGTTTTTGTTTAATTAATTTCTACTGCATCTTCTAACGGTTGGAATGGATTTTCATGATTAATATAATCATAGAACATAACACCGTTTAAGTGATCAATTTCATGTTGCAATACGATTGCTGGATAACCTTTAAATCTTTTCTTAAATGGATTTCCTTCAATATCATATGCTTGAATTGTAACTTTATAGTTACGATGCACTAGTCCTGGCTTTGCTTCATCAACACTTAAACATCCTTCGCCACCATTTAAATATGCCTTTTGGACACTATGGCTTACGATTTTAGGATTGATCAATTGTAATTCTAATGAATTTCCTTTTCCATCATCTTGAATATATACAGCTAACATTTTTTTGGAAACATTTATTTGAGGAGCGGCAAGTCCAACTCCAGAACGAAGTCCGTATTTTTTAGCTAGTTCTTCATCTTGAGAATTTTTTAGGAATTCTAACATTTCATTTAAAGTCTCTTTATCTTCGTTAGAGACTGGTAATTCTACTTCGTTTGCTTTTTTTCTAAGTGTTTCGTGTCCGTCTCGAATTATATTTTCCATCGTAATCATTTACATGCACCTTCCTCATATAAAATATATCAAAAACTCTATGTTTTTACATCTATTAATAATTGTATAAATAAAAAAAACAGGGTAACATGATTGTAGGTAAGTAAGGAGGAAATACATATGATTGGCAAGAAATTATTTGTACTAGCACTAACTTCAACTGTGATTTTAACAGCATGTGGTCAGTCTAATGAGTCACTTGAGTCTTTTTATAAAAAAGTAGAAAAGGCTAATCAAAAAGAAAAAGTCATCGTTGAATTAAATGAGAAAATGACTTCTTCAGAAAAAGATAAAGTTAAAAAAATAGAAAAGCTTAATAAAGCTAGAGGTGAAGATTTTAAATCAACCGCAAAAGAAATTACTGATGGCATAAAAAATAGAGAAGAAATTATAGATAAAGAGAAGAAAGCTATGGATGAATCAAAAGAAATTTTCAGTTCATCAAACAAAGATTACAAATCTATTGAAGGTAAAGAACAACAAAAAGAAGCAAAAGAGTTAAAAGAAGCGCTAGAAAATAAATATAAAAAGCATGACAAAGTTGTTGAAGGTTATAAAGATATATTGAAAGCTGAGAAAGAATTATTCGGTTATTTATCGAAAAATGGCGCGACTCAAGAGGGTGCAGATAATCGTACTAAGAAATTAACTGAGGCGAACAAAAAAATCGATGAAATCGTTACGGATTATCAAAAACAACTTCAGAAAGTACAAAGTGAAAAGCAAGATGTTTCAGAAATTATAAACAAGTAATTTGTATTAGTACAGTTGATTTTATGTTGTAACACAGTTTATGTAAAACCTTATTGCAAAGGCTTTGCATAATGTTAGTATTTTTTATTTAACAGTAAAACAGTTTTGTGGTAAACTAATTAAGAAATGATTACTTAATATAGGGAAAGGTATGGTGAATTGAATGGCTCCGAGAAAAAAAGCCCAATTCGATGCAGTAGCGACTTTAGAAGAAATAGAGTCTAATTTTGAAATGGTTCAAGTTTTAGATGAAGAAGGAAATGTCGTAAATAATGATTTATTACCGGACTTATCAGACGAGGAACTTGTTGAATTAATGGAAAGAATGGTTTGGACACGTGTTCTTGATCAACGTTCTATTTCATTAAATAGACAAGGACGTTTAGGTTTCTATGCTCCTACAGCAGGACAAGAAGCTTCACAATTAGCTTCACACTATGCATTAGAGAAAGCAGATTATGTACTTCCAGGTTACCGTGATGTACCTCAATTAATTTGGCACGGTTTACCATTAACTAAAGCGTTCTTATTCTCACGTGGACACTTTATTGGTAACCAATTCCCAGAAGGCGTTAATGCATTAAGCCCTCAAATTATTATTGGTGCTCAGTTTGTACAAACTGCTGGTGTTGCACTAGGACTTAAAAAACGCGGTAAGAAAAATGTAGCAATTACTTATACTGGTGACGGTGGTTCATCACAAGGTGACTTCTATGAAGGTATGAACTTTGCTTCTGCTTATAAAGCACCTGCAATCTTTGTAATTCAAAATAATAACTATGCAATCTCTACTCCACGTGACAAGCAAACTGCAGCTAAAACATTAGCTCAAAAATCAGTTGCTGTCGGTATTCCTGGCGTATTAGTTGATGGTATGGATGCATTAGCAGTATATGCTGTTACTAAACAAGCTCGTGATCGTGCAGTTAATGGTGACGGACCTTCATTAATTGAAACATTAACTTACCGTTACGGACCACATACTATGGCTGGTGACGACCCAACTCGTTACAGAACTTCAGATGAAGATTCTGATTGGGAAAAGAAAGATCCATTAGTTCGTTTCAGAAAATATCTTGAAGCTAAAAACTTATGGTCAGAAGAAAAAGAAAACGAAGTTATGGAAAAAGCTAAAGAAGAAATTAAAGTAGCTATTAAAGAGGCAGATAATACACCTAAACAAAAAGTTACTGACTTAATGGAAAATATGTATGAAGAAATGCCTCATAACTTGGCTGAACAATATGAAATTTACAAAGAGAAGGAGTCGAAATAAGTCATGGCACAAATGACAATGATTCAAGCGATTAACAATGCGCTTCAAAACGAATTAAAAAGAGACGAAGATGTTCTATTATTCGGTGAAGACGTTGGTGTAAACGGCGGTGTATTCCGTGCAACAGAAGGTTTACAAAAAGAATTTGGCGAAGATCGTGTATTTGATACACCACTAGCAGAATCAGGTATTGGTGGTTTAGCTTTAGGTTTAACGCTTGAAGGTTACCGTCCTGTCATGGAAATCCAATTCTTTGGTTTCGTATTTGAAGTTATGGACTCAATTGCTGGACAAATTGCACGTCATCGTTTCCGTTCAGGTAACTCTAAAACAGCTCCAATAACAATCCGTGCGCCATTCGGTGGCGGTGTTCATACACCTGAATTACACGCTGATAACTTAGAAGGTTTAATGGCTCAATCACCAGGTTTGAAAGTTGTTATTCCTTCAAACCCATATGATGCTAAAGGACTTTTAATTTCAGCAATTCGTAGTAACGATCCTGTAGTTTATTTAGAACATATGAAATTATACCGTTCATTCCGTGAAGAAGTACCTGAAGAAGAGTACGAAGTGGAAATCGGTAAAGCTAAAGTTAAACGTGAAGGAACAGACTTAACTATCATCACTTACGGCGCAATGGTTCAAGAATCATTAAAAGCTGCTGAAGACTTAGAAAAAGATGGTTATTCAGTTGAAGTAATCGATTTAATTACGGTACAACCTTTAGATGTTGAAACAATCGTTAAATCTGTTGAAAAAACAAACCGTGTTATTGTAGTTCAAGAAGCTCAAAAACAAGCGGGTGTTGCAGCAAGTGTTGTAGCAGAAATTTCTGAAAGAGCTGTTCTTTCATTAGAAGCTCCAGTTGCACGTGTTGCAGCTGCTGACACTATTTATCCATTCACACAAGCTGAAAGTGTTTGGTTACCAAACAAAAAAGATATCGTAGCGCAAGCAAGAGAAACATTAGAATTTTAATGCGCAATAAAATACGGATTTAATATTTAGGAGGAAAAAATCGTGTCATTCGAATTTAAATTACCAGATATCGGTGAAGGTATCCACGAAGGTGAAATTGTAAAATGGTTTGTTAAAGCAGGAGACGAAATTCAAGAAGACGATGTATTATGTGAAGTACAAAATGATAAATCAGTCGTAGAAATTCCATCACCTGTTTCAGGGAAAATCGAAGAAGTAATGGTTGAAGAAGGTACTGTATCTGTTGTTGGTGATACAATCGTTAAAATTGATTCACCTGATGCAGAAGGGTTACAATTTAAAGGTCACGACGAAGACGAAGAAGAAACAAAAGAAGAAGCACCTGCAGAAGAAGCTAAAGAAGAAACAACTTCAGAAGATACTAAATCAGAAGAAGTTGACGATTCTAAACGTGTAATTGCTATGCCTTCAGTTCGTAAATTCGCTCGTGATAATGATGTAAACATTAAAGCAGTATCAGGTTCAGGTAAAAATGGACGTGTCTTAAAAGAAGACGTAGAAGCTTACTTAAATGGTGGTTCTACATCAGAACAAGCTACTACTGAAGAAACTGCAACACAAACTTCAAGTGAAGATACACAAGCAGCTCAATCAGCACAAGTGCCAGAAGGCGAATACCCAGAAACACGTGAGAAAATCCCAGCTATGCGTAAAGCAATTGCCAAAGCAATGGTTAACTCTAAACATACTGCTCCTCACGTAACATTAATGGATGAAATTGATGTTCAAGAATTATGGGATCACCGTAAAAAATTCAAAGAAGTTGCTGCTGAACAAGGTACTAAATTAACATTCTTACCATATGTTGTTAAAGCATTAGTATCAGCACTTAAGAAATACCCAGCATTAAACACTGAATTTGATGAAGAAAATGGTGAAATCGTTCATAAACATTACTATAATGTTGGTATAGCTGCAGATACTGATCGCGGTTTATTAGTACCAGTAGTTAAAAATGCTGATCATAAGTCAATGTTTGAGATTTCTGATGAAATCAATGAACTAGCTGTAAAAGCACGTGATGGCAAGTTACAAGGTAATGAAATGAAAGGCGCAACATGTACGATTAGTAATATTGGTTCAGCAGGTGGACAATGGTTCACTCCAGTAATCAACCATCCTGAAGTTGCTATTTTAGGTATTGGTCGTATTGCTCAAAAACCAATCGTTAAAGATGGCGAAATTATAGCAGCACCTGTATTATCATTATCATTAAGCTTTGACCACAGACAAATTGATGGTGCTACTGGTCAAAATGCTATGAACCATATTAAGAGATTATTAAATAATCCAGAATTATTATTAATGGAGGGGTAAAAATGGTAGTTGGAGATTTTCCTATCGAAACAGATACAATAGTAATTGGCGCAGGTCCTGGTGGTTATGTTGCAGCAATCCGTGCAGCTCAATTAGGACAAAAAGTAACAATCGTTGAAAAAGGTGAATTAGGCGGAGTATGTTTAAACGTAGGTTGTATTCCTTCTAAAGCATTATTATCAGCATCACACCGTTTCCATAATGCACAACATTCAGAAGATATGGGTGTTGTTGCAGAGAAAGTTTCTTTAAACTTTGAAAAAGTTCAAGAATTCAAAAGCGGCGTAGTTAAGAAATTAACTGGTGGCGTAGCTGGATTAATGAAAGGTAATAAAATTGAAGTTGCTAAAGGTGAAGCTTACTTTGTAGACGAAAATAACTTAAAAGTTATGACTGAAAAAGCATCTCAAACTTATACTTTCAAAAATGCAATCATTGCAACAGGTTCACGTCCAATTGAAATTCCTAATTTCAAATTTGGCAAACGTGTTATTGATTCAACTGGTGCATTAGCACTTCAAGAAGTTCCAAAAAAATTAGTAGTAGTTGGTGGCGGATATATCGGTTCTGAACTAGGTACTGCATATGCTAACTTTGGATCAGAAGTAACAATCCTTGAAGGTGCTAAAGACATTTTAGGTGGATTTGAGAAACAAATGACTCAAATCGTTAAAAAAGGTCTTAAAGCTAAAGGCGTTGAAATTGTAACTGAAGCAATGGCTAAATCTGCTGAAGAAACAGATAATGGCGTGAAAGTTACTTATGAAGCAGGCGGAGAAACTAAAGAAATCGAAGCTGATTACGTATTAGTTACTGTAGGTCGTCGTCCAAATACTGATGAATTAGGTCTTGAAGAATTAGGCTTAAAAATGTCAGACCGCGGTTTAGTTGAAGTTGACGAACAAAGTCGTACTTCAATTGAAAACATTTTTGCAATCGGTGACATTGTTGCTGGACCTCCACTTGCACATAAAGCAAGTTACGAAGCTAAAGTTGCTGCTGAAGCAATTTCAGGCGAAAAATCAGCTGTAGATTACTTAGGTATTCCTGCAGTATGTTTCACTGAACCTGAATTAGCTACAGTAGGTCATAATGAAGCAAGCGCTAAAGAAGCTGGCTTAGAAGTTAAAGCTTCTAAATTCCCATTTGCTGCAAATGGTCGTGCTTTAGCATTAAACGAAACTGCTGGTTTTGTTAAATTAGTAACATTAAAAGAAAATGGATTATTAGTTGGTGCTCAAGTAGCTGGTACTGGCGCTTCAGATATTATTGCTGAATTAGGTTTAGCTATTGAATCTGGAATGACTGCTGAAGATGTTTCATTAACAATTCATGCACATCCAACATTAGGTGAAATCACTATGGAAGCTGCAGAAGTAGCATTAGGAACACCTATCCATACACTATAATATTTGACACTTACTGCGTCTTTATATATTTAATAGAAAAAATTAGGGCTAAGACATTTATGTCTCAGCCCTTTTTTATAAAGGAGAATAAATAAATGGAATATAGTTACCCAATTGATGTCGACTGGTCTCAAGAAGAAATTGTTCAAGTTGTAGAATTTTTTAATCATATTGAATCTGCATACGAAACAAGTGTTAAAAAATCAGAGTTTGAAAGATCTTATAAAAATTTTAAAAAAATAGTTCCTGGTAAGTCTGATGAAAATAATATTTATAAAGAATTTAAAGAAGCAAGTGGTTATGACGGCTATAAAGCAGTCAAAGCGTTAAAAGATAGTCAAGACGGTTCAAACATTACAGTTAAATAAAAATATTAAAATCCCCCAAAAAAGTGTTGAAGTATAAAATGATTTCTGTTATTTTATTAAAGGTACTAAACTTTTAGTTTAGTAAAAGTAAACAAACTCACTTTTTTGGGGGATTTATGAATATAGGAGAAAAACTTAAAAATTTAAGATATCAAAAAAATTTGACGCAAGAAGAATTGGGAGAAAGAACGGATTTATCTAAAGGATATATTTCGCAACTTGAACGTAACTTGTCTTCACCATCTATGGAAACTTTTTTGAATATATTAGATGTATTGGGCATTGAACCAAGTGAATTTTTTAATGAAAAATTATATCAAGCCCGTATACATTATCCTCTAAAAGAACAAACATTATATGATGAGTACGATGAAGGGTATAAAATAAGATGGCTAGTTCCTGATTCGAATGAATTTGAAATGGAACCAGTTATAATAACGCTTGATGCTGGCGCGAAGTATAAATTATTTGCACCATCGTCATCAGAAACTTTTGCATATGTTAAAAAAGGTAAAATCACTTTAAAAATAGGTAAACAAACTTATACAGCAAAAAAGGGAGAATGTTTCTATTTTAAAGCAAATGAAGATCATCAATTTTTAAATCAAACGACCAATGATTCAGAAGTGCTTATAGTTGCTACAGAATCGTACTTATAGGAGGCAAACAATGAAACAACCAATTATTAAATTTGAAAATATCTCTAAAAACTTTAACAATACTAAAGTATTAGATGATATAAGCTTTGAAATTGAAGAGGGACAATTTTATACATTATTAGGTCCGTCTGGATGTGGTAAAACTACGATTCTAAAATTAATAGCAGGCTTTGAAACACCTACAAGTGGAAACATTTTATTTAATAATAAAATAATTAATGAAGTTACTGCCAATAATAGAAAAGTTAATACAGTGTTCCAAGATTACGCATTGTTTCCTCATTTAAATGTATACGACAATGTGGCATTTGGTTTAAAAATAAAGAAATTAAACAAAAAAGATATTCAAAATAAAGTTAAAGAAGCATTGAAACTTGTTAAACTAGAAGGCTATGAAGATAGAAAAATATCAGAAATGAGTGGGGGACAAAAGCAACGTGTAGCAATTGCTAGAGCATTAGCAAACGAACCTGAAGTCATTCTACTAGATGAGCCTTTATCTGCATTAGATTTAAAATTAAGAACAGAAATGCAATATGAATTACGTGAATTACAACAAAGACTAGGCATTACTTTTATATTTGTAACACATGATCAAGAAGAAGCTTTAGCAATGAGCGATTACATATTTGTTATGAAAGACGGCAAAATTCAACAAAGTGGTACACCAGTCGATATTTATGATGAACCCGTAAATAGATTCGTTGCTGATTTTATAGGTGAATCTAATATTGTTAATGGCATCATGAAGAAAGACTATGAAGTAGAAATGTACGGTATTTCTTATGAATGTGTGGATGCTGGTTTTGAACAAGACGCTAAAGTAGATGTCGTCATTCGTCCTGAAGATATAACAATTACATCTGAAAGTGAAGGTCGTATATCTGCTGTTGTAGATTCACAATTATTTAGAGGTGTTCATTACGAAATTTGTTGTTTTGATGAGCAAGGTAATGAGTGGGTTATACAAACAACTCAAAAAGCAACAATAGGTGAAACAGTAGGATTAGACTTTGATTCTTCTGCAATTCATATTATGCTTCCTGGTGAAACAGAAGAAGAATTTGATCGTCGAATCGAAAGTTACGAGGATGATGACAATGCATAAAATAAAATCTTTATTACTTGTACCTTATATGATTTGGATTGTGCTATTTATAATCGTACCTATAATTATGATTTTTTATGCATCATTGTTAGATATTCACGGTCATTTTTCATTTGAAAACTATAAAAATTTCTTCACAAGTAGTTATTTAAAAATGACATTAAGCTCGGTATGGTATGCGGTTATTATTACGTTCTTTTGTTTACTTATAAGCTATCCTTTAGCGCTTGCTTTACGTAGTGCAAAGCATAAGGAAATACTTTTATTGCTTATTATTTTACCAACATGGATTAATTTATTATTGAAGACTTATGCTTTTATAGGCATTTTAAGTCATGATGGTTTGTTGAATAAAATATTGAACTTTTTCAATGTATCTTCAACGGACTTTTTGTTCACGAGTACAGCGTTTATAATTGTTTCAGTATATATTTATATACCATTTATGTTACTTCCAATTTTTAATTCTATGGATGAAATACCTGAAAATTTATTACAGGCATCACGTGATTTAGGTGCGAATCATTTTACGACTTTTAGACGTGTTATTATGCCATTAACATTTGAAGGTGTTAAAACAGGCATTCAAATTACATTTATACCAGCATTATCATTATTTATGATTACACGATTAATAGCAGGGAACAAAGTTGTGAACTTAGGTACGGCAATTCAAGAACAGTTTTTAGTTACACAAAACTATGGAATGGGTTCAACAATTGCGGTGTTCTTAATTTTAGCAATGGCATTAATCTTAATCATTACGAAATCTAAATCTGAGAATAAGGAGGTATAGAAATGAAATTAACTGGTAAATTATATTTTACAATCATATTAGCTTTTCTATACTTACCGATATTCTTTTTAATATTTTATTCATTTAATGGTGCGGGTAATATGACGCATTTTAAAGGATTTACTTTTGATCATTACATGTCAGTCTTTCAAAATAAGCGTTTAATTGTCATTATCGTTAATACAATTGCAATAGCGTTGCTTGCTGCAAGTATTTCTACACTTATAGGTATTTGCGGTGCAATAGGTATTTATTATATGAGAAATAAAAAATTAAAAGTAGGTTTGCTTACTTTAAATAATATTTTGATGGTCAGTTCAGATGTAGTAATCGGTTCATCATTCTTATTATTATTTACAGTTGTAGGTCATTATACAGGTATGGGACTTGGATTTTGGTCTGTACTTATTTCTCATATTGCATTTTGTGTGCCAATTGTCGTACTGCTTGTATTGCCAAAGCTATATGATATGAATACATCTATGATTGATGCTGCAAGAGATTTAGGCGCTTCTTCGTGGCAAACTTTAACTAAAGTAATTGTTCCACATATATTACCTGGTGCAATTGGTGGATTTTTTATGGCTTTGACGTATTCATTAGACGACTTTACAGTGAGTTTCTTTGTAACGGGTAGTGGATTTAGTGTACTTTCTGTAGAAGTATATTCTATGGCTAGAAAAGGTATCACAATGGAAATTAATGCAATTTCTACATTGTTGTTTGTTTTAGTTATGGGATTAATTTTAGGTTATTACTTCATTAAAAAAGGTCAGCAAAAAAGAATAGATAAAAGAGGAGGTCTATTACGATGAAACAATTAATTCAATTAATTGGTATTTCAATTGTAGTTGGGGCATTACTTATGCTTTCAACGAGATTGATAGATCCTCCACCATCAAAAGGTAAAAAAGATGTCATTTATGTTTATAACTGGGGTGAGTACATAGACCCTGCTTTAACTAAAAAGTTTGAAAAAGAAACAGGTATTAAAGTTGTATATGAAACGTTTGATTCAAATGAAGCGATGATGGCGAAAATCAAAAATGGCGGTACTTCATATGATGTTGCAGTACCGAGTGAATATACAGTTCAAAAAATGAAAAAAGAGAAGCTTCTTTATCCAATAGATCATAATAAAATACCTAATTTTAAAAATATAGATAAAGATTTCATGAATCTACCTTTTGATAAAGGAAATAAATATTCAGTGCCATATTTCTGGGGAACAGTAGGCATACTTTATAACCCTGAAAAGACAAAAGGTATCGACTTTAATACGTGGAATAGTCTTTGGGATAAACGTCTAAAAGATGATGTACTCGTTGTTGATGGTGCAAGAGAAGGAATTGGATTTGGTTTAAACAGTATGAATGAAAGTTTAAACGAAACAAATCCAACTAAACTTAAAAAAGCTGAAAATAAATTAGTAGATTTAGCTCCTAACGTAAGAGGTGTTGTAGGAGATGAAATCAACACGATGATGGTTCAAAACGAATCAAATGTTGCAGTAGTATGGAGTGGGATGGCTGCAGATATTATGAATGAAAATGATAAATTAGACTTTGTTGTACCTAAAGAAGGATCTAACTTATGGTTTGATAATTTAGTAATACCGAAAACAGCACAAAATGTTGAAGGTGCACATAAATTTATTAATTTCCTATTAGATGAAAAAGTAGGTAAACAAAATACTGAATGGGTTGGATACGCAACACCTAATAAAGAATCTTACAAATTGTTAGATAAAAGTGTAAGAGAAGATGAAAGATTCTATCCAGATTCAAAATTAAGAAATAAATTAGAAGTTTATCAAGACTTAAATAAAAAAGATATGTCAGCATATAATGAAGCATTTCTTAAATTTAAAATGTCATTAAAATAATTTATTCATTCATTGCGGGGGCAAGAAAACGAAATCTAATTAAGTATTAGATTTCTGTCTTGCTCTTTTATTTTATTGAATTATCATTTACTGTATAAAAGCGCAGTAGGTGTCTGATTTCTAAATGCGCTTAAATTAAGCTTTTTAGAAATCTAGTCACCCTTGCGGGGGCAAGAAAACGAAATCTAATTAAGTATTAGATTTCTGTCTTGCTCCCTTTTTTGTTATAATAAAACCTAACCGTTATAGAGGAGGAAATATGATGAGTTCATATGTAGAGCATGTGAGACAACCAGTAAGTAGAGGTTTTGAAAGGTTCTTTGGTTGGTTTGCTTGGATAATAGTATTAGGTGTTACAGCACTTTCTTTATTTGCTGCACTTGTAGTATTAAATAATCCTACTAATATAAATAGATTGGAAAGTTTAATTGAACAATTAAACATAAATATAACTGCAAATGGACAACTACTGTCATCAAGTGAAGTAGCATTAAACATTCAAAATGGTATATGGCTATTTATTATTTATTTGATTATTGTTTTAATTATTTCATTTATTGGTTTAGTCGTAATGAAATGGAGAGTATTTTCAGCACTTATATTTTTATTCTTAGCCATTATTACAATACCGTTATTTATTGTTTTAGTGCCATTATTTTTCTTTATAGTGAGTATTTTATTATTTGTAAGAAAAGATAAAATCATTCCGATTCAAGGAAGCGGACAAAATCCATTTTATAATGAGAGAGATAGAGTAAATGAACAACCTAGAAATCCTCGACAACAGCACAATGATAATAATAGAAAAGATGAAACGGTGATCAGACAAAATCAACAACAAGAAGCACAACGTGTAAATGATCAACCTCAACAATTCAGAAGACAAGAACAACAACCTATTCAGGAAGAGCAGCAACAACCTGAACAAGAAGCACAACAAAATGATTCGTCTAATGAAGAAGTGTTATCAAGAACGAAAAAACATCAAAAAAATAAACATCAAAAAGATGCTGTTGAATCAGAAGAAAATCTAGAGACTGAAGAGTCTGATGATGTTTCTGTAAATGACCAAGAAGATATTGGTCAAAGGGGACAAGCAGATTATAATTACGAAACGACTCAATCAGATGACTATCAAGTTCAAAATGACCGTCGTAAAAAAGAGAAAAAAGTTAAAAAAGAAAAACCTAACGCTACGATTGAAAGACGTAATAATTATGAAAAAAGAATGCAACAACAGAAAAAGCGTTTTGAAAATGAAAATAAGGATAATGAATAATTCGAAAAAATTAGGGTATTATATTTGTGAAAAAGTTTAAGGAGGACAAATATGAAACGAACGGTAGAATTAGTATTAATGATTATAGCAACAATCGTGTCATTAATAGGGATTGTTTTTGCTGTCATTTTCAAAGCAGTATCTAAATCACCTGATTTTAAATCAGGATTTGAAAAAAGTATGACTCAAAGTTTGCAAGAACAGGGAAATTCAGATATTTTAAATCAATATACACCTGACCAAATGATAGACCTTTTAAATGGTTCAGCAACTTATGGGTTAGTAGTATTTATAATTAGTGTGATTTTCACTATAATCGCAATCTTTTTAGTGAAAAAACAAAGAATACTAGCAGGTGTTTTAACACTTATAGCAGCTTTTCTTGCTGTAATCACATTTAATATTATTTCATTTTTACTTTTAATCATTGCAGCAATTATGTTGTTTGTACGTAAAAACAAAAATAATCAATTTGAAGAAACAAATTTTCAAAATGACCATAACTTCAATCAACGCAATGATAATTTGAATGAAGAACAAAATGATAGAAACTTTATGGATGAAACTGATAAAAAGAAAAAAGACGACGATCCATATATTTATTAAAAATTATAAAAATGCCAATTTCAGACTTCTGAAATTGGCATTTCAGACTGTGGACAAACTGAACTTAAAATTATAAGTTCAGTTTGTTTTTTGCTTTAAAATGAATTTTATACTAAAAAACAAGCTTAAACTGCGTTTTAAACTAGGCTATTTGTGGCTCCTTTACGAGCCACATTGCCAATTTTTTAAGATTCATGGCAGCACAAATAAGCGTGGTGTCCATGGAAACTTTTTTAATACCTCTATATCTAGTCCATCTCATACCATGCTGTTCTTTTGCATCACCAAATCGTCTTTCTACTGTTTGGCTTCTTAGTTTATACACTTTTTTAATTGTATCTACAAATCTTAAATCTTCGATTATATCTAGATCGTCTTGCCAAACATGTCTTCGAATCTCTCTAGTATAATTTTTGTTTTCTGTACATTCTCTTAATAATGGACAAGATTTACATTTAACTGGATTAGATTTATATAATCGATGACCTGTCGGCATTGTTCTTCTAAAAGTTAGTATTTCATCATTCGGGCAAATATAACTATCGTAATATTCATCATAAATAAATTCTTTAGATTTAAATATTCCAGGTTTTCCTTTTGGTCTTGTATATGGCATTGCAGGTACAATTGATTTTCCAAGTAAATAATGTGCGTTAAATGGTGTTTTGTATCCAGAATCTACTGCTAATGTGATAGGTAACATATTTTTTGCTTCTAATCTTTCAACCATAGGTTTCAACTGTGTACTATCATGAACATTTCCAGGTGTCACATGTTGATCAATGATAAATCCATTTCTATCTACACAACTATGTAAACTATAAGCAAATTGTTTCTCTCTTTCACCTTTAACATAATAACCAGCATCTGGATCTGTAGTACTGACTTTCTTGTTTTTAAATTCCTCCTTTTTCTTATTTTTTAAAAGCTTTTTTCCTTGTGATAATCTCTGTTGATTGATTTCTTTATTAAGTTCTTCTTGGAAATGTAATGTGTCCTTCTTTACAACTTGATTTATATATTTATTTTTATTCGCATTAGCTTTTATATGAGTTGAATCAATAAATAAAGTTGAGTGGTCAATTAAATTATTCTTAATCGCTATTTGTAATATTCTCTCGAATATTTGTTCAAACAAATCAGTATCATGGAATCGTCTAGTATAATTTTTACTGAATGTACCATAGTGTGGTACTTTATCAAGAAAGCTGAATCCTAAATACCAACGGTAAGCAACGTTAGTCTCAATTTCTTTGATAGTTTGTCTCATTGATTTTATGCCAAACAATCTTTGAATAAGTAATATCTTAACTAATATTACGGGATCAATAGAAGGACGTCCGTTATCTAAACAATATTTATCTTCAACAAGTTCATAAACAAAGTTTAAATCCAATACTTTATCAACTTTTCTTAATAAATGATTTTTAGGTACCAATTCTGAAACAGAAATCATTTCATATTGGTCACGTTTATCAGTAGATTTGTTTAACATAGAATCAACTCCTGAATAAATTTTCATCTATATTATAAAATAGTTTGTTAATATTTGGTATTTTTTTAGCGCTGACTCCTGCGGGAAAAGCATGATTCGAAGACTACAGGCTGAGAACATGCCCGCGGAAAGCATGCGCATAAAAAATGCCGGCAAAGTCTGAGACTTTGTCGACACTCTGAAATGCCAATTTCAGACTTCTGAAATTGGCATTTGTTTTTAACTATAAAATTTTAAAAGTTCATCAAAAGTTTCATTTAGAAAATCTGTAAATGTTTTGTCTGATTTAAATATTTCAGATTTAGGATCTAACGTTCTAGCTACAAAGAATTCTGCTTTTTTAACATCTCTAAGTCGTTTAATATGATGTTTTAAATCATCAGTAGTTAAGGAATCAATTGGAGATTTATCAATATTATAATGATCAAAGCATAACGAATAGTCGCTAGGTAAAGATTCTAATAAATTGATATTTTTACTTAAGAAATCAGCCATTTGACCTTTATTTTTATTTTCATGCATAACTCCAAACATTATAAAAAGTTGTGATTCAAATAAACCGATTTGGAAATGTGGTAACATTTTATAACCACGTTGGTTTGTAGCAAATGCTACCCAAGTATCTTTAGGTGGGTTTACAGTTCTTCGTGCATGTTTAGCAACATGATAATAAAAGTCATCACCAGTATGATCAGTTAAATATTTAGCATATTTTTCGCCTAATGCGTTTAATTGAGGTCTTACTCTTTCATCAAGTGCTTCCATTCTATTTTCTAAACCGTCAACACTAAAAACTTTAAAATCTTTTTGTTTAAACGTATACTTAGTCATAGTTGTCCTCCTTATTACTGTCTTACTATAAATGTATTTTATCATAATTATTTTTGAAAATATAAAGAACAATGCTAATATAAAAATAACATAGGGGGTATTGTGATGGAAATATACAAATTCGCATATCAAATCATTGAAGAAGCAGGAAAACAAATTAGAGAATCTATAAATGATGAATTACAGATTGAAACGAAATCCAATCCTAATGATTTAGTCACAAATATAGATAAAGAAACAGAAGCATTAATTTGTAATAATATTTTAAATAAATATCCTCAACATCGCATTTTAGGTGAAGAAGGACATGGTCAAGATATTAAAGATACAAAAGGGGTCTTATGGATAGTTGATCCTATAGACGGAACTTTAAATTTTGTACATCAAAAAGAAAATTTTGCTATTTCAATCGGAATTTATATAGATGGTGAAAAATATGCGGGATTCGTATACGATGTTATGAATGATAAGATGTATCACGCTTTGGCAGGAGAAGGAGCTTGGTTAAACGATCAAGCTTTAGAACATATAAAAGATACTGACTTAAAAACAAGCTTAATATCTACAAATCCAATTTGGCTAACGAAAGAAAAGTTATCTGCCATATATAATCCGATTGTAGAAGAAGCTAGAAGTATGAGATCTTATGGTTCTGCGGCGTTAGACTTTGCGTATGTTGCTCAAGGTATTACGAGTGCTTATTTAACGATGAGATTGCATCCATGGGACTTTGCAGGTGGTTTGATTATTCTTGAAGAAGTCGGTGGGGTCGCTACGAATCAATTAGGCGAAAAGTTAAATATACTTGGATCAAATTCGGTTTTAATCGGCAATCAAAAAATTCATAAAGAACTATTAAATGAATACTTTTTACCACATCAGACACTATTAGAAAAAATTCATACCGAAAGATTTAAGGAAAATTCATAAGTAATTCATAAAGTTATAGTATAAATAAAAAAGATGCGAAATCGATTCGCATCTTTTCAATATGTCCATTAGAATTATAACCAGCCGTTTTCTCGATATTTCTTTTTAAGTGTAAAACCGTAACCCATAGTTGCGACTATTAATAAAACAGCTAACAACATAAAGAGTATAGAGCCTTCTGCTAATGCAAAACTAAACACTAAAAGGAGAAATGTTACAAATAAAGCAAGTATGACAAATATTGCTTTAGATTTTTTCATTTATATCCATCCTTTAACCGTTTTCATTATTTTATTATGCGTTACATTTTGATAAAAATCAACTGCAACTCATTAAAGAATTATTTAAGAGAAAAAGGAAATTTGAGTAAAAGTGTTCAATAGTAGTTATTTTTCTAAGGATGTATGTTATAATTATCTAGTTATAAATATAAAAATCGATAAATTTTAATTGGAGAGGAAATTTTTTGCATGACTAATTTAAGAGAGAATGTACGAAACATTGCAATTATAGCCCACGTTGACCACGGTAAAACAACACTAGTAGATGAATTATTAAAACAATCAGGTATTTTCCGTGAGAATGAACATGTTGCAGAACGTGCAATGGATTCAAATGATTTAGAAAAAGAAAGAGGAATTACAATATTAGCAAAAAATACGGCAATTAATTATAAAGATCACCGTATTAATATATTAGATACACCTGGACACGCTGACTTCGGTGGAGAAGTTGAACGTATCATGAAAATGGTAGACGGCGTTGTACTTGTTGTTGATGCATATGAAGGAACTATGCCTCAAACAAGATTCGTGCTTAAAAAAGCATTAGAACAAAATTTAAAACCAGTTGTCGTAGTAAATAAAATTGACAAACCTTCAGCAAGAGCAGAAGAAGTTGTTGATGAAGTACTAGACTTATTTATTGAACTTGATGCAAATGATGAGCAATTAGACTTCCCAGTTGTTTACGCATCAGCTTTAAGTGGTACTGCAAGTTTAAATTCTGAAAAACAAGATGAAAACATGCAATGTTTATATGAAACGATTTTAGATTATGTTCCTGCACCAATTGATAATAGAGATGAACCATTACAATTCCAAGTAGCATTGTTAGATTATAATGACTATGTTGGTCGTATCGGTATTGGTCGTGTATTCAGAGGAACAATCAAAGTTGGACAACAAGTATCACTTGTTAAACTTGATGGCACAATTAAAAACTTTAGAGTATCAAAAGTCTTTGGTTTCTTCGGTTTAAACCGTGTAGAAATTGAAGAAGCATACGCTGGTGATTTAATTGCATTAAGTGGTATGGAAGATATTAACGTTGGTGAAACAGTTACGCCTCAAGATCATGTAGAAGCTTTACCTGTTTTACGTATTGACGAACCAACATTAGAAATGACATTCTCAGTTAACAATTCACCATTTGCTGGTAAAGAGGGCACATATGTAACTGCTCGTAAAATTGAAGAAAGATTAGAAATGCAATTAGAAACAGACGTTTCATTACGTGTTAAACAAGCGACACCTGATTCATGGATCGTTTCTGGACGTGGTGAACTTCATTTATCTATTCTAATTGAAAACATGAGACGTGAAGGATTTGAATTACAAGTTTCAAAACCTCAAGTTATCATTAAACAAGTTGATGGCGTTAAATGTGAACCTTACGAACGTGTTCAAATCGATGTTCCTGATGAATATACAGGTGCTATTATTGAATCATTAGGTTCTCGTAAAGGTGAAATGCTAGATATGCAATCTAACGAAAATGGACAAACTAAATTAACATTTATGGTTCCTGCTCGTGGATTAATCGGTTATTCAACTGAATTTATGTCTATGACACGCGGATATGGTATCATCAACCATACTTTCGATTCATATCGTCCAAGAATTAAAGGTCGTATTGGCGGTAGAAGAAATGGTGTACTTGTATCAATCGATAAAGGTGTAACAAGCACATACGCTATCTTGAACTTAGAAGATAGAGGCGTAAACTTTATGGAACCAGGTACTGAAGTTTATGAAGGTATGATTGTTGGGGAAAATACACGTGATAACGACTTAACTGTAAACATTACAAAAGTTAAAGCGGCTAACAACATTCGTTCAGCTACTAAAGAACAAACAACTACAATGAAAAAACCAAGAATTTTAACTCTTGAAGAAGCTTTAGAATACTTAAATGATGATGAATTAGTAGAAGTAACACCTGAATCTATTCGTTTAAGAAAGAAAATTTTAGATAAATCTGAAAGAGAAAGAGCTCAAAAGAGAAATAAAATGGCTGAACAAGAAGAGGAGTGATCTAGATGCTCTTTGTCGCTAAAGATGTAAGTGTGAACCCTACAGATAGACTTTCATTTTTCGGTAAATTATTTAGAGTAGATGAGAACCCAGAACTAGGCATGTGGTTACTATTATTAACAATATTCGTATTAAGCGCGATTGTTTATAATTTAGGATTCGCTAGAAAACTTAAGTTTTGGCAAAACATAATTATTTATATTTTACTGTTTATTGGTTGCCTATTATTAACATTTCTTGCAGTGTTTTTACCTGTAGGGGAAAGCTTGATTATCGCGGCAATCGTACTAGGTCTATACCGCTACAGACTTCATAAAGAACGTAGTAGTGAGAAGTGAAGCTAAGAAAACAAAAAGAAACACAGTTATAACAATTGTTATAGCTGTGTTTCTTTTTGTTTATGATTAAGATTTTGGTTGATCTAATTTTGCTTTACAATCATCACACATAAATGTACGAATAGGGTGATTTCGTAGTCGTTTAGCTTCTTTTGATTTAGAGTCTAAGTTGACAATCTTATCACATATAATACATTTAGCTTTCATAATCATATTTATACGACCTCTATTTCAGCGACATAACTGAATTTACTTCGATATCCATTTTCTTGATCATATACAAAAGCATCAATTTTTCCATCTTTATAGATCATTTTACCTTCTTTAGAAAAATGGAAAAATAAATATGGCCAGTCTTCGATTGGAATTTCTATAGAATCGTTATCATTTTTTAAAATGACTTTTGTTGCATCATCGTTTGGCTCAGAGTTTTTAATAAACGGCATTGCATTAATCACGAAAGTTTCTTCTAAAAATGAACGCTTTTTATAAGTTGTTTCGCTATTTAATGTTGGTGGCATCGTTGCCCCTTCTAAAATTGCGCGATTCCATGCGACGTTGTTTTCAAATTCAATTGGTCTTTCACCATTGAATATACCTTTTTCTAAATCTTCAATTTTAACTTTGCGATCGTCGAAAATCCAAGTCGTCGCATCTAGCGTAATATTAAATTTAGAATTCCCTTTGATTTGTATCAATTTATTCACTCCTATCACTCTTACATTTTAATTTTAACATATTTATATTGAAGAACGTTCTGTTTTCACTTGCAATTTTAACATTTCTAGGCTAAAATTTTAAAAGTATAGAAATTAAAAGTTAAGGGGGAGTATGTCATGCATTACGATTCAGAAATTTGTCAAAAGGCATATGACCAATTATATATTGATTCTGAAAAAATTCTTCAATTAATTAAAGTGCAAATGGATAATTTAACAATGCCGTCATGTCCTTTATATGAAGAAGTTTTAGATACACAAATGTTTGGTCTTCAAAAGGAAGTTGATTTTGCAGTACAAATTGGACTTGTTGATAGAGAAAAGGGTCAGACACTTATGGCAAGTTTAGAAAAAGAACTATCTAAATTGCATGATGCTTTCACAAATGCTTAAATGATACAAAGTCTAGAGAGGAGAAATCTTTCTTTAGACTTATTTTTTTAGAATTGGAATGAGTAGATGGATTATATTAAGAGATTTTTTCGCTACATAAAGAGTTATTCTAAATACATAGATTTTACATTGTTGATTACGTATATTATTTTAAGCTTCATCGGTTTAGTTATGGTATATAGCGCAAGTATGGTTGCTGCTACTAAAGGTACGTTAACAGGTGGGACGCCTGTACCGGGCACATACTTTTTTATTAGACAATTAATGTACTGTATAATTGGATTTGGCATTGTATTTTTCATGTCATATTTTATGCACATTAACATTTTGAAAAATAAACGCGTGCAACAAATTATGATATTTACTGTTTTTGGACTATTAGTTTTGACGTTATTAGTAGGTAGTTCAATTAACGGCGCGAAAAGTTGGATAAATTTAGGATTTATGAATTTACAGGCATCAGAGTTATTTAAAGTTGCTATGATTTTATATCTTTCTTTTATTATTGATAAGAGAAAGAATCGTCTAAAGCAATTTAAACTTGCACTAATGATGCCTTTGTTCTTAATTGGTGCTTGTATCGGTCTTGTATTATTACAAAATGACACAGGACAAGCGTTAATTCTATGTATGATAGTATTTTGTATATTTGCATATTCAGGTATTGGTATTAAAGCAATTTTAAAATGGTCCGGACCTATTTTTGCTGGTGTCATCATTTTGATTATATTTAGTATTGTATTCAAAGGTGGCATTTTATCTTCACACCAAACAGCCCGTTTCGATGTACTTGAAAATCCATTTAATTATGAAAGTGGAATAGGTTACCATTTAGCTAATTCACTTTTAGCGATTGGTAATGGTGGATTTTTTGGTAAAGGTTTAGGGAACGGAATTATGAAATTAGGTTATTTACCAGAGCCACATACCGATTTTATATTTGCAGTTATAGCTGAAGAGCTTGGACTAGTCGGCGTGTTATTTATTATCGGCTTACTATTCTTCATTGTTTATAAAGGATTTTTATATGCCGCACTTACGGAATCATATTTCTTTAAACTAGTTTGTGTAGGTATTTCAAGTTATATCGGTATACAAACATTCGTCAATTTAGGTGGTGTTTCAGGAACAATTCCATTAACGGGTGTTCCTTTACCGTTTATGACATTTGGTGGTTCTTCAATGCTCAGTTTGAGTATTGCAACAGGAATATTACTTTTAACAGCTAAACAAATTAGAATTGATCAACATGAAAAAAGGCGATAAAGTGTATAATTAGTCAGATTATTTAATAAATTTAAGAAAAAAAGCGCGTTACGGTAGAATGTAACGCGTTTTTTTTATATAATAAGATAATATACCGTTTTTAGAAAATTCAAATACATTGAGGGGAGCCTTTAAACTATGAGCAAAATTAAGAAATTATTAGTAGCCAATCGTGGCGAAATTGCAATTAGAATTTTTAGGGCAGCTACTGAATTAAACATTGAAACAGTAGCAATATATTCAAACGAAGATTTAGGCGCTTTACATAGATATAAAGCAGATGAATCATATTTAGTGGATGAAAATCTTGGACCAACAGAAAGTTATTTAAATATAGAGGCAATTATTAAAGTCGCAAAGAAAGCAGAAGTAGATGCAATTCATCCAGGTTATGGATTTTTAAGTGAAAATGAAACTTTTGCGAAACGCTGTGCAGAAGAAGGTATTAAGTTTATAGGCCCTGAATTAAAACATTTAGATATGTTTGGTGATAAAGTAAAAGCAAGAGCAACTGCTGTGGCGGCAGATTTACCTGTCATTCCGGGAACACAAGGCGCAGTTGAATCATTTGAAGAAGTAGAAGCATTCTCTAAAGAGAGTGGGTTTCCAATTATAATCAAAGCCATTTCAGGTGGTGGCGGTAAAGGTATGCGTATTGTAAACAAAGCAAGTGAATTAGAAGACGCGTATCAAAGAGCTAAATCAGAAGCTAATAAATCATTTGGAAGTAGCGAAGTTTATGTCGAAAAATACATAGATCAACCAAAACATATTGAAGTACAAATTATTGGCGATGAGCATGGCAATATTGTTCATTTATATGAAAGGGACTGTTCAGTACAACGTAGACATCAAAAAGTCGTAGAAGTTGCACCATCAGTATCATTAAGTGATGACTTAAGAGATCGTATTTGTAATGCCGCTTTAGATTTAATGAAAAAAATCGGCTATGTAAATGCTGGTACTGTAGAATTTTTAGTATCAGGGGATGAATACTACTTTATTGAAGTGAATCCACGTGTTCAAGTAGAACATACAATTACAGAAATGGTTACGGGCGTTGATATCGTAAAAACACAAATTCTAGTAGCAGCTGGTGAATCATTATTTGGCGACAAAATTGAAATGCCTAAACAAGAAGATATCAAGACAATCGGCTATGCCATACAAAGTCGTATTACAACAGAAGATCCATCAAATGATTTTATGCCAGATACAGGTAAAATTATTGCATACCGTTCTAGTGGTGGGTTTGGTGTTAGATTGGATGCTGGTGATGGATTTGAAGGTGCTGAAATTTCACCATACTATGATTCTTTATTAGTAAAAGTATCAACACATGCGATAACGTTAAGACAAGCAACTGAGAAAATGCTTCGTTCTCTTAAAGAAATGAGAATAAGAGGTATTAAAACAAATATACCGTTCTTATATAACGTTGTTAATCATGAGAAATTTGCTAAAGGTACTTATACAACGAAATTCTTAGAAAACAATCCAGAACTTTTTGATATTACACCTTCAAGAGACAGAGGTACGAAAACACTACAATATATTGGTAATATCTCAGTTAATGGTTTTCCAGGTGTAGAAAAGCGTGAAAAACCACATTTTGAAAAATTCAAAATTAAAGAAGTTACAAACGAAGAATTAGCGAATTTATCTGGTACAAAACAAATACTAGAACAACATGGACCAGAAGGCGTAAGTAAATGGTTGAAAGAACAAGAAGAAGTATTACTTACAGATACAACTTTTAGAGATGCACATCAATCTTTATTAGCGACACGTATGAGAACATATGACATGTTGAAAATTGCGCCAGAAACTGCAAAGTATTTAAATGATGCATTCTCATTAGAAATGTGGGGCGGTGCAACGTTTGATGTTGCTTATAACTTCTTAAAAGAAAATCCGTGGGAACGTTTAACAAGATTACGTAAGAAAATACCGAATGTTCTGTTCCAAATGTTATTAAGAGCTTCTAATGCTGTAGGATATAAAAACTATCCAGATAATGTTATCGAAAAATTTGTTAGAGAAAGTGCTGATGCAGGAATAGATGTATTCAGAATCTTTGACTCATTAAACTGGTTAGATCAAATGAAAGTAGCGAATGAAGCGGTTCAAAAATCTGGAAAAATTTCAGAAGGTGCGATTTGTTACACGGGTGACATTTTAAATCCGGAAAGATCTAATGTTTATACTTTAGATTATTACATTAATTTAGCTAAAGAATTACAAAGTGAAGGCGTTCATATTTTAGGTATTAAAGATATGGCAGGTTTATTAAAACCTAAAGCTGCTTATGAGTTAATTAGTGAATTAAAAACGCATATCGATATTCCAATTCATTTGCATACACATGATACGAGTGGAAATGGTTTATTAATTTATCAAAGTGCGATTAGAGCTGGAGTGGATGTAATAGATACTGCTGTAGCAAGTATGAGTGGTACAACTTCTCAGCCTTCAGCTAACTCTTTATACTACGCTTTAAGTGGTAACGAAAGAGACGTAAGAACAAATATTGATGGATTAGAAAGATTGTCTCAATACTGGGATACAGTTCGAAATTACTATTCTGACTTTGAAAGTGATATTCGTTCACCACATACAGAAATTTATCAACATGAAATGCCAGGTGGGCAATATTCTAATTTAAGCCAACAAGCAAAAAGTCTCGGATTAGGTGAAAGATTTAATGAAGTTAAAGATATGTATAAACGCGTAAACTTATTATTTGGAGATATAGTTAAAGTAACACCTTCTTCAAAAGTAGTAGGAGATATGGCGCTTTACATGGTACAAAATGACCTTGATGAAGAAAGCGTTATTAAAAGAGGTCGTTCGCTAGATTTCCCTGAGTCAGTTGTATCTTTCTTTAAAGGTGAAATTGGACAACCAGTAAATGGCTTTAATAAAGAATTACAAAAAGTTATTTTAAAAGGTCAAAAAGCAATTGATAAACGACCTGGAGAATTATTAGATCCAATTGACTTTGACGATTTAAGAAAAGAATTACAACAGAAACAACAAAGTGAAGTTACAGAACAAGATTTAATTAGTTATGCGATTTACCCTAAAGTTTTTGAGCAATATACGAAAACGAATGAAAGTTTCGGTAACCTATCATTATTAGATACACCAACATTCTTATTCGGAATGGCTAAAAATGAAACAGTAGAAATCACAATTGATAAAGGTAAAATTTTAATTGTAAAATTATTATCTATTGGACATGTTTATGAAGATGGACATCGTTGGGTATACTTTGAATTAAATGGTCAACCAAGAAAAGTATACGTTAAAGATGAACATGTTAAAGTTTCAGATGCTGTACTTCAAAAAGCAGATTTAAGTAACGAATCTCATATTGGAGCACAAATGCCTGGTACGATTTCAGAAGTTAAAGTTAAACAAGGCGACGAAGTCAAACAAGGTGACGCATTGATTATTACAGAAGCAATGAAGATGGAAACAACAATTCAAGCACCATTTGACGGAACGATTTCTAATATTTACGTTCAAGCAGGAGATAGCATTCAAACACAAGATTTAATTATCACAATTGATAAAGCAGAATAAATATAAAAAGCCTATTCATCTTTTCGTAATGAAAAAATGAATAGGCTTTTTATTGTGGATTAAGTATTTCGTTTTGAACGAGAGATAAGCATAATAAAGTAACATAGCAAACCAAATAACAATGTAATGAATAATGCGTGAAGTAATGCTATGAATAAATTAACTCTCGTAATTACTGATAAAGCACCAGTTGTAACTTGTAAACAAACTAATATAAATGCTAATGCCCAACCATATTTAATTACACGATATTTTGCGTAATTTTTGAATGCGTATATAAAGATATATAAAATCCAAATGAATATGATAAATGCTAAAGTACGATGAGACATTTGAATCCATTCATAAAAGTTTTGCGGTAAACCGATACTATCATTACGACAAAATGGCCAACTTAAGCAAGCAAGACTGGCATTTGCGTGTCTAACTAAAGCGCCAGAATAGATGACGATGTAGATGTAAAAAACAACACCATACGTATGCATTTTTAAATGTTTATCGATGACTAAGCTCGCTGCTTCGAATTTTTTATCTACTTCATATATAATTAAAGTTAGCAATAATACTGAAGCAAAGCTTATAAGTGAAATACCAAAATGTAAAGAAAGTATAAAGTCATTTTGTTGCCAAATAACAGCTGCAGCTCCAATTAATGCTTGAGCAAAAATAAATGCAATACTTGTAATAGCAAGTGGTTTGACTTCTCTAATATGGCCGATTTTCACCCAACTTATATATGAGAGTAAACAAACTAAAATAAGTGCTAATCCGGATACACCTCTATGTGCTAATTCAATTATCGTATCAACTGGCCAATCAGCAGGTATAACGGAGCCGTGACAAAGTGGCCAAGAATTACCACAACCATCAGCAGAACCTGTCTTCGTAACTAAAGATCCTCCTAGTTGTACAAACAACATCACTATTGTTGTTATTGTGGATAGCCACTTTAAGAATTTATCATTAAACAATATGAACACCTCAAGATTTATTATAATCCATATTTAAGCTACTATAAAATGGGTTTTATTTCTAAAATAAACCTTATTTATATCTAAAAATATGATAGAATTTAAGAGAAAGTTGTATTAAGGAAATAATCTGTATTAATACGTTTCTAATTAAAACACTAATATCTATATTATAACAATGAATAGGCATTATAAATGTTACACAATAATGACTTTTTAATAGGGCGTTCTTTTATAAGAGTACTAAAATGTCAAAATTTTGTTTCAAAAATATATAGATTATGTGACAATTTTCATATATCATTGAGTTATATGTGAAAGATAATGGAAGGAGGGACAGAATTGCAACATAATCAATATAGTGCGACTTCTGAAAAAGAGATAAATACGAGTCGAATCTCGTTAAATGAATTTAAAGCCATCATTAAGATGGGGCTAGTTCAAGGGAACTTAATACCAACGTTTGCAGGTGCTTGGCTTGCAATTGTATTTGGTGGATTTAACTTCTTCCAAAGTTTACCGATTGTTTTATTAATGATTGTAGGATCCACACTTATTATGGGCGGTGCTTGTGCGATAAATAATTATTACGACCAAGACATCGACTCTATTATGCCATCTAAACAAAAAAGACCGACAGTTAATAATCGAATTAGTGATCGTCACTTAATTCAATTAAGTTTTTTATTAATGATAGTAGGTGAAATCCTATTATTTATGATTAACATACCGACGGGCATCATAGGTTTACTTGGGATATTTGGTTACGTCGTTTTATATTCAATTTGGTCAAAAAGACATACTGTATGGAATACAGTTGTGGGGAGTTTTCCTGGTGCGATACCACCATTAATCGGTTGGGCAAGTATCGATCAAACATTAAGCCCATTAGCTTGGACGTTATTTTTAGTGTTATTTGCTTGGCAACCTGCGCATTTTTACGCTTTAGCATATCGTCGTAAAGATGAATATGCATTGGCTAAAATACCAATGTTACCAGCAGTTAAAAGTTTCAATAGAACACGATTAAGTATGCTGTTATGGGTAGCTTTATTATTACCAATACCTTTCTTAATGTCACAATTAGGAATAGTGTTTATTGTTATTGCAACATTGCTCAATTTGGGATGGATGTTATTAGCTTTATATGGGTTTAAAAAAGAAATTAATAGATCAAAATGGGCAACGAGCATGTTTGTTTTTTCTTTAAATTATCTTGTTATTTTCTTTGTAATGACAGTAATCGTAACTGTTATACAATTAATATAATTAATTTTTTATGAATGAATCAATGCATGAGAGGGGTTAAACGAATGAAGACACGTTTAAAAAACACGAAAATGTTCGGTTTACTTGTTGCACTGTTGTTTGTTCTTGCAGGGTGTGGTGAACCACATTTATCAGTTCTTCGTCCAGGCGGTGAAGTAGCTGATAAACAATTCTTTTTATTAATGCTTTCCATTGGCATTATGTTACTAGTTATTGTCGTAGTTGTTGTTATTTTCTTAATTGCGATGCTTAAATTCCGTCGTAAAAAGTTAGGTGAAGATTTTGTGCCTAAAGACGTCGAAGGTAATCACAAATTAGAATTACTTTGGACTATTATTCCAATTGTATTGCTTATTATTTTAGCCATTCCTACAGTTATGCTTACTTTTTCATTAGGCGATACTAAAGCAATAGATAAAGTGGATGAAAAAGGTAAAAGTAAGGAACTTGTGATTGACGTTACGGCAAATCTTTATTGGTGGGAATTTAGTTATCCAAATGAAAAAATTGTTACCAGCCAAGAACTGGTTGTACCAACAGATAAAAAGGTTTACTTCAGATTACATTCAGCTGACGTAAAACACTCATTCTGGGTACCGGCAGTTGGAGGTAAAATGGATACAAACGTAGAAGGTATTAATAAATTCTACTTGGAATTCAATAATGACAAAGCTAAAGAAGTCAAAAATTTATTCTATGGTAAATGTGCAGAGCTTTGCGGTCCTTCCCATGCATTGATGGACTTTAAAGTAAAAGCTTTACCTCAGAAAGATTTTGATAAATGGGTTAAAAATATGAAATCCGTTGATAAACCTGTAGCTGCGACTTCTAGTCAAGCTAAAGAAGGTGAAAAGGTATTTAATAAATCATGTGCAGGATGTCACGCAGTAACACCAACTGGTAAAGCTGCAAAAGGTCCAAACTTAACTAACTTTGGTGATCGTGAATTAATCGCTGGTTATTTAAAACATGATGATAAGAACCTTAAAAAATGGATTAAAGACCCAGAAAGTATAAAACCTGGTAACAAAATGACTGGTCAATATAAAGTTTCTGATGAGGACATTGATGCTTTATCTGCCTACTTAATGGAACGAAAAGTTGATAAGTAAGAATTGAAAGGGAGGTTACTCTAGTGTCTACTCAAAGTAAAAAGGGGTTTGGATCGACTGTATGGGACTTCTTAACAACAGTTGACCACAAAAAAATTGCTATTTTATATTTAATTGCTGGAGGATTGTTCTTTGCTGTTGGTGGTATTGAAGCAATGTTAATTCGTATCCAGTTAGCAGTTCCAGAAAATGACTTTGTTTCGGCTGGACTGTTTAATGAAATTATAACAATGCACGGTACAACAATGATTTTCTTAGCCGCTATGCCTTTATTATTCGGTTATATGAATGCAGTTGTTCCATTACAAATTGGTGCAAGAGATGTTGCATTTCCATTCTTGAATGCGTTAGGATTCTGGTTATTCTTCTTTGGAGGAATTTTCCTAAACTTATCTTGGATTCTTGGCGGTGCACCAAATGCTGGTTGGACTTCTTACGCAAGTTTGTCTCTTGAATCAGCTGGACATGGTATTAACTTCTATGCACTAGGTTTACAAATTTCAGGTGCTGGTACTTTAATTGCTGGTATTAACTTTGTTGCTACTATTGTTAATATGAGAGCACCTGGTATGACGTATATGCGTATGCCACTTATGACTTGGACAACATTTGTTGCTTCAACATTAATCGTATTCGCATTTCCGCCATTAACAATAGGATTATTCTTATTAATTTTCGATAGAATGTTCGGAACTTCATTCTTTGTAGCGTCTCAAGGTGGTAACACAATTATTTGGGAACATTTATTCTGGATTTTTGGACACCCAGAAGTTTATATTTTAGTGTTACCAGCATTTGGTATATTCTCTGAAATCATACCAGTGTTTGCTAGAAAGCGATTATTTGGTTATTCAGCAATGGTATTTGCTACAGTTTTAATAGGTTTCTTAGGATTCATGGTATGGGCTCACCATATGTTTACAGTTGGTTTAGGCCCAGTTGCTAACGCAATATTTGCTGTTGCTACTATGGCAATTGCAGTACCTACAGGTGTTAAAATATTTAACTGGCTACTCACTGTATGGGGCGGTAGTGTCGAGTTTACAACACCGATGTTATATTCTTTATTCTTTATACCATCATTCGTTATGGGTGGGGTAACAGGTGTCATGCAAGCATCAGCACCTGCTGACTATCAATTACATGACTCATACTTTATCGTAGCTCACTTCCATTACGTTATTGTTGGTGGTGTCGTATTCGCCTTATTAGCTGGGTTACATTATTGGTTCCCATTAATTGCTGGGAAAATGCTCAGTGAGAAATTAGGTAAAATAACATTCTGGTTATTCTTTATAGGTTTCCATTTAACATTCTTAATTCAG
This sequence comes from Mammaliicoccus sp. Marseille-Q6498, assembly GCF_946151045.1. Classification (NCBI taxonomy): domain Bacteria; kingdom Bacillati; phylum Bacillota; class Bacilli; order Caryophanales; family Staphylococcaceae; genus Mammaliicoccus; species Mammaliicoccus sp. Marseille-Q6498. The sequence continues at coordinate 708,296 of NZ_OX267714.1, read as the reverse complement.
CATTTCTTAGGATTGTGGGGAATGCCTCGTAGAGTATTTACATACCTACCAGGACAAGGATACGATATTCCTAACTTAGTTTCTTCAATTGGTGCAGTATTGATGGCAATCGCTGTTATACTTGAAGTATCAAACGTTATTGTAACTTTAGCTAAAGGTAAAAAAGTTGGAAGAGATGCTTGGGGAGATGGCCGTACTTTAGAATGGTCATTGCCAGTACCAACACCTCATTATAACTTTGCTCAAACACCATTAGTTCGTGGTTTAGACGCATTTTGGATTGAGAAAAAACAAGGTGATGGAAAAATTCTTCCTGCAGAATCACTGGATGAAATTCATATGCCTAACAATTCATTCGTACCATTTATGCAAGCTTTCGGTTTATTCGTAGCAGCATTTGGAGCAATGTACTTTGCAGATGGTAAAGAATGGGCACTAGCTGCAGTTAAAGATTTACATGAAAAACCTTGGGCAATATATGTACTGATTATTGGTTTAGGTATTACAGCAGGAAGCATGATGTATAGATCATTAAAAGACGATTTAGGTCACCATATTTCAAAAGAAGAGTTAATTGAATATGAAAGGGGTGAACGTTAATGTCAAAAGAAGAATTTAAATTCACAGCTGACAATTGGCCAGATCATCCTGAAACGGCATCTTTAGAAGGAAAAAATAAACTCGTTGGATTTTGGGTTTTCTTAGGTGGTGAAGTAGCTTTATTCGCTTCATTATTTGCAACATATTTAGCACTAAAAGATGCTGTACCTAGTGAAGATCATATATTAGCTAAAGATTTATTCCATCTTCCATTAGCGTTCGTAATGACGATGTTATTATTAACATCATCATTAACAAGTGTTTATGCAATGTATCATTTGAGAAACTTTAATGTTAAAGGTGTATTCCTTTGGATTGGCATTACAGTTTTATTAGGGCTAGGTTTCTTAGGATTAGAAATTTATGAGTTCGTAGAATATGTTCATCAAGGTCATACATTCCGTTCTAGTGCATTTGGTAGTGCCTTCTACTTCTTAGTAGGAACACACGGATTCCATGTACTTTTAGGCCTAGTATGGTTCACACTATTACTTATCCGTAATAAAGCTAGAGGATTAAATATTTATAATGCACATAAATTTAATACTGCTGCTTTGTATTGGCACTTCATTGATGTAGTGTGGGTGTTCATCTTTACAGTAGTATACTTGATGGGAGCGTTAGGATAATATGAGCCAACAATTAAATCATGACGCACAAGCACTGAAATCGTATAAACAACGAAAAAACATGCAAGAAATGCGTTTGCAAGTTACTAATTTTGCAATAATGATTTTTGTTACATTTATTGCTTTCGCTTTAGTAGCTGCAGAACTTCCGAAAGAATTTGTTATCCCAACGATACTTGGGTTAGCAGTTATACAAGTGATATTACAATTCTATTATTTCATGCATATGAAAACTGAAAAACATGGTATTTCAAAGTTATTTATGATTACCGGAATTTTCTTTGGTTTATCATTTGTTGTAACATTTATTTATATTGTTTGGTTAGGCGATCCATTGTTCGTTAAAACTAAATAATATTTAAAGGGGCTAGGACATAATTGTCTTAGCTCTAATTTTTTTCTGTTAAATGTATAAAGAGATAGTACGTATTTGAAATTGGTCATATCATTGTCATAACTATTTATATTGTTGGGTTGTTTAACTGAGCATTAAATTTTATAATAAGAGTAATGACTTGATGAGGAAGTGTATTGAAGATGGGTAACTTAACCTCAATATCAATATTTGGATTTTGGGCAAACTGGACACCGTTCTTTTTTGTAGGGGTACTTGCCGTTATCATTTTATATTTTTTAATTTGTGGTAAGTGGTACAAAGATATTCCAAATGGAAGGCCTTTAAGAAAGGGCGAAGCAATATTATTTGTCATTTTAATGTTGACCATCTATTTATTAAAAGGTGGACCGATTAATTTATTGTCACATATTATTTTTAGTTTCCATATGCTTCAAATGGCTATACTATTTTTAATTGTTGTACCGATGTTGTTTTTTGCTATACCAGCGTATATTATTAAATATGTTGAAGAACTTCCAATTATCAAAAATATTGTCAATTTATTTACTAAACCAATATTAGCAATCATACTATTTAATGGTTTATTCTCTATTTACCATATTCCATTAGTACTTGATACGTTAAAACAAGATGTTGTTCTACATGATTTGTATACAATCATTTTATTTATAAGTGCTTGGTTTATGTGGCATCCTATTTTTAATAAACACATTCCTGAAGATAATCAGATGACGAGCATTAAAAAAATATTATACATTTTCTTTATTGGTGTTTTGTTAACACCATCATGTGGTTTAATTATATTTAATAGTAATGCTATGTATGACACATATACGTCAGGAGAGGCATGGTTAGGTGCAATGACACTTTGTGTACCGACTGATACTTTAAATAGCGTAGTTCAAGGCTCAGGCATTTCAGGACCAGAATACTTTACAAACTTTACACCTTTAGAAGATCAACAAACTGGTGGCGTCATAATGAAAGTAATGCAAGAAATTGTATTTGGAATTTATTTATATATCATATTTATGAAATGGTTCCGTTATGAACGCAAAAATGAAAAGCAAATTACTGAAGATAGTTTAAGAAAATTACAAGAACAAAAAGCATTATATAATCAATTTAGATAGGATGTATGTAAATGAACTTACCTATATTACCAACGATAAGTACCTTTTTTATAGTTTTAAGTGCAGTTTTAATCGCAATAGGATGGTACTTCATCACTCAAAAGAAAATAGAAACACATAAAAAATTCATGCTTTCAGCGGCAGTTTCTGCTGTTATATTCTTTACCATTTATGCTAGTAGAACAATATTTATTGGGAATACTTCTTTCGGTGGTCCAGATAATATCAAGATTTACTATACAATATTTTTAATATTCCATATTACGCTAGCTACAGTTGGGGCAATTATGGGAATATATACAATTTATTTAGGACTAAAAAATAAATTAGACCGCCATCGTAAATTTGGACCAGTTACATCAATCATCTGGTTCTGTACAGCTATAACAGGTGTTGCAGTTTATCTACTATTATATGTTTTCTATCATGGTGGAGAAACAACATCAATGATTAAAGCAATTTTAGGACATTAAGAATAAGGACAATTAAGTCACTCGACTTAATTGTCCTTATTTTTTATCATTTACTATTTATATTTTGAAATCTGTTTTAATTAATCCAGATTCAAAGATTGTTTTAAAGACTATTAAAATTAAAGGACCGATAAAGAAACCAATGAATCCCATTAATTTTAAACCGATAAACATTGAAATTAAAGTAGGTAGCGGTGTTAGTCCAACACCAGTTCCAAATATTTTAGGTTCTAATATTTTTCTTTGAACAAGTAGCACAATCGATAATATGATGAGTTGTATGCCTAACGTTGGATCACCAACAACATAAGCATAAATTGCCCATGGAATTGTAAATCCAGTTGCGCCGATAATTGGTAGAATATCAACAAACCAAATGAATAAGCTAATAATTAATGCTGATTCTACGCCTATTATTAATAGACCAATATAAGTAAACGCCCAAGTAATAAAACTTAATACGACAGTAGCGGTTAACATACCAATTACTGACTGATTAATTGTCGTATATAAATTTAACGCTTGCTTATAAGTGTTAGGATACAAGTGCTTTCTTATAAATTTGTGAATGTTAGGTAGTTCTAACATAAATAAGAATAAAGCGACGAGAAAGACAACTAAACTGATGATAAATCCAGGTAATGACGACACAACTTCTGTTATATTTTGAACACTGAAGTAATGCGTAATAGAATCTCTCATAGAAACGACGAAGTTTTGTAATTCTTTATTTATCGTCACAGCCATATCATCCGGTAATACTGCTTTCATTTTGTCGTTATATTGGTCAATAACAGCAACAAGTTTATTTATTTTATTAGGTAAATCTTTTGCAAATAATACGATTTGATCAATTAACTTTGTCATAAAGAGATAAATTAAAAAAGCCGAAATAGTGAAAAGTAAAGTATAAATAATCGTTACGCTCCATTTACGGCTATTAATTCTAGTAGCTAATTTATTAACTAATGGATTAAAAGCTAGCGCAATGACAAAAGCTGAAATTAAAGGTATGGATATAGGTATAATAAAATAAATAAATAAAATTGCTAAAAGTACGATAATAAATATGCTTATGTTACGTTTGTTAATCCATTTTTTCATATGAGTACCTCTTTGTTAAAAGAATATAAATTAAGAGACGTGATGATTCACGTCTCTTAATCTTTTTTATAATTTGTTTAATTAATGTGCACCTAATGTATTTAATGCAGTAATATCTGACGTGATTCTTTCAATTAATAAATTACAGTGTGCAACTAAATTGTCAGGATAAATTTCGTCATCACCATATTCAACACCAGTTGGATAGTAATGTTTACCTAGATAAGGATCCATTAATTGAATTGTTGCATTGTTAGCACCGATGTCCCCTTTAAGTGCGTAACCAGGAATTCTTAAGTAATATATACCTTCACTTATTTCATATTTAAAATCATAAGTGATACGTTCATAATCCCAGTGTCCACCTGCAATAAATCCATGCTTATTCATAATGTCTTTTAATAGTTCTTGTTGAATGATAACCTTATCAAGACCTGTATTATCAAAAACCATGTATATTTCCTCCCTCTATGAACCTTTAACTTTATTTTATGATAAAAGTATAAATGTTGCAATGTACATTTAAATTTAGGAAGAATCTTCATATTTCGATTGATTTAACTAAAAGTTTTAATGTAAAATGATATAATTGACGATAGGAGTAAAAAAGGAGGTAAATAGTTGAAGAATATTATTATTAAAGTTGTAGCAATCACTATTTTAATTATTGTACTCTTTTATTTATTCTATTCTCCTAAATTAGAATTTGATGTCTTAAAGAATCCAAACTACTCGCATGATAAAGCAGATCAAAATTATTATCAGGAACAAGCTGATAAATCCACTGGTAATGCTAAGTTAAAAAAGGGTGTAGGTACTTATATTCATAAAAATATAGGTGATGTCATTAAAGATTTAGGCCAACCAGATAGAGTATATAAGGCAGAGCATGATAGAAAGAATTATGTCTTTAAAAATAAAGAACATTATTATTTATTATCTACTAAAAATAATAAAGTATCATCTGTGTTTGCGACCGGGAATAAAGTGAATGTTTCCCCAATCAAAATTAAACAAGATGCTACGAAATTATTTGATGGTACAAATATAGATATGGAACCAATTATCGATAGTACATATGGTAAATATCAAATTGAACTTTCAGAACGAGATATTAAAACACAGTTATTAGTGAAGTATGGTAACGTATATGCACAAGTATTAGTTGATAGTGAAACTAATGAAGTTATGGGCGTTCAATTTATGGATTCAGATGTAGTGATAGAAAACGCACCATTTTCAATGTCTAAAATAGCTAAAAAGGATCAAAAATTAAAACGCAACGATAAACAAAATTTCGAAGCGCATATTAATAAAGATTTATCACTATTAGAAATTGTTAATGAAATAAGAAAAATGAAAGAAGTTAAACCTCTAAAAGTTAACGACCAATTGACTTATATTACACAAATGGAAGCAGATTTAATAAGTGATGACTCAGACGAAGAAGAAGCGGTAAAATCTTTAGAAGATGGTATAAATAATCATATTAACAATCAGAAGATTGAATATGAATCTATAAATCAAAACTTAGCATATAACTTCTATGACGTTCCTACATTAATTAATAGTTGGTTAAATAATAATCAATACAGAGAAAAATTATTAGGAAGTCAATATGATGAATTTGGTGCTGGTAACTCACGAGAATATTATTCACTAGTATTTAAAGAGAATAAAAAATAAGGAGGTCATTCACCATGTTTACAGTAGAAACAGCAAATATATTAGACCAATCAGATGAATTAAGTGCTTGCATAAAGAACTCTATCATTTATCAAGAATATCAAGAAGCAAAATATAAACTGGAAACAGATTTTGAAGTGAAGATATTAAGACAAAAATTCGATCAAATTAAATCACATTATGATGACTGCTTAAGATTTGGAAGATATCACCCAGACTATAATCGTGTTATGAAAGAAACGAGACAACAAAAAAGAGCATATGAAATGCATCCAGTCGTTTCAAACTTTAAGAATAAAGAAACAGAACTACAAAATTTATTAGACGAAGTAATTAGCATTGTTTCTTACTCCGTTTCTAATAATGTGAAGGTAGATACAGGAAATCCATTCTTCAGCAGTGACAGCCACGGTGGAGGTTGCTCAACAGGTGGATCATGCGGATGTTCTAGCTAAATAAAAAAGCATTTGAGTAGGAAATCTACTCAAATGCTTTTTTGCGCTAACGAGATTGTTTTAGAATTCTTTCACGTTAGAAATTCTAAAGGGATTGTTTTTTGAGTCTTTCCCGTTAGAGCTGAAAAAGACCTGTTTTTAATGTGATATTACACTTTAATATATCCAAAATGGCTCTAACGGGATTGTTTCAGAATTCTTTCACGTTAGAAATTCTAAAGGGATTGTTTTTTGAGTCTTTCCCGTTAGAACATAAAAAACGATTAAAAACGAGACGCCTGAGGGAATAGTACGAGTCGAAGACTACAGGCTGAGACTGTACCCTAGGCAAGCGAGTTTTTAATCGGTTAGGTTTATATATATAAAAAAGCATTTGAGTAGGGAATCTACTCAAATGCTTTTTTTGTTTCAATTTAATAATGTTTTTTAATTAAAAAGTGTGCTGTATCTGGGCGGTCAGTTACAATCGTATGTGCACCTTTTTGTATTAAATCGTCCATCGTATCAATTTGATTAATAACCCAATAAGCAACAGGAATATTAAGTGAAGCTAAAAATTGAATGAATCCTTCGCAATTTAATGGAAGACCTTTAGCATTTTCTGGGATTTGGAAAGTATCTGTTTTTGGTTGATATAGATGTCCATATCCTGAGTGATAAGCTAAATATGCTTTTGTTACTTCATTTTGACCAGTACCAAGTGAAACTGAGTCTTGAGCATATAAATTAAATCTTTCAATTTGTTCATCATAAAAACTTGTAACTGTAACGCGATCTTCTACTTTTAATTCACTTATAAGGCGATATAAATGAGTAGGCGCTAAGCTACCTTGATAAGTTTCTGGATGGTCTTTAATATCAATATTAACTAATACATCTGGATATTCAGTTAATAGTTCTTTTAAAGTAACGATTTTAGCTTTTTCATCACCTCTATAAGGGTGTTCGTGATTAATATCTTTGAAATGATAACCGAAATCTAATTGACGTAATTCTTCAAGTGTATGATCGCCGACAAAGCCAGAACCATTACTTGTTCTATCAACTGTATCGTCATGTGTTACAACGAGAACTTCATCTTTTGTAAGACGAATATCAACCTCGAAGCCAGTTACTTCGTATTTTAAAGCATGATCAAAAGCTAAACACGTATTTTCTGGTCTTAAAGCCATACCACCACGGTGCGCAAATACGTATGGTGCAGGTTGTGTGAAGAAAGGTTTAATTTTACGGGGCTTTACTTGAGCCATAGATTTAGTAACGATCCAAGAACCTGCTACGATGCCTCCGATAAGACCTGTTGTTTTGAGTAAATTAAATTTTGACATTTTATCCAATCCTTTCGAAATGCAATTAATACTATATACATTCTATCAAATAGATATCTGTTATAAAAGCAAGAGAGCTAGCTTATAGAGTTTATCTTCTTTCATACTATAATAGAAAATGCTAATATAAAAATAAAACGGTTAGGGGGAGTATTGCCATGGAGCTAGTTGAGCGTATAAGTATTACTGTCTATTTGAAAAATATGAAACACGAAAGACAATTACGTAAATTTGGGAATATATTCTTTTCACATAAAAAAGAGCAATATGTCATGTTATATACAAATGAAGACAAAATTGATGACACAGTGCAACATCTTATGAAATTAAAATATGTTAAAGATGTTAATGTGTCACCATTTAAATATGTTAAGCGTGATTATTCAAATGCTAAAGTTGAAAAAAAGGAATATATGAATTTTTAAGTTATTGAAGCGGTGGAAGATAACGTTCAAGTCTAAGAACACCTTTGAGATATGTAAAGTAGAGTTCATCTTCGGCAAATTCAGAACGAGACTTAACGTCCAATCCTTTAACTTGAATATCATATTCGTTAGCCCATTGATTAATTAAATCGAATTTTTTATTAGATTCTGGATAAGGATATTTTATCCCTTCTAAAATTGTATAAATCGCTTGAAAATGTTTACCTTGTGTAGGTTTCATAATTATACAAGCTGAAGATAGTTTTTCTTTTGATAATGGTGTGTGTAACATTAAAATATCAGAAATGCGGTCATGATTATATTCAATCAATGTTTGAAATTCAAATAAATCTGTTAAACCGTGACCAATGACAATAAAAGATTGTTTCATTTTTAAAACCTCGTTTTTCGTTAATATATAACAAGTATAGATAATAATTTACAATAAAGAAAGTGATGATTAAATTGAGAGTAATAGGTGGAAAATATAAAAGACTACATATAAAAACGATTGATGGACAATCGACTAGACCAACTACAGATAAAGTTAAAGAAAATATTTTTAATAGTTTACAGAGTATTGAAGGCATAGGTTTAGATTTATTTGCCGGTAGTGGTGGATTAGGAATAGAAGCATTATCAAGAGGATTATCTAAAGTGATTTTTGTTGATGGAAATTTTAAAGCAACTAAAATCATTAAAGAAAACTTGAAATCACTTCACATTCCAGAAGAAGAATATGAAGTTTATAAAAACGATGCATTGAGATCTTTAAAAGCTTTAAACAAAAGGGATATTAAATTTGATTATATATTTTTAGACCCGCCATATAAAAAAGAACTCGTCAATAAATCATTAAAGCACATAGAAGCATTTGACTTATTAAATGTAAATGGTACAATAATTTGCGAATTTGATAAAAGCGAAAAAATAGATACATGTGGGTTTGAACTGATTAAAAAGTATGAATATGGACTTACTCATGTGATGTTGCTTACTAAAGGAGAAAATGATGACTAAGAGAATAGCAGTTGTCCCAGGAAGTTTTGATCCAATTACTTTGGGACATATCGATATCATTAAAAGAAGTGCAAAGATATTTGATGAAATACACGTATCGGTATTAAAAAACTCTTCAAAACAAGGATTATTTACAACAGATGAAAGAGTCGCTTTAATCGAAGAAGCAGTTCAAGACGTACCAAATATTGTCGTCCATTCATTTCACGGATTACTTGTTGATTTTTGTAAAGAAATTAATGCAAGAACAATTGTAAGAGGGTTAAGAGCCGTAAGTGACTTTGAATACGAAATGCAGTTAACGTCTATGAATAAAAAGTTAGACGATGATATCGAAACTTTATATATGATGACAAATAATAATTATTCATTTATAAGTTCTAGCGTAGTAAAAGAAGTAGCACAATTTGATGGAGATATTTCTGAATTCGTACCTGAGAATGTAAACAATGCATTAAAAGAAAAAATTAAAAACAAACAATCAGATAAATAGAAAAAAACCACATGAAGGAAAATTTACTTCGTGTGGTTTTTTATATAAACAGGTTGATTAAAGTCTGTTTCTGATTGACCTGATATATGTTGATAAAGTTCTGTTGCGCGTATTTCATTTTTAAAGTATTCTGCTGACTTTTTATTAACGTTCGTGATAATTGGAAGTGGCGTTTCATCTTTGATTTCTTTAATATACGCTTGTCCTTTATGAGACATTGCCAGTACACGGATTGCTGAAGGGGTATAGTTGTGTACATCTGATGCTTTTATGTTCAGTAGAGTAGCTGTAAGTAGTCTTTGGATACGTGTCCATGTATATCGTTTAGATTTGATCCTAGATACAAAGTCGTTAAAGCTATTACTTTTTTGAATTTCTTTTTTGAGTTTATATTCTAATCCTTCAGTCATCATATAAATATTTCGTAATTCTTCGTGTGTTGATCTTAATATGGTCCATTTTAACATCGGGTAAAAATCTTCCCAGTTAAGCCCTTTATTTTGATTTAATATATTTGCTGTTGTTTCTGGGACACTTAATTTGTAATGTTCTTCGTCATTAAAATAAGCATTCCTAATCGAAGTGGCGCTTGAAATATGTGTATTTCGGTTCAATTCAGCATCGAGATACAAGTTATCTTTCCTTTGAATCGTAACAGGCTCTATAGATAATTGATTATCTATAATATGTTTCACGTATTCAATCGCAAGTAAGTTATTTGATCCGCTCAATAGGGCAGAATCATTAATTAATTCAGAGATGATTCTTGGATGTGACTTACCGTCTTTGAGTAATTTTTTGTAGTCGTCACTATTTTTCAACTGCTCAATTTGTTTAATCGTTTGTTTAATTTGTGCGACATCGCCAGATTCACTGCCGAATGATAGTGCATCACATTGTAGTTGTTCTGCAATATTCACGCCACCTTGTGCGAACATTTCACCTGAAGAAATTGCATAAATGAGTGGTAATTCTATAACGATATCAACGTGTTGTATCGCCATTTCTGCTCTTTTGAATTTATTTAAAATTGCAGGTTCGCCACGCATTGTAAATGAGCCACTCATAATTGCTATCGTGACTTCACTTTCAGTTAATTGCTTAGATGATTCAGCATGATAAATGTGTCCATTATGGAATGGATTATATTCTGTAATTAAAGCAACACTTTTCATTTGCAATTCCTCCAATTTCACTTCATCATAAGTATTGTATCAGATAATGAATGTTAAGAAAAAATCTTGACAAACATTGTCGTTAAGGTTACAATAATTTTTGTGTTTGTAAGAGGTGAACCCAGATGAAGTGGTCAATAACACAACTTAAAAAATACCAAAACGAACCATTTACTTTTGATAAAGAAATCGATATGAATTATCTCACTGAAAGAGTGGATGAACTCATCGATATATCTCCAATAAAAGTAACAGGAGACGTTCAAGTGCGAATGCATGAGATAATTGTCAATCTTGACATTAATGGTGTATTGACGTTACCATGTGCCCGTACTTTAAAACCAGTAGAGCTACCATTTGATACTACATCAATGGAAATATTCGAATTAGATGAGTTTAGTGAAAGTAATAATGAAGATGATGACGAATTGAGGCATAAACTCGAAAGTGGCATGATTAATTTATTACCAATCATTGAAGAACTTGTTGTTTTAGAGAAACCGTTACAAGTATTCTCTGAAGGCAGTGAAGATATTTCAATGGCAGGCGAAGGTTGGGAAGTTATTGGCGAAGATCAATTTGAGTCAACTGTAAATTCAGAACAAGAAGAATCTGATAAAAAAGTTGATCCAAGACTTCAAAAATTACAACAATTATTCGATGACGAAAAATAATCGAACAAGTGTTTATAAAATTTAAGGAGGAATAAGACATGGCAGTTCCAGCTAGAAGAACTTCAAAATCAGCTAAAAGAAAACGTCGTACGCATTTCAAAATCTCAGTACCAGGTATGGTAGAATGTTCAAACTGTGGAGAAATGAAATTATCTCACCGTGTATGTAAAGCATGTGGATCATACAAAGGTAAAGAAGTCGTTTCTAAATAATAATTTATAAATTAACGTCCTGTATAGGGCGTTTTTTTAATTTCTATTAATATAGCCATATTTCATATATACTATATACATAAGAATAAGAAAGTTCGAGGAGATTATATGGAAGAAATCACTTCAGTACAAAATACTAAAATAAAACTAATCAATAAATTAAAAAAGAAAAAAGAAAGAGTTAAGCAAGGGCAATTTCTTATAGAAGGATTTCATCTAATTGAGGAAGCTTATAACAGTGAACTTAAAATTGTATCATTATTAGCTGTTGATTTCTCACGCGTTGATGAAAAAATAGTAGACTATGCGACTGATGCATATGTTATTAATTTTAAAGTTGCTGAATCATTATCTGATACAACGACACCTCAAGGTATTTTTGCTGTAGTTGAATTACCTGAATATGAATTGAGTTCTGTAAAACAAGTATTAGTGTTAGATAGAGTGCAAGACCCTGGTAACATGGGGGCGCTTATTCGTAATGCGGATGCAGCTGGAATGGATGCAGTCGTATATTCTAAAGGCAGTGCAGATCCATATCAAGATAAAGTATTAAGAGCTTCACAAGGTAGTGTATTCCATTTACCGATTATTGAAGCAGATTTACAAGAATTTTTAGAAGGATTTGATGGCAAAGTATTCGGCACAAGTTTACAAAATGCAATTAATTATCAAACGGTTGAAAGTGAAGAACACTTTGCTTTAATTATGGGTAATGAAGGAAGCGGCGTTGATGATACTTTATTACAGCAAACGACTCAAAACTTAAATATACCTTTATATGGCAAAGCTGAAAGTTTAAATGTTGCTGTTTCGTGTGGGATATTGCTGTATCATTTGAAAGGTTGACCATTTAATCATTATTTTATATAATGATTTCATAATCAATATGAGCTAATAAAAGGACGTAAATTAATGTTTGTGCATAAAAGGGAATGGATTCGAGACTGAAAAATCCTATGTCGCAACTTAATTTTTTTCATCTTTTTGGCAACTTAAAGAAATTTAAGTCGGAATGTAGATCCGTTATCAACATATAAGTGTATGCATAAGTATGTATAAATTTGGGTGGTACCACGGAAGACTTTCGTCCCTCTATATGAGGGGTGGAAGTCTTTTTTTCGACTAAATAGGAGGATATATATGTCATTACAAGAAAAATTATCTGAGTTAAGACAAGAAGCGCTTGTAAGAATAAACGAAGCGAGTTCTGAGAGAACTTTACAAGATGTAAAAGTGAATTATTTAGGTAAAAAAGGTGTTATCACTGGTTTGATGAAAGAAATGAAAGATTTACCTAAAGAAGAAAGACCAGAATTCGGACAATTAGTAAATGAAGTTCGTAAAGCGGTTGAAAATGAAATAGAAGCTAAAAAAGTACTTATCGAAGAAGAAGCTTTAAATGCACAATTAGAAAATGAAACAATTGACGTATCTTTACCAGGTAGGAAAGTGACATTAGGTTCGAAACATCCTCTAACAAAAATTAACGAAGACTTAGAAGATTTATTTATAGGTTTAGGTTATGAAATTGTTGAAGGTTACGAAGTAGAATCAGATTATTATAACTTTGAAGCATTAAATTTACCAAAATCTCACCCAGCACGTGATATGCAAGATACTTTTTATATTTCAGAAGAAATTTTAATGCGTACACACACTTCTCCAGTGCAAGCTAGAACGCTTGAAAAGAAAAACGGTGTAGGACCAGTTAAAATCATTTGTCCGGGTAAAGTTTATAGACGTGATTCTGATGATGCCACACATAGTCACCAATTTACACAAATAGAAGGCTTAGTCGTTGCCGAAAATATTAAAATGAGTGATTTAAAAGGTACATTAGAATTATTAGCCCGTAGATTATTCGGTAAAGACCGTGAAATTCGTCTTAGACCAAGTTTCTTCCCATTTACTGAACCTTCAGTGGAAGTAGACGTATCATGTTTCAAATGTAAAGGTAAAGGCTGTAACGTTTGTAAACAAACAGGATGGATTGAAGTATTAGGTTCAGGTATGGTCCATCCTAATGTGTTAGAAATGGCTGGATTTGATTCTAGTAAATATTCTGGGTTCGCTTTTGGTTTAGGTCCAGATAGAATGGCAATGTTGAAATATGGAATAGAAGATATCAGACATTTTTATACAAATGACGTAAGATTTTTAGAACAATTTAAGCCTGTAGAAGATGGTGGTGAAGCATAATGTTAGTAAGTAGAGAATGGTTAAGTGAATATATTAAAATAGATGCTGAAACTGAAGCATTAGCTGAAAAGATTACAAGAAGCGGTATAGAAGTAGATAGCATTACGGATTATGCTGAAGATATTAAAAAATTAGTCGTTGGACATGTTATTTCTAAAGAAAAACATCCAGAAGCGGACAAACTTAATATTTGTAAAGTAGATGTTGGCGAAGAAGAACCTGTACAAATTGTATGTGGTGCACCGAACGTTGATGTAGGACAATATGTCATTGTAGTCAGAGTAGGTGGAAGATTACCTGGTGGCGTTAAAATTAAACGTGCGAAATTAAGAGGCGAAGTTTCTGAAGGTATGATTTGTTCATTACAAGAAGTGGGTATTGATCAAAATGTCATGCCTAAAAAATATGCTGACGGTATTTATGTTTTCACAACTGAACAAACACCAGGTAGCGATGCGCTTGAAGCATTACTTCTTGATGACCAAGTAATGGACTTTGATTTAACACCGAATAGAGCAGATTGTTTAAGTATGCTTGGTGCAGCTCATGAAGTAAGTGCATTGTATGGTAATGACATTCAGTACCCAAATACAGATGTGAAAGAGTCAACAAATTCAGCATCATCTGAATTAAATGTAACTGTAGAAAACGAAGATGCAGTTCCGTATTATGCTGCTAGAATTGTGCAGAACGTAACGATAGCACCTTCACCAACTTGGATGCAATCAAGATTGATGAAAGCTGGTATTCGTCCAATTAACAACGTAGTAGACGTATCAAATTATGTCTTATTAGAATATGGTCAACCACTGCATATGTTCGACCAAAATCAAATAGGTTCAGATAAAATTGTTGCACGCTATGCAAAAGACGGCGAAAAAATGACAACGTTAGATGATGTAGAAAGAACTTTACAAGATTCAGATATCGTTATTACAAATGGTACAGAGCCAATTGCAATAGCAGGTGTTATGGGTGGCGATTTTTCTGAAGTAACTGAACAAACACAAAATGTCGTGATTGAAAGTGCCATCTTTAATTCAACGAACGTTCGACAAACTTCAAGAAGACTTGGATTAAGAAGTGAAGCGTCAAGTAGATTTGAAAAAGGTATCGCAAGTGAAAGAGTTGTTGATGCATTAAATAGAGCTGCAAACTTATTACAAGAAATTGCTGGAGGAACAGTATTAAGTGATATTGTTGAAGATGGGACTTTACCTGAAACTTCAAAAGTAATCGAAATCAGTACGAAAGATGTTAATCAATTAATAGGATTTAATCTTTCAACTGACGAAATCAATACTATATTCAATCGTTTAGGATTTGAAACGAACGTAACTGATGAATCATTTGAAGTCACAGTACCATCTAGAAGAAATGATATTACAATCAAAGCAGACTTAATTGAAGAAATAGCACGAATTTACGGTTATGATCAATTACCTTCAACTTTACCTAACTTTGAAAGTGCAACAGCTGGTCATTTAACAGATAATCAACTTAAAGCGAGAAAAGTTAAAGAAATTCTTGAAGGAGCAGGTTTAGATCAAGCTATCACTTATTCTTTAGTTCATAAAGATGTAGCAACAAGATACACACTTCAAGAAAATGAAGTTGTAGAACTAATGATGCCTATGAGTGAAGATCAAGCTGTTTTACGTCAAAGCTTAATTCCAAGACTGATTGATGCAACGCGTTATAACGTTGCTAGAAAAAATAAAAACGTCGCTTTATATGAATTAGGAAGAGTATTTTACAGTAATGGTAAAGATAAGCTACCAACTGAAGTAGAATTTTTAAGTGGTATTTTAACAGGGCAATATTCAGGTAATCGTTGGCAACAAAAAGACGAACCAGTAGACTTCTTCTTAGTAAAAGGAATAGTTGAACGTATTGCAGAACAATTAAATGTATCATTTACTTTTGAATCAGCAAAAGTAGACTTATTACATCCTGGAAGAACAGCTTACGTTAAGTTAAACAATCAAGTTATAGGGTTCATTGCAGAATTACATCCAACTGTAGAAAAAGAAAATGATTTAGATAGAACGTACGTATTTGAATTAAACTTCACTGAAATTTTAAAACAACCAGTTGGTAAAATTGAATATGAAGCCATTCCAAGATTCCCTGGTGTATCAAGAGATATTGCTTTAGTCGTCAATACAGAAGTGACAGCTTCAGAACTAATCTCAATCATTAATGAAAATGGTGAGGACATATTAAACGATGCTGAAGTATTTGATGTATACGAAGGCGAACATATGGAAGCGGGTAAAAAATCAGTTGCCATTAGAATAGATTACTTAGATGTGACTGAAACATTAACAGAACAAAAAGTATCATCCGTACACAATCAAATATTAGCAGCATTAGAAACATTCGGTGCTACATTAAGAGCATAATATAAAAAACAAGCAATCCAAAAAGTGTGATTTACTTTTTGGATTGCTTGTTTTAGTTTTACTTTTTATTTCTTTTTTTCATCTTCGTGACTTGGTTTCCTATGAACCAAATTAAATAACAAATAATAATTAAGGCTAGTATGATTTGCCAACTGAAAGTTATGAGTAACATATTAACTTCTCCCTTTACGTTTTAATAAATCTAATACTTTGTCTCTATTTTTAAAATGTTTTTTTGTAATATTGTCTAATTGATTCATATCGTACTTTTGAACAATTTTAGCAGCTTCTAAATCTACTTTATTGCTTGCGCCTTTTGGTATTGTTACTTTTAAATCTTTAGCGAGTTTATCCATGTGTTTAACAAATGCGTATCGTGCAATGATACTTGCTGCAGCAATTGCAATTGATTTTGATTCGCCTTTTGTTTCGAAAAAAGTGATGTCTTTACGAGGCATCGGTCCTATTACGTATCTTTCATAAGTGCTTGCTTGAACAAATTGGTCAATAACGATTTGTTCTAATTCGTCATCTTCAACTCTAGAGATCACGTTTGAAATGGCTTGATTATGTAAAACAGCTTTCATCTTAACTTGAGTCCATCCTTCGAGCTGTTTGATATTGTAGTTTGGATTATCAAGTACTAATAATGAATGTGGACAAAGTTGTATAATTTGTTCGGCTAATTCTACAATTTTTACATCAGTTAACGTCTTAGAATCCATGACACCTAACGTTTTTAAAATTTGTGCATTCTTTTTTGAAACAAATGCAGCGCAAACTGTTAATGGTCCGAAGTAATCGCCACTTCCTGCTTCATCACTACCGATTGTGTTATGTAAATCGAATTCATATTTCTTTGTAGATTTTGTAGATGTGCTTTTAGGTTTGTCTATTTTTAAACCTAAGATTTCACTGGCAATTTGTTCTGCATCTTTACCTTGAAACATAATTTTTTTTGAACGATAAATTTGGACTTGGGTACTTTTAATTTTTTTTCGTGCTAATGTCCCAGTTGGAAGGTTTTGTGTTTCCATATTAAATTGTTTGATGATTTTATTAATTGTTGCTGTGTCTATTATTTTAACAATATTTCCCAATGTTTTGTCCTGCCTTTAATATTTATTCTGTTATAAGATTAGCATATATTGATTCGTTAAACTAATATTCTATGATGAAGATAATGGATTATCATACACAAATGAACTTATGTCATGTATAATATATTATGATTAAATATATAAAAATCCATTTATAATTTGAACAGGGGTATTGTGATGAGCGAAAATAAAAATAGGGTAACCGTTGTTATAAATGATCAACATTATACAATTATTGGCGAAGACGAACCTTCACATATTCGCTATGTAGCTGGTCGAGTAGATGAGAAGATTCAAGCATTGGGCCAATTAAATGCTGGATTAGATACGACACGTAAATCAGTTCTCACGGCTGTTAATGTGATGCATGAATATGTTAAATTAGAAGAGGAAAATGAAAAACTTCTAGAAGAAATTAAACAATTAAAAAATAAAGGAAACTTAGAATGATAACATTACTAATTATTATATGCTTATTATTAGGTGTCATCATTGGATATCGACGTAGTTTAGTTCTACAATCGCTACATACTATAGGTACGATTAGTTCATTAGTTATTGCGGGTATTATTTATGCACCTTTCGCAAAGCAACTACATTTAATACTTCCTTATCCAAGTGCATCTACAGAAGGTACGAATTCTATATTTAACAATATAAATAATGAGGATGCATTTTATAACATTATGGCGATTCTCATTTTATTTGTTTTCTCAAAAGTGATTTTACAAATTATTGCTACAGTGTTTGATTTTTATCATCAAATGCCGTTTGGTGGTCAATACGCACATTACTTTGGTATTGTTTTAGGATTAATAGAAGCTTACATTATTGTCATTATTGTTTTAGCAGCAATTGCTGTTATACCGATTCCGATGTTTATCGACACTTTACAACAATCATCAATAGGTAATTTAATATTAACAAAAACACCATTCTTATCTGACCTGTTAGTAAAATGGCTTTCAAATTAAATGAATTCATATTGAAAAAAGTCATGGGCGAACCTATGACTTTTTTTACGGAGGAATAGATATGTTAACTAAAAAAGATATTATAAAAATGCTTGAAACAATTGCGATTTACATGGAGATTAAAGGGGAAAATCCATTTAAAGTCTCTGCATATAGAAAAGCAAGTCAGTCTCTTGAAACAGATGAGAGAACGATTGCTGAAATAGACGACGTCACATCTTTAAAAGGTATAGGTAAAGGTGTAGGAGACGTCATTAATGAATATATTGAAACTGGTAAACAAAGTTATTTAGACGAACTCAAACAAGAAATACCTGAAGGATTAATTCCTTTATTGAAAATTCCTGGATTAGGCAGTAAAAAAATAGCGAAATTATATAAAGAATTAAATATTAAAGGTAAAGATGATTTAATAAAAGCTTGTGAAAGCGGCGAAGTTTCAGCCTTGCCAGGTTTCGCTAAAAAAACTGAACAAAAACTTTTAGAAGAAGCAAAAGTATTAGGGCAAAGACCAGAAAGATACCCAATTAATACGATGATTAAAGCACATGAAGTCATTAATCAATTTCTAGACAGTATAGAAGATATTATTGAGTATCACGTTGCTGGAAGCTTTAGAAGAATGAGAGAAACAAGTAAAGATTTAGATTATATCATTTCTACTAAAGATGAATTGAAAGTTCAACAAGCGCTTTTACAATTTCCTGAAATTAAAGAACAAATTGCAGTAGGGAAAACAAAAGTTTCTTTAGACTTAATGTTTGATGACGACATCATTGGTGTTGATTTTAGAATGATTCAACCAGAAGCGTTCTATCACACGTTACAGCATTTTACAGGTTCAAAAGACCACAATATTAGACTGCGACAACTTGCTAAAGAAAAAAATGAAAAAGTAAGCGAATATGGTATAGAAAAAAGTAATGGCAATATCATCACATATGAAAGCGAAGAAGAAATTTATAAGCATTTCAATGTGCCATTTATCCCACCAACTATGAGAGAAGATGGAACTGAATTTGATAAAAATTTAGACGACATTATTCAGCTGAAAGATATAAATGGTGATATTCATATGCATACAACTTATAGTGACGGTGCATTTAAATTAGAAGAAATGATAGAAGCGGCGATTGAACGTAAATATCAATTTATATGTATAACAGATCATTCTAGAAATTTAGCAGTTGCAAATGGTTTATCAATTGAAAGACTTTTAGAACAAAATAAAAAGATTAAACAATTAAACGAACAATATAAAGAAATAGATATTTATAGTGGTACCGAAATGGATATTAAACCGGATGGTACTTTAGATTATCCTGATGAAGTGTTAAAAGAATTAGATTATGTGATCGCTGCGATTCATCAAAGTTTCAATCAAACTGAAGAAGAAATTATGAATCGTTTAAGAACGGCTTGTGAAAATCAATATGTTAGACATATTGCACATCCAACTGGTCGCATCATTGGTAGAAGAGAAGGATATAAAGTAAACATGGATCAACTTGTTGAAATGGCTAAGCAAACAAATACAGTGTTAGAATTAAATGCAAATCCACAAAGATTGGATTTGAATGCTGAGACATTAAAGAAACACCCAGATTTACAAATCACGATTAATACAGATGCACACCATATTGATCATTTTGATTTTATGAAGTATGGCGTAGGTACTGCTCAAAAAGGTTGGGTAAAAAAATCCCAAGTTATCAATGCAAAAGATCGTGAAACGTTTAAAAAATGGATTCAATCTAATAAATAAAGTAGTAAAGAAGAGGGAAGATAAAATGAATGAAAAAACATTAAAAGTTCTTGAATATCCCTTAATTATTCAGCAATTATCTGCACATGCTACAAGTGATATAGCAGAGCGATTAATAAATGAACTTAAACCAAGTGATGAGTTTAATACAGTTCAACATAGTTTAAATGAAACTGATGAAATGACTCAAATATATAATAAACATCGAGTGCCAGGTTATTCTGGACTTAAGGATATAAAGTCATATGTTAAAAGAGCAGAAATTGGCAGTTTATTGACTGTTGAAGAATTAAATCAAATTAAAAGAAATATTCAAGTTCAAAATCGATTTAAAACTTTTTATGCGAGCATAGTAGATGAAGACGAAGAAATACTATACCCAATTATTGATCAACAAGTATCAAATTTACCGGTACTTAGTGAATTGTTAGCGCATATAAGCGAACAGTGTGATGAACATGATTTATTTGATAATGCGAGTCCTAAATTAGCTGAACTCAGATATCAAATTAAAAAAACGAATGACAGAATTAAATCTAGATTAGAACAAATGGTTAGATCTCAAGCAAATCAAAAGAAATTATCAGACTCTATCGTAACGGTTAGAAATGATCGACACGTTCTACCAGTTAAAGCTGAATATAGACAAGATTTTAATGGGATCGTACATGATCAATCTGCTTCTGGACAAACTTTGTATATCGAACCGAGCGCAATTGTTGAAATGCATAATCAAATTGCTCAAGTTACTGCAAAGGAAAAAGAAGAAAAAGATAGACTGCTTTATATTTTAACTGAATATGTCAGTGAAGTAGGTTATGAATTATTGACGAGCACAGAAATAATGGGGCATTTAGATTTTGTAACTGCAAAAGCTAAATTTGGAACGACGTTAAAAGCAACAAAACCTATCATTTCAAATGAACGAGAAATATATTTACCAAAAGCAAGACACCCACTTATTAATAAAGAGCAAGTCGTAAGTAATACAATAGAATTTAAAGAAAATATAAACGCCGTCATAATTACTGGTCCAAACACAGGTGGTAAGACAGTTACACTGAAAACAGTAGGCTTAATTACACTTATGGCTCAGTCTGGATTGTTAATTCCAACATTAGACGGATCTATCATAACTATTTTCAAAAAAGTGTTTTGTGATATTGGTGATGAGCAATCTATTGAACAATCATTATCAACTTTCTCATCACACATGAAAAACATTGTAAATATTATAGATCAAGCGGATAAAGATTCTTTAATTTTATTTGACGAATTAGGGGCAGGTACAGATCCTAGTGAAGGTGCAGCTTTAGCAATGAGTATATTGGATTATACAATTGAAAGAGATGCACTCATTATGGCTACAACCCATTATCCAGAACTTAAAGCATATAGTTATAATAGAGAAAAAGTGATGAATGCCAGTGTTGAATTTGATGTTGAAACATTAAGACCGACTTATAAATTATTGATGGGTATACCTGGACGTTCAAACGCTTTTGAAATATCTAAAAAGTTAGGGCTAAAAGTCGAATTAATTAATCAAGCAAAATCATTAATTGGTCAAGATGAAAAAGAAATTAATGTCATGATTGAATCATTAGAAAAAAATGCAAAATCAGTTGAAAATGATAGAATTGAAGTCGAAAGATTAAAACAAGAATCTTCGAATCTGCATCAGTCATTATCAACAGAATTACAACGTTTTGAAAAATTCAAAACACAGTTAATGGATGAAGCAAGAAATAAAGCGAATCAAGAAGTTAAACAAAAAACAAAAGAAGCGGAAATTATTTTACAAGAATTAAGAGAAATGAGAGACAATTCCGCAGCAAATGTAAAAGAACATGAACTTATAGAACGAAAGAAACGATTAGACAATCAATATACGGCAGAATCTCTTAAGAAAAACGTTCAAAAAGAGCGTCATGACCGAATCGAAAAAGGTGATGATGTTAAAGTATTATCTTATGGACAAAAAGGTGAAGTAATTGATGTCGTCAATGATGAAGAAGTGATTGTTCAAATGGGCATTCTTAAAATGAAAATCGAACTTAAAGATTTAGAAAAACTTGATAAAAAGAAACAGCCAACTAAAAAAGTCGTGCCAAGAACAAATCGATCAACTATCAAAATGGATTTAGATTTACGAGGTTATCGATATGAAGAAGCTATGTTAGAATTAGATCAATATCTTGATCAAGCTGTACTTTCTAATTATGGCACTGTGAATATTATTCATGGTAAAGGTACTGGCGCATTGCAAAAAGGTGTGGCTGATCATTTGAAAAAACATCGTTCTGTTGATTCTTATAGAACAGGAATGCCGTCAGAAGGTGGATTTGGTGTTACAGTTGTGACCTTGAAGTAAGGAGGAAGCATGTTGGAAAATTTTGATATGTATAAACTAGCTAAAGTATTGCTAGTTATTTCTGCTTTAACTTTTATAGCCGGTATAATTTATTTAATTTTCTTATAAAGGAGTGATTTTTATGATAGAAACTACAGTAAAAGAACAAGTGTTATTCATTCAATTAAATCACGGACCAGTAAACGCATTAAATGAAGAAATTTTAACAAATTTAATTGATGCGATAGAAGAACAAGGTTTTAGTGAAAATGTTAAAGCAATCGTTATAAAAGGTAATGAAAAATGTTTTTCTGCCGGTGCAGATATAAAATCATTCCCTGAATTGTCAAAACATGAAATATTAGGTTTAGCATCTACAAGCGCTAAATTATTTAGATTAATTAAAACATGTCAAAAACCAGTTATTACCGCTATACATGGCGTTTGTTTAGGCGGAGGATTTGAACTGGCACTAGCAAGTGATATACGTATCATAACGAAAGATACAAAAGTAGGTTTACCAGAAATTAATTTAGGTATATTCCCTGGATTTGGTGGCGTAAGAAGACTGTCTGCTATGCTTGGTCAACATAAAGCATTACAAATGGCACTAACAGGAGAACCAATACAACCTGAAAAAATTTCATACCTATTTAATGAAATAGTTGAAAACGAAACAGAACTTGAAGAAGTTACGAATAAAATAGCTTTTGAAATTTCATCTAAATCATTAGACTCAATTAAAATTATTAAACAAATGTCAAATTTAGATTTATCATTAGAAAGTGATCAAATAGAAGGTAGACATTTTGTTGATATCATCGAAACAGAAAATGCTAAAGAAGGTTTAGACGCATTTATTTCAAAAAGAAAACCTCGATTTAAGTGATTGATTCATAGCCTATCATCGAGTACAATACAGTGTGAGCAAACAACATGCATAGCTAAAAGAAGCGTGCTATACTCACAATATCATGAATGAACAAGGAGGATTTTTCCTATGGCATTAGTAAAAGCAACTGATTCAAATTTTGATGAACAAATCAAAGAAGGCGTAAGTTTAGTAGATTTTTGGGCACCTTGGTGTGGACCTTGTAAAATGATTGCGCCAGTCTTAGAAGATTTAGCAAAAGATGTTGAAGGTAAAGCGAACATCGTAAAATTAGATGTAGATGAAAACCAAGAAACAGCTGCAAAATACGAAGTAATGAGTATTCCAACTTTAATCGTATTTAAAGATGGCGAAGCTGTTGATAAAGTAGTTGGTTTCCAACCTAAAGAACAACTAGAACAAGTTTTAGCTAAACATTATTAAGATATACAAAACCACCAGAGATGGTGGTTTTTTTATTGCGTTATCAGTTATAAATTGTATATATAATACTGATTGTTAGTGTTTTCTAACAACAATAATTCAAAATTGTGAACGTTAGAATATGATTCGATTAAAAACGAGACGCCTGAGGGAATAGTACAAGGCGAAGACTACAGGCTGAGACTGTACCCTAGGCAAGCGAGTTTTTAATCGGAAAATCTTTTAAAGATATTAATAATAACACCAGAAATGGTGATTTTTTATAGCATTACAGAACGTATGTTTTGGTTAGAAATGTAAAAATTGATATAATTATATTAAAAAGGTAGGTGAATGAAGTGGAAGACTACCAAAAGAAAATTAAACAAAAATTAGATGTCGTCCCAACTGATCCTGGTTGTTACATCATGAAAGATAGACATGATTCAGTTATATATGTTGGTAAGGCAAAGCGCCTTCGTAATAGAGTGAGAAGTTATTTTACGGGTGCTCACGATGAGAAGACGACGAGATTAGTTGGAGAGATACGTGATTTTGAATTTATCGTAACTTCCAGTGAAATAGAATCTTTATTATTAGAGCTTAATCTTATAAAAAAACATCAGCCTAGATATAATATCTTATTAAAAGACGACAAAAGTTATCCATTTATTAAAATTACGAATGAAAAGCATCCACGACTTCTTGTAACGCGTACTGTTAAGAAGAACTCTGGTAAATATTTTGGACCTTATCCTAATGCATATTCAGCTCATGAAACTAAAAAATTATTGGATAGAATTTATCCATTGAGAAAATGTGTATCCATGCCTAACAAACTTTGTTTATATTATCATATAGGTCAATGTCTTGGACCTTGTGTTTATCCGGTCGAGCAAGCTGAATATCAAACGATGATCAAAGAGATTACAGATTTTTTAAATGGTGATGATAAGTCTATCATTAATGATTTAAATGAGAAGATGAATGCAGCTAGTGAGGCTTTACGATTTGAAGAGGCGAAAGAATATAGAGATTTAATTCAACATATTGATAATTTGAATTATAAACAAAATATGATGTCGACAGATATGACGATGCGTGATATTTTCGGATATTCAGTTGATAAAGGTTGGATCTGTATTCAAGTATTCTTTATAAGACAAGGTAAATTAATTGAGCGACAAGCCTCAATGATACCGATTATACAAACCGCTGAAGAAGAATTTTATACATTTATCGGACAGTTTTACACGCTAAATCAACATTTAACACCTAAAGAAATTCATATTCCTAATAATTTAGATATAAAAACTGTTGAATCTGTAGTTGATTCCAAAGTGATACAACCTAAAAGAGGCAAGAAAAAAGAAATGGTAGAGTTAGCAATAAAAAATGCTAATATTTCGCTTAAGAATAAATTTGAAATCATTGCTAAAGATGAATCAAGAACAATAAAAGCAATTGAAAATTTAGGCGATGCTATGGGTATTCAAACACCAATTAGAATTGAAGCTTTTGATAATTCAAATATTCAAGGTGTAGACCCTGTTTCAGTAATGATAGCCTTTGTTGATGGTAAACCAAGTAAAAAAGATTATCGCAAGTATAAAATAAGATCAGTCAAAGGACCTGACGATTATAAATCTATGCAAGAAGCAGTGAGAAGAAGATATACACGAGTTCTTAAAGAAGGATTACCAATCCCTGATTTAATTATCGTTGATGGTGGTAAAGGTCATATGTCAGCAGTGAAAGAAGTATTGGAGAACGAACTAGGTTTAGATGTTCCTGTAGCAGGATTAAGCAAGAATGATAAACACCAAACTTCAGAATTATTATATGGACCACAAGCTGAAATAATACCACTAAAGAAAAATTCTCAAGAATTTTATTTATTGCAACGTATTCAAGATGAAGTGCATCGATTTGCGATAAGCTTCCATAGAAATACACGACAAAAAACTTCATTGAAATCTGTATTAGATGATATTGAAGGCATTGGTCCAAAAAGAAAACAAAAGTTATTAAAGCATTTCGGCTCTATAAAGAAAATGCGCGCATCTGAGTTAGAAGAATTTATTAAAATTGGCGTACCTGATAAAATTGCACGAAACTTGAAAGAAAAACTAACTAATGAAGAGTAAATTTACAATAATAAATACAACTATTTGGGTATGAGAATAATTCTCATACCCAAATTTATTCTTAATGATGTTACAATATACATGTAATGTTCATTGTGTTTTTTTTACTACATATGTAATCGTTTTCAGTTTTGAAAAACGAAATTAAACACAATTGAGCGATAGATAAATGTTAGGGGGGACTTCTTTTGGCGTCGAGCGAAAATCAGTTTATATTACGTCGTATTCATTCATTATTAGGTGTAATTCCTATAGGAATATTCTTGATTCAACACTTATTGATCAACCATTTTGCAACAATTAGTCCTGAAGCATTCAATAAAGCTTCAGACTTTATGTGGAACTTACCATTTAAAATTGTATTAGAGGTTGTAATAATTTATATTCCTATACTATTCCACGCTATTTATGGATTATACATAGCGTTTACAGCTAAAGAAAATATAGGTAGACATTCATATTTTAGAAATTGGATGTTCTTATTACAACGTATAACAGGTGTTGTTTCATTTATATTCATTGCTGTTCACGTATATCAAACACGTATTCAAGCTGCATTAGGTCATCATGTTGATTTTGATATGGTTTCAGATATTTTATCTAATCCAATATCAATAATTTTATACGTTATTGGTGTATTAAGTGTTATATTCCATTTTTCAAATGGTTTATGGTCATTCTTCATTACTTGGGGAATCACACAATCACCTAAATCACAACGTATTATGACTTATGTAACTGTATTCGTATTTATCGTAATTAGTATTATTGGCTTAAGAGCTATATTTGCATTTGTATAGGATTTATACTTTTTAGGGGAGTGACAATTTTTATGGCAAACAACAAAATTATTGTTGTCGGTGGTGGTTTAGCTGGTTTAATGGCGACAATTAAAGCTGCAGAAAAAGGTGCACATGTTGATTTATTCTCATTAGTACCTGTTAAACGTTCACACTCTGTTTGTGCACAAGGTGGTATTAACGGAGCGGTTAATACTAAAGGTGAGGGCGACTCTACTTTAATTCACTTTGATGACACAGTGTATGGTGGAGATTTCCTAGCTAACCAAACACCTGTAAAAAATATGACTGAAGCAGCTCCTAGCATTATCCATTTGTTAGATAGAATGGGTGTAATGTTTAACCGTACACCAGAAGGACTACTAGATTTCCGTAGATTCGGTGGTACGTTATATCATAGAACTGCATATGCAGGGGCTACAACTGGACAACAATTATTATATGCATTAGATGAACAAGTAAGAAGCTTTGAAGTAAAAGGCTTAGTTACAAAATATGAAGGTTGGGAATTTTTAGGTATAGTTAAAGACGATGAAGATGCAGCACGCGGTATCATTGCTCAAGACTTAAAAACTTCTAAAATCGAATCATTCGGATCAGATGCAGTTATCATGGCTACTGGTGGACCTGGTATCATATTTGGTAAATCTACGAATTCAATGATTAATACAGGATCAGCAGCATCAGTTGTTTATCAACAAGGTGCTAAATATGCAAACGGAGAATTTATTCAAATTCATCCAACTGCTATTCCTGGTGACGATAAATTAAGATTAATGAGTGAATCTGCTCGTGGTGAAGGTGGCCGTATTTGGACTTATAAAGACGGTAAACCATGGTATTTCTTAGAAGAGAAATATCCTGATTATGGTAACTTAGTACCTCGTGATATTGCTACTCGTGAAATATTTGATGTATGTGTAAACCAAAAATTAGGTATCAATGGTGAAAACATGGTATACCTAGATTTATCTCATAAAGATGCACATGAATTAGATGTTAAACTTGGTGGAATCATTGAAATATATGAAAAATTCACAGGTGATGATCCTCGTAAAGTCCCTATGAAAATATTCCCAGCTGTACACTATTCAATGGGTGGTATTTGGGTAGACTTTGATCAAATGACTAATATTAAAGGTTTATTCGCTGCAGGGGAATGTGACTATTCTCAACATGGTGGTAACAGATTAGGTGCAAACTCACTATTATCTGCAATCTATGGTGGAATGGTAGCAGGACCAAATGCAATGGAATATGTTAAAAATATTGAAACTTCATATACTGAATTGGACGAAGAAATTTTCCAAAGACGTATAAACGAAGAACAAGAGAAATTTGATCGTTTATTACAACAAAAAGGTACAGAAAATGCTTATAAGTTACACAAAGAGTTAGGTGAAATTATGACAGCAAACGTTACAGTTGTTCGTCATAACGATAAACTTCTTGAAACTGATAAGAGAATAGTAGAATTAATGGAAAGATACCAAAACATTGATATGGAAGATACTTCAACTTGGAGTAACCAAGCAGTATTCTTCACACGTCAATTATGGAACATGTTAGTTTTAGCTAGAGTTATTACGATTGGTGCATATAATCGTAATGAATCTAGAGGCGCGCACTATAAACCTGAATTCCCTGAACGTAACGATGAAGAATGGTTAAAAACGACTATTGCACAATTCAGAGGACCAAAAGAGGCTCCTGAATTTTCATATGAAGAAGTCGATGTTAGCCATATTAAACCTCGTAAACGAGATTACTCTAAGAAATCTAAAGGGGGTAAATAGTAATGGCAGAAGAACAAACAGTTGACCAACAACAAACTGAACAAAATCAAGAAAATAAAACAATAACTTTAATTATTAAACGTCAAGAGAATGACAAATCTCAATCATATGAAGAGAAATTTGAAATTCCTTACAGACCTAATATGAATGTTATTGCTGCATTGATGGAAATACAGAGAAATCCGTTTACATCTAATGGTGAAAAAACAACACCAGTAACATGGGATATGAACTGTCTTGAAGAAGTTTGTGGTGCATGTTCGATGGTTATAAATGGAAAAGCTCGTCAATCATGTTCAGCAATTATTGATCAGTTGGAACAACCAATTAAACTTGAACCAATGAGTACTTTCCCTGTCGTACGTGATTTACAAGTAGATCGTTCTCGCATGTTTGATAACTTGAAAAAAGTTAAAGCATGGGTACCAATTGATGGTACATACGATTTAGGACCTGGTCCACGTATGCCAGAGAAGAAAAGACAAACAGCTTATGAATTATCTAAATGTATGACATGTGGTGTATGTTTAGAAGTTTGCCCTAATGTAAATGTAAACAATAATTTCATGGGTGCTCAAGCTATTTCACAAGTTCGTCTATTTAATCTACATCCAACAGGAAGTATGACTAAAGATGAAAGAATTAAAGCTTTAATGTCTGATGGTGGTATTCAAGAATGTGGTAGTTCACAAAACTGTGTTAATGCTTGTCCTAAAGGCATTCCATTAACAACATCAATCGCTTCAATGAATAGAGAAGCAACATTCCAAATGTTTAAATCATTCTTTGGTTCAGACCATGAAGTGAATTAATAAAGTCATAATAAATAAACCTTCAATGCTGATATTCATATTAGCATTGAAGGTTTTTTAATATGAAATTTTGTTACTTAAAGCAGTACAATTCATTAACTTAGAATAAAGTGATGTGTTATGATAAATATTATAAGTATCAAGTGAAAAGAGGACCATTTATTATGGAAGATATTACGAAACAGATTGAATACTCATTGAGACATATTGTTGAAAGAACTAAACTAACGAGTAGAACTCAATTAAAAGTTTACGATATAACACCGCCGCAATTTTTTGCAATGCAATTGATAAATGAATATGAAAATTTAACAATCGGCGATATATCTAAGAAACTTTATTTAGCATATTCAACTACAACAGATATTATTGATAAACTAGAACAAAAAGAATTAGTTTTGAGAATTCAATCTGTGGAAGATAAAAGAGTATTCCATGTTAAATTATTAGAAAAAGGTTCAGAATTAATTAATGAAGTAGTTCGAGCTAGACAAATATACACTGAAGACCTTTTATCTGACATGAAAGATGAAGATAAATTAAAATTTAATGAAGCTTTAGAGATTATGTTAAAAAGAATGAGAAGTGAAGATCAATGAATAAAGCAATTGGCGTAATTGATTCAGGTGTAGGCGGTTTAACTGTTGCAAAGGAAATTATGAGACAGTTACCTAATGAAACTATCTATTATTTAGGTGATATTGGTAGATGTCCATATGGGCCAAGATCTAAAGAAGAAGTAAAAGCATTTACAATTCAATTAGCAAATTTTTTGGTGGAAAAGGATATTAAAATGCTTGTCATTGCTTGTAACACAGCAACGGCAGTAGCATTGAAACCATTGCAAGAATCATTATGTATACCTGTAATAGGGGTTATAGATCCTGGTTCTAGAACAGCAATTATGACGACTAAAAATAACAAAGTACTTGTATTAGGTACTGAAGGAACAATAAAATCAGAAGCCTATAGAAGAAGTATCAAATCTATTAATCCACAAGTAGAAGTTAAGGGAATTGCGTGTCCTGGATTTGTTCCATTAGTTGAGCAAATGAGATATAAAGACCCAACTATTACAAGTATCGTCATTCATCAAACTTTAAAACAATGGAGATATGACGATGCTGATACAGTTATATTAGGTTGTACACATTATCCATTATTGTTTGACGCAATCAATCAATACTTTGATGATGGAAAAACAGTTATTTCTTCAGGTTTAGAAACTGCAAGAGAAGTTAGTGCACTTTTGACATTTAGCAATGAACATTCATATTATACGCCAAATCCTAAGCATAAATTCTTTGCAAATGGAGACGTAGAGCATATCACGAGAACAATTAAAGAATGGTTACATATTGAAGATGTTCAAGTTGAAAGAATAACGCTGTAAGGAGAGACAAATTATGAATGATATTATAATCGCATCAAATAACAAAGGGAAAATTAATGATTTTAAAGCGATATTTCCAAAAGCAAATGTAATTGGTATTTCTGAAATTGCACCAGATTTTGACGTAGAAGAAACTGGAAAGACTTTTGAAGAAAACGCGATATTAAAAGCTGAATCTGCTTCTAAAGAACTAAATAAAATTGTTATAGCTGATGATAGTGGTTTAGCAGTGAAAGCATTAAATGGTGAGCCAGGTATATATTCTGCTCGTTATGCAGGAGAAAATAAAGACGATCAAGCTAATATCAATAAATTATTAAAAAACCTTGATGGAGTAGAAGATAGAGCAGCTGAATTTGTTTGTGCTATCGCTGTAAGTGAACCTGGAAAAGAAACTGCAACATTTGTAGGTACAGTTCAAGGTCAAATTATTGATGATCAACGCGGAGAAAATGGTTTCGGTTACGATCCAATTTTCTTTGTTCCTACTTTAGATAGAACTATGGCAGAATTAACAGCAGCTGAGAAAAGTGCTATCAGTCATCGTGGTAATGCAATAAAATTAATGAATGAAGAATTAGGGGAGAGATTTCAATGAAATGGATAATTGTAAGTGACAACCATGGCGAACAAGGTATTCTTCACGAAATTCATGATTTACACAAAGATGCTGATTTATTTTTACATTTAGGAGACTCTGAATTTGATTATGATGACACTGAATTAAGTTTATATAAAAGAGTCAAAGGAAACTGTGACTTTGATCCACAATTCCCAATAGAAGATACAGGCACAGAGCAAAGCGTTAAATATTTCTATACACATGGACATCGATATGAAGTTAAAGGTACAAGAGATGTTTTAAGTGCACATGCTAAGAGTGAAAAAGCAAAATTTGCATTTTATGGCCATAGTCATGTTGCACTATGTGAATCAATAAATGACGTATATTGTATTAATCCAGGAAGCATTTCTCAAACAAGAGGAAAATGGGAAGAAACATATGCAGTATTAGAATTCGATGAAAATAAAGAAAACGCTAATTTAATTTTTATGGATAGAAACCATGAAATCTATGACAAACAATCTTTAGCTTTATAAAATTAAATAGATAAAAGCAATCAAATGTTTGTACTTGGTTGCTTTTATCTATCTTTAGTTGTTAAAAAAACCAAATAAATAAAGAAATCTATACTTAAAAGTGCAATAATACTCGTGAAGCGATTTAATAAACCTTTTTCTTTTCAAAAACTATTGATTTAACAACTTTAGTTCGATATAATTATTCTTGTGTTAAAAAACGTGTCCTGGTAGCTCAGCTGGATAGAGCAACGGCCTTCTAAGCCGTCGGTCGGGGGTTCGAATCCCTCCCAGGACGTAAATTACCAATATCCCGTTGTATCTCGTGATTAAAAACGTTGATATGACGGGATTTCTTTGTATATGGGTATCCTCTGTTATATTCGGTAACTACACCAGAACTACACCAAAACTACACCAAGCTATAAAACTTTCAAAGCTTCAACTGCTTTCTTATTCTCTTCTTCAAAACTTTCTTCTAGTAAGTGTGAATAAACCTCTAATGTCACTTTAATATTTTTGTGACCTAATCTCTTAGAAATATAATGTATAGATACATCTTTAGATAATAAATAAGAACAATGAGTATGTCTGATGGCATGGGTTGTAATTTGTTTAATGCCTAATCGTTCACAATAACCTTTTAAAGCCTTGTTTACTGCGTTAGTACTTATACCATTACTAAATACAAAACCGTCCATTGTAGCAGGTCTTTGCTCCAATACTTTTAAAATATGGTCCATATCTTCTTTAGATATTTCTACTGTTCTAGGTGAAGTGGTTGTTTTTTGCTCATTGATATAAATCGTTCTTTTAAACCTATCTATATAGTCATATTTCAAATTGATAGCACCAGATATTCTACAACCCGTAACGACCATAACAAATAGAACTAGTGATGAATCGGTATATTTTGTTTTCAATTCTTTCTTTAAATCTGAATATTGTTTTAATGTGATATATTTATCATCTTCTTGCTGTGCTTCATTTTTACCAACATACTTTATTTTGTATGTGAAGTTCTTTTTAAGTATTCCTTCATATATAGCATCATCTATAGAACTTCTTATTTTACCGTTTAATTTTCTTACAGACTCATCTGTGTGAGTTTTAGCAAACTCATTTATAAATTTTTGATATTTAACCTTGGTAATATCTTTTAATGGTATCTTGCCGATAGATGCCTTTTTCAAATGATTCATGATAGTAGTATAGGACACATAAGTTTTTTCACTTACAACAGGGTTTTTATATGTTTCAGACCATTCTTTGAAATAATCGAACAATGTAATATTATTATCAAACTGAAACCCGTCTAATAAATCATTCTTAGCTTTTGTTTCTGCTTCTACTGCTTCACGTTTAGTTGTAAATCCACTTTTTCTATAAGTCTTACCTCCATGTCCAAAAGCGTATTGCCATGTGCCACGTTCTTTTCTTTTTGTTACTGTCATAATTTATCACTCCTTATAAGAAAACCTCACGAAGTGTGAGGTATGTTAGTTATAAATAATTTTGCAAAATTTTATCTTTCTTATTAGCATATTCTTCTTCTGTTAATATTCCTAAATCTAATAATTCTTTTAGTTGTTTCAATTCTTTATATGGTATTTGATTTTCTCTTTCAATGTTGAGTTGTTCTTGCTCTTTTTGTTCTTCAATAAGAACTCGTTCTTCTAATTCTTCGATATTCATCTTCACTTTATGTTGTTCTAGTTTCAGTTTTTCGATTTCAACTAATTTTTCAAGATGATCTAAAAATATTTGTCTCTCATCTTTCAAAGCGAATTCTATTAAAATATCCGTGTCCTCTATTGTATCTTTTATACTCACAGATTTATTCAAAAATTTATCTGCTGTTTGTATATTATCAAAACCAAAATAAAAATGTTGAGCCTTCGAATTCTTATTAACGATTATGATGTTATCTTCCATTAAAAATATCCCACAATTACTATAATAATTCCCGTTTATACTCACGACTGAAGTACATTTAAAATAGACGTCATCTAACAAAGCGCCAAACCCGTGTGCCTTAAAGTAATTAATAAATTTTGCTTTCATTTCTTTTCCCCCATTTTCCCTTGTTATATATTTATATTAAAGCACCGCCGAAACGGTGCGGATAACTATTTGTTTTGTGATTTCAAGAACTTCACATATTCTAATACCTTTTGCATTTCGTCTTCATCTAGGTCGCTTACTTCACCATCGAGATGTGCTGCGATCGTAGTAGGTTTGTAAGTTTCTTCTTCAACTAAATCAGCTTTAGAAACGCCAAAGTAATTAGCCAGCAGTTCAATTTTATCTATGCGTGGGTATGTTTTAGCATTTATCCAATCAGATACAGTAGTGTATTTTAATTTTAAATCATTAGATAATCTAGTTCTATCAACGTTTTTCTCTTTCATATACTTAGAAATGTTTTTAGCCATTACTTCTTTGTTACCCAACATATTTATCAATCCTTTCCTATATAGTGGTTATAAATTCATTATACGTTTTATCCGTAATATTTACAAGTATTAAAAATAAATTATGTTTTAACCGTTGACATTACGTTTTTACCGTAGTATAGTAAGGACAGTTAGAAAAAGAAAGCGGGTGAAAACATGCAAGATATGCAACTAAGACGTGAACCCTACACTTTAAAAATGTTAAGAGCTAAGTATGATTTAACGCAAGCACAAGCAGGCGAAAGAGTAGGTGTTTCAGCTGACGTTTGGCACAATTGGGAAAAGGCAAAAACATTCCCGAACGTTCCACAGATTGAAAGAATTGAGGAAGAATTTAATGTCACTTATAATGAGATTATTTTTTTGCCTAAGAATAACGGTTAAACCGTAATAAAGGAGGGGCAAACATGACATTACTAATAGGATTACTAATCGCAACATTTTTCACATGTATAGGCGTGAGTTACAAATTAAATGTATAGGAGTGATAATCAATGTACACAAAAACATGGTGGAGCATGGAAGATTTAGAAAATGAAACTGGACGTAATAGAAATTGGCTGAAGGCAAGAGTTTTAAAAGTACCGAAGTTCAGAAAAGAAATTCAAAATTTTGCGCATTATCCAATAAACAATAATGATCAGTATCGTTTCGTAGGTTCTGAAATGAAGAAGTTCTTAGAAGATAATTTCAAAGAAATATTTGAATTGGAGGAAGTCAAATGACAGCAACTTGGAACATATTAAAATATCCGATGCTTACATTATTAGTCGTAATTGAGTTTTTCATCGTAGCATCATTCAGTACTACACCAGTTGAACATTCATTACTGATGTGGTTAGTGACAGGGATAGCGTTCGCAATGTGGGATGAAAATTTGAAAGAAATGGAGGAATCAAAATGAAAAAATTAATACTAATCAAAATAACACTCCTAATCATCATCTTGGCGGAGGAGATTAGAAGTGTTAGAAAACCAAAATATTTTATAAAAATGGATTTAGATGAACATAAATTAAAAGAAATTGTAAATGATTATCTTACTTCTTGAAGTTTAAGTCTAAGTTAATAGTTGAACCACAATATTTACATTTCCCTTTACCATTTTTAAATTTTATTTTTCGTTTCTTTTTGCATTCTGGACATTCAATTTCGTGAGTGGTATTTAATACTTCTTTATTCACATGAGATTTCATATCTTTTTCAATGTTTTTGAAAAATTTATTAATATCCTTATTTTTAACCATATTTTCTCACCACACTTTCATAACAAATTAAATTAATTGTACCAAATAAAAGGAGTGGGAACATGATTTATCAAAATAAAAAACTCCAACTGTTTGCAGACAGAAGGAGTAATGAATTTAAAAATATTATATACCAAAATTATACAACTTAACAGAAAGGATGACAAGCATGCATGACACACATCCATTGAATATATTGCATCAAATAGGAATTGAAGTGTTTCAACATCTTCATGCAAACGGAATTACATTTGATTTTCATCCAGAAAATTATTATGGAGATATGACTATGAAATATAGTATCGATTTCTTGAATGGCACTGAACGTGGACAAATCATTCTTGATAAAGAAGGCAAAAAAGAATTCATTAATAGAATGAATTATTGCTTTATGCAAGAGCCTGAAAGATATGACAGACCGAGAAATACATTAATCATGCAGGAGGGAAAACATGTCAACTTTATTTAATCTATCAGATCAATACAAACAAGTGTTAGAACTCATTCAAGAAAATGGAGAAGAACAAGTATTAACAGACACTTTAGAATCAATTAATGATTCGATCGAAGCTAAGGCAGACGGATATATCGCAGTATCTAAAACATTAGAGGCAGAGAATGACGCAATAGATGTTGAGATTAAGAGGTTGCAAGAACGCAAGAAAATCAACCAGAACGGTATAGAACGTTTAAAAACTACTTTACTAGATGCAATGGAATATACAGGTAAAACTAAATTCAAAACTGAATTACACAATTACAGTATTAGAAACAATGCACCTTCAATACAAATTAAAGATGATACTAAAATACCGAAACAATTCTATGTAGAACAAGAACCAAAATTAGATAAACGAGAATTACTTAAATTCGTAAAAGATAATGGCGAGTTCGACGGTGTAGAACTCAAACGTAGTAAATCATTGGGGGTTAGATAATATGGCTTTGAATATAAAAAGAGCTAAAGATATTAAAGAACCTATCCACACATATATGATTTATGCAAATCCAGGAATGGGAAAAACAACAGCCCTTAAATTCATACCAGGTAAAAAATTAATTTTAGATGTTGATAAATCTTCGTCAGTTTTAAAAGGAGTTGAAGATATAGGAATTGTTGAAGTTGACACATATGATGTGTGGGAAGACTGGATGAACACAGTAAAAACTTTACTAACTGAACCTGAATCACATAAAGATTATGACGTTATCGTCATTGATAACATTTCAGAATTATTTAGATCTACCTTAACGAATCTAGGACGTATGGGAAAAAATAATCGTGTGCCTTCACAAGCAGATTATCAACGTGTTGATTTTACAATATTAGATAGTTTAAGAGCGTTACAGAATTTAAATAAAACATTGGTATTTACTGCATGGGAAACAACAGATAACTATCAACACGAATCTGGGCAATCATTTACAAGAAGTATGCCAGACATAAGACCAAAAATTTTAAATAACTTTTTAGGATTGTGTGATGTGGTAGGACGATTAGTTATTACAGAAGATGCAGAAGGTAATGAAAAACGGGGGTTTATCCTACAACCAAATAATAGTACTTATGCAAAAAACAGGTTAAGTGATGCTAAAGGTTGCAAAGTAGAAGAACTGTTTGAAAAAACGGTAGGCAAGGACGGTGAAGAGCGACATGTATAAACTTCATGACTATCAATCAGAAATTGTAGATAAAGCGAGAAATAAAATTGCTGATGGTAATAGAGGTGTACTTATACAGTCGCCTCCCTGGTTCAGGCAAGTCGGTCATTATCGCAGACATTATCAAAAAGGCTAGTTTACGAAAAAATAAAGTTTTGTTTTTAGTCCACAGAAAAGAGTTAGCAGATCAAATTACAGACACATTAAAGTTTCACGGTACAGATATGAATGAAGTAAATGTTATGACAATTGTTAAAGCTAAAAACAGATTAAGTATATTACCTAAACCAAAAATAATTGTGACTGATGAAACGCATCACAGTAAAGCAAGCACATATCAAACAGTGTACGATCATTTTCCAGATTCAATATTATTAGGATTTTCGGCTACTCCTTGGAGAATGAATGGCACAGGTTTTACAGACACTTACGATACAGCTATTTTTGGTAAGTCTGTTAAATGGTTAATTGATAATGAAAAATTAGCACCATTCAAATATCTAAGTGTGAAATTACTTGATGATAAAAATTTAAAAAAGCAACACGGAGAATACACAAACAAATCTATAGATGATGCGTTTGAGACAGGTATATACGGCGATGTAGTCGATAACTATATTAAACATGCAAATGGGAAGAAAGCTATTCTATATGCTCATAAAGTACAAGCAAGCATAGATTTTGCAAAGGAGTTTAAAGAGAAAGGCATTAATGCAGTACATGCAGATGCTAAAACACCAAAAGCAGAACGCGACAAAATTATGAAAGATTTTAAGGAAGGTAATATTCAAGTTTTATGTAACGTAGATTTAATCAGTGAAGGTTTCGACGTACCAGATTGTACTTGCGTTATACAAGCAAGACCAACATCATCATTAGTCCTATATATGCAACAAGCAATGAGGTCTATGCGTTATCAACCTAATAAACAAGCAACCATTATAGATCATGTAGGTAACTATACAAGACACGGTCTTCCTGACCAAGAACACGATTGGGAGAAGTATTTTAAAGGCGGTTATAAAAAGAAAAAGTCGAGCAATACTTCAGAAGGACCAACACTTAAGGATTGTGACATTTGCTATACGGTATTTGAAGTTACACCTACAACAAAATCATGTCCGTCTTGTGGCAACGAAATTGTGCCAGAAGAAAAAGATTTACAAAAAATCGATGCAGAATTAGAAGAAATTACAAATTTCAAAATTGATTACACGTTAGTCAACTACAACCAAAAAGAACAATCAGAATTAGAAACTTTAGAAGATTACTATTTATTCGCTAAAGCAAGAAATTTTAAAGAATCATGGATTAAATTTGCAAGCCCACAAGCTAAAAATATGAATTGGCCACAGTTCTATGCAGAACTAAAACCATTAAAACAAAAATATAACTATTAAAGGAGAAATTTTATTATGACATTATTTACAACTAACTATTCAGAGGTACAAGAAGGCGGAAACTACTCACCATTACCAACTGGTGAATACGAAATGATTATTGCAAAAGTATCAGAACATGCTACACCAAACGGTAAAGAATCAATGCAATTCGATTTAATCGTAAGAAACGATTTGAAAGCAGTTAAAGGATTAGAAAAAACGAACGCACAATATGCTGATAGACACGTATTTCATGATGAGTGGAAACGTAATACGAAAGATGGGGCATACAAATATGAACAAAATAATTTCATGTACTACCTAAAAGCTGCAGGTATTCCCGAAGGTACTGCAATCAATAGTTTAGACGAATTATTCCAACTATTAACGAATAAACCAGTAAGAGTGTATGTAAAGAAAGAAACGAACGTATACAAAGGTGAAGAGCAAGAACAAAACAAAGTAGCACCATGGGGCTTTAAAGCTTCTGAATATCAACAAGTAAACCACCAATTTAAAGAAAAACAAGAACAAACGCAAGCACAAAATACACAACCTGCAGAGGAAATAGACTACGGATTCTAGGAGATGTTTATAAATGGTAAACAAACAATCATTTCCTGATGAATTAAAACAAATAAATAACTGGTGTGTGTGGAAGTATGAACAACGTGGAAACAGTAAACCTACTAAAGTTCCGTACAACGCAGAAACTGGAGAACGTGCTAAATCCAACGATTCAAGCACATGGTGTTCATTTGAAACTGCATATGGAAGTTTTGTAAATAACAATGCTGATGGCATAGGGTTCTTTTTTAAAGAGCCTTATGTAGGCATTGATTTAGATGACATTGAAGATGCAGTTCATAGATTCAAGAAAAATGATCACACAGATAATATTGTATCTGAATTCTACGAAGCGTTTAAAAGTTATACAGAAGTTAGCCCATCTGGTACAGGTATCCACATCATTATTAAAGGTAAGATACCAGGCGATAGAAGAAGAAAAGGCAATGTTGAAATGTATGAAAATGGCCGTTTCTTTACTATGACTGGTAATTCATTAGGCAAATATTCAGATGTAACAGAAGTTTCATATCAAGTATTTCAATCAATTTACGATAAATATTTAAAAACAAATGTCGTTAATTATCCGACAAAAACTAAAACAATTAATTTTCACACATTGAATGAATCAGAAATCATCAATGAAATACTAAGTTCAAAACAATCTACAAAATTTCAAGACTTCATGCGTGGAGATTGGCATAAGTATTATTCATCACAATCAGAAGCAGATATGGGTTTTGCTAATTTATTAGCTTTCTGGTGTGCAAAGGATTACTCACAAATGGATAGTATATTCAGACAATCTGGAATGTATCGAGATAAGTGGGACGCAAAACGTAAAGATTCCACATACGGAGAACAAACATTATTTAAAGCTATACATGAAACTGCTGATGTCTATACACCTAAAGCAGAAGTAGAAGTTAAACCTTTAGAATACGCATTAAACTTTTTAGAAGAAACAAAAAAAGAAGAGAAGAAAGAATTCCCTCCAAGAAGTTGGGATGATACAGGTAATGCCGATCGATTTATAGACAGATATGGAGATTTATATAAGTACAGTTATACGAAAAAGAATTTCTATGTCTATGACGGCGCTAAATGGAGAGAAGACACTGCAGGGTCCATTAGAACATTAATCGATAAATTAGTTGATGATTTGAAGAATGAAAAGTTAGTTGTTCCAGATGACTTAAAGGGTGAAGAAGAAGAAAAAATACAATCAGAATTCGCAAAATTCAGAAAAAGAACGAGAGGCACAACTGCTAAAAAGAACATTGTTGATGAACTTAAGCATAGAAGACCCATTCAACAAGATGAATTCGATAAGGACGATATGCTACTCAATATTTTAGATGGATATTTAAACCTCACGAGTGGAGAACATAAAAAACACGATATTAAGAAAATGTTTAGTTTACAAGCTAATACAGAGTATTCAGAGAAGATAGAACCAACTGTTTGGCTTTCATTCTTAGACGATATTTTTGCAGGAGATAAGGAGGTTATTAAATTTATTCAAAAAGCATTAGGTTATTCTCTTACAGGAAGCATCAGAGAGCAAATAATGTTCGTTCTGCATGGTAAT
Organism: Mammaliicoccus sp. Marseille-Q6498; assembly: GCF_946151045.1. Taxonomy (NCBI): domain Bacteria; kingdom Bacillati; phylum Bacillota; class Bacilli; order Caryophanales; family Staphylococcaceae; genus Mammaliicoccus; species Mammaliicoccus sp. Marseille-Q6498. The sequence goes on along the minus strand of NZ_OX267714.1, from coordinate 667,506 downwards.
GGTCGGAATGGTAAAAGTATCTTCGTAGAAACAATTTCAGAGATATTAGGGGACTATTCAAGCAATATTCAAGCCGATTCATTAATGGTTAAACAAAATAAAGGTGGAGCGAACTCGGATATCGCACGATTGAATAATGTAAGGTTCGTGACTTCTTCTGAACCGAATGAGGGTTTTAGATTTGATGAGGGACTGATAAAGCAATTAACTGGTGGAGATAAAATCACAGCACGCTTTTTATACGGTACAGAATTCGAATATACACCTAATTTCAAAATATGGATAAGCACTAACCACAAGCCGATTATTAGAGGTACTGACGATGGCATTTGGAGAAGATTAGCATTGATACCATTCGATGTGAAAATTCCAGATCATAAAGTAGATAAGGAATTGAAATATAAATTATTGAGAGAGAGTCCTGCAATTCTTAATTGGATGGTAGAGGGTGCTTACCTTTGGATGAAAGAAGGTTTAACAATACCAGAGAAAATCGCAAATGCGAACAAAGATTATCGTGCTGAAATGGATGTGTTAGAACATTTTATCGAAGATACATGTAGGAAAAATGAAAATAGTACTGCTCAAGCAGGAGAATTATTTGAGGCTTATAAAAAATGGGCTGACGAGAGTGGAGAGTACAAAATGAACAAGAATCAATTCGGTAAAAAAATGAAAGAGAAATTTGAAGCCAAACGAACTCAATATGGAATCGTTTATAAAGATTTAGAAATTATACAAAAATTTCCTGGTATACAAGGTATTTTATAAAAGTGTAAAAAGTAATCAAAAAAAGATGTATACCTAAGCAAAAAATGTATACCAAATGTATACCTAAAAAATTCTTCAATCCCTTGCTATAACTAGCTTTATATCTTTTATATTACTTTAATGTATACCTATAAATGTAAGAGTATATATAGAAATAATAGTAAATATATATATATAAATAGAAACTAAGTCGTTGAGTGGTATACATTTTATAAAAAAAGGTGCTTGAAGTATTGGTACTAAAGGGTTTTGTGGCGTTTTTGGTATACATTTTTAGTATACATAGACTACACACTTTCTATTTTAGGAGGAAAAGCGAATGGTTAGACAAATTTATTACTTAAGAAGAGAAAAGTATAAAAACTCACGTGAATGTGTGGATGAATTGTTTGAAAAAAAACGTTGTGTATTGAAACCAAAAAGATTGACCGACTTCGAAAAAGGTATTACGCGTTTGGATGATATATTCGAACGTAAATTAGCAGAACTATTCGAAGTAGATAGAGAAACTTTAATTAAAGATGATGGTATTGATTGGTTGGAATTAAGAAGAAAGTTTAAACACACGCCATGACCAATCCAGAAACGATTATTCAAAATAATATTATTCTTGAACTTAATAAACGTAACCATAGATTGTGGAGAGCGAACGCAGGAAAAATCAAAACCGAACAGGGTGCATGGATTAAATTATTACCTAAAGGATTTCCAGATACGCTAGGTTTTAGAAATAGTGACGGAAAATTCATAGCGATTGAAGTAAAAACACAAAGTGGAAAGCTAAGAGAAGAACAAAAGCGATTTAGAGATTTTGCAATTAATCAACCAATTATATATGGCGTCGCAAGAAGTGTTGAAGATGCTATCGATATAGTTGAAAACGGAAAAGAGTTGATCCAATGAAAGCAATAGTAAAAGCAGTTTACACAACTTACTACACACACGAATTCGATTCAAATACTGAAGAAGAAATGAATATGGAATTAGATACGTTAGCAAAGATATGTCCTACTGAATTTTTGGATACGCACAAGATTAAATTAAACAGTGCAGAAATAGATGAAATTAAGGAGTGAGTGTAATGGGCAAAAATTACGCAATGTATGCACCAGTAATCAATTGGCACGAACGTACGCCAAGTAAAGTATATAAGTACAAGAAAGCAGAGAATAAGCCAGTAGCACGTAGTAATTACTACAACGTATTATTTAATGATTATTTTAAGGGGTGGAAGTAATGAGAAAAGAGCGAACAGGTAAGACAATATACATGTACGAACCTTTGTACAACAAACTTACACCAACGACTTATAAAGAGATTGCTGGATGGTTAGGTGTAGGAAATGACACTGCTAAGTCATACGGTGCGAAAAAGTTATACCACCATAAAATACAAGCTTATATTTTAAAAGATAAGCCGACTGTAACTGATAAAAAGAAAATGATATTTGATATGAAATATGATGATGAGCAATGGCGTAAAACACCATATGAAAATATTGAGATAAGTTCAAAAGGTAGAGTGAGAAATATATCTCGAGAGGGTTATAAGTCGATTGTAATGATTAAGAAGAATAAGAGGGATATATCATTCTTTTATGAAAACAAACGTGTGAATATACGTAGGTTGATGTATGAAACATTTATTGGATCTATTCCAAATGGATATGTTGTAACAAGTAAAAGCAGCGTGAGAGAAGATATATCTCCAGAAAACTTAAAACTCATGAAATTAAAAGAAATCATGATAAAAAAATCTATAAGTGCAGTAAGTAAACCAGTTGTATTTTTAGATGAACGAGGAAATTTCATTGATGAATATAAAAACGTTGTAACTGCTAGTGAAGATACATTTTACGACAAAAATACGATAGGCAGAGTATGTAACGGTCAAATAAAAGTACCTAGAACAGTTGGATACGCCAATGCATTTATGTGGGCAGATGAATATTATGAGAAAGTTGGTGTGTGCTGATAAAATTTAAACTGGGCGATAGAGTGCATGTGACTAGGCTTAACAAGAAAGATGTAGATTTTTATGGAACATTAAAAAACATAAAAAGAGTATTAGCAACTTTAAGTGATTGTACATCACCAGATTACGATGGAACGAAAATATATTTACCAGAATGTAATGATTTTGGTAAACGTATGACTGACTACTATACCTTAGCAACTGACGAAGAAGATACGGAAGTGCCAACCATTCAATATATCAATGATATGTATAACGAAAGTGAAGAAATTTTATCACACGACCCAGTAAATAAACCAAGTCATTACAAGCTAGGCAACCACGAAGTTAAAGATATTGTCTCACTTGTGGCTGATAAATATCATAAAGGTTCTGTGGCGCATAACGTAGCAAGTGCGTTGGAATATCAAATGAGAGCGCCTGATAAGAACGGGATTGAAGATATTAAGAAGGCTCGTAAATGTTTAGATTTCGCTATTGAGAATTGGGAGTGAGTACGTGGGATTATTAAATAAATACAACCTATGCGATGTGGAAGGTCGGAAAATGTTTACTGTAATACCTGGTGAAGTTACGAACACATTACTAGGTATGCCACAAACACCATTTGTGAGACAAGAATATAAGTTTACTAATAGTGAATTAGCAAATTTTAAAGCAACGCATGATTTGAAACTAGAACAAGAATTGAATGATCAGTTAAGTATATTTGATATATAAATTATTTTTTAAGTTTGGAATATAAGGTACTTATGTAAAGTATTGTTGCGCCAATATAAGAAAAAATCGTAAAAACAATCGTAGTATCGGATGGTTTAGTAGCTAACAAAATTAAACTCAAACCTAAAAACAACGGAAACATACCAATGTAACTAAAAACTAGCATTTTTATCAGAAAAGGATTGTTTATATCTTTGTAGAATGTGTAGACAAGAAAAATCGTGCATAAGCTAGCGAATAAAGGTATGCATGAAAATACAAGGGCAGTATTAAAGTTTTCAATAATAGCATTGATGAGTAATCCAAGATTGGTATTGCTAATCTTCGGTAATTCATTCTTCTTAAAAATAACAATATCAGCAACTAGCAAACAAAAGAAACAAATTGATAACACGAAAAATGTGATTCTAAAATATATGGAATTTGGATATTGGAATTTGTTCACGATGCACACCTCTTATTTATATTAAATTCTATTATATAACGAAAGGATAGACGATGACTACATTACTTTTTATAACAGGAATAACACTATTACTGTTACTGATAACTTTAACTATATTATTATTCAATGAAAAAAATGCAAATTCTAACAATATATTGTTAATAAAATTTTTGATATTTATGTGTTCAATTGCCTTTTTAAGTAACATCTATTTATTAATTTTAATTTGATTAGGAGGAAACGGTATGCCAAAGATAAAAATAACTAAAAAATTAAACTTACCGCAATTGATTGAATGGGCATGGGATAACGCCGATAAAGTACAAAGCGAAAGTTTTATATCTAATGTAGGTGATATTTCCGGTAATTATTCTACAGTTCATTTTACAGTTGATGGTTGTGGTTTTAGAACAGACGGAGTTACAAATAAGGACACTTTCACAGTAGAAGTAGAGGAAGGAATTACGGAAGATACGAAATTATACTTGATAGAACGTTATATTTCAAGTTATGAAAATTTAAAATATAGATATATACCACACCAAAATAAGTCTATAAATTCAATTTTAGAAAATAACCAGCCCCATATAAAAGCAACGCATTTTTATACAGAAGTAAACGACGAGTTAGTTTTAATCTGGCGTGACGGAAAGCTGGTGGAGTAGATGCCAACAATAAAAAACACACCACAATCCATTGCAGAGTTAGAACGTGAGCGAGATCAGTTTAAGCGTGAACGTGATGAATTAAGCAATAAGTTAGATAAAGAATGTAATGACAATTATAAGTTAGAAGGTCAATTACACGACATGACTAAACAGCGTGACTCGCTTATCAAAGACTTGTCGAACTACCGCAGAGTGTTAAAAGTATTCGCTAGATTAATCAAGGGTAAGTTAGCTATCAATGCTAGTGATAGATATATTCCGTACCAGCATATGTTAGATGATATTGGCATCAATACAGATGAGTTGGAGGCTGATTAGAATGGCTAAAGTGAATTATGAAAAAATATGGAAAGACCATAAAGAAAGTAAGATTAAAACATATATCAAGTTGCACAATGGAGAACAAGGACTAATATCATTCAAAGCACAGCAAGAATTAGCAATTGAACTTTCTGAAATGGATAGCAAGGATGGTACAAATGACTTCGGAAATGTGTTGTATGACTTACAAATGAATAGGGAGCGTGAGTGACTATGACCACAAACGAATTAGTAAAAGAGCTATTAAAAATTGGTTATAAAGTTACATTCGCTAATAAAAATGTAACCAGACGTAAAAGTAAAATACAAATAACGCCTAGAAATCAAAAACAACCTATTGCATGGGTTTTTATAAATGAGATGTATTCTATGAGGAGTTTAGGAGTAGATGAAGAAACATACAAGTTGTTAGTAAATTATAGTATCACACCTATAAATGAGAGATGAGGAGCGTGAGTGAGTAATGACGTATGAGAAAGATGTAGTGGGTGCATTAATAAACATAGGCATGCAGTATAACAGTAACGCACATTATGAGATGGCGGATGAAGTTGAAGAAGTCTACGATAAAGCTAGAGCGTTTGATGAAATATTGAAATTAGAAAAAGAAACAAGTTTATATTCTGTCGTAGGCAAGGAAGATGCGGAATTAGGGACAGAGACAAGAAAAATTATAGATAAATATATGGAGGACAAATAAAATGAATCAGTTAATCAAACAAGTAGAGCAATGGTCAATAGATAAAGGATTAGACAAAGGTAATCCAGATAGACAAGCATTAAAATTTTATGAAGAAGCTGGAGAAATAGGTGCAGCACTTTCGCGCAACAGAATGGACGATTTAAAAGACGGTATAGGCGATACAATTGTCACATTGATTATACTAGCACAACAACATGGAATGACGATTGAGGAGTGTTTACAGTACGCATATGACGAGATTAAAGGAAGAAAAGGAAAGACTATCAATGGAACGTTCATCAAAGAATCAGATCTGTCGTAAGGATAAGGGTGGCGAAAGTCACCCAGATATTTTAGAACGCATTAAGCAAATACTAAATAAGGAGGACGCACAATGAAACTAACATTAATAACATTAACACTATCGCTTATAGCGCTATACGCATATACGAAACGTTACCAAAGATATGCGAGTGTTCAAGACGCTATAGACCCACCAATAGATTATGAGTCAGATAAGTATAAAGAATCGGAAACGTGGTTCGCAGGAACGGGGCGTTACTAATGTTAATTGCAGCAACAATATTTGTAGTAATCGTATTAGCACTAATTATTATGGCGACAATGGAGGAAAAATGAAATGAGTAAATTATACATGTTTAGCACATCACACTGCACAAAATGTCCAGAGGTAAAAGAAGCGTTAAGTGAGAAAGATGTAGAGGTAGAATATATAGATGCAGAACAAACACCAGAACTAGCGATGAAATATTTAATTATGAGTGTGCCTTCTATTGTAGACGACAGAGAGCATGCAGAAGATAAGTATATAGGACAAGAACAGTGCTTAGCGTTTGTGAATACATTATAGGGAGTGAGTAGAATGGTTAAATTTATGTATGGTTACCCTCACATAAATGCAATATTTATCATACAAAAAAAGTTATTAAATAATGAATACATCACTATGAAAGAACATATGATTCTAGTAAAGACTGAAGATTTGATTCATGAGTATTTAGAAAATGAAGGATTGTCTATCTTCAAAGAAGCATACAGAAAAACATCATTTTATGGAGAGTGATTAATATTTGGATAATTATATCAATTGTATTAGCCTTCACATCAATGTGGTTGCTTAAACTAAATAAAGACTTGATAGAGCGTAACGAGGAATTGATTGCAACGATCGTGATTAAGGATATGCAGAATGAGGAGGGCGATGAACGATGAATAATGTATGGAAAGAATGGGCTAGAGAAAACTTAGATAAAGAACAATTTCAAGAATTAGAGGAACAAGTAAAAGATGCTAACTTTCATGTATTAATTAAATGTGATGTAACTAATCTATTAGGTGGTGGAGAGAGTGAAGATGGAGTATTTCTATCACTAGAAACCGATGTAAGCAATGCGTTTGATGCAGCTTATAGAAATCATGAACCAAAGATTGGCAAAGAAAGTGGTAGATTGATTTTAGATTTTGATAATAAATTTAGTATTGATAACACTATCATGATATTAGAAAAACTTAGAGAAGCTTTCGATAGTAAGGAGGACTGATTGATGTACACGAGAGAAGAAATAAGGGATATGATAGATAACTTTAGAAGTATATGCAACACACTTGAAATGGTATTACCTGATGTGGATAGTAACTCCATTGCACAATACGGTATTGAGTCCTCTTTACCTAAACCACAAGGTACTAACAGCAGTAAGGTGGAGTCAGTTGTCATAGCCAGAGAGAAAGCGCATAAGCATATCCAAAATAAGATGGATAAGATATCTTTCATAAATGAGTGCCAAGATAAGTTGAACGAGGATGATTTTATATTCCTTGAGGTGATGAAGGGGTACAAGAGATATCAGATATTACCTAAGACAGAGATGAATAAGAATACTTACGACAAGAGAAAGCGTGAGATAGTAGATAAGATATATCACATGCAAGGGACAGATTAGGCTTGATGTGACATATTAGGACAACCATGACATTAATTTAGGTATTCATAAATATATATTATAATATGGTTATAGGAAAGATTATAGATATCAATTAACCATACTCATATCCTAATTATATAAATGTAATCTCATATCTATAATTAATCAACGGACTGTACTCAATCGAGTATGGTCCTTTTGTTTTGCTTACTCAAGCTGAAAGGTATGTGATCCGTTATGGTTGTAATGTATCTGGACTGATGAGCCTAACTCATATCGGAGGTATAACATGTGAATATAGTAATAATATATGGTCCACCAATGAGTGGTAAGACCACTTATGTAAATGAGCAGATGACAGATATAGATATTGTGTACGACTATGATGCAATAGCTGAAACAATAACAAACAGTCCGTACCAAACGTACAATGCCAATGCTCATCAATTACTTCTAACCATGAGAGATAGCATGATAGATTATGCGAGATGGAATGATAAGGGAACAATGTACATCATCACAACGTTCTTATCTAAACCGATACTCAATAGAGTCAATCAATTATCATTAGATGCTAAGCACATTAAGATAGATACTGATGTGAACACTTGCATCAAACGATTAGCAGAGAGTGACAGAGAAGATAAAGAACATATTGAATCAGTGATAAGAGAATGGTATGCAAAGAACAATACAAAGCCTGCAAGTGATCGTGTAGTTGATAAAGATACAATGAGGTTCTATAAATCAAAAGCATGGCGTGAGACAAGAGAACAAGTGTTAAAGCGTGATAACTACGAATGTCAAGAGTGTAAGAAACAAGGTAAGGTGTCAACTATTAATCCTAATAAGCATAAATCATTAGATGTTGACCATATTAAAGAATTAGATTCACATCCTGACCTTGCATATGACATGGATAATCTCGTTACACTTTGCATTGCTTGTCATAATCGAAAGCATAATAGGAATTATAAGTCATGGTCGAGAAAACCTAATAAATGGGAAAAAGATGAAATGTGGTAAATGTATTTTTGAGAAAAACAAATTGTACCCCCCAGGTGGAAACAAACGCTATTTGTCCGTATCAGGAAGAAACGGCGAAGAAGGTTAAGACTGACAGGTTGTGACCAAAATTTTTACATATAAGGGGTATAAAAAGTATAGTAAGGAGGTACGACATGAAAAATGAATTGAAAATTAAAAAACATTTATTAACTTTAATAGATAAAGATAATCCTGTTCAAGTTGAGAAAGTTGATCGCTATGTAAATTTACTCAAGATATTTTATGAACTGGATAAAAATATAAAAGAACATGGCACGATGGTCGAAACAGTCAACGCTACTCAACAATTCTTAAAAGCTAATCCCGCAGTAGCAGAAAAGAATAAAGTAAATGGCTCACTTCTTGCACTAGAAAAATCGTTCGGTTTCGATTCTAAGGTTGATGAAGAACCGAAGAAACGAACGTCAGGTGATTTAATTTGAATAAGCCAAATGAAGTAACTGAATATATAAACTTGTGGCGTGAAGGCAAGATATTATTCAATAAAGAACGAATAGAATTAGTTGAGCATTTAGAAAAAAGAGTGTTTGTGAGAGACGACATTTATTTTGATAAAAACCATATAGATAATTTCGTTAAATTTGCAGAAAAGTATTATTTTAAACTGAACGCATTCCAAAAATTCTTAATAGCATTTGTTTTCTTGAAGTATAAAGAAGACGATGCTCTTTTTTATGAACAGTTTTTCATTATGATGGCACGTGGTGCAGGTAAGAATGGATTGATAAGTGCATTATCGCATTACTTCATAAGTGGTTTGCATGAAATCAACAATTACAACATATCTATTGTAGCAACGTCAGAAGAACAAGCGAAAACTTCATTTGAAGAAGTATTCAATTGTATTAAAACCCATGACCTAAACGACGTGTTTGATAACAGGAAAGCTCATATCACTTCATATGAAACAAACTCATACATTAAATACAGGACATCCAACGCCAGTACAAAAGATGGTTTGCGTGATGGTTGCGTTATTTATGATGAAATAGCAGCATATGAAAATTGGGACACAGTAAATGTGTTTAGTTCGGGTTTAGGTAAAGTCAAACATCCACGTGAATTCTTCATCAGTACAGACGGTTTCACACGTGATGGTTTCATAGATAAAATGAAAGACCGTGTAAAAGAAATATTAAATGGGTCGGAGCTAGACGACCCAATGTTCCCGTTCATTTGTAAGTTAGATGACCCTAAAGAAGTAGATGATATAAAAATGTGGGAGAAAGCAAATCCTATGTTTTGTGAACCACGTTCCGATTATGCTAAAGGGTTATTCAGAAAAGTCCACATTCAATATAAGCAATTGGCAAACAATCCATCAAATCGTCCAGAGTTTATGACGAAGCGCATGAACTTACCAGAAGTGGACTTATCACTTTCGATTGCACAATGGGATGACATATTAGCAACAAATAGAAGAATACCACCATTGGATTATAAACAGTGTGTGGGAGGTATGGACTTTGCGGATATTCGAGATTTTGCAAGTGTCGGCTTATTGTTCAAACAAAACGATGAGTATATTTGGAAATCTCATTCTTTTGTTAGACAAGGGTTTTTAAATAACGTCAATTTGAAAGTGCCTATAAACGAATGGGCAGATTCGGGATTACTCACAATTGTTGATGAACCTGTAATCGATATTCAACATATTGTAAATTGGTTTGTTGAGATGAGAGAACAATATAATCTAACGGTTATATGTGCCGATATGTATAGATTAGATATCGTTAAAAAGGCATTAGAAAATGAAGGATTTGAATTTATATATGTAAGAAATCCAAAATCAATTCAATCCATATTAGCACCACGTGTTGAAACGCTATTCAGTCAACATAGGTTAATATATGGCGATAATCCTTTGATGCGCTGGTATACGAACAATGTTTTGGTGACCGTCAAAAAAGATGGCAACAAGATATATGAAAAGAAAGATGAAGTAAGACGTAAAACAGATGGATTCCAAGCCTTCATACATGCTCTATGGGTAGCAGATACTTATTTGGCTGACGATGAAGATGATTTTGATATGTCTGACATTAATTTCTAAATGAAAGGAGTGAAATATATACATGTCGATTTTTGATAGAATAATGGGAAAAAACGAAGCGATCGAATTTAGTTATGATTTAGATTTATTACATGAAACGTCAAATAAAACATATATGAAAAAGTGGGCGTTAAACACAAGTATTAATATGATTGCCAGAACGATTAGTCAGACAAAGTTTGAAGTGCTTGATAAAGGTGTTAAAGATGAAACTTCGGTCACATACTACAAATTAAATGTTAGACCTAATACCGATGAGTCAGCATCAACTTTTTGGCAACGCGTTATCCGTAAGCTAATTCTTGATAATGAAGTTTTGATTGTGGTTACAGATACAAAAGACTTAATCATAGCAGACGACTTTGAAAGAGAAGAATATGCATTATACGATGACATATTCAAACATGTAAAAGTGGGTGATTATGAGTTTGAACGCAGCTTTAAAATGAGTGATGTTATTTACTTAACGTACAGCAATGAGTCTATTACAAGTATGGTAGAGGGGTTGTTTGCAGATTACGGAGAATTATTTGGTCGTATGATTGCAAATAAAAAGTTGGAGAGTCAAATAAGAGCCACACTTGCAATGGATGGAACAGTTCCTATGAACAAAGATTCACAAGCTAAGATACAAGATTTCGTTTCTAAAGCGTATGAAGCTTATTCAACAAATGATGTTGCCATTATTCCTGTACGTAAAGGTTATACGTATGAAGAACATAGTAAGTCTACAACATCAAAGGTAACAAGCGTGGACGAGCTATCCAAAGTACCAACAGAACTATTGAAGTTCGTCTCAAGAAGCTTGCACATACCTGTTGGTTTGATACTAGGAGAAACAGCAGACATTGAAGCAATGACAGATAATTATATGAAGTTCTGTATTACACCTATCCTTGAAATGATAACAGACGAATTAAATGCAAAATGGTTTAGTGAAAAAGGATATAAAGAAGGTAAGAGAATTAAAGCTATATCTATAGATGCGTATGATCCGATTCAAAAAGCAGAAGCAATTGATAAGTTAATAGCGAGTTCAGTATTCACTGTCAACCAAGTATTAGATATGTTCGGTTACCCACCTAGTGAAGATGAAGACGCAGATAAGCGTGTGATTACGAAGAACTTACAATCTGTAAAAGAAGTAAGTGACGATACTTTGAAAGGTGGTGAGAATAATGAAGGTAGATCGTAGTAAAGGTTTCTTTAATGTAACTAAACAAACCAAAACAAAAGCGAAGATGGATATTTTTGGGGAAATCGTTGACGACCAACTTGCCGATTCACAAACAAGTGCAATATCTTTCAGAGATGCATTAAATGAATTAGGCGACGTTGAAGATATAGAAATTAATTTAAATTCTCCAGGTGGGTCAGTGTTCAGTGGTATAGCGATTGCAAATCAAATTTCAAACCACCCTGCTAAAATCACAGTTAATATTAGTGGCTTAGCTGCAAGTATTGCGTCGGTTATTGCAGTAGCTGCAGACCATGTAAAAATGGCTAAAAACTCAATGATGATGATACATGAAGTATGGTCACCTTTTGTAGGGTCACACAATGAAATGAGAAAGTTTGCAGATGACTTAGAAAAAATTAACGAAACTGTGTTTAACAGCTACTTAGAGAAGAATCCGGAAATTGACCATGCGCTTCTAAAAGATATGATGGCTAAAGAAACATGGTTAAGTAGTGATGAAGCACTTGAATTAGGATTAGTCGATGAAGTAACGCAAGCAAATAAAGCGTCTGCAAAAATTTCAAAAGAAATGGAGGCTCAATTTAAAAATATGCCAGAATTAGATAATGATACGGTTGAAACACCTAAAGAAACCGAAGAAGTAACAGTTGACGACGTTATGGCAATATTGAAAGCAATTCAGTCAGATGTCAAAGAGATTAAAGAAAACACTAAAACTAAAGAAGAAAAAGAAGAAAAGTCTGACGAAACTAAAACACAGGAAGTTCCTGTTAACAGTTTTGCTAGGCTTTTTAATTTATCAAGAGAGGATGACAAATAATTATGGCAATTAACGATGTATTAGAAAAACAAAAGTTTCAAAACTCACAGGAGTTATTAAAAGAATTCGCTGAATTAAATCCAGAAGCAAAACAAGAGGACGTTGTAAAAGCGTACTCAAACTACATGAGTGCTTATACAGAGGATTTAACGAAAGCATTAAAAGAAGAAATCAGACAAGAACAAGGTGACGTAGCAGTATTGAATAAACGTAGTGTGAACGCGTTAACTTCAGATGAAAAGAAATTCTACAATGCTTTAGTTTCTGAAGACCACGTTAATACAGATACAAACTGGAAAGATGGAGAGTTATTACCTGAAACAGTTGTTGACCGTATCTTTGAAGATATTGAAGCAGACCACCCATTATTAAAACACATCAACATTCAACGTTCTGGATTAAAAACACGTGTTATTCGTTCGAATACAGAAGGTCAAGTAGTGTGGGGGAAAATTTTCGGAGAAATTCGTGGACAATTAGAAGCAACATTCTACGAACAAGACATTTCACTTGGTAAAGCTACAGCATTTGTAGTTGTTCCTAAAGACTTAAAAGATGCTGGTGTACAATGGGTTGACCGTTTTGTACGCGCACAAATCAAAGAGGCGTTTGCAGTAGCAATTGAAAAAACAGCTATACAAGGTTTAGGTAAAGCACAAGACCAACCTGTTGGATTAATGAAAGAAATTAATCGTACAAACGGTGCAGTAGCAGATAAAGTTGTTGCAGGAAGCTTAACATTAGCAACACCTGAAACTGCAATCAAAGAAATTGGTAAAATTATCAGCAACTTATCAACTAAAGAGTATTACGATAAAGACGGTAACGTTAAAACATCAAAAGGTGCTAACGTGATTAACAACGTTGTTATCGTTTTAAATCCAGTTGATTACATTTATACTGGTGTTGCGTTTATGCAAGTGCATAATGGTGCGTTTGTTAGCCCAGTTCCATTCAATGTAACATTCGAACAATCTGAATTTGTCCCTGCTGGTAAAGCTGTTGCTTATGACAAATCACGTTATAACTTCTACGCAGGTAGTGAAGTTATCGTACGTACGTTTGACCAAACGTTAGCATTAGAAGATATGGATTTATATACTGCGAAACAGTTCTTATACGCAGAGCCTGATGATAATAAAACGTCATTTGTATATGATGTAGACTTCTCATCACATGGTGCGCCTGCATCTACACCAGAAGCATAATAAGGAGGAACGTATATGGCTAAATTTAAAGTTCTAAAAGAATACAAAGACAAAAAGCTTAATAAGGTTGTTAAAGCAGGAGAAAAAATCGAAATCACGGTAAAGCGTGCTGACGAAATTAACGAAGCTTTAAAATCTTATGACGGTCCTTTTGTCGAACGTGTTGAAGAACCTAAAGAAAAGAAGTGATCTAAATGGTAGAACAAAAACATGTTCAAGAATTTAAATCACGAAACAGAATATTCTATGACATGGAGGACGCAAGGTTAAAAACAGACCTCGAGTTCTCTTATCAAGATATTCAAGATAAATGCGGACCGTTTAACATAGATGAAAGTTTTAAAGGAAGAGAACTTGTGTATGAACGTACGAGATATGTTTTTAACGACTGTTTAGAAGATTTTTATAACAACTTTTTATCTGATATTGTTCAATTCCAATTAACGAATATGGAAGTGATAGAAGATGGCACAATATAATAGGAAATTTGTAACAGGCGGTCAAATGAGAACACCTGTTATTTTTTATGTCGTAAAACCGAGTGATGATTTTATGCCTGGTGAATCGGTCAGTGAAGTTTTTTATCAATGTTTTGCGAACGTATATCCACCTTCACAAAAAGATATGAACATGACAGATAACAAGGCAGTCGTCACAATGGTTACGTACTACCCAGTAGGTTTAGAAATAACAGATGATATGAAATTCGAAATTGATTTACCTCGTTATAAGGGAAAACTATTCAACATTCACACTTTAGAAGACGATACCGATAATCATAGAAATATAAAAATTATTGGAGAATATTCTGAATGAGTGCAGAAATAAAAGGCACACGCTCAATGCTTGAAAAGATAAGGGCTAAATACGGTGAAACTAAAATGTTGAAAGCTCAAGATAGAGCATTGAGACGTGGTGCTCAATATTTTACAAGTGTGATGAAAGAAGAATTTGAAGTTTTCAGAGATACGGGGGCAACAATTGACGAAATGACCACAACTGAACCTTACTTCATACATGGTCAAGTTCGTATTATTAAAGTATATTGGAGCGGTCCTAAAAGCAGACAATCTATTATTCACATTAATGAATATGGAAGTGTTAAAAATACTAATCCAAGAGGTAGAGGGGCTATTGCTCGAACAATGTATATAACAGAAGAACCTTATAAAGATATCATCAGAGAAAGCTTGAGAGGAGACTTGTAATGTTGGACATGATTAATATTGTTAAATCGCATTTATTGAAAAATGATGTAATTGCTACGCATTGTACAGGTCGAATTAGAGCTTATCACTATGATGAAACCTCTGATACAAAAGGTCCTTATATATTAATTAGCCCTTTAATGCCACCTCAACCTACGACATATGCAAGCGACAAGAACTTAACAATGGAATATCTATATCAAATAGACGTTCGTACAGATAATGAAAAACAAGCTAAAATGTTATCTGAAGAAATAAGAAAGACAATGTGGACAATTGGCTTCAGACAACAACGTGGCGGACTAGATGATTATGACCACACAGTCAATAGATTTTTAGATGCAAGAAGATATTTAGGTAAACCATACACAATTGAGGGTTTACAAAATTTGTAGCTTTACGTGAGAAACGTAAGGCTATTTTTTATATAAAAATTTAGGAGGAATAAGAATGGGAAAATATAATGCTAATACTGGTTTAAGTGAAGTATGGTACTCAGTATTACAAAGTGAAGCAGGTAGCGCAGTAACATTAAGTGAAATCGACATGATTGATTACTTAAAAGAAATGTCATTTGAAATAGGTGAGGAATTAACACGTGGTTATGGTTCTAACAAAACGGCAGAGGTTGCAAAATCAGGCGGAGAACCTACATTAAACTTAACGTTCCACAAATTACCTGTATCAGTACAAGAAAAAATTCTAGGCTTAACAAAACATGCAACAAATCAAAAAGTGTACGGTATGGTCGGAAGTAAGAAAATCGTTTATGTTGCACTTGCATTTGCGAGAACAATGGAAGACGGTTCGAAAGAATGGTTCGGTTTTGCTAAAGGTGTATTCACTAAACCTAACAAAGAAGGACAAACTAAAGAAAACGACGTTGAATTCGGACAAGATGAGATTGAAGGTCAGTTTATGGAACGCTATATCGACGGTTTCGATGAAAAAGAAGCGGTTATCATGACTTATGATGAAGCAGGCGAAACTGATGGTCGAGACACAGTATTTGAATCTATCTTTGGTAAACCTTATCCAGGTATTATTGACGGTACACCAGTAGGAACAGTACCAGAAGCTTAAAACACGAGGGCATTATGCCCTCTTTTTATTTATGCGCATATATAAAAACTAAAAAATTAAAATTTGAAAGAGGTAAATAAACATGACAAAATCAATTACTTTAGAAATTAATGGCGAAGAGAAAAAATTCCATAGAGAAAACATTAAAGGTCGTCAAGCACGAAAAGGGATTAATTTAACGATGAAAGTATCAGCATTAGCGAACGACATGAAAGTTGACGAGATTGATAAATTTGACGACTTACTAGATCAATGTGAAGAATTTATCGTTAATGATTTATATGGTAAACAATTCACTAAAGACGAGTTACTAGACGGTGTAGACGGAGATAAATATGTCGAGTTCTTAATGGAACAAGTAGCTGGAACTGATGAAACATCGGGAAAGAAAAAATAGATGATTCTGCTTTAACCGATGAAGATTTCACATATGAAAAACAAGCAGAATATATTGATTTAATCTATAAAAACTTACTTGAAGCAGACTGGAAAATGCCTGACATAGATAATACTGATATATATGAGTTGTTGAGAATCATGAACTCAACACCTTCTAAAGATTCTAATGTGAAAACAGTGAAAGCGAATGAAAGTTTAATCGGTGCAATTACAGGAACAGACCCTCGTAACGCTGGTTAAACTTTTTTTATTTGAATAAATTTAAGAAAGGAGGATTTACATGGCAGGAGATAGAATAGATGGTTTTACGATTGATCTCGGAATTGATACGTCCGATATAGACAAAGGTATGGCTAACTTGCAACGTAAGTTAAAAACAGCAGATGCACAATTGAAAGCTAATCTATCCACATTCGACAAGGCAGAAAAATCAGTCGATAAGTTCGAGACGCAATTAGATGGACTGAATAAGTCGATGACACAACAAGCAAGAGCCGTAGATAAATCAAAGGAAAAATTAGATAAATTAAAAGGTTCACAAGACAAAACGACTGAAGCACTTAAAAGAGCAGGTATTGAAGCAGATAAAGCGAAACAGAAACACGAACGTCTTACTAATGAATATGAAGATATGAACAAAGTATTCAAAGAACATAAAGCAAATGTGAAATCTGCTCAAGATGCGCAAAAACAAATGCAAAATACGGTAACAGCATTAAGCGCTAAAACTAAAAATGCTAAAAGTTCATTAGATAGTTTAAGTAATGAATTAAAAGAATTAGAAAAAGATACTGCTGGAAATGCAGGAGAAATATCAGACCTCACTTTTGAAATAGGACGTGCAGAAAGAGAATATAAAAAGCTATCTACTTCACTAGATGGGGCAACACGTGATTTAAACGAATCTAAAGCAGCAACTGCTGGTGCAAAAAATGAGTTAGAAAAATTCAGCAATGCCAATAAAGAAGCAATGGCGAGTGCTAAAACTGCGATGTCAGAAGCTAAGAAACAAGCAGACAGTGCAGAAAGAAGTTATGCGAAGCTAAATAGAGAAGTAGGAGAACTACCTTCTAAATTAGATAAAGCCGAAAAAGAAGTTTACGAACAAGCACTTGCTTATAACTTACTTCAAAATCGCATTGATGAAACGACTGATGAATTAAAAGAATTAAATAGACAACAAACATTTTTCGGTAAGATGTCACTCGGAATAAAATCATTTGATGAACGTTGGCAAGCAGTTAATGCCAAAATTAATAAAATAGGTGA
This sequence comes from Mammaliicoccus sp. Marseille-Q6498, assembly GCF_946151045.1. NCBI lineage: Bacteria > Bacillati > Bacillota > Bacilli > Caryophanales > Staphylococcaceae > Mammaliicoccus > Mammaliicoccus sp. Marseille-Q6498. Next base: position 649,670 of record NZ_OX267714.1, on the reverse strand, counting down.
TAGCTTTAGAAATGTTGGATATGTGGCACAAGGCGTAATTAACGGCGTGCTTATTCAAAATATATCTACGATTGTACCTATTGCTGGTGCTGCTACAAGTGCAGTTGCAGGTATAGGTGGTGCTGCAGTAGCTGCAGGTGGCGGTGCTATCGGCATGATGGGTGTCTATGGTACAGCTTTAGGTGGTATTTCAGTGTTCGCTGGAATGGCTGCATCTTCTTTAAAACGTTTAGAAGATGGAACGCTTAAAATTACTGGTGAAGTTACTAGGTATCAAGGCGCTTTAGAATCACTTAAAAATACTTGGAACGGATTAGCTGATAAAAACCAAGCGAACATATTTAATACTATGACAAATGGTATTAGAATAGCCGTGCTTGCTTTACAAAGATTAACACCTGCGATAGATAGTATTTCAGGTATTATCAGTAAAGCATCACTCAAGATGTTTGAGTGGGTACAGAATAGCAAAAACGCAAATCAAGTATTCACTGTTATCAATTCAACTGCTCCACCTATATTCCAAAATTTAGTTAACGCTATCATGAAAGTAACAGATGGACTAGCACATATGTTTGTACAGTTCGCTCCTTTGTTTAAATGGGCGGGTGATGGTGTTGAAAGTTTAGCAACTAAATTTAATAAATGGGCAAATAGTGCAAGTACAGATTCAAGCACTGCAGCATTTATACAATACACTAAAACAAACCTACCTATTGTGGGTCAGATATTTGGTAATATTTTTGGTGGAATTGTAGGATTATTTAAAGCATTTAGTGGTCATTCACATACAGTTTTAATTGGTATGCAGAACGTTACTAAAACATTCAAAGAATGGGGTCAAAGCCTTTCAAGTTCTGATAAATTCAAAACATTTATTGATTATTTAAATACAAATGGTCCTGTTGTTTGGCAATTACTTAAAAACTTAGGTTCTACTTTAGTAGGGTTAGTGCAAGGTATGTCACCTATAGGTGCAATAATGCTGAAAGTAACAACATCGATCACTGGGTTTATCTCTAAAATAGTAAACTCAAGCCCTGCAGTAGGAGCGTTCATTGGTATTCTAGCTGCTTTAGTCGGTGGATTAATGGCATTAGTACCACCAATCGCTTTAGCAAGAACAGCATTCGGTGGACTCGGAATGTCTGCAGTGGCAACAGGTGGAAAAGTCGGCTTTATGAGTAAAGCTTTAGGTGTGTTACGAGGTGCATTTACATTACTATTAGGTCCGTGGGGGATTGCAATCGCTGCCCTAGTCGGAGGTTTTGTATTAGCTTATAAGAAATCAGAAACCTTTAGAAATATCGTGAATGGTGCTTTAAATAGTGTTAAAAATACGTTTACTCTAGTGGCTACAACAGTTAAAGGTTTCTTCCAATTATTTCAAGGAAATGGACAAGATGGCGTTATAACGTTATCTAAGATATTGCCTCCTAATGTGGTAATAGGACTAACGAATTTTGCTACAAAAGTTAAAACTATATTCTTCCAAGTGGTAACTGCAGTTAAAAACTTTGCAGTTTCAATTGGTTCGCAAATTAGTGCATTCTGGTCTAAGAATGGCGCTGAAATAACGCAAGCTGTCAAAACGATAGGCAACGTTATATCAACAGTCTTTAAATTCATTTGGTCTTATGTAATCAAGCCAATTATGACATTGATTTGGAACTTAATGAAATTGTTATGGCCAGCTATAAAAATGTTAGTCATTTCTGTATGGAATAATATCAAAGGCGTTATACAAGGTGCTTTAAATATTATACTCGGCATCATTAAAGTATTCTCTGCTTTACTCACAGGTAACTGGAAAGGTGTGTGGCAGGGTATTGTACAAATACTAAGAGGCGCAGTGAAGTTAGCATGGAATCTAGTCCAATTATGGTTTGTCGGCAAGATACTCAAAGTCGTTAAAGTTGGACTTGTGGCTTTACGTGGTGTAGTAGTTAAAGGTTGGACGTTTATAAGAAACTTTATTACTAAATCAGCTCAAGGAACGTGGAATTCAGTTCGTACGAAGTTCACTGGACTGTATAAATCAGCGCGCGGAATTTTCTCGAACTTGTCTAAATTCTGTAGTAATTTGTGGACGTCATTAAAGAATAAAATTACATCATTAGGTCAATCTATTTGGAATAATATACGTAATAAGTTTAACGGATTATCTAAATCTACTAGATCAATTTTTGATAAGTTAAGTAAGTGGACACGTAATCTGTGGACGAATTTAAAAAATACAATTACTAAAACCGCACAAAACTTATGGACGAATGTGAAGAACAAATTCACAGGATTATACAAATCTGCCAGATCCATTTTTAATAGTTTGTCAAAATTCGCTCGTAATCTTTGGACTAATTTAAAGAACTCGATTACTAAATTAGCTCAAAACATTTGGACTAACGTTAAGAATAAATTTAGTGCCATGTTCAATAGCGTGAAAAATATTCTAAATAGATTGTTCAATAGTGCCAAAAATATATTTACAAGTATTAAAAATAAAGTATCTAGTATAGCAACATCTGCTAAAAATAATGTCGTGAATGGTTTTAAAGCTATGTACGATAAAGGTAAGTCGTGGATAAATAAATTAAAAGGTTTCTTAGGTGATTCTGTCAGTGGTTTCAAGAGCTTAGCAAGCAAAGTTGGTAAAGGAATTGCTAATGGCGCTATTGGTGGGCTTAACAAAATGATTGACGGTGTTAACTGGTTATCTAAAAAGATCATGGATAAGAAACTAATAAAAGATAAGATACAACCATTATCTACTGGTACTGGTGGCAGTAAAGGCGTTAGAACTAACTCTAAAGGTCAATTACAAGAAAGTACGTTAGCTATGGTCAATGATAAAGGTCGCGGTAATGGTAAGGGTTCTAATGGTCATCAAGAATTAATTAGAGACAAAGACGGCTCAATGTATGCACCAAAAGGACGTAACGTTGTCTTGCCACTTAGAAAAGGTATGGAAGTAATCAACGGTAAAGATACTCAAAGTATGTTCGGTGATATACCTAAATTTAGTGCAGGTTCTGGAACGAAAAGTAAAAAGAAAAAACCTTCCGCATTTATGCAAGGTATGAATAACGTTAAAAATGTACTCAAAGCTAGTACAGATGCTACTGTTAAAACAGTATCAAAAAAAGGTGGAGAATTAGCAGGTGAAGGCGCTGCTAAAGCTAAAGAAGTGTGGGATTACGTTGAGAATCCTGGCAAGTTAGTGCAAATGACACTTGATAAATTCGGTGTTGATTTTTCTGGTATCAAAGGTGTATATGGTAGCTTTATGAAACATGGCTTTGCTGGACTTAAAAAAGGTTTAGTTAAGAAAGTTATGAGTTGGTTTGATGATGCTGGTGGATATGGCAATGTTGACGGTTCTAGTATCTTAAAACACGGTATTAGTTACGGATATAGTCCGAATAAACCATTAGCAGGCTATCCTTTATCAATCAATGGTGGTCGTCACTACGGTATTGATACACCTCATATTAATGAGAAAATACAAGCTCCAACAAGTGGTATTGTAAGGAAACAATACGATCCTGGTGGAGGTACTGTTGCCCAATTACTTAACGGTAAAATCGCACAGTATTACCTCCATTTAAGTGATGTATTGAAAACAGGTCGTGTAAAACAGGGTGATACATTTGCACGAACTGGTAACAGTGGGGCAAATACAACAGGCGCTCATTTACACACACAAATAGAAGATCCAGCATCAAACGCTTTAACGAATAGTAATACTAAAGATCCGGTTGCATTCCTTAAAAGTAAAGGCGGTTCATCTGGTGGCGGTGGTGGCTTACTAAATAATGTAAGGACCGCGTTAAAAATAGCCAACTTACCAGTTACACAGAAATATATCAACGCATGGATGAAACAAATTCAAACTGAATCTGGTGGTAATGCTAGAGCTATTGGTGGTACTGATGGATTAGCTGACGGTAGAGCAACTGGACTTGTACAAGTGAAACCAGGCACATTTAATGCTTATAAAGGCAATGGAATGGGTAATATATTCAATCCAATTCATAACCTTGTGGCTGGTATGAACTACTCTAAATCTCGATATGGTAAAGGATTATTAAGCGTTATCGGTCAAGGTCATGGTTACGCAACTGGTGGACTTATCAACCAAAACGGTATGTACAATCTTGCTGAAGGTGGATATCCCGAATACGTTATACCAACTGATCCTAAACGTCGTACAGATGCTATGAAGTTATTAGCTCTAGCGGGTCAAGATATACAAAGCGGTAGAAACAAAAGACCTAATCAACTTAAGACACCTAAAAATAATAGTGGTAGTGATGATAGTAGTATGTTGAAAAAAGTTGTAGAACAACAAAGTACACAAATCAGCCAAATGAGTAAAGCAATCGAGTATCTAGCACAAATCGTCACTAGCAATCAAACCATTGCAGATAATCCAGTCACGTTAGATGGTAGACGTTTAAATAAAAACAACAACGAGCAACAAGCTATTAATATGGCAACTTCGTTGATGGGGAGGTAATAATTAATGGGTTTCACTTTATACACACCCGAAATGCAAGTGTTAAATTTTCCAGTCGGCATAAAGCCACTGGATTTATTAGCATCTAGTGTTGGTAAAGAAAGAATTGAAGAAACGATTGATGGTATACCAGGTACTATAGATTATGGTTTTAACTACTCAACGAGAGAAGTTAAGTTAACGTTTTGGTTAACACACTTTCATGGGGAACATGACTATCATTTAATGAAAGCAGAATTAAACAACTTGTTAGACAAAACAGAATTCATGTATATATCTACAGACGCATTGCCAAGTAGAATGTTGAAGATTACTGTTGATGAGGCTTATATACCAGAACGTATTTTATATAGCAATGCTTCTCAACTAGAAATCACTGCACGTATTAGTGGCTTACCATTTTGGCGTACGAAGTATACAACACAAGATATAGAAACGAGCGGTTACTCGTCCATTGCTGAAAAATACGGAACAGCTGACAGTATACACATTGACCATACGAAGTATACACATACTGCGAACGAGTTCACAATATACAACGCTGGTAATGTAACGATAGATCCAAGAAACATGATGTTGAACATCAGATTATATAGGTTGGTCACACAAGGTGAATTTAAACTTAAAAACTTAACAACTGGTGAAGAATTTCAATATAAAGGCGTATTAACAGGTAACACAGTCGATTTGAATGGCATTAAAGTATTGATAGGATTAGCGCAGAATAGATTAAGAGACACCAATAGAGAATTTATTTCATTAGTACCAGGTGAAAATAAAATAACAATTAGTGGGGGAACGGTTGAAAACATTCAATTCGATTTCCCTTTTTATTATAAATAGGAGGGGTATTATAAATGGCTACAAGACATATACTTGATGGTTTTTTTGATAGAAACGCTGTGAATGGAATGAATGATAACTTTCAAACTTTGTTTAGTGATACGACAGAAGTATCATCTTTAGCAAAAAATATTAATAATAATTTGAATAATTATATAAATAGTAGTGAAAGTAACTTTGATTTTTTATTCACAAGTGTAGATAAAGCATTAAAAATGAGTGACGAAGTAAATGAAACTTTAACAATTGCTAAACAAGCCAACGAAGATAACAAGAATATTCAAGCACAAATTGATGAATTGATAATTGCGGAAGGACAAAGCGATGCTGAAGTTATTCAAGCGAGAGTTGATGTTGATGGTAATACAAGTACAACATTAAAAGCACGTATAGATAAAGTACAAAATAGCGTCGTAGATACTGCTCAAAAATCAGAACTTTACAACAAAGTTTATGGGACATTAACGCCTTTAAATTTACCAAACGAATTAGGTATTGTATTACCTTTTAATGTTCAGACTGCTATAAATGGTAATTATTCACATGATTATGATGTAGCAGTTAATAAAGTACCTATAACTAAAACGTATTATATAGATGTCAATACGGGTAGTAATAACAATGAAGGTACAGAATCATCGCCTTTTAAATCAATAAATAGAGCATTAAGATATGGTGATGCTGATAACATTATCGTTAAAGAAGGTGTTTACGGATGGTCAGACGGGTTCAGCGGGTTTACGCAAACTAAATCTTTTAACTTAATAGGTGAAGGTAAAGTGATTGTAGGTGCGCACAGAGATAGTTTGACATGGACGGTTAACAGTACTTATTCAAACGTTTATCAAAGTAACGCAAGCAGTGTCGTCGAACTTGCTGATGTATTAAATATTAACAACATTAAGTTTTTAACCAAAAAAACAAGTGTGGCAGATGTATCTAATAACGCTGGAAGTTATTATATTGATACATCGAACAATATATTTGTACGCACGCATGATAATAGAAAACCAGATCAGTATATATTACCAAATATGACAACTGACGTTGCAAAATTGACAGATATATCAAGCGTGTATTTTGAAAACATCATCACAACGAACACATTTAAAGTCATTGCGACAATTACAGGAATTAAATTTTATGCTAAGAATTGTATATTCTCGATTGGAACGGGTGGTAATGCAATCTCTACTGAAGGTGTTGAATCTATACTACAAAATTGTAAAGCAATATACGCAACTGCTGATGGATTTAATTATCATATCAGTGGTTCTATTATACCTAAAGCAATCGAGATAGATTGTATCGCACATGATAACGGTCGTAATGGCGCTGATCAAAACAATGGCTCGACTTCTCATGACGGAGGGAAAATATTAAGAGTTGGTGGAGAATATTATAACAATCATGGACCAAACGTTATCGATGTTAACGAAGGTACAGTGTCGGTTAATGTTGGTGTACATGCTCACAGTTCTACCGCAACTACTGGAACAGTTTCAAACTCTAACTTTAAAAACGGTAATGTTGGATCAAGTAAAATGTATTTATATAATTGCGTATCTCATGATAGCGACTACTCACTCGTTACATCTACAAGTACAAACAGCGTTTCAACAGTCAATAATTCATTACTACTAGAAGAAAAAACAGAAGTTTAAGACTAGGTTAATTCCTAGTCTTTTTATTTTTATAGAAAGGTAGGTGTGCAAATGTTCATTCGGGATTTACAAAATAATGAATATTTTCTTGAGGGTGTGGTCTCACATGACCAAGAGTTGAACGGTGATGAACGTATAGATATAGATATTCATTACACAGATAATAACGCTGAATTTTTAACCAAACAAGATGATTTGAAAATGTGGACTGTATTATTTGAGAACAAAGAATATAAAATTATATCATCTAAAATGAGTGGCAAAGGTGATAAGTACACAGTTAGCGTTACAGCTATTTTATATATATTAGATTGGCTTAATAGTAACAGGATATATCAACGTATAGATTCGAGTTTGACCACGACAGAGGCGTTTAACCTAGTATTCGATAACTCACCATTCACATATATTACAGTCAATTCTGCACCGTCTGAAAGTTTTGAGGGGTTAGGTAACGGAGAAACACGACTCGAAGTATTTAAAACACTGATTGATCGTTATGGCTACGAGATGAATATTGTTGGTAATGTCGTCTATCTTCAATCACAAGTTGGTAACGATACAAATTTTGAATATCGTTATAAAGTTAACGCAAGTAATATCACTAAAGAAACAAACGCTAGTGACTTATGGACGTATGCAAAAGGTTACGCAGATTATGACGATGACGAAGAAGAAACAGAAAGCAAAGCAAAGATCATACGTGAGTATGTATCACCTTTAGAATCTGTAATCGGTGGACGTAGACATGCACCACCCGTTAAAGATGGGCGTATTAAGTATGCTAGTGTATTAGACAAACGACTAAAAGAAACGGTTGATAACAGTGTTCAAATTTCATTTAGAGCAGATATAAACGATATGTCGCAACATGGTTACGATTATCAACATGCAGTTGTAGGCGATAGAGTATTCTTAGTTGATGAACGCATCGGTTTAAATACCGAGATACGAGTTGTACAAATATCACGTACAATCAACGCTAATGATGAGTTAAGAGGTATGGAAATAACATTCGGCACACAGCCATTATCGGAAACGTACAGTGGTAATTTTAACAACGCTATGAGAGATGTTATGGATTTAATGGCTGGACGAAAAGCATTGCCATTTTTTGCATTAGATAAAATAGCGAAGTCTATGGTAACTAAAATACAAAATGCAAGTAGTGAAATATTGTTTGATGAGAATGGATTACACGCTATTAGCAAATCTAATCCAAACAATATTTTAACCTTAAATAGTGAAGGTTGGTATATTTCTACTGATGGTGGTAGTACAGCTAAAACCATAGCGACAGCTGAGGGCTTTGTTGCTGATGCAATTACAACAGGTAGTTTACTAACACAACTTGTAACAATAGTGGGTAGAGAGGGATATTTTTACATTGATGGTGATGTGTTTATGGCTAAAGACCCTAACTCATTATCAAAGACAGAAATAAACCCAAGAGGCTTAAATATCACTCGACCTGATGGTGCAGTATATATGGTGAATGGTGTACCAGTTTTAGATTTAGAAATACAAAAAAACCCACTAAGGTATCATACAGTGGACTTTGATGGACGTGTAAGCATTACATCAGAATCAGACTCACAATATTTTGAATACTTTTATACTCAACGAAAAGCACGTTATATAACTATTTCATACGCATGTGGTTTAGATGCTAGTTCAATTAATGAAAGTGGAGAAGTTGAGTTTTTGATTCAAGAGTTCGGCAACTCTGAATCAAATAGAACAGTAACTGAAAGAGTGCCAGTTACTAAATTAAGTGAATCATTTGGCGCTATTACAATTGATTTAGGTGTACCAACATACGCACCTTTACAATGTTATTTAAAATTTAGACGTGTTGGCGGAAGTACGAGCGACAAAGTAACAATACGAAGTACAAGAATCCATATGAGAGGATAGATGATATGAATTGGTTGTTATTTTTAAAATTAATAGATGGTGAATACAAAATTATTCAAGCTGGATCTGATATAGTACCAACTCAAGAATACGACAAAGTGTTACCTACAACTGAACAGATCGCAAGACAATCAGATAAAGTTTGTTTTGATGGCGAAAAATTAATATTAAAAAATGGTATGGAACTATTAAGTGTTGATGAATTAAACAACCAGATTGAAGATGTTCCTATTCTAATAAACGATAAAAAAGTAATATATAACATTGAATAATATCACAAAGGCACTGATTAATTTCAATGTCTTTTTTTATATAAATAAATTACAGAGAGTGGGTGTTGTATGAACAAAATGACCTTACCAGAAATGATTGCAAGCACACTACTTTTCGGCTTAGGTGTATTTAGCTTATGGCGTGGTTTATTCTTTGCAATCGAACAAGAAGCAGTATTAAACGATTCAGAATTTTATAAAGCCTTACATCAAGTTATGCCTATTTGGATATGGGGGATATTGATGGCTATATCAAGTTCGTTTTTGATTTATTCAAGTTGGTCGATACCTAGACGTAACTACCTTTTTCATTGGGCATTATTTTTAGGGGGCGTGACATGTTCATTTATGTATTTAATGATGACAAGCGCAGGTTTGTTCAATTCCATTAATTGGCTAACACCTATGCAATTTGCGACATTAAGTGCTATTTGTGGTGTTGTAGCGTTTTTCGGGGGTGCAGAGATTTATGCCAGACGAAAATAGATATGTATTAAAAGTTGACCACATAGCTGATATAAGCAAACTAACGGGTCGTATTAAAGATGTCGATAGCAAACACATGCAAATGCACAATGATTTAAAACTTACTATAAACACCCTGTCAATTAGTACACAAGCATTAACTGAAACGAGCAAAAAAACAAACCATATTTTAGAATCAATTGATGAAAAAATGGACGGATATAATGATCGTGTTAAAAATGTAGAGTTTAATGTTGAAACGACTACTAAACGTGTAGATAATATTGAACATTCAGTATCGGAACGTAAACAAGGTAATGCACAATTATGGGTAGCAATAATCGGTACATTAGGAACTGTTATTGTTGGGGCATTAGGCTTTGCACAAATATTTTTCTAAGGAGGATAATAATGAATAAAGATAAAATCAAACAATTTGTTGCTTTAATAGGCGGCTTTCTAGGTGCTTTATATCTAGCGTTAAACACTTCGGGTATAAGCGCCGAATGGATTAATCCACATAAGGTTGATGCGTGGGTAAACGTGCTTAATACAGGTTTACCAATCGCTTTAACATTCTATGGCGTGTACAAGAATACGTTTATCGTAACTGATAAAGCTAAGAAACAAGAAGAAATGTTGAAACAAAAAGGCATGAAATGAGAGTCGGCTAAATAGTCGGCTTTTTATTATTATATGAGGAGTGTTAACATGAAAAAACAAGATGGCGTTAAATGGGCAGTTAAGAATATTGGTAAACGATTAGATGTAGATAAAAAATATGGCTCACAGTGTGCAGATTTTGTCATTGCATTTACTAAAGAGTATTGGGGTGTTCACCCAACAGGTAACGCTAAAGACTTCATCAACTTTAAATTCCCTAAAGGGTTCCAAGTTATCAAAGGCAAAAATCAAATACCACAACCTGGAGACATATTTGTTTTTGGTGGAGAGTACGGTCATACAGGTATTGTTACTGAAGCGAACGCTAAGTATTTTAATAGTATTGACCAGAACTGGTATAACGAGAGTTTAACTAAAGGTAGTCCAGCAGCGTTTGTTGAAGACCATGAATATGCTAATTTCTTAGGTGTTATCAGACCACCATATGAAGATGTTGAAAAAGGTGCAGTTAAAAAAGCAACTAAAATAGAAACAATCAATCATACGATTAATTACAACATGTCTAAGCGTAGTGGTGGTGTTAAAGGTGTTGTAATTCATAATACGGCGGGTAACTCAACTGCTAAACAAGATTACAACAACTTACGCAATGCATCTGTAGCACGTTATGAGGCTGGCATAGCACACTATTACATTGACCGTCACACAGTTTGGCGTGCTATTGATACCTATAGTGTAGCATGGCATACAGCTAATCAAGACGGTAACAATGGCTATATCGGTTATGAAGTTAATGAATCAATGAGCGCTAAAAACAAAGACTTTATGGCAAACGAACAAGCAACGTTTAAAAAGGCTGCTGCTGATATGCTGTATTATGGCTTACCAGTTAATCGCTCAACAGTTAGACTTCATTGTGAATTTGTACCAACAGCATGTCCACATCGTTCAATGACGTTGCACGCAGGTTGGAATCCAGTAACTCAAGGTGCTGCACCATTATCAGTTGTGAATCAATTAAAAGATTACTTCATTAAAGAAATTAAAAAGTATTACAATGATCCGTCACTAAAAGCTGGTAGTCCAGCAAGTAATGATGTGCCAGACAGAACAACAATTCCTACTGAAAAACAGAAAGCTAAGCCAGCGAAGAAAAAAGGAATTAAAAAAGTTAATAGCTATAAAAAGAACAGGTGGGGTATCTTGTATAAGAAAGAAAAAGGTACATTCACATGTAAGGCAACACAAGGTATTGTAACGAGATACACAGGACCAAGTATTCACAATCCAGTAGCTGGTGCGTTAGAACTTAACCAATCAGTTAATTATGATGAGGTCCAAGACTACGAGGGCTACATTTGGATATCATGGAAAGTCCATAGTGGCAAGACTGTTTATATGCCAATTGGTAAATCAGACGGCAAAGGAAATAGAGTCGGTGCAGCATGGGGGACTTTCTCATAAATATTAGACCTAAAAATTATTGAAAGAATAGTCTGATAATGATACGATGTTTATAGGCTAACTATGCTCACTAAAATTATCTCCATAATTTTACAACACTATTATTTACCCTAGCTTACTGGAATAGGCTAGGGTTATTTTTTGTATTATTTATGATAATATAGCGAAGAATACTAAAATGCGAGCGAGGTTTTTAAAGTTGAATAGAATCATAGTAGTAAGCTTAATAAGTTGTATAGCATTAGTTGGTTGTAATAGTAAAGAAAGTGTATTAGAAAAAGACTATATAAATATAGCACATAGAGGTGCAAGTGGCAGTACTCCAGAGCATACATATGCTGCATACGACAAAGCGATAAAACGAAAAGCTGATTATACAGAACTTGATTTACAAATGACTAAAGATAATAAACTAGTAGCGATGCATGATAGCAAAGTGGATAGAACTACAAACGGTACAGGAACGGTTAAAGATAAAACATTGAAAGATATAAAAAAACTCGATTCTGGATCATGGTTTGATAAGAAATATAAGGGTGAGAAAGTACCAGAATTAAATGACGTATTAAGCAAATATAAAAAGAAAACAAACTTCTATATTGAAACTAAAAAACCCGATATGTATCCGGGTATGGATGAAAAACTAATAAAAGATTTAGAAGATAACACTATCTTAAAAGAAAATGATTTAGATAATGGAAAACTAATCATTCAATCATTTTCTGAAACAAGTTTGAAAAATATACATAAATTAAATGAAAATATTCCGTTAATCCAGTTAGTAGACGATAAAGTAGTAAAAAGCTTAAACGATAAAGAATTAAAAAATTTATCCAAATACGCATATGGTTTGGGATTTAATAAAGAGGTTGTAAATAAAGATTTAGTAAAAAAATGTCATGAAAATGGGTTGAAAGTTCATGTCTTTACATTAAATAATCAAGATGAAGTTAAAGAAATGAAAGAGTTAGGTGTAGATGGAGCATTTAATAATAATCCGTAACAATCCCGGGCAAGTTCTAATCTTTAAAAATAATTTTAATGTAAAAATATATTTATAATGACTAAAGAAAAAAACCTACTTAGCGTATACTAGGTAGGGTTATTTTATATTAAAATTTATTAACTCTGCTTAGCTTTATTTTCTTTTGCTTCCTTAGCTACGTGATAGAAAAATTTAATAAACATTCCAGTTAGCTTAGTTAAATTATCTTCTTTAGATAGGAAGTTTAATAAGTTTTTAATTATTACTCTAAATATTGTTTGCATTTTTCTTCTCCATTTCTGTAACTACTTTATTTAATATTTTTCTTCTAAACGATAGTTTCTTAGATTTATCGCGTTCTAACTTTGCAAATTTAAGTGCTAATTCATCAGTAGTTAATTCTGGATTTTTATCTAACTCATTATCCCCAACAGTTAATAATTCTTCTTTAGTGTTATCTAGATCTTCGTTATATAGTTTTGCCTCTTTCTTACTCATGTTGAATATTGCAGGTAACTCATAAAGAGTAACTTGTGGTAAGCGTTCTTCTTGTTTTTTATCCATATTCATTCTCCTTTGATTGACAGTCTTTCAATTATATATTTAAAACTATTATAGGGTTTTAATTTACAAATTACAATTAGTATTTTTGTTCGCTTATATGTTCTATCTTTTGTCCAATTAAATTTTAGTGTAATATATATTTAATTATACTAAAAAGGGGAAAATGTATATTGTATAACTTACCAGCCATTTGTGATAATTGTAGTAATGTATTTCCTTCAGGTTTTTCTGGAGGTTCAGGTGTGACAATGATAACTTTAAATAGTAAATCTGGACCATGTCCTTATTGTGGAGCTATGGGTAGTGTTCCTAATGGAATTTACAAAATAATAAATGAAGTCGAAGCGATATTGCAGATTGACTATGGAAAAGATGTATATAAACTACAAAGAATTTTAAATACAACAAATCAAAATGAATCCTTAAAAAGCATTGAGAAGAAAATTAAAAATGAAACTCCGCAATACGAAGGCATTATAGAAACTATTGAGTATTTATTCACAAAAACTAAAAATACTTTCGCGGCAATTGGAATAGTTAGTGCGATTGTTTTTGGTATATTATCTACTCACAATAGTCAACTACCTAATGAAGAACATGATAAAAAAGATGATATTATCCATGAACAAAGAAAAATAATTGATGACTACAAAAATTTAAACGAAGAATACAAAGAGAAGAAAAAAGATAAAGACCAAAAGGAGGAATAGATATGTTAATAGAAAACATTTTATCTATATTGCCATACTTTGCAACTATGTGTTTTATATTTTCATTAATCGGTTACAAATTAGAAAACAAGAGAATGAAACAAGAATTAGAAATTTTAAAAACCGATAAATAACTAAACCCACCTTAATTGGTGGGTTATTTATATGGATTGTTTTTAATGTATTCTTGAGCCTTACCTTGATTACCACCTGCAGCATTTATTGCTTCATATTGTTCAACGATTCTATAATCAAAGTCTTTACCTAGACCATTTGCTATGTTCGTGCGTGCAGTTTGTATAGTGCCATCATATTCTTTTTGTTCTCTACTTCCCTCAGGTAATGCATCTCTATTTAGTGTCATAAGTCTGAATGCATAATTTTTATCAGATAAGTGAGGTAAATATTCGGGCTTTTCTTCTGACACTTCGTTGTTATCCTCTGCTATTTGTTCACTATTCATACTAGTATCGTTTTCGACAGTTTGATGTTGTTCATTAACACTGGTTGATACATCATCCTTTTTTGCTATTGTGTTCTCATATACCATAAACGCAGCAAAAGATAATCCTATCATCAAAATAGCTATAACTAATAAAGACATTATAATTTTTAAAATATTCATTTAATCCATCCCCCCTTAAATTTCGAACTTCCATTATTATAATATTACTCTATTACTACAATACTATCTAGATTATTTTTATGATAAACTATAGTTAGATTTGATTTCTCTTACTAACGTTATCAAATTTTATATCGTTATCTAATAACCTGTCACAATAGTGATGGGGATATTTTTTGTTCGCTTTTATGTTCTATCTTTTACTCAATTAAATTTTAGTGTAATATTTAATTAATTTAATATAAGGGGTGGTCATAACGAAGCCAAATACAATATTTAAAATAGACATTTTGCACGAAACTGTGAATCCACAATAGTTATTCGGTATCATCAAGGGAAGTAAGAATATTAAAAGGGGAAATTAAAAATGAGAATAGAAGATATTGAATTAAAAAAATTAAAAAGAGAAGAAGAATATTTAGATGAAATATTAAGTAAAGAATTCAACAAAAAGTCTAAAGGCATGGATCAAGTTGAAAAAGAAAAATTAATAAATGATATGAAAGATTTTACTGATAAATTTATTGATGAATATTATGTTAGCGAAAAAGATGCTATGGAATATGATTTGTTAGAAGGTATAAAAAAGGAAATCAAAGATTTAGAACTAACAAATCGTGTAACTAAAGCAACCATTAATCATTATTTTTTAAAAAATGATGACCCAAATAATACTATTGAAATAGATAATATCGTTAGAGGTAAAGTGGCAGCTAAAACAGCAGGTAAGACTGGTGCGAAATTCGGAAAGTTTTTGGGACGAAAAGTAAAAGAAGGTGCAGTAAACCTTTATAATAATAAAGACGAAATATTTGAAAAAGCTGTAAGTTCTGTCCAAGATAAGAAAAATAAAACTGAAGCTGAATATGATAGGTACAAAAGAAGATACTCTAATTATTCTGCTGATGAATTAAAAGAGATTATATTAGATGAAAGCAACAGTACTATAAAAAGAAGGGCTGCAAAAGATGCATATGACGAATTATAAATAATAGAGAGTCTTTAAGACTCTCTATTTCCCTAATATTAACTATTATTTACTTCTTTTTGACAAGATTTACAAATGCCATTTCTTTTGTCACTTTTAGTTCTATTCTCATAAAACTGATTCAACCTTTTTTCTTCCCCACATCTTGAACAAACTTTAGTTAATGCTGCTGGCATAATATCCCCTCCTTATTTAGTAATTGTATTATACATTATTGCATAGGAAAGCGCTATAATAATTTGAATTATATTATTTCTACAATACAATCCATATTCATTCTAATCTTCTCCTTATCTTTAATAATTTCTAATTTATTCTTTTCACTATCAAACTTCTTTATCTCACATTCAATCGTTTTGTAATATCCATTTTCCCAATACTTAATCGTGGCTGGTGGATCATAAAATAATTTCTGCGTTAACACATCATTCAAATCACGTAAGGCCAATTCATCTAAGATAGGCTTATCTGTCTTACTTTGGTCTTCGATAAAACCGTTAATCGTTTCATATTGTTGTGGCATTGTTGCAAATGGCGCCCACTTAATCATCTTGCGACCTTGTGGTATATTACTCTTCAAATATTGTTTAGGTATCTTACGATAATCTGTTTCGTAGCAATAAGGTTCGGGCATACCATGGTTAATAATTTTCAATTTAAACACCTCACGTATAATTAGTAGTTTTATTATACGAACAAATGTTCTGTTTTGTAAAGGGGCTAAGCGAGAGGTCTTTTTTATGACGAAAATCATTTACTACACCAAGACTACACCAAATGTATATAAACACTGGTGTTATAGCGTTTAGGGAATCCCTCCCAGGACGTAAATTACCAATATCCCGTTGTATCTCGTGACTCAAAACGTTGATACAACGGGATTTCTTTGTATATAGGTGTATATAGTTATATGTGGTAATTAAACTTTTACGCCAACGTTACGCCAACGAGATTATAGAACTTTTAAAGCTTCTACTGCTTTCTTGTTTTCTTCTTCAAAACTTTCTTCTAACTAATATCAAGATTGTATGTGAGAAGAACGATGTGGATAGGCTATAATTGGAAACGAATAAGCATTTTTTAACTCTACTTAGTGGAAACTAGGTAGGTTGTTTTATTATGTGATATTATAATTTAATGATTGACTTGTAATGATAGTGATTTTATTATTTAAATATAAACGACAACGCCTCCCACACCTTTTTAGGCAGACAAGTTCTGATGTGGGGGTATTTTTTGCGAAAGTACTAATAGGTTATAAGACGTTTGAAAAGTGCGCTAAAGCGATTGGAATAATTGAATAATATAAAAACCCATCTATATGAACAGGTGGGTGTTCACTTTCATGTTCTATCTTTTGTCCAATTCAATTTTAGTGTAATATATATTTAATTGTTATTTGGAAGCTTTGCAATAAAAAGAGGTGAAAAAATGGGTGAAGGATGGGTATATTGGATACAGGTTATTTATTATTTGTGCGGTATCCTTACTATTATAATTGCTGGAACAGGTATCTATCAATTAATAGAGATGAAAAAAGAAAACAAAAAGAATGATATAATTTTAAGAAAAAAAGAATCATTGAATGCATTAGAAAATTTTGCGAAATATATCATACCTGAAATTGATAAATATAATGAATCTATCAGGAAATTAAGTGAACAAGACAGGAAAAATTTCGTTAGAGGTAAATGGGTAAAGGAAAATCGAAAACTTACTGACATGGAAAAAAAGATTTTTCTCGCTGAATATATTATGAAAAGTAGAAAAACTAATATAGGATCGATATTAAATCAGTTAGAACATTTATCAGCATACATAGAATCAGAAGTACTTGATGAAGAAATATTAAAGACTCCAATTGCCCATATATTAGTAGCGGTAGTTGAAGAAAATATAGCAACTTTATTAACATCATCAGAGTTAAATAGTGCACCATTTAAAAACTTATATGCAGTATATAATAGATGGGAAAAATGGGTAAAAAAAGAAAAATTGCACAAAGATAAAAGTATAATTGAAAACGAAATCAAGTCACTTGAAAATCAATAATATTAGTTGAATTTTAAAAATAATGATATAATATACTTGTATATAAGGAAAGGATTGATAATATGGAAGAATTGATGAGTAAATCATTGGAAGATTTAATCCATGAAGCAATCGAAGAAAATGAAAAATCTAAGTATGAATTAGTAGAATTCACAAAATAATATAAATAAACCCACCTTAACTGGTGGGTTTATTCGTGTTTTTGCATTTCAAAAATTGATCACAATGTGGTCACAAGGACGACAATTACCAATACCCCGTTGTATCTCGTTTATATAAACGTTGGTACAACGGGATTTTTTGTATATGGGCGTATGTCGTTATATGTGGTAATTAAACTTTTAAGTCAACGAGATAATAGAACTTCTAACTACAATAGATTGTATGTAGCAGCGATTTGTAAGAGTGTATTTAAAAATGTAGAAAAGGGTTTATAACTGCAAAATAAATTGAAGAAGTTTTAAAAAAATATATAATGAAAGTAACATTAATTATAAAGTGAGATGATATATATGAAACCAGTTACTAAATTTGATGGTTACATATAATAATTATTAAAAATTTCTCCTTAACAGATAAATAATGATACGAGAGTTAGTAATAGCAACATTAACGCTATGCGATGTGGGGAAGAAGTATATTGATAATCTTACTGACTCAGTAAAATTCATAGAGATATTTACACAAGTTAATATTTCTGAATTATAAAGCCATGGTTAGAAAAGGAACAAGAAAAGGTGATTATTTTGGAAAAAGTGTCAATTAGAGTCACAGAAAACATTTTATTAAGAGATGCGAAATTAAGTGATATTGATGATTACTTAGAGGTTCCTTTTGATGAAGAACTTTTAACAATGTATGGATCAACATTAGATTATCGTACTGAAAAATCTACAGAAAAAGCTGAACTAATGATTGATGAAATAAAAAGTAATCCTTTAGAGTGGGTTATTGATTATGACGGTAATTTTATTGGGCAAGTTAATCTAAAAGTTGAAGAAGTAGATAATAAAGCGAGATTTGCTATTGGCATATTTAACCCTATCTATTGGGGCAAAGGTATTGGTACTAATGTCACGAAAGTAATATTAAACTATGGTTTTACTACATTAAACTTAAATAAAATTTATTTAAGAGTATTAGATTATAATGAACGTGCTATTAATTCTTATGAAAAATCTGGTTTTATTGAAGAAGGTCGAGATAGAAAAGGTGCTTTAATAAATAATCAATATCACACAGATATATATATGGGGATATTGAAAGATGAATTTAGACAATAATCTACCTTAATAGGTGGGTTTATTTGTATTTTTACATGTCTAAAAAATGATCACAAAGTGGTTACATAAACGACAATTACCAATATCCCGTTGTATCTCGTTTTAAAAACGTTGGTACAACGGGATTTTTTAGGTATATATACATAATATTTTACTTCCTTTGAAATTGAATTGATATTTGCAACATTTAGTCGTATCTTGTTGATATAGATGTTATGTAGTGTTCGTTCTTTCGTTAGTTTATTTGAAAATGGTATTTCCATTGTTCTAAATAATTTTCTAAAATGAAAATATAGATAATAAGGGGCTGAAACTTGTTTTTCATGACAAGCAAAATATTAAAGATGAGAGCATAGAATAATAGTTTTGTTAATCTACAAGAATATGAACGTGCTAATAAAGCAAGAAGGTTATATTTTAAATAAAGGAGTGAATGGTTATGAATGTTATTTTGAAATTAAGCGAAAATATATTAAAAGTAATTGTTGAATTTTCTAATGCTATTTCTAAATTTATAGTTAAATCACACCCTGAACAAGATCAAACAGTGTTGTATATGAAAAAATATTCAAATAATATAGATAGTAAGTCAGAGGATTGGAAAAATATTAATAAGGATTTTTCAGAAATAGGCAATGATATGAGAAAGGCAATTTTAAAATATGCCAAATGATGTAGAAGTTCTAGAAGCTGTTAAGAATTCTGATATGCCAGAACATAATACTGATGTATAATTTATATAAAATATCACATTAATTAATTTTTTTAAACTATCGACAAACTTTTTAACACTTGTCGATAGTTTTTTGTATATACTAATATTAGAATAGATAATTTTAAAAGTTGGGATTATTTTATAAGGAGGAAGATATATGAGTTTAATTTCATCTATTTTCATTGTACTAGTTGCTATAGAATTCTTTTATATTATGTTTTTAGAAACAATCATTACGACTTCAGATAAAACAAGTCAGACATTCAATATACCTACAAGTAAGTTGAGTGATGAGAATATAAATACTTTGTTAAAAAATCAAGGTGTTTATAATGGGTTAATAGGTTTAGTTTTGCTATATGGCGCGTTTTTATCTGAACATCCTAAAGAAATTTGTATTGTCATATTGATCTATATTATTTGTGTGGCGATATATGGTGGATTGTCAGTTAATAAAAGTATATTTTTTAAACAAGGGACGCTTCCTATCATTACGTTAATTCTATTAATTTTTACTTAAATAATAGAGACAGGTTAGTTTAAGATTTTAATTGATGTTTTTATAAACCAAACATATTCTAACTCTACCAATTCGGTAGGGTTTTTTGTTGTTTTATAATGCTTTTTTATGGAAAAAGTTAAAATTTAAAAAAAGATATAGTTAAATATTGTTTGTTGAATATGAAAAAATACATTTACCAAACATTATCTAACAAAAACTATCGACTTTTAACAATTTAAAGCGTACAATTAATAATAAGTTTTTAAAATTTACAAAGGGGTGGCTATATTGATTTTAAGTGGTAAATTTTCTTTATTTAGTAAAAAGCTCTTAGTTGCATCGTTACTAACGGTGTTTTCGTTAACATTGTTTAATGCGTTGAATCAAGATGTGTTAGCGAAATCTAATGAGGATACTTTAAAAAGCAACAAAATGAAAGCAAAGGTGGATAAGAAATTTCCTAGGGTTATTGAATATCACCTGAACAGTGGTAAAAAGATGGATGGGCAAAAGAAAGAAATTAAACAGGTGAAAATTAATGGGCATTTGATTACACCTAAAGTTACATACAAAAAACTAAACAATAGTACTGCTCAATATGTATTAAAAGTACAAGATAAGGAAAATAAAGTTGATGGTGAGTTTACTATTGAAATGAAAGTTGTTAATAATCAATTATCTTTTAAAGTTACAGATTATAAAAACAATTTAGATGGTAAAACGAAAGATACGATTATTAGAGATTTTGAAATTCCAAATCAATTTTTAGTTTCTGTTAATTCATCACAAAAAAATGCAAACTTGCAAACAACGCGTATGTCTAATAATACGATGAAAAGTGGGGATAAATTATTTAAAGTCGATAATAAAATTGAAAATGACTTTAATTACCCTATGATGTATGGATTTGTTTCAAATAGCAAAACAAGTGCAGGAGTGTGGAGTAATTCTCAATATTCTAAAGGTACTGGTGAATTAGACTTCACAAGATTAACTGCAACTTCTCAAGAATTGAAGAAGGACAAACATGTTGGTTTATCAAGTTCTTCTTGGATTTTACAACCTGGACCTGATTATCCAGATGCTAAACAACAAAAATTATTACCTGAAGCTAAGGTAGTTGTTACAGAAGATGAAAACAAAGATAAAAAGGTAGACTGGCAAGATGCTGCAATTGCTTATAGATCTATAATGAATCATCCTAAAGGTGCTGAATCGGTTCCAGATTTAGTTGCATATCGTATTTCAATGAATTTTGGTTCTCAAGCACAAAATCCATTTTTAACGACTTTAGATGGTGTTAAGAAAGTAAACTTGAACACTGACGGTTTAGGCCAATCTGTACTTTTAAAAGGGTACGGTAGTGAAGGACACGATTCAGGTCACTTAGACTACGACAATATTGGTAAAAGAATTGGTGGCGCAGAAGATATGAAAACTTTACTAGGCAAAGGTAAGGAGTATGGTGCTAAATTTGGTGTCCATATCAATGCGAGTGAAACATATCCAGAATCAAAAGCTTTTGTACCTGAACGATTAAAGAAAAATGCAGATGGATCATATAATTATGGTTGGAATTGGTTAGACCAAGGTATTAATATTGATGCAGCTTACGACATGCTTCATGGCAGAAAAGATAGATTCAAATCATTGAAAGACAAAATTGGTAATGACTTAGACTTTATATATGTAGATGTATGGGGTAATGGTCAATCTGGCGATAATGGCGCATGGATGTCTCACCAATTAGCTAAAGAAATTCAAGATTTAGGATGGAGAGTTGGCGTTGAGTGGGGCCACGGAATGGAATATGATTCTACTTTCCAACACTGGGCAGCTGATTTAACGTACGGTGACTATAAAAACAAAGGTATTAACTCTAAAGTAGCAAGATTTATTCGTAACTCTGAAAAAGATGCTTGGGTAGGTAATTATCCAACTTATTCAGGAGCAGCAGATTATCCATTATTAGGTGGATATGATATGAAAGATTTTGAAGGTTGGCAAGGTAGAAACAATTATGAAGAATATATAGATAATTTATTCAAAACAAATTTATCAACAAAATATTTACAACACTTTGACATTACTAACTGGAAAGACGGTAAACCAGTAAAAATGACTGCAAATGGTGAAACAGTAGATTGGACACCTGAAATGGAAGTACAATTGAAAAATGATCAAAACGATAAAGTAGTCGTTAAACGTAAATCTAATGATTACGCTGGGGATAAAGAAAATTACCGTTCTAGAACAATTGAATTAAATGGCAAAAAAGTATTAGACGGAAATAATTATTTACTTCCATGGAATTGGGACGAAAATGGTAAAGCGTTAAAAGATCAAGATAAAAAACTTTATCATTACAACGAAAAAGGTGGAACATCATCTTGGGAAGTTCCAAACGATTGGAAAAATAATAATCTAAAACTTTATAAATTAACTGAAACTGGTAGAGAATTCGTTAAAGATGTAACAGTTAAAAATGGTAAAGTCACATTAGATAAAATATCAGCTAAAACACCATATGTATTATACAAAGGCGAACAAAAGAAAAAAGAAGTTAGCTATGGTGAAGGTATGCACATTAAAGACCCAGGATTTAACAGCAAATCTCTTAAAGACTGGAAATTAGAAGGCAACAAAGATGACGTTTCAATCATTAAATCTAATAGTAGTAACGAAATGTTAACATTCAACAATACTTCTAAAGATGCTAAATTAACACAAACATTAACTGACTTAAAACCAGGCAAGCAATATGCTGTTTATGTAGGCGTAGATAATAGAAGTGATGCTAAAGCTAAAATATCTATCAATGCAAATGGTAAAAAAGTTGAAAACTATACGAAAAAATCAATCGCGAAAAATTATGTAAAAGCAAATCCACATAATACAACACCAGAATCATCAACAACTGGCGATTCAAGTTACTTCCAAAATATGTACGTAACATTTAAAGCACCAGCTAGTGGTGAAACAACGTTAACACTATCTAGAGATGCTGGAAAAGATACAACATATATGGATGACATCCGTATATTTGAAAACAAACAAAATTTATACCCTAAAGAGAATATATTCTCACAAAACTTTGAAGAAGTTCCACAAGGTATATTCCCATTTGTTGTTTCAAATATCGAAGGTGTAGAAGATAATAGAACACACTTATCTGAAAAACACGAACCATATACACAACGTGGTTGGAACAAAAAACGCATTAACGATGTAATTGATGGAAACTGGTCACTTAAAATTAATGGACAAGTTCAAAAGGATAAATTAGCTTATCAAACAATTCCACAAAACTTCAGATTTGAATCAGATAAAACATATGAAGTTTCATTCGATTATGAATCAGGTTCAGACGACACTTATGCATTTGCAACTGGAGATGAAAATGTAGAAGATAATGCTAAATTCAAACAAACACCATTAAAAGGTACTGCTGAAGAAAAAGGTAAGAAAACTTATAAAACAACGATCAAAGGTAGTAAGAATGGTCAAACATGGATTGGTATAGCTTCAACAGATAAAGCACCAGATACAAAAGGTGTTACAGACGAAGGTCAAGTTAACTTTGAAGGTTCAAAAGACTTTGTATTAGATAACTTAACTATAAAAGAAGTGAAATCTAAAAAATAGTTAAATAAGTATACTCAACGAACGAATTAAAATCTTATGATTTTAATTCGTTCGTTCTTTTTTAAAGAAGAAAATTCATTATGATGATATACTTTTAATATTATGAAAATGATAAGGAGGTGGCATTAATGTGGACTACAATCATACTTTTAATATTATTTATTATAAGTTTTTATTTA
Source organism: Mammaliicoccus sp. Marseille-Q6498 (assembly GCF_946151045.1). Taxonomy (NCBI): domain Bacteria; kingdom Bacillati; phylum Bacillota; class Bacilli; order Caryophanales; family Staphylococcaceae; genus Mammaliicoccus; species Mammaliicoccus sp. Marseille-Q6498. The sequence continues at coordinate 625,657 of NZ_OX267714.1, read as the reverse complement.
GATTTCAGACAGTATAAAAATATATTCTTATTAGGGCTATTTTTAATATCATTATGTGCTGTCATTTTATTTGAATTGGTCATACCTACAATGCATTTATCGTTAAATATTAACTATTTATTAATGTTAAACATTGTCTATAGTTTAATTGTGATTGTAGCAATGTTATTGTCACTTCTAAATTTAAAGAAGAAAATTGCAAATGACGGTAAATTTGTCACAAATATGATTGTATTAGGTTATGGTGCATTTATATTAGTGAATTTTTTAATTTTAGTTTTTAAACCAGACATTGTCATTAAATTTACTAACGGTTTGTTGTTCATTTATTTATCTATTCTTTTTTATTATTTAAATCTTATGTTCATTACACAAAATATCTATTCTTGGCTGATAAGTGGCATGTCTAAAAGGAAGAAGCGACGTTATATCATTGTGTTAGGTGCAGGCATTATTGGTGATAAAGTCTCACCGATTTTACAAGCGAGGTTAGATAAAGCAATCAAATTAAAAAAGAAAAATTTAAACGCAATTATTATAGTGAGTGGTGGACAAGGTCCGGACGAAATTGTAAGTGAAGCTGAGGCAATGAGGAACTACTTAGTTTATCAAGGTGTTCGTGCTGAAGATATTATTATGGAAGATCAATCTACAAATACTGAAGAAAATTTAATCAATTCATATAAAATAATGCAAAAAGAAGAATCAAATCCTTTAGCAACTATTGTATCAAATCATTTCCATATATTAAGAGCTTCTTTTCTAGCTAAAAAATTACAAATGAATGCAACAGTGACTGGTGGTTCATCTAAGTATTATTTCTATCCAAATGCTTATGTAAGAGAGTATATCGCAATTCTTTATATGTTTAAGAAAACACATATCATCGCGTTAATTATTATAACGATTCTTTTCTTTGGATATAATATGATGAATTAAATCATTTAGTTAATTTGTATTTCTATATACACAAAAAGACTGCCAACAAGTTCACGTTATGTGACTTTGTCGGCAGTCTTTTATATGTTAATGAATATATTTTAACTTTCTGGAGTCCAAATGACGATATCTTCACCAATTTGATTTTGTTGTTCGATATCTTTGAATCCATGATTTAAGAAAAAGTCTTTAGAGCGATTTCTTGCAATACATTTAATAGGTAGGTCGAATTTTTTAGCATAATCTAATAGTTGTAAACCATATCCTCGATCCTGATAATCTTTTAATACTTCTAGTTTCCATAAAATAAGATAATCAGTAAATTCAGGGAAGTAAGTTTTTTCTACTTCGTCTTGTTTGTATAAGCACATTCTAGCTACTAATTTATCTCCTACATAAATGCCGTAAAATGGAGAATCTGAACTAGCATCAATCATTTTACCTTTTAATTCTTCAACCATATATAAACCTTCATTACCGAAGTTGCGGAATTGTTCAAATGCTTCTTCAGTCTTGTAATTAATTTGTAAACGTTCTACTTTTGCCATGGTAAATCCCCCTTGTACTTTTCTTAATTATACTTCATTTAGATAAAATTTTAAATTATAAGCCGTTAAATTGTTTTATTTAACTACAATCTTTATACTATTAGTAGTAATTAATTCTGAAGGAGAAAGACACGTATGGACTGTAAAATGACGACGATAGATAAACGTGATAGCTTTATAGATAAATATATAAACCAAAGTGATGATGTTTTAAACTTTTATGAGTATGATCCAACTAATCAATCTGCTTTTAAAAGTAGAGCACAGTTATCTGCGAATGGTAGAGAACAGGAGTTAGCACAAGTCATCAAAAATTATATGTCTGATTTAGAATTGACAGATGCTCAAAATGATAACCTTAGTTATTTGAGCAAAGGACATAAAGTAATTATAGGTGGACAACAAGCTGGACTGTTTACTGGACCTCTTTATACATTCCATAAAATCATTTCGATTATTATATTAGCTAAAGAACAAAGTGAATCGCTTAATCAACCAATTGTTCCAGTCTTTTGGATTGCTGGAGAAGACCATGACTTTGACGAAGTGAATCATACATATGCTTATGATCGAATTTCAAGGCAGTTAAATAAAGTGAAGTACAGTACTTTAGAACCACCTGAAAAAAGTGTATCTCAGTACTTATTTGATAAAGGATCTGTAATGGATGCTTTAGATGACATGTTTAGCGCTATTGGTGAAACGATTCATTCAAAAAATATAAAAAAAATGATTCATGAAGCTATAAATAAAGCGAGCTCTTGGAGCGACATGTTTAAATATATAACAAATGAAGCTTTTAAAGATTATGGTTTATTATTAATAGATGCAAACGATGAAAAGCTTAGAAATATGGAAAAACCATTTTTCAAAGAGATTTTGAAAAATCATAGTGAGATAGATACCACTTTTAGAGAAACACAAGATCGTTTTTCAAAAGTTATTAATAAACGTATGATTTTGACAGATAGTAATGTTCATTTATTTTATGAATTTAATGAAAAACGACAACTCATTATGGCTGAAAATGATAAGTTTTATTTAAGTAAAGATAAAGATGTTGAATTTACTCAATCAGAATTACTAAATTTAATTGATGAATATCCAGAGAGGTTCTCAAACAATGTTGTGACGAGACCTTTAATGGAAGAATATCTGTTTAATACTTTAAGTTTTGTAGGAGGACCTAGTGAAATTATTTATTGGGGAGAACTTAAAGGTGTGTTTAATGTTTTAAATATTGAAATGCCTATCGTGACACCGAGAATGAGAATGAGTTATTTAACTCAAGAAGCCAAAAAAGGTATAGAAACTTATGATTTAGATCTAGACACTATTTTAATAGAAGGTATACAACGAGATAGCGATAAGTTCGTTAGGTCAAAAGCATCTGATGAAGTTTTAAATGAAATTGAAAAAATGAAAGAAACGCAACTGTCATTTCATCATAAATTATTAGATGAAATAGGAGACGAGTATCAAAATAGACAACTCATTGAAAAGAACAATCAAATTCATCAACATCAATATCAATATTTATTAGATAGATATTTGTTAAATGTTAGAAGAGATAATGAAATTAGTATGAGACATTTTGAAACAATAGAAAATACGTTACACCCTCACCACGGATTGCAGGAAAGAATATGGAATCCAATACAATTAATGAATTTATTTGGGACAGACATGTTCAGTCCCCCCACTTATCCACCACTTCGTTACACTTTTGATCATATTACGATCGAACTATAGTCATAACAAGGTTTGCACCAAATTTGCGCAATGCGTAAATTTGGTGTTTTTTTTACTTTTTGCACAAATTTTAAGAATTCTTGTATAAATAGTGGAGGATTGTGGGGGAATGTGGTAAATTATATATAAGGTGAGGTGAGATAAAATGTTCATGGGAGAATATCAACATCAATTGGATACAAAAGGACGTATCATTGTGCCTTCTAAATTCAGATATGATTTGAATGAGCGTTTTATTATCACTAGAGGCCTGGATAAATGTTTGTTTGGTTATACGCTTGATGAATGGGCGCGCATCGAAGAAAAACTTAAAACCTTACCTATCACGAAAAAGGATGCACGTAAATTCATGAGAATGTTCTTCTCAGGAGCAGTTGAAGTAGAACTAGACAAACAAGGACGTATTAATATTCCTCAAAACTTAAGAAGTTACGCCAATTTAAGTAAAGAATGTACTGTAATTGGTGTATCTAACAGAATAGAAATTTGGGATAGAAATACTTGGAATGATTTTTATGATGAGTCTGAAGACAATTTTGAGGACATTGCGGAAGATCTCATTGACTTTGATTTTTAGGAGTGGAATAAATGTTTCATCACGTATCAGTACTTTTAAATGAAACCGTAGATAAGTTAGACATTAAACCCGATGGTACATACGTGGATTGTACATTAGGTGGAGCAGGACATAGTTTATACCTAGTTGAACAATTAAATGATAATGGTCATCTGATTGCAATTGACCAAGATGAAACAGCTATTGAACACGCTAAAAATATTTTAAAAGATCATATCCACAAAGTAACATTCGTGCAAAACAATTTTAGAAATTTAGAACATATATTAGATGATTTAAATATTAGTAAAGTAGATGGCGTACTTTATGACCTAGGTGTATCGAGTCCACAACTTGATACACCCGAAAGAGGATTTAGTTATCACTATGATGCCAAACTCGATATGAGAATGGATCAATCACAAGAGTTATCTGCTTATGAAGTGATAAATGAATGGTCATATGAACAACTTGTCAAAATCTTTTTCAGATATGGTGAAGAGAAATTTTCTAAACAAATTGCGAGAAAGATAGAAGCAAGACGTGAACAAGTACCTATAGAAACGACTTTCGAATTAGTGGAGTTAATTAAAGAAGGTATTCCAGCTGCTAAACGAAGAAAAGGTGGTCATCCTGCTAAACGTGTATTCCAAGCAATAAGAATAGCGGTTAATGACGAGCTAGGGGCTTTTGAAACTTCAATTGAAGCAGCGATACAACGCGTAAAAGTTGGTGGAAGAATTTCAGTTATTACATTCCATTCTTTAGAAGATCGTTTGTGTAAACAAGTCTTTCAAGAATATGAAAAAGGTCCAGATGTTCCAAGGGGACTTCCTGTTATACCGGAGGGGTATGAACCTAAGTTAAAGAGAGTTAATAGAAAACCAATTCTGTCTGATGATAAAGAACTTGAAGAAAACAATCGAGCAAGAAGTGCAAAATTGAGAGTTGCTGAAATCTTAAAGTAATTAAAGGGGTGTTAATTGAATGGCAGTAGAGAGAATATATCCGAATTATAGACCCGATGAGTGGCAAGAACCACAAGTAGAACCGCAGAGGAAAAAAGTTACTAAGACCAAAGTCGTTGGCATTTCAAGAGTTGAAAAGTTTGTATACATAACGTTAATAACTATGATTGCGTTGATAAGTATTTATATGCTATCTTTAAAAATGGATGCGTATAACAACAAGTCACAAATAGCAGATTTAGATAGTAAAATCGAGAAGCAGCAAACTACTAATGGAGATTTGAAGACTGAATCAATGAGACAATCATCATATGAGCGTATCTACAAAAAAGCTGAAGGTTACGGTCTAAAGCTGAATAACGACAATGTAAAGGTAGTGCGTAGTGATGCCAAAAATTAAAATAAAGAAAAATAAAATAGGAGCAGTCCTCTTAGTAAGTTTTTTCGGACTGCTCTTTTTTATATTGGCCGTAAGATATTCTTATCTGATGATAAGTGGTCATGCAGCTGGTGAAGATTTAACATATAGAGCAAGTGAAAAGTATTTAAGACAGACAATTGCTCAACCAGAAAGAGGGAAAATTTACGATAGAAACGGGAAAGTTTTAGCTGAAGATACAGATAGTTATAAGTTAGTTGCTATTTTAGATAAAAATATGAGTAAAAATAGTGACAAGCCAAGACACGTTAAAGATAAAGAGAAAACAGCTAAAGCATTATCAAAAATTATAAATATAGACGAAAAAGATATCCTTAGTAGATTAAAAACTAAAAATGCATTTCAAGTTGAATTTGGTCAAAAGGGTAAAGATTTAACTTATAAGCAAAAGAAAGAAATAGAAAAACTTAAGTTACCTGGATTAACGTTTGAAACTGAAAAGAAACGATTTTATCCTAATGGAAACTTTGCATCACATTTAATTGGATTAGCAGATAAAGATCAAAAAACGAACCAATTAAAAGGTGTTGCTGGTGCAGAAAAGATTTTTGATAGTTATTTAAGTGGTAAAAAAGGTAAGAATTCATACAAACAAGATATTTGGGGAATGCTTGTGCCAAATAGTGAAGATAATATCAAAGCTAAAAATGGTGACGATGTGCATTTAACATTGGATTCAAACATACAAGTATTTGTTGAAAATACACTTGATAAGATGGTCGATCGTTACGAACCTAAAGATATATTTGCTGTTGTGATGGACGCTCAAACAGGTGAAATATTAGGATACAGTCAACGTCCAACATTTAATCCTGATACTAAAAAAGACTTCGGGAAAAAATGGGCGAATGATTTATACCAAAATACTTATGAACCAGGGTCTACTTTTAAAACATATGGACTAGCTGCCGCAATAGAAGAGGGCAAATTTGATCCGAATAAGAAATTCAAATCTGGTCATAGAGATATAGACGGATTTAAAATATATGACTGGAACGATGATGGTTGGGGTAATATACCTATGACAACTGGATTCACATATTCTGCAAATACGCTTATGATGAAACTTCAAGATTTAGTTGGAGAAGATAAAGCTAAAGCTTATTATGAAAAGTTCGGATTTGGTAAGAAGACTGGTGGATTATTCGATAGTGAAGCGCCAGGTAACATAGCCTTTGATAATGAACTACAAAGAAAAACATCTGCATTCGGACAATCAACAACAGTAACACCTATTCAAATGTTACAAGCTGAAACTGCAGTACTTAATCAAGGGAACATGTTAGAACCTTTTTATGTAAAATCTATACAAAACCGTGAAACAAATGAAACAATCCAAAAAGGTAAGAAAAAAGTAGTTGGAAATCCTATTTCTAAAAATACAGCTCAAAAAACAATGGATGAGTTGGATAAAGTTGTAAACAGTAAAGAAAGTCACGCAACGAACTATAAAATAGATGGATATCATATAGCCGGTAAAACTGGTACAGCACAAGTTCCAGATACGAAAAATGGCGGATATGTTAAAGGGGCGAACCCTTACTTTGTAAGTTTCATGGGCTATGCACCAGCTAAAAACCCTAAAGTGGTTGTATATGCAGGTATGTCATTAGCGCAAAAAAGAGATTTAGAAGCTTATGAATATGGTGTTTCTAGAGCCTTTAATCCAATTATGGAAAACACATTGAAATATTTAGACATTGGAGAAACGGAAGGTAAAAAAGAAAGTAGTGCTTCTAAAGTTCCAGATGTCGTAAATTCAGAAATTAAAAAAGCTACCGATACAATAAAAGGTAAAAAATTAGAACCTATTGTTATAGGTAAAGGTAGTAAAGTTACAAAACAATTGCCGTTAGAAGGTAAAAATGTCCAAGATAAAGAGAAAGTCTTACTTGTGACTGACGGTGATTTAACAATGCCTAGTACAGAAAATTGGACGAAACGTGATTTACTCAAATTACAAGAAGCAACAGGTATTGACATTGATACTGAAGGTTCAGGTTATGTAACAGAACAATCAGTCGCAGAAAACCAAAATATTAAAGCTGGTACAAAAGTGAAATTCACACTGTCAAACAATCACCCTAACGGAGATGATTCTATTGGACAAGTACCAGAAAGCGTATCGAAAGATAGTTCAAATAAAGATAAAAGTAAAGACGAGAAATCTAGTGATTAGATTGAATCATTAGTTTCCTGACAAATAAACAAAAGAAAAGGTGAACAGTTATGAATTTTACGCTACCTGTCATTGCGTTTTTATTGACTTTAATACTTGTGCCGGTTTTAATTCCGACACTTAAAAAATTGAAATTTGGCCAAAGTATCCGTGAAGAAGGACCTAAGAGTCATATGAAAAAAACAGGAACACCAACAATGGGTGGATTAACATTTTTACTTTCAACAATTATTGTTACCATCATTGCACTATTTTATGTAGATCAAGTAGGTCCACTCATACTATTGTTATTTGTAACAATTGGGTTTGGATTAATTGGTTTTATTGATGACTACATTATTGTCGTTAAAAAAAATAACCAAGGACTAACTTCTAAACAAAAGTTCTTTGCACAGATAGGAATAGCGGTAGTATTTTATATCGTTAGCCTACTCTTGCCAAACTATGATTTTGAAACGGCTATCAACATTCCGTTCACAGATTGGTCTCTTCCATTGTCAGTACTTTATATTGTCTTTATTGTATTTTGGCAAGTTGGATTTAGTAATGCTGTTAACTTAACTGATGGATTAGATGGTTTATCTACTGGATTATCTATCATCGCTTTTGCATTTTATGCAACATTATCATTTATTTTAGATAAACCGGAAATCGGTATTTTCTGTTTAATCATGTTAGCAAGTTTATTTGGATTCTTAATCTTTAATAAATATCCTGCTAAAGTATTTATGGGTGATACTGGGAGCTTAGCTTTAGGTGGTATTTTCGCAACAGTATCAATTATGTTAAATCAAGAAATTACTTTATTATTTATTGGTTTAGTTTTTGTTATTGAAACATTATCAGTAATGTTACAAGTAACTTCATATAAACTGACAGGTAAAAGAATATTTAAAATGAGTCCATTACATCATCATTTCGAATTAGTAGGTTGGAGTGAATGGAAAATAGTTTTAGTGTTCTGGCTTACTGGAATTATTACAGGAGCAATAGGGCTTTGGATTGGAGTAATGTGATATGAAAAATTATGAAGCGCTGAAAGATAGAGATGTACTTATTTTAGGTTTAGCAAAAAGTGGATATGAAAGTGCGAAACTATGTCAGAAACTTGGCGCGAATGTCACAGTAAATGATGGTAAAGATTTAAGTAATGATCCTCATGCTGTTGAACTTATGAATCAAGGTATAACAGTAATTAGTGGGGAACATCCTTTAAGTCTGTTAAACAGCAATCCTATTATTGTTAAAAATCCTGGTATACCTTATAGTATTCCACTTCTTCAAGAAGCAGAAAATAAAGGACTGGAAATCATAACTGAAATTGAGTTGAGTTATTATATTTCAGAAGCGCCAATAATAGGTATAACGGGTACAAATGGTAAGACTACCGTGACATCGTTAATTGGTGATATGTTTAGTAACAGTAAAGTTAATGGACAAGTTTCAGGTAATATCGGCGTTGTTGCATCAAAAGTTGCTCAAGACGTAACAAAAGATGATTACTTAATAACGGAACTATCGTCATTTCAACTTTTAGGAACGATTAAATATAAGCCACATATCGCAATTGTAACGAATATATACTCGGCTCATTTAGATTATCACGGAACATTAGATGAATATCAAAATGCTAAAAAGAACATATTTAGAAATCAAACAGAAGAAGATTATTTAATCTTTAATTATGAGCAACGTCACTTAATCAATACAGATGAAATTAAATCTAAAATATTATATTTTTCTACTCAACAAGAAGTAGAAGGCATATATATTAAAGATGAGTATGTTGTATATAACGGTGTACGAATTATTCATATCAATGACATTGTTCTACCTGGTAAACATAATTTAGAGAATGTGTTAGGCGCCGTATTGGTATCAATAATATCTGGAGTAGATTTGAAATCAATCATACTTACATTAACGTCATTCTCAGGCATTAAACATAGATTGCAATATGTTGGTAATAATAAAGGAAATAAATATTATAATGATTCTAAAGCGACTAATACTTTAGCAACAAGATTTGCATTAAGTTCATTTAATGCTCCAATTATTTGGTTATGCGGGGGATTAGATAGAGGTAATGACTTTGATGACTTAATACCTTATATGGAAAAAGTACGTTTAATGGTTACGTTTGGTGAAACGAAAGATAAACTTAAAACGCTAGGTGCTAGTCAAGGTAAGGAAGTTATTCAAGCTAAAGACGTAAAAGACGCTGTAGATATCATACAAGATTATATTCAATCAAATGATGTTGTATTATTATCACCAGCGTGCGCAAGTTGGGATCAATATGATACTTTCGAAGCAAGAGGGAATGAATTCATTGAAAGTTTCCAAAAACATTTACCTACATTTTAGAAATTGTATAAAAAGGAGTGACATCTGTGAATAAAAGTTCTGAAAAAAATGAGGATATATTGCAATTTGATACGACTACTGAAGACGAACGTTTGAAAACTATGAAAATAAAAAGAAAACGTAGACGTCAAATTCAATTAGGCGTATTCATAGGTGTTATACTTCTTGTTCTATTAATTGTATTGTATATGTTTACAGATATTAGCAAAGTTGACAAAGTCGATATTAAAGGTGAAAAAATTGTATCTAAGACAGACATAAATAAAGCTTTAAATATAAATTCAGATTCTAGACTATATAATTTACCAATGAGTGATATGAAATCTAAAATCGAAAAAATTGAAGGTATTAAAAGTGTAGAAATAAAACGTCACTTTCCAAACGATTTAACCGTGAGCGTTAATGAATACGAGACTGTTGGTTTAATCAAAAAGAAAAAGGGGTATCAACCTTTATTAGAAAATGGTTCAACAATAAAAAATTTATCAACTGAATTACCAGTTGATGTACCCATTTTAAATGATTTTAGTTCAAAAAAATTAAATAAAATTTTACCTGAACTGAAAAAAGTTAAACCGAAAGTTAGAAGTATGATGTCTGAAATAAATTATAAACCAGGTGAAAATAATCAAAATAGGATACAATTGTTTATGACAGATAATGTCGAAGTTGTAGGAGATATACAAACTTTTGCAAAAAAAATTAATTATTACCCAAGTATATCGGATAAATTGGAAAGAGATAATTCTGGACAACTAAAAACACCTGGATTTTTAGATTTACAAGTTGGTGCAACTTTCTTACCATATGAGACGAAAGAGCAACAATCTGAAAGATCACAGAAAGAATCAAAACAAAACGCAGATGCTAAATCAGAACAAAAAAAATTAGATCAAGCATTGCAAGATTTATCTAAAGAACTTGATAAATCAGAGGAAAAACCTAAATCAACTGAGAAATCAACATAACAAGCAAAAAAATCAATAAATAAACCTGTTATTAGTTCACATTAAATCATCAATCATGTAAACTAGTAATAGTGTAAATTTGATTATCATGTGTTAGAGGAGGTGCCTATCGATGGAGGAACATTATTATATCAGTTTAGATATAGGTTCATCGAGTGTAAAAGTAATAGTAGGAGAGAAATTTCATAATGGCATTAACGTGATAGGTACAGGGCAAACGTTTACTAATGGCATTAGAAATGGTTGTATAGACGATTTTGATATAGCTAAACAAGCAATTAAAGACACAATCAAAAAAGCAGCAATTGCTTCTGGTGTTGACATTAAAGAAGTTTTCTTGAAAATGCCTATCGTGAATACTGAAATATACGACGAAAAATTTGAAATACCGTTTGAAGGTACAGAAACAGAAATTAATGGTAGTCATATAGAATCTGTCTTAGAAGGTATAAGGGGATTAAATGATGTACCAGAAACAGAAGTAATCGGAGTCTTTCCAATGAAATTTATTGTGGATGACTTACATGAAGTGTCTGACCCTAAAGAAATGGTTGCGACACAGTCATTAAAAGTTGAAGCTGGCGTTATTGCAACTTCAAAATCATTATTAATAAATATAATTAAATGTGTTGAATCTTGTGGTGTAGATGTATTAGAAGTATTTTCTGATGCATACAACTACCAATCAGTATTATCTCCAACAGAAGTAGAACTTGGCGCTTGTGTTATCGATATAGGTGAAGATTTAACTCAAGTAGGTTTCTATGAAAGAGGGAATCTAGTTGATGCTGATACAATCGAAATGGCTGGTAGAAGTATTACAACTGACATCGCCAAATCATTAAATACTACATATGACAGTGCTGAAAAAATTAAACAACAATATGGACATGCGTTTTATGATTCAGCATCAGATCAAGATGTCTTTAGTGTTGAGCAGATTAATGAAGATGGTCATGCTCAATTCACTCAGAAAGAACTTAGTGAAATAATTGAATCAAGAGTGGAAGAAATATTCTTTGAAGTATTCGACTTACTACAAGACATGGGGATTGCAAATGTAAATGGTGGATTTATTGTAACAGGTGGTTCTTCTAACTTATTAGGTATTAAAGAATTACTACAAGATATGGTGAACGAAAAAGTACGTGTACACACACCAACTCAAATGGGTATTCGTAAGCCAGAATTCACGTCAAGTATATCTACAATATCTAGTGGAATTAACTTTGATGAGCTACTAGATTATGTTACAATGAATAATTATGATGCGGATAATATAGAAGAAGAAACATATGAAGATGTAAATCAAGAAACTAAAGGGAAACCTTACGAACAATGGTTTAAAAAGAAATCAAACAAAGATAAAAATAATGACGCAAAAGCTTCAAATCCTGAAAACGACAATTATTCTGAAGAGAATTATGAGTCGGTAAATCAAGAAGAGAAGCCAAGTGCATTTAAAAAATTAATGAAATCGTTATTTGATTGATGGGTCATAAAGATTAGGAGGATAATAAATGTTAGAATTTGAGCAAGGGTTTAATCATTTAGCTACTTTAAAAGTAATTGGTGTTGGTGGTGGCGGTAACAACGCTGTTAACCGTATGATAGATCACGGTATGAATAATGTTGAATTTATTTCAATTAACACAGATGGTCAAGCTTTGAATTTATCAAAAGCTTCATCTAAAATTCAAATCGGTGAAAAATTAACACGTGGTTTAGGTGCAGGTGCTAATCCTGAAATAGGTAAAAAAGCTGCTGAAGAATCTCGTGAACAAATAGAAGATGCAATCCAAGGTGCGGATATGGTATTCGTAACTGCTGGAATGGGTGGCGGAACTGGTACAGGGGCTGCGCCAGTTGTTGCTAAAATTGCTAAAGAAATGGGTGCTTTAACAGTTGGTGTTGTTACTCGTCCATTCAGCTTTGAAGGTCGTAAACGTCAAACACAAGCTGCTGCAGGTGTAGAATCAATGAAAGCAGCTGTTGATACATTAATCGTTATCCCTAATGATCGCTTATTAGATATCGTTGATAAATCAACACCTATGATGGAAGCATTTAAAGAAGCAGATAATGTATTACGTCAAGGTGTACAAGGTATCTCAGATTTAATCGCAGTTTCTGGTGAAGTAAACTTAGACTTTGCTGACGTTAAGACAATTATGTCTAACCAAGGTTCTGCATTAATGGGTATTGGTGTTTCTTCAGGCGAAAATAGAGCTATTGAAGCAGCTAAAAAAGCAATTTCATCACCATTATTAGAAACTTCAATCGTTGGAGCTCAAGGTGTTCTTATGAACATCACAGGTGGAGAATCATTATCTCTATTTGAAGCTCAAGAAGCAGCTGACATTGTTCAAGATGCAGCGGACGAAGATGTTAACATGATATTTGGTACAGTTATTAACCCTGAATTACAAGACGAATTAGTCGTTACAGTAATCGCTACAGGATTTAATGACAAACCTTCTAATGCTCGCAAACCACAAAGTGGCGGAGCATTTGGTGGAACTACAGAAGAACCTTCTAAAAGAGACGAAGGTGAATCACTAGGTAGAAATGCTTCATTTGAAACTAAATCTACAAATGAATCAACTGATGATAGTGATATTCCAAGTTTCATTCGAAATAGAGAAGATAGACGTTCTAGACGCTCTAGACGATAAATGAAATTAAAAAGTCATCAGGTTATTACCTGATGACTTTTTTTATTAGGAGAGATGGAATGAAAGAGATATTTAGTCAGCGAGAACATCATTTAACTTATGAGGTAGAAGATAGAACTGATTTAACGATAGGCATTACAACTCGATCTAATGGATTCAGTTCATACCCTAAAGATGCTTTTAATATGGCACGTTACATTGATGATAAACAAGAAAACATTACGAAGCATCAAGAAATTTTAGCTGATGAAATTAATTTTAGTTGTGATACTTGGGTATTTCCAATTCAAACACATGAAAATAAAGTTAAAGAAGTTTTTACTGAAGATAAAGGAACAAATATTTCAGAACTTACTGATGCCTTACATGGTATCGATGGTTTATTTACTTATGATTCCAATGTATTGTTAACGATGTGTTTTGCTGATTGTGTTCCAATTTATTTATATGACATAAAAGGCAAATATGTCGGTTTATGTCATGCTGGTTGGAGAGGAACACATTCCCAAATTATAAGAGAAATGATTCAAAAATATAAGGGCTCACTCAATAATCTTCGTATCGTTATTGGCCCATCAACTTCTAATAGTTATGAAATAAATGAAGATATGTATAAAAAATTCAAAACTTTACCAATCAATTCTGAATTGTACATTGAACAAAGAGGTAACGATTGTTATGGAATTGATTTAAAGACTGCTAATGAATTATTAGCAATACATTATGGAATTGAACCGGATCATATTATCAAATCTAATCACTGTACTGCTAGTGAAACTGATTTATTCTTTTCATATAGAGAAGAAAAAGGCGATACGGGTAGAATGCTTGCATTTATAGGTAGAAAGTAGGAATAACTTTGAAATCAGTGAAAGAAAACTTAAAAGAGATTGAGTCACAAATTAGTAATAGTGTTAAAGAATCCGATTTTGACACATCACCTCAAGTGATTGTTGTGACAAAATATGTTACAATAGACCGAGCTATAGAAGCTTATCAAGCTGGATTAAGAAATTTTGGTGAAAATAGAATTGAAGGCTTTTTAGAAAAAAAGAAACATTTGCCAGACGACGCGATTATCCATTTCATTGGTTCTATACAGACAAGAAAAGTAAAAGAAATCATCAATGAAATAGACTACTTACACGCGTTAGATAGGTTGAAATTAGCTAAAGAAATTGATAAACGTGCTAATCATGTGATTAAATGCTTTGTGCAAGTTAATGTATCCGGTGAAGAAACAAAACATGGTATTGCACCTGAAGAGGTTATTCCATTTATAAAAGAGCTTGATGCATTTAAACATATTGAAGTCGTTGGATTGATGACAATGGCACCATTAACTGAAAATAAAACAGAACTAAGACAATATTTCAATCAACTAAGAACAATAAAAGATAAAGTACAATCATTGGATTTACCTTATGCCCCATGTACAGAATTATCTATGGGTATGAGTAACGATTTTAATGAAGCAATTTTAGAGGGTGCTTCTTATGTTCGTATTGGTACAAAATTAGTTGGTGAATAGGGAGTGTAAATAATGGCAATTAAAGATGTATTTAAAGGATTCTTTGTTGTAGATGAAGAAGAAGAAGTGTATGAAGAACCTACACAAGAACAAAGAAGAACGCCACAACAAGAGCAAAGACCTCAAGAACAAAGAAATCAAGATCAAGGGACGAATAATCAATCAATTAAAAGTGTTCCTACACAAAAATCTAATACGACTCGTTATCAATCACAACGATCACGTGATTTTAAAAAACCTGAAAGGAAAGAGGCCATGTCTGAAAAACGTACAAATTCATCTCAAACAAATGTTGTTAGCATGAGTGGTAATATGGATTTTGCGCAAAGTTCAAAAATGTGCTTGTTTGAACCAAGGGTGTTTTCTGATACACAAGATATAGCGGATGAACTAAAAAACAGAAGAACTACATTAGTGAATTTACAACGTATAGATAAAGTTTCTGCTAAAAGAATTATTGATTTCTTGAGTGGAACGGTGTATGCAATTGGTGGAGACATTAGAAGAGTTGGAACAGATATATTCTTATGTACACCTGATAATGTAGAAGTTGCTGGATCAATTACAGAACAATTAGAACAAGCAGAACCTTATCAAGAATAGAGGAAATAATATATGGATAGTGGATTATTAAGTACAATTTTAGCATTTATATTATTCGTAGTGAAAATTTATCAATATGGTATGATTGTTTATTTCCTTACATCTTGGCTTCCAGGCGTAAGAGAAGGTGGATTTGGTCAATTTTTAGGAAAAATATATGAACCTTTCTTAGAACCGTTCAGAAAAATAATCCCACCACTAGGTATGTTAGACATATCTTCCATAGTGGCATTTATAACTTTGAGTTTGTTCTATGTCGGGTTAATTAACATTTTCAACATGTTTGTTCCAGTAATGCCAATCCTATAATTAAACAATGAATGAGATATAGCAATAGGGTGAGACAATTTGTCCATCCTATTTTTTATCTAATTAGAGGTGTGAAATGGATTTATATCAACATTTTAGAAAAGAAGAAAAAGATATTATAGATTTATTTATTAATAAATGCGATATCGCTGAAAGTAACTATCAACCTGTATTAACTGAATTTTTAGATCCTAGAGAGCAATATATTTTAAACACTATTGCTGGAGGATATGAAGAATTAAAAGTTCATTATTTTGGAGGTAACACTCAATCTGAGAGAAAACGAGCAATTGTTGCGCCAGATTACTTTGAACCTAGTGAAGATGATTTTGAAATTGTCTTAATGGATCTTCAATATCCTTCAAAATTTGTGACATTAACACATAGAAATGTACTTGGTACAATAATGTCTCTTGGCATTGATAGAAATCAACTTGGAGATATAATCGTCAATGACAAAATACAGTTTGTTTTGACAAAAAGATTTGAATCATATATTATGTTAGAACTTACTAAGATTAAAGGTGCAGGAATTAAATTGAGTTCTATTCCTTTTGAAAATATGATACAATCAAATGAGAATTGGTTAACGCATGATACGACTGTAAGTGCTATGAGACTTGATGTAATCGTCAAACATGTTACAAATACAAGTCGAACGATTAGCAAGAAACTTATAGACGGTAAACGTGTTAAAGTTAATCATAGAGAAATTAATGCAGTAGACTTTATTGTCGAAGAGAATGATTTACTATCTATAAAAGGCTATGGCAGAGCAATGATTATAGCTAATTATGGACAATCAAAAAAAGGAAAGTTACGAATCAAATATCGTACTTTGTTTAAATAGTGCTGAGGAGGAAAACTGATGGCATTTACCCCAGAAAATATAAAACAAAAAGAATTCAGTAGAGTTCATAAAGGTTTAGATGAATCAGAAGTACGTCAATATTTACAAACTTTAAGTGATGAAATAGAAAAATTAAAAGCTGATAAAGAACAGTTACAAACTTTGATTAATGACAAAGATGAAAATATTAATCGATTTAAAGCGGTAGAAAACACAATTTCTGAAGCACTTTTACAAGCTCAAAAAACGGGTGAAGAAACGAAACATACTGCTGTACTTAAAGCAGACGCTATCATTAAAGAAGCAGAAGGTCGTTCAGATCAAATTATTAATGATGCATTACAAAAAGCACGTCATATTAGTTTCCAAACTGAAGATATGAAACGCCAATCAAAAGTGTTCCGTTCACGTTTTCGCATGCTAGTAGAAGCACAATTAGATCTATTGAAAAATGATGATTGGGATTATCTATTAAATTATGATGTTGATCAACAAAAAGTAACTGAAGAAAATATTGACATTTTGAATAAAGAAGAACAAAATAATCAAGAACAGATAAATAATCAAGCAGAAGAAAGTAAAGAGGACAAGCCTAAAGAATAATTGATCTAAAAGCGAGCTAGGAACGGTGAGAGCCTAGTGATTTAATTTCTTTAAGTATCACCTGTTTACAAATTATAAATATGTTTAATGAGAGAACTCTAAGTTGAGTTAAAGAGGGTGGTACCGCGATTTAAATCGTCCCTTTTACTTCAACTTAGAGTTTTTTATTTGAATTTAATTGATAAAGGAGATTAAGACTTATGGATTACAAAGACACGTTACTAATGCCTAAAACAAGTTTTCCAATGAGAGGCGGGCTTCCTAATAAGGAACCTCAAATACAGGAAGAATGGAAAGAAAAAGATTTATTCAATAAAATTTTAGAAAAAAATAAAGGTAATAAAACATTTATCTTACATGATGGACCTCCATATGCAAATGGTAATTTACACATGGGACATGCTTTAAACAAAATTTTAAAAGATATCATCGTTCGTCAAAAAGCAATGTCAGGCTATTATGCACCATACGTTCCAGGTTGGGATACGCACGGTTTACCAATTGAACAAGCATTGACTAACAAAGGCGTTAAAAGAAAAGAAATGTCAGTAGCTGAATTCCGTGAAAAATGTAAAGAGTTTGCTTTAGAACAAATTGAATTACAAAAAGCTGATTTCAAACGTTTAGGTGTGAATGGTGATTGGGAAAATCCTTACATCACTTTAAAACCTGAATTTGAAGCTGCACAAATCCGTGTATTTGGCGAGATGGCCGCTAAAGGATTAATCTATAAAGGTAAAAAACCTGTATATTGGTCACCTTCTAGTGAATCATCATTAGCTGAAGCTGAAATCGAATATCAAGATAAAAAATCTCCTTCTATCTATGTTGCTTTTAACGTATTAGATGGAAAAGGTATCGTTGATGAAGATGCATCATTTATCATTTGGACAACAACTCCATGGACAATTCCATCTAACGTTGCGATTGCAGTAAATCCTAAATTAAATTATGTTCAAGTAAATGTTGAAGGTAAAAAATATGTTGTTGCAGAAGCATTATTAGATACAGTATGTGAAGCATTAGATTGGAATAAAGAAACAATTGTTAGAGAAAAAGAATTTAGTGGATCTGAATTAGAATATGTTACTGCAAAACATCCATTTATTGATAGAACTTCTTTATTAATTCTAGGTGATCACGTTACTACAGATGCTGGTACAGGTTGTGTTCATACAGCGCCTGGACATGGTGAAGATGACTATGTTGTCGGCCAAAAATACGGCTTAGATGTTATCAGTCCTGTAGACGATAAAGGTGTATTTACAGAAGAAGCTGGAGAATTCGCAGGTCAATTTTATGATAAAGCGAATAAGACAATTACTGAAAAGTTAGAAGAAGTTGGCGCATTATTAAAACTTTCATTCTTCAAACATTCATATCCACATGATTGGCGTACTAAAAAACCTGTTATCTTTAGAGCAACTGAACAATGGTTTGCTTCTATCAGTAAAGTTAGACAAGATATTTTGGATGAAATTGATAATACGAAATTCAAAATTGATTGGGGTAAAACGCGTCTTTACAACATGATTAGAGATAGAGGAGAATGGGTTATTTCTCGTCAAAGAGTTTGGGGTGTACCATTACCTGTATTCTATGCAGAAAACGGCGATATTATCATGACACCTGAAACAATCAATCATGTTGCTGATTTATTTGAAAAACATGGTTCTAACATTTGGTTTGAAAGAGAAGCTAAAGATTTATTACCAGAAGGATTCACTCATGAAGGTAGTCCAAACGGTGAATTTACTAAAGAAACAGATATCATGGACGTTTGGTTTGACTCAGGTTCAACTCATAGAGGTGTTTTAGAAACAAGACCTGAATTATCTTATCCTGCAGATATTTATTTAGAAGGTAGTGACCAATATAGAGGTTGGTTCAACTCATCTATTACAACTTCAGTAGCGACAAAAGGTATTTCACCATACAAAATGTTACTTTCTCATGGTTTCGTAATGGACGGAGAAGGTAAGAAAATGAGTAAATCACTTGGGAACGTAATCGTACCTGATAAAATTGTTAAACAAATGGGTGCAGATATCGCAAGACTTTGGGTAAGTAGTGTAGATTACTTAGCTGACGTTCGTATCTCAAATGATATTTTAAAACAAACATCTGATGTATATCGTAAAATTAGAAATACTTTCCGTTTCTTATTAGGAAATGTAAGTGATTTTAATCCTACAACGGATAGTGTGAAATATGAAGATATGCTTGAAATTGATCAATATATGCACAATAGATTGAATCAATTTATCGGTCGTACTTTATCACATTACGAAGCGTTTGATTATTTAGATATTTATCAAGATATTCAAAACTTTATCAACGTAGAATTAAGTAATTTCTATTTAGATTACGGTAAAGATATTTTATATATCGAACAATTCGATTCATTAAAACGTCGCAGTATGCAAACAGTATTATATGAAACATTGGTAAAACTAACTAAATTGTTAGCACCAATTATTCCTCATACAGCTGACGAAATTTGGGGTCATATTCCTTATGTGGAAGAAGAAAGTGTACATTTAACTGATATGCCAAATCCACATGAAGTAGATACTGAGTTAGTTGAAAAATGGTCTAAATTAATGAATTTAAGAGATGATGTAAATAGAGCATTGGAAGTTGCACGTAACGAAAAAGTTATTGGTAAATCACTTGAAGCGCATATTACATTATCAAATTCATCTGACTTTGATACGGTTGAATTCTTAACTCAATTCCAAGATTTACAACAATTATTCATCGTTTCTAAAGTTGATGTAGTAGATGAACTTTCAGATGGTGAAGAATATGAATATGTTAAAGTAAAAGTTCAACATGCTGACGGAGAAAAATGTCAACGTTGCTGGAACTATTCTGATGAATTAGGATCAGTAGGAGAACTTGATCATTTATGTCCAAGATGTCAAGAAGTAGTAAAAACTTTAATTTAATAATGTAACTTAAAAAAGAATGAGATAAAGGCGTATAAGCTTCGTTCATAACGGACAAACCTGGAAAATCAATAGATTTTGTTCAGGTTTGTCTTTGTTTATGAAATTAACATTCTTGTCCTGTATTGTGGTAAAATAGTCAAGATTGGAGTGAAATGAAGATGCGTAAAGGTTATAATTTACCGATATGGAGTACTTTTATTATTTTGTTAATAGCATTCGATCAATTAACTAAATTTTTAATCGTTAAATCTCTAGAAGTTGGTGAATCAGTAAAAGTTATTTCAAATGTTATATATATAACATCACATAGAAATCAAGGTGCTGCTTGGGGCATATTACAAGGTAAGATGTGGCTATTTTATATCGTAACAGTTGTTGTATTAGTTATATTAGTTATGTTCTTTAAAAATGAAGGATATGGTAAACCACTTATACAATTAGGTTTGAGCTTACTTATTGCAGGTTCAATTGGTAACTTTATCGATCGTTTATTTAGAGGTGAAGTTGTAGATTTTGTAGATACATATATTTTTGGATATAATTTCCCGATATTTAATGTAGCAGATGCAGCTTTAACAATAGGAGTAGTTGTATTAATCATCGTCATATTATTTGATGGTAAGGAGGAGAAAGCGTGAATACATTTGAATTTAAAATAGAAACCGAACAAGAAACCGGTGTTAGAATAGATAAATTATTACCAGAATTAAATCCAGATTGGTCAAGAAATCAAATTCAAGATTGGATTAAATTAGGGTTAGTTGAGGTTAATGGTAATACCGTAAAATCCAATTATAAAACTAAATTAAATGATTCAATTATAGCGACTGAAAAAGTAGTCGAAGAAGTAGATTTAGTTGCTGAAGATTTAGGTTTAGAGATTTATTATGAGGACAAAGATGTCGCAGTTGTTTATAAACCTAAAGGTATGGTCGTTCACCCTGCACCTGGTCATTATACTGGAACATTAGTGAATGGTTTGATGCATAAAATTACAGATTTATCTGGTATTAATGGTGAAATTAGACCTGGAATCGTTCACCGTATAGATAAAGATACTTCAGGGTTATTGATGATAGCTAAAAATGATATAGCGCATAGAGGGCTAGTTGAACAATTAGTTGATAAAACTGTAACAAGAGAATATACAGCTCTTGTACACGGTAATATACCTCATGAATTTGGTACTATTGAAGCACCAATTGCTAGAAATCCTAAAGAACGTCAAGAAATGGCAATTGTAGATGATGGTAAAGAAGCAGTTACGCACTTTAACGTCATTGAAAAGTTCGAAAAATATACATTAATAAAATGTCAGTTAGAAACAGGAAGAACTCACCAAATAAGAGTTCATATGAAACATATAGGTTTTCCAATAGTTGGAGATCCAAAATATGGTCCTAAAAAGACTTTAGATTTAGATGGTCAAGCGTTACACGCAGGATTACTCGGGTTTGAACATCCAGTAACAGGAGAATATATTGAAAGAGAAGCACCACTTCCTGAATACTTTGAAACGCTTATAGATAAATTGCGTAAGCGTGAAGATAAAAAATAACGCATTGTGTAATAATACTTGTATAATTTTTTATAAACTTTGACAATGTACTAAAAAAACGATAATATAGATTTAACAATTTAAGCGTCTTTAACAGACAGTCCAGAGAGGCTGACAAGACATAATATGTACGTGTGGACCAGTTTAATGGTACCAGTATATACTCATGTCTTTGTAAAGACGTGAGTATTTTTTTATGGAAGGAGATTAAATATGGCTGAAAGACTGATAATGGACGATGCCGCTATCAACAGAGCGCTTACGAGAATGTCTCATGAAATTCTTGAAAAAAACAAAGGAACTCAAGATATTGTCTTGTTAGGTGTTAAAACAAGAGGGGTATTTTTAGCTAATAGAATCGAAAAGAAAATTGAATCTATTGAACAAGTTAAAGTACCTACTGGTGAAATCGACGTTACACATTATCGTGATGACGTTAAAAATCAACAAAGCACGATAAAAGTAAAATCATTCAATATCGATGTAGATATTAATGATAAACACGTCATAATTGTTGATGATGTTTTATATACGGGTCGGACAGTAAGAGCTTCACTAGACGCTATATTGGATCACGCGAGACCAAAAAAAATAAGCTTGGCTACTTTGGTAGACAGAGGTCATAGAGAGCTACCCATTAGAGCAGATTACGTAGGGAAGAATGTACCTACAGCTTCTAATGAATCAATTGTAGTAGAACTTGAAGAATTTGATAAAAAAACAGCAGTAACATTAAATTAAATAAATCCTTTTAAATCAGTACGAGAGACTGGCAAGGGAACTAATATGATATAGGGTACTTAAAGAAAATGATAGTACCACTGTATACATAAATCCCTTTGCATATCTTGTGAAGGGATTTTTTTGGAATAGGAGAATGATTATGTCACATAATGATGAAATGTTTGAAAGAACGGTTGAACCGGTTTTAGATGTTAATGAAAAACCGAAAGCGCCTCAATGGTTTTTCCTAAGTGCGCAACATTTATTTGCAATGTTTGGTTCAACTGTACTTGTTCCATTTTTAACTGGATTACCAGTTTCTGCAGCACTCATTGCCTCAGGACTTGGAACGCTATTATACATATTAATTACAAAAGGTAAAATTCCTGCTTACTTAGGTTCGAGTTTCGCTTTTATTACACCCATAATAGTTGGATTGAAAACACATGATTTAGGAGAAATGTTAGTCGCATTATTCATGAGTGGTGTGTTGTATGTCATTATTGGAATCATTATACGGCTGACAGGTACAAAATGGCTGTTAGATTTATTACCACCTGTAGTTGTTGGACCAGTCATCATGGTTATTGGACTAGGGTTAGCACCAGTTGCTGTTAATATGGCTATGTATACTGACTCTAATGCAATGGAAGGTTACAGCGGAGTATATATTGGTGTAGCTTTAATCACATTGATTACGACAATTATTGTATCAATATTCTTTAAAGGATTTTTATCCATCATTCCAGTGCTCATTGGCATTATTGTTGGCTATATTTCATCATTGTTATTTGGCATCGTGGACTTAAGTCCGATTTCAAAAGCAAAATGGTTACAACTTCCAGATATTTATATGCCGTTTCACGATTACACACCATCCATACAATGGGGATTAATACTGATTATGTTACCGATAGTCTTTGTAACTGTGAGTGAGCATATTGGTCATCAAATTGTGATCAACAAAATTGTCGGTAAAAACTTTTTTAAAGATCCAGGGTTACATCGTTCATTAATAGGTGATGGCGTTTCAACAATGGCAGCGTCAATCATTGGTGGACCACCTAGCACAACTTATGGTGAGAATATAGGTGTACTAGCAATAACAAGAATTTATAGTGTTTGGGTAATTGGTGGTGCAGCAACATTAGCTTTGATTTTAGGATTTGTTGGTAAATTCACGGCTATGATTTCGACAATACCTACACCGGTTATGGGTGGTGTATCCATACTACTATTTGGTATTATTGCTTCAAGTGGTTTAAGAATGTTAGTAGAGAATCATATCGACTTTGGTGATAATAGAAACTTAATTATTGCATCTGTAATACTGGTATTAGGTATTGGTAAAGCGCACCTTGATTTTACAGGAATCGGAATTAAATTAAATATTGAAGGTATGGCATTAGCTGCTACGGTTGGTATTTTGCTAAATCTGATTTTACCGAAGAAATTAAAATAATGTTCAGGAGGCGTTTCACTTGAAAAACTTATTGACTATGACAGATTTAACTGAAGAAGAAATTTTTAGAATCATTCACAAAGCACAAGATTTAAAACAAAAAGGCGTTCAACCATTTGAAAGTAAAATGACAGTTGCAAATTTATTTTTTGAAAACTCAACTAGAACGAAATGCAGCTTTGAAATGGCGGAACGGAAATTAGGACTTGATGTCATTGGTTTTGATACAAATACATCTTCAGTTCAAAAAGGTGAATCTTTGTATGATACGTGTAAAACACTTGAGTCAATTGGTGTTGACGCACTTGTCATTAGGCATAGTGAAAATGCATATTACGAATCTTTAAAAGGACTCAATATTCCAATATTAAATGGTGGAGATGGAAGTGGACAACATCCAACTCAAAGTTTGTTAGATATCATGACAATATATGAAGAATATGGTTATTTTAAAGGCTTGAAAATATTGATATCTGGAGATATAAAAAATTCTAGAGTAGCAAGAAGTAACGCTGAAGCATTAACAAAATTAGGATCAGAAGTGATGTTTTCAGCACCTGAACAATGGAAATCAGATTTTTCAAATGTACCTTATGTCAATATAGATGATGTAATAGATGAAGTAGATGTTTGCATGTTATTGAGAGTGCAGAACGAGAGGCACGAATCAGGTTCAACATTTAGTGTAAATGAATATCATAGAGATTTTGGATTGACGATAAATCGATATAAAAATTTAAAAGACAATGCAATTATTATGCACCCAGCTCCAATTAATAGAGGTGTTGAAATTGATACAAGTTTAGTTGAAAGTCCTAAATCTAGGATATTTAAACAAATGGAAAATGGCGTATTTATTAGAATGGCTTGCATAAATGAGATACTTAATCACAAGGAGGAAAAAGTAAAATGTCACTTATAATCAAGAATGGAAAAATATTATCACAAGGTCAATTAGTAGAAAAAGAAATTGAAATAGAAAATGGTAAAATCAAACGAATTGCCGATTCTATTGAAGTAGATAATCAAGAAATTATTGATGCGAAAGGACATTTTATTTCAGCTGGTTTTGTAGATGTACATGTTCATTTAAGAGAACCTGGTGGAGAACATAAAGAAACGATAGAGACTGGTACAAAAGCTGCGGCTAGAGGTGGATTTACAACTGTATGTCCAATGCCAAACACTAAACCAGTACCTGATTCAGTAGAAAATTTAGAGAAATTGCATCGAATCATTGATGAACACGCTGTAGTAAGAGTATTGCCTTATGCCTCAATTACAGTTAGACAAGCTGGTAAGGAACATGTTGATTTTAAAGCATTAAAAGATACTGGCATGTTCCAATTCACTGATGATGGCGTAGGTGTTCAAACGGCCGGCATGATGTATGAAGCAATGCAAGAAGCGGCTAAAATTGATAAAGCAATTGTTGCACATTGTGAAGATAATTCACTTATTTACGGCGGTGCAATGCACGAAGGTAAGAGAAGTGAAGCATTAAATATACCTGGTATTCCATCAATTTGTGAAGCGGTTCAAATCGCGCGTGATGTATTGTTAGCTGAAGCTGCGAATTGTCACTACCACGTTTGTCACGTTTCTACAAAAGAAAGCGTAAGAGTAATTAGAGACGCTAAGAAAGCAGGTATTAAAGTAACAGCCGAAGTGACACCACATCACTTGTTATTAACTGAAGATGATGTACCTGGTGATGATGCAATATACAAAATGAATCCACCATTAAGAGCGAAAGAAGATAGAGATGCTTTAATTGAAGGATTACTTGATGGAACGATTGATTGTATAGCGACTGACCATGCGCCTCACGCTAAAGAAGAAAAAGAAGTATCCATGATCGATGCACCATTTGGCATTGTTGGAAGTGAAACGGCATTCCAATTGCTTTATACGCACTTTGTAAAAACTGGCAAATTCACATTAGAACAACTTGTATCATTCTTAACGACTAAACCGAGTGAAACGTTTAATTTACCTTATGGACGATTAGAAGAGGGCGAATTAGCTGATATCACAATCATTGATTTAGAAACAGAAAGACCAATTAACGCAGAAGAATTCGCATCTAAAAGTAGTAACACACCATTTTTAGGAGAAGTTGTTTCAGGTTATCCTATACTAACAATTTGTGATGGTGAAATCGTTTATAAGGAGGATAATAATAATGCAAAATAGAAGATACTTAGTATTAGAAGATGGCACTATATATAAAGGTTATGCATTAGGTTCAGATAAATTAACAGCAGGTGAAATTGTATTTAACACAGCAATGACTGGTTACCAAGAAACAATTTCAGATCCATCTTATACAGGACAAATTATCACATTTACTTATCCTTTAATTGGAAACTATGGTATTAATAGAGACGATTTTGAATCATTAACACCAACTTTAAATGGCGTCGTTGTAAGAGAAGCGTGTCATTATCCAAGTAATTTTAGATCAAGCAAAACTCTTGATGAGACATTGAATTTTTATCATATACCAGGAATTTCTGGCGTAGATACGAGAAGTTTAACACGTAAAATCAGAAAATTCGGTGTACTAAAGGCTGGTTTCACAGATAATGAAGAAGAAATTGATGCACTCGTTCAACGTTTGAATAACGAAACATTTAGAACGGATGAAGTAGCACAAGTTTCATCAGTTAGACCATACATATCAACTGGTGATGGTTATAAAGTTGTCTTAATTGATTACGGTAAAAAAGAAAATATCATAAGAGAATTAAATAGACGTGGTTGTGATGTGACAGTTGTGCCTTATCAAACATCAATAGAAGAAATTTTAAATATCTCGCCTGATGGCATCATGGTATCAAATGGACCAGGTAATCCTGAAAGTGTACAGGAAACAATTCAAACAATTCAACAACTCATTGGCAAAATTCCGTTCTTTGGCATTTGTTTAGGCCATCAATTGTTTGCTCTATCACAAGGCGCAACATCTTACAAAATGAAATTCGGTCATAGAGGTGCTAACCATCCAGTTATCAATTTAGAAACTGGGAAAGTAGATTTAACAAGTCAAAATCATGGTTATGCTATAGATGAAACATCAATCGAAAATACAGATTTAGAAGTTACACATTTAGCGCTTAATGATAAATCAATCGAAGGCTTAAAACATAAAGTTCATCCAGCCTTCTCTGTACAATATCATCCAGAAGCTTCGCCAGGACCACATGATTCAAATTATTTATTTGATGAATTTATTGAAATGATTAAATCACATAAAGAGAAGGAGCATACAATCAATGCCTAAACAAACAGATATTAAATCCATCCTAGTTATCGGCTCTGGCCCAATCATTATAGGTCAAGCTGCAGAATTTGATTATGCAGGAACTCAAGCATGTCTTGCTTTAAAAGAAGAAGGATATAGAGTTATTCTTGTAAACTCGAATCCAGCAACGATTATGACAGATACTGAAATTGCAGATACAGTTTACATTGAACCTTTAACTTTAGATTTTGTTAGCAGAATCATTCGAAAAGAACAACCAGACGCTTTGTTACCAACATTAGGTGGGCAAACTGGTTTGAATATGGCAATTGAATTGCATGAAAACGGCGTATTAGAAGAAAATAATGTACGTTTACTAGGTACTCAATTAGACTCAATTCAACAAGCAGAAGACAGAGATTTATTCAGAAACTTAATGAACGAACTTAATGAGCCCGTTCCAGAAAGTGATATTGTAAATGATGTACAAGGTGCACTTAATTTTGCAAATAAAATTGGATATCCGTTAATCGTACGTCCAGCATTCACTATGGGTGGAACTGGCGGAGGAATTTGTTATAACGAAAAAGATTTACGAGAAATCGTTCAAAACGGTTTGAAATATAGCCCAGTTACACAATGTTTATTAGAAAAATCAATTGCAGGATTCAAAGAAATAGAATACGAAGTGATGCGTGATAAAAATGATAATGCAATCGTCGTTTGTAACATGGAAAATATTGACCCAGTAGGTATTCATACAGGCGACTCAATTGTAGTTGCACCTAGCCAAACATTATCTGATATAGAATATCAAATGTTAAGAGACGTATCACTGAAGATTATTAGAGCTTTAAAAATAGAAGGTGGTTGTAACGTTCAACTAGCTTTAGATCCAAATTCATTCAAATATTATATTATTGAAGTTAACCCTCGTGTATCCAGATCATCAGCATTAGCATCAAAAGCAACTGGTTATCCAATTGCTAAATTAGCAGCAAAAATTGCAGTAGGTATGACTTTAGATGAAATGTTAAATCCTGTTACAGGAACTTCTTATGCAGCATTTGAACCTGCGCTAGATTATGTTGTATCAAAAATCCCAAGATTCCCATTCGACAAATTTGAAAAAGGGGAACGTCATTTAGGCACACAAATGAAAGCTACTGGGGAAGTAATGGCAATTGGAAGAACATATGAAGAATCTTTATTAAAAGCGATTCGTTCATTAGAGTACGGTGTACATCACTTAGGTTTACCAAATGGCGATGAAATTGAATTAGACTTTATTGAAGAAAGAATTAAAGCTCAAGATGATGAAAGATTATTCTTTATAGGTGAGGCAATTAGACGCGGTACTTCATTAGAACGTATTCATGAACTAACTGAAATAGATTATTTCTTCTTATATAAATTTAAACATATAATCGATATTGAACATGATTTGAAAGCGAATAAAGGCGATTTAGACATGTTGAAATGGGCGAAACAATATGGCTTTAGTGATAGAGTGATTGCACATCGCTGGGAACAAACCGAACGCGAAATATACGATTTACGCCAACAACACAACATTAATCCTGTTTATAAAACAGTAGATACATGTGCAGCTGAGTTTGAATCTGAGACACCTTACTTCTATGGTACATATGAAGAAGAAAATGAATCAATCGTAACTGAAAAAGAAAAAATCATTGTGCTCGGTTCTGGACCAATTAGAATTGGGCAAGGTGTAGAATTTGATTATGCTACAGTACATGCTGTGTGGGCTATTCAAGAAGCAGGATATGAAGCGATTATTATTAACAATAATCCAGAAACGGTTTCAACAGACTTCTCAATTTCAGATAAATTATACTTTGAACCTTTAACAGAAGAAGATGTGATGAGCATTATCAATCTTGAACAACCAAAAGGCGTAGTCGTTCAATTCGGTGGACAAACTGCTATCAATTTAGCAGATAAATTGTCTAAAAAAGGCGTTAAAATTCTTGGTACAACTTTAGAAGACTTAAATAGAGCAGAAGATAGAAAAGAATTCGAAGCTTTATTACAAACAATCGACGTACCTCAACCACTTGGTAAAACAGCAACATCAGTACAAGAAGCAATCGACAATGCGAACGCTATTGGTTATCCAATTGTTGTAAGACCTTCATATGTATTAGGTGGAAGAGCGATGGAAATTGTATATGCCGAAACTGAGTTACAAAATTATATGGAACAAGCGGTTAAAGCGAGTCCTGAACATCCAGTATTAATTGATCGTTACTTAACAGGTAAAGAAATTGAAGTGGATGCTATCTCAGATGGTGAGACAGTAGTGATACCAGGTATTATGGAACATATTGAGAGAGCAGGCGTTCACTCAGGGGATTCAATCGCTGTGTATCCACCACAAACTTTAACAGATGAAGAAATTGATTTATTAGTTGATTATACGACTAGATTGGCTAAAGGATTAAATATTATCGGTTTAATTAACATACAATTTGTTTTATCTAAAGGAGATGTCTTTGTACTAGAAGTAAACCCTAGAGCAAGTAGAACAGTTCCATTTTTAAGTAAAATCACGGATATACCAATGGCTAAATTAGCTACAAAAGCAATTACGAATATCTCTTTAAAAGAACAAGGTTATGAAAGTGGCTTAGTTCCTTATAAAGAAGGCGTTTATGTTAAAGCACCGGTGTTCAGTTTCAGTAAATTGAAAAATGTAGATATTACTTTAGGGCCTGAAATGAAATCTACTGGTGAAGTAATGGGTAAAGATATCACACTTGAAAAAGCACTTTACAAAGGTTTAACAGCTAGCGGACTGAAAGTGCAAGATTCTGGTACAGCACTCTTTACTGTAAGTGATAAAGATAAATCAGAAGCGATGTCAATTGCAAAAAGATTCCATGAAATTGGGTATCGCATCTTTGCTACTGAAGGTACAGCGCGTTACTTTAACGAACATAATATACCTGTTTATACAGTCGGTAAAATTGGCGGAGAACATGATTTATTATCTGTTATTCAAAAAGGTCAAGTCCAACTTGTAGTGAATACGATGACTAAAGGTAAACTATATGACAGAGATGGTTTCCAAATTAGAAGAGAATCAGTTGAAAATGGTATACCATGTTTAACTTCACTTGATACAGCAAATGCTTTAGCAGATGTAATTGAAAGTATGACTTTTAGAACTGATCAAATGTAGAGGGGGATTACAATGTCTAAATTAATGACAGTTGTATCTAACAATCAAATAGCAGATGCTATTTTTGAATTAAAAGTACATGGCGATCTCACTAGAAATATGAAAAAACCTGGACAATTTGTTCATATTAAAGCAGGTATGGGTACTGAACATATGCTCAGAAGACCGATATCAATTTGTGAAGTTAACCAAGAAGATGAAACATTTACAATGCTTTTTAGAAAAGAAGGGCAAGGTACTGAAAAAATTTCTACATTAAGAGCTTGTGACGCAATTGATGTCATAGCACCTTTAGGAAACGGATTTCCTGTAGAAGAAGCACAAAATACCGCTTTGTTAGTTGGAGGCGGTATTGGTGTGCCACCTTTATATGAGTTATCTAAACAACTTAATAAAAAAGGTATTAAAACCATTCACGTGTTAGGTTTCCAAAGTGCTAAAGATGCATTCTATATTAAAGAATTCGAAGCATTAGGTGATACTTATATTGCGACTGTAGATGGTACTTTAGGTACGAAAGGTTTCGTTACAACAGTAATTGAAAATATTGAAACACCTTTTGATATATTTTATAGTTGTGGGCCTAAAGCAATGCTTAAAGCACTTACAGAGCAGTTAAATGATGTGAAAGGATACATTTCACTTGAAGAACGTATGGGTTGTGGCATTGGTGCTTGTTATGCATGTGTGTGTCATACAGATGATGACGTTGGTTATGTAAAAGTTTGCACAGATGGACCAGTATTTGAAAAAGGAGCTGTAATCATATGAGCAGATTAAATGTAACATTGCCAGGTTTAAACTTAAAAAATCCAATCATGCCAGCTAGCGGTTGCTTTGCTTTTGGAAAAGAATTCAGCCAATTCTATGATTTATCTGAATTAGGATCAATTATGATTAAAGCAGCAACGAAAGAAGCAAGATATGGTAATGAAGCGCCAAGAGTTGCTGAAACAGCAAGTGGGATGATCAATGCTATAGGATTACAAAATCCAGGTGTACATCATATTATTGAACATGAATTGAAATTTTTAGAGCAGTTTGATGTTCCGATTATAGCTAATGTTGCTGGTTCAACTGAAGAAGAATACGTATATGTTGCAGAACATATTTCAAAATCTCCGAATGTGCATGCATTAGAATTAAATATTTCATGTCCAAACGTAAAAGAAGGCGGAATTCAGTTTGGTACTGTTCCGGAAGTTGCAAGTGCGTTAACGAAAAAAGTTAAAGATGTATCTTCTGTACCAGTGTATGTCAAATTATCGCCTAACGTTACAAACATTGTAGAAATGGCTAAAGCGATCGCTGAACATGCAGACGGTATTACGATGATAAATACTTTAGTTGGATTACGAATTGATTCTAAAACTGGAAAACCCATTA
Source organism: Mammaliicoccus sp. Marseille-Q6498 (assembly GCF_946151045.1). NCBI lineage: Bacteria > Bacillati > Bacillota > Bacilli > Caryophanales > Staphylococcaceae > Mammaliicoccus > Mammaliicoccus sp. Marseille-Q6498. Next base: position 593,835 of record NZ_OX267714.1, on the reverse strand, counting down.
TTAGTAATGTAGTTGGCGGATTAAGTGGACCAGCAATTAAACCAGTAGCACTAAGAATGGTTTATGAAGTAAGTCAAAATGTAGACATTCCAATTATAGCAATGGGTGGCGTAAGAACAGCTCAAGACGTTATTGACTATATTTCGGTCGGTGCTGATGCTGTTGCAGTTGGTACTGCTAATTTCGAGAATCCGACAGTGTGTAAAGACATTATTGATGAATTGCCTAAGTTACTTGATCAATTAGGCGTAGAACATATATCAGAATTAAAAGGTAGAACATACCGTCAAGAAGGGGCTGCAAAATAAATGAAAGATACGCCTATTATTGCTTTAGACTTTGCTACATTAGCCGAAGTTGAACAATTTTTAGATTTGTTTGATGAACCACTTTTTGTAAAAGTCGGTATGGAACTTTATTTACAAAATGGGCCAGAAATTTTAACAACGATTAAAGATAGAGGTCACGACATATTTTTAGATTTAAAATTACATGACATTCCAAACACTGTAAAAGGTGCACTTGCAGGGCTAGGTAAATTGAATATCGATTTAATCAATGTCCATGCTGCTGGTGGTGTTAAAATGATGCAAGCAGGACTAGAAGGGTTAAGATCAACTAATCCAAATGCAAAGCTAATCGCAGTGACTCAGCTTACATCCACTACAGAAGAACAAATGAAAAATGAACAAAACATTCAATCTACAATTGAAGAATCAGTGATCAATTACGCTAAACTTTCTAAAAAAGCAGGTCTTGATGGCATAGTATGTTCACCGTTAGAATCAAAAATCATAACCGATAACATTGGTACAACATTTTTGAAAGTTACACCAGGCATTAGACTAGAATCAGATCAAACACATGATCAACAAAGAGTGACAACACCTGAAGATGCTAAAAAATTAGGTTCAACACATATTGTTGTAGGAAGATCAATTACTGAACATGAAAATCCGATTGCACGTTATCATGAAATATTACAAAGATGGAAAGGATAATAAATATGACAACAAATATTGCACAATCATTGTTAGATATTAAAGCTGTAACACTTTCACCAGAGGACCCTTATACTTGGAGCTCTGGCATTAAATCACCAATATATTGTGATAACAGAGTGACTTTAGCATATCCAGAAATTAGAGAAAACATTTATAACGGTCTAATTGAATTAATTAAAGAACACGCTGAAGATGTCGAAATCATTTCAGGAACAGCTACAGCAGGAATTCCTCATGCTGCTTTTATTGCAGATAATTTAAAATTACCTATGAGTTATGTGAGATCTAAAAGTAAAGGTCACGGCAAAGGGAATCAAATCGAAGGTGCTTCTAGCAAAGGTAAAAAAGTAGTTGTCATTGAAGATTTAATTTCAACTGGCGGATCATCAATAAATGCTGTAGAAGCTTTAATTGAAGATGGTGCAGAAGTAGTAGGTGTATTCGCAATATTTACATACGGCATAAAAAAAGCTGAAGAAGCTTTCAAATCTATTAATACACCGTTCTACACTTTATCAAATTATGATGAACTGATTACCGTTGCAGAAAAAGAAGGATACATCCAAAGTAAAGATATAAAAGCTTTAAAAGACTGGAAAGATACTTTATAATGTAGTCATAAAAAGGGGGAGTCTTGATGGAAAGCCAACACCGTCTTACTGCTAATCAGCAAAAAGAGCAATTAAAAAAATGGGGACATATTAACGATTTTCTAAAAAAAGATTCTAAAAACACAAATGACTTTAATCATTATAAAGTAAGAGATGAAAATTACAATGAACGAAACGGTTATACTAATAATACAAATGTAAATAGACAACGATGCTATGATATAGATGATAAAAATATTTTCAAAAGTATAAAAAAAGAACTAGAAGAAGAAGGCTTTTTTGATAAAAGCGAACAAAATCATATATAGTTAAAAAACACATCCGACAATTTTGGGATGTGTTTTTTTATTTGTATTTTCCTTTTTTATATAAGAAAAGTACTTTTGATAATCAATAATTAACTGAAATGATAAGCATTTTATTAATTAATTATTTTAAATTTTCAGAATAGTAGTAGGACTTACTAGAAATCTTTGTTAAAATGTAAACGAATACATATTTAGGGAGGTAAAACATATGAAAGAGCATGATAAAAAAATTACTCAAAAGCTTTGGAAAGAAAGTGGAAGAACGAAAGAAATGTTAAAATTCTTTTCAACAGACGCTTTAAAATCTCAAAATGAACCTGATCCACCATTAAAAGCGTATACTACGCCACAATTAATTGGATTATTTCTAGGACCTTTACTGTTTATATTTACGCTATTATTTTTTAGTCCAGAAGGGTTGAGTCAAAAAGGTGTATTTGTAATGGCAGCTACACTGTGGATTGCTGTTTGGTGGATTACAGAAGCTATTCCTATTCCAGCAACAAGTTTAATGCCTTTATTTATGTTCCCATTAGGTGGAATTATGGATAGCGCTACTGTTTCAAGCGCATATGGAGACGACATTATATTCTTATTCTTAGGTGGTTTCATTATTGCAATTGCTATGGAAAGATGGAATTTACATACGAGAATAGCACTTGTCATTATTAAAAGTATCGGAACAAGTACCGGGAGAATTTTATTAGGATTCATGGTAGCTACAGGTGCGTTATCAATGTTCGTATCTAATACAGCTGCTGTTATGATTATGATTCCGATTGGTATGGCCATTATTAAAGAGGCAAATGAATTAACTGCTGATGGCGACGATAGTCATAGTTTATCGCAGTTTGAAAAATCACTTGTTCTAGGTATTGGTTATGCAGGGACAATCGGTGGTCTCGGAACGTTAATTGGGACACCTCCATTAATTATTTTAAAAGGGCAATATGAAAAAATATTTGGAGAAGAAATTGGATTCGGACAATGGATGATAATGGGTGTTCCAACTGTTATTATTTTGCTTGGTATCACTTGGGCATATTTAAATTATATGAAGTTTAGACACGATATGAAAGAATTACCTGGTGGTAAAGAAATTATTACGAGAGAGCTTAAGGCATTAGGTAAAACAACATATGAAGAAAAAGTTGTGTTCACATTATTCTGTTTAGCAGCTTTCTTATGGGTATCAAGAGAATTTTTACTTGCACAATTACCATTTACAGAGCTCGTGAAAGACGGAACAATATCCATGTTTATTGCAGTTATTCTATTCTTAATCCCCGCTAAAAGAAAATTTGCTAGAATTTTAGACTGGTCAATTGCGAAAGATTTACCATGGGGTATACTTTTACTATTCGGTGGCGGTTTAGCAGTTGCTTCAGCAATTACAGAAAGTGGATTAGATAAATGGATGGGTAAACAAATTTCAGGTTTAGAAGGCGTCAATATAATACTCATTATTGCAGTCGTATCACTATTCGTACTATTCTTAACTGAGATCACGTCCAATACCGCAACAGCAACGATGATATTACCAATACTGGCAACGATTGCGGTTGGTATAAATGTACATCCATTAGCACTTATGATTCCGGCAGCTATGGCAGCTAACTGTGCGTTTATGTTACCAGTTGGTACACCACCAAATGCAATTGTATTTGGTACAGAAAAAGTGACAATACGGGAAATGGCAACAGCAGGATTTTGGTTAAACTTAGTCAGTTGTGTTGTAATTGTAGCCTTCGTATTGTTCATGGTACCTTGGTTATTTGGAATTGAGTTAATTAATCCAAAATAATCAAAATTATTATAATTATAATAAGAAAAAACCTCGGACTAGAAAAGAGTCCGAGGTTTTTATTTTTCTATATAACATAATTAAGATTAATCCATAAATAATTTAATAAAAACATAACCCACTAAAATAACAGCTATTAAAATAACAATTGGTAATAACAATGAAAACGACATAAATACTCTCCTTTGTCTTTGACTATTATAACCATTATACTAAATTACATAAGAGATAAAAAATAATTACAACAAATACTGGAGTGAAATAAAAATGATTCCAAAAATTACGACCTTTTTAATGTTTAATGGAGAAGCTGAAGAAGCAATTAATTTTTATACATCTATTTTTAAAGATAGTGAAATATTGACGATGGTTAAATACGATGAAGATGGACCAGGCGAACCAGGAACGGTACAACATTCTATATTTAAAATAAATGGACAAATATTTATGGCGATTGATCAGAATAACGGTGTAGATATCGAAATGAACCCGGCAATGTTTTTATATGTCACATGTGAATCAGCAATGGAAATGGAAAACTTATATTCTAAATTAAAATCAGGTGGGGCGATTCTTATGCCAAAAACAGAACTACCACCAACATTTAGAGAATTTGCATGGGTACAAGATAAATTTGGCGTAAACTTCCAATTAGCATTACCAGAAAATAATAATTAAATATTGGAATAAAATAAACCGAGGAGCCATTCTACATTAATGGCTCCTCGGTTTTAATCTGTTCTGTGCTCTAACGTGAAAGACTGAGAAAACAATCCCCTTAGAAATTCTAACGGGAAAGAATCTTAAAACAATCTCGTTAGAGCAATTTTCTCTACTAAAAAGTGTAATACTTCATCAAAAATAGGTCTTTTTTAGCTCTAACGTGAAAGACTGAGAAAACAATCCCCTTAGAAATTCTAACGGGAAAGAATCTTAAAACAATCTCGTTAGAGCTAAAAAACTGCCAACAGGTACACTTTAAGTGACTTTGTCGACAGTTTATTGTTTGTTTAGAAATTGTAACGACCATTATTCGGAATTGTGACCGTTAGAATATCCAGCCCCGATTAACAACGAAGTCTACAGGCTGAGACTTGAGACTGTACCCTAGGCAAGCGAGTTTTTATTCGGTTCAGTTTATCGACAGTCAGAAACCGAGGAGCCATTCTACATTAATGGCTCCTCGGTTTTTGTTTGTTATTTTTGTTGTAATTTTTTTATATCATCATAGTCTGTTGTTACGTACAATGTTGTCTGGTGGTCATAAGTAACGAATCCTGGTTTTGCGCCGCTTGGTTTGTGAACGTTTTTAATTTCTGTGTAGTCCACTGGGATTTGTCCTGATTGACTTGCTTTGGAATAAAAGCCAGCTATCATTGCCGCTTCGTTTATTGTTGTTTCAGTTGGTTCGTCTTCTTGTATAACAACATGTGATCCTGGTATATCTTTTGTGTGGAACCATAGTTGATTTTTTCTTGCGACTCGATGTGTTAGATAATCGTTTTGTTTATTATTTTTTCCTAATAATATTGTTTGGCCATCTGACGATATAAATGTCGTAATTGTAATTTTTTTAGATTTTTTCTGTTTCTTACTTTTACGTTTTTTAACAAATCCTTGATCTTCTAGCTCTTCTCTAATGTCGTCTATATCTTCAACAGATATATGAGCAAGTTGTTGTTCTAAAGATTCAAAGTATAAAATGTTAGATTGTGTCAGTTTGATTTGTTTTTCTAATTCGATTTCTCTTGTTTTAAGTCGATTGTACTGTTTGTAATAATGTTGCGCGTTCATTGATGGTGATTTTGTAGGGTTTAAAGGTATAGACACAGGTTCATTATTGTAATAGTTTATTGTGTCTAATGTTTTGTCGCCTTGTTTAATTTGATACATATTTGCTGTGATTAATTCACCGTACAATTGTTGGACATCTTTCGTGCTAGCTGCTTCTTTTTCATTGATGAGTTTTTCTAATTTATGTCTATTTTTTTGTAAGTGTTGATCTACTATTTTGACTAAATCAAGTGCACGTTGTTTAACGCGTTCTCGTTCTCCACGTGATTCATAAAAACGATCTAAACATTCATGAATCGTTTCAAAAGTCATATAGTCATTTCCATATGATTGTAGTGGCATGAAGTAAAATATTTCATTATTTGTTGAATCATCACTATAGATGACAGGTTTAGGCGTTTGTTTTACTTCATTCATCACTTCATCAAAAGCTTCTGCTAATGTTGCTTGATTCATAAATGGTCTTCTTGAAACAATTTCTTTTGTAATAAGTGGGCTAAACCCTTCAAATTGTTGCAATAATTGGCGATCAATTTTACCTGAATTAAAATCAATATATTTATTGAGATCATCTACTTCGAAAGGATTCATCTTCTTAGCAGTAGGTGGGTATTCATATTTAAACCCAGGCATAATTGTTCGTGCAGTATTCGTATTAGGTGTATGGTGTTTAAAACCATCGATTATTTTACGGTCACCATCAACTAATATGATGTTACTATGTCTCCCCATGATTTCTAAGATGAGGGTACGTTTTCTTAAATCTCCAATTTCATCTCTGGAGTGTATATCGATTTCTACTAATCTATCGTTGCCAATTTGCGTGATACCTTGAACAAGTCCACCGTCTAAATGTTTACGTAATACTCTTAAAAACATTGGCGGATCGAAAGGATTATCATATTTTTCTGTCGTTAAATGAAATCTACTAAAATTTGCATGAGTAGAAAGTAGTAATTGTTTGTTTTTTCTTTCACTACGAATTGTTAAAATAATAGTATCAGAACTTGGCTCAGAAATTTTATGAATTCTTCCTGTTACGAGCGATTGTAAATCTTCAACTATTTTTCTTGTAAATAATCCATCAAAAGCCATTTGCATTCACACCTTTATCAAAAGTCAATTTATTGTAACATGTAAGGGTTTAAATGAATATATTTCTGTTTAAAGTTCAATACGTCTATAGCCATACAGAAATGAAGTATGGTAAGATAAAAAAAACAAAATGATGATATGTCGTTAGTATTCATTAGGAAAGGTCGTTTGACATGAACATAGAAAAAGGGTTACTAATTGTTCTCTCTGGTCCGTCTGGTGTCGGCAAAGGAACAGTAAGAAAATCAATATTTGATGATCCTAGCACAGATTTTAAATATTCTATCTCAATGACAACTAGAAAGATGCGTCAAGGCGAAACTGATGGCGTAGATTACTTCTTTAAGTCGAGAGATGAATTTGAAGCTTTAATTGCCGATGACCAATTTATAGAGTATGCTGAATATGTAGGTAATTATTACGGAACGCCTGTTCAGTATGTAAGAGATACAATGGACAACGGATATGATGTATTTTTAGAAATTGAAGTAGAGGGCGCTAAGCAAGTTAGAAAGAAATTTCCTGAAGCGTTATTTATTTTCTTAGCACCACCAAGTTTGGAACATTTGAAAGAACGATTGGTCGGTCGAGGTACGGAATCTGATGAAATTATTCAGAATCGTATTTTAGAGGCTCGAAAAGAAGTCGAAATGATGAACCTATATGATTATGTTGTTGTGAATGACGAAGTAGAGTTAGCAAAATTGCGTATTCAATCTATCGTAGAAGCAGAACATTTGAAAAGAGAACGTGTAGAAGCAAGATATAGAAAAATGATATTGGAGGCAAAAAAATAATGTTATACCCACCACAAAACGAACTTAAAGATAGTATCAATTCTAAATACTTAGTTGTTACAACTGCTGCTAAGAGAGCACGTGAACTTCAAGAACATCCTGATAGCTTATTATTAGATGAATATCGTTCACTTAAAAACGTTGGACAAGCGCTTGAAGAAATTGCAGCACACAAAGTGTACGCAAAATTAGAAGAGTAATTCGAATATTTTAAAAAGCATTTTATGAATGGAACTTTTAATCCATCCATAGAATGCTTTTTTTATTCGATTATATAGATTTGATTCATGACAGTATAATTTAAAGAATGTATAATAAGCAATAAGATTAAGAAACGAATTATCGGAGGCGTACACATGAAGAATATACTTCTAGCTGTTACAGGTGGGATAGCTGCCTACAAAGCTATAGATTTAACGAGTAAACTAACTCAAAATGGTTATGTTGTAAGAGTAATGTTAACTGAAAATGCGCAACAATTTGTTACACCGTTAGCATTTCAAGCAATCAGTCGAAACCATGTATATACAGATACTTTTGATGAAAAAGATGTAAGTGAAATTCAACATATTACATTAGCAGATTGGGCTGATGCAGTCATCGTTGCCCCAGCAACTGCAAATACAATAAGTAAATTAGCTAATGGATTAGCTGATAATATGGTGACATCTACTTTACTTGCTACTACCGCTCCTGTATTTATAGCTCCAGCAATGAACGTTCACATGTTAAATCATCCATCTATTGTAGAGAATATGTCTCGTTTAAGAAACTTTGGATATAAAATCATTGCACCAGGTGAAGGTTATTTAGCATGTGGATATGTAGCTAAAGGTAGAATGGAAGAACCTATGACCATTTTAACGATTATAGATGACTTTTTTAAAGAAAATACAAATCCACAAACATTTTCATTACAAGGTAAAAATGTATTAGTTACAGCAGGACCTACAGTTGAAAAAGTTGATGCAGTAAGATACTTTACGAACCGTTCAAGCGGCAAGATGGGATATGCGTTAGCTGAAGCGGCAAGAGATTTAGGGGCGAATGTCATATTAGTTAGTGGAGAAACGAATTTACCTCAGCCAAAAGGGCTCAAGTTTATTCAAGTATCTAGTGCTGAAGATATGTTTATTGCAGTTAAAGAGAATATGAATGATATGGATATGATTATTAAAGCTGCAGCTGTTGCTGACTATACACCAATAGAAACTTCAGATAAAAAAATGAAAAAGAAAGATGGCAATCTTGACCTTACATTTAAAAGAACAACAGATATTTTGAAATATTTAGGCGAGCATAAGACAAAGCAATATTTAGTAGGCTTTGCAGCTGAAACCGATAATGTAGCATCATATGCAATGGGCAAGTTAAAAAAGAAAAATGCTGATGTTATTGTTGCAAATCATGTAGCAAACCAAGAAATCGGATTTAGATCTTCTGATAATGAAGTAGAAATGTTCTTTGCTAATGGTGATAGAGTACCATTAACAAAAGAATCTAAACAAAAAATTGCTTTTAAAATTTTAAATGAAATAACTAGTAGGTGGGAATCTTGATAGCGAATGTTGTAGTAGATATTCCGTCTAAAAATGTAGACAAAATATTTGATTATAAGATACCTCAAGATATTGAAGACGTTGTAAAAGTAGGGGTACGTGTTGAAGTGCCTTTTGGTCCGAGAAAAATCCAAGGCTTTGTCATTGGAATAAGCGAGCAACTTTCAAGTGATATTGATATGTCTAAAGTGAAATCAATCATTAGAGTGAAAGATTTTAAACCAGAGCTTACATCTGAATTGATAGAACTTAGTGAATGGATGTCCAATTTTCATTTATTAAAACGCATATCAGCTTTGGAAATAATGCTGCCTAGTGCAGTTAAAGCAAAATATCAAAAAGTGTATCAAGTAAATGATCCAGAAGCGATTCCAGCTGAATACTTGAATCATTTTAGTAGAGATGGCATTTTATCATTTGATCAAGCACAAAAATTACAAATTGTAGCTGAACTTGAACAGTTTGTTAAAAATGAAGCTATAGTGAAAGATACGATAGTTGGTCAACAATTAACGAGAAAGTATGCGACATGCGTACGACTTGTTGCAACAGACAGACTAGATGAAATCATTGAATCTTTACGTAAAAAGGAAAAACAATTAGACGTTATCAATTATTTAATTGAGCATCGACACGAAGACGTACTGTTAAGAACATTAAAAGAAGAAGGATTTTCAAATTCTAGCATTCAAACTTTAGTGAAAAATCAAATTTTAGAAAAGTACGAAGCCGTTGTGAATCGTGATCCTTATGAGAATAGAATATTTGAAAAAGAAATCAATAAATCATTAACAAATGCGCAACAAGAAGCATTTTCACAAATTGATGAAGCGGTTAAAGCAAATGAATCTAAAACATTCCTTCTACACGGGGTTACTGGTTCAGGGAAGACCGAAATATATTTACAAACGATAGAAAATGTCCTAAAAAAAGGTGAACAGGCGATTATGCTTGTTCCTGAAATAGCGTTAACACCGCAAATGGTTAATCGCTTTAAAGCTCGTTTTGGTGATGAAGTAGCGGTATTACATTCAGGATTATCTAAAGGTGAAAAGTATGACGAATGGCAGAAGATTAGAGATGGTAAAGCTAGTGTCTCAGTAGGAGCAAGATCTAGTATATTCGCGCCATTTGATAAACTTGGGCTCATCATTATAGATGAAGAACATGAATCTACATATAAACAAGAAGATTATCCGAGGTATCATGCAAGAGAAATTGCAATTTGGAGAAGTGAATATCACAATTGTCCTGTCGTTTTAGGGTCAGCAACACCAAGCTTAGAAACGTTTGCTAGAGCAGAAAAAGGTGTGTATCAATATTTAGGGTTACCAGAACGGGTTAATCAACAAAAAATGCCAGAAATAGCGTTAATAGATATGAGAGAAGAACTTAAAATAGGCAATAGATCAATGTTTTCAGAACAATTGACTGCTGCGATACAAGATCGAATAGAAAAAGGCGAACAAATTATACTGTTCTTAAACAGAAGAGGACATTCATCGTTCGTACTTTGTAGAGATTGTGGACATGTGCCTCAATGTCCGAATTGTGATATTTCGTTAACGTACCATAAAACAAATGACGATTTAAAATGTCATTATTGTGGTTATAGTGAACCGATGCCACAAGTATGCCCAAGTTGTGAAAGTGAACATATTAGACAAATGGGTGTAGGTACGCAAAAAGTAGAAGAACTCATATATGAAACTTTTGAAAATGCAAAAGTCATCAGAATGGACGTAGACACAACTTCGAAAAAAGGTGCACACGAAAGATTGTTAACTGCATTTGGAAATCAAGAAGCCAATATATTACTAGGTACACAAATGATTGCTAAAGGGCTAGACTTTGAAAATATAACATTAGTAGGCGTACTCAACGCAGATACAATGTTAAACTTGCCTGACTTTAGATCCACTGAAAAAACTTTCCAACTACTCACGCAAGTTGCAGGTAGAGCAGGGAGACATGAGAAACAAGGCGAAGTAATGATTCAAACATATAATCCAGAACATTATGCGATACTTGATGTAACTAAAAATGACTATTTATCATTTTACCAAAAAGAAATGAAATTTAGACAAGTAGGAAAGTATCCACCTTATTACTATCTCGTGAACTTAACAATTAGTCACTTCGATAAAAAGAAAGTTCTTAAAGCATCTAAACACATACACGATATACTCGTGCAACACGTATCAGCACAATCATTTATATTAGGGCCATCACCAAGCCCATTATCACGCATTAACAATCAACATCGATTCCAAATACTCATAAAATTCAAAAACGAACCAGACCTATTAACCGCCTTAACATATTTAGACGATTACTATCACGATCAATATCTCAAAGAAAAACTATCATTAGAAATAGATATTAACCCACAGATGATGATGTGAATGAATAAAAGACATATTAAAAACCACCCAGAAATGGGTGGTTTTTATAAGTTTTAAACGAAGAAGTTAATTATTATTCCTAACAATCCAATCATTACGCTAGCTAAAATACCTACAAACCATTTAGTTTGTCTAGCCTCTAGTCCATTAATTTTAGCATCCATTTTATCTGCCATTCTTTCAGGTAAGGTATCTAACTTATCGTCTATACGTTTTTCGAATTGTTCGAAAGTATCTTTAGTTATATAATTACTCATACTATTCCCTCCTTCTAAACTTTGGGATATATCTAGTGTATTTATTGTGTCGTAGATAACTTTCTTTATTTCTATTATATCATGATTTGTTAGAGTGGAAGTTTCAGAAATAGTTTTTCCCGCATCGTTAGGATTAAGGTCTTCTACTACTGATAAATGGGATTTACTCATTTTTAGCCCCTCTTTTCATTAAAAGTAATGGGAAAGAAATTTTAGCTATTTCGTTTTCGGTATCTCTCTTAATATAGTTGAAAGTATCGTGATAAATTCTGTTTTCACCGAATGCGCTAGGCAAGTATAAAATTTTAAAATATATTCTTTTGATTTCAGTAGTATCAATTTCGTTTGGTATCCCCATCCCATAAGCTGTTTGTAAACCATCTTCATTTTTAATTTGAGAAGCTTGCATACCTTCAACTCTCAGATCACCTGAATTTAATTCTGAATATGTAAGTAGGGCTATTCCATCATCTGATAAATTAGATTTATTTATTGTTTGAAGTCCGCTTAAATGGTAAAATATTCAAAAATTACCGTTTAGGAGTTGGTTATATGGAGTTTATGTATAAATTCTTTTATAAATTTCCAGATTCATGGGAACGTGAATATAAAAAAAGAGTACATTCACCAAATGCGAAAGTATTAGATTTGAGTATTAAACCTAAGAAATCAAATGAAAATTATAAACTATACTTCATACCGACTTTATCTATAATGTCTTTGGTGGTACAAATAGAAAAGTGTAATGCATTGTTACGTGAGCTCAGTTTTCCATTACCAATAGGTGCTAAAGAATCACTTCAAGATGAAATGGTTGTTAATGAACTTTATTTTTCAAATCAAATTGAAAACGTTAAGAGTACAAAAAAAGAAATAGCAAAAAGTATGAAAGTAATGAAAGAAAACAATCAAAAATCTCCAAGGTTTGAAAGTATGTTGAAAGCCTATATGAAAATTTTATACTCGACTAATAAATTGCCACGAAATGCTAAAGATGTAAGAACAATATATGATGAAATTACGGCTGGTGAAATTTCAGAAATGAATAAAATAGAAGGATCATTATTCAGAGAAGAAGCAGTGAAAGTTATGAGTTCTACAAATAGAGTGTTACATGAAGGGATTATGCCACATAATTTAATAGTAGAAAAAGTTGAAGAATTACTTAACTTTCTTAATAATCAAGATGATATTGAGCCAATCATAAAAATAGCGATTGCGCATTATTATTTTGGTTATATTCATCCTTTCTATGATGGTAATGGAAGAACTTCACGTTTTATTTCAAGTTTATATTTAAACGAAACTTATGACCAATTAACAGCAATATCTCTTTCGAGAGGAATAGAATCAAATAATAAAGTTTACTATGATATTTTTGATAAGACGAATAGTGCAATGAACAAAGGAGAGCTTAATTATTTTATAGAGCATTTTTTAGCATTTATTAAAGATGGGCAAGAACTCTTAATCGAAGAATTAAAAGCTAAAAAAACACAATTGGATTATGCTATAAACATCATTAATAAAGATCAAAATTTAAGCCAAACACATAAAGATACAGTATTTATCATGGCACAATTTTATTATTACTCAATTGAGGAACATATTACAGTTCAACAAATAGAAAGTTATCTTAACTTAACAGATAAAACCATTCGAAAAATATTAAATGATTTATTAGACTTAGGGTATATCGAAAAAGTTGGTAAACGACCGATATTGTATAAATTATCAGAAGCGTATTTTTAAATCATAAACACAAAAAAGATAGATTTTCAGAATGTCCAATTGTATAATTATAGTACTTAATCTCTCTATATATAGAAATTTAAATTTAATCAGGTCGAATAAATGGGATACATATAGATTACCTTTAAAGCCGAGAAAATTAGGAGATTAAAATCCTATTATTACGAGGTATATTATGAAGAAATTTTTGAAAGTTTCGCTGATGCTAGTGTTAAGTGCGCTTATCTCACTGTGTTTAATTATCTTTGTATTTGGTGAATGCGAGATTTCTTACGAACATGACTTTGATGAAGAAGAATAAAAAAATGTATAAAATAACCTCTGGATTGAAAATTAATCTGGAGGTTGTTTTTTTATTTGAAATAGTAAAATTTATGTAAAGGTCTTATATAAATTGTAGCTTTTTACCATAACTGATTGTATAATATATAATAATTAATCTCTATTATGTATTAACATAAAAAATGTTAATTATGTAAATGGGGTAAATAGAGAGAGAAAGCCTTAGTTTTGGAGAAGGAGGTTGCTGGATATAGGGATTAAAATCCTAAGTAAAGAGGTGTGATATGCTGAAAAATATTAAATTCGACTTTGTTAGTGAGTTTTTTATTTGTAAGTATTTTAATCTCACTAATAATGGTCTTCCAAAATAAAGCAGATGATGAAGATGAATTTAATAATGATGAATAAATAGGACATTGTTTTAATTTATAAACCTAGAAGTAAAACTTAATATTTACTATAAGTGCTAAATAGAATCGATTGTATTTAGTTGAAAAACAACACATATTATAAGTTAAGGGGAATGTACAATGTATAAAAAATTATTATTATCAACTTTAATGGTTTCAACTTTAAGTTTATCAACTGTAGCTGCTATTAATGCAGAGGAAAGTGATCAACCAGCAAATCCAACAACAACTAACGAAAATCCAGCTCCAGAACCAAAAGCAGATGATCAAGCTACAACACCAAAAGAAGATGACAAAAAATCAGAAGATCAAGCTACAACACCAAAAGAAGATGACAAAAAATCAGAAGATCAAGCTACAACAACTAAAGAAGACGACAAAAAATCAGATGACAAAGCTACAACAACTAAAGAAGACGACAAAAAATCAGATGACAAAGCTACAACAACTAAAGAAGACGACAAAAAATCAGATGACAAAGCTACAACAACTAAAGAAGACGACAAAAAATTAGAAGATAAAGCAACAACACCGAAGAAAGACGACAAAAAATCAGAAGACAAAGCAACAGCATCTAAGAAAGATGATAAAAAATCAGAAGACAAAGCAACAACATCTAAGAAAGATGACAAAAAATCAGAAGACAAAGCAACAACATCTAAGAAAGATGACAAAAAATCAGAAGACAAAAACAAAGTTAAAGATAATAAAAAATCAGAAGATAAAAAATCATTACCGAAAACTGGTGAAGAAGACAATGGTTTATTAAGAACTGTTTTATTCACAGCAACTTTATTTGGTCTTGCTGGTGTTGGAAGTTTATTGAAACGTGCTAGAAATTAATATTAAGTTATAGGCGACAGGGATAAATATTCTCTGTCGCTTTTTATGTTGATTTACGTTATAATTATACGATGAGTTTTTAAAAAGGAGCGATATTTATGGCTGTAAAACCACTTGTTACAGTACCAAATCCAATTTTAAAAAGAGAAGTTAAAGATGTTGTAACTTTTGATGAATCACTTAAAGAGTTGATTACAGATTTAGAGGATACAATGTTTGAAAATGATGGTGTCGGTATTGCTGCGCCACAAATTGGTATAGATTTAAAGGTTGCAATTGTAGATATGGAACAAGATGGTATTTTACAGCTTGTAAATCCCATTGTTGTTTCTCAATCTGAGAATACCGAAGTAGATGTAGAAGGATGCTTAAGTGTTCCGGGTGTTTACGGAGAAGTTGAAAGAAGTAAAATGATTGTCGTAAAAAGTTATGATATTAATGGAAATGAAGTTGAATTAACTGCTTATGATGATGTCGCGCGAATTATCTTACATGAGATAGACCATTTATATGGTGAAATGTTTACAGATAAAATGATAAGAGAAGTTACTGAAGAAGAACTAGAGGAGATGTATGAGGATGAGTAAGATTGTATTTATGGGGACACCTGATTTTTCAACTGGCATATTAGAAATGCTTATTCAAAATTATGAAGTCATTGCAGTCGTTACACAACCTGATCGTCCTGTTGGTAGAAAAAAAGTATTAACGCCACCTCCTGTGAAAAAAGTAGCTTTAGAATATAATATTCCAGTTTATCAACCAGAAAAGTTAAATCATTCTCCTGAGTTGGAAGAAATTATTAACCTTAAACCAGACTTGATTGTTACAGCTGCTTTTGGTCAGTTACTTCCTAAGTCATTGTTAGAAGCACCTAAATATAAAGCAATTAATGTTCATGCATCATTACTTCCTAAATATAGAGGCGGCGCACCGATTCACTATGCTGTGATGAATGGCGAAGAAAAAACAGGTGTATCGATTATGTACATGGCAGAAAAATTAGATGCTGGCGATATTATTAGCCAAGGTGAAGTAGAAATTAAAGAAAATGATACAGTAGGAGATGTTCACGATCAATTAGCAGTACTAGGTACAGAGTTATTGAAAAGAACTTTACCTACTATTTTTAATGGTACGAACGAGCGAAGACCTCAAGATGAATCATTAGTTAGTTTTGCTTCAAACATATCTAGAGAAGATGAAAGAATTGATTGGACTAAAGATGCACAATCCATACACAACCATATTCGTGGGTTATCTCCATGGCCGGTTGCATATACAACAATGAATGACAAAAACTTGAAACTTTGGAGAAGTGAAGTTGTAGAAGATGTCCAAGGAAATCCTGGAGAAATCGTAGAAACGACTAAAAATGCTATAATTGTGGCTACAGGATCAAAGGACGGAGTTGGATTAACTGAAATTCAACTTGCAGGTAAAAAACGTGTTCAAGCACGTGATTATTTAAGCGGATTACAAACCAAAATTGATGGGACAAAATTAATATGATGAAAAATAACGTAAGATACGTTGCATTAACAATATTAGACGATGTATTAACAGGCGAAGCATATAGTAACTTACATCTTAATGATGCAATTAAGAATGAAGCCATTGGGAAAAAAGATGTTGGTCTTTTAACTGAACTTGTATATGGTACATTGCAAAGAAAGATTACATTAGAATATTTAATAGAACCTTTTATTCAAACGAAGTTAAAAGGTTGGATGAAACGTTTATTAATCATGAGTGCGTACCAATTTGTATATTTAGACAAAGTACCAAATCATGCGATTATAAATGAAGCGGTGAACATTGCTAAAGATCGAGGAGACTTACACAATAGTAAATCAATCAACGCGATACTTAGAAACTTCATTTCATCACCACTGAGATCACTAGATGAAATTAAACACGATGATAAAAGATTATCAGTCGAAGGTAGTGTGCCATTATGGTTAACAAAACATTGGATTACTCACTTTGGTTATGAGAAAACGAGAGAAATGTGCTTGTTAAGTTTAACACCACCTGATACGACTGTTAGAGTGAATACAACACGTATAACTGTTGAAGAAGCGGTTGAAAGATTAGAAAGTAATGGTTATACTGTCGAAATGGATCAAGATATCGAACGTTGCCTACATATTAAAGGTGACCCTATTGTTAATGATCGTCTATTTAAAGATGGCTTGTTATCAGTTCAAGATAAAAGTTCTATGTTTGTTGCAGAAATATTGAATCCAAAAGCAAATAGTACTGTACTAGATGCATGTAGTGCACCAGGAGGTAAGGCTTGTCATATAGCTGAAAAATTAAATCAAACAGGTATGGTTGAAGCATATGATATTCATCCGCATAAAATTGATTTAATTGATTTCAATGTAAATAAATTAAGACTTCAAAATGTTACGACTGGTGTACATGACGCTACACAACCATTTGATAAGACTTATGATTATGTTTTAATAGATGCGCCATGTAGTGGATTTGGTGTTATGAGAAGAAAGCCAGAAATTAAATATGATAAAACATCAAAAGATGTCGAAGCATTATGGCACCTTCAATTAGAAATATTAGAAAATGCGAGTAAATCATTAGCACCTGGAGGAGAATTGGTTTACTCTACTTGTACGATAGAACAAATGGAAAATGAAAATGTCGTTTATTCATTTTTAAAAGCAAATCCAGATTTTGAATTTGCACCATTTATTGATCCAAGAACGAATGAAGAAGTGAAAACATTACAATTATTACCACAAGATTATAATTCAGATGGTTTCTTTATAACTAAAATTACAAGAAAGGAAAGATAATATGCCAGCGATACAGAAAAAGCGCAATAAGTTTATGCCTAACTTCGAAAGACCTTCAATATATTCTTTAGAGTTAGGAGATTTGGAAGATTGGTTAGCTGATCAATCAGAACCACAGTTTAGAGCGAAACAAATTTTTGATTGGTTATACGTTAAAAGAGTAGATGCTTTTAGTGAAATGACGAATTTATCAATAGAATTAAGAGAAAATTTAGCGCAATCATTTGAAATTACAACATTAGAAGTAGCAGTTAAGCAAGAAAGTCAAGATGGAACAATTAAATTCTTATTCGAATTACAAGATGGATATACAATTGAAACAGTATTAATGAGACATGAATACGGTAATTCAGTATGTGTAACAACTCAAGTAGGATGTAGAATTGGGTGTACATTCTGTGCATCAACGCTAGGTGGATTAAAACGTAACTTAGAAGCGGGAGAAATCGTTTCTCAAGTACTTACAGTTCAAAAAGCGTTAGACGAAACTGATGAAAGAGTAAGCCAAGTAGTTATAATGGGTATTGGCGAACCATTTGAAAACTATGATGAAATGATGGGCTTCTTAAAAATCATTAATCATGATAAAGGTTTAAATATCGGTGCACGTCATATTACTGTGTCAACTTCAGGTATTATTCCTAAAATTTATGATTTCGCAGATGAATCATTACAAATCAATTTTGCGTTAAGTTTACACGCTGCTGACAATGAAACACGTTCAAGACTAATGCCGATTAACCGAGCATATGACTTGGATAAATTAATGGAAGCAATTGAATATTACGTTGAAAAAACGAACCGTCGTATTACATTTGAATATGGTTTGTTTGGCGGCGTAAACGATCAAGTACATCATGCTAGAAAATTAGCTGACTTAATTAAACATTTAAATTGCCATGTGAATTTAATTCCAGTAAACCATGTGCCAGAACGTGATTACGTTAAAACACCAAAAGAAGATATCTTTAAATTCGAAAAAGAATTAAAAAGAAATGGTATAAATGCTACAATAAGACGTAACCAAGGTGCGGATATTGATGCTGCATGTGGACAATTAAGAGCAAAAGAGCGAAAAGAAGAAACGAGGTAACAAGTCATGGAAGCACGTTTTTTTACAGATGTCGGTCAATTTCGAGAACAAAATGAAGATGCAGGCGGTATCTATACTAATCAAACAGGTCAAGTATTACTTGTTATATGTGATGGTATGGGTGGACACGCTGCCGGAGAAGTTGCAAGTCAATTTGTGAATGACTCACTTAGAGAGAGATTCGAAAATGAAAACTATATTGAATATGAACAAGCTGAAGATTGGTTGAAATCCAACTTAGCAGATATCAATAGACATTTATATAACGAGTCAATGAGCAACGATGCGTACAGAGGCATGGGTACGACTTGTGTTTGCGCGTTAGTTTATGAAAAAGATATCGTTGTCGCGAATATAGGTGATTCACGTGCTTACTTGATGAATAGTCGAGAAATGATGCAATTAACAGATGATCATACATTTGTTAATCATCTTATTTCGATTGGTGAAATTACAAAAGAAGAAGCATTTACACATCCACAAAGAAATATTATAACTAAAGTAATGGGCACAGATAAACGCGTAAAAGCGGATGTATTTTATTTTAATACAAAATTCTATGACTACTTACTATTAAATTCCGATGGGTTAACAGATTACTTGCAGGAAGATGAAGTACAAAAAATCATTATGTCACATGAAGGTTCTATAGATGAAATAGGGACTTCAATCATAGATGCAACAATTGAAGCTGAAGGTAAAGATAATATTTCATTAGTATTATGCCCATTTGAAGGTGGGAAAATATGATAGGTCGTATAATCGCCGGTCGCTATGAATTTGTGAAGTATTTAGGTGGCGGTGGTATGAGTAATGTTTATTTAGCTAAAGATAATATTTTAGATCGTAAAGTAGCTGTAAAAGTTATAAATATACCGCCATATGAAAAAGAAAAAACTGTTGAACGCTTTGAAAGAGAAGTTCAAAACACAACTATTTTAAGTCATAGCAATATTGTTAATGTACTTGATGTTGAAGAAGACGATAATTGTTATTACTTAGTAATGGAATATATAGATGGTCCAACTTTGAAAGAATATTTAAATAAAGAAGGTAAATTATCTGCTAAAGAAGCAGTAGATATGACACTTCAAATTTTAAAGGGTATAGCCCATGCACATCACCATCGTATTATTCATAGAGATATAAAGCCTCAAAATATTTTAATGACTAAAGATGGTACATTAAAAATATTAGACTTTGGTATTGCTCGCGCCCTTAGTGAAACAGCATTGACTGAAACGAACCATGTTATGGGTTCAGTCCAATATTTATCACCAGAACAAGCAAAAGGTTTATCAACTGACGAATCGTCTGATATATATTCAATAGGTATTGTACTTTTTGAATTGTTAACGGGACACCCACCATTTAATGGGGAAACGCCAGTTAGTGTTGCAATTAAACATATACAAGATCCAATACCGTCAATCAAGGAAGAAAGACCTTCGATTCCTCAAAGTATTGAGAATGTAATTATGAAAGCAACACAAAAAGAAAAAGCTTTGCGATATCATGATACAAATGAAATGTATTACGATTTACTAACGGCATTAGATGAAGAAAGAAAAGATGAATCACCAATGTTTGATTCATCTTCAGATACTAAAACGATACCAATTATGACAGCATCTGAAAATGAAGAAAAGACAAAGCCAGTACCTGTTAATGGTAATGGTTCAAACGGACAAGTCAATCATCATTCAAATGAACCAAAACGTAAAAAGAGTAAATGGTTAGTCATATTCGTTCCAATACTGTTACTCTTCATGTTAGTCGGCGCAATAGGATTTGCCATTACTGCACCAAAATACGAAGACGTGCCAAATTTACTTGGTAAATCTAGAGGAGAAGCGATAGCTTTACTAGATGAAAAAGGATTGCGTAAAGGTAAAATAACAGAAGATTATAGTAATAGCTTTAAAGAAGGCGAAGTGATGAAAGTAACGCCTAAAGTTGGAACTAAAATAAAAGAAATGTCGAAAGTAGATCTTGTAATTTCTAAAGGTGTAAAGACCTTTACAATAGAAGACTACGTTGGTAAATCTGCAGATGATATTAAAAAACAACTTGAAAAACATGGCTTTAACTCTGTTCGTATTAAAGAACAATATGATAAAGCTGAAAAAGGTAGTATCATAAATCAAAATATTGAACCAGGTAGTAAAGTAGTACCAAAAGATACGACAATTATTTTAACTAAATCCGTTGGTGTACAACAAGTATTTGTTAAAGACTTTACTGGTGAAAATATAGATAATGCTAGATCTGAATTAGAAGATTTAGGATTCACTGTTGAAACTAAAGATGTAGATAGTGATAAAGACGAAGGTACTATATTGAAACAATCAATTAAAAATGTTCAATTACCAGTAGATTCAACGATTTACTTTGACGTTTCTAATGGTAAAAAAGAAAAATCAGATTCTAAAAAAGATAAATCAAAACCAGATAAAAGTTCTGACGACAGTAAAGATAGTGTGGAAGATAAAACATATACACAAACTGTCTATATTCCTTATACCGGTTCAGATAAAAAAGGACAAAAAGTAGAAATATTTGTTAAAGACAAATCACATGATATTTCTAAAGCATCACAAACATTTACTATAAAAAAAGATACAACTAAAAGTATTAACTTTACGATTCCACAAGACGAATCAGCGGAATATCGAGTTGAAGTAGATGGTAAAGAAATAGAAAGTAATACGATAGATTATGATGATTTTTAATAACTAAATATATAACAACAAAAATCGGGCTGAGTTTTTAATCAGTCCGATTTTTTATATTAAGTTAAAAATATATTCGCAAAATATTGCTTTAATGTCATCTTATTAGTAAAATTTAGAAAATGGCTAAGAGGTGAATATATGCTTCCTTATGTATCGGTGTATGAATATATACATAAACAGGTTGAACATGCGATTGATTCTGTTGATTCTAAATTAGATATTTATAATGAATATAAAAATATAGTTACCTCTCCACAGTTGACGGATAGTGTGTTTATTGAAGTTATAAATAATTATTTTTATGATGTTGGTTTAGTGAATGCTAAGTTAAAGTCACTGAAGGTACCTGAGAGACAGGTTGGTATTAAAGTTAGGGCAACGAAGGATTCTTTAGTTGTGACTGAGGTGCTTGATGATATTCGTTTTGTTGTTGGGGATGAGATCGTTTCTTTATCTGGAGATGAGATTGACTATTGTAGAAAACGTTATAGTCGTTTATTAAATGATGAGCCTTTTCATCGTGAGGAGTGGCATCATATTCTTACTTTTCAAAATGAAGTGGAGGTTAAGCGTGGTAATCAGACGTATCACTTTGAATTGAAACAGTATAAGGTTGATGATGAAGCGAAAGTTAATGTATATGTGAGAGATGATGTGCCTATTGTGGAGATGGTAGGTAATATAACGTTTGATCAGGCTGTAGATGCGTTATATGATTTATCAAAAGTGGATTCTAAAGTTGGTCATTTAATATTCGATATGAGAAAAGCGAGTTTTGATAAACTAAATATTGCTGAATTTCTAATTCCATATTTTTATGAAATTGGTGCTGAGGAAACGGTTTTAACGAATGATGCGCAAGTGGAAATAAATCGTGAAAGACATAAGGTATTATATAAAAAGAAATTAGATCGATTATTTAAAGAAGCTAACGAGATGAATGAACAAGCCTTTTATCAAAATGTTATAGATCAACCTGTTGGAAATTGGCGTTATTTTGATGACAATAAGATTGAATTTACTGGATTGAGTCGTTTTGAATGTATTAAAGTTCTTATTGATAAAGATACAAAAATGGCTGCAGAATGGTTAGTAAATAAAGTTTCAAAATCAAAAATTGTGAATGTTTTAGGTAGACCTTCGAAAGGTAATTTATCTTTTCTAGATTTAGTAGATGAAATAATTGATCAACGTTTTGTTTTAACTTTTCCGGTTGAAAATGTGAAAAAGACGATTCAAGATGAAGTTATTTATCCAAATGAACTTATTGAATGGTCAAAAAGACATACGATTGTTGATTTAGACATAAAATTTACGATAGAATATAGTTGTTAATTGATTATTTCTTTAAAAAATGAAATAATATGAAAGTATATGAAATTTACAATATTTTAGGGGGCAATGATTTTTATGGGTAACAGAATACCAAAAGATCGCGGACTTGATAATACATTTAAAGTATTAAAAGAAGGGTATAAATTTATACCAAATAGACTAGAAAAATTTGATTCAAACATTTTTGAAACAAAAGTTTTAGGTGGACGTAGAGCAGTTATTTTTAGTGGTAAAGAAGCTGCTGAAGTGTTCTATAATAACGATTTAATTGAAAGACAAGGTACTTTACCTAAACGTGTTGTAAATACTTTATTCGGTAAAGGTGCGATACATACGACAGGTGGAAAAAAACATATCGATCGTAAAGCACTATTTATGTCATTAATGACTGAAGAAAACTTAGAATATTTAAGAGAACTTACTCGTAGCCATTGGTTCATGAATACTGAACGTATGGAAAGAATGGACGAAGTAAATGTATATAAAGAATCTATCGTATTACTTACAAAAGTAGGTTTCAGATGGGCAGGTATTATTGCATCTCCTGAAGAAATTGAAAGTTGTGCAGACGACATGGATACAATGATTGATTCATTTAAAAATTTAGGTACAGCATTTAAAGGATACAAAGAAGCTAAACAAGCAAGAGCCCGTGTAGAAACATTCCTTGAAAATCAAATCATTGCAGTCCGTGAAGGTAAATTAACTCCGCCTCAAGGTACAGCGTTATATGAATTTAGTCATTGGGAAGATTTCGAAGGTAACTTAATGGATGCAAGATTATGTGCAATTGATTTAATGAACGTTGTACGTCCATTAGTAGCTATCAACCGTTTCGTAAGCTTTGGCGTTAAAGCATTACATGACTATCCAGGTGAAGCAGAACGCGTATTTAATAATGAAGATGATTATGCTTATAAATTCGTACAAGAAGTAAGAAGATTCTATCCATTCGTACCATTCTTACCAGGTAAAGCAGCAGTGGATATTGAATTTGATGGTTATACGATCGAAAAAGATACTTTCTTAGTATTAGATATTTATGGAACATTGCATAATGAAGGACTTTGGGAGAACCCAGAAAGATTCTATCCAAACCGTTTCAGCGATTGGGATGGAAGTCCATTCGATTTAATTCCTCAAGGTGGCGGAGATTATAATACAAATCACCGTTGTGCCGGAGAATGGATGACAATCATAATTATGGAAGAATCAATGAAATACTTTGCAAGAAATATTTCATATGATGTTAAAAAAGACCAAGACTTATCAGTTAATCTTAATAAATTACCTGGACGTGTAGTAAGTGGTACGATTATCGAAAATGTTAATGCATTAGTTAATCGTAACGTTGAATCAGTTTAATTTAATAGAATAAATGATTAATGTTAAAACAGACTGGAAATTTTAATTTCTAGTCTGTTTTTTTAAGTTTAAATGAAATGACAAATAAAAAGCTTAATTATGATTAATTATGAACGTGAATTTGGTATGATGATATGTAAGAGGTGATAACATGATTACGTGTTTAGTAGTTGACGATGATCGTTTTATTTTAAACGATGTTAAAAAAGAATTAGAACGAGAAAATATGCATGTTATAACAAGTTTAAGTGGTGAAGAAGCTTTAGAAGTTGTGGAACACCAATATATAGATTTAGCAGTGGTAGATATTATGATGCCAGGTATTAATGGATTTGAACTTTGTCAGATGCTTAAAGATAGTTTTGACATACCGGTTATCATGTTAACTGCACGAGATGAATTAAGTGATAAAGAAAATGCTTTTCTATCTGGTACAGATGATTATGTAACGAAACCATTTGAAATGAAGGAACTTATTTTTAGAATTAAAGCTGTCTTGCGTAGATTTAAAATTAATTCGTCTAATGAGCTTAAACTTGGTAATACAATTGTAAATTCTGTAGATATGGAAATCAAAATAGATCAAAAAACGATGCTATTACCTAAAAAAGAATTTACTTTACTAGATTATTTAATGAGAAATAAAGATAAAGTACTACAAAGAGAACGTATAATCGAAGTGGTATGGGGTGTGGATTTTGAAGGTGACGAGAGAACACTTGATGTCCATATTAAACGACTTAGAAAACGTCTAGAAAAATTAGAAAGTGATGTCATCATTAAAACAGTAAGAGGTGTAGGTTATAAGGTGGTGCTTGAACATGAAGTTTAAGTCCCTTGCTCAACGTATTACAATTTACACAATGGTTGTGATGGTCGTAAGTTCTATTTTGGGATTTATACTTACAAACATGTATTATCATATTGATTTGAAGCAAAAAAATGACCATAAAGTGATGAAAACATTAAAAGAAATTCAGTCTTTTACTGATGATGACAAAAATGTACCACTGAATACATATTTAAAGCATTTAGGTGACTTACATTATCAAGCTATTTTATATGACGATAAAAGACAACCTAAATATTATGGTGATGACTTTAGAAAATTTAATTTAAAAGATAATGATGTAAAAAAAGTATTAGAAGGTCATGATTATCATGGTATAAAAGAACGTCCATTTAATATTTTTATAACAGGATTTTTTGATAATGAAACAAGAAACACAGTAGGTATTAAAATTAAACATGAAGGTTCAGACTATGCATTGTTTTTACGACCAAGTGTAGGTGCACTTCTTGGAGAATTTAGAGTATTCCTTGTCATATTACTCGTGTTACTTGTCGTTATATCGCTATCATTTGTATTGTTATCAAGTTATTCTTTAGCTAATCCAATAAGAAGACTGATGAAAACAACGGAATCATTAGGTCAAGGTGACTTTGATGTTGATATTAAAGTTACGAGAGAAGATGAAATTGGTATTCTTCAACATCGTTTTATTAAAATGAGAGATGAGTTGAAACAATTAGATACGATGAGAAATTCATTTGTTCAAAATGTATCTCATGAAATAAAATCTCCATTGCAGTCTATTTTAAGTTTATTAAGACAACTTGAATATGAACGAAACGAAGAAAACCGAAAAGAAATCATTCAAGATATATATGGATGAGCATATCGTTTAAGTAATTTAACGAAGCAGTTGCTATTACTTTCTGAATTAGATAATAGTGAACATCTTTCATTTAATGAAGATGTAGAAATAAGTAAAGTATTAAAAGAAGTCGTACGAAATTTAAATTATTTAATCGATGATAAAAACATTTCAATCATTTTTGATATTGAAGAATATACAATTAAAGGTAATAATAAACTGTTATATCAAGCATTCTATAATATAATAAATAATGCGATTAAATACTCGCCTGAATATAGTATGATTCAAATTGTTGTTTTAAATAAAGATGATAAAGTACAAGTTTCTATTTCTGATGAAGGTAAAGGCATGACACCTGAACAATTGAATCAAGTTAAAGATCGTTTTTATAAAGGTGACCAATCACATAATGTTCATTCAGATAGTAATGGACTTGGTTTATCGATTGTAGAATCTATCATCGATCATCATAAAGCTGAAATGAATTTCATAAGTGAAATTGATGAAGGTACAGAAGTGACGATATTATTTAATCAAAATCGATAAATTAAAAATATATATTTTTGATATAATAGAAAATAAAACGAAGTAGGTGTTAAATTGAAAACTGGTCGAATTATTAAATCGATTAGCGGTGATTATTCAGTTTTGACTGATGACGGCGTATATATTGCAAAAGCAAGAGGGTTATTTCGAAAAAAGAAAACTTCTCCAGTAGTTGGAGATATTGTCGATTTTCAAGTGGAAAATGAAACGGGCGGATATATTCATAATATACATGAAAGAGATAACTTGTTACTCAGACCGCCTGTATCTAATATAGATAAAGTGATAGTCGTGATGAGTGCTGTTGAACCTATTATTAGTCAACAGCTACTAGATCGCTTCCTTGTTGTCGTACACTCATACAATATTACACCTATTATTTGTATAACGAAGAAAGACTTAGCAACAGAGGCACAAATCAAGCATGTAGAACAATTATTAAATCATTATAAAGTAGTCGGTTATGATACATTGTTTGTAGGTAATGATGATGATTTATCGCTCACTATAACACCACTTATTAATGGGATTATCGTATTAAGCGGTCAATCAGGAGTAGGAAAGTCTACTATTATGAATAGGTTATTTAAAGACTTGAATATTGAAACGAACAAAATATCAAAAGCATTAAATAGAGGGAAACATACGACAAGACATGTTGAGTTATTTGAAATGGAACATGGATTTTTAGCAGATACACCTGGATTTAGCGCATTAGACTTTTCTCATATTGAAAAAGAAGAATTAGCGGATTTATTCCCTGAGTTTGAAGCGGTTAAGTCTGAATGTAAATTTAGAAATTGCACACATATAAATGAACCACACTGTGCAGTTAAATTATTGATTGAAGAAAATGACTTTTATAATTTAAGATATAAACACTATTTAACATTATTTGAAGAAATTCAAAATAGAAAGGTAAGATATTAATGGTTAAAGTTGCACCTTCATTATTAGCATGTGATTTTTCAGTATTAAAGGAAGAAGTGGACAGAGTTCGTGAATCTGGAGCGGATATTTTACATTTTGATGTAATGGATGGACAGTTTGTACCAAACATTTCGATTGGCTTGCCCATTTTAGAATCTTTAAGAAAAGTAACCGATATGACGATTGATACGCATTTAATGATAGAAAATCCAGAACAGATGATTGATTTATTTTGTGAAGCGGGAAGTGATATGGTATCTGTTCATTATGAGGCTACAAATCATATTCATCGAGCAATTCAACAAATTAAATCTCATGGGAAATTAGCTGGTGTTGTTATAAACCCAGGAACGCCAGTAGAGAACATTTCAGCTGTACTTGGAGATGTAGATTTCGTTCTAATCATGACGGTCAATCCAGGATTTGGCGGTCAATCATTTATAGACTCTACATTAAAAAAAATAGAGTGGTTAAACGAATATAGAAAAACAAATCAATTAAACTACGAAATAGAAGTAGATGGCGGCATTAATGAACAAACATCGCAATTATGTAAAGATAAAGGAGCAGATGTTTTAGTAGCAGGGTCTTATTTCTTTAAACATGAAGATTATAAAGAACCAGTACTTAAATTAAAGGGTGAATAATATTGAAAGTAAATTTGTTATGTAGTTTACGAAACACAAATGAAGACATATTTGAAGATAAGCATGTTGATTGGATTGGTGTCGATAGAGGTACTTTAGATTTGATTAACCATCAAATTGAACCTGTAGCTGCAGTTGGAGATTTTGATTCAGTTAATGAAGAAGAATTGAAACAAATTAAAGAAAGAATAAATGTTAATCCTGTACAAAAAGAAAAAGATGATACAGATTTAGCTTTAGCAACAAATCTAGCAGTAGAATTAGGTTATAAAGACATTTCGATATATGGTGCAACTGGTGGGAGATTAGATCATTTTATGGGGGCAGTGCAAATCTTAGCGAAGCCGGAGTTTTTGGAACATGATTTAAATATTTCATTAATAGATAAACAAAACCATATACAAGTCTTAAAACCAGGAAAGCATAACATTGTTCAAATTAAAGATATGCATTATGTATCATTCATTCCATTAACGACAAATATACGTGTTAAACTTGAGAATTTTAAATATGAATTACCATTTACAACGCTTAAGCAAGGATCAACTTTAACAATTAGCAATGAGTTTAAAGATGGTTACTCAGAGCCACTTGTAACAGTTGAACTAGGTAATTTATTGATGATTCAAAGTAAAGACATATAAAAAAAGAGAACCTTCCACACAAAGGTTCTCTTAATATATGTGACTTATATTCATTAAACGCGTGTAACTTTACCTGATTTAAGCGCACGAGCAGAAACCCATACACGTTTAGGTTTACCGTCAACTAAAATTCTAACTTTTTGTAAGTTAGCGTTCCAACGACGTTTGTTAGCATTTAATGCGTGAGAACGATTGTTACCCGTTCTAGCTTTACGACCTGTTACGAAACATTCTTTAGCCATAAATATCCTCCTTTAATGAAATATAAATACACATTTATTTACGTTTACACACTTTAATAATATAACACGCAGATAGAACCAATTCAATGGTTATTTTTAACAAAACAAGAAAAAATAATAAGAAATTTCAACAAAAGTGTTTTAAAGTTCAATAAATTTGTTATAATAATATCTTGTGAAAACGTTCTATCATAAAAACGTAAACAAAATGAAGAATTCTTGCGATATGAACATGATTTTAAGTATAATTAAACAGAACATATATAATTAAAGATAAATACGTTATATTTTAGAAATGTAGGAGGGACGTAATCATGACTTTAGAAATTACAAATGAGTACGGCAGTATTGATATTTCAAATGATGTCATTGCAACACTTGCAGGCGGATCTGCCGTAGAATGTTATGGTATCGTAGGTATGGCAAGTAAACATCAAGTGAGAGATGGTATCGCTGAAATATTAGGTCGCGACAATTATTCCAAAGGTGTAATCGTTTCTCAAAATGAAGGCGTACTTGATGTAGATATGTATATAATTGTGAGTTATGGTACGAAAATTTCAGAAATAGCAAACAATGTCCAATCTGCTGTTAAATATACTTTAGAACAATCATTAAACTTAAAAGTCAACGCAGTAAATATATATATACAAGGTGTTCGTGTGATTAATGAAGATGATGATGAGGAAACATAGGGAGGCAATTACAGTATGAAAAAGATTGACGGCAAATTGTTTGCTGATATGATCGTACAAGGATCAGACAGTTTATCAAACAAAGCAGATTTTGTAGATTCTTTAAACGTATTTCCAGTTCCAGACGGAGATACTGGTACAAATATGAATTTATCTATGTCATCCGGTGCTGCTGAAGTTAAATCTCAGAATAGTACACATATAGGTGAGGTAGGTAAAGTTTTCTCTAAAGGATTACTAATGGGCGCTAGAGGTAACTCTGGTGTTATATTATCTCAACTTTTTAGAGGATTTTCAAAATCAATTGAAAATGAAAGCACAATTGATTCAAAACAATTCGCTAAAGCTTTTCAATCTGGGGTGAAAACGGCTTATAAAGCTGTAATGAAACCAGTTGAAGGTACTATTTTAACAGTTGCTAAAGAAGCTGGTGAAGCTGCTGTGAAATCAGCTGAAACAACTGAAGATATTATCACAGTAATGGAAGCAGTTATTGAACAAGGGCAAAAAGCTTTAGATAACACACCAAATCAATTACCAGTACTTAAAGAAGTTGGCGTAGTTGATAGTGGTGGACAAGGATTAATGTTTGTTTATGAAGGATTCCTTGCAACACTTAAAGGCGAAAAAATAGTTCCTAACAAAGAAACAGTAGACACAGATGAATTTATTAACGATGATCACGATTTCGGAGGCGTCATGAATACCGAGGATATCGAATTTGGTTATTGTACAGAAATCATGGTTAGATTTGGTAAAGACAAGAAACCATTTGATGAAGAACAATTCAGAGCAGATATGAGTGAATTCGGGGATTCATTACTTGTGATATCTGACGAGGAAATCGTTAAAGTTCATGTCCATTCTGAAACGCCTGGTGAAGTATTAACTTATGGTAGTCAATATGGAGAACTCATTAAAATAAAAATCGAAAATATGCGCGAACAACATAGAGAAGTACTTAGAAAAAGTGCAGATAAAAAAATTAAACATGAACAAGAGCAGCAACAAGAGAAAATAGAAACTGCTGTTATTACAATTTCTATGGGAGATGGCATAACAGATCTATTTAAATCACTTGGTGCAACACATGTAATAAGTGGTGGACAAACGATGAATCCATCTACAGAAGATATTGTTAAAGTAGTTAAACAATCTGGTTGTGAAAAAGCAATTATTTTACCTAACAACAAAAATATTATAATGGCCGCTGAACAAGTGGAACAATTAGTTGATATTCCAGTTGCAGTTGTTGCTTCAAAGACTGTATCTCAAGGATTATCAGCAATGTTAAACTTAAATTTAGAACAATCAATAGAAGAAAACAAAGCTCAAATGGAAGATGCGATGCAATTTGTTAAATCTGGGTCTGTTACGTACGCTGTAAGAGATACAAATATTGATGGCATTACAATTAAAAAAGGCGAATTCATGGGCATTAATGAAAGCAATATTAAAGTTTGTGATGCTGACCATGTTAACGTAAGTAAAAAATTGCTAGATGATATGCTAGATGAAGATAGTGAAATATTGACGATTATTAAAGGTGAAGACGCAACTGATGAAGAAGTCTCGCAATTATCATCATATATTGAAGAAAAATATGAAGATGTTGAAGTAGAAGTTCATCAAGGTGGTCAACCGATATATTCATTCCTATTCTCAGTAGAATAATGATATAAATTATAAGACAACAATGTTAATTCTTGCATTGTTGTCTTTTCTAATGTAAAACGCTTACAAATCCTGCTAAAGTTGTTATAATAGTATGGTGAAATTAATAGAGAAAGAGTGATAATTGATGAAGTATAGAAGTGTCTTTGACATTATAGGCCCAGTCATGGTAGGACCATCATCATCACATACTGCTGGCGCAGTAAGAATTGGTTTGATTGCTAGAGAATTATTTAGCGGAAAACCTGATCATATAGACATATATCTATATGGATCATTTATGGAAACATATAAAGGTCATGGAACAGATGTTGCATTGATTGGTGGCATTTTAGGTTATGATACAGATGACGATAGAATTAAAACAAGTTTAAAAGATGCAGAAAATCTTGGAATTGAAGTTAATTTTATCGAAATGTTTGAAGAAAGAACGCATCCTAACACCGCTATTATTAGCATGCGTAATAAAGAAATGGAAATATCAGTAGAAGGCATCTCAATTGGCGGAGGGAAAGTTGAAATAGTAGCAATAAATGGTTTCCATATCGCGATTAGCGGGAATTATCCAGCACTTCTCGTGTTTCATAAAGACACTTTTGGAACGATTGGTAAAGTTACCAATGTCTTCGGTGATTACCGAATCAATGTAGGAAGCATGCAGGTCGCTCGAAAAGAAAAAGGTGAACTTGCTTTAATGACTTGTGAACTTGATGATGATATTCCTCAAGATGTATTAGATAAAATTAAAGAAATTGACGGCGTACAAACTGTGTCGTTAATGGGTGAGTCTTAAGAGGAGGGTTAATATGTTTCAAAGTGTGAAAGAACTTATAGAAATTTGTGAAAAAGAAAATAAAAAGATTTATGAAGTGATGGTAGAGCAAGAAATGCGTGTTACAAAGCTTTCAAAAGAAGAAGTGTATCAGAATATGGAAAGAAATCTTGATACAATGGAAAAAGCAATTGAACGTGGTTTGAATGGTGTAACATCTACTACTGGATTAACAGGTATGGATGCTGTATTACTTCAAGATTATTTAGAAAGCGGGAAATCACTTTCTGGTGATTTAATGATAGATGCGGTAAGTAAAGCGGTTGCGACTAATGAAGTAAATGCTGCTATGGGTAAAATTTGTGCAACGCCAACAGCAGGTTCAGCTGGTGTAGCACCTGGAGTATTATTCGCACTTAAAAAACGTTTAAATCCGTCTAGAGAAGATATGCTAAACTTCTTATTTACAACGGGTGCATTCGGTTTCGTAGTGGCCAACAATGCTTCTATTTCTGGTGCAGCAGGTGGTTGTCAGGCAGAAGTAGGATCTGCAGCTGCTATGAGTGCTGCTGCAACCGTTGAAATGGCTGGGGGAACGCCACAACAATCTGCAGAAGCTTTTGCAATCAGTTTGAAAAATATGCTTGGACTTGTATGTGATCCAGTTGCGGGACTTGTAGAAGTACCTTGTGTTAAAAGAAATGCTGCGGGTGCATCCAATGCGATTATATCAGCAGATATGGCATTAGCAGGTGTTAAATCAAGAATACCTACTGATGAAGTCATTGAAGCAATGTATAAAATTGGACAAACAATGCCATCTGCACTCCGAGAAACAGGTCGTGGCGGTTTAGCTGGCACACCAACAGGAGAAAGATTAAAACAAGAAATATTTGGAAACTAAATCAATCATGAATAACATATAGCCGTATATCATACATGAATACAAATTGTTGTATAGAATTGTATGATATACGGCTTATTTTAATGAATTCAGTTGCCAACTTTGTTTATCAAATATAAATGTTCTATAATTAAAGTATTAAATAATCTAGGTGATAAAAATGAAAAAACAACATTTGATTTATACCAACCATACTTTACAAGAATTAAAAGGGGTTGGACCGAAAAGTTTACAACTATTAAATGAATTAAATATACATACATTAGAAGATTTAGTGCTTTATTTGCCAACACGATACGAAGATGAATCTGTTGTGAATTTAAATGAAGTACATGATGGTGATGTTGTGACTGTGACAGGTGAAGTATATTCATCTCCAACAGTTGCATTTTTTGGTAGAAATAAATCAAAATTAACTTGCCATATGATGATAAATGATATTGCTGTTAAAGTAACTTTTTTTAATCAACCGTATTTAAAAAAACGATTGGTAATGGGAGAAACGGTAACAGTTAAAGGTAAGTGGGAGCAAAAAAAGCAAGTGATTACAGGACAAAAAGTGATGGCTGAAAGAGAAGAAGGCGGAAATACATTAACGCCTATTTATAGAGTGAAAGAAGGACTTAAACAAAAACAACTTGGTAAATATATTGAACAAGCATTACAACTCGTTGAAATTGATGAATGGCTATCACAAGAAATAATTCAAAAATACAAATTAATGTCTTTAAAAGACGTAATACCAATTTTACATAAACCGATTGAATTTAATCATTTAAAATTGGCACGACGCACGTTTTCTTTTAATGAATTATTTTTATTTCAGTTAAAGATGAAATGGTTAAGCAAGCTTGAAAAAGAAGATAATAAAATAGAAGGACTTAATTATAATATTGAAGATGTTAAGACTTTTATTAATTCATTGCCATTTGAGTTAACAGATGCTCAAAAAAATAGTGTGAATGAAATTTTTAGAGATTTAAAAGCGCCGATTAAAATGCATAGATTGTTACAAGGTGACGTTGGATCAGGTAAAACAGTCGTAGCAGCAATTGCGATTTTTGCTATGTTTAATGCTGGTAAACAGAGTGCTTTAATGGTTCCTACTGAAATATTAGCAGAACAACATGCGATTAGTTTAGATGAACTTTTTGGTGGGCAATTAAATGTTGCTTTATTAACAAGTTCAGTTAAAGGTAAAAAGAGAAAGCTGTTGCTTGAACAATTAAAAGCTGGTGAAGTTGATATCATTGTAGGGACGCATGCTTTAATTCAAGATGATGTAGAATTTAATGATATCGGACTTGTTATTATTGATGAGCAACATAGATTCGGTGTTAATCAACGTAAGAAACTACGAGAAAAAGGTGCAGATACAAACGTATTATTTATGACGGCGACACCAATTCCGAGAACGTTATCTATATCTGCTTTTGGTGAAATGGACGTCACATCAATTAAACAAATGCCTAAAGGACGAAAAGAAATTATCACTTCATGGGCTAAACATGATGAAATAGATAAAGTTTTAAATCAATTGAATAGCGAAGTTGAAAAAGGCAGACAAGCTTATGTTATATGTCCTTTGATTGAAGAAAGTGAAGCTTTGGATGCCCAAAATGTAGTGGCGATTTTTGAACAATTACAACTTAAATTCGGTCCTGAAAAAGTTGGGCTCTTACATGGGAAAATGTCTTCCGATGAAAAAGATCATATAATGGAACGATTTAGTAAAAATGAAATTGCGATATTAGTATCTACTACAGTTGTTGAAGTAGGTGTGAATGTTCCTAACGCTACATTTATGATTATTTATGACGCAGATAGATTCGGACTTTCAACGTTGCATCAACTTCGCGGTAGAGTCGGAAGAAGTCATCATCAAAGTTACTGTACACTCGTTTCTTCACCTAAAACGGAAAGTGGTGTTGAACGTATGCACATTATGACAGAATCTACAGATGGTTTTTACTTATCTGAAAGAGATTTAGAGATGAGAGGACCTGGTGATTTCTTTGGTGTAAAACAAAGTGGATTACCAGACTTCAGAGTAGCAAATATAGTAGAAGACTATAGAATGTTAGAAGTTGCGAGAGATGAAGCAGCTGAATTAGTTCAATCCGGAGAATTTTTTAAACCTTCATACGACAAACTTAGATTGCTCGTTCAAGAATCTATGCAAGAACAAAATTTTGATTGACAACAACATGATGATTGTATAAATTTGAATTACCATAATTTGAGAGTAGGTAAAAATATGCGTTGGATATTAAGAATAATAGGTGTTTTATTAATCATTACAGCTATTACAATATTCTTCTGGAATGACATTAGAACTTATTTTACAGAGCGGGTCAATGACAAAGTGATTACTTCATATGAGAATCAAAATGATAAAGTTCAAATTAATCCAATTGAATCATGGATCACGAAAGCTGAAACAGATCAAATTAAATTAAACGACAATATGGTGGGTTATTTAAAAATACCATCTGCAAAAATAAATGAACCTATTTTTAAAGGACCAGCTACTGAACAAAACTTGAAAAACGGCCTTTCTTTAGTGGATGAAGGAGAAAAATTATCCGAACAAAATGTCGCAATTGCAGGGCATAGAGTTGAAGGTGCTGGCATTCGATTTAATTATTTAGACAAAGCTAAAATAGGAGATAAAGTAGAATTAATTACTTTAAAAGGTGTTAAAACATATAAAATTGAAAACATAAAAAATGTTAAGCCGAGCCAAGTTGAAGTATTAGAAGAACATAATGGTAAACCTAACCAATTAACTTTAATTACGTGTGATTCATACAATCCAAATACTTTGTTATTTGAAGAAAGAATGATTTATACAGCCGTTGAAGAAAAATCAGCATAAAATATAAAAAACGAGTGAAAATTCAATTTCACTCGTTTTTTATTGTAATATTTGTTGAGTATATTGACATCTCCATGTTAGTATAAATAAAGTAGGTCATGATAGCAGGTGCTAATTTTAGCTATAAGTACATAATAGAATGGATATGGATGAAATGAAATTATCAAAATCAGAGCGCCAGAAGGAATTAACAAATCGTTTAAAAGATGAGCCGTTTATTACTGACGAAACTTTAAGTGAATATTTTAAAGTAAGTATCCAAACTATTAGATTAGATAGAATGGAGCTTGGTATTCCTGAATTAAGACGTCGTATTAAAGATGTTGCAACACAACATCATGATGAAATAAAATCTTTACCAATTGAAGATGTCATCGGCGAAATTATTGACATAGAATTAGATAAAACCGCAATATCATTATTAGATATTAAAGATGAACATGTATTTACACGAAATGGTATAGCTCGTGGTCATTATTTATTTGCACAAGCTAACTCATTATGTGTAGCATTAATAAATGATGAACTAGCATTAACGACTAAAAGTAATGTACAATTTAAAAAGTCAGTTAAGTTAAATGAAAGGGTTATAGCTAAAGCAACTGTAATACATAAATCTAAACATATAGCTAAACTAGAAGTTACAAGTACTGTCCACGGAGAAACGGTATTCAAAGGACAATTTGAAATGTATTATGCAAACGAGGGTGAAAAGAATGGTTAAAATTGCGATAGATATGATGGGTGGAGATGATTCGCCAGGTATCGTAATCGAAGCGGTAAAAAAAGCAATTAATGACTTTTCTGATTTAGAAATTTTGTTATTTGGTGATGAAAAACAATATAATTTCCAACATGAGCGTGTCACATTCACACATACCGATGAAGTGATTACAATGGATGATGAGCCAGTTAGATCTATAAAGAGAAAGAAAAATGCCTCTATGGTTTTAATGGCAAATGCTGTTAAAGAAGGTAAGGCAGAAGCATGCGTTTCAGCAGGTAATACAGGTGCTTTAATGAGCAGTGGATTATTTATTGTGGGTAGAATTAAAGGAATTGAACGTCCTGCATTAGTTGCTACTTTTCCAACAGTAACTGGAAAAGGCTTTGTATTTTTAGATATTGGTGCAAATTCAGATGCTAAACCTGAACACCTCGTTCAATATGCAAAAATGGGCGAAATTTATGCTAAACAAATAAGAAGTATAGAAAACCCATCTGTAGCATTATTAAATATCGGTACAGAAGAAACTAAAGGTAGTGCCCAAACTAAAAAGACATACCAATTATTAAAAGAAGAAAAATTTGATAACTTTATTGGTAATGTTGAAGCTAAAACTTTATTATTAGATGCAAGTGATGTCGTTGTATCAGATGGATACACTGGCAACATGGTTTTAAAAACGATTGAAGGCACTGCAACAGGTATCTTCAAGATGATGAAAGAAGTCTTAACAGCTTCTACTAAAAATAAAATAGCAGCATTAACTTTGAAAAAAGACATTTATAAAATTAAAGATAAAATGGATTATGCTGAATATGGTGGTTCTGTATTGTTAGGACTAAATGGTATTGTTGTAAAAGCACATGGTTCATCAAATGAACGTGCGTTTTATAATGCCATCAAACAAGCTAAACTAGCTGCAGATACAGAAATAGTAGATAAAATGAGGAAAGCAGTGGGTGATATTTATGAGTAAAGTAGCGATAATGTTCCCTGGACAAGGGTCACAAAAAGTAGGTATGGCAGAAGATTTATACCAAACTGAAATCAATGCAACTTCTATATTAGATAGAGCAAATGAATCTTTACCATTTGATTTATTAGAAATTATGTTTAAAGATCCAGAAGAAATTTTAGGATTAACAGAATATACGCAACCAGCATTATTAACGCATAGTACAGCAATTTTGAACGCTTTAAAAGACTTAAACTATGACTATGCATTAGGACATAGTTTAGGTGAATATTCTGCTTTAGTTTCAGAAGGTGTTCTGAAATTTGAAGATGCTGTTCAAATCGTCCATAAACGTGGTACATTAATGTCTGAAGCTTTTCCACAAGGTGTAGGATCAATGGCTGCTGTTTTAGGACTAAATATAGACGAAGTTAAATCTATATGTGAACAATTATCTACTGATGAGCAATTAATAGAACCTGCTAACATCAACTGTCCAGGACAAATTGTCGTTTCAGGACATACAGAACTCATTGAAAAGTTAGTGTCAGAAGGTAAATCATTAGGCGCTAAACGTGTAATGCCATTAAAAGTTTCTGGCCCTTTCCATTCATCAATGATGGAAACAATTGCAGAAGACTTTAAAGCATATATAGATCAGTTTGAATGGCAAGATGCGAAACATCCAATCGTTCAAAACGTTTATGCTAAACCTGAAACAGATCATAACATTATAAAAGAAAATATGGTTAAACAATTATTCTCACCAGTTGAATTCAGCCAATCTATTGAAAATTTAATAGACAATGGTGTAGAGCATTTTATTGAAATTGGTCCTAATAAAGTATTATCTGGCTTAGTTAAAAAAATTAGCCGTGACGTAAAAATAACATCAATTCAAACAATTGATGATATTAAAGGGTGGAATGAATAATGACAAAAGCAGCAATTGTAACAGGTGCATCTAGAGGAATAGGTAGAAAAATAGCATTAGAACTAGGTAATGAAGGTTATAATGTAGTCGTTAACTATGCAGGTAGTAAAGAAAAAGCAGAGCAAGTCGTTTCTGAAATTAAAGAACTAGGTGTAGATGCTTTTGCATACCAAGCCAATGTTAGTGAAATTGATGAAGCAAAAGCAATGATAAAAGAAACAGTGAGTAAATTTGGAACAATCGATGTACTTGTAAACAATGCAGGTATTACGAGAGATAATTTACTAATGAGAATGAAACAAGACGAGTGGGATGATGTAATCAACACAAACTTAAAAGGTGCATTTAACTGTGTACAAGCAGTAACTAGACCAATGTTAAAACAAAAATCTGGTCGCATCATTAATTTATCAAGTGTTGTTGGTTCAATTGGTAATCCTGGACAAGCAAATTACGTTGCTACTAAAGCTGGCCTTGAAGGTATGACGAAAACATTTGCTAGAGAACTCGCTTCAAGAGGTATTACATGTAACGCTGTAGCACCGGGCTTTATTGTTTCAGACATGACAGACCAATTATCAGAAGATCTTAAAGAACAAATGAAATCACAAATTCCATTAAGTAGATTTGGTGAAGATAGTGATATTGCAAACGCGGTTGCATTTTTAGCAAGCGAAAAAGCAAGTTACATTACTGGCCAAACTTTACATGTTAATGGTGGCATGTATATGCAATAAAATGTATGATTTAAAAGATAACAATTAG
This sequence comes from Mammaliicoccus sp. Marseille-Q6498, assembly GCF_946151045.1. NCBI lineage: Bacteria > Bacillati > Bacillota > Bacilli > Caryophanales > Staphylococcaceae > Mammaliicoccus > Mammaliicoccus sp. Marseille-Q6498. The sequence continues at coordinate 554,593 of NZ_OX267714.1, read as the reverse complement.
GAATATTCATTTCTTATTATTTATCATTTAAAGGAGGTGAATGGAATGGCAAATTTCGATAAAGTTAAAGATATTATTGTAGATCGTTTAGGTGTAGACGCTGAAAAAGTAACGCCTGAAGCTTCATTTAAAGATGATTTAGGTGCTGATTCTTTAGATATCGCTGAATTAGTGATGGAATTAGAAGATGAATTTGATATGGAAATCCCTGATGAGGAAGCAGAAAAAATCAACACTGTTGGTGACGCTGTAAAATATATCGAGTCATTAGAAAAATAATATAATTATTTAACATCTGTAGATTAACTTCTACAGATGTTTTTTTTATTGAGTAGGTTTTAATCAACCTATTCAGAAGATGTGTAATATGTTAAAATGTTATAATTATTCTTTTTGAAGAATAATTACATAAGTATTAAAAGGAGGATATATGAAGATTAAAAGTAAGCTCTTGTTATCTATGGCATTTACAAGTTTGACTTTAATAAGTCTAAATAATTATGTTGATGCAAAAGAAACGTCTTCTAAAGGGGAAAAACCGAAAGTTCAAAATGTTGAAGTTGATAATAGAAATTACGACAAAAGTTCGAGTAAAGTAAAAAAAGAAGTAATGAAGACTGAATCAGCAACTTTGAATTACATCAATTCTCTAGAAGGTAAAGGATGGGATTTTGATGGATATTATGGGTGGCAGTGCTTTGATCTTGTAAACTATTATTGGAATTATTTATATGGTCATGGATTACATGGTGCTTATGCGAAAGATATTCCAACTGCTAATGATTTTAGTGGTGAAGCTACAGTTTATAAAAATACGCCTTCGTTTGTTGCGAAACCTGGTGACGTTGTAGTATTTAATGAAGATTTTGGATCAGGTGCAGGTCACACTGCAATTGTTACAAATGGTAATGCTGATGGAAATCTTATGAAGTTCCAAAGTTTAGATCAAAATTGGAACGGTGGCGGTACGAATAAAACGGAAACTGCGCATAGAGTAACGCATGATTATGAAACTGAAATGTGGTTTATAAGACCGAATAAATAGAATTTAATTTAATCATAATGTGTGACTCAAAGTTGAAATTATTTTTGACTTTGAGTCTTTGTTTGTTTGAAAAAATTTTGATTATAAGAGTCTATGATAATATTCTTTTTTTTTTACGATTTTTAACGTAAAATAGATAGGAATCATAAAACCAAGGAGGAAAGGTATGTCTAAAAATAAATCGCAAATAATTGAACAATTTAAAGGTAAATTTAATGCGTTCATGGATAAACTTGAAATAGAATTTGAAAACTATGACATTTATGTACAGGCATTTTCACATTCGAGTTTTATAAATGATTTTAAACTTGATAAGTTAAGCCATAATGAACGTTTAGAGTTTTTAGGAGATGCGGTGTTAGAATTGACGGTGTCACAGTTTTTATATACGAAATTTCCATCATTACCAGAGGGTAAGTTAACTAAACTGCGCGCATCAATTGTATGTGAGCCATCACTTGTAACATTTGCAATGAGTCTTAACATGAATGAATTACTTTTATTAGGTAAGGGTGAAGAAAAAACAGGTGGACGTGAAAGAGCTTCTTTAATTGCAGATGCATTTGAATCATTCGTTGGTGCACTGTATTTAGATAAAGGGCTTGATACTGTTGAGTACTTTTTGAATAAAGTCGTTTATCCTCATGTGAAAGACGATAGCTATACTGCAAATCGTGATTATAAGACTGAATTACAAGAATTTATGCATCGTCGTAATAAAGGAACAATCACTTATCATTTATTGGATGAAAGTGGACCGGCACATCATAAGTTATTTACATCTCAAGTACTCTTAAATGGTGAACCTTTAGAAACTGGTGAAGGTAGAACGAAAAAAGAATCTGAACAAAGTGCCGCTAAAAAAGCACTGAATAATAGTCAATAAGGGGTAATTTATGGTTTATTTAAAATCAATAGATGCATATGGATTTAAATCTTTTGCTGAACACACGCATGTCGATTTCGATAATGGTGTTACAGCTATCGTAGGTCCGAATGGTAGTGGGAAAAGTAACATTACCGATGCAATTAAATGGGTGCTAGGTGAGCAATCAGCAAAAAGTCTACGTGGATCTAAGATGGAAGACATTATTTTTAACGGATCTAAAGAACGTAAAAAATGTCAATTTGCTGAAGTTAAATTAACTTTAGATAATCATTCTAGAAAGCTTAACGTAGATGAAGATACGATTACAGTTGAGCGCCGTCTTTATAGAAATGGTGACAGTGAATATTATTTAAATAAAGAGCGTACGCGATTAAAATCAATTTTAGATTTATTTTTAGATTCTGGACTAGGTAAAGAAGCTTTTAGCATCATTTCACAAGGTAAAGTAGATGAAGTGTTAAATGCTAAACCTGCCGACAGAAGATATTTAATTGAGGAAGCTGCTGGCGTATTAAAATATAAAAAACGTAAAAAAGAAGCAACATCTAAACTTGATGAAACGGAACAAAATTTAAATCGAGTTGAAGATATTGTCTTTGATTTAGAAGCAAGAGTGGAACCTTTGAGAGAAGAAGCAGCTGTTGCTGAAGAATATCTATCTTTAAAAGAAGAAATGAAAAAAAGTGATATTACAGTTACGGTTTATGATATTGAAAGTTTGAATAAAGATTTTAAACAATTAGAAGCAGACATTGAACATTTTCAAAATCAAAAAGACGAAAAAACAAATGATTTAAATAGAATGACATTTGAATTAAATGATAAGAAAAAGTCTAGAGATAACATTTCTTATCAAATTCAAGAATCTAATAAGTCACTTGTTGAAGCAACAGAATCTTTAGAACGATTTACAGGTCAATTAGAAGTATTAAAAGAACGTCAAAAAAATAGTGACGCTACTAATGAAAGACTTGATGAAGAAAAACATGCGACTCAAATTAGAATTGATAAAATAACTGAACAAATTAAAGATATTGACCAAGAACTAGCAACTTTTAGTGAAAAATATCAAAAAATGGTTCAAGAAATTAATCAACTTGAAAGTCAATTAAATAATAAAGAAGGTTCATTCGAGGAAAGAATAGAACAGCTTAAAGATCAATATTATCAATTAATGACTGAGCAATCGGATATAAACAATGATATTCGATTTTTAGAAGATAAATTAGCTACGCATCAAGAGAAACAATCAAGATTAGATGGTCGACAAAAAGAAGTTTACGAAGCTTTACAAACAGTTTGGGAAGAAAAAGAAACATTAACTTCAAAATTAAATGAAGTAGAAACTGAACTTAAAAACACTACAGACAAATATAAATCAGATTATGCTTTATTAAAGTCTAAAGAAACGGAATATAAAGAAACAGAATCTAAACTTTACCAAGCGTATAGGTATACTGAACAGATGAAAACACGCATCAACACGCTTAAAAGTATGCAAGAAGAATATTCTGGTTTCTATTCAGGCGTAAAACACGTCTTAAAAGAGAAATCGTTAACTGGTATTGAAGGTGCAGTAGCTGAAATTATAGATACGCCAACGAAGTTAACAACTGCTATAGAAATAGCACTCGGTGCATCAATACAACACATCATTGTACAAGAAGAAAAAGATGCAAGGCTCGCAATAAAATATTTAAAAGACAAAAAATTGGGCAGAGCGACTTTCTTACCTATGAATGTAGTGAAAAAACGCTTTGTACCTACTCATGTTATTGAACAAATCAGCAATAGTCCTGGATTTGTAACGATTGCTTCTGAAGGCGTTCAATTTGATCAAAAATATCAAAATATCGTGGAACATTTGTTAGGAAGTACAATTATTGCTGAGAACTTGGAAATGGCCAACGAAATTGCTAGAAAGATTCAGTTTAAGCATAGAATCGTTACGCTTGAAGGTGATGTTATTACGCCAGGTGGAGCAATGACTGGTGGAGGAAAAGAGAAAAAGGCAAGTCTCTTATCACAAAAAGATGAACTAAAAACAACAGAAGATAAGTATCAAAACTTCATGAATCAAACGACACAAGTAGAATCAACAGTTAAAAAGCTTAAAGAAGAAGTTCAACAATTAGAAAGTTCACTTAATGAAACACAAGAAAGAGGAACGGAACTTAGAGCAAATGAACATGAAGTAACGTTACAATTAGATGCTGTTTTAGCTAAAGAAAAACGATTGAAAGATGAAAATGATACTTTTGAATTTGAAAAAAATGATGGCTATAATTTTGTTAAAGGGCAAGAAACATTACAAGAAAAGCAACATCATTTATCACAAATTCAAGAAAACCTAGAAAAAATAGATCAAGAAATCAATCAATTAAATGCTTCATTATCAAATAATAAAGATAGTGAAAAAACGATTCAAAACGAATTGAATGAAAAACGTTCAAGTCTTGCTGTTGAAAAAGAAAGAAATCGACTAAAAGAGCAAGATAAAAGAAGACTTAAAGAAGATTTAAACGAACATCAACATACAATGAATAAAATTCTTGATCAATTAGAATTGATTAATTCAGATGAATACAGCGGTGTTGGACAATTTGAAGAAGTTGAAAATAAAATCAAGTATTTTACTGATCAAAAGCAACAAATTGAAATAACAATGACTGAACAACAAGGAAATTATCAAAATGTTCAAGAAGAAATTCAAGAATTAGAGACAGCAACTCAAACGTTACATCAAAGTATTTCTGGTATTGAAACAGGATTACAAGATATGGTAAGTAAACATTCTAAAATTGATATTATGATAGAACATCAATTGACGCATTTGAATGAAACTTATCAACTTACTTTTGAAAAAGCACAATCGTTATATGAAATACCAGAAGATATTTCTGAAGCTAGAAAAACGGTCAAATTAACAAAAATGTCTATAGATGAATTAGGACATGTTAATTTAAATGCGATTGATCAATTTAAAGAAGTCAATGAACGATATACTTTCTTAAGTAGTCAACGTACTGATTTATTAGAAGCTAAAGAAACACTAGAACAAGTTATTTTAGAAATGGATAGTGAAGTGTCGACTAGATTCAAAGAAACTTTTGATGAAGTGAATCAACATTTTGGTAATGTCTTTAGAACTTTATTTAATGGCGGTAAAGCGGAACTTCAACTTACTGATAAAGATATTTTAAATGCAGGAGTTGAAATAGTAGTTCAACCACCTGGTAAGAACCGACAATATTTATCATTATTAAGTGGCGGTGAACGTGCGCTTTCAGCAATAAGTTTATTGTTTGCGATATTAAAAGTGAGAACGGCACCTTTCGTAATATTAGATGAAGTAGAAGCAGCTCTTGATGAACATAACGTTATTAGGTATGCTGAATATTTGGATAAACTAAAAGCAGAGACACAATTCATTGTTATAACACATAGAAAAGGTACGATGTCATATGCTGACAGTTTATATGGCGTAACAATGCAAGAAGCGGGTATTTCTAAACTTGTGAGTGTTAATTTAAAATCAATTAAAGATGAAGAATTGGAGGCATTGCAATCATGAGTTTTTTTAAACGATTAAAAAACAAGTTTTCACCAAGTGAAGAAGTGAAAAAGGATATAGATTTACAAGAAGAACAACCAGTCCAAGATTTACCACCTGAGTCTAACGAAAAAGAAAATCCAGAAGCTGTACAATTTGATGATGGATTAATGTCTTTAGACGAATTTGAACAATGGGAATCTGAACAGCTTGGAGCTAAATTTAAGCAAGGTCTAGAAAAATCTAGAGAGAATTTCCAAAATAAACTGAACGATTTATTAGCAGTATACAGAAAAGTCGACGAAGATTTCTTCGAAGCCTTAGAAGAAATGTTGATTCAAGCTGATGTTGGTTTCAATACGGTAATGGAACTTGTAGATGAATTACGTATGGAAGCGAAACGTCAAAACATTACTGAAACTGAAGAATTAAGAGAAGTTATCGTTGAAAAAATTGTAGAAATTTATGTTCAAGATGATGAAGAAATAGACCGTATGAATATTGAAGACGACCGATTAAATATTATTTTAATGGTTGGTGTAAACGGTGTTGGTAAAACAACGACTATTGGTAAATTAGCACATAGATATAAACAAGAAGGTAAAAAAGTAATGTTAGCAGCTGGGGATACTTTCCGTGCTGGTGCAATTGAGCAATTACAAGTTTGGGGAGATAGAGTTGGCGTAGAAGTGATTAGCCAAAAAGAAGGTTCTGACCCAGCAGCAGTTATGTATGATGCTGTAAATGCAGCGAAAAATAGAGGTGCTGATATACTAATTTGTGATACAGCAGGTAGACTACAAAATAAAGCTAACTTAATGAATGAATTACAAAAAGTTAGAAAAGTTATCGATCGTAATGTTCCTGGTGCGCCACATGAAGTACTGTTAGCTTTAGATGCCACTACAGGTCAAAATGCATTATCTCAAGCAAAATCATTTAAAGAAGTAACACAAGTTACGGGTATTGTATTAACAAAACTAGATGGAACTGCAAAAGGTGGTATCGTTCTAGCAATCCGTAATGAATTACAAATACCAGTGAAATTTGTCGGTTTAGGTGAGAAATTGGATGACTTACAACCATTTGATGCTGAAAGCTATGTATATGGATTGTTTGCAGATATGATAGATTCTAATGAATCCATTGAAAATTCAACAGAAGAAGTGGATAATAATGAAGGAAAATAATGAACTGATCAAAACGATGAGAATGAATTATTTGTTTGATTTTTATCAAGGTTTATTAACAGATAAACAACGAAATTATTTAGAACTATATTATTTACAAGATTATGCTTTAAGTGAAATTGCAGAGACATATCATGTGAGTCGACAAGCTGTATATGATAATATAAAGCGAACAGATGAATTGTTAGAAGAGTATGAGACGAAATTACAACTCTTCAAAAAATTTAAAGAAAGACAATCCATTATTGATGAATTAAAAGGATTGTCAGAACATAATCAAGATATTAAGCAAGCAATAAATCGCTTAGAAATGCTTGAATAGGAGGAAATATTATGGCATTTGAAGGGTTATCCGAAAGACTTCAAGCCACGATGCAGCGCATCAAGGGTAAAGGGAAAGTAACAGAACAAGATATTAAAGCAATGATGCGTGAAGTACGTTTAGCATTACTAGAAGCAGATGTTAACTTTAAAGTTGTTAAGTCTTTTGTTAACACAGTTTCAGAACGTGCTTTAGGTACAGATGTTATGCAATCATTAACACCTGGACAACAAGTTATTAAAATTGTTCAAGATGAATTAACGAGTTTAATGGGTGGAGAAAATAGTAAAATTAACATGAGTACGAAACCACCAACAGTAGTGATGATGGTAGGTTTACAAGGTGCCGGTAAAACAACGACTGCAGGTAAATTAGCATTATTAATGAGAAAGAAATACAATAAGAAACCATTATTAGTTGCCTGTGATATTTATAGACCAGCAGCAATACAACAATTACAAACAGTTGGGAAACAAATTGATGTTCCAGTTTATACTGAAGGAGATCAAGTAAGTCCTAAACAAATTACTGAAAATGCTATAAAACATGCTAAAGAAGAACATTTAGATTTCGTCATTATCGATACTGCAGGTCGTTTACACATCGATGAAGCATTAATGAACGAACTTGTAGATGTTAAAGAAGTATCTAAACCTGATGAAATTATGCTAGTTGTCGATTCAATGACTGGTCAAGATGCGGTTAATGTTGCAGAATCATTTGATAATACACTAGATGTATCAGGTGTTACGTTAACGAAATTAGATGGCGACACACGTGGTGGTGCAGCACTTTCTATTCGTTCTGTCACAAATAAACCAATTAAATTTATTGGTATGAGTGAGAAATTAGATGGTCTTGAACTATTCCACCCTGAACGTATGGCTTCACGAATTTTAGGCATGGGTGATGTACTGAGCTTAATTGAAAAAGCCCAACAAGGCGTAGATGAAACAAAAGCGAAAGAATTAGAAAAGAAAATGCGTACATCATCATTTACGTTTGATGACTTCTTAGAGCAGTTAGAACAAGTTAAAGGATTTGGTTCTATAGACGATCTTATGAACATGATTCCAGGTGCTAACAAGATGAAAGGCATGAAAAATGCTAACATGGATCCAAAGCAAATTGATAATGTTCAAGCTATTATTCGTTCAATGACATTAGAAGAGCGTAATAATCCTGAAATTTTGAATGTATCTAGAAAACGTCGTATTGCTCAAGGTTCTGGTCGATCATTACAAGAAGTGAATAGATTGATTAAACAATTTGGCGATATGAAAAAAATGATGAAACAATTTACAGGTAGTAACAAAAAAGGTAAAAAAGGCAAAAAAGGTAGTAATCCATTCCAAGGAATGAATTTACCGTTTTAGTCATATCATTAATATGAACGATGACAATCTTCTACTTAATATTTAGATGTCATCGTTCATAATTTTTGAAGAAAAATTATTTGGTAAAGAGAAAACACTTTACAAACTTTTTATATCCTGTTATAGTATGTACTTGTAGAAAAGAAATTATAAATGAGTAAGGAGTTTTTTAAATCATGGCAGTTAAAATTCGTTTAACACGTAAGGGTTCAAAAAGAAACCCATTTTATCGTATAGTAGTAGCAGATGCACGTTCTCCACGTGATGGTCGTATTATCGAACCAATCGGTACTTACAATCCAGTTGCTAAACCTCAAGCAGAAATTAAAGTTGATGAAGAATTAGCTTTAAAATGGTTAGGTAACGGTGCAAAACCTACTGATACAGTTCGCGATATCTTATCAACACAAGGTATCATGGAGAAATTCCATAATTCTAAACTTTCTAAGTAAAGCGTAGTTAAAATTGGAAAAATTAATACAAACAATTATAGTACCGCTCGTAGATTATCCGGAGAACATCAATATATCTAAAGATGAACAAGATTCTAGCATTACGTTCAATATAGACGTTCATGAAGAAGACATTGGCAGAATTATTGGTAAGAAGGGCAGAATGATTAAAGCCATTCGTACAATTGTGTCTGGTTCAATGAACGAGTATGGCAAGAAAGTGTTTGTAGAAGTTAATTAAGAGTGCCTAATTTGGTGCTCTTTTTTATTGTTAAAGAATAAATAGTTGAGGAGGCATTGCTCAATGAATGTTGAAATAGGTAAAATAGTAAATACTCATGGTATAAAAGGTGAAGTCAAAGTCCTTTCAGATTCTGATTTTACTGAAGAAAGATTTCAACCAGGTCAATCTATTGTTGTAAAACATAAAAATGAAGAACTTTCTTTCGTAATTGCATCGTATAGAATGCATAAGAATTTTCATTTATTAACTTTTGAAGGTATTCATAACATAAATGATATTGAATATTTAAAAGGATCTAAAATTTTTCAAGAACAAGGAAATGATTCTATTGGACTTGAAGAGAATGAATTTTACTACTCAGATATTATCGGATGTACAGTATTTGTAAAAGATGAAGCTTTAGGTAGAGTTGTAGAAATTATTGAAACTGGGGCAAACGATGTATGGGTCGTTAAAGGTGATAAAGAATATTTAATACCTTATATTGAAGACGTCGTAAAACAAGTTGATGTAGAAAATAAAACAATCTTAATAGAGCCAATGGAAGGTCTTTTAGACTAATGAAGATAGATTATCTAACTTTATTTCCAGAGATGTATGATGGTGTTCTTAATCATTCCATAATGAAAAGAGCTCAAGATAAAGGTCTTGTTACGTTTAACACTGTTAACTTTAGAGACTATGCACAGAATAAACACGCTCAAGTAGATGATTATCCTTATGGCGGAGGGCAAGGTATGGTGTTAAAGCCAGAACCGATATTCAACGCCTTAGAAGACTTAGAAAAGACATCTGAAACACGTGTTATTCTAATGTGTCCACAAGGTGAACCTTTTACACAAGAAAAAGCAGAATCATTATCTCAAAGTGAACATTTAGTATTTATTTGTGGTCATTATGAAGGTTATGATGAGCGAATAAGAACACATTGCGTTACAGATGAAATATCTATCGGTGACTATGTTTTAACTGGCGGAGAACTTGCGAGTATGACAATGACCGATGCAATTGTAAGACTTGTACCTGGTGTATTAGGAAATCAAGTATCCCATGAAGATGATTCATTTTCATCAGGCTTATTAGAACATCCACAATATACACGACCAGCTGATTATGAAGGTATGAAAGTACCAGATGTATTATTATCAGGAAATCATGCTAATATTGAAAAATGGAGACATGAGCAGTCTTTATTAAGAACATTGGAACGTAGACCGGATTTATTAGAGCAATATCCTCTAACTGATAAAGATAAAAAATTCTTAAATAACAATAAAAAATAGATTGAATGAAATTACACAGTGTGATATATTATTATAAGTGTGTGAGCACAAAATCACTATGATCCGCTGCTAACTTTTAAAGCATTTTTTTATAATATATTGGGCAAGAACATAGTCAGAAGGAGAGAAAATAAATGAGTAATAATAAGTTAATCGAAGCAGTAACTAAAGAACAACTTCGTACGGACATTCCTACATTCCGTGCTGGTGACACTGTACGTGTACACGTACGTATCGTCGAAGGTAGTCGCGAACGTATCCAAGTATTCGAAGGTGTAGTTATTAAACGTCGTGGTGGCGGTATTTCTGAAACGTTTACAGTTCGTAAGATTTCTTACGGTGTTGGTGTTGAACGTACATTCCCTGTACACACTCCAAAAATCGAGCAAATCGAAGTTAAACGTCGCGGTAAAGTACGTCGTGCGAAACTTTACTACTTACGTAATTTACGTGGTAAAGCTGCTCGTATTAAAGAAATTAGATAATATAAGATTTAGGATTATATCCAGAAACTTGTATAAAAAGAACCTAGAACATCATGTTCTAGGTTCTTTTTTGTATTGATATCATGAATAGCGATGTTGTGACTATTCCACAGGTGTCTTCTCTATCTATTTCGTCTACGTAACCATATAAGTAATACAATGCCTATTACTGTAGCGAGCATGCTTGTTTTGAATAGTGGTGGTTCGTATTTAATGATGACTTTTTTATCATTTTTATCAACATTAATACTGGACATGATATAGTTCACTTTTTTAATATCTACTTTTTTACCATCAACAGTAGCTTTTAATCCGCTTCGATACAACATAGGCATTACTAAGTTTCCTGATGGGTGTTTGTTTAAATCTATTTCGTAATGTGTATGCTTGTTTTTGAATTTAATGTTTTGTGATTGAGATTGTTTTACAGCATTTTTTAAATTCGAATAATCTTCACCTTGAATAGATTTTAAATCAAAGTCATAAGTTCCTTTTTTAAATCTAAGGTGAACTGTATTATTGGCTTTTATGTTAGCAGTCGTTGTGTGACTTGGTCTAACATAAGGATAAGTTAATCTGTACTTAAAGATTTTGTTTTCATTTGCGGCAATATAGTAGTTTATATTTCTTGGCTTTTTAATTTGTGCATCCAACATTAAATATAATGAGTTGTATTTTTTGGATGTGTCTTTTGGTAAATTAATGATTAACCCGCCACCGTTTTTATTTACTTTTAATTGCTTACCGTCATACGATGCATTTTCGTATGAAATTTTAGCTGAATCTTTAAGGTTTGATGGATGTTTCATTTTATGATTAGATTTTTTATCTTTTGTGATAATACCATTTAGCATTGCGTGTTCTTTTTCTAAAGGTGATTTTAAGTCTTTTTCGTTATAAATATTTTGAACGACTCTTGCACTTGGAAGTTTTAGAGTGTTTTCGTATATATTATATGTTTTTTCTTGATCTTTAAATGAATCAATTACACGTGAATGAGCAGGGTAGTGTAAATTATCTTGATCTTTAATCGTATAATCGATATTAAATAGACTATTTAAGTTCGCTCTTTCCGACATACTTGCGTAATAACTATTACTGTTTCTCGGCATGCTGACAAGTAAATCTTTTTCATAAAATTTCAAAATATCTGCATTGTAAATACTGCTATATAGTTTTGTTCCATTGAAATCATAATACATTTGCGAATTAACAGATATAGGTCTTAACATATCCATTCTTCTAAAATCATCAACACGATTACGTTTTAATTGATCAATTTTTGAAGCTGTTTTATTTGTGTAAATATGAGAAGTTTTTATCGTATTCTTATTTGGTGTATATTTTTTTAATACATTTTCTTGATAATTTTGTATAAGTGTAAATTGATAAGCAATCACAGCTATACATATTAATAAATTAATATATTTAAAGTTAAATTTAATTTTTAGCACGATGAGTATACATATTATTGGTATGAAAATTAACCAAGTGTAAAAGCTTTGCTGCCAAATTGCGGATACAGCTATAAATAATAGTGGTGCAATTGTTGCTAATAAAAACTGTTTTAACGTAATCAATTTAATATGTTGTAAGACCATACTCGATAGTGCAGCTGTAGATAGGGCTAATGCGTAAATCCATCTTCGTTCAGGCATTGAAAAGCCATTGAAAAATGAATCGAAATATGGTGATAAAGACCCTATTAAACTAAGTATCGTAAAGGTAGCAATGAGTCTAAAGTAATACTTTTTATATAAAGGTACTAAAAATAACGCTATAACGGATAGGAAGGAAATTGTTATATAAAATCCACCGTATAAAACGTTATATTGTTTTGTAAAAGGTATTAAAGGTTCAACGTGATTATTGATTATACTTCTATCATTTTCTAAAAATGACAAGACACCTTGTACAAAACCAAAATTACCTATTAAAAAACCAATTAGAACACACATGACTAAGTAAATGACTTTTTGTTTTAAATTAAGAATGTCTTTTTTATATTTGAAAATGAGTCTATACAAAGTGTAGCAAGCTAAAATTAAGAATTCATAGTATGTAAAATAAAAGTTTGAAGTGATTGTTATGGCAATGGCGATAATGAGTACTGTTACTTTTTTCTGAGTAAATAGTCGTTCAATTCCTAATAGAGCAAGTGGTAAATAGAACATGACATCACTGAAAAATGACCAAGTGAATGTGAAATAATAATAAACAGTCGAACATGCATAAAGCATACTACCTATAAATGCATACATGCGGCTAACGTTATATTTCAAGAATAAAAAATATGTAACAATCAAAATACAAGTGCATTTAAATATAGCAATTACGATTTGATTTGCGATGACAATTTGTAACAAATAATCGGAATGCGTAATGAACTGATAAAGTAATACAAATAAAACACCTATCCAAGCAAATGGGGAAGTGGAGTAATAATAACTTAAATCGGAAAAATAATCTCCACCAAGTCCAAACCCGATGTCGTAAAACATTGTGAGCTGTTTAGCGTGTTGAACGAGAAACATTTGGAAGGGTATCATCTGTTTTAGACCATCTCCAACACTTGTATATAAATCTCCGTATTTTATAAATCTATATATTGTTGGAAGATAATATATAAAGGCTATCGTTATTGATAGCAGTATTAAAGCAATTATTTCTTTGTATTTTTTTATCATAGTGTGTACCTCGTATGTTAATTTATAAATGTAAATAGAACTTTAAGTTATTCCCATATAATGACAACTGTAAACGCATTTTTAATGTTTCTTAGAATAAAAAGAGCGTTCAACCATGGTGCTTATGAACGCTCTTTGAGTCATTTTTTATTCATTTTTCTTGTGAAAACGATGGATAATATAATAGATATAATTGAAACAATCATCATCGTTTTAAAATATGGTGGCGCATAAGTGATTTCTATATGCTCACTATTTTTCTTCACATCTATACCCGTCATAATTTGATTAACTTTTTTAACGTTAACTGTTTTACCGTCTACTTTTGCTTTAAGACCTTCTCTATATGGTATGTTTACTACAGCAGTACCTGATTTATGATCTTTTAGATGGATGTTAATGGTATTATTTTTTTCTTTGTAAGTGTAGTGCTTTTTCTTATCTGCATTTTTAAGTGTTTGATAATCTTCGCCGTATAATCCTTGCAGTTTAAGTTTATATTTGCCATTTGTTAACGCTATGAAAATCTTCCCATCTTTATTGATTGGGACACGATACAATAAATCGTCTTGATTCATACGATATTTAGAGTCTTTAAATAATCGATTATTATCATAGTCGTTAATTTGCAACGTGTAATTAGATTGGGGTGGCATACGCTCAATATGTAACATTAAGTACATATCTTGATATCGTGATGCTATATTTTTAGGTAACGTCAGCGTTAAGCCGTCACCATTATTTGGAACTGTTAACTTTTCGTTGTGATAGGTTGCATTTCGCTCTGTTATTGTTGCTTTATTTAATAAATTTGGTGAATCTTTTAATTTAGTAAACTGTTTAGATGTATCGGATGTCACGGCACCTTTGATCATAGCGTGTTCAAGCTCAATTGGTGTATGAATTTGATTAGAATCGTAATATTTATCTGTAACTTTAACAGCAGGTAGCATTTGTTCATTTTTTAAAATTTGATATTTGCCATCATCACTCACTAATTTAAAATTAGCAGGTGTTTCTTGTTGGTAACTTTTTTTCATAAGAAATTTTGTTGACCATAAGCTGTATAAATTAGAACGACCTTGCATATTACTATATTTGCTTAATGATTCGTTTTGTAAATTGACTTTTGCTTTATTGTACAAATAATCATTCAAACCACCATCGAAAATACTAGAATATAAGCTCATGCCTTTAAAGTGCTGATACATTGGTGTATTATCTTCGTTTAGTACTCTCCAAGCAATTCTTTCGTCGCTCGTTGTTTGTTTTTTAATTTGTTTTAGATGTTTTCTTTGAAGTCCGCTATCAAACGTACTCGCTTGAATATAAAATGTATTCGCTCTTTTTTCATGGTCATCATGATAGATTTGATTTTTACTATGTTCTTTTGAAACAAGAAATGATAGCAATAAAATAGCACCTGCATAAGAAATTATGAGATACGTGTTCTTTTTAAAAGTAAGCACAACGAGACCAATTATAAATAAAATGGGTACCATCCATATCCATACAACATAATCTTTCGTAATCATATAGCTCGCAAAAATAATGATAAAGCTTGGTATACAAGTCATCACGTAATGCTTTATTGGAATGGATTTAAAGTAATAAATATATAGTGCAATTAAACCGCTTGAGAAGAACGTTAATAAATAATGCCATCTCTTTTGAGGTGCTGAAAATCCATTAAATACGCTATCTACGAAAGGTATGAAACTTGCAATCATAAAAGCTATCGTAAATATACTAAACAAACGGAAATAGTAATGTTTATATAGTTTGAACGTAAGTAAAGCTTGAATCGCGACAAATAGTACAACGATTAAATAGTTGTCATAAAATATATTATCGTGCTTTGTAAAGTCTGATAATAAAGGGATTTTGCCACCGTATCTTGCTCTATTGTTTCCTAAAAATCCAGTTGCAGCATGAAAGAATATAAACAAACTACAACCTAATCCGAGCACGCTCGCTATGAAAAATATTTTAAGTTGTTGAAAACGTGGGACGATGTCATCTTTATGTTGAAATATAAATCGATATAAAAAGTAAATAAGTCCAATTAACAATTGATAATAAGCAAAGTAAAAATTATTAATAAATGTAATGGTCACAATGACGATGAACATGCCGATTTTTTTATTTTTTAAATATCGTTCTATACTTAATAATAATAAAGGTAATAAAACAAACACATCACTGAAAAATGGCCAATATACAGTGAATCTAAAATATATTGGAGATACAGCGAATAAAAATGCTGCGACAACAGAAGCTAATTTATTTAAACCTAGCTTTTTAAAAAGTAAAAAGGTTGAAAGCATGATTAAAAATGATTTAACAATCGATATGACAATGGCATTTTCTGTCCAAAATATCATATGATCAGTATTATAATTAAATATAAATGATCCAATCCATATAAAAATGACGTTCATAATAAATAATATGTTTGTGGAGAAATAATAAGCAAAGTCTTTAAGCATATCGCCACCAAGACCTAAATCTGTTGAATAGAAAAAGGAACCGTGCGTCCAATGTTCATAAAGATACATTTGGATGGGTAACATTTGTTCAATGCCATCATTTGGTCCAGTAAACAAAATGCCATCTTTTAAAAAACGGTAAAGTACGTATCCATGGCCTAATATCGCCAATACCATGAATAATAAAATAAATATGTAAATTTCTTTTCTTTTATATAAGTGTTGTTTAATTTTATTTTTCATCTGTGCCACCTATCAGTACAAATCAACTTGATTTCTTTTTCTGTATATTTGATTGATCTACGATGTATTTTGGACGAGACTTAGTTTCATAATAAATACGGCCTATATATTCCCCTATAACGCCTAAACTAAATAGTTGTAGTCCACCTAAGAAGAGTATAGCTGAAATAATTGTGAAGTAACCAGGTTCTTCAACGCCGTGAAGAAGAATATTAATAAATGTTATAAATATGTATAAAAGGCATATCAACATGGTGAGGCCACCAAAGTAAAAACATAATCTTAATGGTTTATTGTTAAAACTGATAATACCATCTATACCATAATCAAGTAATTTAAAAAACGAAAACTTTGATTTACCTTCATGTCTCTCTTGATGATCAAACTTTAAAGTCGTTTTTGAATAACCAACCCATTCAAAAATACCTTTTGAAAATCTATTGTATTCCGGCAATTTTAATATAGATTCAATAACATCTCTTGAAATTAAGCGAAAATCTCCTTCGCCACTTTTTAACTGTATATCGACAACATATTTTGATAATTTATAAAATATCGTAGCAGGTAATTTTTTAATCATAGATTCATTATCGCGGTTTCTCAAAGCAACAACTTGATGATAACCAGCTTGATTTAATTTAATCATCTCTGGAATGAGTTCAGGAGGATGCTGTAAATCAGAATCCATAATAATCGCTGCATCTCCAGTAGCATTTTCAAGGCCACAATACATAGCCGATTCTTTTCCGAAATTATTTGAGAAAGATAGATACTTAACATTTTTATCATTTTCCGATAAAGATTTCATTACATTAAGTGAATGATCACTTGAACCATCGTTAACAAAAATGATTTCATACTGATGCGATAAATTTAAAAAGACGTTCTTCACTTTTTCATGTAAAATAGAGATATTAGTTTCCTCATTGAAAACAGGAACTATAATTGAAATTAACATTATTAAAAAAACCTCCTATATCTATATGGTTAATATAGCATAAATCATATTTCATAAGTTAAGAATAAGAAAGGATAAATATAAATGACTATACAATGGTTCCCAGGTCACATGGCCAAAGCAAGACGAGAAGTAACAGAACAACTAAAAATGGTAGATGTCGTATTTGAACTTGTTGATGCGAGAATACCGTTATCTTCAAGAAATCCAATGATTGATGAGATCGTTACACAAAAACCACGAGTGGTAATTTTAAATAAAAAAGATATGTCTAAGCAAAGTGAAACAGACAAATGGATGCAATATTTTAAAAACCAAGGATTTTTCCCAGTTCAAATTGATTCTAAGCACGGCAAACATTTAGGTGAGCTGATGAAGGCTGCACAAGCTGCTACTAAAGAAAAATTCGAAAGAGAAAAGAATAAAGGTTTAAGACCAAGAGCGATTAGAGCGATGATTGTTGGTATACCAAATGTTGGGAAATCAACGCTTATTAATAAATTAGCCAAAAAATCAATTGCTAAAACAGGAAATACACCTGGCGTAACAAAAAAACAACAATGGATCAAAGTTGGTAAAGAATTAGAACTACTAGATACACCGGGGATTTTATGGCCGAAGTTTGAAGATCAAACAATCGGAAAAAAATTAAGTTTAACAGGTGCAATTAAAGACAGCATCGTTCATTTAGATGAAGTTGCGATTTATGGATTGAACTTTTTATTGAAAAATGATCCAGCAAAACTTGAACAATTTTATCAAATTGAATTAGAAGAAGACGGAGAAGTAGTAGATTTATTTGATCAAATTGGTAAACGACGAGGTATGTTAAAACGAGGAAATGAAGTCGATTATGAATCTGTAACAGAACTCATTATTAGAGATTTAAGAAATGCTAAAATCGGTAATTATAGTTTTGATTTATATGATGAAATGAAGGAAGGCTTACATGAAACAGAAGAGCATTAAAGACATTTCATTAGAAATCAGTCAATATACATCGATTGAAGAATTAGAAGCATCTTCTTATTTCAATGATGAAAGAAAAGGCGTTCAAGCTAAAATAGCAAAAATGCAGAGAGTTTTTGAACAGCAAGAATTGTTAAAACAACAATATATAAAAATGAATGCATATGAAAATGAAATTTTGAACAACAATAAAGAAGCATTAATTTGCGGAATAGATGAAGTAGGGAGAGGACCCCTTGCAGGACCAGTAGTAGCGAGTGCTGTCATTTTAGAAGAAGGGCATAACTATATTGGTATAACAGATTCTAAAGCTTTATCACAAAGTAAGCGCGCGTATTTTGAAGAAAAAATATATGCAAATGCACATTCAGTCGGAATCGGAATAGCATCTGTTGAAGAAATTGATGAATTAAATATTTATCAAGCAACTAAAGTAGCGATGCAAAGAGCAATAGACCAATTAGATGTTAAACCAGATCATCTGTTAATTGATGCTATGACATTAGATAACGGAATTCCACAAACATCTATAATTAAAGGTGACGCAAATAGTGTGTCGATCGCTGCAGCAAGTGTCATAGCAAAAGAATATAGAGATAAATTGATGAATGACTACAATATTCAATATCCTGGATATGATTTTGACAAAAATAAAGGCTATGGCACAAAAGCCCATTTAGAAGGGATAGAACGTATAGGTATAACCCCTATTCACCGTTTAACATTCGAGCCAATAAAATCAAAAGTGAAATATTATTCAAACAATTCGAAAAATTAGACTCTCCTTGTTTACAATAACGCTTACATTTTCTATAATTGAGAGGCAAGCAAACATTATTGTATGTATTAGGAGGATGGAGAATGAATATCCATGAGTATCAAGGTAAAGAGATTTTTCGCTCAATGGGCGTAGCTGTACCTAATGGTTCAGTGGCTTTTTCACCTGCTGAAGCAGTGGAAAAGGCAAAAGAATTAGAATCAAATGTATATGTAGTAAAAGCACAAATCCATGCCGGTGGTCGTGGTAAAGCTGGTGGCGTTAAAATTGCTAAGTCATTAGATGAGGTACGTGAATACGCTAAAGAATTATTAGGCAAAGTTCTCGTTACACATCAAACTGGCCCTGAAGGTAAAGAAGTTAAACGCCTTTTAGTTGAAGAAGGTTGCGATATTCAAAAAGAATATTACATCGGTTTTGTTATCGACAGAGCAACTGATCGTATTACGTTAATGGCGTCTGAAGAAGGCGGAACAGAAATCGAAGAAGTTGCAGCAGCAACACCTGAAAAAATCTTCAAAGAAGTAATTGATCCAGTTACTGGATTAATGCCTTACCAAGCAAGAAGAATAGCATTTAACATTAACATTCCTAAAGAATCAGTGAATAAAGCTGTAAAATTAATGATGTCTTTATATAATGTGTTTGTAGAAAAAGACTGTTCAATTGTTGAAATTAACCCATTAGTAACAACTGGTGAAGGCGATGTTTTAGCACTTGATGCAAAAGTTAACTTTGACGATAATGCTTTATTTAGACATAAAGATATCGTTGAAATGCGTGACTTAGAAGAAGAAGATGAAAAAGAAATCGAAGCATCTAAATATGATTTATCATATATCGCTTTAGATGGAAATATTGGTTGTATGGTTAACGGAGCTGGTTTAGCTATGGCTACGATGGATACAATTAATCACTTTGGCGGAAATCCGGCTAACTTCCTTGACGTAGGGGGCGGCGCTACAAAAGAAAAAGTTACTGAAGCATTTAAAATTATATTAGGTGATTCACAAGTACAAGGTATTTTTGTAAATATCTTTGGTGGAATCATGAAATGTGATGTTATTGCGGAAGGTATTGTAGCAGCGGTTAAAGAAGTTTCATTAGATATGCCTTTAGTTGTAAGACTTGAAGGAACTAATGTAGAACAAGGTAAACAAATCTTAAAAGAATCTGGTTTAGCAATCGAACCTGCCTCAATTATGGCTGACGGCGCTCAAAAAATTGTTAAATTAGTTCAAGAACGATAAGAAAGGCGGAGAGTTACGTGAGTGTATTTATCGATAAAAACACAAAGGTATTAGTACAAGGTATTACTGGTGCAACAGCACTTTTCCATACAAAACAAATGTTAGAATACGGTACTCAAATCGTCGCTGGGGTTACACCTGGTAAAGGCGGACAAGTAGTTGAAGGCGTACCTGTATTCAATACAATTGAAGAAGCTGTAGAAAAAACTGGCGCTACTGTATCAGTTATATACGTTCCTGCGCCATTCGCTGCAGATGCAATTATTGAAAGTGCAGATGCTGAATTAGATTTAGCTATTTGTATTACTGAACATATTCCAGTTATTGATATGATTAAAGTTAAAAGATACTTAGAAGGTAAGAAAACACGTTTAATTGGACCAAACTGTCCAGGTGTTATCACTGCTGACGAATGTAAAATTGGTATCATGCCTGGTTATATCCATAAAAAAGGTCACGTAGGTGTTGTATCTCGTTCAGGTACTTTAACTTACGAAGCAGTACATCAATTAACTCAAGCAGGTATTGGTCAAACAACAGCTGTTGGTATTGGTGGAGACCCTGTAAATGGAACAGACTTTATTGATGTATTAAAAGCATTCAATGAAGACGATGATACTTATGCAGTTGTGATGATTGGTGAAATTGGTGGTACAGCAGAAGAAGAAGCTGCTGAATGGATTAAAGCTAATATGACTAAACCTGTAGTTGGTTTCATTGGTGGACAAACAGCGCCTCCAGGTAAACGTATGGGTCATGCTGGTGCAATTATTTCTGGCGGTAAAGGTACTGCTTCAGAAAAAATTAAAACACTTAATGATTGCGGTGTAGACACAGCAGACACACCTTCAGTTATAGCAGAAACATTAATTAACCGTATTAAAAAAGAAGACGGTTTATATGAAAAATGCTTAACAATTAAATAATTAAATATTGATAGCACAGTGAAAACATATCGTTTTCACTGTGCTTATTTGTGTTTTTTATAGACTGAGAGAAATAAATATATTATAATAATGTAAAAAATTAGGATATAGGAGTGAGAGATGAATAATAGTATTGAGATATATTATTTTAAAGCACTAGAATCCAGGTATGACTTTAAAGAATCACGAGTCGAAGTATATAAACAAACAACTGGTTTCGAAGGTGAAATGGCAGTAAATGAAACTTTAAAAGAATCCGATAAAATTATTTATGCACATGACTTAGAGTTTGTTGTCGATCAAAAATTTCAAATTGATTTTCTCATTGTACAGGATGATCAAATTACAATTTTAGAAGTGAAACACAACTATGGAGACTTCACCTTTCATGATAAATTCATGAAAAGTTCGAATCAAAATGAATATCCACTTCCTTATAATCAAATGAATAAATCACGAAAAAATCTAGAAAAGTTATGCCATCTACAATTAGGAATAAATTTACCTATAAAAGGCTATGTAATCTTTTCAAATCCTACGTTCACGCCACTTAATACAATTCCCAATCGAGAAGAAGTATTATTGAGATCAGAATTCCGCAAATTCCCGAAACTATTTCAATCACATAATATCACCAAAAACAAACTCATATTACAACACATCCTCAAAGCACAGAAACCATTTTCACATCAATTTCAATCTATTAAAAAACCAGACTTTAATCTTATTCAAAAAGGTATTAAATGCCCAAACTGCAGAAAAATGCACACAATGGTAATAGAAAATCGAAAGAAATTTTCAAGTTGTATATATTGTAAAAAGACGATAAAAAGAAGCAAAGTGTATTACTTTAATTTGATAGAGCTAGGCTTAATCAAAGGAACAGAAGGCTTTACATTAGCTGAAGCAGTCGAATGGTGTGAAGCGGAGAATGTATATACGGTTAGAAGTATCTGTAATGAAAAATTTTGTTCAATTGGGCAACGATATAAGACTTATATGTTGAAGGAATTTAGAAAATGAATAATTTATTGATAAAGGATAGCTTTAACGTGAAAGAAAATAAAAACAATCCCGTTAGCGTTGATTGAGAGGTATTTTTGGTGTGATATTACAATAAATCTTTGCGTTTATAGCTCTAACGTGAAAGAAATGAAAAACAATCTAGTTAGAAATTCTAAGGGGAAAGAAAATAAAAACAATCCCGTTAGCGTTGATAGAGAGGTATTTTTGGTGTGATATTACAATAAATCTTTGCGTTTATAGCTCTAACGTGAAAGAAATGAAAAACAATCCCGTTAGAAATTCTAAGGGGAAAGAAAATGAAAACAATCCCGTTAGCGTTGATAGAGAGGTATTTTTGGTGTGATATTACAATAAATCTTTGTGTTTATAGCTCTAACGTGAAAGAAATGAAAAACAATCCCGTTAGAAATTCTAAGGGGAAAGAAAATAAAAACAATCTCGTTAGCGCTGATAGAGAGGTATTTTTGGTGTGATATTATAATGAATCTTTGCATTTATAGCTCTAACTAGAAAGAAATGAAAAACAATCTAGTTAGAGCTGTTTTACATAGTCAAATGAAGTGAATTTAGGCAAAAAGTACGGTATTAAGGTGGATTACTAGATAAAAACAATCTCGTTAGCGAAGTGTATATCGTCTTTTTGCCATTACTTTCCCTAACAACACGATCTACACAAGGAATATTTTAATAAATCCATCCACACCACCATGAAAGGAGTATAATTTTATATGGATGTATTTCAAGAAACGGTTTTAAAATTAGTTTACTCGGGTTTTACTACTCAACAAATTCATAAAATGAAAAGGTATGATACTCAATTAGCTTTTGTTAATGATAGGCATGCGTTTATTCATTTCATGGGTAAAAATGTTAAGAACTATAATAAAATGGTAGAAATGTATAATAGATATCAAGATAGTGAAATTGATCTAATTGTCGATTCGATATCAAAGCGCAATATTCAAATGATTTTTAGTAATCAAGAGGATTATCCATTTTTATTAAAAGAGATTTATGATTATCCTTTTATTATTTTTGGTAGAGGAAATATGAATTTATTGTATAATCAAAGGAAGTTGGCAATTGTTGGTTCGAGAAAAGCTACTACGTATACTGAGCAGCTTTGTAATGTTTTAGTTCCTGATTTGGTTCGTCATAATATTACAATTGTTTCTGGTATGGCGATGGGCGCGGATTATTTTGCACATTTAAAAACGATTGAAAGTGGTGGGCATACAATTGGTGTTGCTGCGTTTGGTTTAGATTATCATTATCCAAAATCTACTAAATGTTTAAATTCAGTAATGCGAAAACATCAACTTGTTATTAGTGAATATTATCCTACTACAAAAGTTCAAAAGTGGCGTTTTCCTGAAAGAAATCGTATAATCAGTGGATTGAGTCAAGGAATTCTTGTTACTGAGGCGAATGAACGGAGTGGCTCTTTAATAACAATAGACCAGGCGTTAGATCAAAATAGAAACGTTTATTGTTGTCCGGGTACAATTTTTCAATCGTTAAGTAAAGGTGTGAATAAACGTATACAAGAAGGTGCTAAACTTGTACAAAATGCCGAAGATATAATAGAAGATTTTCGACATATTAAAAATAAAATTTGATAATTTTAAATTCTTTTAATTGACAAAGCTGAATTTGTCAGTTTATCATTTACATTTGTAATCAATAGAAAGCAAGGGGGACTTACTTTGGCAGAAAATCTTGTCATTGTTGAATCGCCTGCAAAAGCTAAGACGATAGAAAAGTATTTAGGAAAAAAATATAAAGTCATTGCATCAATGGGGCATGTAAGAGATTTGCCACGTAGCCAAATGGGTGTAGATGTTGAAAATAATTATGAACCTAGATATATAACTATTAGAGGTAAAGGACCAGTCGTTAAAGATTTAAAACGTTATGCTAAAAAAGCTAAAAACGTTTATCTCGCAAGTGACCCTGACCGCGAAGGTGAAGCTATTGCATGGCATTTAGCGCATATATTAGACATTGATAAAAATAAAAAATCAAGAGTCGTATTTAATGAAATAACTAAGGATGCGGTAAAAGATAGTTTCAAACATCCTAGAGAAATTGAACATGAATTAGTAGACGCGCAACAAGCACGTCGAATTCTAGATAGATTAGTTGGTTATAACATTTCTCCTGTATTATGGAAAAAAGTTAAAAAAGGCTTATCTGCAGGTCGTGTACAATCAGTAGCATTAAGACTTGTAATAGATCGTGAAAATGAAATTAAAGATTTTAAACCTGAAGAATATTGGACAATTGAAGGTTTGTTTAAGCATAAAACTAAAACGTTTAGTGCTAAATTCTTACACGAGAAGAGCAAACCAGTTAAATTAAAAAATGAAGGCGATGTACAAAAAATTACAACGCAATTAGATGGCGATAAATTTGAAGTTACACAAGTAACGAAGAAAGAAAAATTAAGACACCCTGCTAAATCATTTACAACTTCTTCATTACAACAAGAAGCATCTCGTAAATTGAATTTTAAAGCGAGAAAAACAATGATGTTAGCGCAACAACTATATGAAGGTATCGACTTGAAAAAACAAGGCACAGTCGGTTTAATCACATATATGAGAACAGACTCTACACGTATTGCAGACAGTGCGAAAGCTGAAGCGGCAACGTTTATAGAAAATCAATACGGTAAAGAGTATCTTTCTAAAAGTAAAGCAGCAACAGGTAAGCAAGGTGCTCAAGATGCCCATGAAGCTGTAAGACCTACAAGTGTTGACCGTACACCTGACCAAATGAAGTCATATTTAACTAGAGATCAATATCGTCTATATAAATTGATTTGGGAAAGATTTATGGCAAGTCAAATGGCTCCAGCAATTGCTGATACAGTAGCTGCGGATATTACGCAAGGTAATTTGAAATTTAGAGCGAATGGTCAAACAATAAAATTCAAAGGTTTCATGAAAGTGTATGTTGAAGCTAATGACGATCAAGATGAAGAAAAAGATGGCAAGTTACCACCTTTAGAAAAAGGGGATATGGTTACTGCAGAAAAAATTGATCCAAAACAACACTTTACACAACCACCACCAAGATATACAGAAGCACGTTTAGTTAAAACGTTAGAAGAACTTAAAATAGGACGTCCATCAACTTATGCACCAA
This sequence comes from Mammaliicoccus sp. Marseille-Q6498, assembly GCF_946151045.1. Lineage (NCBI taxonomy): Bacteria > Bacillati > Bacillota > Bacilli > Caryophanales > Staphylococcaceae > Mammaliicoccus > Mammaliicoccus sp. Marseille-Q6498. The sequence continues at coordinate 529,278 of NZ_OX267714.1, read as the reverse complement.
CAATCGATACAATACAAAAAAGGAATTATGTAAAAGTCGATCAAAAACGATTTGTACCAACAGAATTAGGTGAAATTGTTCACGAATCTGTTAAAGAATACTTCCCAGAAATTATTGATGTAGATTTCACAGTAAACATGGAAACTTTATTAGATAAAGTGGCTGATGGCGAAATTGAATGGAAGAAAGTAATAGAAATGTTCTATGAAAACTTCAAAATTGATGTTGCTAGAGCAGAAGAAGAAATGGAAAAAATCGAAATAAAAGACGAACCAGCTGGAGAAGATTGCGAACTTTGTGGTTCTCCAATGGTATACAAAATGGGCAGATATGGTAAATTTATGGCATGTTCTAATTTCCCTGAATGTCGAAATACGAAAGCAATTATTAAGACAATTGGTGTGAAATGTCCGAAATGTAAAGAGGGCGAAGTAGTAGAACGTAAATCTAAAAAGAATAGAATATTCTATGGTTGTTCAAGATATCCAGAATGTGATTACACTTCATGGGATAAACCATTGGATCGTTCATGTCCGAAATGTGATACTGTACTTGTAGAACGTAAAAAAGGAAAATCAGCTCAAGTACTATGTCCAAATTGTGATTATAAAGAGCAAGAACAAAAATAAATAAAGAGTAGCTAGAACAAAAGTTTATAGTTGCGTACAAAAATAAACAATCCTGAAAAAAATCTAGGAATTTTTTCAGGATTGTTTTATGTTTTTTTATACGACAATCCAATTTTTTGTCAAAAAACTTTTGGAAATTGGCGTAACTTTATTATTTGATTAAATTCAAATTTGTTATACAATTCAATATGGGATAAAAAAGAAAAACTAAGGAGGCATACAATATGACTTCAATAAATGTTATTGGTGCTGGTCTGGCAGGTTCTGAAGCGGCTTATCAAATCGCAAAAAGAGGTTTGAAAGTTAAATTATATGAAATGAGACCTGTGAAACAAACGCCGGCTCATCATACTGACAAATTTGCTGAACTTGTTTGTTCAAACTCATTAAGAGGAAATGAGTTAACGAATGCTGTTGGTGTATTGAAAGAAGAAATGAGACAATTGGACTCACTCATCATAAAAGCAGCAGACAATGCACGTGTTCCAGCAGGTGGCGCTTTAGCTGTCGATAGACATGATTTTTCAGGATATATTACAGATACTTTGAAAAATCATCCGAACATAACAGTAATGAACGAAGAAATTACAAAAATACCAGATGGTCCAACTATCATTGCAACTGGTCCGTTAACAACTGAAAACTTAACGAAACAGATTATTAATATAACAGGTGAAGAACAATTATATTTCTATGATGCTGCTGCACCAATTATCGAAAAAGATTCAATAAATATGGATAAAGTTTATTTGAAATCTAGATATGATAAAGGCGATGCCGCATATTTAAACTGTCCAATGACAGAAGAAGAGTTTAATGTTTTTTATGATGCATTGATAAACGCAGAAGTTGTACCTTTAAAAGAATTTGAAAAAGAAATTTATTTTGATGGTTGTATGCCTTTTGAAGTTATGGCAGAGAGAGGTAAGAAGACTTTATTATTTGGTCCGATGAAACCAGTAGGGCTAGAAGATCCTAAAACTGGCGAACGTCCTTACGCTGTTGTGCAGCTTAGACAAGATGATGCAGCGGGAACTTTATATAATATTGTAGGTTTCCAAACGCATTTGAAATGGGGCGCTCAAAAAGAAGTGATTTCATTAATTCCAGGATTGGAAAATGTAGATATTGTTCGATATGGCGTTATGCATCGAAATACTTTTATTAATTCACCAAATGCATTAAAAGAAACATATCAATTAAAATCACGTGAAGATTTATTCTTTGCTGGACAAATGACTGGCGTTGAAGGATATGTTGAAAGTGCTGCAAGTGGTTTGATTGCGGGTATTAATGCTAGCAAACTCGTAACTGGTTTAGAACCAATTGTATTTCCTAGAGAAACAGTTATAGGTAGCATGGCATATTATATTACACACGCGAATAATAATAAGAACTTCCAACCTATGAATGCTAATTTTGGTTTATTACCCGCATTAGAAAAAAGAATTAAAGACAAAAGAGAACGTTACGAAAAATTAGCAAACCGCGCTTTAAAGCATTTAGATTCATTTAAAGTGATGCTATAGTTAAATATTTTAAGATTCATTAGAATTGTGATACAATTCAGATAAATTGGGGAGTGTGAGTATATGCATGCAATTGAAAAACAATTTATAGATATGTTAACATTCGAAAAACATTTTTCAGTGCATACTTTAAATGCTTATCAACTTGATTTAAATGAGTTTAATTCATTTTTACAATCTGAACATTTATCGTTAGATGCATTTGAATATAAAGATGCCAGAAGATATCTTGCGTTTTTATATGATAAAGGGCATAAACGTACGAGTGTGTCACGTAAAATTTCGACTCTTAGATCTTTATATCAATATTGGATGAGCATTGATAGTGATATTCAAAACCCTTTTGTTCAGCTAGTACACCCGAAAAAAGAACATCATTTACCTAGCTTTTTCTATGAAGAAGAAATGGAAAAATTATTTCAAACTTTAAATGATGGAAAGAAAACTAATATTCGTGACAGAGTGATATTAGAGCTATTATATGCAACTGGTATCCGCGTCTCAGAATTAGTTCATATTCAAATGAAAGATATTGATTTGAATTATTCTTTTGTGAAAGTATTAGGTAAAGGTAATAAAGAAAGAATTGTGCCGTTTGGTGAGTATTGCCAAAATGCTATAACGGATTATATTGAGGATTTTAGAAGTCAATTAAATATAGATCATGAATATTTAATCGTGAATATGAGAGGACAGGCAATTACTGAGCGTGGCGTAAGATATACATTAAATGAAATTGTAAAGCGCACGCAAGGTGTTTATCATATACATCCTCATAAGTTGAGACATACTTTTGCTACACATCTTCTAAACCAAGGTGCCGACATGAGAAGTGTTCAAAGCTTATTAGGACACGAAAGCTTATCTACAACAAGTCAATATACACATGTTACAAAGGATCAATTAAGAAAAGTTTATTTATCTGCACATCCACGTGCATAAAGGAGAATTAATAATGAGTTCATCATTACATGCAACAACAATTTTTGCAATTAGACATAATGGCCGTTCAGCAATGGCAGGTGACGGTCAAGTAACATTGGGCGAACAAGTCATCATGAAACAAACTGCAAGAAAGGTTAGACGTCTTTACCATGACCAAGTAGTAGCTGGTTTTGCTGGGAGTGTTGCAGATGCGTTTACACTATTTGAAAAATTCGAAGTTAAATTACAAGAGTATAGCGGTAATTTAACAAGAGCAGCTGTAGAACTTGCGCAAGAATGGCGAGGAGATAAAATGTTGCGTCAACTTGAAGCAATGTTAATCGTTATGAATGAAACAGATTTACTTGTCGTAAGTGGTACTGGTGAAGTAATCGAACCTGATGATGGTATTATTGCAATTGGCTCAGGTGGCAACTACGCTTTAAGTGCGGGAAGAGCACTTAAATCATATGCTTCACATTTATCAGCTAAAGAAATTGCCGAAGCTTCATTGAATACTGCTGCAGACATTTGTGTATTTACAAATCATGAAATTAAAGTAGAAGAAATATAAATGGAGGGTTCAAGGTTGTCACAAAATCAATTAAAAATGACACCGCATGAAATAGTAGATCGATTAAACGACCATATTATTGGTCAACAAGATGCTAAACGTAAAGTGTCGATTGCTTTAAGAAACAGATATAGAAGAAGTTTACTTGAAGAATCATTAAGAAATGAAATTATTCCTAAAAATATTTTAATGATTGGGCCAACTGGTGTCGGAAAGACAGAAATAGCAAGAAGAATGGCTAGGTTAGTTGGTGCACCTTTCGTTAAAGTTGAAGCGACGAAATTTACTGAAGTCGGTTATGTCGGACGAGATGTTGAAAGCATGATTCGTGACTTAGTCGAAGTAGGCAGAAGAATCGTTAAAGAAGAAAAGAAAAAAGGCGTTTTAAATGAAGCAACTCAAAAAGCTAATGAACGTTTAGTGAAATTACTTGTGCCAAGCATGAAGAAAAAAGCGCAAAGTAATGGAAACAATCCTTTAGAATCATTGTTTGGCGGACAGTTCCCTAACTTTAATCAACAAGAGGAAGTAGAAGAAGCGCCAACAGATGAAATTAAGACTAAAAGAGAAGACATTAAGAAACAACTATTTAATGGTGAGTTAGAAGAAGAATATGTAAAAATCAAAGTTGAGCAAGAACAACAATCATTAGGTATGATGGGAATGGATAACAACCCACAAATGCAAGATATGTTAAGTCAAATGATGCCTAAGAAGAAAATCGAACGCAATTTACCTGTTAAAACAGCAAGAAAAATACTTATTGATGAAATAGCTAATGAGTTAATAGATCAAGAATCAGTTAACGAAGAAGCTATTCAACTAACAGAACAAATGGGTATGGTATTTATTGATGAAATCGATAAAATTGCTGTAAGTAATAACAATGGTGGACAAGATGTATCACGTCAAGGTGTTCAAAGAGACATTCTTCCAATTGTTGAAGGAAGCGTTGTTCAAACAAAATATGGTTCAATTAACACAGAGCATATTTTATTTATAGGTGCTGGTGCATTCCATATGTCTAAACCTAGTGATTTAATCCCAGAGCTACAAGGTAGATTTCCAATTAGAGTTGAACTTGATAGCTTAACAACTGAGGACTTTGTAAAAATTTTAAAAGAACCAAAACAATCATTATTAGAGCAGTATAAAGCACTACTTGAAACTGAAATGGTGACAATAAACTTTACAGATGAAGCGATTAATCGCTTAGCTGAAATAGCTTTCCAAGTAAATCAAGAAACAGATAATATTGGTGCAAGACGTCTGCATACTATTTTAGAAAAAATGTTAGAAGATCTTTCTTTCGAAGCTTCTAATATGCCAAACGCAGTAGTAGACATTACACCAGAATACGTAAATCAAAAACTAGAATCAATCGCTACAAATAAAGACTTAAGCGCATTTATTTTATAAAAAAAGGAGCAAGTTATATGAGTTTATTATCGAAAACAAGAGAATTAAATACATTACTTCAAAAACATAAAGGTATAGCTGTAGATTTTAAAGATATGGCTAAAACAATTAGTGATGTAACAGTAACAAATGTTTTTATCGTTTCAAGAAGAGGTAAAATATTAGGATCAAGCTTAAATGAACTACTTAATAATGAACGTATTATTAAAATGCTAGAAGATCGCCATATTCCAAAAGAATATACAGATCAATTAATGCATGTAGAACAAACAACTTCTAATATTGATATTGAAAATATACTTACAGTTTTCCCACCAGAAAACAAAGAGTTGTTCGCAAATAGTCGTACAACGATATTCCCATTATTAGGTGGAGGAGAACGTTTAGGTACACTTGTTTTAGGAAGAGTATCTGAAGACTTTAATGATAATGATTTAGTATTAGGCGAATATGCTGCTACTGTAATTGGTATGGAAATTTTAAGAGAAAAGCATAACGAAATTGAACAAGAAGCTCGTGATAAAGCTGCCATTACTATGGCAATTAATTCTTTATCATATTCTGAAAGAGAAGCAATTGAGCATATTTTTGAAGAACTAGGTGCGCCTGAAGGATTACTTGTTGCTTCAAAAGTTGCAGATAGAGTTGGTATTACAAGATCAGTTATCGTAAATGCACTTAGAAAATTAGAAAGTGCAGGCGTTATTGAATCACGTTCACTTGGTATGAAAGGTACGTTTATTAGAATTAAAAAAGAACGTTTCTTAGAAGAATTAGGATTAAACAAATAAAATACTTGATGAACTTTTTTAGATATGATATATTTAAAAACGGCTATAAAAGCCAAATTCACACATATTCACGAAGATTATAGTTTGGTGCAGCGTGTTACGTTGTTGCTATAATGAGTGATTATGGAGGAATAAAACCAATTAGGAGGAATTATCATGGCAGTTATCTCAATGAAACAATTGCTTGAAGCAGGTGTTCACTTCGGTCACCAAACACGCCGTTGGAACCCAAAAATGAAAAGATATATTTTCACAGAAAGAAACGGTATCTATATTATCGACTTACAAAAAACAGTTAAAAAAGTTGACGAAGCATACAACTTTATTAAATCTGTTTCTGAAGAAGGCGGTAAAGTATTATTCGTAGGTACTAAAAAACAAGCACAAGAGTCAGTGAAAGAAGAAGCTGAACGTGCTGGACACTACTACATTAACCAAAGATGGTTAGGTGGTACATTAACTAACTATAAAACAATTTCTAAACGTGTAAAACGTATTTCTGAAATCGAAAAAATGGAAGAAGACGGTACATTTGATGTACTACCTAAAAAAGAAGTTGTAGAACTTAAAAAAGAATACAACCGTTTAATCAAATTCTTAGGCGGTATTCGTGATATGAAATCAATGCCTCAAGCATTATTCGTAGTTGACCCTCGTAAAGAGCGTAACGCGATTGCTGAAGCACGTAAATTAAACATTCCAATCGTTGGTATTGTTGATACAAACTGTGATCCAGATGAAATCGACTATGTTATCCCTGCAAACGATGATGCTATCCGTGCTGTTAAATTGTTAACTGGTAAAATGGCAGATGCTATTTTAGAAGGTCAACAAGGCGTTTCAAATGAAGATGTAGCTCAAGAGCAAAACATCGACTTAAAAGAAACTGAACAAGCACCTAAAGAAGAATCAACTGAAACTACTGAAGCATAATTTCAAAAAGGTGATAAGGTTCTATAACTTATCACCTTTTTTTAGAAAGAATTACTAATAATAAATTATTTAAATAAATGGAGGAATTAGATTATGGCTATTTCAGCTAAACTCGTTAAAGAATTACGTGAAAAAACTGGCGCAGGTATGATGGACTGTAAAAAAGCTTTAACTGAAACTGATGGTGACATCGATAAAGCAGTAGATTTTTTACGTGAAAAAGGTATTGCTAAAGCAGCTAAAAAAGCAGACCGTATCGCTGCAGAAGGTACAACTTATGTAGCTTCTAAAGGAAACGATGCTGTTATTCTTGAATTAAACTCAGAAACAGACTTTGTTGCTCGTAACGAAGGTTTCCAATCTTTAGTTAAAGAAGTGGCTGATCATATTCTTGAAGTGAAACCAGCAGACGTAGACGCATTAAATGCATCTAAATTAGCTTCTGGTCAAACTGTAGAAGAAAAAGTGAACGAAGCAATTTCAACAATTGGTGAAAAATTAACATTACGTAGATTTACTTTAAAAACTAAAACTGATAATGATTCATTCGGTGAGTACTTACACATGGGTGGACGTATTGGTGTATTAACAGTTGTTGAAGGTTCTACTAATACTGAAGCTGCTAAAGACGTAGCAATGCACATCGCTGCATTAAACCCTAAATTTGTTTCTCGTGATCAAGTTTCTGAAGAAGAATTAGCTCACGAAAAAGAAATTCTTAAACAACAAGCTTTAAATGAAGGAAAACCTGAAAAAATCGTTGAAAAAATGGTTGAAGGTAGAATGCGTAAATATTTAGAAGAAATCTGTGCTGTAGACCAAGCATTTGTTAAAAACCCAGACCAAACTGTTGCTGAATTCTTAAAAACAGATGGTGGCGTGCTTGTAGATTTCGTTCGTTACGAACTTGGTGAAGGTATCGAGAAACGTTCTGATAACTTTGCTGATGAAGTAAAAGGACAAATGAAAAGCAACTAAGATTGCTTTTTAGAAAGAAGACACGTCTTGTGTCTTCTTTCGTTATATAAAGACCTAATTATAAGCATAGAGAGGGATTAAGATGACAAAAAATTCTAAATATAAACGCGTCGTTCTAAAACTAAGTGGTGAAGCTTTAGCAGGAGAATCTGGCTTTGGCATTAATCCAGTAGTAATTGAAAGTATAGCTCAACAAGTTTCCGAAGTAGCACGAATGGATTGTGAAGTAGCAGTTATTGTTGGTGGCGGAAACATTTGGAGAGGTAAAACAGGTAGCGATTTAGGAATGGATCGTGGTACAGCAGACTATATGGGTATGTTAGCAACAGTTATGAATGCCCTAGCTTTACAAGATAGTTTAGAACAATTAGAGTGTGATACTCGAGTACTAACTTCTATTGAAATGAAGCAAGTTGCTGAACCGTATATTAGAAGACGTGCAATTCGTCATTTAGAGAAAAAAAGAGTTGTTATATTTGCAGCAGGAATAGGCAACCCGTACTTCTCAACTGATACAACTGCAGCATTAAGAGCTGCCGAAGTAGAAGCTGATGTTATCTTAATGGGTAAAAACAATGTAGATGGTGTTTATTCTGCAGACCCTAAAGTAGATCCTACTGCAGAAAAATATGAACGTTTAACATATATCCAAATGTTACAAGAAGGATTACAAGTGATGGATTCAACAGCTTCATCGTTCTGTATGGACAACGATATCCCACTTGTTGTATTCTCAATTATGGAAGAAGGAAATATTAAACGTGCTGTTCAAGGCGAAGAAATTGGCACGATTATTACAAAATAAACACGAGGTGTAATTCCATGGCAGATGTTATTCAAGATACAAAGTCGAAAATGAAAAAAACAATCGAAAGTTTCAGTAGAGATTTAGCAGCAATTAGAACTGGACATGCAAATGCAAATCTTTTAGAAAGAGTAACTGTTGAATATTATGGTGCTCCAACGCCAATTCAACAATTAGCAGGTATTTCTGTACCTGAAGCACGTTTGCTTGTTGTTCAACCTTATGATAAATCTTCAGTTGAAGATGTATTAAAAGCAATCAATGCTGCTAATCTTGGCGTAAATCCTACAAGTGATGGAACAGTAATTAGAATCTCTGTGCCAGCATTAACAGAAGAACGCAGAAAAGAATTAGTTAAAGATGCTAAAAAAGAAGCTGAAAATGCTAAAGTTGCAATTCGTAATATTCGACGTGATTCAAATGAAGATTTGAAGAAGCAAGAAAAAAATGGTGACATTACTGAAGACGATTTAAGAAGTCAAACAGATGATGTTCAAGAAATTACGAATGATTTCATTAAACAAATTGATGACTTAACAACTCAAAAAGAAAATGACATCTTAGAAGTTTAAGTTTTATGAAATTCGAGACAAGTATTTAGTTTCGTATAAATGGACAAACCTGAAAAAAATCAAAAGATTTTGTTCAGGTTTGTCCTTGTTTTTTGCACGGAAGTATACTTTTTAAAGTTGAAAATTGGTTTTTTATTAAATGAATTATTTTACGACTAAAACTCTTTTCTCTTTATATACACAGAAACATTCGTTTTGTGATAAAATGTATTACGATATGTTTAATTGATATACATATAAATTCGCGTTTGTTTGATGGAGGACGCTATGATAAAAAAATTTAAGAAGCAAAAAAAACAAATAAATAATGACGAAATCGATTTAAAAGTACCTGATCATATTGCAATTATAATGGACGGAAATGGAAGATGGGCTAAAAATAAAAAAATGCCCCGAATTAAAGGCCATTATGAAGGTATGCAAACGGTTAAAAAAATTACGAGAAAAGCAAATGACTTAGGTATTAAATATTTAACTTTATATGCATTTTCAACTGAAAATTGGTCTAGGCCAGAAGATGAAGTGAAATATTTAATGAAATTACCTGGTGATTTCTTAAAAACATTTTTACCTGAGTTAATAGAAAAAAATGTTAAAGTTACTACGATTGGTTTTACAGAAAAATTGCCGAAGCATACGAAACGTGCAATTGAAGAAGCAATTGAACAGACGAAAGATAATACAGGTTTAAATCTTGTCTTTGCTCTGAATTATGGAGGAAGAGCTGAGATTGTAAACGCAGTTAAAGAACTTTACCATGAAGTTGAAGATGGTCGTTTATCGATTGATGAATTAGACGAAGATCATATTAAAAATCATTTATTCACTTCTGAAATACCTGATCCAGAGTTATTAATACGTACATCTGGAGAAGAAAGATTGAGTAATTTTTTAATATGGCAATCATCATATAGTGAATTTGTATTTACTAAAACATTATGGCCAGATTTTGATGAGCAATCTCTAATTGATTGTTTAAAAATTTATCAGTCAAGACAACGTAGATTTGGTGGGCTGTAAAGGAGAAAAAAATGAAGACGAGAACTATAACTGCAATCGTTGCAATGGCTGTATTTCTCCCGATCGTTATATACGGGGGAGTACCTGTTGTTGCATTAGCATATTTATTAGGGTTAATTGCACTTAAAGAAATTTTAAATATGAATAAGTTATCAATCGTATCAATTCCTGGCTTTTTGTCAGTGATTGCTTTATGTATTATTTTATTACCACAAGAATTAATAAATAACGATATACGTATTCAATTACAATTATTGATAGTAATGAGCTTTTTAATGCTTAGTTACACGGTTATGTCTAAAAACAGATTTAACTTTATGGATGCTTCATTTTGTGTGTTATCCGTAACATACATAGGCATTGGTTTTATGTATTTTTACGAAACAAGAGAACACGGATTGCAATTTATTCTGTTCGCATTATTAGTTGTTTGGTTAACAGATACTGGCGCATATATATTCGGTCGTCTATTCGGTAAACATAAATTATGGCCACTTATTAGTCCAAACAAGACAATAGAAGGATTCATTGGCGGAATTTTTTCAAGTTTAATCGTTGCGGTTATTTTTGGACAATCATTTGATATGGATGTATCATTATGGTTATTAATTCCATTAACAATGTTGTTAAGTATGTTTGGACAATTAGGAGACCTAGTTGAATCAGGATTAAAGAGACATTTTGGTGTTAAAGATTCAGGGAATATTATGCCGGGTCATGGAGGCATATTAGATAGGTTTGATAGCTTTATCTTTGTCTTACCTTTATTAAATTTATTCCTATTTCAAATGTAAGATGAGGTGAATTCTATGAAAAATATAGCGATATTAGGAGCAAGTGGCTCAATAGGTCAACAAGCATTAGATGTTATGAGAGAGCATGATTCTGAATTTAATTTAGTCGCTTTTTCAGTCGGGAAAAATATCGATTATGCTCAAAATATCATTAAAGAATTTAAACCTGAACTCGTATCAGTACAAAATGCTCAAGATGTGGAAAAATTAAAACATTTAGACGTTGAACTTGTATATGGAGATGAAGGATTGTTAGCAGTTGCGACACATAACAGTACAGATTTACTGTTGAATTCGATATTAGGTAGCATTGGATTGAGACCTACTATGGCTGCCATTGAAGCTGGAATCGATATCGGATTAGCAAATAAAGAAACACTAGTAGCAGCTGGTGAACTTGTTATGAAAAAAGCGAAAGAAAACAATGTAAACATATTACCGGTTGACTCAGAACATTCTGCTATTTTCCAATGTTTAAACGGGGAACAACATAAAGATGTTAATAAACTCATCATTACGGCTAGTGGTGGTTCTTTTAGAGATCTAACACGTGAAGATCTTAAACAAGTAACTTTAGAAGATGCTTTGAGTCATCCTAACTGGTCAATGGGACAAAAGATAACAATTGATTCAGCTACAATGATGAATAAAGGCCTAGAAGTTATAGAAGCAAAATGGCTATTTGATTTAGATATTGATCAAATAGAAACTGTATTACATAAAGAAAGTATTATACATTCAATGGTTGAATTTAATGATACAAGTGTAATTGCTCAACTTGGTACACCTGACATGCGTACACCTATACAATATGCATTTACTTATCCAGAAAGAATTTCAAGAGATGCTGAAAAGTTAAATCTGGCACAAATTGGCCAATTGAATTTTAGAGAGATGGATTTTAATCGCTTTAAATGTATTCAATTTGCATATGATGCGATTAGAATTGGTGGTACTATGCCTGTCGTACTAAATGCTGTGAATGAAGTAGCAGTAGGGTTATTTTTAAATAATAAAATTTCATTTTTAGATATAGAGCATATAATTGAAAAAGAATTGGAAGAGCATCAAGTAATAGAACACCCAGATTTAGATACGATTCTAGAAATTGATGCAGCTTATAAATCTAAAGATTACGGGGTGTAAGCGTGATTTATACAATATTAGCATTTATTTTTGTATTTGGTCTCTTAGTCACTGTACATGAATATGGCCATATGTTCTTTGCAAAACGTGCAGGCATTATGTGTCCAGAATTTGCAATAGGCATGGGTCCTAAAATCTATTCATATAAGAAAAATGAAACATTATATACGATTAGATTATTACCAGTAGGTGGATATGTTAGAATGGCTGGCGATGGTTTAGAACAAAATCCATTAACACCGGGCATGCATATCGCAATTAAGCTTAATGATCAAAATGAAATCACACATGTAATTATGGATGATCAACATAAATTTCAACAAATAGAGCATATTGAAATAAAAAATAGTGATTTTGACAATGATATTTTCATTGAAGGTATTACCGCTAGTGATGATGAAAGACATCGTTTTAAAATTGCGAGAGAAGCCTATTTTGTTCAAAATGGTGATTTAATTCAAATTGCACCAAAAGATAGACAATTAATGAGTAAGAAACCTTATCAAAGATTCCTTACTTTATTCGCGGGACCATTATTTAATTTTATACTAGCACTCGTTATATTCATCGGTTTAGCATATTGGAACGGTGTACCTACTAATGAACCCGTGTTCGGTGATTTACAAAAAGGTGGCGTAGCTCAATCTGCAGGTATTCATAAAGGCGATGAAATTAAAACAGTTGATGGTAAGAAGATAAACAAATTTACTGATTTACAACCAATCTTTAAAGAAAAGAAAGATAAACCAGTTGAAATCAAAGTGAATCGTGATGGTAAAGAGAAGACTTTCAAAGTATCAGCGAAAAAGGATAGACAAGAAGTTAGTAAAGGTAAATACGAAACACGATATATAATCGGGGTTGCTCAACCTACAGAACATACGCTGTTCGGTCCTTTATTCTCAGGTATTGAGAAGACTTTAGTAGCAGGTAAAGCTATATTTGTAGCCGTTATGGGATTAATCAGTAGTATTTTCACCGGAAGTTTCTCATTTGATATGTTGAACGGTCCTGTCGGTATTTACAGTAATGTTGATACAGTAGTAAAACAAGGATTTATATACTTATTAGGATTCACAGCATTATTAAGTGTAAACTTAGGAATCATGAATTTATTACCAATTCCAGCATTAGATGGTGGTAGATTATTATTTGTTATTTATGAAATGATATTTAGAAAGCCGATTAACAAAAAAGCTGAAATGGTCATGCTTTCTATTGGCGCAGTATTTTTAATTTTCGTAATGATTATGGTTACATGGAATGATATTCAAAGATACTTCATGTGATTTGAAGGAGGAAACTAATGAAACAGTCTAAAATTTTTATACCAACTTTAAGAGAAATACCAGCAGAGGCTGAATCAGCTAGTCATAAATTGTTGTTAAAAGCAGGTATGATTAAGCAAAATGCCAGTGGTATATACAGTTATTTACCAACTGCTAAACGTGTATTAAATAAAATAGAACAAATTGTTAGAGAAGAAATGGAAAGAATTGATGGCGTTGAAGTATTAATGCCAGTCTTACAACAAGCTGAATTATGGAAAGAATCAGGTAGATGGGATGCTTACGGTCCTGAACTTATGAGATTGAAAGATCGTAATAGTCGTGAATTTAGTCTTGGACCAACTCATGAAGAAGTTGTAACTTCATTAGTTCGTGATGAATTGAAATCATATAAACGTTTACCAATCACATTATTCCAAATTCAAACAAAGTTTAGAGATGAGAAACGTCCTAGATTTGGTTTACTACGTGGTCGTGAATTTATTATGAAAGATGCGTATTCTTTCCATGCAAGTGAAGAATCATTAGATGAAACATATCAAGATATGTATAATGCTTATCACAAAATTTTCACTAGAGTCGGTTTGAACTTCAGACCTGTATTAGCAGATTCTGGCGCGATAGGTGGCGATCATACACACGAATTTATGGCGCTTGCTGAAATTGGTGAAGATACGATTGTTTATAGTGATACGAGCGACTTTGCGGCAAATATTGAAAAAGCTGAAGTGTCTTACGTACCTAATCATGAACATACGACTATAGAAGCGCTTGAAAAAGTAGAAACGCCTGACGTTCGTACTGCTCAAGCATTAGCTGATTTCTTAAACGTATCATTAGATAAAATTATTAAATCTATGATTTTCAAAATTGAAGATGAATATGTCATGATACTTGTAAGAGGTCATCATGAAATCAATGAAGTTAAGTTGAAATCTTTCTTCAAAACTGAAAACATTGAAATGGCTAATGAAAATGAAATTGAAAATATACTCGGTGCTAAACCAGGCAGTTTAGGTCCAGTAAATGTTGATAAAATAAAAATTTATGCAGATCATTTCGTACAAGATATTAATAATTTAGCTGTTGGTGCGAACGAAGATGGATTCCATTATTTAAATGCAAATGTTGATAGAGATTTCAATATTGAAGCATACGGAGACTTTAGATTTATTTTAGAAGGCGAATCTTTACCAGACAATTTAGGTAAAGCAAAATTTGCTGAAGGTATTGAAATCGGACAAGTATTTAAATTAGGAACAAAATATTCTGAAAGCATGAATGCTACGTTCTTAGATGAACAAGGAAAAGCTAAACCATTAATCATGGGTTGTTATGGTATTGGTGTTTCTAGAACGTTATCAGCAGTTATTGAACAACATCATGATGATCATGGTATCATTTGGCCAAAAGCAATTGCGCCATATGATGTACATTTAATTGCGATAAATCCTAAACAAGAAGCTCAAAAAGAACTTGCTGATCAACTATATGATCAAATAAGAAATCAATTTGATGTATTGTATGATGATCGTAAAGAAAGAGCTGGCGTTAAATTTAACGATGCAGATTTAATAGGTTTACCTGTACGTGTAATGGTTGGGAAACAAGCTGCTGACGGTATCGTTGAAGTAAAACGAAGAGACAATTCAGAAAGCGAAGAAGTACACATTGATGAATTGGAAAATGTTTTAAAAGCATATTACGAAGCAGTGAAATAAACTGATAAGAACAAGAAAATCTGATATAATATAAGATATTTAAAGAGGCTATTAATTAACTAGCCTCTTTTTCATTTTGATGAAGGTGGTCATATAAGTGTCAATGACAGGAAAAGAAAAATTCCAAACGCTTCTCACACAATTGAACATAACAGACGAACTTGATAAAGATATTATTGAACAAGGTGAATTAACACGAATCAATGTATCTCAAACTAAGAGACTGTGGCATTTTTATTTAAAATTACCGCATTATTTATCAAGTGAAATGTACCTTGTTTTTACAAATCAACTTACGACAGCATTTCAAAGTATTGCTCAAGTTGATTGGACAATTGAAGTGACTAATAAAGAACAAATAGATGAGCATATATTAAAATATATGCCACATTGTATTGATGGAACGGAACTAAGTGATAAAGTTAAACATCAACTTAAACAAAAGCCATTAATTTTTGCAGAAGATGTTGTTAAAGTTCAAGTGAATAATGACATTGAGCGAGATTATTTTGATAAACGTGTTAACGGATCATTAGTTAGTGCTTTGCAAAAATGTGGCTTCAATATTAATCGTGTCGTTTTTGAAACGATGGATAACGAAGAACAAATGAAGAGAGAACTCGAATCGTTTGAAGCACATATTCAACAAGAAGATGAAGAGGCAGCACGTATCGCTTCTGAAAAACTAGAACGCATGAAGAAAGAAAAAGCTGAATCAGGCGACAATGAAAATGCTGTTGCAAGATGTCAAATTGGTAAAGACATACCTGTTGATTCCATTCGTAAAATTGAAGACATCATTGAAGAAGAGTACAAAGTAGCATTAGAAGGTGTCCTTTTTGATATTGAAATGAAAGAACTAAAAAGTGGCAGACATATCGTAACACTTAAAATTACGGACTATACGGATTCTTTAATTCTAAAAATGTTTACGAGAAAAGGTAAAGATGACCTTGAACATTTCAAAGCATTAAAAGTTGGAACGTGGGTAAGAGCACAAGGTAGAATTGAACAAGATCAATTTATTCGTGATTTAGTAATGATGATGACGGATATTCATGAAATTAAAAAAGCGCCTAAACAAGATAAAGCACCAGACAAAAGAGTGGAGTTTCATTTACATACATCTATGAGCCAAATGGACGGTATTACACATATCGGTAAATATGTAGAACAAGCAGCTAAATGGGGACATAAAGCAATCGCAATCACTGATCATAATGGTGTTCAAGGGTATCCTGATGCTCATGCTGCCGCTCTGAAAAATGATATCAAGATGATATATGGTTTAGAAGGTATGTTAGTAGATGATGGTGTGCCTATTGCTTATAAATCTCAAGATATACTGTTGAAAACAGCTACTTACATCGTATTTGACGTTGAAACAACTGGTCTTTCAAGTCAATATGATCAAATCATCGAACTTGCCGCTGTTAAAGTCAAAAACGGTGAAGTTGTAGATACGTTTGAACGTTTCTCTGATCCTGGAGAACGACTATCAGAAACGATTAAAAATTTAACAGGTATTACAGATGAAATGTTACAAGGACAACCAGATATTGAAACGGTTTTAACTGATTTTCATGAGTGGGTAGGAGACGCTATTTTTATTGCGCATAACGCATCATTTGATATGGGCTTTATTGATACTGGTTTCGAAAGAATTGGTCTTGGTGCAACTAAAAATGCGGTAATTGATACACTAGAATTATCTAGAACTGTAAATACTGAATATGGTAAGCACGGTTTGAACTTCTTAGCTAAAAAATATGGTGTAGAACTAACGCAACATCATAGAGCGATATATGATGCTGAAACAACTGCACATATTTTCATCAAAATGCTTAAACAGTTAGAAGAATTAGAAGTGTATAACCATAATCAAATTAACGAACGGTTATCAAATAATGAAGCATATAAACGTGCTAGACCATCACACGTGACGTTAATAGTTCAAAACCAAGTAGGACTTAAAAACCTTTTCAAAATCGTGAGTGCATCGCTCGTAGATTATTATTATCGTACACCTCGTATACCGCGTTCTTTATTGAACGAACATAGAGAAGGTATATTAGTAGGAAGTGCTTGTGACGAAGGTGAAGTATTCACTACCGTTATGCAAAAAGACCAAGATCAAGTTGAAAAAGTTGCGCAATATTATGATTATATTGAAGTTCAGCCTAAAGGGTTATATCAAGATTTAATGGATAGAGAACTCATTAAAGATAACGAAACGATGGAAGAAATTTATCAACGAATCATTAGTGTCGGTGATAAGTTAAATATTCCAGTTATCGCTACAGGAAACGCGCATTATTTAAATGAACATGATGCTATAGCTAGAAAGATTTTAATAGCTGCTCAACCGGGTAATCCATTAAACAGACAAACTTTACCAAAAGCACACTTTAGAACAACAGATGAAATGTTAGATGAATTTCATTTCTTAGGTGAAGAAAAAGCATACGAAATCGTCGTGAAAAATACAAACGAACTAGCAGATCGATTAGAGACTGTTGTTCCAATAAAAGATGAACTATACACACCAAATATGGAAGGCGCTAACGAAGAAATTCGTGAAATGAGTTATATCAATGCGAAGAAATTATACGGTGAAGATTTACCGCAAATTGTAATTGATCGATTAGAAAAAGAGCTAGAGAGTATTATAGGAAATGGATTCGCAGTTATTTATTTAATTTCACAAAGATTGGTTAAGAAATCATTAAACGACGGCTATTTAGTAGGTTCTCGTGGTTCGGTAGGTTCCAGTTTTGTAGCTACAATGACTGAGATTACAGAAGTTAACCCACTGCCGCCACATTATATTTGTCCTAAATGTAAAGAAAGTCATTTCTTTGATGATGGTTCTGTTGGTTCTGGGTTTGACTTACCAGATAAACAATGTGAAAAATGTAATGTAGATATGATAAAAGAAGGTCAAGATATACCATTCGAAACGTTTTTAGGATTTAAAGGGGATAAAGTACCCGATATTGACTTGAACTTTAGTGGTGAATATCAACCTATCGCTCATAATTATACGAAAGAACTTTTCGGTGAAGATAAAGTGTTTAGAGCTGGAACGATAGGTACTGTTGCTGAGAAAACAGCTTTCGGATATGTTAAAGGTTATTTAAATGATCAAGGTATTCATAAAAGAGCTGCAGAAGTTGACCGTTTAGTTAAAGGTTGTACTGGCGTTAAAAGAACGACCGGTCAACATCCAGGTGGTATTATTGTCGTTCCAGACTATATGGACATTTACGATTTTACACCGATACAATTCCCAGCTGACGATCAAAAATCAGCATGGAAAACAACACACTTTGATTTCCATTCTATACATGACAATATTCTTAAACTCGATATTCTTGGACACGATGATCCAACAATGATTAGAATGTTGCAAGATTTATCAGGTATCGATCCGAAGACGATACCAGTTGATGACAAAGAAACGATGAAAATCTTTAGTTCACCAGAATCATTAGGTGTAACAGAAGAAGACATTTTATGTAAGACTGGGACATTTGGTGTTCCGGAATTTGGTACAGGTTTTGTTAGACAAATGCTTGAAGATACAAAACCTACGACATTTTCTGAGCTTGTCCAAATTTCAGGATTATCGCATGGTACAGATGTATGGTTAGGTAATGCACAAGAATTAATCAAGTCTGGTACATGTGACTTATCAGGTGTTATCGGTTGTCGTGATGATATCATGGTGTATTTAATGTATAACGGATTAGAACCATCTTTAGCATTTAAAATAATGGAAGCCGTTCGTAAAGGTAAAGGACTAACTGAAGAATTTGAAGAAGCGATGAAAGAGAACGAAGTACCTGATTGGTATTTAGATTCATGTAAGAAAATTAAATACATGTTCCCTAAAGCCCATGCAGCAGCTTATGTATTAATGGCTTTAAGAATTGCTTATTTCAAAGTTCATTATCCACTTTACTATTATGCAAGTTATTTCACTGTGCGTGCCACAGATTTTGATTTAAAAACAATGACTAAAGATAAAGAAACGATCAAAACGACGATTAAAGAATATTATAGTAGATTTCATGAGTTAGCTAAAAAAGAAAAAGACGTATTAACTGTACTAGAAATCATGAATGAAATGGCTCATAGAGGGTTTAAATTACAACCAATTAGTTTAGAAAAAAGTGATGCTTTTGAATTCAAAATTGAAGGAGACACACTGATTCCACCATTTATTGCAGTGCCTGGACTGGGAGAGAACGTTGCAAAACGTATTGTTGAAACTAGACAAGATGGACCTTTCTTAGCGAAAGAAGATTTGAATAAAAAAGCGGGTGTTTCTCAAAAAATTATTGAATATTTAGATGAGATTGGATCTCTTCCAAATATGCCTGATAAAGCACAGCTTTCTATTTTTGATTTGTAATGGATATCCTTGAGCATACCGCCATTATGTGATATACTGTTAATGCTTAAAATAATACTCTGAAGTTAAAAGAGTGGGATATTTCCCGCTCTTTTCTGTTTGTATTAAGAGGGAGGTCATTATGAGTAAAGTTGCAGCACACGTTGAGGAAATCATTCAACCAATACTTGAAACATTAAATTATGAGTTAGTAGATGTCGAATATGTCAAAGAAGGACCAGACTATTATCTACGTATTGCAATTGATAAAGACGGTGGCGTTGATTTAAACGACTGCACAATTGCCTCTGAAAAGATAAGTGAAGTAATGGATAAAGAAGATCCTATTAAAGAACCTTATTTTATGGATGTGTCATCACCAGGTGCGGAACGTCCATTGAAAAAAGAAAAAGATTATCAAAACGCAATTGATCAACCTGTATTTATCTCATTATATGAAGCAGTTGAAGGGGATAAAGAATGGTTAGGTGTGTTAAAAGAATTGAATGAAGAATCAATTACGCTTGAAGTTAAAATTAAAACAAGAACAAAAAATGTCACGTTGCCTCGCGAAAAAATAGCAAAAGCACGTCGATCAGTCATGTTATAAATTAAAGGAGGATACATTGTGAAAGGTAATGAATTATTACTAGCAATAGAATACCTTGAGAAGGAAAAAAGAATACCACGTGAGGTTTTAATTGATGCAATTGAAGCAGCATTAATTACAGCTTATAAGAAAAATTATGATAGCTCTAAAAATGTTAGAATTGAGTTGAATCTAGACGAAGGTACATATAAAGTTATCTCTAGAAAAGATGTCGTCGAAGATGTTGAAGAATATAGAGATCAAGTAGCTTTAGATACAGCTTTATTAACTAACCCAGCTTATGAAGTAGGAGATGTCTTTGAAGAAGATGTTACACCTAAAGACTTCGGACGAGTTGGCGCACAAGCAGCTAAGCAAGCTGTTATGCAACGTTTAAGAGATGCTGAACGAGGTATTTTATATGATGAGTTTATCGACAAAGAAGATGACATCGTTACAGGTGTGATTGACCGTGTAGATCATCGTTATGTATATGTAAATTTAGGACGTACTGAAGCAGTATTATCAGAAGCTGAAAGAAGTCCAAATGAACAATATATACCAAATGAACGTATTAAAGTTTATGTAAATAAAGTTGAACAAACTACTAAAGGACCACAAATTTTCGTGTCACGTACACATCCTGGCCTTTTAAAACGTCTATTTGAACAAGAAGTTCCAGAAATTTATGATGGTACTGTAATCGTTAAATCAGTAGCACGTGAAGCGGGAGATCGTTCTAAAATAAGTGTCACTTCAGATAATACTGATATCGATGCAGTTGGCGCTTGTGTAGGTTCTAAAGGTGTTAGAGTTGAAGCTGTCGTTAATGAATTAGGGGGCGAAAAAATTGATATCGTTGAATGGGATGAAGATCCAAAAGTATTTGTAAAAAATGCTTTAAGTCCATCACAAGTTGTTGAAGTATTAGTGAATGAGGAAAATCAATCTACTACAGTAATCGTTCCAGACTACCAATTATCTTTAGCAATTGGTAAAAGAGGTCAAAATGCTCGTCTTGCTGCGAAATTAACTGGCTGGAAAATTGATATTAAATCAGAATCAGATGCAAGAGAAGCAGGCATTATTTCAACTGAAGAATCATAAAGTGAGGTGATTTTGCCATGAAAAAGAAAAAGATACCAATGCGTAAATGTATACTATCTAATGAAATGAAACCTAAAAATGATATGATTCGTGTTGTTAAAAACAAAGAAGGCGAAATCAAAGCTGATGCAACTGGGAAAGCACCTGGACGCGGAGCATATGTTTCTAAAGACTTAGAAATTATTGAAAATGCCCAAAAGCAAGGTAAACTTGAACGTTACTTTGAAAGTGATAAAGCAACCCTTGAACCTGTTTACAAAGAAATTATAAGACTCATTTATCGTGAGCAAATACCGAAATGAACATAAACAAGAAAGATCAAATTTTGAACCTTCTCGGTCTAGCAACAAGGGCTAGAAAGATTAAAACAGGTGAAGAAATTGTCATAAGCGAAATGAGAAGAGGCAACGTGAAACTTGTCATACTATCAGAAGATGCTGCAGCAAACGTTACAAAAACAATAAAAAATAAATGTGCAACTTATCATGTAACACTTTTAACATTTGCTACACGCTTTGAATTAGGCTATGCAATTGGAAAAGAAAGCAGAGTGGTGTTGGGCATAACTGACATCGGATTTAGCAAAAAGTTAAAAACGATGATTCATGATTTTCATGAGGAGTGAGTATATGAGTAAAAAAAGAATATATGAGTATGCAAAAGAAATTAATTTAAAGAGTAAAGATATTATTGATGAGTTAAAAAAGAACAACATTGAAGTATCAAATCACATGCAAGCATTAGAGGAGAAAGACATTAAAATTTTAGAAAAAGCATTTAAAAAATCAGATTCAGCTAAAAAAGAACAAACAACTACGAATACAAAAGCAAACACAAACACAAATAAACCAAATCAAAATAATAAAAAGCAAAACAACAATGCTCAAAATAACAATCAACAAAAGAACAACAAAAATAAAAAACAAAATAATAAAAAGCAAAATAACCAACAACAGCAACAACCTAAAGAAGTTGTGAACGAAACACCTTCATTAATCACTTACGAAGAAGGTATTACTGTTGGAGAATTAGCTGATAAAATCAATAAAGACGCATCAGAGATTATTAAAAAATTATTCTTACTTGGTGTAGTTGCTAATATTAACCAAGCTTTAGATACAGAAACTGTAGAATTGATTTGTGCAGATTATGAAATTGAAGCTGAATTAGAAGTACATGTAGATGCAACTGATTTAGAAAATTATTTTGAAAATGAAGAAGCGGATGATGCTAGATTAATAGAACGTCCAGCTGTTGTTACAATTATGGGACACGTTGACCATGGTAAAACAACATTATTAGACTCTATT
The DNA here is from genome assembly GCF_946151045.1 of Mammaliicoccus sp. Marseille-Q6498. Classification (NCBI taxonomy): domain Bacteria; kingdom Bacillati; phylum Bacillota; class Bacilli; order Caryophanales; family Staphylococcaceae; genus Mammaliicoccus; species Mammaliicoccus sp. Marseille-Q6498. The sequence goes on along the minus strand of NZ_OX267714.1, from coordinate 506,752 downwards.
CGTAACACACGTGTTACAGCAGGTGAAGCAGGCGGTATTACACAACATATCGGTGCTTATCAAATAGAGAATAATAACAAAAAAATTACATTCTTAGATACACCAGGACATGCTGCGTTTACAACAATGCGTGCACGTGGTGCTCAAGTTACAGATATTACAATTTTAGTTGTAGCAGCGGATGATGGTGTTATGCCTCAAACAATTGAAGCAATTAACCATGCTAAAGCAGCAGAAGTACCAATTATTGTTGCAGTTAACAAAGTTGATAAACCAACAGCTAATCCAGATAGAGTAATGCAAGAATTAGGTGAATACGGTTTATACCCTGAAGATTGGGGTGGTGACACAATTTTCGTTCAACTATCAGCAATACAAGGTGACGGTATAGATGATTTACTAGAAATGATTGGTCTTGTATCTGAAATTGAAGAATTGAAAGCTAATCCAGACCGTGCAGCTGTGGGTACAGTAATCGAAGCTGAATTAGATAAATCACGTGGACCAGCAGCTTCTCTATTAGTACAAAATGGTACATTAGAAGTTGGAGATTCATTAGTAGTAGGTAACACATATGGTCGTGTACGTGCTATGGTAAGTGATTTAGGTAAACGTATTAAAAAAGCAGGCCCATCAACACCAGTAGAAATTACAGGTTTAAGTGATGTACCTCAAGCCGGTGATCGTTTCGTAGTATTCAAAAACGAAAAACAAGCTAGACAAATCGGTGAAAAACGTCAACAAGAAAATATTTTAAAACAACGTCAAGATAGTAAAAGTGTTTCATTAGATAACTTGTTTGAACAAATGAAACAAGGCGAAATGAAAGATTTAAATATTATCATTAAAGGTGATGTACAAGGTTCAGTTGAAGCATTGGCAGCATCATTAATGAAAATAGACGTAGAAGGCGTTAACGTACGTATTATCCATACAGCAGTTGGTGCAATTAACGCATCAGACGTTACACTTGCAGCAGCATCTAACGGTATCATTATTGGATTTAACGTTAGACCTGATTCTGGTGCAAGACGTGCAGCAGAAGAAGAAAATGTTGATATGAGATTACACCGTATTATTTATAAAGTAATCGAAGAAATCGAGTCAGCAATGAAAGGATTATTAGATCCTGAATATGAAGAACAAGTAATTGGACAAGCAGAAGTACGTCAAACTTTCAAAGTATCTAAAGTTGGTACAATTGCAGGTACTTACGTAACTGATGGTAAACTTACTAGAGACGCTAGCGTTCGTATTATACGTGACGGAATTGTTGTCTTTGAAGGCGAATTAGATACATTAAAACGTTTCAAAGATGATGCTAAAGAAGTTGCAGCAGGATATGAATGTGGTGTTACAATTGAAAAATTCAATGACATTAAAGAAGGCGACATTTTCGAAGCTTTCAAAATGGTTGAAATCGAAAGAAAATAGTATATTTAAATTCAAAATCCAAGACGCGGTTGCGTCTTGGATTTTTTTGTATATTTATTGGTTTGGGTGCCGAGTTAGATGTGCGATATGTCGATATGTAAGGAAATATCGTGCGTTTGAACCAGTATCGCACCATATCTTGGAGATATCGTGCGTTTAGCCCAATATCGCACCATATCTTGGAGATATCGTGCGTTTGAACCAGTATCGCACCATATCTTGGAGATATCGTGCGTTTAGCCCAGTATCGCACCATATCTTGGAGATATCGTGCGTTTAGCCCAGTATCGCACCATATTCTGGAGATATCGTGCGTTTGAATCAGTATCGCACCATATCTTGGAGATATCGTGCGTTTAGCCCAGTATCGCACCATATCTTGAAGATATCGTGCGTTTAGCCCAATATCGCACCATATCTTGGAGATATCGTGCGTTTAGCCCAGTATCGCACCATATTCTGGAGATATCGTGCGTTGGGAGCAGTATCGCACCATATCTTGAAGATATCGTGCGTTTAGCCCAATATCGCACCATATCTTGAAGATATCGTGCGTTTGAACCAGTATCGCACCATATCTTGGAGATATCGTGCGTTTGAACCATAAAAACGCCAAAGTTCTCGGACGATTTTTGTCGATTGTACCCAAAACGCCAAAGTTCTCATACGATTTTTGTCGATTCTATCTAAATCTCATGAAATGTGCTCAAGATAGCATGCGTATATCAATTGGGATGAAGTCATTAACAAAATTATAAGTTATTTTTACAAAATAGATTTTACTTTTTATGATATGTTAAATTTAAAATTTATATATAATACGAAAAAATACACCAAAACTTACTTAATATTTAAAAATTTAGTCAAAAATAATTAAGTGCAAGAAAATTAAGTACACATTTAATAACTTGCATATTATAATCAATATATATAAATAAGGGAGGTGAAGTTGATGAACATTTTTAAATTGCTAATTATATCGTTATTATCAGTTGTATTATTATATGGTTGTAGTAGTGATATTAATGTAGAAGAAAAAGGGAAAAAAGATTCAACCACAAAAGTAAACGGGACTAAAAAGCAAAAAGTAAAAGATGAAAAGTATTCTGCAGAAAAGCTTGAAAATAAACTAAAAGAAAATGACTTAATTATTCAAAATAGTCAATACTTAGTTCAAAGTGAAGATATGAAATCTTTATATCCAGATATACTTTCAACAGTTGTAAAGAACAAAAGTAATAAAGATATTAAAAATATTAGTATTGGATATGTAGCTTGGGATTCAAATGGTTTACCTGTGAAAATCAAAGGTAAAATAGACTTCAGTGGGGGAGCTTACTATAGATTTGGAAATGGTGAAGGAGTAAACATACCTCCTGGTGGAACATTTGGAGAAAATAGAGGATTGGAATTAAGTGAAGATACAAATATAAATTCATTCAAGCCTATAATAATTAGTTATGAAGATTTTGAAGGGCATAAATGGAAAAATAAAAATTTAGAAAGTTTCAGAAAAATTTATGAAGGTAAACGTTTGAAAGACATACCAAAATATGAAGAATATATTTACTATAAAAATAATCAACAAAGAAGGTAATCACATGATAAAAACATCGATAATTTCAATTACCCTTTTAATGGGATTAAGCACTAGTCCAGCTCTACATACATCATTTGCTATTTTAGAACCAGTTAATAAAATAGATTTTAATAAAACAGAGCAAAATAAAGAAAAAGTATGTAAAACAGAAAGTATTGCTATCAATCCTACATTTGATATTGCTAATAAAGTCAAGAAAGAATTGGTTAATTCAAAGTGTAGTAATAAAAATGAAAAATAAAGCTAAATATATAGATTGAAAATATGAAGTCATTTCAAATTCTTGAAATGACTTTTTATATTTAAAAATTATCCTCCATTCCTGTATGATGAAGTAAACATACTTTGGGGGTTATTCCATGAATGAACAAGAAGTGAGTAGAAAAATCATTTTAGATTTAGCGGTAACGTTGGATGGTTTAATTGAAGGTGAGAATGGTGAAATTGATTGGTGTATCATGGATCCGGAAATGAATTTTAATGATTTCTTAGATGATGTGGATACTATTTTCTATGGTAGAAAAAGTTATGAAGAGTGGGGAGAATTTCAACCGGACTTAGATGATTCTGATGAGGATAAAGAACTTTGGGCACGTGTTCATAGTAAAGAAAAATATGTTTTTTCTAAACAATTTAAATTTGAAGACAATAATGTGAAAGTTATTAAAGATAATATTATGGAGCAAGTAAATATTATAAAAAATCAACCTGGGAAAGATATATGGTTATATGGTGGTTCAAGTTTAATTACATCGTTTTTAAATTATGGATTGGTTGATGAACTGAGGTTATCTGTACATCCGGTTATTTTAGGTAAAGGAAAACCTCTGTTTATAGACATTGAGGACAGATTAGAACTAAAACTTGTTAATACACGAACTTATAAATCTGGAGTAGTACAATTGGTATATCAAAATGAATAGGTGATATTTGAAATAGGTTACGAAAAATGGAGGTGAAAATAAAATGGAGCAGAATTCTATTATTGGATCATTACAAAAGAAAAAGTCAACATTAAGTGAATTAGAAAAACGTGTTTTAGATTTTATTTTGAATAAGTATCAAAAAATATCTTCGATGAGTATTGATGATATCTCTCGAGAAGTATATGTTTCTACTGCTACAATATCTAGAACATCACAAAAATTGGGATATGAAGGTTATAGAGAATTGAAATATGCTATTATTCAAAATCAATCTTCTACGATACAAAATAAAGATGATAATAACTTTGATGTAGAAATTAAAAATTTTATGCAAGAAAATATAAATAACTTAAAAGGAACTATAGATAATTTAGAAGATGATGACTTAATAAAAGCTGTGCATTTAATAAGTCATGCTTCTTTAATTGAAATTATGGGAGTTGGAGCAAGCTTAACAAATGGTATGGATTTAGCAAGAAAATTAACTTTTTTAGGTAAAATTGCTACTTCAAGAACAGACTGGGACGAATTATATGCTATTTCAAATAATATGACTGAAAATGATCTTGCTATTTGCATGAGTTCTAGTGGCGAAACGACGCATGTTATTAATTATGCTAAAAGATTAAAAAATAATAATGTTCCTATATTAGCAATAGTTAGTAATAGAGATTCACAACTCGCTAAATTATCGACAATAACTTTAGTAGCCAAAACTAATCACTTATATATAGGAGATGTTGATTTAAGCTCAAGACACTCCGCATTATTTATTATCGATTTATTATTAATGATGTATGCTAAAAATAATTGATGAAACTTCTTTCATAAAATGTAAGCGCAATCTTTAATGTGAATAGTTATTGATGACATTCTCATACATTTGTATATTAAATATAATACAGAATATAGAGGATGTGAATATACATGAGCAAAACTGAGAAAAAACAAAAAAATATTTGGGATTTTTTACAAAACATGGGCAAAACATTTATGCTACCTGTAGCTTTACTTGCTTTTATGGGATTGATTTTAGGTATCGGTAGTTCTTTTACAAGTGATTCAATGATAGAAATATTTCCTTTTTTAGAAAATAATATTATTCAATTAATTTTAAAGTTTTTAGCTACTGTTGGAGGATTCGCTTTTACATATTTACCAGTACTATTTGCGATAGCTATACCCATAGGATTAGTTAAAAATGAAAAAGGGGTTGCCGCATTTTCTGGTTTTGTTGGATATACTATTATGAATTTAGCAATTAACTTTTATTTAACTGAATCTCATCAATTAGCTGATTCTGATAAATTACAACAAGCGGGTCAAAGTTCTGTATTAGGTATTCAAACATTAGAAATGGGAGTTTTAGGAGGAATTATATCTGGTCTAATTGTATATAGGTTACATGAAAAATTTACTTACGTTCAATTACCTGATAGTTTTGCCTTTTTCTCTGGTTCACGATTTGTACCAATAGTGACTTCATTAGTTTTATCAGTAGTTGGCCTAATTATACCAATTATATGGCCATTTTTCGGAATGATTATTGCTGGAGTTGGAACTGTTATACAACATTCTGGAGTATTTGGTCCATTTTTATTTGGAGCTGGAGAGAGATTATTATTACCAATTGGTCTCCATCATATACTTGTTTCAATGGTGAGATTTACAGAAGTAGGCGGTCATACATTGGTGGAAGGAAAAGATGTATTCGGTGCATTAAATATATTCTATGCACAATTACAAAATAATATTCCAATTAAGCCTGAAGTGACTGCATTCTTATCTCAAGGAAAAATGCCAACATTTATGTTTGGATTACCTGCAGCAGCTTTAGCAATATATCATGCAGCTCCAAAAGAAAATAGACATAAAATTAAAGGACTACTTATATCAGGTTTTGTAGCTACATTTATAACGGGTATTACAGAACCTATAGAATTTTTATTCTTATTTATTAGTCCAATTCTATGGATTTTTCATGTGTTTATGACAGGATTAGGATTTATGACAATGAATATATTAGGCGTCACAATAGGGAACACTGATGGTGGATTTTTAGACTTTATTATATTTGGAGTTATGCAAGGAAGTTATACTAAATGGTGGTTAGTAATTATAGTAGGTATTGTATGGTTTGTTATTTATTATTTCACTTTCAAAACAATTATATTGAAATTTGATTTGAAAACACCAGGTCGTAACCAAAACAAATCTGAAGGAATTGACGAAGAAGTTAACTCAGAAGTAAAGACAGACTCGATTGCTACTGGAGTGTTAGAAGCTATAGGTGGATCAACTAATATTATTACATTAGATAATTGTATTACAAGATTAAGATTGGTACTAAAAGATGGTGATTTGGTGGATGATGATAAATTAAAAGAATTGGGCATACTAGGTGTTGTTCACTTAGATAAACAAAATGTACAAGTCATTATAGGTACTAGAGTAACAACTGTGAGAAAACAGTTAGATGCTATTCTATAGAATAAGAAAGGATATTTAATATAATGATATTTGATGAAGAAATAAATAGAATAGGTACACATTGTACACAATGGGACTATGTTCAAGATAGATTTGGTAAAAAGGGGTTATTACCATTTACAATATCTGATACAGATTTTGCATTACCTAATAATGTACTAGAAAGTTTAAATGCAAGGTTAAAACATCCTGTATTTGGATATACTAGATGGGATCATCCTGAATTTAAAGATGCTGTAAAAAGTTGGTATTATAAAAGATTTCAAACTAAAATTCAAGATGAATGGATATATTATACACCAACAGTTATATACGCAATATCTCAATTAATAACATTAAAATCTAATGAAGGAAATGGTATTATTATTCAAACGCCTGCTTATGATGCTTTTTTTAAAGTTATAAAAGAGAACAAACGAAATGTAGTTGAAAACCCATTATCGTATATTAATAATCAATATAAAATTGATTTTAAAGATTTAGAAGAAAAGTTAGCTCATCAAAATAATAAAATTTTATTACTATGTTCACCGCATAATCCAACTGGTAGAGTTTGGTCAACTGAGGAATTAAATAATATTATAACGCTTTGCAAGAAATATAATGTATTTATTATTTCAGATGAAATCCATATGGATATAGTCAGAAGTGAATATCAACATCAACCAATTTTAAATTACAGTACAAATGATATAGCACTTGTGACAAGTGGTTCTAAGACTTTTAATTTTCCAGGACTCGTATTCGCTTATGTTCTGTTACCTAGTTTACAAGATGGAGAACAATTCTTAAATAAATTAAAGAAAAAAGATGGATTGTCTTCACCTAGTATATTGGGAATGGAGGCAACTATTAATGCTTATAAATGTGAAGATTGGGTTGATAGTTTAAATCAATATTTAGAAAGAAATATTAAAGTGGTAGAAGATTATATAGATGAATATTTGCCAGACATTTTACTAGTTAAACCAGAATCAACTTATCTTTTATGGCTAGATATTTCAAAACTAAATATGGATATGAAACAATTACAAAATAAATTAATAGAAAAAGGTAATGTCGCAATAATGGATGGTTCAGAATATGGTGGCAATGGCAACCAATTTTTAAGATTTAATATAGGATGTCCTAAATCGAAAGTCGAAGAGGGATTAAAAAGAGTATATAAAAGTATTTATCAAAATGAATAACTAAACATATAGCTGCATTCTAAGTCTTATGACTTGTTTGCGGTTTTTTTGTATTATTTTTTATAAATTTTATAGGATATATTTTATTTAAATTTATCGCAAATTTACAATTTTTACATTAGGTTTATAAATTTATGCTAGTGTGTGAGTTAACAATGCAATTTATTAAATGTAATGATATATAAGGGAGATATTAAGATGAGGATAAGTTTTGAAAATATTATTAACAAACCTGGATATATTAAAGCGGATTATAAAGATGATGAGGTTGAGCATTTTATTGAGTTTGAAATGAGTGATGCAATTGATGTTAGGGAGGATCTTGTTGCGGTTGCGTTATCGATTCTTTGCGGTCAGAAGTATGATGAAATACATATGGAGTTAAATGTTGCTTATGATGTGAAAGAATATATTGAACAGAACTCTGGGGCGAAATTAAGTGTAGGTAATCATGTGATTCACAGAGAATCTAAACCATTAATTGATGATGATGTGCAGACTTTAAATTTTAGTGGTGGTTTTGATAGTTTAGCTGCTAAGCATTTAATGCCTGAAGAGAAGCGGCTAGTTACGATGGATTTTGGTAAGGCTTTTGCTCGTGAGCGCTTAATGTTTAATCAGTTTGATACGCATATTGTTAAGAATAATATATTAGATACAAATTTCAGGAAAAATTCGGAAGATTTTATGTTTATAGGTTCTGTTCTTTATATGGATTATTTTCAAACGACATATAATATTACCGGTACGATTTTAGGTGCGCTACCATTAAAGAATCATAATCAATTTAAAAAAGAATCGCTACATGAAATTTATAAAATGAAGAACATTCCATATACTTTAGGGCTTTCTGAAGTTGGTGCTGTTAGGGTTGCTTCAGAGAGTATTCCTGAAAAAATGTCAGATTCGCTAACTTCTTTAGCTAATCCAGGTGAAGAAAAAAGGTATCGTAAACAATTGTTATTAGAAATTGATAAGGAACGATATAGTACAGATATACAAATTGAAAATCCTGTTGATGCACCGGAAAGGATTCATTTTAAATGGGGAGATGGTATTTTAGCGGATCACTTATCCTTATATATTATGAAGTATAAAGGTCTTGAAGTGGCGTCTTCTATTTTAAGGGAGATTCCTGACGAAGCTTATGAACTTTCGCAAACTTTAGATTTATCTTTTTATGATAAGTATCATCCTGAAGTTTTAGATTACATTCCTCAATCTTATAAACCTCAAATGTTAAATAAATTAGATGAAATTGGTGTAACAGTTTTTAATCAACATGATTTTGATGAATATCATAAAGTTTTAAATTTTATGAAGCATTATTACAAAATTAATTCGATTAAATAAAGTGAGGAGATCATCATGACACATTTAGAATTGTCTTTAATGGATTACCAATCAAAAAATATAACGTTAAATAACTTTGATGATTTAAAAATATTTTATGACATTTCAGAACATATTGATTTAATTGATTGTAAATTGAAAGATATCGATATCGACATACAAACTGTTTTGAATGAATTATCGAAGTTTCGTTTTAAACATATAAAATTAAAAATGATCATGAATACACTTAATAGTTTTAATATAAATCAGCTGTCTTTTGATGGCATTCTAATAAAAAATATTCAAAAAGAAGGAAGGTATTTAGTTTTTAATTTATATGTTACTGAACTGTTAGAAAATCAAAAAAAGAACAATGATTATATTTTAAATAGAGTTAATCACATCTTGAGTAGAAAACAAGCCTAACAATAGATAAATTCGGATAGAAGGTGTAAAGATGAATCAACTGGATAATTTAGAGCGTGTTCATTTTGAAAAAGGGATTTCTGTCATCATTCCGATACATAATGGGATGAAATATATAGAGAACCTTATCCAAAATTTAAATGAGTTAGAAATAAATGAAGCGCGTTTTGAAGTAATATTTGTATTGAATGGAAAGTTTCAAGACACGTATCAATATTTATTAAACCATTATGATGAAATGGAATTTGATCAATTAATCTTAATATCTGATAGAGCTGGTGCTTCTGAAGCAAGAAATTTAGGAAAACAATATGTAAAATATTCGCATACTACATTTTTAGATGTGGATGATTTATTATCTTCTAATTATATTGAGGAAAGTTACCAATTAATTAAAAATGATACGATACTGGTTTCACAAATTCATGATTTGTTAGAGGATGGCACGATTATAGAAAATAACAGAGTGAATAAACCTATATTAGAAAATTGTAATCAAAGTTATACACTCTCTAATTTACATGCCATATTAGGTATTACAACTTGCAAATTTATTCCGAGTCATTACTTAGAATTGATTGATTTTAATACGACGCTATTAAGTGGCGAAGATACGGTATTTTATTGTAAGTTATATGCAGCTTGTAACCCTAATATAGAAGTGATTCATCCCGATAAGCAAGTTGTTTATTATCGACTATTGAACGCACAATCGATTTCAAGAGGAAGATTCTCATATGACTTTAATGTCGCACAAAGACTAGATATTTTAGATATTCTTGATAAACTTTTAGAAACAAATTTAACGAAACGTGTTAAACGATTTATTCAATCTAAATACAATGCGCAAACAGGTTTTATCACAAGATTTTTACAACAGTTCCCTGAAAAGAAAACCGAAATCATTCGTTTATTAGAGCTGAAAAACTACCAACATTTGAATCAATATTTCATCAATGTTGGTTTAGCTAAAGAGCTTGTAATCGCGTATTGCTTCCCTCCTTTTATGGATACAAGTGGGATTGTCATGGCTAAAAGAATAGCGAAAGATGATAAAATAGTAGATATCTTTAGTAATGATATGTCTAAAAATAGAAATAAAGATTATAAGTTAAAAAACATATGTGTAGATAAAATTGACAGTCATAAAATGTCACATAGTCCCGTAAGTTTTTCAAATTTTAATGCGATGAGTCAATTTATCGATGAAGCATTTCTATTTTATATGAGCAATAAGGATAAATATGAATCGTTGTATAGTAGAGCATTGTTCCCAGCATCTCATTTTCCACCGTTATTTATTAAATTGCACAATCCTAATATAAAATGGGTAGCTGAGTTTTCAGATCCATTATTATTAGATATTAAATCTAACGAACGATATAGTGAAATAATAGATTACGATATGTTGATTGAATCACTTAAACAAGAACCAAAGTTTGAACCGTTCATTCCATACATGGATTACAATTTATTTAATTTAGCTGAACTTATTCCATTTGCTTTTGCTGATGAATTACTTTTTACGAATGAATTTCAATTGAACAGTATGATGAAACGATTTTCTGAAGATATTCAACAACTTATAAAAGAAAAAAGTAAAATTAATATGCATCCAATACCTGATGAAACATTGTATGAACAGAAGAAACATCAATATCATTTGAATGATTCATCCATTAATGTCGGTTATTTTGGTAATTTTTATGAAACAAGAAGTTTAGATATGTTATTAGATATGGTTGATCAATTGATGGCTCAATTTCATTTGGATATACATTTTCATATTTTCACAAGTATGAATCAATTAAAGCAACATGAAATGGAACGAGCTAACACGTATTCAAATGTATTTATCAATCATAATTTGCCTTATCTTGAATTTCTTAATTTATCAAAAGAAATGGATTTATTACTATTATTTGATGCACAGACTAAAGGATACAAAGAAGTAAATCCATACTTACCATCTAAGTTAAGTGATTATATTGGTACACAGAAGGCTATACTCGCGATAGTAGAAGAAGGAAGTATACTTGCTTCAAAAGAAATAAAAAATTTAAATAAAATATCTTATGATGATTTAGAATCCAATCAATTCATTCAAATATTTAATCAAATCTCAGCAGACATTGATAGAGATATAAAAGAATATGATCCGGAAAGTAATGAAACAAAGGTTAAGTCAGAGCAATTTGAGCTCATTTATTCATTAGATTTAGAAATCAATCAAAAAGGTAGTAGCTATATATTGAAACCTCATTTACCCATCACAGATGAAAAAGATTTAACGATGAAAATTAAAAACACAACCGATTCATTTCAAGAAGTCAATATCCAAACTAAATACGATGACCCACAAGGCATTTTGCGTGTTTTAAGTAATAAAGAAGAATGGCATAATGTAAGTATTAGAGAATTTAGAAGCGGAGTAGATATCTTATTATCACCTGATGAATCATTTATATTCGAATTAAAATACAATAAAAGTTATGATAAAGAATCATTTAAAAAGGCAGGAACAGTTATCGTAAAATCTACGAATGAACAAGTAAAATTTCAAGATACCATTGAAGTAAAATAAATAGTAAAATGGGAAGTATACCTTAGCTGGAGATATACTTCCCATTTTTGGAAGATAAGCACTTTTATTGTTGGGACGGGAATAAAAGTTATTCCCTACAAGGTATATAAATATACTTGATACTTAAATCATAACGTATAATTCTCAAAACGGAAATTTATGTTAAACTATATGACTGACCATGTAACGGTTAGTAACATCTGTTTTTATTTTTACTTTTAGGTAATAAATGTTAAATGATTAACATTATGTATAATTGTAAAGATAAATGGGAATATATTATGTATCAATATAGATGGGGTAGATATTTATGAAGAATTGGATCAAAGGTGCTGCTTTAGTAAGTGGATCATTGGCAGTAACTCAAATTGTGTTGAAAAAAGCATCTAAACGAAGTATGAGAAGTCAAATTGTTGAGTGGATTATTGCTTCACAACAGACTTTTCCAAATTATGCTGATTATGAAACAAAATGCAAATTTGTAAATGATTTATATGAAGCAAATGCGAGTCAATATGAATTACCTAAAATGTTTAAACCTAAATCTAAAGTAGAGCAATATCAAATAGATGAAATGCAAGTTTTTAAGTATGACGGTAATACGAAATCACGTACAGGTATTTTGTATTTACATGGTGGCGCTTATATATATCAACCAAGTATATATCATCATCGATTTATTGATGAAGTAGCACAAACGGTTGGTGCAAAAGTAGAAGTACCAATATATCCTAAAGCACCAAATGAAATTTTTGTAAGAGCGTATGAACTTATTATAGATTTATATCGTAGAATGATAGACGAATATGATGAAGTCTTGATAATAGGTGATTCTGCAGGTGGCGGATTAGCTGTAGGTTTAATGCAATTATTAAAAGAACACGACATTAAACAACCGCTTCATGCTATATTATTATCTCCTTGGGTAGATATTAATATGGACAATGCGCAAATTACTGAAGCTTTACAAGAGCGTGATCCAATGTTAACGGTGGAATCATTAAAATTTGCAGGAGATTTATGGAGTGGACATACAGATAAAAAACATCATTTGTTATCTCCAACTTATGGAGACTTGCAAGATTTACCACCAATGACGATATTCGTTGGAACTAGAGAAATTTTACTGCCAGATATTCGATTGTTTAATAAAAAATTGCAGTCATTTAATAATAATATAGCTTATCATGAATTTATGAATCAAAATCATGTGTTTCCTATATATCCAATAAATGAGGCTAAAGAAGCTAAAAACATTATTTATAAAACAATTAAAAAGTATCAAAATATCTAAATATATTTAACTTGAAATGATTATCTTTTTAAGCATTCAAGCATGTGGTATAATTTACAAATGAATAAATAGAGATTTGAATGACTAAAGAGGTGAAAGTAATGAGTATTCGTTCAGAACGTGTAGGCGAACAAATGAAAAAAGAATTAATGGATATTATAAATAATAAGCTTAAAGACCCAAGAGTTGGATTTTTAACAATTACAGATGTAGAACTTCCGGGAGATTTATCACATGCGACTGTTTATTTAACAGTGCTTGGATCTGATAAAGAGAAAGAAGATACATTCAAAGGTCTTGAAAAAGCTAAAGGATTTATTAAATCTGAATTAGGTAATCGTATGCAATTACGTATATTACCTGAATTACATTTTGAATATGATGAATCAATCGATTATGGTAATAAGATTGAACGCATGATTCAAGATTTAAATCGTAATGACTAAAGCTTATTGTTTAAACATAAGATAGAAACACCGAGTATTTTCACGTAAAAGTGAAAGTATTCGGTGTTTTTTCTTTTTAATCAAGTTTTAATTTTTCTCTAATTGTTTGTGAATTTTGTAAAGGTAAATTGTACTTAAGTTCAAGAAACAATATGAGGAGGAAATTAAAATGAAAATCGTAATAATACCTTCAGGATTTAAAGAAAGTTTAAGTGCAGAAGAAGTTGGTAGCGCAATTTCAAAAGGGGTTAACAAAGTTAATAGTCAACATGAAGTGACAACGATTCCAATGGTAGACGGAGGAGAAGGATTTGTAGATACTATAACAAAATTAAAAGAAGGAAAAAAAGTTAATACTAAAGTAATGGGTCCAGTCGGAAAACCGATTGATTCATTCTTTGGAGTATTCGAAGAACAAGGTGTAAAAACAGCAGTCATCGAAATGGCAGCTATTGCAGGATTAAGACATGTACCCCACAATTTAAGAAATCCTTTGAACACGACAACTTTTGGTGTGGGCGAGACAATCATTAAGGCATTAGATTATGGTGCAGAACGTATATTGATAGGTTGTGGTGATTCAGGAACCTCAGATGGGGGTGTAGGCATGGCACAAGCATTAGGCGTGAAGTTCTATGGGAAAAATGAAGAAGCTATATTTGTAAATGGTGGAGGTGAAATTGAACTTATACACGGGGTGGATATGCACTATATGGACCCAAGAGTAAACTTAGTTGATATAGATGTTGCAGTCAATTGGACGAATATATTATGTGGTGACAAAGGTGTTGCAAGAGTTTTTGGCCCACAAAAAGGCGCTTCATCTAAAGAAGTGGAAATATTATCTCGAAATTTAGAACATCTTGCTAGAATAATTAAAAGTATAAAAAAAGAAGATGTATCTTTAATTAACGGAGGTGGTGCGTCTGGTGGTCTTGGTGCAGGACTATATGGATTTTTGAATGCACGTTTACATCCTCGGTTTGAAATTATTATGAAATATATTGAAATATCAGATGCAATTAAAAATGCAGATTTAGTTATTACAGCTGAAGGATGTATAGATTTCCAAACACCAAATGGAAAAATCCCTTCTGAAGTTGCAAGAATAGCTAAATTACATCACAAACCGGTTATTGCATTCGCTGGCACAATTGGAACCAATGCAAAGATAAATTATCAGAGTGGTATAGATGCATTTAGTAGTATTATTCCAGAACCAACTACATTAGAAAATTCTATTTCAGATGCTTATAAATGGTTAGAGAATTGTTCAGAAAACGCTTTTAGACATATTACAATTGGTATCAATTTAGGTAATCAAATGATTGTAGAAAAAGATGTGGTATAAATGAGTAATAGGCAAATTATATATTTATGTATATATTTAATGTTTTCTATAAGCGTATTTTTATATACTGATTTAAATTATTTAGGACAGTTAAGTTTAATCATCTTTGTATTATCGTTAGGGTTATTTTTACTTACAAATATTCCAGCAGGTTTATCTGCATTTATATCGTTAATTATAGGTATTTTGTTAGGTATTCCTGAAAAAGTATTATTCGAATCGATGGATGAGCATGTAGTTTGGCTAATGATAGGTGCTTTTATTATTGGTGCGGTAGTTGAATTGAGTGGTTTACTAAATAGATTAATTTATTGGATAGATGAAAATTGTCATACTGAAAGAAAAATGAATTTATTTATATTTTTTATTATACAAATCATCTCGGTATTAGTCCCTTCTACTTCTGGAAGAGCCGCTTCAATGTTGCCAGTTTATAAAGCATTTTCTTCAAAGTTTCAATCTAACCAAAAATATTTTGCCCTTTTAATTCCAGTTCTAATATTAATGGGTGCAAACTTAACGTTAATAGGTGCGGGTAGCCACATTGTTGGAATTGGCTTGTTGAACGGACAAACTGGAGATACGATCTCTTATGGTGCATTCTTAATATGGGGATTACCTTTTGGAATAATAATGGGGATAATCAGTTTATTTGTTATTAAAAGCATATTTTTTCATAATAAAGCATTAAATTCAAAAATGCATATTGATCGTTCGAATAAGGAAAAAATACCTTTTAGTACAAAAGAGAAAAAAGCATTATTTTATATTTTTATCACAATTATTTTATGGATAACTGAATCGATGCATGGCTTTGAAATCGCATTTGTGACGATTGCTATGAGTGTTGTTATGATGATGCCAAATATTGGTGTTATAACGTGGAAACAAGGACTGAAAAGTATTTCATGGAGTTTAATATTTTTTGTTGCTGGTGCTACAGCATTGGGAGAATTACTTGTAACAAATAAAGTTATATATTATGTGCAAAGTAGTTTGTTTGGATTCTTATCGCAATTCAAATCAATTAATGAATTAGTTGTGCTCGGAATTATTGTTATAATAAGCGTAACTTCACATTTATATGTAACCAGTCACACGACGAGAGCAGTTGTATTTGTACCGTTATTTTTGTTATTTGGCGATATGTTGAATTTAAACTTAACATCCGTTGTATTCATAACTTTAATAGGTACAAATTATTGTGTTACATTTCCAGTGAGTTCAAAAGCGCTATTATTATTTTATGAGCAAGATCAGAAACCTTTTAAAAATAAAGATTTAATGAAAGTAAGTACAGTTTTAATGCCAATTTATATGATTGTTATGATTGTAAGTTATTATTTCTGGTGGCAGTATACAGGACTTTCACTTAGGTAAGGGGACATTTTTATGGATAAAATTTTAATAGTAGAAGACGATGTAAAAATAGCAAGAGTGATTCAATTAGAATTAGAATATGCTAATTATGAAATTGAAATAGCGAATACAGGTAGACAAGCTTTAGATTTATTCGAATCAACAAATTTTGACTTGATTTTATTAGATGTCATGATACCAGAACTGAATGGTTTAGAAGTGTTAAGAAGAATACGCAAAGAAAATGAAGAAGTGAAAATTATTATGTTAACTGCGCGTGATGCTGTTATGGATAAAGTGAGTGGTTTAGACTCAGGAGCGAACGATTATATGACGAAACCATTTGAAATAGAAGAACTACTTGCTAGAATTAGAGCACATTTAAAACAAATGATCGAAACAAAAGCTGCGAAAGATAAAGAAATTTTTTTCAAACATTTAAGTATTCATCCATTAAGTAGAGAAGTTTATATTGAACAGGAATTGATAAATTTAACGCAAAAGGAATATGATTTGTTACTTTATTTAATTGAAAATAAAAATCAAGTTCTCACGAGAGAACAGATTATTGAAGCGGTTTGGGGATATGAATATTACGGTGATACAAATGTCATTGATGTTTATGTGAGATATTTAAGAAAAAAACTTGATCAAAATGAAATATCTTTAATATCTAGCGTCAGAGGTATTGGATATATGATAAAGGATTGAACCTATGAAACTAGGAACGAAAATACAATTATATACGACCGTGATGATAGTTATTGTAGTTATTTGTATAAATTTATTTGTTTATTTTGTATATCAAAAAATATCATTGGATTCTGAAGTGACTCAATTAGAAAGTCGTGGCATTAATATAATGAAAGAGATACAAAAAACTTCAGATGAAAATGTGAATACTGAAGCTGTCTTACAATCTTATTTACTTTCAGATGGATATATAACAGTTGTAAATCAGAAAGATAAAAGTATTGTACAAATTTCAACTGATGTTAAGTATAAAAATTTAGCTGAAGATTATAAAAATGAACAATATAAAAAAGTTGTTGATAAAAAAGGGAATCATTTTGCAATGGTATCCTTACCTGTGATTTGGAAAAATGGGGAAGTGAGTAATTTACAAATATTTGAGAATATCAATTTTAAATACGAAACTTTTTCCATTTTAAAATGGATATTAATTGTTTCAACTTTCATCATATTGATCGTTATATTTTTGTTGAATCGAATCATCACTCAAATTATTTTAAAACCAATTAATGAATTAATTGAAAAAATGAATAAAACGAGAGAAACAAAAAACTATAGTAATATTGATATAAACAATGATGATACAAAAGAACTAAAAGAATTATCACTTACATTTAATGAGATGATGAATAATTTAAAAGATCATGACGAAAAACAACAAGCTTTTATATTAAATGCATCTCATGAATTAAAAACGCCTATAACAGTCATCAATTCTTATAGTGAAATGTTAAAAAGGTTCGGGAAAACGAGAAAAGATGTTTTAGAAGAAGGCATAGATACGATTAACTATGAAGCGCAAAGAATGAAATATTTAACAGAACAAATGCTAGATTTAGCTAAAATAGAGCGCAACGCTCATGAAATAGTATTAACACAGGAGAATATATTTCAACAAGTTTCAAATTTATCAGCAAAACTATCTCACGTATATAAACGCGATATCAATTTAATTGCTGAAGATGAAAGTTTAATAGGTAAAATAGATAAAGATAGTTTTAATCAATTAATGACAATATTTTTAGACAATGCATATAAATATAGTAATTCAAATATAGATATAGCGTTGCTGGATAAAGTAGAGTATATAGAAATTAGGATAAAAGATTACGGGACAGGTATACCAGAAGAAGAAATTGAAAAAATATTTACGAGATTTTACAGAATTGATAAAGCAAGGTCACGTCAATCTGGAGGATCTGGATTAGGTTTGTCTATTGCAAAAGAACTTGCTTCAAAAAACAAAATCGACATTCAAGTCAAAAGTGAAATGGATAAAGGGTCGGTATTTATATTGAAGGTGAGGAAGGCGGGAAGACATGAAAAAGGCAATTAAACCTTTTCTGATACTAGTTGCGATAGTTTTAATTTTCGTATTAATTGTCATTATATTTTTTAGAACTCAAGATCAATTGATGAAAGAAAAAGATGCAAAAAATTTAGTGACGGAAAGATATAAAGGCACTATAAGTAAATTAACTAAATCTAAAGATAATCGTACTTTTTTCGTAAAAATTAAAGATAGCGAGAAAATTTATAGCTTAGAAATAGATAGAAGAAAAGAAACGATAAAAAATGTAAATTCTCAATCGACAGCTAAAAAACAAAATACTAAAAAGAATAACAAAACAAAAGAAAAACCAAAAAAACCAAAAAAGAAAAATGAGCTTATTTCTGAAGATAGAGCGAAACAAATTGTGATGAATGAAGTCGGTGGTACATTTGTAAGTATTAAAAAAAATAAAAATACTACACCGGAAACCTATTCAATTACACAACATGTTGATGATGATGAAGGTGCGATTGTTTCTGTTAATACAATGAATGGTAAAGTTCATTCTGTAACGTGGTTTAATATTGAACAATCACAATCCAATGCAAATCAGCAACCTCAAAATAAAAATCAGTATTATTATGAAAATGATGATGAAGATGATGATTTTGAATATGAAGACGATGATGATTAATGTTAATTTTGATATAAATCTTCTTTTTAAATTAGATTTAATGTAAACTAAATGATGATAGATAGAAAGTTCTGGAGGTTGTAAATTTGGATGGCATATTAGCAATTCATAAAGAAGTTGGCATGACGAGTCATGATGTTGTGTTTAAACTTCGAAAAATATTAAAAACTAAAAAAGTTGGTCACACGGGAACATTAGATCCTGAAGTGAGTGGTGTATTACCAATTTGTATTGGTAAAGCAACGCGTGTAAGTGATTATGTTATGGAAAGTGGCAAGCACTATAAAGCTGAAGTCACAATTGGACAAAGTACAACGACTGAAGACCAAACAGGTGACGTTGTTGCAGAACAAGACATTGCTGAAAACGCTTGGTCCATTTCTGATATAAAGCATGCATTAAATCAATTAATCGGCGAAATTGAACAAATTCCTCCAATGTATTCTGCTGTAAAAGTAAATGGCAAAAAGTTATATGAATACGCTCGACAAAATATAGAAGTTGAAAGACCGGTTCGAAAAGTATTCATTAATAATATTGAACTAACATCTGATTTAACATTTGAAGATAATGTCTGTAAATTCCAAATTGAAATCGAATGTGGAAAAGGCACTTATATTAGAACGTTAGCAACTCAAATCGGTGAGTTGTTAAACAGCCCTGCACATATGTCTCATTTAGTGAGAACAAAAAGTGGTGGTTTCTCTATTGATCAAGCAATCAAATTAGATGAATTAAGAGAAATTGTTGAGCAAGATAGGTTACAGGACGTGCTTCTTCCATTAGAATATGGATTGAATGGTTTGGATAGCGAAACATTAGAAGATGCAGATATTATTAAAAGAATACAAAATGGACAAAAGATTGAAAAACATCATTTTAATAATGAGTTTAATAAAGAATTTGTTGTTTGGTATCAAGATAAAGCTGTAGCGATTATGGAAACATATGAAAAAAATAATGACTTATACAAGCCAAAAAAAGTCTTTCTTTAAAGGAGTATTTTGATGGAAGTTATAGAAATTTCACACCCAATAAAATCATCACAATTTGTAAAAGAAAATATAGCTTTAGCAATAGGTTTTTTTGATGGTATACATATTGGACACCAAAAAGTGCTTAAAAAAATGATTCAAGTAGCTGAAGAGCATCAATATAAAAAAGCAGTGATGACGTTTGACCCACACCCTTCTGTTGTATTAAATCCTGAAAAGAAACGTACAACTTATTTAACACCAATATCAGATAAAGTAGAAGCAATTGAAAAGTTAGGCGTTGATTATTGTTTCGTCGTTAATTTCTCTTCAACTTTTGCAGATGTTTCTGCCGATGATTTTGTAGAGCAATATTTTATACAAAATCATGTTAAAGCAGTTATTGCTGGATATGATTTTAGCTTTGGTAAATATGGCAAAGGAAACATGGCTTCTTTACAAGAAAATGATTATCCGTTTAGTGTACATGTTGTTTCAAAGCAAACATTGCAAGAAGATACTAAAATATCAACTACGGATATTAGATCCTCACTAGAATTAGGGGAGATTGAAGCATGTAACTTATCACTAGGAAGACCATATGTCATAAAAGGCATGGTCGTTCAAGGTGAAAAACGAGGAAGAACAATCGGATTCCCGACAGCTAACGTTGAACCAAGTGATGATTATGTGTTACCTAGAAAAGGCGTTTATGCTGTAACTTTAGTAATTAAATCTCAAGATAAAACATATAAAGGCGTTTGTAATGTTGGTGTGAAACCTACATTTCATGATCCTTCTATGTCTCAAATAAGTATTGAAGTGAATATATTTGATTTTGAAGAAAGTATTTACGGAGAAAGAGTAGAAGTTTACTGGCATCACTTTATTCGACCAGAACAAAAATTTAACGGAATAGATGCATTAGTAGAACAAATCGCAAAAGATAAAGAAGAAGCAAAAACACTATTGTCGCTTGAAAAGTGATATAAAATTATGTATACTAGTTTGAGTGCCTAATCCTTGGCTAATCGACACTCCGACGATCCGCTCAGGTTTATGGTGAATATAATGTATAGGAGGAAATTGACAATGGCAATTTCACAAGAAAGAAAAAACGAACTAATCAAAGAATACCGCGTACACGAAACTGATACTGGGTCTCCAGAAGTACAAATCGCAGTTTTAACAGCAGAAATTACTGCTTTAAACGAACATTTACGTACTCATAAGAAAGACCATCATTCACGTCGTGGATTATTAAAAATGGTAGGTCGTCGTAAACATTTATTAACATACTTACGTGATAATGATGTTCAACGTTACCGTGATCTTATTAAATCACTTGGCTTACGTCGCTAATCACTATATAAATCGAAAGAAATCGATAAGATTTCTTTCGATTTTTTTGTGGATAATTTTTGATATAATAAGTATGAATATTTTAGTACCATCGAAATTGAAAATAACATTCAAATAATAGTAAATACTATGATAAAGTTCTTGGATAGATAGGAGAGAGCCTTATGGATAATTTGAAAGAAGTTTTTAAGAACATTACGGTATTAGAGCTTATTTGTTTTATACCAATAATTCTTTTATTTTCATATTTACCTACATCGAATATTCTAAGCATTTTTATTAACGTAATTATAATTATTTTGTGTTGTTTTGGAATCTCTTTCTTGTTTTATATATTTAAAGATAATAAAAGCAAGAAAAAATAATTTAAGTAAAGTTAGTTCACTATATAAAAGATAATAATTTTTCAGACTGTCGACAAAAATAGCGTTGGCAGTCTTTTGCTTAGCGGGTTCTAACGACCATTATTCAGAATTCTGACCGTTACAGCATTCTAACGACCATTATTCAGAATTGTGACCGTTAGAGAGTTCTAACGACCATTATTCAGAATTCTGACCGTTAGCGGATTCTAACGACCATTATTCGGAATTCTGACCGTTACAGCATTCTAACGACCATTATTCAGAATTCTGACCGTTAGAGTGTTTTAACGACCATTATTCAGAATTGTGACCGTTAGCGGATTCTAACGACCATTATTCGGAATTCTGACCGTTACAGCATTCTAACGACCATTATTCGGAATTGTGACCGTTACAGCGTTCTAACGACCATTATTCGGAATTATGACCGTTACAGCATTCTAACGACCATTATTCGGAATTGTGACCGTAAGCGAGTTCTAACGACCATTATTCAGAATTCTGACCGTTACAGCATTCTAACGACCATTATTCAGAATTGTGACCGTTAGAGAGTTCTAACGACCATTATTCAGAATTCTGACCGTTAGCGGATTCTAACGACCATTATTCAGAATTCTGACCGTTAGAGTGTTTTAACGACCATTATTCAGAATTGTGACCGTTAGCGGATTCTAACGACCATTATTCAGAATTGTGACCGTTAGCGGATTCTAACGACCATTATTCGGAATTCTGACCGTTACAGCATTCTAACGACCATTATTCAGAATTTTGACCGTTAGCGGGTTCTAACGACCATTATTCAGAATTGTGTCCGTAAGAGCGTTTTAACGACCATTATTCGGAATTGTGACCGTTAGCGGATTCTAACGACCATTATTCAGAATTCTGACCGTTAGAGAGTTCTAACGACCATTATTCAGAATTCTGACCGTTAGCGGGTTCTAACGACCATTATTCGGAATTCTGACCGTTAGCGAGTTCTAACGACCATTATTCGGAATTCTGACCGTTAGCGAGTTCTAACGACCATTATTCGGAATTCTGACCGTTAGCGGGTTCTAACGACCATTATTCAGAATTCTGACCGTTAGCGGATTCTAACGACCATTATTCAGAATTGTGACCGTTAGAGTGTTCTAACGACCATTATTCGGAATTGTGTCCGTAAGCATATAAAACAGAATACGTTGTGGTATATGAGTGTAGTAATATGGTATGATAGTATAGATTAATTGTATGAGAGGAGATTCATAAATGTCTCAAGAGAAAAAAGTCTTTAAGACAGAATGGGCAGGTCGTCCATTAATAATAGAAACAGGTCAATTAGCTAAGCAGGCTAATGGTGCAGTATTAGTAAGATACGGGGATACAGTTGTATTATCAACAGCAACTGCGTCTAAAGAGCCTAGAAATGTGGACTTTTTCCCATTAATGGTTAACTATGAAGAAAAAATGTATGCAGCGGGTAAAATTCCTGGTGGATTTAATAAACGTGAAGGTAGACCTGGTGAGGATGCTACTTTAACGAGCCGTTTAATAGATAGACCTATTAGACCATTGTTCCCTAAAGGTTATAGAAATGATGTACAAGTCATTAACATAGTAATGAGTGTTGATCCTGATTGTTCTCCTGAAATGGCGGCTATGATAGGTTCTTCAATGGCATTATCTGTGTCAGATATTCCTTTTGAAAGACCAATTGCAGGTGTTAATGTTGGACTTGTAAATGATGAATTGGTCATTAACCCAGACGTTGAGGCAAAAGAAATTTCTCAATTAGACTTACAAGTAGCTGGACATAAAGATGCGATTAATATGGTTGAAGCGGGTGCTAAAGAAGTAACTGAAGAAACGATGCTTAAAGCGATTTTATTTGGTCATAAAGAAATTCAAAGACTCGTTGAATTCCAAGAAGCAATCATTGAAGAAATTCAACCAGTTAAATCTGAATTTGTTGCTGTTGAAATTGAACAAACTCTTGAAGAGGCAGTTCGTGCTCAAGCAGAAGCTTTAGATTTGAATGCTGCAATTAGAACGGAAGAAAAACAACAACGTGATATTAATATTACAGCAGTAAAAGAAGAAGTGCTTACACATTTCATTAACGAAGAAGATCCTGAAAATGAAGATGTACTACGTAATGTAAGTAAAGTATTAGATACTTTAGTAAAAGACGAAGTGCGTCGTTTAATTACAGAAGATAAAGTGAGACCTGATGGACGTAATCCTGAAGAAATTAGACCTTTATCATCTGAAGTTGGATTATTACCAAGAGCTCACGGTTCTGGTCTATTCACACGTGGTCAAACTCAAGCATTTTCTGTTGCAACATTAGGTGCTTTAGGTGAACATCAAATTATTGATGGACTAGGTACAGAAGATCAAAAACGTTACATGCATCACTATAATTTCCCTAACTTCTCAGTTAGTGAAACAGGTCCGGTTAGAGCGCCAGGACGTCGTGAAATTGGACATGGTGCTTTAGGTGAACGTGCATTATTACAAGTTATTCCAGATGAAAAAGAATTCCCTTATACAATTAGAGTTGTTTCAGAAGTACTTGAATCTAACGGTTCATCTTCTCAAGCTTCAATTTGTGGTTCTACTTTAGCATTAATGGACGCTGGTGTACCGATTAAAGCGCCAGTTGCAGGTATTGCTATGGGGTTAATTACTAAAGATGATAATTATACAATTTTATCTGACATTCAAGGTATGGAAGATGCTTTAGGAGATATGGACTTTAAAGTAGCGGGTACTGAAAAAGGTATTACAGCTATTCAAATGGACATTAAAATTGATGGTTTAAATGAACAAATTCTTGAAGAAGCGCTTGAGCAAGCAAGAATTGGTAGATTACATATTTTAAATCATATGTTAGAGACTTTAGGTGAACCTAGAGAAGGATTAAGCCAATATGCACCGAAAATTGAAATTATGCATATTAAACCAGATAAAATTAGAGATGTAATTGGACCTGGTGGTAAAAAAATCAATGAAATTATTGATGAAACAGGCGTTAAACTAGACATCGAACAAGATGGTACTGTGTTTATCGGCTCTAAAGATAAAGAAATGATTGACCGTGCACGTCAAATCATTGAAGATTTAACACGTGAAGCTGAAGTTGGCGCGATTTATATGTCAACAGTGAAACGTATTGAAAAATTCGGAGCATTTGTTGAAATCTTCCCTGGTAAAGATGCGCTCGTACACATTTCACAATTTGCTAACGAAAGAGTTAATAAAGTTGAAGATGTTGCAAAAATTGGGGATCAATTCTTAGTTAAAGTAACTGAAATTGACCGTCAAGGACGCGTTAACGCTTCTCGTAAAGTATTATTGAACGATGAAAATGAAAGTAAATAATATAATTTAAATAGGCATTTTAAGTAGGGACATTGATTTGTCCCTATTTTTATTATGAGGTGAGAAAATGACAGAATTAAAAACATTAAAAAATGGGACAACTATTTTATTTGAAGAAGTACCTAACAGTGAAACAGTAAGTATAGGTGTATATGTGAAGACGGGTACTGCAAGTGAAGGTTCATATCCTGAAGGTATTGCACATTTTATAGAACATATGTTGTTTAAAGGAAGTAAAAACTATACAAGACAACAATTATCTTCAGAATTCGATAAAATCGGCGGATATAACAATGCGTACACAACGAAAATGTACACATGTTATTTTTGTAAAACGTTAAAACGCTTCGAACAAAAGGCCACTGATTTATTAATCGATATGGTTAAAAATCCTTTGTTTTTAGAAGAAGAAATTAAACGTGAAAAGAAAGTCATTTTAGAAGAAATCAAAATGATAGAAGATACGCCAGAAGAATGGTTGATGGATACACTAGAAAATGAAATCTATAAAGATCAGCCTTTAGGTAGAATGATATTAGGTCATCCTGAAAGTGTTCAATCAATTGATAAAGCCATATTAGAAGCGTTTCACAAAAAATATTATCAAAGTAATCGTTTAGTTGTTTCAATTGCCGGCGCATTTAGTAGAGAATTGAAACAAAGTATTATTGAACAGTTAGATGATGATCAATATGAAGATTTAGAAGAATCCAATCAGGATGTTACTTTTATTGAGAAAAAAGAAACATATTATAAAAATGAATTAGAACAAACGCATTTTATGAGATGTTATGCTGCACCAGGCTATAACGATACATATTATTATGCTACGAATATTTTGAATACAATTCTTGGTGAAACGATGAGCTCAAAATTGTTCCAAGTATTAAGAGAAGAGCATGGTCTATGTTATAACGTGTATTCTGATTTCCAAAGTTTCCATCAAAATGGATTATTAACAATTTACGTTGCAACTGATAAAGAAAATGTTGAAGCATCTAGTGAACTTATCACACAAGTTTTAAAATCTTTATTAGAACAAGGGATAACTGAAGAAGAATTAGAAGATGCGAAAAGTCACATTATTACAAGCTTTTTAATGGCTTCAGAATCTAACCAAAATAAAATGACACGTAATGCAAGATCTATCATGTTCCATAACGAACTGATTACAAATGAAAAATTTGAAAATGAAATTGCTAATATTCAATTAAAAGATATAAAAGAAGCGACAAAGCTATTATTAGAAGCGCCACATTCAGAATTTATATTAACTGAAAAATAAAAATATATTCATTATATTTATGAACATATAAAGAAATATTTTTTACATAATTTTATATATAACTAAAGATGTATGTGCTTGTATAAACGTTTATATAAATGGTATGATTAAATAAATATATTATGGACGGGACTACAATTAGGAGGAACAATTTTGAGCTTAATAAAAAAGAAAAATGATAAAATTCGTATCATACCACTCGGTGGTGTTGGAGAAATAGCAAAAAATATGTATATCGTTGAAGTGGATGAAGAAATGTTCATGTTAGACGCTGGTTTAATGTTTCCAGAAGACGAAATGTTAGGTGTAGACGTTGTTATACCAGATATACAATACGTTATTGAAAATAAAGATAAATTAAAAGGTATTTTCTTATCACATGGGCACGAAGATTCTATCGGTGCGGTTAGTTATATTTTAGAAAAATTAGATGCACCAATTTATGGTTCTAGATTAACAATTGCGTTAGTTAAAGATCATATGAAAGCAAGAAAAATCAATAAAAAAGTACGTTATTATACTGTAAATAAAGATTCAGTAATGAGATTTAAAAATGTAAATGTTACATTCTTTAATACAACACATTCAATACCAGATAGTTTAGGTATTTGCATTCATACATCTTATGGTGCAGTTGTATATACTGGAGAATTTAAATTCGATCAAAGTTTACAAGGCGCGTATGCACCGGATATTGCTAAAATGACTGAAATTGGTCAAAATGGTGTATTCGCTCTGATTAGTGATTCCACTGAAGCGGAAAAGCCGGGATATAACGTTCCTGAGAATGTAATTGAAAGTCATATGGTAGATGATTTTGCTAGAGCAAATGGCAGAATAATCGTATCATGTTATGCATCGAACTTTATTCGTATTCAACAAGTATTAAATGCAGCTAGTAAATTAAATCGTAAAGTATCATTTTTAGGTAGATCTTTAGAAAGTTCATTTAATGTTGCACGTAAATTAGGTTACTTTAATATTCCAGAAAACTTATTAGTTCCTGTACATGATATTAGTAAATATCCTAAGAATGAAATGATTATAATAGCTACAGGTATGCAAGGTGAACCTGTCGAAGCATTAGGTCAAATGGCTCAACAAAGACATCCTATTTTAAATATTCTTGAAGGCGATAATGTTTATATTTCTATTACTGCATCTGCCAATATGGAAGTTATCATCGGACAAACGATGAATGAACTTGTAAAAGCAGGCGCAAATATTATGCCAAATAATAAAAAGACGCACGCTTCAAGTCATGGTTGTATGGAAGAATTGAAATTGATGCTTAACCTTATGAAACCTGAATACTTTATACCTGTTCAAGGTGAATTTAAAATGCAAATTGCGCATGCTAAATTAGCAGCCGAAACTGGTGTAGATCCTGAAAAGATTTTCTTACTTGAAAAAGGTGATGTTGTTAACTTTGATGGTGAGAAAATGCTTGCCAATGAAAAAGTAACAGCAGGTAACGTATTAATTGATGGTATAGGCGTTGGAGACGTGGGTAACATTGTCTTAAGAGATAGACATTTGTTAGCTGAAGACGGCATATTTATTGCAGTTGTAACGTTAGACCCTAAAAACAGAAAAATTGTTGGTGGACCTGAAATTCAATCTCGTGGTTTTGTTTATGTACGTGAGAGTGAAGAATTATTAAACGAAGCTTCTGAAAAAGTACGCGAAATTGTTGAAGAAGGTTTACTTCAGAAGAAAATAGAATGGTCTGAAATGAAACAAAATATGCGTGATAAACTTGGTAAATATTTATATGAACAAACTAAGAGACGTCCTATGATTATTCCAATTATTTCTGAAATCTAAAGATAACGCATCTAAGGATTTTTAACAGATAAATAAGCCCAAAATTGGGCTTATTTTTTGCATTATTGATAAGGAGGCTATTCGAAATGGTACAAAAGAAAAAGCCAGCAGCACGAAAAAGAAAAACAACACGAGGAAAGAAAAAGCAAACAGATAATACGTTAAAGTATGTCATTGAACTGATTGTGTTGTTTCTATTAGTGTTAAGTGCTTTTCAACTAGGTTTTATAGGTTTAATGATAGATAGCTTCTTTCATTTTTTATTTGGTTATTCTAAATACTTTACATATATATTTATTGCTATCATATCAATGCTTATCACATTTAATAATAAATTAAAGTTTACGAGAAGAGTGACAGGTTTATTTATCTTTCAAATTGGTTTGCTCTTGTTAATGCAAATTATTTTATATTTTAAAGATAAATCTTTTAACACATTTAAAACAACATTAAGCGAAACATATTCAGCGTTGGAAAAAGACAGTTTTTATTTTAACGGTGGCGGATTTATAGGATTTCATGCATTTAACGTGATTAGTAAACTTATTTCAGTATTTGGCTACAGTTTGCTAACTATACTTATATTAGTATCAAGTATCATCTTAATATTGAAAAAAAGACATAGAGATATTACGAAATCGGTATTCGATGTTGCGCAAAGTAAGACGAAATCTAAAATGACGAATATCGAAAGAAAAAGAGAAGAAAAAGCTCAAAATAAAAAATTAGAAAAAGAAAAACTTAAACAAAAACAACCTAAAGATGTGTCAGATTTACAAGAAGTAAAACCTGTAGAAGAAAAAAGAACGGCACCACAAGAAACAAATCATGAAGAAATTCCAATTTATGAATCAAAAGAAAAACTACAGGCTCAAAAAAATCAAAATCCAAAACAACCTAAAGAAAATCAAGAACCAGTTGAGCAAGATGTGACTGAGTCAACAATTGATGAAACGGAAAACTTAAATTATAAGTTACCTCCGTTAGAGATATTAAATGATCCACCGCAATCTCAAACAGTTTCTAAAAAAACGGTACAAGAAAAAGGTAAATTGTTAGAAGCAACATTAAGAAACTTTAATGTAGATGCTAAAGTTACTCAAATTAGAATTGGACCAGCTGTTACACAATATGAAGTACAACCTGCACAAGGTGTTAAAGTTAATAAAATTGTGAACTTAAGCAATGACATTGCTTTGAATCTTGCTGCTAAAGATATAAGAATTGAAGCACCAATTCCAGGTAAATCAGCTGTAGGTATAGAAGTTCCTAACGAACATATTTCTATGGTCACTTTAAAAGAAGTACTAAGTGAAGGTAAACCTACTTCTAATAAGCTTGAGGTTGCTTTAGGTAGAGATATTTCAGGAGAACCAATCACTGCAGAATTAAACAAATTACCGCATTTACTTGTTGCGGGTGCTACAGGTAGTGGTAAGTCTGTTTGTATTAATGGCATAATCACAAGTATATTAATGAAGGCTAAACCACATGAAGTAAAATTGATGTTAATTGATCCAAAAATGGTTGAATTAAATGTTTATAATGGTGTTCCACATTTATTAACGCCGGTTGTAACAAATCCACAGAAAGCTAATCAAGCTTTACAAAAAGTGGTTTCCGAAATGGAAAAAAGGTACGACTTGTTCCAACATGTCGGTGCAAGAAATATTGAAGGATATAATCAATATATAGAACGTAGTAACCAAGAATTAGATGAAAAACAAGCACTATTACCTTATATTGTCGTGATAGTTGATGAGTTAGCAGATTTAATGATGGTAGCTGGGAAAGATGTCGAATCATCAATTATGAGAATTGCACAGCTTGCTAGAGCAGCAGGTATTCATTTAATTATTGCGACACAAAGACCATCTGTTGATGTCATTACAGGTAGTATTAAAGCAAATATTCCATCTAGAATCGCTTTTGCAGTAAGTTCAGCAACTGATTCTAGAACCATTTTAGATGGTGGTGGTGCAGAAAAACTACTTGGTAGAGGCGATATGCTGTTCTTATCAAGAGATTCTTCTAAACCAACGAGAATACAAGGTGCATTCCTTTCGGACAGTGAAGTTGAAACGGTTGTGCAACATGTGATTGGTGAACAAACTGCGAACTATGTTAAAGAAATGGAACCAGACGAGCCAACTGAAGCAAGCGAAATGGAAAGCGAAGATGAATTATATAAAGAAGCTTACCTCTTTGTAGTTGAAGAACAAAAAGCGAGTGCAAGTTTACTGCAAAGAAGGTTTAGAATAGGCTATAATAGAGCTTCAAGATTAATGGATGATTTAGAAGGTAACGGTGTTATCGGGCCACAATCAGGTAGTAAACCTAGACAAGTGTTGGTTGATATTTATCAAGATGAATAGGGGGATATTATGTCTACAAGTAAAACGACAAATTTTGTTAAGAATTGGATTTTAGAACAAATTAATTCCGGTGAATTAAAACCTGGAGATACAATTCCAACAGAATTCGATATAAAGAAACAATTAAATATAAATTATGATGAAATTGAAAATGCAATTCATGAACTTGTTACAGAACAGTTATTATCCCAAAAATCTGGTGAAGGTACAGTCGTGAAATCTACTCAACCTTATTACTATCCTTTAGATGAACTGGTAAGCATTACAAAAATGATCGAAAAAAATGGACAAGTAGCGGGTACAGAATTTATTAGTTTAGATGAGGAAGTTGCTACGCTCCACGACATTAAAATATTGAATTTAGAAAAAGATGCAAATATATCTGTTATTGAAAGAGTGAGAACGGCTGACGGAGAACCAGTAGTATATTGTTTAGATAAAATTTCTACTGATTTATTCCCATGCAGCGACTATCATTCAGATAGATCATTACTTTCAGCAATTGAAAACAAAGTAGAATTCAAAATTACACATGCGGAAACATCTATGGAATCTATTAGCTATGAACCATACATTAGTGGAATTTTAAATTCAGATCCAGATGACGCCATTATGTTATTATCTCAAATTCATTATAATGATGATAATATTCCAGTACTTTACTCATTGAACTACTTTAAAAGTAGTCTTGTTAAGTTTCGAATTAAAAGAAATAGGATATAATAAATATATTGACAGAAACAAAGTAACAAATGTTGCTTTGTTTCTGTATATACATACATATAAAGGGGTATCTAATATGATTAATACAGAACACATTCAATTAGCATCAAATGACGTTTATGTGATACCAACGAGAAAATTTAAAACTACAACAATTGTTTTTAAATTTGTTGCACCATTAGATAGAAGTACAATTACTTCAAGATCTATATTAAGCAAACTGTTAACGAGAGTTACAAATCAGTATCAAACGGATAAAGAAATGAATAAAGTGCTAGCAGATTTATACGGAGCGCATTTATTTAGTTATGTTAATAAACAAGGCAATAATCATATCATGACAATAGGCATTGAAATCGTAAATGAAAGGTATTTACAAAGTACATTACCTTTATTTGAAGAAGCTTTGAAACTTTTACATGAAGTTATATTTAATCCATACATAGAAAATGAAAAATTTACTGAAAAATATACGAAACAAGAAAAATCCTTGTTAAAGAAAAAATTAACAGCTATTGAAGATAATAAATCTCAGCGTGCTTTCTTACAATTTATGAATCACATGTTTGAAAATGAACCTTATAAATATTTAGCTTCAGGGCAATTAGAGGACATTGAATCAGTTACAGCAGAATCTTTATATCATACATATCAAGATTTAATACATGAAAATGCTATTTCTACATATATTATCGGAAATGTTGATTTGAATAATGTAAAAGAATTATGTAAACAATATTTTAGTTTTGAAAATAATGGTCATTTAGAAATTGAAACGTCTACTATAAGAAATATTGATGAAGTGAAAGAAATTATTGATTATACTGAAATTGATCAAGCTAAATTAAATATGGGATATCGTTTCCCTGTAACATTTCATTCAAAAGAGTATTATTCATTTTTAGTTTTGAATATGTTATTAGGCGGAGATGCATCATCAATATTATTTAGTGAAGTGAGAGAAAAGCAAAGTTTAGCATATTCCATTCACTCTCAAATAGATGCTAGAAACGGATTTTTATATATTTTAGGCGGTATTTCAAAAGATAAAGTTCAAGTTGCTAAAGATACAATATTGAATATTTATAAAGATTTAGAACAAGGGAATTTTGATGATCAAAAGCTAGTCTTAGCTAAAAAAGTACTCATTTCAAATGCTAGGGAAATGTTTGATAAACAAAGACAAATGATTGATTTATTACATACACACGCAAGATACCAATCAGTTTATAACTACGATGAATGGATTAAAGAAATAGAAGCAATTACAAAAGAGGATATTATGAATATTTCTCAATTAGGACAGCTAGATACTATATATATATTGACTGAAGGTGAAAATCATGAGTAATCAATATTACGAACAAATCGATGAGACTGTATATGAAGAAACATTAGAAAATGGCTTAAAAGTAGTCGTTATACCTAAAAAAGGTTTTTCAAAAACTTTTGTAACGTATACTACACAGTTTGGTTCGCTTGATCATACTTTTAAACCACATGGTAGTGATGAATATGTTACGGTTCCTGATGGTGTCGCACACTTCTTAGAGCACAAACTATTTGAAAAAGAAGAAGGCGATGTTTTTACAAAATTTGCTGAAAATGATGCGCAAGTTAATGCATTTACCACTTTTGATCGTACGAGTTATTTATTTAGTGCGACGGACAATGTAAATGATAATATTATTCGTTTATTAGAAATGATAGAGAGTCCATATTTTACTGAACAAACAGTCGAAAAAGAAAAAGGCATTATTGCTGAAGAAATCAAAATGTATCAAGAACAGCCGAACTACAAATTAATGTTTCAGACTTTAGGTGCCTTATATCATCATCATCCAGTACAAATAGATATTGCAGGTACAGTGGATAGTATTTATAAAATTACAGCCGAAGATTTATATTTATCATATGAAACATTTTATCACCCAGCTAATATGGTCTTGATTGTTGTTGGCGATGTAAATCCTGAAGACACAATTCAGTTAGTGAGAGATCACGAACTTAAAAGAAATATGCAAGAGATGCCACCTATAGCACGATATAATATTGAAGAGCCTGAAACTGTTCATCAGTCATATATCGAAACAAAATTAGATATCGTTCAAGAAAAATCTATGATTGCTTTTAAATTTAAGCCAAATACAATTTCTGATGAACTTCGAGTGAAAAATGATATGGAAATGATGATTGCCTTAGATTTAATGCTTGGTGAGCAAACAGATTTCTATCAAAATCTCCTCGAAAATGATGTGATCGATGATACATTTGGTTATCAATTTGTGAATGAAATGACGTATAGCTATTTGATTCTTGCAGTAACAACAGATAAACACGAACAATTTAAAGCAGCTATAATAGATGAGTTAAAGCAATTTATCAGTCATGGATTTGATGAAGATGAACTAAATAGAGTAAGAAAACAAACACTTGGTGAAATTGTATCAAGCTTAAACTCACCAGAATATATTGCAAATCAATTCACGAAGTTTTATTTTGAAGGTGTTGAGTTATTTAAATTAATTAATATTTTAGAGTCTATAACTGTAGAAAGTGTACATTCAACGTTAAAATCATTAATTAATTTTGATCACATTGTCGAAAGTCGATTGGTGAAACAAAATGACTAGATCATTAATTATTGGAGGAAGCGGAGACATTGGCCAATCAATTGTAGATGAATGTCTTGCACTCGGAAATGAAGTGATTTTACATTATAATCAATCAGACTTAGAACAACTAAAACATAAATATGCCGGGAAACCCGTTACTTTTCTTCAAATGGATTTAACTAAAAGAGTAGATCTAAATGTTCTTAATCAAATTGGACAAATAGACCATTTAATATATGTTGCTGGTAAGTCATTGTATGGTTCAATACAAGAAATGTTGGATGAAGAAATTGATATTCAATACCATTTGAATGTTTTTCATTTGATAAAAGCAGTTCAACTTCTTGTAGATAACCTTAGAAGAAGTCATCACGGTAGAATCATTGTGATTTCTTCTATATGGGGAGAAACAGGCGTAAGTTATGAATCGATATACGCTACAATGAAATCAGCGCAATTAGGATTCGTAAAATCTATGGCTAAAGAGCTTGCTTTAACAAATATTACTGTAAATGCTATAACTCCTGGTGTCGTTCGTGGTAAAATGACAAGTGAACTAGATGAATCGACTCAGTCACAATTAAAAGAAGATATACCACAAGGAAAGTTTGTTTTACCTGAAGAAGTCAGTTCTAGTGTTGCATATTTATTAAGCCCGTTAGCTCAAAGTGTAACTGGACAAGTTCTTCGCATAAACGGTGGATGGTATATTTAACATTGGGGTGGATATTATGGAAGAAGTAATTAAAAAAGAATGGTACTTAGAATATGATATACAAGTGAATAGAGCAGGCTTATTAGGAGACATCTCTAGTTTATTAGGTATTTTAGGTATAAATATTATTACGATTAATGGTGTAGATCAAGGGCGTAGAGGACTACTTATTAAGACGAATGATATGAATAAAGTAAAACGCTTCGAAAATATCGTCAGAGAAATTGATGATATTTCCATTAAAAAATTACGAACACCAGGTTTACGAGATAGATTAGCAGTAAGGCACGGTAGATACATTAAACGGGATGTCGATGATAAAAAAACTTTTAGATTTGAAAGAAAAGATTTAGGTTTATTAGTAGATTTTATGGCTGAACTTTTTAAAGAAAATAGACATAAATTAATCGGTATTCGTGGTATGCCTAGAGTAGGTAAAACGGAATCGGTTGTTGCAGCAAGTGTTTGTGCCCATAAAAAGTGGTTGTTTATTAGTTCAACGCTAATTAAGCAAACTGTTAGAAGTTCATTACTAAAAGGTGAATATAGTGATGAAAATGTATACATCATTGATGGAGCGGTAACTTCTAAACAAACTGACGAGAAACATAAACAATTAGTAAGAGAAGTTATGAGTTTACCTAGTATAAAAGTGGTTGAACATCCTGATTTATTTGTTCAGCGTTCAGAATATAGTCTAGAAGATTTTGATTATATTATTGAATTGAGAGAAACAGAAGATCAAGAAATTACATACGAACAACTGAATAAAAATGATTTATTTACAAATGATAATATGGCTTTTGGAGATGGATTTGGGTTCTTTGAATAATTTGGTAGAGGTGAATATAGCTTGAAAAAAATTGGCGAAATATTGAGAAATAAACGAGAACAACTAGGTATGACTTTAGTAGAGTTAGAAGAAAAGACAAAAATTCAAAGACAATTTTTAGTTATGATTGAAAAAAATGATTTTGAACATTTACCTAATCCAGATTATGCTAGAGGCTTTATTAGAAAATATGCATCTACAATTAATATAAGTGCATCAGAATTGATTGAGAAACATAATAGTGAATTACCTAAAACAGCACCATCAGCAAAAGAAGCTTTCCGTCAATTAACGCAAGAAAAGAGAAGTCAAACAGAAATCTCTGAGAATAAAATGGTTGCTAAACTCATTACGCAAATGGTTACTTTTTTTGGTGTATGTTTAATTGCTTGGATAATATTAATAATTATTATTTAATTATATGAGTGATTGATTTATAATAGATTTATTATGCGATTGTATGCAAAAAAGGAGAAAGAATATGAATATTCCTAATCAATTAACGGTATTACGCGTTATATTAATACCTGTTTTTGTATTATTTTTACTTGTTGATTTTAATATGGGTAAAATGAGCTTTTTATTCGGGCAAGAAATGAGAATCGAGCAATTTATCGCAGGTATTATATTTATCATAGCATCTGTAACAGATTGGTTTGATGGATACTTAGCAAGAAAGTGGCAATTGGTTACGAATATGGGGAAATTTTTAGACCCATTAGCGGATAAATTATTAGTTGCAAGTGCTTTAATTGCTTTAGTAGAATTAGATAAAGTATCATCTGTGATAGCTATTATTATTATTGCTAGAGAATTTGCAGTAACAGGTTTAAGACTGCTACAAATTGAACAAGGTTTTGTAAGTGCTGCTGGTCAGCTAGGTAAGATAAAAACAGCCGTAACAATGGTTGCTATTGTCTTTATTTTATTACAAGAACCATTTTCAATGTTATGGCAAATCAATTTAGGTCAATGGCTAATGTATGTTGCAACTTTCTTTACAATTTTATCTGGTATAGAGTATTTTTATCATGGTAGAGATGTATTTAAAGGATCAAAATAACAATCAACCTACAACGTTAAGTTTGTAGGTTTTTTTATAGGAGGAATATGGATGAAAGTTAGTATTTTGAGTGTCGGAACAGAAATATTATTAGGGCAAATAGCGAATACGAACGCCCAATTTATCTCTAAAGTACTGAACGAACTTGGTGCAAGTGTAATGAGACATGTAGCAGTAGGTGATAATCCAAAAAGGTTAGAAGCGGCATTTAAAGAAGAGTTAGATACACACGATGTTGTAATACTTACTGGTGGATTAGGTCCAACTAAAGATGATTTAACGAAACACACTATCGCTAGTGTATTAGGTAAAGGGTTAGAAACGAATAAAAAAGCGATGGATCATATAGAACAATATTTTAAAAATGAAAATCGTACGATGACACCTAATAATAAACAGCAAGCATTAGTTATTGAAGGCAGTAAAGTATTAAACAATGATGTTGGAATGGCTCCAGGCATGTATTTAGAACATGAAAATAAAAAAGTTGTATTACTTCCAGGACCACCTAAAGAACTTCAGCCTATGGTCAAACAATATTTAGTACCTTATTTCTTAGACGAAAAACGTATTATTCATTCAGAATCACTTAAATTTGCTGGAATTGGTGAATCTAGTCTTGAAACGGAATGTATGGATTTAATTGATAATCAAACGAATCCAACGATAGCCCCACTTGCAGGACAACATGAAGTTTCATTACGAATCACTGCAAATGCACAAACAAAACAAGAAGCATATGACCTTATTCAACCAGTGAAACAAGAAATTTTAAATAGAATTGGTCAATACTATTACGGTAGTGACGATAAGACGATGGAAGAAGCTGTACTTGAACTGTTAAATGAACCATTTGTTTTATATGACGGTATTACTGACGGCGTCTTACTTTCCAGACTAAAACTTAACGAACAATGTGATCAGTATTTAAAAGGTTATATAACTGAAAACGAAGAGATTGAACAGTTACTCGGCATATCTTCTGAAGATTCTAATGAAGATATTGCAAATAAATTAAAAGCGAAGTTTAACGTTAATATTGCTGTAGTCTTATTGAATAAAGAGAATGAATCAACTGTTTTAGTTTCAGATTCACAAAAAATCAAAAAATTTAATTCAACATTAAGTCAATCATATGCTGGTAGACGTGATAGAGTAAGCAATTTAGCACTTATAGAGTTTTTGAATTTCTTAAGACAAACTTCATAATTTTAAAAACATGGTACCTATGTTCGCATATATTCAAAAAATGTGATTAAAAACGCGAACAAATATTCGCTTTACGCTTGCAATTTAGATTGAAAAGATTTATAGTAATAATAAGTTAATTAAACAAATAAATTCATTTTATATATATAGGAGGTTGTCGCGTGAACGAACGTCAGAAAGCACTCGATACAGTAATTAAGAATATGGAAAAATCCTTTGGTAAAGGCGCTGTTATGAAGCTTGGGGATAACACAAGCAGTGAAGTATCAGCCGTTTCAAGTGGATCTATTACATTAGATAAAGCGTTAGGTGTAGGTGGTTATCCTAAAGGTCGTATTATTGAAGTATATGGACCAGAAAGTTCTGGTAAAACAACCGTTGCATTGCATGCGATAGCTGAATCACAGCGTCAAGGGGGCGTAGCTGCTTTTATCGATGCTGAGCACGCATTAGATCCAGTTTATGCTAAAAATTTAGGCGTAGATATAGATAACCTTTATTTATCACAACCTGACCATGGTGAACAAGGTTTAGAAATTGCTGAGGCGTTTGTTCGAAGTGGTGCAGTTGATATCGTGATTATTGACTCAGTGGCAGCATTAACACCTAAAGCAGAAATTGAAGGCGAAATGGGAGATACTCATGTTGGTTTACAAGCTAGACTTATGAGTCAAGCATTACGTAAATTATCTGCTGCTATTTCTAAATCTAAAACAACAGCGATTTTCATTAACCAAATTCGTGAAAAAGTAGGCGTTATGTTCGGTAACCCTGAAATCACTCCTGGTGGACGTGCGCTTAAATTCTATAGTTCTGTACGTTTAGAAGTACGTCGTGCTGAACAATTAAAACAAGGGCAAGAAGTAGTCGGTAACCGTACTAAAATTAAAGTTGTTAAAAATAAAGTAGCACCACCATTCAGAGTAGCTGAAGTTGATATTATGTACGGAGAAGGAATCTCACGTGAAGGTGAATTAATAGACTTAGCCGTAGAATATGACATTGTAGATAAATCAGGTGCTTGGTACTCATATAACGGTGAACGTATGGGACAAGGTAAAGAAAATGTTAAAACTTATTTAAAAGAAAACCCAGCTATTATTGAAGAAATTGATGGCATTTTAAGAAATGAATTAGGTTTTAACGGTAAGAAGAAAGAAGAAGCAAAAAAAGACAATAAAAAAGATAGTAAAAAAGACGAAAAAAATGAACAAGAAGATACTTTATTAGATTAATCAACAAATCTTATTTAGCGTTCTACAAATCTACTTTTTAAGGTAAATTTGTAGAACGTTTTTTTAATTTAATAACATCAATAGAAGTTTATAAAATCAGTTTTTCAATACTATAAAATTTTATTGAAAGCGTACAAAAAAATAAAGTTGATGTCCTTGACACCTATACAAATTTAAACGTACAATTGAGTTGTATGATTCCATCGTTCCATTTAATCATATTTTTGTATATATAAGACGTAGAACCTAGATAGAAGGAGGTGTTTATGTGGACTTATTAACCCTCTTACTCATTTTGCTAGGAGTTATTCTAGGTGTTGTTGTAGGATACTTTTTCGCGCATAATAGCTTAACGAAAAAGCAAGACCAAGCTCGACAGTCAGCTCACTACATTATTAGTGAGGCTAATAAAGAAGCTGAGAGTCTCAAAAAAGAAAAGTTGATTGAAGCGAAAGAAGAAAATCAACAAATTAGAGATCATCTTGATAGTGAAATTCGAGAGAGAAGAAGTGACCTACAAAAGCAAGAAGCAAGATTACTTCAAAAAGAAGAAAACTTAGAGCGCAAATCTGATCTTTTAGACAAAAAAGATGAAATTCTAGAAAACAAAGAAGCTAAAATTGAAGAGCGACAACAACAGGTAGATGCAAAAGAGAGTAATGTTCAAGAAATAATAATGAAACATGAACAAGAACTAGAACGCATCTCCGGATTAACACGTGAAGAAGCTCGTAAAGAGCAATTCTCACAAGTTGAAGAAGAACTGTCACATGATATTGCTGTACTTGTAAAAGAAAAAGAACGTGAACTAAAATCAAATGTTGATAAGAAAGCTAAAGAACTGTTAGCTACTACTGTACAAAGATTAGCTGCAGATCATACTTCTGAATCAACGGTATCGGTTGTGAATTTACCTAATGATGAAATGAAAGGTCGTATTATTGGCCGTGAAGGTCGAAACATTCGTACATTAGAAACATTAACAGGTATAGATTTAATTATAGACGATACACCAGAAGCAGTCATTTTATCTGGATTTGATCCAATTCGTAGAGAAATCGCAAAAACAGCCTTAACGAATTTAGTATCAGATGGACGTATCCATCCTGGTAGAATTGAAGATATGGTTGAAAAAGCGAGACGTGAAGTTGATGAACTCATGAGAGAATCAGGTGAACAAGCAACCTTTGAATTAGGCATTCACAACTTACATCCAGAATTGGTTAAGATTTTGGGTAGAATGAAATATCGTACAAGTTATGGTCAAAGTGTACTGAATCACTCAGTTGAAGTTGCACAACTTTCAGGAATGTTGGCAGCTGAATTAGGTGAAGATGTTACTTTAGCAAAACGTGCAGGTTTATTACATGATATTGGTAAAGCTATAGATCACGAAGTTGAAGGTAGCCATGTTGAAATAGGGGTAGAACTTGCTAAAAAATATCATGAACATGATACTGTTATAAATGCAATACACTCACATCATGGGGATGTAGAACCAACATCAGTTATATCTATATTAGTAGCAGCAGCAGATGCATTAAGTGCTGCTAGACCTGGTGCAAGACGTGAAACGTTAGAAAACTATGTGAAACGTTTAGAAAGATTAGAAGAAATATCTGAAGGCTATCAAGGCGTGGAAAAAGCATTTGCTATCCAAGCTGGTAGAGAAATTAGAGTAATCGTTTCACCTGAAGATATTGACGACTTAAAAGCACATAGAATTGCGAGAGACATTAAGGATCAAATAGAAGGCGAATTACAATATCCAGGGCATATTAAGGTGACAGTTGTCCGGGAGATGAGAGCAACAGAATATGCTAAATAGTTTTTGTGAAATAATGAACCCTACAACCATTTCGGTTGTAGGGTTATTTAATGTACAAATGATTTTTTGTTTAATAATTTCACATGTATTAATAGTCGTAATAAAAATAAAATGGTGCAAAAGATTAGTGAATAAAACTTTGAATTTGGTATAATTAAAAGTAATATAAAAACAAATGAGGGTTATTGATGAATATAGGGGTTAAAAATAATTCGTTTATTTTGAGTGATATGAAAAGCGAATCATTGTATTTAATACACAAAAACAAAAAATTATTTTTAGAAAAAGCGAGAGATTCCTTTATATTGTCTTTTGATAACTTACAAGGATTTTTAACTGAAGAAAATAATCAAATTTTATTTTATGATGAGAATAACCAAATTGTGAATATCAATATCGACCTAGAAAAAGTACATTTTGAAAAAAATTCATTGATAAAAAAAGATAAAAATAGATATTATATTTATATCAATTCAAGAAACGACTTATCATTAATATACAATAAAAAACCGTCTTTAAATTATTTCTATAACAAAGATGCAGAATACAAAGGTGCTAAAGTTATAGACGAAACAATTCATGTTTACTTTGAATTTATTTCAAAGTACTTTAAGCCTGTGAAGATGACGACTAAGATAATAGTAAGAAAAACACAAAAAGAAGTAGAATTCCCTATTGAAAACTTTGAATGTATTGAAGATTGTAAGAATAGATATAAGGTCAGAGCTGCTATAACTATGAACTTACAAGATGTTAAAAGTATTTTAGGTGAAGAAGTGGATTTGACCAACTATGATTTTGACGTTTATGATGTCTTTTTTAATTATAAAATTAAAGAACTACCATTAACTAATTTAACACCTAAAATAAAATTTTTCGAAAAAGACAAACTATATTATGAAGATGAAAATTGGATAAACTTTAACGAAGAAAACCAAATACTAGTAAGATTTTATAGAACGTTACATGGGAACCTTTCATTTAAAATTACTGTCTTACCAAAGGAAACATATTTATATTATATTCAAGAACTTAAGAATAAAAATATAAAAAAAGACAAAATTACAATAGTATGTATTGAATACCCTTCAAGCGCACAAGATAATGGATTAGTATTTTTTGAGTATTTAATGAAGAATCATTCTAAAAAATATAATATATATTACATAGTGAACGAAAATAGCACTGATTTAAGGAATCTTGAAAATTATAAAGAAAATGTTGTTTTTTATAAATCACCAAAAAATTTAAAAGTATTATATGAAGCAGATATAATTTGTCACAGTCACACTTCATACTATGCATTACCTTTCAGAGCCAATGAATTAGAAAGAGAAATAGGGACGAAAAAACGAGTGTTTTTACAACATGGGATTATAGGTGTTAGGAATTTAAGTGGGATGTATGCTAGAAAACCTCATGAAAGATTTACTGATTTGTTTGTTGTTTCTTCAGAGAGAGAAAAAGATATAATTGTAAATGGATACGGTTTTTCAAAAGATGAAGCAATTTTAACGGGATTACCAAGATTCGATTTATTAATTAAGGAAAAAAGTGATATTATTAATAAATTTAAAGAGGGAAAAAGAATTTTAATAATGCCAACATGGAGACCAGGTCAAGACGTTTTAACTGATGATGACTTTATGAAGACAGCGTTTTATCAAACTTTTGAAAGTTTAATAAACAGTGACAACTTTAAAAATATGGTCTTTTCGAACAATTATACAGTAGATCTATTCTTACATAGAAACTTCCAAAAATATAATCATCTTTTTCAATCAAATGTTGTTAATACATTAAGTAATCAAGAGTATGATATAAAAGACTTGCTTTATGAAAGTAATGTAATGATTACAGATTATTCTAGTGTTGGACTTGATTTTGCTATTATGGGTAAAAAAGTACTATATTATCAACCGGAACAGATTATGGAAAAGGAAATTGAATCTAATCATAATATGGATTTACCAGGGAAAGTTGTAAAAAATGAAAATGACCTCATTAATCATTTAAAAAGTATAAAAGCTGATGCTGATTTAGACTTAACGAATTTATATAAATTTAAAGATAAAAAAGCATGTGATAGAATAATGAGCTATATGAAGCGCCAATTCAAAATTTAATTTCGAGGTGGATTTTGGCCAAATATGATATAAAGTATTAAGTCGTATTAAAAATATGTTAACAAAATATGCTAAATCGTTTTTGCGAAATAATGAACCCTACAACCATTTCGGTTGTAGGGTAATTTTTATATCATAAAATTTTATTTTTCTAAATGATCCACTGCATATTGAGCTTCTTCTTCAGTGAATCTTTCTCCATGTTCGGATTTAAGTAATTCGAGAATTTTTTCATTAGACGCGTTCATACTTTTAGCATAAATTTTAGCTTTTTCTAGAGCGTTCTTTTTATAATCAGCCTTTAAGTTATCAATTGCATATTGAGCCTCATCTTCTTTAAATTTATCACCATGCTCTGATGATAATAAATGATATATACCAGCTTTAGACATATGCAATTTATTAGAATAAGATTTAGCTTTTTCTAAAGCGTTCTTTTTATAATCAGCTTTTAAGTTATCGACAGCATATTTAGCAGCCTCTTCTGGAAATTTATCAGCTTGTTCTGACTTTAATTGATCAAATATACGTTCTTTAGACATATGCATTGTATCAGAATAACTCTTTGCTTTATTTAAAGCTGATTTAAACTCTCTACTTGGTCCATTCTTAGCATCTTCTTTATTTCCCGTATTTGATTCTTCACTTTTATCTGATTGAGTATTATCAACTGTTTCAGTTTTTTCGGAATTATTTTTAATGTTTGTAGGATCAATTCCAATGATAGCAGCGCATGCTCCAAATAATATCGCCATTATGATAAAAGCACCAAAACAGCCTAAACAACCCCATAAAGCAAGTTTCCTATTTCTTGATGAGTGAGATGTATTATAATTTTGCAATTTTCATTTCTCCTTTTGATTTATTATATTAAAGTACGCTGTGTACATAATATTTTTCTAAAAGGAAGATTTTATATAATTACAAGCTATGCTAAGTTTCTGTATTTATTAGATTAAAGCTCGATAATCTAATCTTTCCCGATAAGCCATGTTACTAAAAATGGTTAAATAGCAATTTTATTTTAATGGATAAATGTTTTGTTTTCAATATCTTTTATTGTGAACAAAGAGCAATGTTTAAGAGGTATTATTGATCATATTAATTGTTCAAAGCATACGTGTGAGTGCTTTTGTTTTATAATTAAAAAAGGTAA
Organism: Mammaliicoccus sp. Marseille-Q6498; assembly: GCF_946151045.1. Taxonomy (NCBI): domain Bacteria; kingdom Bacillati; phylum Bacillota; class Bacilli; order Caryophanales; family Staphylococcaceae; genus Mammaliicoccus; species Mammaliicoccus sp. Marseille-Q6498. The sequence continues at coordinate 462,532 of NZ_OX267714.1, read as the reverse complement.
ATAATGTCATTTAATACAAAATTATGATATTATATTTATACGATTATACGCTGAAAATAAATGTTATAAGTTTATTAAGTGGTACATAAGATGTAGTTGGAGGAATATTTTGATGTTTTCAATTATCGTAACTGTTTATAATGCTGAAAATACAATTCTAAATACTATAAAAAAATTGATAGAAAGTAGCAGAGGTCAGCTTTACGAAATAATTATAGTGAATGATGGTAGTACGGATCGAACTATAAACATACTTAAACAATTTGAAAATAATAATAGTATTAAGGTTATAAATCAATCAAACGGTGGAGTAGGTAAAGCAAGAAACACAGGTATAAAAAATGTTAGTTCGCATTCAGAATACATAACTTTTGTAGATGATTCAGATTATTTAAGTGATCATTTTATATTAGAATCTCAAAACTTTTTTAAGAAATATAAAAATTTAAATATTGCGGTTGCACCAATAAAGATTTGTAAAAATGGTGAAACTTATGAACATTCTTTATCATACAGATTTAATAGTGATAAAGACTATGTCGATATACTTACTGATTTCAAGTGTGTTCACTTCCATATCGGGGGTGTTGTATTTAGAACAAAATTATTATCTAAAGGTGATATCAAATTCAATGAATCAGTATGCTACTGGGAGGATGCGTATTTAATTAATACAATTTTCTTAAAAGAGCAAAAATATGGTTTAATCAAAAATGCGTTTTATTACTATGATAGAAATAATGAAGAATCTTTGAGTCATGTAGCATGGGTTAAAGATATACGATATACATATCAAATTAAAGAACATTATTTGCCGCTTATTAATAAATCAATTTCTGAATATGGATATGTTATTAAATATATTCAATATTTAATAGCATTACATTATTTAGAGTACTTAAGAGAACATAACCAAAAATTTATAGATAAAATGAAAAACCATATCAATGATGAGTTTAAATATTACTCTAATGAACTTTTAGAATATATCGATTTTGAAGTAATAGATAGTTTGAATTGTCCTGTTAGATGTAAAGCATATATGTGCAAATTAAAAAGAAAAGCTTATCCGTATTCCAAAAATTATAATGATATCAAGTTATACATACATAATTATAAGCATAGAAAAATGTGTTTTTCATTTTCAGATGATATTGGAACTTTAAATAAGAGTACGCGTATTTCAATTTTCTATAGGAAAAAATTTGTTACCACTGCAATTGAAAAGAAATGTAGAGAAGTAACGATTTTAGGAGAAAAAGTTAATGATATTTCATTAAATATATTTGAAGCAGAAATACCACTAAAATTGTTGTTATTTGGTTGCCAAATAAAAGTAGAAGATACTGATAAACATGTTGAAATATGGGTTAAAAATAAGCCGATGATTTTTAGACTATTAAATAGAATTTTAAGAAAAGGAGAAAAACAATGAAAATTTCAGTGATTTTGCCTGTATACAATGTAGAAGAATATATTGAAGAATGCTTATATTCTTTATTAAATCAAAGTATAGGTGAAGATAAATTAGAAATCATATTAGTAGATGATTGTTCAACAGATTCAACACCTTTAGTAATCAATAAATTTAAAGATAAATTTACAAATTTAATATATTATCGTTTAGACGAAAATCAAGGAGCGCCAGGCAAAGTTAGAAATGTAGGAGTAGATTTATCTACTGGAGAATATTTACATTTTGTAGATCCAGATGATGTACTTGATGAATTTACTTATGAGACTTTGTTGAATTCAAAAAATGAAGAAGATGATTTTGTAATGGGGAAAATGATTTCTTTTAATGAAGATGGTACTCAATTCGAACATGAAACATTTAAGGCACTTAAAATGAAAAAAACATATAAATCAACAAATTTAAATGCAACACCGTTTTTTGCACAGGTTAAAACAAGCGTTGTATTAAAACTGATTAGAAAATCATTTTACATAGAAAATAATATACATTTTGTCGAAAACATGAAAAATGGTGAAGATAAATTAGTAGATACGCTATTATATACAAAAGCCAAATCTTTCTCATATGTACCATATGTGATTTATAAGTATAGAAATAGAAATAGCGCTGAAAATAAGTCCTTAACGCATCAAGATGTTAAAAATTCTTTGATAAATGATATAAATGCCTACTATACTTCTGAAAAGTATTTTGATGAAGAACCTTTACAATTTTTCAAAATCAATGTCTTGAGATCACTTTTTTGGAAATTGTTTGATGTAGAATTTAAAGATTTATTGTATGAAGAACAAATAGAAATATTAAAAGAAATCGGGAAAATTACAGAAGATGCCAATGAAAATATATTAAATATGTATTTTGTTAATGAATTACCGATAATTAGATTTTTAAATGATAAAGAATATGATTTGGCATTAAATTATGCGGACCTATTAAATGAACGCAGATTATATTTTTATAAAGGTAAAGATATTCAAAGACGCTATTATGAATATAATCAATTTATGAAAAGTAAAAGCTTTAAAGTATACAGCTTATTAAAAGTGATGAAAATAATTAAATAGGAGAGGAAAAATGAAAGTTTTACAAGTATTATTTGATTTGAAAAGCAAGAACGGGAAAGCTTATAATGCGATGAAAAAAAACGATTTTTTTATAGATACTATTATTGTTGACGTAAATAAAAGAGATGAACGCATACAAGTATCTATGGAAAAATATGATTATATTGTTTATACGAATTCGAACTATACTATGGACAATGAAACCATAACAAATGTGTTAGAAAACATGAAAAATAAAAACAAACCAATAACACAATTTACTTTGAGGAATTGCGTATATAATAAACAATTTAAATATAATGAAATTTATTATAATGACTTATTCACCAATATGATAGTAGATACGAAAATACATAATACTAACGATGTTTTAGAAATTTATTTTAAAACAAAATTATCATTGCGTAATGATAATCATATATTAGTTCACACTAATCATATTGACGGAGATATAGATGAAAAATCAAAGAAAGAAGATCTTATAAATTTAGCTATTCTTTTATTAATACATTCTGAAAACAAATCGCTGATGAATTCATTTGAAAATGAATACGAAGTTATTAAATTTTTAGAAATGCTAGTAAACAATCAAGTGTTTGAAAAGAATATAAATAAAAGTACTCAATTTTTATTATTAGATTTAATCAAGAAACATTTTCAAAATTTTGAATTACTTAGAAAAGTAGAGTATACATCTTTGCACTTATTCTTTGAACTCACAATGAAAGGATATTATGACGAAGCAATAAAGGCACTCACATTATTAAGAAGTAGTAGTTATTGGTCTAGTCAATATAATAAACATTTAGTTTCATTAGGTAATGAAAGAATTGATATTAGATTAAGTAATGCATGGAAAAAAACACAAAAATTTAGAGATGCTAGAATACAATGTAAGAAGCAAATTTTTGTGATTGAAAAGTGTATTTTAAAGTTCATTTCTAAAATATATAAATTATTAAATAGAAAAGAGACATGGATTATAAGTGAAAGAATTGATAGTGCATCTGATAATTCATATTATCTATTTGAGTTTTTAAGGAATAATAGAAAAGACATTAAAGCTTTTTATCTAATAGATAAAAGTGCACACAAGTCTATTGAAAAACTTAAAAATCTTGGGAACTATATTTATATAGGATCCATAAAACATAAATTGTTTATGTTAATTGCTGATAAATACATAACTTCATTTACTTTTGAAGAAACAATGACGCCATACAATGCGCAGTTATATAAAGAGCTTTATAAAAGAGAATTAGATAAGAAAACGGTTATTTCTATTCAACACGGAATGATTATTCATAACATCTCACCTTATTTAAATAAAAATCATTACAAATTAAATTATATTACGGCTAATAGTAAGTATGAGAAAAAGATAATTAAAGAAACGTTAGGATTTAAAGATGAAGAAGTACTGATTACTGGTATGGCAAGACACGATAATTTGATTAAGAACTCAAAACAAAGTAATCAAATTTTATATATGCCAACGTGGCAAAGAGGATTAGAAAAATTAAATGAATTACAATTCATCGAATCAGAATATTTCATGAAGATGGATGATTTATTGAATAATGAACAGTTTATACAGTTTTTAAAAAGCAATAAATTAGAACTAAATGTATTAATGCATCCACAATTTGAAAAATTCTCTAAGAATTTACGTAGTAATCATGATTGTATAAAGTTTGCTAAAGCTGCAGAAGTTGAAATCCCTAAACTTATTTCAGATAGTTTATTCTTGATTACAGACTTTTCATCAGTAGCTGTTGATTTTCTATTCCAAAGAAAAAACGTAATTTTTTATCAATATAATAAATATGTTTCTCATCATGTTCCATCAATGGATATCAAGTATTCAGATATTGGAGAAGTAGTAGAAAATTTAGATGAATTATTAGAATCACTAAACAAATATAAAGAAAAAAACTTTAGATTATTACCGAAGTATGAAAATTCATATGAAAAGCTATTTGAAGTTAGAAGTAATATTTGTGAAAAAATAGTAAATAGTATTTTGAAAATTGGTGAATAAATTGTTTAAGAAAATTAAATTGAAAAATAATAAGCTGTATATATCCAAAAATCTATATACACAAGACTCTAGCTATAAATATATAGATCAAATTGGCATTTTTGCTAAAAAATATCCGCTTAAATTAGATTCAGAGAAGCGATATACAGTAATCGATTTAGATGAAAATTTTTCAAGTGATATTACGGAAGAAAAAACGATAGAGTTTAATTTAAATAATGAATATACATACAGAGAAACAGTAAATCATGTAAACAATCTTTATGATATCGATATTTATACAAATCAAAATCATCTATATATAAAATTAAAAAATAAAAGTGATTCAGATGTATGTCATATGAATAGTAACGCTACTCATATGTCATACTTTCTCGCAAAAGTAATCAATAGTCATTCAAAACATTTCACTGAATTATATGAACTTACTGGTTTTAATCGTTCAAATGTAAAAGAAATGATAGATATCATATACAAGGAAAGTATAATAAATCAAGATTGGAAGTTATTCGTTAAATTTAATGATGATCAAAGGAATATGAGTTGGATTGAAGCTGATTTAAAACCCTTAATATTAAATAATAAAGTAGCATTTGATCAAAAAGAAATGACGTTTTTGGAAAATGATAATTGTATAAGCTATAAAAATTTAGTTAATGAAAGTATTAAAAGCATTACCTTTAATAAAGCGTATTTTGAAATTGAATTTAATGAAAACATAGAAGACCAAAATCTATTCATTGCTAAGAGAGAAAGAACAGTACAACTTTTAAATTTTAAATCATTTAAAGAAATTAAAATTCCAAATGACAGTGATAAAGTGAAAGTAATGTATGAAGATATAGCATTTGATTGGATTAAAAACGGTGATAATATAGAAATTTTAATCGGTAAAAATATACAGAGCTCTAAATTTTTAACATTAAACGAAGATACTACTTTGCCAAATAATTATTTCACAATTAATAATCGATTAGATTGTAAGTTTTATAAAAATGGTAGAGACAGTATTTCTATTTATATTAAAGAAAAGACAAAAGATAATAATTTAAATACGACTAAAATAGCTGTTTTAGGTACATGCTTCTCACGTAATGCATTTAACACTACGGATTATTTTAATCCTAATTATAAAGAACTTGTAAACTGTGTTTACACACAATTTCATAGTACAGTTGAATCACTTATATCACCTGAAAAAGCACCTCGAGAATTGTTAGATATGTATATAAATAACGCAGATATTAAATATATAAATACAGATTTTAATAAATCCTTTTTTGAGGAACTAGCTGAAAGTGGCGCAGAATATTTGATAATTGATTTATATGCGGATGCAATGTTAAATCAGTTAACTTTATGTAACGATTCCATTATTACTTATAACTATATGATTAAAGAAAATGTGGAACTCGGTAAATATGTAGTTAACTGGGGTGATGATAAGTATATTAATGAAAAAGCGTATATAGAACAGTGGGTTAAATCATTAAAAATATTTATGAATCAACTGATTAATATAATACCTGAAAATAAAATTATCCTTAACAGAGGTCGATTAACTAAAACATATTATGAAGGGGAAGCAATAAAACAATTTGGAACAATTAATGTAATAAACAGAAATAATTACTATTGGGAACTTTTGGATAATACGTTTATAAAACATTTTCCTGAGGTTAATGTGATAGATATTACAGATAGGCCTTATCATGCGGATAAAAATTATCCATTTGGATTCTCATATTCACATTATGAAAGTGAATACTATCAAACTTTTTTTAACGAACTAGTAAAAATACTATACAAAAATAAACTAAGTTTAGGATGAAAAATATGCAAAAAATTAAAAAAGCAATTATTCCAGCAGCAGGTTTAGGTACACGCTTTTTACCTGCTACAAAAGCCATGCCGAAAGAAATGTTACCAATTCTTGATAAACCTACAATTCAATATATTGTTGAAGAGGCATCAAGAGCAGGAATTGAAGATATTATAATCGTAACTGGTAAACATAAAAGAGCAATTGAAGATCATTTTGATATTCAAAAAGAATTAGAAACGACGTTATATGAGAAAGGGAAGATAGAATTATTAGATAAAGTTCAATATTCAACTGATCTAGCAAATATATTTTATGTTAGACAAAAGGAACAAAAAGGACTTGGTCATGCAATCTATTCTGCTAAACAATTCATAGGGAATGAACCGTTCGCAGTGCTCTTAGGTGATGATATTGTAGAATCTGATAATCCAGCGATTCGACAATTGATGGATGTGTATGAAAAAACTGAGAAATCAGTGATTGGCGTTCAAACAGTCCCTGAAAGTGAAACACATAGATATGGCATTATTGCACCTAAGTCGCAAAATAATCGATTATATGAAGTGGAAAAATTTATCGAAAAACCTAAAAAAGGAACAGCGCCTTCCAACCTTGCTATTATGGGAAGATATGTATTATCACCTAAAATATTCGATTATTTAGAAAACCAAACAGAAGGTAGCGGCGGTGAAATCCAATTAACAGATGCAATTGAGCGGTTAAATCAAGACGATAAAGTTTATTCATATGATTTTGAAGGACAACGTTATGATGTTGGTGAAAAAATTGGATTTGTAAAAACGACAATTGAATTTGCATTGAAAGATGCAGAAATGAAAGAAGAAATTAAAAAATATATTCAATCATTAGAAATTTAGTTAAAGGGGATAGTGACTTGAAAGCATTATGGGAGAATAGAATTTCTGACAGTTTGGTAGAATCTTTTTATAAAGAGCAAACTGAAGAAGAAATAAATGAAGGATTTCAAGATTCTCTGTCATTTGGAACGGCAGGTATTAGAAGTACATTTGGAATAGGTCCAGGCAGATTAAATAAGTTTACCATTCAAAGATTTGCATTAGGTCTTGCTAATTATTTAAAAAATATTTCTGATAATCCAACTATTGTCATACATTTTGACACAAGACATTTATCGAAAGCATTTGCTATAGAGATAGCTAAGGTGTTAGGTACAAATGGAATAAAAGTAATCTTACCAGAAGAATTTAAATCTACTCCTGAGTTATCGTTTGCTGTTAGATATTTAAATACAACAGCAGGTATTATGATTACAGCAAGTCATAACCCTAAAAATTATAATGGAATAAAAGTATATGGTTCAGATGGTGGTCAACTATTAACAGCACCATCATTAGAACTCAGTGAATATATTGAAAATATAAAAGATCCTTTAAATATTGAATCGAAAGAATTTAATCAACTTGTAAAAGAAGGATACATCATTTCATTTGATAATGATGTTACATATTCATACAAAAAATCAGTTGCTGAATTAGTGGGGCAATTTGAAACGAATCATTCAAAAACTATTTTAACAAGTTTACATGGCACGAGTCTGCCATTAATATCTAATATTTTAAATGATTTATCTTATTCTAATTATGTTGTAGAAGCATTACAATCAATGCCAGACGGTAACTTTCCAACTGTGGAAATCGCAAATCCAGAATTAGAGGATACTTTTGAATTAGGGAAAAAATTAGCCGACAAAGTATCTGCAAATCTTATAATAGCAACTGATCCAGATGCAGATAGATTAGGCATAGTTGAAAGATATGAAGATGGATCGACAAGATATTTTAATGGCAATGAAATTGGTCTACTATTACTTAAATTAAGAAATGATGAATTAACGAGTACAAAAAAGAAATATATGATTAAATCTGTAGTGACTGGTGCTTTGAGTGAACAGCTTGCACATTCTTTGAATATAGAGGTTGTTAACGTACTTACTGGATTTAAATATATTTCTGAACAACTTAAAGACATGAATAAGACCGACTCACAATTAGTACTAGCTTTTGAAGAAAGTCATGGGTACTTGTTAGAAGATTTTTCTCGAGATAAAGATGCGATTCAGACTGCTTGTTTACTTATAAAATATAAAGAAAAGCTCTTTAATGAAAGTAAAACATTCCAAAGTGAACTAAATGGAATTTATCAAGAATTAGGTACATACCAAGATAGAACTTTATCACCTACATTTCAAGGTGTTACAGGTAGAGAGAAAATAAATAAAATTATGACTGAGTTTAATAATCTATCAACTATTGATCTTCAACCCTTAACGCCATTGTATATTGAAAATTATATAAAACAAGAAAAGACAAAAGTAAAAACTGGTAAACAAGAAAAGCTGAAATTACCTAAAACAGAATTAATTAAATTTATTTTCGAAGAAGGATTTATAGCTGTAAGACCATCAGGAACTGAGCCTAAAATGAAACTTTATTTTTCTTTAAAAGTAGAGAATTTAAATGAAGTGATAGAAGCGTTTACGAAGAAATTTAGAATTGAATAGATAAACAACAACATATAGTGATTACAGTAAAATATTAAAATTTGTAGTGAAGAAATCTATAAATGTAGATTTCTTCACTATTTTTTTATAATTAATTTGATGAATTGATTTAAAAATGTTTATTAGTTATTTTAAAGGATATATACTTTAGGATATATCGTTATTAAAAAGTAAAAATTTTAAATTAAGATCACGTTATGAATAATAAATATAGCAATTCACATATACAAATACATAAGTTGAATAATTTGTTATAATATATATAAATAAATTTAAATGAGGGATTTTTATGATTCGTAATATCACTTCGACATTGCCTTTGGTTCACGGCGGAAGAACTAAAGCACTATTGAACAGAATCAAGTTTTTTGAAGAGTCTTTAAATGAATATTCAGTTATTCATACTACTAATTATAACCCTAATTATTTATCTGTTTATGAAAGCTTTAAAGAACGCGGTATTATTTCGGAAAATGTGAAAATATATAATATTTATAATTGGTTATCAGGTAATAAACATTTGGAGCCGAATACTAAAGATAGATTTTATAATAAGTCTATTAAGGAACCAAAAGTTCCTTATAGTTATTATGATACAAAGAAAAATAAAAATGTGAAAAGATTTTATGTGGATGGTGAATATGTTCTTTATCGACAATATTATAAAAATACAGAAGTATTAAATTTTGAAGACTTTATGTCACCTATTTCTAAGAAAAAATTAGAAAGAAGAGAATATAATATCCGTGGTAGACTACATCGCATTATTAATTTTTCTCCAACTTCATTTGGAAAGTTATATGAAGAATACTACGATATTACTGGGAAAATATACTTAAAAAAATATTTTTCAGATAATAAACTTACTTTAATTATTTTTTATAAAAAGGGTAAGCCATACAAATACTTTAAGACCGAAAAAGATATGTATCACTATTATTTTGACAATGTCTTTGAAGACAGTGATATTATATTTAATGATGCGAGATTATTAGATAAGCCACTTATTGAATGTATAAAGTCAGTTCGCAGGGTACTCGTATTTCATAGCACGCATTCTAGTGGTGAGAAAATTAGAGGTTCATATAAACTTGCGTTACAAAGTGGAGACATTATTGATAAATATATTGTTTTAACAGATTATCAAAAAAAAGATATACAAAAAGACTTTGATCTAGGTAGCGAACAAATAGAGGTTATACCACATTTTGTTAAATCTCTAAATGAACATGCTAATGAACAAGAAGATAAGTTGGATCAATTTTGCTATATAGGGAGAATTTCAAAAGAAAAGCAAATTGATCATTTGATAAAAGCTTTTAACATATATTTACAAAAAGGATTTAAAACTCAATTAGTGATTTATGGTCAAGATGTTGATGGAGAAATGGATAAACTCTTAAGACTTGTGAATGACCTTGATTTAAAAGATTCTGTTATCTTTAAAGGATATACAAATAATCCAAAAGAGGTATTTTCTAAGTCAAAAGCTTCTTTACTCACAAGTGAATTTGAAGGTTTTGCATTGACTATTATGGAGAGTATTAATAACGGCTGTCCAACTATTTCTTATAATATTAAATATGGTCCTAGTGAATTAATAGATAATTATAAAAATGGTATATTGGTTGATAAAAATAACATCGAGGAGTTGGCTAATGCTATGGAGTATATTAGCAGCCATGGTTTTAATGATGTTAGATTAAGTAATAAGTTCAGTACGGAAAATGCTAAAGAAAACTATAGTAATTTATTAAATGAATTGAAGAATTAGATTGGAGAGAATAGAAAGTGAAAAAATTATCAATTATCATTACTTATTATAACAACGAGGAATATATTTATGAATGTATCAATAGCCTTAAATTACAGAGAAACCAAGATTTTAATGTGATTATTGTAGACGATGGTTCTACTGATGACACTATAAATATTTTAAAAAATGAATTAAAAAGCTACGACAATGATGTGAATTTTATAAAGTTAGATAAGAATTTTGGACATGCTTACGCTAGAAATAAAGCAATTGAAGAAGTAGAAACGCCTTACTTTATGTTTTTAGATGCTGATGATCAATTAGCTTCTTATGCAATTGATTTTTATTTAAATAAACTAAATGGTTTAGATGGTTTAATAGCTCCAATTCATAAATTTACTACAAATAAACCGCAATTTGTTAATAAAGATAAAGTTAGAATAGAATACTTGTCACAAAAATCCAATCCCAATTCATTTTTAAGGAAAAATTCGGCATGTAATATCATTTTCAAAACAGCAATAGTTAAAGCACATAATATTCAATTTAATGAAAATTTAAATATATATACTGATTCTTCATTTGTACTTCAATACATTTCTTATGTGGATAGATTTGTTAGGATATTTGATTTCCCATTCTACTTTAGAGGTGAGGTTTACGATCCATTTGAAGGCAATACATTAAGTGACCAAGAATTTGATCTTACATTTGATGATTATGTTGAAAGTTTCTTTGATTCTATGAACAGAACAAATAATAAAATGATTAAACGCTTTTTGGTTAATAAAATGAAATACAAAATCAAATCTGAATTTGATCCATCAATTAGAGATATCAATGTCAGATATGTAAAGCATCAAAATAATTTAGTTAAAGTAGTTAAAGCTTTAAAATGGACTTTATTAAAAGACTCTAAATTTTTATACAAACTAGAGTTACTTGCATTAATCAATAATTCAGTTGACACAGCGTTATCAATTAACAAAATTAGAAGAGTCTCAAGGCATTTAAGAAATATAGTAACAAATAGTAAAAAGAAAAATCGTTCAATTTATTATTTAACAGATAATGAAGAAAAAACTAATAATCAAACGATTGTTTTTGAATCATTTGGCGGCAAAAACTATAGTGATAGTCCTAAATATGTGTATGAATATATGCAAAATAATTATCCACAATACAATTATGTATGGGTATTTAAAAAACCTAAAGAAAATAACATTAGTGGTAATGCTGTTAAAGTTGCAAAAGGTTCTAGTGAATATTATAAAGCTTATTCAGAAGCTGCTTTTTGGGTTTCTAATGCTAGATTACCGTTATACCTAAATAAAAAAGAAAACCAAACTTATATTCAAACTTGGCATGGTACACCATTGAAAAAATTAGCTAACGATATGAAAGTTGTTAGAATGCCTAATACAACAACAGCTAATTATAAAAAGAACTTTAATTTAGAAACTTCTAGATGGGATTACCTTGTTTCACCAAATAATTATTCAACTAATATTTTTAAATCTGCATTTTGGATGAATGAAGAAAGAATTTGGGAAATTGGATATCCAAGAAATGATGTATTAGTTAAAAGGCAAAATGACGTAGAATATATTGAACAAATTAAACAAGATTTAAATATACCAAGTGGTAAAAAAGTTATCATGTATGCGCCTACGTGGAGAGATGATGAATATGTGAAAAAAGGTAGTTACTTATTTGAACTTAGAATAAATTTAGCTAATTTACAAGAAAAATTAGGTGAAGATTATGTAATTTTATTACGCATGCATTATCTTATTTCAAATGCACTAGACTTAAACGGTTATGAAGAATTTGCGATAGACGTTTCAAATTATAACGATATTTCAGAATTGTTCTTAATTTCAGATGTGCTAATCACAGACTATTCTTCTGTAATGTTTGATTTTGGTATACTTAAAAGACCTCAATTCTTCTTTGCTTATGATATTGAGAAATATGATAAAGGTTTAAGAGGTTTCTACATGGATTATATGAAAGATTTACCAGGTGAAATTATAACAGATGAATTTAAACTAGCAGATGAACTTAAAGATTTGGAAAATCATAAAGTAAAATATGCTGATAAAATAGAAGCATTCTATAATAAATTCTGTTCATTAGAAAAAGGACTATCATCAAAATATATTGGTGATTATATCAATGAAAAGATTAAGTAAATGAAATATAAAAAATGAGCTGAGACAATAACGTCTTAGCTCCTTTTTTTTATTATTAAAATTATATGATAAATGGCTAAACATCTTTACAAATGTTAGTATTAATATAAATTTACATTATTAATTATCTATTAAATTTGTAAAATAAAGGGGCGCATTTTATGAAAATCAAAATATTGGGATTTAACCTTTTTGCAAAGGGTGGTACATCGCGTAGTAATATCAACTTAATTAAAACTTTCATAAGAGCTAATCATGAAGTGGCTTATTACAATTTAAAGCATTTTGATAAAAGTGCTAGATTTAATACGATGATTAATGAAGAACTAAATGATACGAAGCTAACATTCGAAACATTTAATGATGCTGCTGATTTAAAAGATGCTGATTTAGTTATTTTAACAAGGGAATCATTCTTTTATATAGCTAGAGAACTAAAGATTTTAGAATCTAATGCTAAAATTGTTGGTGAAATACATGCACCACTCGCTTATATTTCAAATGATCAGGATTTGGCTTTTGATGCTATCGATGCATATAGGGTTAGTTCTAAAGAAATAAAAAAGGATTTTATGAAACGATTTAACGTAAAAAATGTGTTTAATCAATATGTCGATGCTTCTCATATTAGAATTAATGATCAGCCAAGTATTACAAAACGAAACTTATTAATTAAAGCTCGGTTTGAAGATAATATTAAAGATATTTCATATGTTATAAAATTAATGAATTGCATTGTAAATGTTAAGGGAAATGAGAATATACAGTTGTATATTAAAGGTTATGGTCCCTCAGAAGTGTTGTATAAAAATTTAATAGATTATTATAATTTGGAAGATCACATTCATATTAATCAAAAAGAACCTATGACTTATGTTTATATATCTTCATCACCATATGAAACATTAGGTTATTCCATTTTAGAGTCTATAGCTGAAGGAAATAAAACCTTTATATTTGAAGGAGAAGATGGGGCATTACATGATATTTATCATAAATATCATGCGGTTAGGTTTTTAGAAAAAAACATAGAAACGGATTGTGAACAATTACTTTCATTCATCGAAAAAAAGTATACGAAACAAGAAAGAACAGAAGATATCATAAGATTGAAAGAAACATTTATTGATAGAGATTATGCAGATGATTTTATCAATTCATCTATGGCATGTATGGATGAACGTAAAAAAGTACCGTTAATCCATATAAATAAAAAGAAAAAAATTAAACGAAAATCTAAACTTGATAAAGGTAGAGATTTGTATGAAACATATAAGAATAAACCAATTTTAAAATCAGTATTAAATAATCAAATGATTTTCAACTTTGCTAAAAAGAGATATCAAAAGAAAAAGACTAATCATTTAATTCGATACTATAATCAAATTACACCATCTGAAGATAAAGTGTTCTTAGAGTCTTTTCATGGTTCAAATTTCAGTGGTGATCCAAAGTATATTGCTATTTATTTGAAAAAGCATTATCCGAACAAGGAAATATTCGTCAGTTCACAAAACGCTTTAGTAGATATGGAAATAAGAAATTATAATTTAATACCTGTTAGATTCGGTAGTGAACTTTATAGTAGGACTTTTAGAGAATGTAAATATGTATTTGTAAATAGTAATACGTTAGATAAAGTATACAAACATAGTGAACAAATTTTCATTCAAACGTGGCACGGTTTCCCCTTAAAAAGAATGTTGAATGATTTAAATGATTTGACTGAAAGAAAGTTACAAGTTGATGCATTTAAACCGAGAATGAAAAAATGGGATTATTTACTTTCGTCATCTGAGTTTAATACGATGTTGTTTGATTCTGCATTTGGAACTAAAAATAACGAACATTTAAAAATATTACAGCTTGGTGCACCAAGAAATGAGTATTTAATAAGTAGTGGCGCTGAAGAAGAGGAAAGAATTCGTTCGAAGTATTTCTTTACGAGTAAAAGGAATAAAAAATTTATACTGTTTTGTCCTACGTGGAGACAAGAAAAAAGAAAGATATTATCAAAAACTAATTTAAATGTTTTATTAGATAACTTGCCAGATGAATATGAAATTATCGTGAAGTTACATCCAAACGAAGCGCATTTAAGAGCCAATTATAGCAATTTAAGTGATCGTGTACATTGCTTTTATAATGAATTTGTAGATATTCAAGAGTTATATTTAATTTCAGATGTGATGATTACAGACTATTCATCTACAATTTTTGACTTTGCACATTTAAATAAACTTATTTTATTATTACAAGAAGATAACGAAGAATATTCTAATAGTATAGGATTCTACTTTGATATATTTGAATTAGAAAATATTCAAGTGGCTCATTTCGATGAAAGAATTCTAGCTAAACAAATAACCGCAAAAAGAGAAACAAATTATCATCATTTAACGAATAGGTTATTAACCGATGATAAAATCGGAACAACAAAAAATATTGTCAACTTTATTATGAAGTAACCCAAAACAACATCTCTACAAGAAATTGTAGAGATGTTGTTTTGGGTTAAATTATTAATATATAATTAACTAGTTAAATTTAATTCGAGATCTAATGCCTCTTTTAGTACATCTGAAGTTTCTCTTGCGTTTACAGAACAGTTACCGTATTTTTCAGCAAGTTTGAATGCTGTTACATACAGTTCTAAACTTTCTTTCGCAATTTCTTCAGCATCTTCTTTTTTGGACGGATTCGCTGTAACCACTAGTTCTGCAAACTTTTCTGGTTCAATTTCAATACCCATGTTTAAATAAACACTCCTATAAGATTTTGTAACGTTATGATTATAACGTTCTTAGTATATTTACCCTATTGAAAAAATAATAATCATGACTTTTAAAAATTTTTGTTTTGAATTAGAATATATAGAGTATAGAGAGGATGACAATTTTGAGAATTTTATTTATAGGTGATATCGTAGGTAAATTAGGTAGAGAACAGTTGGAAACTTATTTGCCAAAAATTAAATCAACATATAAACCGACATTAACAATCGTGAATGCTGAAAATGCAGCACACGGTAAAGGTTTAACTGAAAAATTATATAAAGAGATTTTGCGCATGGGTGCAGACTTTTTAACGATGGGGAATCACACATACGGTCAAAGAGAGATTTATGACTTTATAGGGCAAGCGAATAGAATGGTACGTCCTGCGAATTTTCCTGAAGAAGCACCTGGAATAGGTATGAGAATTATTAAAGTTAACGATAAAGATGTAGCAATCATAAATTTACAAGGTCGTTCTTTCATGGCAGCAATTGACTGTCCATTTAAAAAAGCTGACGAATTAATTGAAGAGGCTTCAAAAGTAACACCTTATATATTTGTTGATTTCCATGCTGAAACAACATCAGAAAAAAATGCAATGGGTTGGTATTTAAACGGTAGAGTAAGTGCTATGGTCGGAACACATACGCATATTCAAACATCTGATGAACGTGTGTTAAATGAAGGTACTGCGTATATAACTGATGTTGGTATGACAGGTTATTATGATGGTATTCTAGGTATTAATAAAGATGAAGTGATTGAGCGATTTATTACGAGCTTACCACAACGTCATAATTTACCAGATTCAGGTAGAAAAGTATTGTCAGGTGTCGTAATAGATTTAAAACAAGATGGTACAGCTAAAAAAATACAAAGAGTACTGATTAATGACGATCATCCATTTGAGTAGTATCGTCCATTAGACTGATTTTTACTAAAACCCTTTAATTTCATAGGATTAAAGGGCTTTTTTTGGTATGATGTGAATTGAGATATTTAATTGGGAGGCCATAAAATGAAATCACAAATTTCATGGAAAGTTGGCGGTCAGCAAGGCGAAGGAATTGAATCAACAGGAGAAATATTCGCAACTGCTATGAATCGTCAAGGATATTATTTATACGGATACCGTCATTTTTCAAGTAGAATTAAAGGCGGACACACAAACAATAAAATTAGAGTATCATCCACGCCAATAAGAGCGATCAGTGATGATTTAGATATATTAATAGCATTTGATCAAGAAACGATAGATGTAAATTATGACGAAATGCGTGAAGGTAGTATTATTATTGCCGACGCTAAAGCAAAACCGGAAAACCCAGAAGACAGCAAAGCACAATTAGTAAGCTTGCCTTTTACAAGTATTGCTAAAGAATTAGGAACTGCATTAATGAAAAATATGGTTGCAGTAGGTGCAACTTGTGCCGTAATGGATTTAGATATTAAAATATTTGAATCATTAATTCATGATTTATTCAGTCGTAAAGGTGAAAAAGTTGTAGATTTAAACGTTCAAGCTTTGAATGAAGGTTATAGATTAATGAAAGCTGAAATGGACGATTTAGAAAGTGAACATACTTTAGAGCCAATTGATTCAGAAGGTCATTTATTTATGATTGGTAACGATGCGATTGGTTTAGGTGCGGTTGCTGCAGGTGTTAGATTTATGGCAGCATATCCAATTACACCAGCTTCAGAAATTATGGAGTATATGATTGATCGTTTACCTGCATTAGGTGGCGCAGTAATACAAACTGAAGATGAAATCGCGGCTTGTACGATGGCAATAGGTTCTAATTATGCTGGTGTACGTTCATTTACTGCATCTGCTGGACCAGGATTGTCACTTATGATGGAATCAATTGGTTTATCAGGCATGACTGAAACGCCGCTTGTTATTGTAAATACACAACGTGGTGGACCTTCTACTGGTTTACCAACTAAACAAGAACAATCTGACTTAATGCAAATGATTTATGGTACACACGGTGATATTCCAAAAATCGTACTAGCTCCGACTAGTGCTAGCGATGCATTCTATTTAACGATTGAAGCATTTAATTTGGCAGAAGAATATCAATGTCCAGTTATTTTACTTTCTGATTTACAATTATCATTAGGTAAACAGACAGTTGAATCACTAGATTACGATAAAATCGAAATTCGTCGTGGGGCTTTATTAGAAGGAGATTTAGAAACACCTGAAGATAAAGCATACTTTAAACGTTACGCTTTAACTGATTCAGGCGTATCTCCAAGAGTATTGCCTGGTACTAAAGGTGGTATTCATCACGTTACTGGTGTTGAGCATAATGAAGAAGGTAAACCTTCTGAAGGCGCTGAAAACAGACAGAAACAAATGGATAAACGTATGCGTAAAACAGCTCAATTGCTTATAGATGAACCAGTTGAATCAAATGAGAAATATGATGAAGCGGACATTTTATATGTTGGATTTATTTCAACTGCTGGCGCAATAGAAGAAGCCATTACAAGATTAGATCAAACAGATGCTAAAGTGAATCATATTCAAATCAGACAGCTTCATCCATTCCCTACAGATGTTGTACAAGCTGCATTTGATAAAGCTAAAAAAGTTGTCGTAGCAGAACATAATTATCAAGGACAATTATCAAATATCATTAAGATGAACATTAATCATCAAAATAAAATTATCAATCAAACAAAATATGACGGTACACCATTCTTACCTCATGAAATTGAAGATAAAGCGTTAGAGATCGTAAGTAACATGAAGGAGTTGATATAATTGGCAACATTTAAAGATTTTAGAAATAATGTTAAACCAAACTGGTGTCCGGGTTGTGGAGATTTCTCAGTACAAGCTGCTATTCAAAAAGCTGCAGCAAATGTTGGACTTGAACCAGAAGGCGTTGCCCTTATTACAGGTATTGGATGTTCTGGACGTTTAAGCGGTTATGTAAATTCATATGGTGTTCACTCAATTCATGGTCGTTCATTACCATTAGCGCAAGGCGTTAAAATGGCGAATAGAGATCTTACAGTTATAGCATCTGGTGGAGATGGCGATGGATTTGCAATTGGTATGGGTCATACTATTCATGCACTTAGAAGAAATATGGATATCACTTATATCGTAATGGATAACCAAATTTATGGATTAACTAAAGGACAAACTTCACCTAGTTCAGCTAAAGGATTTGTTACGAAATCAACACCAAAAGGTAACATCGAGCAAAATGTAGCACCTTTAGAACTCGCATTATCATCTGGCGCTACTTTTGTTGCGCAAAGTTTTTCAAGTGATATTAAAGAATTAACAGGTATAATTGAAGAAGCGATTAATCATAAAGGCTTTTCATTTGTTAACGTATTTTCACCTTGTGTAACGTACAACAAAGTGAATACGTATGATTGGTTCAAAGAAAATTTAACAAAACTTGCTGATATTGAAGATTATGATGCTTCAAATAAATCACAAGCTATACAAACTGTAATGGAAAGAGAATCTTTAGTTACAGGGATTGTTTATCAAGATAAAGAAACACCTTCTTATGAACAGTTAATTGAACAATTTGATGAACAACCACTTGTTAAAAAATCACTAAAATTAGAACAAAACCAATTTGAGGAACTTGTTTCTCAATTTAAATAATTATATAATTAAGTCACTTTAAGCTCATAGATTTGTCTATGAGCTTTTTTATCTAAAGAGGGGAGAATGTAAAGATGACAAACACATTAATGAGTATTCAAATTATCCCAGAACATAAAGAAACAGGTGTGATTCCATTAGTTGATGAAGCGATTAGAATTATTGATGAATCAGGATTAAAGTACGAAGTTCATCCTTTAGAAACAACAATTGAAGGGGATATGAATGCGTGTCTTATTTTAATTGAACAAATAAATGAACGCATGGTTGAGTTAGAATGCGACAGCATTATTTCTCAAGTGAAGTTTTATCATGTTCCTGAAGGTATTATGATGGAAACTTTAACAGAAAAGTATAAATCTTAGATTCTATTTCTTCTAAGCTGTTTAGTTTAGAAGATTTATTTTAAACAAATATTTCGGTTAATGAACTAATGGGGGGCGTGCGATGTGAAAACAGTACTTAAATTTATAACACCTTATAAATGGTTGTTCATTTTAGGGTTGATTTTAATGTTAGTCGAGTTGGCAGTAGAATTAGTTCAACCGATATTTATATCAGAAATAATAGATAATGGAATTTTAAAAAATGATTTAAATCATGTTTATTTGTATTTAATAATTATGCTTTTAACTGGACTGATAGCACTTGCTTCAGGTGTGTGGAATAGTTTTGTAGCTGGACATGTCAGTCAAGCATTTGCATATGATTTAAGAACGGCTCAATTTAGCAAAATTCAAACTTTCTCACTTGCCACATTAGAAAAATTTAAAACTTCAAGTTTAATAACAAGATTAACGAGTGATGTTAATAATTGTGATCAAGCTGTATATATGTCGATTAGAATTATGTTAAGAGCCCCACTTATGATAATTGGTAGTATTATTATGAGTTTTATAGTTGAACCAAAGTTGGCGATTTATTTAGTAGTTGGTACGCCAATTATTTTCGTTAATATTTATCTTATTGCACGTACAGGTTCTAAATTATTCACTAAAATCCAAAGAAAATTTGACGAAATGAACAGATTTTTCCAACAAAACTTAGAAGCTGTTAGATTAATTAAAGCGAGTCAAACAAGTAAACAAGAAACGGCACAGTTTAAAGAAAAAATTAAAGATATTCGACATAATTATACATATGCTTTAAGACTTATGGAGCTTATCAATCCCTCACTTCTATTAATTATTAATGGTAGTATATTAGCGGTTATTTGGTTCGGCTCAGATATGGTGAATTCTTCAACATTAGAAGTGGGTAAACTTGTAGCTATTTTAAACTATGGTATGAGAATGCAAGGCGGTTTTGGTATGTTAGCCTTCTTAATCATGACTTTAAGTCGAATGAAAGCTTCAAGTGACCGTATTGAAGAAGTACTCATAACAAAATCAGACGAAAAAGTTGTAAATAATGTGACAAATCGCGCGCCTAATTATGCTTATGGTTTATCTTTTAAAAATGTTTCGTTCACGTATCCGAACGGTAAAAAGCCTGTATTAGAGGATATCAATTTTGAAGTGAAACCGAAAGAGACGTTTGCAATTATGGGTTCTACTGGCTCTGGTAAATCAACGTTACTAAGTTTGATTCCTAAAATGTATCAAACGACTACTGGTGAAATATTGTTGAATAATAAAAATGTAAACGATTGGGAAATCGAAGCATTAAGAGATGCGATTGGATATGTACCACAAAAAGCTTTGTTGTTCTCAGGTACGATTTACGAGAACTTACAATTTGGTGATCCGACTGCAGAAGACGAAATGTTAGAAGTTTCTTCTGAAAAAGCACAAATTCACCATTCTATTAAAGATTTTGATAATCAATATGAAACTTTAATTGGTCAACAAGGTGTGACGTTGTCTGGTGGTCAAAAACAAAGACTTTCAATTGCAAGAGCACTTGTTAGAAAGCCAGGATTATTAATTTTAGATGATTCAACGTCAGCTCTAGATATTAAAACAGAATCTGCATTGTGGGATGCATTAGAAGAGGAAGATACGACAAAGTTAATCGTAACGCAAAAAATATCTACTGCTAAAACAGCACATCGTATTATGTTGCTTGTAGATGGTCACATAGAAGCAATTGGTACACATGAATCACTTCTTGAAACATCTAAACTTTATAAAGAAATTGCAAATAGTCAAGAAAGTGCGGTGAGTTCATCATGAGTTTAAGACAACCATATGGTCATCAAACTGTTTGGAAAGCTGATGATTTATCTAAAACAAATCCGAGAAAGAAAAAAAGAGCGCGAGATACGAAAGGCACTCTGTTAAATATTTGGAATTTAATTGATGAAAAACGTGTTCAACTCATTGTTGTCATATTTATGATTATTTGTTCATCATTATTAAGTTTAGTCGGACCATTTTTAATAGGGAGAATAATCGATACAAAAATAATTCCTAAAGATTTAAGTGGTTTGACCCAATATATTGTCATTTTATTTGTTGTGTATATCTTATTATCTGTTACATCATATATAGGGTCATTCATGATGGTAAGTATCGCACAAAGAACAGTATTTTTACTTCGAGATCAATTGTTCAAGCACTTTCAAAAACTCCCTGTATCTTATTATGATAAAAAGCAACACGGAGAACTGATGAGTAGAATGCAAAATGATATTGAAAATGTATCCCAAGTATTAAACTCGTCATTTATTCAGTTTACTTCTAGTGTTGTAACTTTAATCGGAACACTTTCAATCATGCTATATTTAAGTCCATTACTAACGTTATTAACGGTCATTATCATACCGATTATGTTCATCAGTTTAAAATGGATTACAGCTCGTACAAGTGTTTTATACGCGTTAAGACAAAAACAACTTGGTATTATGAATGGTTATATAGAAGAAATAGTGAACGGACAAACCGTTGTAAAAGCTTTTTCACAAGAAAAATATGTAATGGAAACATTTAATAATAAAGCTAAAAATGTTCGAGAATATACATTTTGGTCAATTACAATAGGCGGCATGATACCTAAAGTAATGAACTACTTAAATAATTTAAGTTTTGCTATTGTCGCTGGTATTGGGGGTATATTGGCATTAAATAGTACTGCAGGTGTAACAGTAGGTGTGATTGTTATTTTTGCTGAATATGCAAGACAATTTACGCGACCTTTATCAGATTTAGCAAACCAGTTTAACACGGTTTTATCTGCTATTGCTGGTGCTGAACGTGTGTTTGATATTATGAATGAACCTATAGAGCAAGATGAAGCAGATGCTATTGAGTATGAAGATTTACAAGGTGACATAGAATTTAAAAATGTTAATTTCAGATACGATCCAGAACAAAAAACACCTACAATAAAAGATTTATCATTTAAAATTAATAGTGGGGAGTCCGTTGCCTTAGTTGGCGCTACCGGTGCCGGAAAAACGACAATTGTACAATTGATACTGCATTATTATGATATTGAATCTGGTGAAATCGTGATAGATGATTTGCCACTTAACAAAATAACACGTCAATCTTTAAGAAAAGAAATAGGTGTGGTACTACAAGACCCATATTTATTCGATGGTACAATTAAAGATAATATTAAATACGGCACACCAAATGCTACAGACGAACAAGTAATTGAAGCGGCAAAAAAAGCGAATGCACACGATTTTATTGAAGCACTTGATAATGGATATGATACAGAATTAAAAGGTGAATCAGGATCTTTATCTCAAGGAGAGCGACAATTAGTTTCTATAGCAAGATGCTTACTCCAAGACCCAAAAATCTTATTATTAGATGAGGCAACAAGCAGTATTGATACCGTAACAGAAATCAAAATTCAAGAAGCACTTGAAACATTAATGATAGGCAGAACAAGTATTATTATTGCGCACAGATTAAATACTGTTAAAAAAGCAGACTTAGTATTTGTACTTGCTCACGGAGAATTAGTAGAATCAGGAACACAGCAGTCATTAATTGAGCAACAAGGCATTTATTATCATATGCTAAACGCAGGTGATGAAGAACAAATTAAAGAGCTGAATTAAGGAGGAATTATATGGAGTTTAGAACAATTAATACAGATATAGAAGAAATGTTTAATGATTATATAACGAAATGGTATCAAAGTGGAGAGACAGTTGTTCCATGGTCAACTGATGTGAATATTCATGGTGGCTTTTCAAATATGTTAAAAATGCATGAAGAAGCAATAAACCATCCGAATTCTGACTTTGTTAAAGCTAAAACATTTGTTTTGATTGATGACTTTGAAATTAAAGGTGCAGTTAACATACGATATGACTTAAATGATTTTTTAAGAAATAAAGGTGGTCACGTCGGATATGGTGTTAGTCCGAGTCAAAGAGGTAAAGGTTATGCTACACAACTTCTTGCATTTGCAATTAAAGAATTACGTCAAGATTCTGTTAAAGAGGTATTAGTAACATGTTCTGAAAATAATATAGCAAGCGCTAATGTGATTTTAAATAATGGTGGCATTGAAGATGAACCTTTCATTTCTGAAGAACAGGAAATCACAAGACGATTTTGGATTCATCTTGTTTAAACTTTTTTGTACTTTATGCTGAACTCTAATATAATATAAAGATGAATAAATATGGGCAGAAAGGGTTTTGACAGTGAGGAATGGGGAAAGGTCGTAAATTCTATATTAGAACTTATGGTTGCCAAATGAATGAACATGATACTGAAGTTATGGCAGGTATCTTCCAAGCTTTAGGTTTTGCACCGACTCATTCAGTTGATGATGCGGATGTTATTTTATTAAATACTTGTGAAATTAGGGGAAATGCAGAAAATAAAGTATTTAGTGAAATAGGTAATTTAAAGCATCTTAAACAAGAAAGACCAGATTGTTTAATCGGCGTGTGCGGTTGTATGTCACAAGAGGAATCTGTTGTAAACAAAATTCTTAAATCATATTTAAGGAGGAATTATATGGAGTTTAGAACAATTAATACAGATATAGAAGAAATGTTTAATGATTATATAACGGAATGGTATCAAAGTGGAGAGACAGTTGTTCCATGGTCAACTGATGTGAATATTCATGGTGGCTTTTCAAATATGTTATCAATGCATGAAGAAGCAATAAACCCTCCGAATTCTGACTTTGTTAAAGCTAAAACATTTGTTTTGATTGATGACTTTGAAATTAAAGGTGCAGTTAACATACGATATGACTTAAATGATTTTTTAAGAAATAAAAGTGGTCACGTCGGATATGGTGTTAGTCCGAGTCAAAGAGGTAAAGGTTATGCTACACAACTTCTTGCATTTGCAATTAATGAATTACGTCAAGATTCTGTTAATGAGGTATTAGTAATGTGTTCTGAAAATAATATAGCAAGCGCTAATGTGATTATGAATAATGGTGGTATTGAAGATGAACCTTTCATTTCTGAAGAACAGGAAATCACAAGACGATTTTGGATTAATCTTGTTTAAACTTTTTTGCACTTTATGCTGAACTCTAATATAATATAAAGATGAATAAATATGGGCAGAAAGGGTTTTGACAGTGAATGAAGAGCAAAGAAGACATGGTGCTAATGCGAAGACAGAACCTAATTTAGAAAAAGATTATAGCAAGTACTTCGAACATGTTTATCAGCCTCCAAACTTGAAGGAAGCTAAACAAAGAGGTAAGTCACAAGTTGAATATCACGATGATTTTAAAATAGATGAAAGACATAGAGGCATGGGGAAAGGTCGTAAATTCTATATTAGAACTTATGGTTGCCAAATGAATGAACATGATACTGAAGTTATGGCGGGTATCTTCCAAGCTTTAGGTTTTGCACCAACTCATTCAGTTGATGATGCGGATGTTATTTTATTAAATACTTGTGCAATTAGGGAAAATGCAGAAAATAAAGTGTTTAGTGAAATAGGTAATTTAAAGCATCTTAAACAAGAAAGACCAGATTGTTTAATTGGCGTGTGTGGTTGTATGTCACAAGAAGAATCTGTTGTAAACAAAATTCTTAAATCATATCAAAATGTTGATATGATATTTGGAACACACAATATTCATAGATTACCGGAAATTTTAGAAGAAGCATATATGTCTAAAGCTATGGTAGTTGAAGTGTGGTCTAAAGAAGGGGACGTTATTGAGAATTTACCTAAAGTGAGAAATGGTAGAATTAAAGCGTGGGTTAATATTATGTATGGCTGTGATAAATTCTGTACATATTGCATCGTGCCATTTACAAGAGGGAAAGAACGTAGCCGCATGCCTGAAGAAATTATCGCTGAAGTGAGAGATTTAGCGAGACAAGGTTATCAAGAAATTTGTTTACTTGGACAAAATGTAAATGCTTATGGTAAAGACATAGAAGGTTTAGAATACGGTTTAGGTGATTTACTTTATGATATGACGAAAATCGACATTCCAAGAGTAAGATTTACAACAAGTCATCCATGGGACTTTGATGATCGACTTATCGAAGTAATTGCAAATGGTGGAAACATCGTGCCACATATCCATTTACCAGTTCAATCAGGAAACAATCAAGTGTTAAAAATAATGGGACGTAAATATACACGTGAAAGTTATTTAGAACTTGTTCAAAAAATTAGAGCTGCAATACCAGACGTTGCATTAACAACTGATATTATTGTTGGTTATCCTAATGAAACAGAAGAACAATTTTTAGAAACAATTGATTTATATCATAAAGTTGGTTTTGAACATGCATATACGTATGTATACTCACCAAGAGATGGTACGCCCGCAGCTAAAATGAAAGATAACGTTCCAGACAAAGAGAAAAAAGAACGTCTTCAACGATTGAATAAAGTAGTTGGAGAATATACAGGTAAGTCTTTAAAACCATATGATGGACAAGAAGTATATGTTCTATGTGAAGGTGCTAGTAAGAGAGATGAAGAAGTCTTAGCAGGATATACTGAAAAGAATAAATTAGTTAATTTTAGAGCACCTAAAGATGTAATAGGGAAAATTGTAAAAGTTAAAATAACAGAAGCAAAACAATATTCACTAAACGGTGAATTTGTTGAGATTGTATCAAAGGAAAAGGTGGTACATTAAATGTATACAAAAGACGATATACTGGATCAAGCTCGTAAACTTGGGAAAATGATGTCTGAAACAGAAGAAGTAGATTTTTTCAAACGTGCAGAAGCTCAAATACATGAAAATCAAACTGTTAGAGAAAAAATGGCAAGTTTAAAATCATTACAAAAACAAGCTGTAAACTTCCAAAACTATGGTAAAGAAAAAGCATTAGCGATGGTAGAAGAAAAAATAGCGAACATTGAAAAAGAATTAGACGAAATGCCAATTGTTAGTGAATTTAAAGAAGCACAAGGCGAAGTGAATGAACTATTACAAATGGTTTCACATTCTATTAGCCATACAGTAACAAATGAAATTATAGAATCAACTGGTGGAAATCAATTAACTGGAGAAACTGGTGCTGCAGTTAAAAACGCGCCAAATTCAGGAAGTTGTTCACATTAATAAAATTATTAAAACCATCTCACACATCTTTTTTGAAAAGTGTGAGGTGGTTTTTGAAACTGTAAACAAAGTTGCACTTTATATAAAAAAATAGAGCAAACGGGACTATTTCTCATTTCTCTCCAATTAGACTGTTCTAACGACCATTATTCGGAATTTTGACCGTTAGCGGATTCTAACGACCATTATTCAGAATTTTGACCGTTAGCGGGCTCTAACGACCATTATTCGGAATTGTGACCGTTAGCGGATTCTAACGACCATTATTCAGAATTCTGACCGTTAGCGGATTCTAACAACCATTATTCAGAATTTTGACCGTTAGCGGGTTCTAACGACCATTATTCGGAATTGTGACCGTTAGCGGATTCTAACGACCATTATTCAGAATTTTGACCGTTAGCGGGCTCTAACGACCATTATTCGGAATTTTGACCGTTAGCGGATTCTAACGACCATTATTCAGAATTCTGACCGTTAGAATTCAAAAACCGATTAAAAACGAAGACGCCTAAGCGTTTAGTACAAGTCGAAGACTACAGGCTGAGACTGTACCCTAGGCAAGCGAGTTTTTTATCGGTTAATTTTATCTATACATTAAAACCATCTCACACATCTTTTTTGAAAAGTGTGAGATGGTTTTTGAATTTATTTTCACCTTACTCGTTTAATGTT
Source organism: Mammaliicoccus sp. Marseille-Q6498 (assembly GCF_946151045.1). Lineage (NCBI taxonomy): Bacteria > Bacillati > Bacillota > Bacilli > Caryophanales > Staphylococcaceae > Mammaliicoccus > Mammaliicoccus sp. Marseille-Q6498. Next base: position 435,058 of record NZ_OX267714.1, on the reverse strand, counting down.
GAAAATTTTGATAAAATGGATTAATCGAATGTTAAAAAAAGGAACGTGAATATAGATGTCTAAACCAACGCCGATGATGGCTCAATATTTAAAAATAAAATCTCAATATCAAGATACTTTATTGTTTTTTAGATTAGGTGATTTTTATGAAATGTTTTACGATGATGCAATTGAAGCATCTAGAGTTTTAGAAATTACGCTAACGAGAAGGGATGCTAAAAAAGATCCTATTCCAATGTGTGGTGTACCTTATCATTCTGCTGCTGGTTATATAGAAAAATTAATTTCTAAAGGTTATAAAGTAGCGATTTGTGAACAGATGGAAGATCCTACTCAAACGAAAGGTATGGTCAGAAGAGAAGTTGTTCAAGTTATTACACCGGGAACGGTAATGGAACAAAAAGGTATGGATGAAAAATCTAATAATTATATTTTAAGTTTCATTAAAGAAAATGATGAATATCATTTAAGTTATTGTGATGTAACAACAGGTGAATTAAAGGTCACTTCTTTTGAAGATGAAACGACTTTAATGAATGAAATTACGACGATTAATCCAAATGAAATTATCGTTAATAAAATACTTCATGACAATTTATATAAACAAATTCAATTAATTACTGAAACAATTACGGTTATTGATGTTTATGAAGAGCGTGACTACGACGTTATAAAAGGAACGACGAAACCTCAGAAAGTGTCTTTAACGTATTTATTAAATTATATTCATGATAATGGTAAAAGAGAAATGCCTCACATAGAAGATGTTTCTGTATATAAAGCTTTAGATTATATGAAAATGGACTTTTATGCGAAAAGAAATCTTGAATTAACAGAAAGTATTAGACTGAAAACAAAAAAAGGTACACTTTTATGGTTAATGGATGATACAAAGACTCCAATGGGCGCGAGAAGACTTAAACAATGGATTGATAGACCTTTAATCAAAAGAAGTGATATAGAACAACGTTTAGATGCTGTTGAGCAGTTTGTAAATGGCTTTATTGAAAGAGATGAATTAAGAAGCTATTTAAATATGGTATATGACATAGAGCGTTTAGTAGGTAGAGTAAGTTATGGAAATGTGAACGCTAAAGACTTAGTTCAATTGAATTACTCTATAAAACAAATTCCATATATTAAATCCATTATTGAACGACTGGACTCAAATTCTATCGAGAGATTTAAAGCTTTAGAACCATTAAAAGAATTAGAACATTTATTAGAAGATAGTTTAGTTGAAGATCCACCTATTTCTGTCAAAGAAGGCGGATTATTTAAAAAAGGTTATAATGACGAGCTTGATCAATTTAAAGAAGCTTCGACAAATGGTAAGCAGTGGATTGCTGAGCTACAACTGAAGGAACGTGAAAGAACAGGTGTTAAATCGTTAAAAGTAAGCTTTAATAAAGTTTTTGGGTATTATATTGAAATTACTAAAGCCAATTTAAATCACGTAGATACTGATGCGTTAGGTTACCAACGTAAACAAACATTATCAAATGCAGAAAGATATATAACAGAAGAACTAAAAGAAAAAGAATCTATTATATTAGGTGCTGAAGATAAAGCGATTGAACTAGAATATCAATTATTTTTAGAGTTAAGACAAAAAGTAAAAGCATTTACTGAACAATTGCAAGCACAGGCAAAACTATTATCAGAAATCGATTGTTTACAAAGTTTTGCTGAAATTGCTCAGAAATATCATTATACAAGACCACAATTTAGTGAAGATAAAACATTGTCATTAAAATCATCACGCCATCCTGTCGTTGAGCGTGTTATGGACCATAATGACTACGTGCCAAACGATTGTTATTTAGATAAAGATGGATTTATATACTTAATTACAGGTCCAAATATGTCCGGTAAAAGTACGTATATGAGACAAATTGCCATTATTAGCATTATGGCACAAATGGGTGCTTACGTACCGGCAGATTATGCATTATTACCTATATTCGACCAAATATTTACGAGAATTGGTGCAGCTGATGATTTAGTTTCAGGCAAAAGTACATTTATGGTTGAAATGTTAGAAGCGGAAAAAGCGATGGTTGGTGCTACTGAAGACAGTTTAATTATATTTGATGAAATTGGTCGAGGAACGTCTACTTTTGATGGGTTAGCACTTGCACAATCCATGATTGAATATGTTCATCATCATTCAAAAGCAAAAACGCTATTTTCAACACATTATCATGAATTGACTCAATTAGATGAAACGTTGTCTGGACTTAAAAATATTCACGTTGCAGCACAAGAATATCAAGGTGAACTCATCTTCTTACATAAAGTAAAAGAAGGTGCAGTTGACCAAAGTTACGGTATTCACGTCGCTAAATTAACTGATTTGCCTGATGAAATCATTGAAAGAGCGAACGTTATTTTACAAGAATTAGAATCAAATACGAAATCAGAACATCAAAAAGAATCCTTTGATCAACCAGCTTTTCAATTATTTGAAGAACATACACCTTCAGAAATTGAAAAGAAAATAAAATCAATGGACTTGATGAATATGACGCCAATAGAAGCTTTAACAAAACTTCAAGAAATTAAAGACCAAATAAAATAGAAAGTGTGAGTGCATTGGGAAAAATTAAAGAACTCGAACTATCTTTAGCCAATAAAATAGCTGCCGGAGAAGTTGTAGAAAGACCTGCTTCTGTCGTAAAAGAATTATTGGAAAATGCTATAGATGCACAAGCGACACAAATTGATATCACAATTAAAGAGTCAGGTATACAATCCATTAGAGTTGTTGATAACGGTACAGGTATTGACGAAGAAGATATCGGTAAAGCTTTCGGAAGACACGCTACAAGTAAAATTAATAATGATTATGACTTGTTTCATATTCGTACTTTAGGATTTAGAGGTGAAGCTTTAGCAAGTATTTCATCCGTTAGTAAAGTAACAATGAAAACTTGTACAGATGGTCTAATGGGTCATGAAGTACAAGTTGAAAACGGCGAAATTATGAAACAACAACCTGCAAAAGCTAAAAAAGGTACAGATATTCTTGTTAAAGAATTATTTTATAATACGCCAGCAAGACTAAAATATGTTAAAAGTTTGTATACCGAACTAGGTAAAATAACGGATATCGTCAATAGAATGGCTATGAGTCATCCTAACATCGCATTTAATTTAGTATCAGACGATAAGACGTTATTAACTACAAACGGTTCAGGTAGAACAAATGAAGTTATGGCAGAAATTTACGGTATGAAAATTGCAAAAGATTTAGTGGAAATACAAGGTGAAACAGACGATTATGTAATGAATGGCTTTGTTTGTAAACCAGAACATACGAGAAGTAATAGACATTATATTTCAATTTTTATTAATGGTAGATACATTAAAAACTTTGTATTAAATAAAGCGATTATTGAAGGCTATCATACGTTACTCCCAATTGGTCGCTATCCTATTGTATATATCAATATTGAAATGGACCCAATTCTAGTAGATGTTAATGTGCATCCAACTAAATTAGAAGTGAGACTTTCAAAAGAGCAATTATTATTTGATTTAATTAGCAACAAAATTAAAGAAGCATTTAGAGGTATGTCACTTATCCCTGGTACTTCACTTGATAATCATCAACCAAAAAAATCACAAAAAGAAATTTTTGAACAACAAAGAATAGATTTTGAAGCGAAAAGAGCAAATGAAGAAACAAATAAAGAAACAACTAAAACGGATATAAATAACAACTTTGAATCACAACAACATGATCATCACGTAACAGAGCAACCTTCTCAACAATGGCAGTTCAAACCTAAAGAAAATCATTCAGTTTTAAAAGAAAATTTATTTACTCAAAGTGAAGAAACAGAATCTACTGAAATTGACCAAGATAGAGCATCAACTACTGAGCAAGAAGCACCAATTAATCACAATGAGCAAGAGAATTTTGAAACAAATGATGTACAAGATGATCAATTTCAAGAAGAAGTTCAAAGTGATATAAATACGCCTAGAGTACCTTACATGGAAGTTGTTGGCCAAGTACATGGTACGTATATTATTGCTCAAAATGATACGGGCATGTTTATGATTGACCAACATGCGGCTCAAGAACGCATTAAATATGAATTTTTCAAAGAAAAAATAGGTGAAGTGACAAATGAAACACAAAGTTTGTTGTTCCCTTTAACATTTAATTTTTCGAGAGATGAACATATGATTATAGAAAAATATTTACAACCTTTAGAAGAAGCGGGCATATTTTTAGAGCCAATTGGTCATCACGATTATATGGTAAGTGAATATCCAGTATGGTTACCACAAGTCGATGCTGAGGAAATTATTAAAGATATGATAGATTATGTACTGAATCATAACCGTGTTGATATTAAAAAATTAAGAGAAGATGCAGCAATTATGATGAGTTGTAAAAAATCAATCAAAGCTAATCATTATTTAAGAAATCATGAAATGAGTCATTTAATAGATGAATTGAGGGAAACAACAGATCCATTTACTTGTCCTCACGGTAGACCTATCATTATTGAATTAACGACTTACGAATTAGAAAAACTATTTAAAAGAGTGATGTAGGAGGAATAAATGAATAAACATATATTGCCAGCGATTCGATCAATGAAAGATATGGAAAAATTCTTTAAGATGGATTATAAACAATGTGTTTTACTTGATACCCATATCGGTCATTTACAAGGTATTTTAACGCAAATGAAGAAATACGATAAAGAAGTTATGTTGCACATCGATTTAATAAAAGGATTATCTAATGATGAGGCAGCAGTGGAATACGTTATACAACAATACAAACCGCATGGTGTGATTTCTACAAAATCTAAAATTATTAAACGTGCAAAAAAATTAAATACACTCACAATATTAAGAGTATTTATATTAGATAGTACTGCTTTAAGCAGAAGTATAGAATTAATAAAACAATCTGATCCTGATTTTGTAGAAGTATTACCAGGTGTTGCAACTAAAGTAATTAAAGAGATTAGTGAAAAAACTGGAAAGCCTATAATAGCAGGTGGATTAATCAATACTGAAGAAGAGATAGAGCTCGCTATTGAAAGCGGTGCAAAGTACATCACATCAAGTGATTTAGAAATCTGGTAAAACAGGTTTGACAACGTTTTCATAAAGTATTATACTCAAATTAAGTTAATATATGAGATGAGTAAATGAGACCCTCTACGACAGCAAACTATGCATGAATATGTATAGGTGTATGTAGAGGGTCCATTTTTCTGTATTAGCACGAAAAATTTAGGAGGGTGTTTAATATGAGTGAGTTTTTAGCTGAAGTAATTGGTACAGCCATCTTAGTATTATTCGGTGGTGGTGTATGTGCCAACGTAAATCTTAAAGGTACTTTAGGTAAAGGTGCAGATTGGATTGTAGTTTCGTTAGGTTGGGGTCTAGCAGTTATGTTAGGTGTGTATGCAGTAGGTAATGTATCGGGAGCGCATTTAAATCCAGCGGTTACAATTGGATTCGCAATTGATGGATCATTCCCATGGTCTAAAGTGATTCCATTTATTGTTGCTCAAATGATAGGTGCTATGATAGGTGCTGTGTTAGTTTGGGCTTCTTACTTGCCACACTGGAAAAAAACAGAAGATCAAGGCGCTAAATTGGGTACGTTTTCAACTGGTCCATCTTATCCAAACTATGTAGCAAACTTTTTAAGTGAGATTATTGGAACTATGATCTTAGTTATGGGATTATTATTTATAGGAGCAAATAAATTTACAGATGGATTAAATCCAGTCATCGTTGGTCTATTAATCGTAGCTATTGGTTTAAGTTTAGGTGGCGCAACAGGTTATGCTATTAACCCAGCTCGTGACATTGGACCTCGTATTATGCATATGCTTTTACCAATTCCAGGTAAAGGAAGTTCTAATTGGAAATATGCTATAGTACCAATTTTAGGACCAATTTCTGGTGGTATGTTAGGTGCAGCATTATATAATATTTTATTTAACGGGGTAGTTAATGGATTTATCATTTTTTCAATCATCTTCACAGTTGCAGTTGTTTTATTAGGTATCGTATTGAATAAAGCAATTCTTAAAGATGAAGTTTCAGAAATTCTGTAATTAATAATAGTATAGGAGTGTTTAATAATGGAAAAGTACATTTTATCAATTGACCAAGGTACTACAAGTTCAAGAGCTATATTATTTGATAAAGAGGGAACTATCAAATTTGTTAGCCAACGTGAATTTAAACAATACTTCCCAAAAGGTGGTTGGGTTGAGCACGATGCAAACGAAATTTGGACATCAGTTTTAGCCGTTATTTCAAGTGTTTTAAATGAAAATAACGTGAGTCCAAAACAAATCGAAGGTATCGGTATTACAAACCAAAGGGAAACAGCAGTAGTTTGGGATAAAAATACTAGTCGTCCAATTTACCATGCAATTGTATGGCAATCTAGACAAACTCAAGATATTTGTGCTGATTTAAAATCTAAAGATTTAGAACCAATCTTTAAAGAGAAGACTGGTTTACTACTAGATCCATACTTCTCAGGTACGAAAGTTAAATGGATTCTTGACCATGTTGATGGCGCAAGAGAAAAAGCTGAAAATGGCGATTTATTATTCGGGACAATTGATTCATGGTTAATCTGGAAATTCACTGGAGAAACACATGTTACTGACTACTCAAATGCAAGTCGTACATTAATGTATAATATTCATGAATTAAAATGGGATGAAGAATTACTTGAGTATTTAGACGTACCAGCTTCAATGTTACCTGAAGTAAAACCTTCAAGTGAAATATATGGTTATACTCAAGAACATCATTTCTTTGGTGAAAAAGTTGCTATTGCTGGCGTTGCTGGTGACCAACAAGCAGCATTATTTGGCCAAGCTTGTTTCGAAAAAGGCGATGTTAAAAATACTTACGGTACTGGTGGTTTCATGTTAATGAACACTGGTGAAGAAGCTGTTAAATCAGATAGTGGATTATTAACTACGTTAGCTTACGGTATAGATGGAAAAGTTAACTACGCATTAGAAGGTAGTATTTTTGTATCTGGATCAGCTATACAATGGTTAAGAGATGGATTAAGAATGATTAAATCTGCTCCATCTTCTGAAGATTATGCTAAACGTGTAAAATCAACTGAAGGTGTTTATGTTGTACCAGCATTCGTAGGTTTAGGTACACCATATTGGGATGCAGATGCAAGAGGTGCAATCTTTGGTTTAACACGCGGAACTGAAAAAGAACATTTTATTAGAGCAACTTTAGAATCACTTTGCTATCAAACACGTGACGTATTAGAAGCAATGGAAAAAGATTCAGGTATTAAAGTGGATACTTTAAGAGTAGACGGTGGAGCTGTTAAAAATAATTTCTTAATGCAATTCCAAGCTGACATCGTAAATGCTCCTGTTGAGAGACCTGAAGTAAGTGAAACAACAGCATTAGGTGCTGCTTACTTAGCAGGATTAGCTGTAGGTTTCTGGAAATCTAAAGATGAAATACAACAAAGATGGAAATTAGAAACTGAATTCAAACCTGAAATTGAAGATAAAGAAAGAGAAAAACTATATAAAGGTTGGAAAACAGCAGTTAAAGCCACTCAAGCTTTCAAATTAGATTAAGTTGTGTTATCATTAGTGTAAGTTAATATTTCGTAGAGACGTGAGAGGCTTTGTTCATACAATTTATTGTAGGGATGGGTCTCTCATTTTTTTACATTATAGGAGGAAATGGTTATGCAACATTTATCAGCATTAAATCGTAATCAAGTTAAAGAACAACTTAAGAATAAAGAATACGATGTAGTCGTAATTGGTGGAGGTATTACTGGTGCAGGTATAGCATTAGATGCTTCACAAAGAGGTATGAAAGTCGCTTTAGTTGAAATGCAAGACTTTGCACAAGGTACAAGTTCAAGAAGTACAAAATTAGTTCACGGTGGATTACGTTACTTGAAACAATTCCAAGTAGGTGTCGTAGCTGAAACTGGTAAAGAAAGAGCAATTGTTTATGAAAACGGACCACATGTCACTACACCTGAATGGATGTTATTACCATTGCATAAAGGCGGTAGCATGGGACCATTCACAACATCAATCGGTTTAAAAGTTTATGACTTTTTAGCAGGTGTTAAGAAAGCAGAACGTCGTTCAATGTTAAAAAGAGAAGAAACAATCAATAAAGAACCACTTGTAAAACAAGATGGTCTTAAAGGTGGCGGTTATTATGTTGAATACCGTACTGATGATGCTCGTTTAACAATTGAAGTTATGAAACGCGCAAGAGAATTTGGTGCTGATATCATTAACTACGCTAAATCAAATCAATTCTTATACAACAAGAAAAATAAAGTAGCAGGTATTGAAGTAACAGATTTACTTCATAATGAAATTTTTGAAATTAAAGGTAAAAGAGTAATCAATGCAGCCGGCCCTTGGGTTGACGAAGTTAGAGGTAAAGATTATTCAACAAATAATAAACAATTACGTCTTACTAAAGGTGTTCACATCGTTATTGATCAAAGTAAATTCCCATTACAACAAGCAGTTTATTTTGATACTGAAAATGACGGAAGAATGATTTTCGCAATTCCTAGAGACGGTAAAGCATACGTTGGTACGACTGATACAATTTATGAAAATGATAAATCTTCACCAAAAGTAACTGAAGAAGATCGTCAATATTTAATTGATGCTATTCATTACATGTTCCCAACAGTTAAAGTAGAAGATAAAGATATCGAATCAACTTGGGCTGGTGTTAGACCATTAATCTTTGAAAAAGGTAAAGACCCATCAGAAATTTCTCGTAAAGATGAAATTTGGGAAGGTGATTCTGGATTACTTACAATTGCAGGTGGTAAGTTAACAGGTTACCGTCACATGGCTCAAGATATTGTAGACTTATTAAGCAAACGTCTTAAAGAAGAATACAAACTTAGCTTTAAAGCATGTAACACGAAAAACACTTATATTTCTGGTGGTAATGTAGGTGGAAGTAAAAATTACGAATCATTTGTTGAAAGTAAAGTAGCAGAAGCTAAAAACTATAATCTTTCTGAAGATGTTGCGCGTTATTTAGCTAGAAAATATGGTTCTAACGTAGACGAAGTATTTGAAATAGCACATGCAGCACAAGTTGCAGACTTAAACTTACCAATTGAAGTTTATGCTGAAGTTGTATACAGTATCCAAAAAGAAATGGTTCATAAACCAACTGACTTCTTAGTACGTCGTTCAGGCCGTTTATACTTTGATATTGAATACGTTCTTACTCATAAAGACGCAATTGTAGAAGTAATGGCTAAAATGCTTAACTATGATGCAGATACAAAACGTGTTTATAAACAAGAATTAGAAAAAGCAATTACTGAAGCGGTCAATCCAAATGACCAACCAGCAATTGTAAAATAGAATAAAATGAATTTTAAAACACTACTTCAAGATTTGATTTTGAAGTAGTGTTTTCTTGTATTTAGCTATATACTTATTTGTTATAATAAGGAATAAGGGAGGCGAATATCCTTGAGAACTTCAAATCATATGATTACATTATCTTCAGAACAAACTTTAGAAGTTACGATAGATAGAACAGATGAACAACCTATAGGCATTATACATATTCTGCATGGTGTAGCTGAGCATAAAGACAGATATGATCTTTTTGCAGAATATTTATGTAAAAGAGGTTTTCACATTATACGTCATAATCATCGTGGACATGGCATCAATATAGAAGAGTCTACGAGAGGTCATTTTGATGCTATGCAAGATTTGGTAGATGATGTTAAAGAAATAAGAGATACGTTTAAACATGAGCTTAATGACGATTTACCATATATATTAGTAGGTCACTCAATGGGTTCTTTAATTGCTAGGAAGTTTGTTCACGATTATGGAGAAGATTTAGATATATTAATATTATCCGGTACAGTTGTATATCCAAAACTGCAAGGGAAATTAAATCTTAATGCTTTAAAATTTGCGAACTTATTTTTAGGTAGTCGTACTAAATCAAAATTAGTTAATAATATAGCTTTTAAAACACCAAACAGAGAACATAAGTCATTTAATAAAGATAATCAATGGTTAAGTGAAAGTGATGAAAATAGAGAAACTTATGAAAAAGATCCATATACAGGATTTCCCGTTTCACACAAGGTGTATATAGAAACAGTTAAAGCGGCAATTCAAACTTTAAAACCAAGTTATATAAAAAATCAAAACTTAAATGTGCCAATACTATTAGTATCAGGAAAAGAAGACCAATTTGCTGGATTTGGTGCTGGTATAAGAAGGTTGGCCTCAATATATAAACGTTCAGGTGTAAAGCATGTCACTGTTCAATTATATAAAAATAAACGACATGAAGTATTATTCGAAACAAATCAGTTCGTTGTCTATGAACATTTATATAAGTGGTTAATCACACAAATTAAACAATTAGAAAAAGAGGAACATTAATATGTCTAAGAAACCATTAATTGCAATCGTAGGGCCAACTGCAGTAGGGAAAACAGAATTGAGTATTAGATTAGCTAAAGCACTAAATGGTGAAATTATTAATGGAGATGCATTTCAAATATACAAAGGTCTTGATATCGGTACGGCTAAAGTAACTGAAGAAGAAAAAGAAGGTATCGTACATCATTTAATCGATGTATATGAGCCTGATGCTTCTTATTCAGTTTATAAATTCAAAGAAGATGTCACAAAAATAATAGAAGATATTCACAATAGAGGAAAACTGCCTATTTTAGTAGGTGGTACAGGATTATATGTTCAATCTGTTTTATATGACTACCAACTAGATGATGAACAATTAAGTGCTGAAGAAATGGAAATTATTAATAATAAACTTAAAACTTTATATGAGTACTCTAATATTGAATTGCACGATTATTTGAACTCATTTGACCCAGAAACTGCGTCATCAGTGCATCCTAACAATAGAAAAAGAGTCGAGCGAGCAATTGAATATTACTTAAAAACAAAAAAAACTTTAAGTGATCGAAAGAAAAGTCAGACATTTACTGGAAAATATGGTACATTATTAATTGGGATAGACTTGTCGCGGGAAATATTATACGAAAGAATTAATATGCGCGTCGACATGATGTTGGAGCGAGGATTATTAAGGGAAGTGTCTAATCTTGTTGATATGGGGTATGAAAATTCACAAAGTATGCAAGCAATTGGATACAAAGAATTAATACCTGTTGTAAATGGAGAAAAAGACATAGAAATTGCAATTGAACAAATCAAGCAAAATTCTAGAAGATATGCCAAACGTCAAATGACTTGGTTTAAAAATAAAATGAATGTAACTTGGTTTCAACGGGATAAACTGTCTTTATCGGAAATCGCAGACAACGTAATCCAATTATCCAAGTAAAGGGGAAAGTTTTATGTCAGAGAAAGAAAATATTCAAAATGTTTTGTTGGAGAAGTTCAAATCTGAAGGTACTGAATTAACAGTCTTTTTATTGAATGGTTTCCAGATGAAAGGTAAAATCATCAATTTTGATGATGAAGTAGTATTACTTGATATTCAAGGCAAAGAAAACTTGATTTTCAAACATGCTATTTCTACTTTCGTTGACGCACAAGACGAAACAGACAAAGAATAATTGTTCTTGTGACTAAAAGAGGATATACAGTATAGATTTAATCTATTACTGTATATCCTCTTTATTTCTTTATAAAATTTCTTCTATGGAACTTCTAAGTTGATCTGGACTTTTTTGTGGAGAAAAGCGATTTACAACTTCTCCATCTTTATTAATAAGAAACTTAGTGAAATTCCATTTGATTGAACCATTTAAAATGCCTTTTTTAGCATTAGTAAGATATTCGTATAAAGGATGTTGTTCTGATCCTTTTACTTTAATTTTTTCATGCATTGGGAAGGTTACCCCATAATTTAATTTACAATTCTGGTATGCTTCATTGGAATCTCCTGGTTCTTGATTACCAAATTGATTACAAGGAAAACCAAGCACAACAAAATCTTTATCTTTATAATCTTGATAAAGTTTTTCCAAACCTTCAAATTGAGGTGTAAAACCACATTCACTTGCAGTATTAACAATTAATATTGCTTTGCCTTTATATTCTGATAACGGGTAAGTTTCACCGTTTGTTTTTGCAACTTCGAAGTCATAAATTGTCATTTCAATCATTCCCTTCCATACATCCATTATAATAAAAAAATTATCAAACGCATATTAATATGCATATACAAATATATGTTAAAATATACTTAAAGTGAGCGTGATAATAATGAAAAATGATATGAAATCAACTAAGCATGAAACAGAAAAAGTAATCTTACTTGCTTATCATGATAAAAAAATAGACGAAACAACATTTCAATCAACTGTTGAGGAGTTAAAATCACTGTCCAAAACAAGTAATCTTGAAGTGATAGAAGTATTCACTCAAAAACGAGATAGACCAGATCAACAGTATTACTTTGGGAAAGGTAAAATTGAAGAAGTTATTGAATATATAGAATTAAATGATATAAAAATTAATGCCATTATAGCAAACGATGAATTAACAACTGGTCAATCTAAACATTTAGATGAACTATTTAACACAAAAATTATAGACAGAACGCAGTTGATTTTAGAAATTTTTGCACAAAGAGCGACAAGTCGAGAAGGTCAATTACAAGTAGAACTTGCCCAATTAGATTATTTATTACCGAGACTATCAGGACATGGTAAAAGCTTATCGCGTCTAGGTGGCGGTATTGGGACAAGAGGACCTGGTGAAACGAAATTAGAAACAGATAGAAGACACATTCGGACAAGAATGAATGAAATAAAACATCAACTAGAAACAATTGTCTCTCATCGTTCAAGGTATAGAGCAAGACGAGAACAAAACAATGCTTATCAAATCGCGTTAATTGGTTATACAAATGCCGGTAAATCATCATGGTTTAACAAGCTATCTAACGATGAAACTTTTGAAAAAGATTTGCTATTTGCGACGCTTGATCCAAAATCAAGGGCAATATCTGTAAATAAAGGATTTAATTTAATTTTATCCGATACGGTTGGGTTTATTCAAAAATTACCTACAACATTAATTGCGGCTTTTAAATCAACTTTAGAAGAAGCAAAATACGCTCAATTATTAGTACATGTAGTAGATGCTAGCCATCCACACTATATGGAACAATACGAGACGGTTATGTCTTTAGTGAAACAATTAGATATGGGGCATATACCAATGCTTGTCGTATTTAATAAAAAGGATAAAGCAAATAATGAAATATCATTAGCAGTAGAACAAAATGCTATATTTGTTTCAGCAAAAGATGATCAAGATAAATTGATTTTTGAAGAAAAAATAATAGAAATGGTTAAAAAAACAATGACATACTATGAGATGACATTACATTCTTCGGAAGCTGATCAATTGTATTGGCAAAGAAAGCACACTTTAGTAGAATCGCTCGAGTTTGATGAAGAAACTGAGAATTATTATATTAAGGGATATAAACAGAAATAAGAGGTATAAAAATGGATCAAAAATTACAAGCATTAATAAACGAAGTAGAAACAACATTAAGACCTTATTTTGATGAAATAGAGCAAAATGCATTTATCACACAAGAACGTGTGTTAGATGCATTTCATAATGTTAAAATAACGGAATCAGATTTAGTAGGTACGACGGGATATGGTTATGATGATATTGGCAGAGACCATTTAGAAGCAGTATATAGCGAAGTTTTTAAAGCTGAAGATAGTTTAGTTAGACCACAAATTATTTCCGGTACACATGCCATAACAATTGCATTGAATAGCCAATTAAAATATGGTGATGAATTGTTATATATTACAGGAACACCATATGACACTTTATTAGAAGTCATTGGCGTTAATGGTAACGGAATAGGTAGTTTCATTGAACAAGGTATTCAATATAATGAAGTACCTTTGAAAGATAATGAAATTGATGTAGAAACAGTGATGAATAAAATAAATAATCAAACAAAAGTGATTGCCATTCAAAGATCTAAAGGCTACAGTTCAAGACCATCTTTAACAATCAATCAAATAGAACGTGCTATTCAAACAATAAAAGCTCAATATCCAAATATCATTATATTTGTTGATAACTGCTACGGTGAATTTGTTGAAGACAAAGAACCAATTGAAGTTGGCGCAGATCTTATTGCAGGGTCTTTAATTAAAAATCCTGGTGGAGGTTTAGCTAAAATTGGAGGATATATATCAGGTAGAGCAGATTTGATTGAGCGATGTGCATACCGATTAACAGCGCCAGGAATTGGGAAAGAAGCGGGTGCCTCATTAGGAAGCTTACCCGAAATGTATCAAGGCTTCTTCTTAGCACCTCATGTTGTAAGTCAAAGTTTAAAAGGTGCACTATTTACATCTCTTTTATTAGAAAAATTAAATATGACTACGACACCACACTATACGGATAAAAGAACAGATTTAATTCAATCTGTCACTTTTGATACAAAAGAACAAATGATTGCATTTTGCCAATCCATTCAACATGCGTCACCAATTAATGCACACTTTAGTCCGATGCCTAGTTATATGCCTGGCTATGAAGATGATGTCATTATGGCAGCAGGAACATTTGTACAAGGTTCATCTATAGAATTAACAGCGGACGGACCAATTAGAGCGCCATATGAAGCTTATATACAAGGTGGATTAACTTATGAACACGTTAAAATTGCAATTATAAGAGCTGTTCAAACTTTGATTTCTAAAAATTTAGTTGAACTATAATTTTGTGTAAGGTTTTCTGACATTTATTTGTTTTCTGAAAATTTATGTGCTAAATTTATTTTAAGTTCTTAATAAAGGAGGCGGTCGTGCTGTCAAGAGACATAATTAGAAGAAACATGGCCGTGTTTCCGATAGGTGTTGTTATAAAGTTAACTGAGCTCACAGCTAGACAAATCAGATATTACGAAAGCAATGAACTTGTATCACCACAAAGGACTGAAGGCAATCAAAGGTTATTTTCTTTAAATGACTTAGAACGACTGTTGGAAATAAAAAATCTCATCGAAAAGGGATTCAACATGAAAGGTATTAAACAAATTCTTTTACAAGAAAAAAGTGACCTTTCTGATGATGAACTGAAAATGAGAGAGCGGGTAATTAGAGGAACTTCTAAAACAGAAGGACCACTTAACCGTGGAGATTTATCAAGATTTTTTAAATAAAATACTGGAGGATAATCACATGGCTAAACAATCATTCACAAAGGAAGACATTTTTCGTTTTGCTGACGAAGAGAACGTACGCTATTTAAGATTACAATTTACTGATATTTTAGGGACTATTAAAAATGTAGAAGTTCCAATTTCACAATTAGAGAAAGTTTTAGACAATGAAATGATGTTTGACGGTTCTTCAATTGAAGGATTCGTGCGAATTGAAGAATCGGATATGTATTTATGTCCTGACTTAGATACTTGGGTAATTTTCCCATGGACAGCAGGTAAAGGAAAAGTTGCACGATTAATCTGTGACATTTACAGTCCTGATGGAACACCATTTGATGGCGATCCACGTACAAACTTGAAACGTGTATTAAAAGAAATGGAAGAATTAGGATTCACAGATTTCAACTTAGGGCCTGAGCCAGAATTCTTCTTATTCAAGTTAGATGAACAGGGAGAACCAACATTAGAATTAAATGATAATGGTGGATACTTTGACTTAGCTCCAACAGACTTAGGTGAAAACTGTCGTCGTGACATCGTATTAGAATTAGAAGATATGGGCTTTGATATTGAAGCAAGTCACCATGAAGTAGCACCAGGTCAACATGAAATCGACTTTAAATATGCTGATGCAATTACAGCATGTGATAATATTCAAACATTCAAATTAGTTGTTAAAACAATTGCTCGTAAACATAACCTTCACGCTACATTTATGCCTAAACCATTATTTGGTGTGAACGGAAGCGGTATGCACTTTAACGTTTCATTATTCAAAGGTAAAGAAAATGCATTCTTTGATCCAAATAGTGAACTTCAATTAACTGATGACGCATATCACTTCATCGCAGGTATTTTGAAAAATGCACGTGGATTCACTGCAGTATGTAACCCATTAGTAAACTCTTACAAACGTTTAGTACCAGGTTACGAAGCACCATGTTATATTGCTTGGAGTGGTAAAAACCGTTCTCCATTAATCAGAATTCCAGTTTCTAGAGGACTTTCAACTCGTGTTGAAATTCGTTCAGTAGATCCTTCAGCTAATCCATACTTAGCGCTTGCTACAATTTTACAAGCAGGATTAGATGGAATTAAAAATAAATTAACGCCTCCAGAATCAGTAGATCAAAACATCTATGAAATGGATAGAGAAGAACGTGAATCAGTTGGCGTACAAGATTTACCATCAACTCTTTACACTGCTATTAAAGCAATGAGAGAAAATCCAGTAGTTAAAGAAGCTTTAGGTAATCACATTTATCGTCAATTTATCCAATCTAAATCACTTGAATGGGACTATTACCGTACACAAGTGTCTGAATGGGAAAGAGACCAATACATGAAACAATATTAATATTTAAAACCCTCAAAGTCATTGACTTTGAGGGTTTTTTGTTTATCGGTATTTAAGCTCTTACATATTGTGATGGCTTTTTATGTTGTCTGTATAAGGTAATAGTTTAAAAAAGTATTGAAATTAATAATAGAATTACATATATTGTAAATAACGAGATTGGACTTTTTAAGATGGATATGAAAAGAGCAAGACTTGAATCGATTAAATGTAAAGGAGAAGTATTATGAAAGTTGATTTTAATTTAAATAAATATAAAAGGATATTTACCAAACTAAAGTCATTTAATAATGCTTTTCAATACGACATAAATGAAAATGATACTAGTATTGTTGTAACTAAGAATGGCACTATAATGTATGATTTCACAAAGCAATCTAATATTCGAGACATTAAAAAAATTGCTTGTATAGGTGATTCTGTAGCAAAAGGGAGTCATGCCAAGGTTAACTATGGAAAAATGTTGGCAAATAAATTAAATGCAAAAGTAACGAATTTTGCTGTATCTGGCTCGACAATGTCTACCGTAAAAGAAAATTCAATATTTGAGCAAGCAAGTCAAGTTCGTGATGCTGAATTAGTGATATTACAAGGAACAGATGATGATTGGCTCTTTAATAACTTTCATGGTGTAACAATTGGTCATGATAAAACGGATCTTAATTCTTTCTATGGTGCTTTTTATCAAGCGGTAAAGATTTTAATGAGAAATAATGAAGATGTAAAAATTATAGTATTAACTGCTACGAGACAGTTGCCCGTTAATGAAAAAGGATATAGACGAAAAGATACAGATAAAAATAATTTAGGATTTATTTTAGAAGATTACGTCAACGCTCAAGTGTTAGCTTGTACAGAATTAAAAGTACCTGTTTTTGATGCATACCACACAAATTTATTTGATCCATACAATCCTGCATTCAGAATGAAAAATATGGTAGATGGATTACATCCGAATGAGCTAGGCCATGAAGTTATAATGTATGAATTAATTAAAAATTATTATTATTTTTATGGATAGCAGCAGTTATATTTATTAGTAGTATCAAATACATAATCTAGAGGCTGGGACATAAATGTCCTAGCCTTAATTGGCTTAAATGTATATAGACGCAGTAGGTGTCTGTTTTCTAAATGTGCTTGTACCAAGCTTTTTAGAAATCTAGTCACCCCTTTCTATTGAAAAATATTTAGAATATAATCCCATTTCTACTTTTATACAACTTAAAATTGGTGTAAAATATATTCAAAGATATTTTAAAGGAGCTAGATTGAATTTGAGAGCAACACAAACATCAAGCCTTAAAACAAGGGAGGACGGATTTATGAGTGAAAAATACGTCACAAGATTAGAATTTGAAGAACACAAAAAGCACATGGATAGTAGATTTGATAACATAGATAAAACAACAAATGAAATTAAAGAATCTATAAAAGAACTTAGAAGAGAAGTCAAAGAAGACATCAATCAAAGTAGAAATGAGCACAAGGAAGATATTAATCAAAATAGAAATGGGCTCAAAGAAGACATTAATCAAAGTAGAAACGAACTCAAGGAAGACATCAATAAATTTAGAAACGAGCTCAAAGAAGATATTAAACAAACTAGAAACGAACTCACAGAAAAGATCAATCAAAGTAGAAACGAGCTCAAGGAAGAAATCAATAAATTTAGAAACGAACTCAAGGAAGATATTAATCAAAGTAGAAATGAGCTCAAAAAAGATATTATAGCAATAGTTGATGAAAAGATAGATTCTAGAATTAGTAAAATGCAACATTCTCAGACTAAATGGTTTATTACAATTATTATAGGGATTTTAGGGTTAGCTGGAAGGATTTTAGGTATTTATTAATGATTAATTATGACTAATATTTCTAGCTATACATACTAACTTACAATTTATAATACTTCAAAGTTAATTATCTCAATTTGCTAAACTACTCCCCAATTTATAAGACATACTTACATCTATATATCTAAAATATATCTGATTGATCAAAAATATTTTTTAACTGAATAACATTATCTTTACTTTTTAAATATGCCTGATATGATTAAATAAATTAAGAAGTGGGGGTTATACAATATGATTAGAAATGCAACTGAGACTGATTTATTCAGCATATTATCGATTTATAATGATGCAATTATTAATACGACTACGGTTTATACATATGAAAAGACAAATATAGAAGAGCGTAAAGAATGGTTTAAAAATAAGCAACAAAATAACCAACCAGTCATTGTTTATGAAGTTGATAATCAAGTAGCTGGATTCGCTACTTACGGTTCTTTTAGAAACTGGCCAGCATATCAATATACAATTGAACATTCAATATATGTAGATCCTCATTTCAGAAGGCAAGGCATCGCGTCGCAATTATTAGATCAATTAGTTGTAATGGCAACTGAAGAAGGCTACAAAACAATAGTAGCTGGTATAGATGCTTCAAACGATGGTAGTATTGAGTTACATAAGAAAAAAGGTTTTGTACATGCAGGTACAATAGAAAAAGTAGGCTATAAGTTTGATAAATGGTTAGATTTAGCATTCTATCAGTTATTATTAAAATGATTTTTAATTCATTTCAGCCTTAACTAATGGATGTTCAGTTAATTTTAATACCTGTATCGCATTTTTCAAACTATATATCATAGCATCAAATTTATTTTTTGAATCGTTTGTATTGTGGTATACATGAAACAACTCAATAAAATAAAATTCATAGTCACGTCTTCTCTCATGAGTTAAATTCTTGTTATGATTTAATAACGTATTAACGCGTTCCATTTCACTATAAATAAACGAATTATTAATAAATATTGCTGCTTCGTTAGTCGGTTCGAATTGATTTAGAAAACTAATATAAGTCTCAAAGCGATTTACAATTAAACTTAAATACTTGTCCATATAAAAGACCTCCGTTTAGAATATTTAAGTCTATTATACGAACAAGTGTTCTGTTTTGTAAAGTGAAAAGTTATTTATCTATTTGAGTATAAATAATTTTGTTTTTTGCAACGTTGATTATGTGATTAGGTGTTTCAACAAGTAAATGATCAAAACCATCTTTCAGTAATTCTTCAACTTCAAGAAAATTATTATCGACCGTCATAATATACACTTTTTTATTATCTTTTAATCCTTTTTTAATTGCTGTCGCGAATTCCATAGTAATCTACTCCTTTTATAAAATTATTTTCAGTTTAACATATTGAAAAATGATATGACCATTTATGATTGCTTAAAAATTTTAAGGGTAAATAAATGATATATACCAATTAATCTTTAGGAGGTAATATGTATGGATGCTCAAGTTTATCAAAAAATGTGGAATACATTAAAAAAAGAAGTAGAATTTAATTTAGTTGAACTTCATGAGAAAGAAGAAGAAAATGAATCACCTGGTTTTGAAAAAATACAGAAGATGATTGAACATTTAGAAGATGAATTTATTAAAGAATCGTAAATTATTTAAAAAGAGTCTTAAAAAGGTTAAAACCAATTGAATTTGTTGTGTTAAATTACAACATTGATTTAATTTATAATGTTTTAAAATAATTTACACCAATTACCTCTAGATTACCTTAATAATGTTTTGTAGTATTTATATATTAAGTTTTTTTTTGGAGGCAGTTATGTTTTTCGATAATAAGATATTCGTATTTGATAATTTACAGAATAATTACAATCAAGAAGATGCAAAAGATTTATTTTTAAAGCATTCCATTGATTATGATTTTATTACAGTTAGTAGTCAGTCAGTTATATTGGGTGGATTAAAATATAATGCGGTTGACGACAAAGAACAATTTATTGATGAGTTTAATCATTATTTAGGGAATTAATTAGTATTAAACAATCAAAAGAGCAAGGGCGCATAGTCCTTGCTCTTTTTTTATATGACATTATTGTCACTTCAGAAGTAGGATTGTTAGTTTAAATTTAGGAATTATGTTCCATATTCATATATAATAAGAAGTATAAGAAAGGGAGGGATAACATGTTTGTTAATAAATGGATTTATATTGCTTTAGCAGTTTTATTAGGGAATTTTGGCGTGCATAAGTTTTATGCTCAAAAGCCGATAGTAGGTTTACTACATTTGGTATTTTGTTGGACGGGAATACCTCATATTATTGCGATTATTAGTGCTGTATTAGCTTTATTGAAACCTGCTGACTCACAAGGGAATATACAAGTATAATTAAAAATGATAGATAAAATAGAAAAAGAAGAAACTTGATATCATGTGATTTCAAGTTTCTTCTTTTTCTATTTTGGTTCAATATCTAAATAAAATAATTTTACTTGATCTTCTAATAATTTAATATTAGCAGGTGTATTAAATAAAATTTCTCCGTCTATGTCTAATTTAGCACTCGGATTTGTTTCTAAAGTCGCTTCTTTACAAGAAATATGCGTGATGCCATCTGTAACATCATTCCAATTCATGCTATCTTTTACTTTGAAAAAGTCGTTAATAATACTTAAATTATGTTTTTCGAAAACAAAGATATTCATTATGCCATCATTAGGTGATAAATCTTCTAATGGTAGTTTACTTCCACCTACATGTTGGCCATTTGCAACTAAAATCATGGATGTTTCTCCAGAGTATTCTTTTCCGTCTGCTATTAATTTATATTGATAAATTTCAGGTTGTGTAACAGTCTTTATAGTTGAGAATACGTAACTAAATTTTCCTAATAATTGTTTTTTGTTAGATTCAACATTCTCAGCATTTTGTACCATTAAGCCAATTCCAGCAAAATTCAATGCATAAGTGCCATTTATATCTAGGACATCAAATGATTTAATTTGGCTATTTAACAAGTCTCGAGATGCTTGCATTGGTTTTTGAGAAAGATTTAATGTTTTAGTAAAATCATTAAATGTTCCACCTGGTAATACGCCAATTGGTATTTGAATATTATTTTCAACAACACCATTAATGAGTTCGTTTAATGTGCCGTCTCCTCCAAGTATAAAAAACACGTCATAAGATGTTGCGTGATTTTGTTCAGAGATTTCCTTACAGAAAGATCTGATTTGTCCTTCTTCTTTACTTAACTTAATTGTGAGTTCATCACATAGTTGTGTTAAATTTTCAGTTACTTGTCCAAGTTCTTTATATATATTACCTTGTCCTGCAGCTTTGTGATAAAATAACACGCCTTTATGGAAATGTTGGTTCATAATCATAATCCTCCTGTATTGTACTTATATTACCTTACCATTTATTCCAATAGTTAAACAATTTTCAAGTTTTTTTATCATTTATGTTAAACTATAAAAAAGTTTATCTGGAAGGTGAGATAAAGATGACATCACAAAACGATTTTATTCATTATAAAATGAAAAGAAGAACCGAACCAGTACTTGGAGTTGTGATACACAATGATGCGAGTGAATTAAATGCTAATGAGTGGCGCGAAGTATTAATTGATGCTCCGGAAGAAAGATATATTCAAGGTATTGCCCATTATTATATTGATCGTAACCATCAATGGCAAGCCATCGATACAGCAGATATTGCTTGGCATACGGCTACTAATATAGGTAATGAACAATATATCGGTTATGAAGTGTTAGAGTCATTATCAAGTTCAGATGAAGACTTTTTATTGAATGAACAAGAAACATTCAAAATGATTGCATCGGATATGAATGATTATAATTTAACGCCTAATAGAGATACTGTAAGGTTGCATTTAGAATTTAGCGAAACAGAGTGCCCACATCGCTCATTAGAGATTCATACAAATTGGAGAACAACGGTTGATGGCACACCAGATGAATGGATTATAAATGATATGAAAGATTATTTCATTGCTCAAATAGAACAATATATGTACAACTAAAGTTATAGCATTTCATTTTTAAAATTATAGGAGGAACATACATGACTAAACAAACGATAGGATTTGTCGGAACAGGCGTTATGGGTAAATCAATGGCAGAACATTTAATTCATGCGGGATATACAGTTAATGTGTTTAACCGAACAAAATCAAAAGCTGATTCGCTCGTAGCAATAGGTGCTAACTGGTATGACACAATTTCACAACTCTCAGAAAATAGTGATGTCATCATTTCAATGGTAGGTTATCCGAAAGACGTAGAATCTATATATTTAGATCATGATGGTATATTAAATCACGCCAAATCACGTTCAATAGTTATAGATATGACAACTTCTAGCCCAGCATTAGCAAAAGAAATATACCAAAAAGCAAAAGCTAAAAATATACAAAGTTTAGATGCACCTGTTTCTGGTGGTGATGTTGGTGCGAAAAATGCAGCTTTAACAATTATGGTTGGCGGTGACGAAGATGCATATAATCAAGTTGAAGATATATTTAAAACAATTGGTAAAAATGTAGTATATCAAGGTGCGAGTGGTAATGGACAACATACAAAATTATCAAACCAAATTGCGATAGCAGCTGGTATGTTAGGTGTCGCAGAAGCAATTATATATGCTGAAGAAGCGGGCCTAGATATAGATAAAGTATTTAGTTCAATAGAACATGGTGCAGCTGGTAGTTGGTCACTGTCTAACCTTGGTCCGAGAATGGTTAAACAGGATTATGCACCAGGTTTTTATGTAAAACACTTTATAAAAGATATGCATATTGCTATTGAAGAAAGTGAAAAAATGGGACTTTACACACCTGGATTATTAAAAGCGAAAGAAGTCTATGACGCTTTAAGTAATCACGGATTTGATGATAATGGTACACAATCAGTCATACAGTTATTAAAAGACCATATTAAAAAGGGGTAACGAAATGGAATTAAACACATATCAACAATTAGCATTAAGAACAATGTCTAACATTAAGAAAGATCCTAATCAAAGCTTAATAAACGGAGCGTTAGGTTTAACTGGAGAATCAGGAGAAGTAGCTGATATTGTTAAAAAGCATATTTTTCATGGGCATGATTTAGATAGAGATGCGATTAAGAAAGAACTTGGAGACGTTATGTGGTATGTCGCTTGTTGTGCGACAGCACTAGATATAGAACTAGAAGATGTTGGAACAACGAACATTGAAAAATTAAAAAAGCGTTATCCAAATGGATTTTCTAAAGAATATTCAAAAAATCGTCAAGAATAAAACAGGGCTTATTTATTGGTTAAAGTTTCCATATCTGCTAAAATGAAAGTAGTTGTAAACGCTTTCTGTGGAGGTAGGAAATTTGGAATCTAACGAACAATATTTAACATTAGAAGAACTTAAAAATATTATGTCTGACTATCCTTTGCAATATATTGTTTGTGGAGAATGCGCAGTTGATTTATTTCTAAATGAATATTCACACACGAAAGAAATTATGGGTATTACGATCAGTAGAGAAGAAATTGACATTTTAAATACCTATTTTAGAAATCGTAATTATAAATTTGTCGTCAAAACGCCAATGAATGAATACGAAGAAATCTCAGAAAATGATATGCCTAATGTTAGTAAATATTTTATATTTAATCCAGATACCCAAATGAGAATGATTAAAATATATATTTATGAAACTAAAGACGATAAGTGGCAATTTAGTCATGATCATAATATTGAAGTCGAAGATTATAAAATATATTTTCATAGTTTAGAACATGATGTGAAATATTTGCGACCAGAAATTCAATTAATGTATAAACTTTATCATGAGATTAGACAAGACGATATTTATAAATATCAAAAGCTTGTACAACATTTAAGTTATTATCAATTTTTCATGCTTAGAAAAGTCATCGGTGCAGAAAAATTAAACAAAATTATATTAGCAGATAGCTAAAAAAGAGTCTGGGACATTAACATCCCAGACTCTTTTTTATTTTAAATGACTTGAGAAGGCTTTTTAGTGAAGTATTCGTCATAAATAGCTTGAACTGCTACATCTGAAAATTGTTCATCTATTCCGAACATCATTGAAATTTCGGAAGATCCTTGGTTAATCATATTTAAATTTATGTTATTTTCACTTAATGCTTTAGTCGCACTTGCTGCAGTACCAATTGCTCTATTCATACCTTCTCCAACAAGCATTAAAATTGCGAGATCATATTCAATTGTTAATTCGTCAACTTGTATATGTTCTCTAATTTTATTGAGAATACGTTCTTCTTTACCTTGTATCTGTGTAGAACGGATAATAATACTTAAATTATCAATTCCAGATGGGATATGTTCAATTGAAACATTTTCTTCTTCTAATATGCTTAGAACGCGTCTTGTAAATCCTACTTCTCTATTCATTAAATATTTTTTAATATTAATAATTGTGAATCCTTTATCACAACTTACACCTGAAATGATGTGAGATAAACTTGAAATATCACGTTCGCTTACAATATATGTTCCTTTATCATCAGGTCTGTTAGTATTTTTGATGACTACTGGAATGCGATCTTTATATAACGGTTCTAATGCTTCATCATGAAATACCCCGAAACCTGCATAAGACAATTCTCGCATTTCTCTATATGTAATTTCAGGAATGACTTCAGGTTGAGATACAACTGTAGGATTTGCTCTAAATATACCAGATACATCTGTGAAGTTTTCATATAAATTCGCTTTAACCCCTCTAGCTAAAATAGCACCCGTTATGTCAGAACCACCTCGAGGAAAAGTTACAATATCTCCGTTTTCAGAATAACCAAAAAATCCAGGTACGATTAATGTTTCATCATAATTACGCAAATTATAAATCTTTTCATATGAGGATTCTAAAATCATTGCATTACCAGGGTCATCAGTAACGATGATACCTGCATCTTTAGGTGAAAGGTATCGAGTAGGGAAACCGAGCTGATTATTATACTGAGCAATAATTTGTGCATTAAAGTCTTCTCCGCAACTTTTTAAAGCATCTAAAAGTCTTTGTGGTTTATCATTATATGTGTCGATTAGACATTGTAAATCACTTTTTAATTGTTCTAAAATCTGATGATCCATGTCTAAGTCATTCACAATTTCTTCGTATCGTTCGATAATTTGTTGAAATTTATGCGTATAATCCAATTTATTGATGACTTTATCATATAAACGTATTAATAAGTCAGTCGTTTTAACATCTTCTTTGAATCTTTTTCCCGGTGCTGATACAACGACTATTTTTCTTTCATCGTCACTATTGATAATGTTGAGCACTTTTTTAATTTGTTTACTGTTAGCGACGGAACTTCCGCCAAATTTTGAAACTTTCATTTTATCAGTCCTTTTACTGGGGGTAGTGTAATTGTAGCACTTTACAAAGCTTGAAATAGTGTTAATATTACTATTAATTCAAATTATTCAAACTTTACAAAAAACTTTAATGAATTTATACTATAATAAAGTTGCGTCTATTTCAAGTAGACGTTTGTATTTTTAACAAGAACATTATATTTAAGGTGAGTGAAAAAATGAAAGAATTAAATGTAGCGGTATTAGGACTCGGTACTGTAGGTACGGGTGTCGTAAAAATAATAGAAGAAAATAAAGAACAAATTGAAAATACAATAGGAAAATCTATACATATTAAACATATATTAGTGAACTCAGTAAATAAGAAACGTCAAATAGACACTTCTAATTACAATTTAACTGAAAACATTGATGATATTTTAAATGACGATGAGTTAGACATTGTTGTAGAAGTTATGGGTGGTATTGAACCAACTGTAGAATGGCTAAAAGCATTTTTATCTAAAGGTATACATGTAATTACAGCTAATAAAGATTTATTAGCAGTGCACTTAAGAGTTTTAGAAAGTTTAGCCGAACAAAATAATGTCGCATTAAAATATGAAGCAAGTGTTGCTGGAGGTATACCAATTGTTAATGCAATCAATAATGGATTGAATGCTAACAATATTAATCAATTTATGGGTATATTTAATGGTACATCAAACTTCATTCTTAGTCAGATGACGCGTGAAGGAAAATCTTATGAAGAAGCTTTACAACTTGCTACAGATTTAGGATATGCAGAGGCAGATCCGACAGATGATGTTGAAGGTGTAGATGCAGCTCGTAAAGTTGTGATTACGAGCTATTTATCATTTAATAGAGTAATTTCATTAAATGATGTTGAAAGAATTGGCATTTCAGACGTTGAAATTGAAGATATTAAAGTTGCTGAACGATTAGGTTATAAAATAAAACTAATCGGCCAAGGAAAGTATGAAAATGGTCAAGTTGTAGCTAGTGTTAAACCTACTTTACTACCTAATAGTCATCAAATGGCACATGTTGAAGATGAATACAACGCTATATACGTTATTGGTGATGCAGTTGGTGACACGATGTTTTATGGAAAAGGCGCAGGTAGTTTAGCTACAGGTAGTGCTGTTGCTTCTGACTTATTGAATGTAGCATTACAATTTGAATCAGATCTTCACACATTGCCACCACACTTTGAACTTAAAACTGATAAAACAAAAGAAATCGTTGAAGAAGAGGATACAATTAAATTCCCATTGAAAAATAGCCACTTTATTATTGTCGAACATGAAAAAGACGAAGATGATGTGCGTGAAGAAATTAAATCAGCTATAGAATTGCATAGAAGTATTAAAGTGGAACAAAGAACTGAAAATACTTACGGTGTTGTAATAAGAGGAATAGATACATTACCGGTAGATAGTTTGAAAGAAAATGGTATCAATATCTTAAAATATTATCCAATTGAAGGAGAGAAATAAAATGGGAAGATGGAAAGGGTTAATTCATAATTATAAAGAATATTTACCTGTTAATGAAGGTACACCGGAATTGACATTGAACGAAGGAAATACACCACTTATACATTTACCTTATTTATCCGATAAATTAAATATTAATTTGTTCGCTAAATTTGAAGGCCTAAATCCTACAGGCTCATTTAAAGATAGAGGTATGGTAATGGCTGTAGCTAAAGCGAAAGAAGAAGGCAAAAAAATTGTTATTTGTGCTTCAACTGGTAATACATCAGCTTCAGCTGCAGCATATGCGGCTAGAGCAGGTATGAAAGCGATTGTTGTTATTCCTGAAGGGAAAATAGCTTTAGGTAAACTAGCTCAAGCTGTAATGTACGGAGCTGAAATTGTTTCTATAAAAGGTAACTTTGATGAAGCCTTAAATATCGTTAAAAAAGTTGCTGAAAAAGGCGAAATAGCGTTAGTGAATTCTGTTAATCCATATAGAATTGAAGGTCAAAAAACAGGTGCATTTGAAATTGTTGAACAACTAGACGGTAAAGCACCAGATTTATTCGCTATACCTGTTGGGAATGCAGGGAATATCACGGCATACTGGAAAGGTTTTAAAGAATATAATCATTTAAATCAATCAGGTTTACCTGTTATGTGTGGTTTCCAAGCTGAAGGCGCGTCACCAATTGTACAAGGTAAAGTTGTGAAAAATCCTGAAACAGTTGCGACAGCAATTAGAATTGGTAATCCTGCAAGTTGGAAGTTAGCTGAAGAAGCAAGAGATGAATCAAACGGTTTAATCGATAGTGTTACAGATGACGAAATTTTAAAAGCTTATAAATTGATGACAAGTAAAGAAGGTGTCTTTAGTGAACCTGCAAGTAATGCTTCAATCGCTGGTTTAATAAAACTACATGAACAAGGTAAATTAGAACCTAATCAAACAGTTGTGGCCATTTTAACAGGTAACGGATTAAAAGACCCTGATACAGCAATTAGCTTATTAGATTCACCAATCACGCCATTAGAGAATGATGAGCAAGCGATTATTGATTATATCGAGCGTGCTTTAAAATGAAGAAGTTAAAACTTAAAGTGCCTGCGTCAACCGCTAACCTAGGTGTTGGTTTTGACTCAATAGGTTTGGCTTTAGATAAATATTTAGAGGTTGAAGCAAGTATTTCAGAAGATGGAAAATGGCATTTTGTACACAAAGGTCCATATTTACATGGTCTACCTGAAGATGAATCACATTACATTACTAAAATTGCTCATAAAGCAACGGAAAAATTTTCTAAAAAAATGCCTGCGCTAAATTTAAAAATGTTTAGTGATATTCCATTAGCTAGAGGTTTAGGAAGTTCTGCTTCTGCGTTAGTGACAGGTCTATATTTAGCAAATTATTTTGCAAATTTAAAGTTGTCAAAGTATGAATTACTACAACTCGCTACAGAAATAGAAGGACATCCTGATAATGTAGCGCCGACCATTTATGGTGGATTAGTATTAGGTGTATATGATCCAGAAGTGAATCAAACAGATGTATCATATATTGATATACCTAGAGTAGATGTTATTGCTACGATTCCAGAATATGAATTATCAACTGAAAAAGCGAGACAAGTATTACCTGAAACATTGTCATTAAAAGAAGCGGTTAAATACAGTGCGATTAGTAACACGATGATAAGTGCATTAATACAACATAATTATGAATTAGCAGGTAAAATGATGATGAAAGATGGATTCCATGAGCCTTATCGACAACATTTAATTCCTGATTTTCATAATATTAAAGCACTGGCATTAGAACATGGTGCATATGCTACAGTTATAAGTGGTGCTGGACCAACAGTATTAACTTTAATTAAAAAAGAACTAAGTGGTGAACTCGTAAGAGCACTTCAAGATAGATTTCCAAATTGTGAATCAGAACTTTTAACAATCAATCGATTTGGTGTTAATCAAAAAATGATAAATTTATAACATAATGAAATGATGCTTACTTTCTAATTTATGATAGAATGTAAGCATCATTTCTTTTTAAGGAGCATAACATGACATATAAATATATAGTAATGGATATGGACGATACACTTTTGACTTCAAACAACGATATAAGTGAGAAGACATTGTCTTATCTAAAAGAAAAACAACAAGAAGGTTTAAAACTAATTTTAGCTTCTGGGAGACCAACTGCTGGCATGACTAAACATGCAGAATCATTAGATTTACAAAATAATGGTGGATACATAGTAAGTTATAATGGCGCTTATGTAATTGATGCAAAAGATAACAAAATAGAATTTAAACAGACAATTAGTAAAGAGGATGCACATCAAATTATTGATTTTTGTAGAGAAAATAACTTTTTCTACTTAACATATATTGATGACGAAATTATTCATGATAGCACACATGAATATATGAATATCGAAGGTGATTTAACTGGATTACCACTAAAATCAGTAAAAGATATTAAAGAGGCTATTAATGCAGATGTACCTAAAGTTATGGGTGTTGATTATGAAGAGCATATTGCTAAAGCAAACGATTCACTAAATGGTCAATTCAATGACAATATATCTAGTACGATTAGTAAACCTTATTTTCTAGAATTTATGGACAATAAAGTGTCAAAAGGAAAATCATTACAAAAATTATTTGATAAAATTGGTGTAGATTTTTCAGAAGTTATCGCATTTGGAGATAGTTTAAACGACTCTGATATGATAGAAAAAGCAGGTGTTGGTGTTGCAATGGGTAATGCAAACGACACAATTAAAAATATAGCAGATTTAGTAACAGATGATCATGATAATGATGGTATCGTTGTTGCATTAGAAAAAATATTAGCAAATACTAAATAAAAGAAGACTAGCCAAATCAAATGGCTAGTCTCAGAGTGTCGACAAAGTCTCAGACTTTGCCGGCATTTTTTTATGCGCATGCTTTCCGCGGGCATGTTCTCAGCCTGTAGTCTTCGAATCATGCTTTTCCCGCAGGAGTCAGCGCTAAAAAAATACCAAATATTAACAAACTATTTTATAATATAGATGAAAATTTATTCAGGAGTTGATTCTATGTTAAACAAATCTACTGATAAACGTGACCAATATGAAATGATTTCTGTTTCAGAATTGGTACCTAAAAATCATTTATTAAGAAAAGTTGATAAAGTATTGGATTTAAACTTTGTTTATGAACTTGTTGAAGATAAATATTGTTTAGATAACGGAAGCCCTTCTATTGATCCCGTAATATTAAGTTAAAAAAATAACATCAAACAATAGTTTATTTTTTACTTTGCTCTAAATATTTAATTATATCTTTAAATTTTCTTACTTCATTGTCTTGTTGGAGATTTTTTAAACTCCAACCACAAATTAACATAATTATTAAACTTATAAATGCTGGGTAGATCATTATCGACCCATACCATTTAACATAAGAAATAGATACAAAAAATCCAATAAAAGTTATCAAGAATATTGTTGCTAAAAGGTAGGTTTTTTGATTTTTCATACATTTAATCTCCTGTTCTATTAATTAATTTGGTGTATTGTTAAAAAATTTACATAAAATTATTAAACTAGATAAAGGTGGGTAGGTTTTAGAGTTTTTTTATTACAAATAGTTTGTTTAGAACAACTTAAATGTTTGGCAAGATATTCTTGAGTTATTCTATATAATAGTCTGTATTTTCTTATATTCTCTCCCAACTTTGCGGATATTGTACTCTACCTCCTTTAAATAAATTATATTTAATAGAAAGAATTAATCTATAAAATGTGTTTTACATTTTATAAAAAAATATATGTAAAGTTCTTTTTACCTTATTTTTGTTATATGACAAACTAATTTGACAGAATTTATTACAGTTAAAGTTTATGATTGGAGTATGTTTATGATTGGAGTGTCAAATATGAATTTACCAACAAGACTAAAAGAATTACGAAAAAGTAATAAACTGACCCAAGAAGAGGTGGCTGAAAAAATACATGTTTCAAGACAAACTCTTTCTAATTGGGAGACAGGGAAAAATTTCCCCGATTTACAAAATCTATTATATTTATGTGAATTGTACAATATAACGTTGTATGAGTTAGTAAATGAAGATATTGAGTTTATAAAAAAGAAGATAAAAAAGAGAAAAATATATTTTACAGCAAGCATGTTTCTATTTGGCATGATTCTGTTTTTTATATCAATCATCATCATTATTAAATTTAATGGTTATATGGCACTTATAATTTCATCTATAGCAATTGTATTGATAACTGTAACGAGTATAGAGATGGAAAAAATTAAAAAAGAGAATAAGATTGACACATTTTCTAAAATTCTGCAGTTAATAAACAATTGTGATTAAGAATGAGATACGATATATAAATGATATTAATATAAAGTTTTCGAACGCGCTAAGCATCAACGAAATAAGTGTGATATTACATTTTTATAAGTAAAATAGCTCTAACTAGATTGTTCTCAAAGTCTTTCTAGTAAGAATAAAAACCGATTAAAAACGAGACGCCTGAGGGAATAGTACAAGTCGAAGACTACAGGCTGAGACTGTACCCTAGGCAAGCGAGTTTTTAATCGGTTAAGTTTATCTATAAAAGAAGACTAGCCAAATCAAATGGCTAGTCTTCTTTTATTTAATACAGTCTATCTTCGTTAAATGAAATAGAGGTCATTTCAATGACTAATATAGATTTAGCGCCTAAAGCTTTTAATTGCTGAACGAGATCATCTATTTCTGTTTTATGTCTTAAGCGTTCTACGAATACAATAATTTGATCGAATTCATCGACTTCTAAGTTGTATAAATAGTGTGTAATAGCTCTTTCTAATGGAGACATAAAGCTGATTTTTTTATTTGAATGTTTTAATGTACTTGCATCAAAGTTAAATCTTGTTGTTCCTTGTACTTTTACTTCGTTTCCTGGCAAGTATCTCGCAATTTGTAATGGGGTATATAGAAATTCTCCAACGCCAATTACCATTTTAGGAGAATCATCTAGAAAGTCATGTAATAATTCGCCCATTCGTTGCAGTAAAGCTTCTGTAGTTCTTTGTTCTTTACTGTTTAAAGTAAATCTACCTGTAGATATAAAATAAGGATTATCATGTATCGTACCGTCTCGTAACATGTTTTGACCTTTGACAATGAAATGATCATTTATAATGTTTCTTAACGAGTGGTATTGAACTTTTGTCTCTTGATGCTGATTTTCTAGTAGTTCATTTTGTAACAAATGATCAGTAACAGTGTCTTTATCTTGTACTTCAACATCGAAACTCATAAGTGAAACGATATTAATTTTGATGTTTAATGATTTTTCAAGGCTACGAAATGATTCTTTAACACTCGGTGATCTTAAATCTGTTGGTGTTAATACTGTAAACATTTGTCTTGCAGGATATTTATCATGAATTTTTTTAATCAAATTTAGAACTGATTTTCCGTTTAATAAATGGTTATCAATGATTGCTATGTTTTCATCGTTATCAAAGAAATCATTATTTTTAGTATAGAAAAATAATCGCTCTTGTGTATCGACTAAATCATTATGATCCAGTAATGGTGGATGTGAAATAATTTTTTCTCTTGTTGAAGCTAAAAACATGGCATCATCTTCAAATAAACTAAAAATCGTATGCCCTAAATTCACAGCTCTTTCACTTAACCCTATAAATCGAGTAGGTGGATAATGACCTAATCTATTCGATTCCACTAAATTTAATGCTTGAATCATTTTACCTCTGTTTTGGCTGTTTATAGCTTTGGCAATAACATAGGCTCTTTCATCTGTTTCACCAGTTTGATCTTCTTGGTATAAGAAACCTAGAAGTAAGCCGATTAATAATGGATGTTCAGGATATAATGCTCTTGAATAACCTAAACAAGGTGCAACTGGAATAAAAGAGAAGTCTGATCCTTCTTCTTGTGTTATAGCCAACATTTCATCTATTTCAAAATTAAATCTATTTTTTGTTACCCTTACTTCTACTTGTTTTTCATGATCTAACGGGAAGATTTTACTTTCTTGAGGCATATTATATCTCCTTTATTTGCTCGTATGCGTCCATTCATGACTATGTTTCTTTCTTTTAATATGCGCATAGATTTGATCCGCAGCATAATCTTGATTCGTATAAACAGTTATGTCGAAAAACGCTTGATTCTCTTCAAAAGGTTCATTTAAATATAAATCTTTTAAATGATCAAATAAAGATTGCATTTGTTCATGGTTTAAACTTGTATATTCTCTTAAAGTCTTCTTTACTAATTGAGTATGAGTGTCGTACACGCTTTGAACTACAATTACAAAACGCTCGTCTTGTTTCATAACATCATCAAATAAATTTGTTTGACCTGCCATAATTTCACCTTCTTAATTCATAATTAAATATTTATGTTTATTATACTATATTTATACCGATATTAAAAAGTTCCGCAGTAAATAAAAAACCGCTAACAAAATCGTTATGATTGTTAGCGGGTTGATAATTATTTATTTCCATACTTATGTTTAGATAAGTCTATATCTTCTAGTTTAATAATTTTAGATTTAGTTGTAATTTTATGTACAAAATATACGACAAATCCAAGTAT
This sequence comes from Mammaliicoccus sp. Marseille-Q6498, assembly GCF_946151045.1. Taxonomy (NCBI): domain Bacteria; kingdom Bacillati; phylum Bacillota; class Bacilli; order Caryophanales; family Staphylococcaceae; genus Mammaliicoccus; species Mammaliicoccus sp. Marseille-Q6498. The sequence goes on along the minus strand of NZ_OX267714.1, from coordinate 401,168 downwards.
TATCGGTAAAAATGATTCTATTAAAACTGGGAAGTTCATTGTCATAATACTATCAAATGACTGACCAATTAATAGAAACGCGATGATAGCGATAACGATAATAGGACCTAGAGGATATAAAGGTGCTTTATATTCTAGTGTTTCTGTTGCTGACTTACCTTGCTTTTTAATAGCCATTCTTAAACGTACGTGACTAATGATACTCATTGCCCATACTAATGTTACGAGCGCACCAAGCATATTCAGTAATCTATAGTAACCATCTGTATTAATAGTTGCATAAACAATTGAAACAAAGATTAAAACGATTGTTACACATAACGATATGAAAGGCATATTGTTTTTATTCAATTTATTGATAAACTTTGGTGCTTGTTTATGTTGAGCCAATGAGTAAAGTAATCGGCTTGTTGCATATAAACCTGAATTACCTGCAGAAATTAAAGCTGTTAAAATAACTGCATTGATAATTGAAGCAGCAAATGCAATGCCAACTCTGTCAAATACGATTGTAAATGGACTTTGCGTAACAGTGTTATCTTTATTTAATAATAATGGATCAGTATAAGGAATGATCGCTGCGATTACTGCAATTGCTAAGATGTAGAATAATAATATTCTCCAGAATACTTGTCTAATTGCTTTAGGCATTGATTCTTTAGGATTTTCAGATTCACCTGCAGTAACGGCTACTACTTCAGTTCCTCCAAAACTAAATCCGGCAACTAATAACACACCTAAGAAACCTGAAATACCATTAACAAATGGTGCTTCTTTGAAAGTAAAGTTACTTAAGCCTAATGGTTCATTACCACCAAGTATGCCGAAAATGATAAGCACACCAACGATTAAGAAAATAATAATAGTTGCGACTTTAATAAAACTTAACCAATATTCTGCTTCCCCAAATGCTTTAACGGTAAATGCATTAAGTAAAAATAAAATAACAATAAATATCATGCTCCATATAAATGGATTGACACCTTGAAATACATCCCAATATGTAATGATTTTTGCTGCTGTTAAAATATCAACACTTGTAACGAGTGCCCATATTATCCAATACAACCATCCAACAGTAAACCCGGCTGAAGGATCTATAAATCGACTAGAATAAGCACTGAATGAACCCGAAACTGGATAAAAAGTTGCAAGTTCTCCTATTGCTGTCATTAAGAAGTAAAGCATAACACCTATGATTGCATAAGCTATTAGTGCGCCACCAGGTCCAGCTTGTGTAATGACTGCGCCACTTGCCATAAACAAACCAGTACCAATCGAACCACCGATAGCGATCATGGATATGTGTCTTGTCTTTAATCCTCTTTTCATTTCTTCCATATAAATCACCAAACTTTCTATTTTTACAATTCTTCTGAAAAATTGAAATATACCTCATATTTTAGTATCTATCTATAAAATAAGCAACAAAATTTTTAGTGAATAAATGCTTTAAAGCGATAAAGTTTTTAAACATAAGAAAAAGTCACTTCAAATGAAATGACTTTAATGTCGTATATCTTATTAAATATAAGAACTTATTTAGTTTCGCGATGTAAAGTGTGGCGACCTAATCTAGGACTATATTTTTTCAATTCAATACGTTCAGGATTTGTACGTTTATTTTTAGTCGTAATATAGTTTCTGTCGCCTGTTTCTGTACATGCTAACGTGATATTGACACGCATGTTCATCAGCCTTTCTATTTAGTAATCATTACGTTTTAAATTTTAGCATAATCTTAATGTGTAAGCAATAGATGATGCATGTCTTTTGATACATTGCTATATTATATTTAAAAGCGTATATTGTTATAATTAGAAAAATTCTTTGAGGAGCATTTATATATGAAGAAATTAGTTAAGTTATTAGTTTTGTCATTTTCCGTAATCGTCATTTTGGCTGCTTGTGGGAAAGAGAATGAGACCAAAAATAAAATAAAAATTTACGCTACAAATTTTCCGTATGAAAGTTTCGTTAAACAAATAGGTGGAGAATATGTTGATGTAGATTCGATTTATCCTAGTGGAACTGATTTACATCATTACGAACCAACACAAAGAGATATGTTGAATATTGCTAAAAGTGATTTGTTCGTATATTCATCTAACGAATTAGATCCAGTTGCTAAAAAGATCAGTGCTACAATTAAAAATAAAGATCATAAACTAGAATCTATTCCAAATTTAAAAAAGGGTGAAATTTTAGAGCATCATCATGAAGATGGCGAAGAACATGATCATGAACAATCAAGTGAGGGAGAAAATGAATATGATCCACATATTTGGCTAGATCCTATTGCTAATAAAGAAGCGGCAAAATCAATTAAAGATAAGTTGATTAAAATTGATCCGAAACATAAACAAACATATGAAAAAAATTATAATTCATTAGTGAAAGATATTAATGGTATTGATGAAAAATTAAAAACAGTAACAAAAAATCCTAAAAGAGATACAATCTTTATTTCACATGACTCACTTGGTTATTTAGCAAATCGTTATCATTTTAAACAAACAGGCATTACAGGTATGAATAATGAAGAACCAAGTCAAAGTGAGCTTATAGAAATCATAAAACATATTAACAAATCTAAATCTCCTTATATACTTTATGAACAAAATGTCAGTTCAAAAGTAACGGATATCATTAAGAAAGATACGAAAAGCAAACCATTAAGATTTCACAACTTAGAAGTATTAACTAAAAAAGAATCTCAAGAGAAAAACATTACGTATCAATCTATAATGGAAGATAATATTAAAACGATTGATAAAGCGCTTAATAAATAATTAAATATAGTGTTATTTCGTTTACTTTTTGCTCTTTACCATGTATAGTAACTAATGGATTATTATTAATAGTTGTGAAAGAGGTCATTGATATGAAAATTTTTGATTATGAAGACGTACAATTAATACCAAATAAATGTATTGTAGAAAGTCGTTCTGAATGTGATACAACAGTAAAGTTTGGACCAAAGACATTTAAATTACCAGTTGTACCAGCTAATATGCAAACAGTTATGAATGAAGAATTAGCTGAATGGTTTGCTAGCAATGATTATTTTTATATCATGCATCGTTTCGATGAGGAAGCTCGTATACCTTTTATTAAAAGAATGCAAAGCAAGAATTTATTTGCTTCAATTTCTGTAGGTGTAAAGGACAATGAATATAATTTTATAGAACAACTTTCAAATGAAGGTTTAGTTCCTGAATATATAACAATAGATATTGCACATGGTCATTCTGAGCAAGTTATTAGAATGATTAAACACATTAAACAACATATTCCTGAAACATTTGTCATTGCAGGTAATGTTGGTACTCCAGAAGGTGTGCGCGAATTAGAAAATGCTGGTGCAGATGCTACTAAAGTAGGTATTGGACCTGGTAGAGTATGTATTACAAAAATTAAAACTGGTTTTGGTACTGGTGGCTGGCAATTAGCAGCTATTAATTCTTGTAGTAAAGCTGCTAGAAAGCCTATGATAGCTGACGGTGGTATTAGAACTAATGGCGATATTGCGAAATCTATAAGATTCGGAGCAAGCATGGTAATGGTAGGTTCATTATTTGCTGCACATGAAGAATCACCTGGCGAAACAGTTGAATTAGAAGGTAAACTATATAAAGAATATTTCGGTAGTGCTTCTGAATTCCAAAAAGGTGAACGCAAAAACGTAGAAGGTAAGAAAATGTTTGTTGAACATAAAGGTTCATTAAAAGATACTTTAGTAGAAATAGAACAAGATTTACAAAGTTCAATTTCATATGCTGGAGGAAAAGACTTACATTCTATTACTAAAGTTGATTATGTAATTGTACGAAATTCAATTTTCAATGGTGACCGCGACTAAAAATAGACGAGGTGAAGGACCTGAAAAAAGTATTATACTTATTTCTACTGTTATTATGCGTGTCGTTAGTTAAGCCAGTTCCTGAATCAGATTTGTCTAGACAAATTCAACAAAAAGTATTACATGTTCAAAAAGGTATACAACACGAACAATCAACTAAAAAGCAACATCTTAAAACACCTGACGAACAAGAGTTTGCAATTAATAATATTCAAATCAATCAAACTAAAAGTGAAGTTGAAAAGAAACTTGGTAAACCGAAACGTATAACAGTAAATGAATATAACGAGAAATGGCATGCATATCATGATCATTACAATGGATTTGTAATGGTTAGTTATGACAATGATAAAGTAACGGGATTATATACTAACCAAGACTTAATAACATCTCAAAAAGGGATTACGAGTAAAATGAATAAAGACAAAGTTCGTTCAATTCTCGGAGAACCATTAAAAGAAATACAAAAAGATAGAGTGAAGTTAATTCAAAGTGATCCAGATTATGATGTTTTCAAATTTGATAACATCTATACAACCATTTTTTATGACAAACATGAACAAAATCAAATCAAAGGTATAATGCAAATTGCAGCTTCTACTGAAGACAAGCGAACAAATCAGTATCATGCAGCAACAGAAGAATATAAAAAAGCATTAGAACTACAAAATTTTGATCTTGTAAATGCTGAACGTAGACAGTTTGGTTTGCCGACATTATCTTATAATAAAGGTATTAGTCAAACTGCTAGAAAACACAGTCAAGACATGGTGAAAAATAATTATTTCGATCACACGAATAAACAAGGTTTATCTCCATTTGATAGATTAGATAATGATGGTTTTGACTATATAACTGCTGGTGAAAACTTGGCATATGGTCAAATTAGTAGTGTATATGCTCATCATGGGCTAATGAATTCAATGGGACATAGAAAGAACATTTTAAATAAAGATTATAAAGAGTTAGGTGTAGGCGTCGATATAGGCGAGGATTTACAGCCTTATTGGACTGAAAACTACATCACACAACAATAGATTTGTAGCAAAATACGTATTTTGCTATTAACGTCTTTAATATAATGATAGAGAGATAAAGAATTATTTCATATTTCCTTAAATGTTTAACACATGTTGTTTCTGATAATTTGATTGATGGAAGTAACATATAAAGGGGAAGTTTAACATGGAAAATAAAGAAATAAAGCATAAAGATATAGATGTTTTAGACCGTATTAAAGAATTATTAAATAAAAAAGACGTTTCATAATTTGATTTATAACAAATAATGAAAACTCAAATAATCAAATGGAAATATGATAAAAAAGAACCTGTGATGCACTTGCATCACAGGTTCTTTTTAGATCTTATACTGCCATATGTTCGTCGAAAGAAGCCTGTAAAAAAGCTTATATAATTTGAATAAAATAATTGTAATTTAATGGGAAATGGTTTATAATGTAAGTGTAAAAATTTGGGAGTCCATGCCGTCAAGTTGGAGCCAAAAAAGTTTTAAAGAGTAGTCATTGTGACTACTCTTTTTTAATATAAACTGAAAGGAATTATGTTATGACATTATACTTATACAAAGTTGATACTGATTATGTGAAATACCTGCATTCAATAGATAAAAAAATTCAATATTATCAAGGTCATCATGATAAATCCTATGTAGGTATCGTTTTAAATATGGGAAATTTTGATTATTTCGTTCCTTTATCCTCTCCTAAAGAAAAACATAAAGTATTAAAAGAAAATCAAACTTTAACAAAAATTAAAGATGGTAATCTTGGTGTCTTAAACCATAATAATATGATCCCAGTATTAAAACCTGAATATAAAATACTAGATATAAAAAAGCAAGAATATAAATATCGTGGATTATTAGAAAAGCAGCAAGAAGCGTTAAGAACAATTGAAGATAACATTCAAAGGAAATCTAATATCTTATATAATCTTATTACTAATCATCCAAATGACAATAAAAAATTATTGAATTTATGTTGTGATTTTAAGACTTTGGAAGATGCATGTTTAAAATATAAACATGAAAAATCAAAAATTTCTCGGAAGATAGAGTTAACGAACCATTCATTAGGTATGTAAATGCCAAACTATTAAAAATGATGTTTTCTGAAAAAAGCACACCCTACATATTTAAAGGAGTTGTATTAATATGAAAGAACTATATATAGTTTCTCTTTTGAGGGGTATCACTATAGGTCTTTATGCTCCAATTTGGATTATATATTTATATAATTCTGGATATAACCTTTTTTTATTAGGAGTAATAGGGACTATTTTTGAAATAATGAAGTTCATATTTGAGGTGCCTTCAGGGGCTATTTCTGATAAATTTGGAATTAAATACAATTTATTAACTTCTTTTATATGTCTTTCAATTACTTGGTTTTTATTCCCATTTTCTTCAAATGTACTAATACTCATGATATTGTTACTAAGTTGGACTTTGTCTGAGACATTATTTTCAGGAACGTTTGAATCATGGATTAGTCAAGTAGTAGAACAAAATGATTTTTCAAGGATACTTTTCAATAATACAAAGATATTTATATTATTCATCACTATAATTTCTCCTTTATCAGGTTTTTTATATAAAATTAATGAGTTCTTACCGTTTGTATTGGCTGCAATTAGTTCATTAATTTTAACATTATATTTAATTATTTTTGTAAAAATCGAAAAAAATGAACAACATGTAATCGAAAAAAATCAAAACTCCTTAGTTGACATTATCAAAAATGCAAGCATTACAATGTTAAAAAATAAAAGAACGTTGAATATTATAGTAGCCAGTTTTTTCTTTGCTTTTGTTATAGACACTATTGATAGATATTGGCAACCTTATTTCCAACATATAAACATAGATGAAATAACATTCGGTTTTGTCACTACAGTAGGAGGTATTACATTATTATTACTATTACATTTATTTTCTGTGTTCGATAAACAATTAAATAAAATACCAGAAAAATATAATGTTTTAATTACATTTATGGCTATATTACTGATTTTATTATTATCAATAGGAAAAAAAGTTGTTGCGTTTTTCAGTATTTCTTTAGTAACAATAACAGATGATTTAATGAACACTTTAATTAATAATGCTTTAAATCAAGAAATGTCTAATAAATCAACAAGTATGGCAACTATATTTTCTTTAAATGGCGCTTCAGGAGCACTAGGTGAAATTCTATCAGGAATAATTTTTGGATTTATAATTTTAAAATTAGGTTATAATTTAACGTTTATTTTTTGCTCTGCTCTATTAGTAATACCATTACTTCTTTATATTTATAATGTGAAATTACAAAAGAAAAAAATTATTTAAAAAAGTATAAATATTATGTGATTTATTACTCTGATTTTGGTATTAACATGCAAAAAATAGTGGAGAGTAATCCTTTTAGTCGATTTAGAAATACAATAGTCGTTGATTCTTCAATGGATTGCTCCTCTTTCCTTGGTTTTGATTTCTTCACAGATTTATTTACTTTTTCTTTTTGTTCATGCTTAGGTTCAACGTTCTCTTCATTGCTTGAGATATCAAGAATTTTAAAAAAACACAAAAATTCTCCTAATATTTTGAAAATTTAGGTGATTGTTGTAAAATGAAATTGTTAGCGTATATTTTAAACCATTAAAGGTAAAAACTAAGTGTAAGGAATGATAACGATGATTGCCAAATTATCGAATGTAAAGAAAAAAATAAAAGATCGAAACATAATTGACAACATAACATTTGAGTTAGAAGAGGGTTCTATCAATGTTATTTTAGGTCCTAATGGTGTTGGAAAAACAACAACTATTCGTTTAATGACAGGATTACTAAAGCCAGATAGTGGTGAAATAGAAGTTTTACAAAATAGCATTAACAATAATGAATTTGATAGAATCAGAAAATATATTGGTGTTCAAAATGATGGTAACCTATACGAGAATTTGACTATAATAGATAACCTTAATATATGGGCTGAATTTTATGATATACCTGTCAATAAAAAAGATAAAAATATAAATGAGCTGTTAAGATTATTTGATATTGATAATAGAAAAAACTCTCAAGTAGGAACATTAAGTAAAGGGATGAAACAAAAAGTTTCTATAATTAGAGCATTGATTCATGAACCTAAATTATTAATATTAGACGAACCAACATCTGGTTTAGATCCATCAACATCAGAAGTATTAATCGCACATATACAAAAAATAGTTAAGGAAAAAGGGACTACAGTATTCATGTGCACTCATCATTTACATGGACTAGAGGAAATTGCTAATAAAATATACATTATGTATAAAGGTAATTTTATTGCTTCAGGAGATCCAAAATCTTTATTAGAGGAAGAGTGGCCTTATCACGAATTCGATATTGTAACGAATGATTTAAATAAGACTATTGAATACTTAAAGGACTCCTACGAATTATACTTAAATGAACAATCTATTAGAATACAGTTGAAAAATTACAATGATGTTTCTAAGATTATTAGATTATTATTAAATAAACAAATAGAGGTATATACAGTCATTCCAGTTAAACATTCAATAAAAGAACTCTATTTGAAAAAGTTAGGTGATCTTAATGAACATAAAATTTAAAAATGTAAATACAATCATAAAAAAAGATATTTTAGAAATAAAAAAAGATCCTGGAACTATTGCTCCACTTTTAATAATTCCTTTTATATTTAGTGTGATACTACCTCTTTTAGTTATTTTAGGTGGAAGTAATAATACAGTGCTAAATTTTATAGGTGGAATAAAATTATTTACTGAAAAAGTACCTAGTAGTATATTGCCAGTCGGATTAGATAGTAATGATAAAATAATATATGCTATTTTAATGTATTTTTTTGTACCTTTCTTTTTATTAATTCCTGTAATAATATCAACAATATTATCTACATCTAGCTTAACAGGAGAAAAAGAACGTAAAACTTTGGAGGGGTTATTGTATACTCCTATCAATAATAAAGAGCTAATGCTTGGTAAGATTTTAGCATCAATGTTACCAGCTATTATAATAACTTGGATTTCTTTAGTAGTATATGGATTAATACTAGATATATACTCTTTTAAAAATTTTGATCAATTTATATTCCCAAATATGAATTGGATTATTATCGGAGTATTTTTAGCTCCTTTAATTACATTTCTTTCAATTACATTGGTAGTATTTATATCTCATAAAGCCAAAACCAGTAAGTCCGCACAATCTGTATCTATGCTGTTAATACTACCTCTTATTGGATCTTTAATATCACAAGCTAGTGGTGTTATTTTATTTGGTTACAAACTAACAATTATTATATTTATCTGTTTATTTATTATTGATGTATTTGTCTATTTATTAGTTTCAAAAAAATTCAATAAAGAAAAATTTCTTACTAATATGTAAAAAAGGGATAATATGAAATCATTAGCCATTGTAAATACAAACTTAGTTTCACAAGATGATGTATCTATGTTACCAACAGTAGAGATTGCTGACTCATTAATTTCATGATTTGAAATTAACGATAGAGTTATTCCAAATTGCGCATACCCAGATCCACCATTTTCTGGAGTAGCCCCAGGCGTAGTTACAAATGAAGCTTCAAAAGGGTGGTTACGTTTACATAAATCAAAATTAATTAAGATACCTGAAAAAATGCCGGCAAAGTCTTAGACTTTGTCGACAATCTGAAAAGAACCTGTGATGCAAACGCATCACAGGTTCTTTTTACATTTCTCTAAATAATCCTACAACTTTACCTAAAACAGTTACATTGTCTAAATAAATAGGTTCCATTGTACTGTTCTCTGGTTGAAGTCTATATCTTGATTCTTCTTTATAAAAGCGTTTAACAGTTGCTTCATCATCTTCTGTCATTGCAACGATGATATCTCCATTTTCAGCTATTGTTTGACTGCGAACGATAACTTTATCGCCATCAAGAATACCAGCCTCAATCATACTGTCGCCGACTACATCTAAAATGAATATATTACTATTATGTGTAGAAGTGAAATGTGCAGGTAATGGGAAGTACTCTTCAACATTCTCTACTGCTGTGATTGGTATACCAGCTGTTACTTTACCTATTACAGGAACATGTATTGTATTCTCTTGGTTAACATTCTCACCAATCGTTTCTGTTATTTCAATCGCACGTGGTTTAGTTGGGTCTCGTTTAATGTAGCCTTTTTCTTCGAGTCTTGATAAGTGGCCATGTACTGTTGAGCTTGAAGCTAGGCCAACTGCTAAACCAATTTCACGAACACTTGGTGGATATCCTTTAGTATGTACTATATGTTTGATGAATTGATATATTTCAGATTGACGTTTAGTTAATTCTTTCATAGTCGCACGCTCCCAATAAATTATTTAAACCCATTATAGCACATACGTTTCCTTCGAACAAACATTTGTTCGTATTTTTGTTGACTAAGAACACATGTTCTGTTAATATAAAAATACAAACAAACGTTCTAGGAGGAATTGATAATGACAATTACAGTTAAGAAGACGGTTTTAGTATATGTGGCAGTGTTCTTGATGACTCTATTAATAGGATATTTATACTTGGCTCAATCAAATGATATATATAAAACAGAACAGACGTACGAGATGACAGATCACCAAATTAAGATAGCTAAAGATAAACAACCAAACAATATTGATAAAGAACCAAATCATTTATCGGATTCAAATACATTAGTAGGTTCTATAGAATAACTGACTAAACACGAGTAAATCCATTTGGATTTACTCGTGTTTTTAGACTGTCGACAAAATCATTTAATGTGAATTTGTTGGCAGCTTTTTTATGAACAAGTTCTAAGGAGCAGAATTCTGAGAAATGCTCGTTAGAACACTGTAAGGAGCAGAATTCTGAGAAATGCTCGTTAGAATGCTGTAAGGAGCAGAATTCCGAGAAATGCTCGTTAGAACACTGTAAGGAGCAAAATTCTGCGAAATGCTCGTTAGAACACTGTAAGGAGCAAAATTCCGAATAATGCTCGTTAGAATCCTCCGATTAAAAACGAGACGCCTGAGGGAATAGTACAAGTCGAAGACTACAGGCTGAGACTGTACCCTAGGCAAGCGAGTTTTTAATTGGTTAAGTTTATCTACAAACTATAAACACGAGTAAATCCATTTGGATTTACTCGTGTTTTTTGGTATCTTTTAATTAAATAGAAAGTAGGGATATTATGTTAGATAAAAATAAAATCGATAGAATAAACGAATTAGCAAATAAAAAGAAAACAACTGGGCTTTCTGAAGAAGAGGCGAAAGAACAATCTAAACTTCGTGCTGAATATTTACAAGCTTTTAGAGGAAACTTTAAAGAAACAATTGAGAACACAAAAGTTATTGATCCAGAAGGAAATGATGTAACACCGGATAAACTAAAAGAAATCCAAAAAACAAATAATATAAGACGTTAATAAAAAATAAGTATTAAATATTAAATTCTGAAATATTTTCATGTATAATGGAAATGGATTATAAGAATAAAGGAGACTACATTTATGTTTAATGAAAAAGATCAACTAGCAGTAGATTCAATTCGTGCTTTAAGTATTGATGCAATAGAAGCAGCAAACTCAGGTCACCCTGGTTTGCCAATGGGTGCTGCACCAATGGCATATACATTGTGGACTAAGCATTTAAATTTCAATCCTCAATCAAAAAATTATTTTAATAGAGACCGTTTCGTATTATCTGCGGGACATGGTTCAGCTTTATTATATAGTTTATTACATGTTTCAGGTAGCTTAGAACTTGAAGAAGTTAAAAACTTTAGACAATGGGATTCTAAAACACCTGGCCACCCTGAATTTAATCATACTGACGGCGTAGAAGTTACGACTGGCCCTCTAGGTCAAGGTTTTGCAATGAGTGTTGGTATGGCAATGGCTGAAAAACACCTTGCTGGTAAATTCAATAATGACCAATTCAATGTAGTTGATCACTATACTTATGTTTTAGCTAGTGATGGAGACTTAATGGAAGGTATTTCACATGAGGCTGCTTCTTTAGCTGGACATTTAAAACTTGATAAATTAATTACTTTATACGATTCAAATGATATTTCATTAGATGGTGATTTAGATAAAGCATTTTCTGAAAATGTAAAAGAAAGATTTAAATCATACGGTTGGAGCTATATTTTAGTTGAAGATGGTAATGATTTAAATGCTATCGATAAAGCAATTACAAAAGCTAAAACATTAGAAGGACCTACAATGATTGAAGTTAAAACGATTATTGGTTATGGTTCTCCAAACAAAGCTGGAACGAATGGCGTTCATGGTAACCCATTAGGTGAAGACGAACGTAAATTAGCTTTTGAAGCATATGGATTAGATCCATCTAAACGTTTCAATGTGCCACAAGAAGTTTATGATATTTTCAGCGAAACAATGTTAACACGTGCTAATGAGCATGAAACAGAGTGGAATAAATTAGTTGAAGAATATACTAAAGCTAATCCAGAATTAGGTAATGCATTTAAACAAGCTATTTCTAATGAACTACCTGAAGATTATGCTGCAGAATTACCAGTATACGAACCAGGAAACAGCAGTGCTACACGTGCTGACTCTGGAGAAATCATCCAAGCATTAAGTAAATCTGTACCAGCATTCTTTGGTGGTTCAGCTGACTTAGCATCATCAAATAAATCTAATGTTAAAGATGAACCAGACTTTAATAACGAAACACCTGAAGGACGCAATATATGGTTTGGTGTTCGTGAATTCGGAATGGCAGCAGCTGTAAACGGTATGGCTGTTCATGGCGGTGTTAAACCATATGGTGCAACATTCTTCGTATTCAGTGATTACTTGAAACCAGCAGTACGTTTATCAGCAATCATGGGTGCACCTTCAACATTTGTATTCACACATGATTCAATCGCAGTTGGTGAAGATGGACCAACTCATGAACCTGTAGAACAATTAGCAGGATTAAGAGCTATTCCTAACTTAAATCTTATTCGTCCAGCAGACGGTAATGAAACAAGAGTTGCATGGAAAATTGCTTTAGAATCAAAATCAACACCTACAGCTTTAGTTTTAACTAGACAAAACTTAACAGCGCTTGATGTTGAAGAATCAGTTCTTGAAGAAGGCGTTCGTAAAGGCGGATATGTAGTATATCGTTCAGAAATCGAACCAGAATATTTATTAATAGCTTCAGGTTCAGAAGTATCACTTGCAGTTGATGCAGCTAAAGATATCGAAGCACAAGGTAAAGGTGTACAAGTTGTATCATTACCAAACTGGAACGCATTTGATCAACAAGATGCAGAATATAAAGCATCAGTATTACCACCATCAATTACGAAACGTGTAGCTATTGAGATGGCGTCTTCTCTAGGTTGGCATAAATATGTTGGACTAGAAGGTAAAGTAATTGCAATTGATACATTTGGTGCTAGTGCGCCTGGCGACTTAGTAGTTGAAAAATACGGATTTACTAAAGAAAACGTATTAAACCAAGTATTAAGTTTCTAAAGTTTAAATGATAGACTAGAACAAAGTTTTAGTATTCATATAAAAACGGACAAACCTGAAAAAATCAAGAGATTTTGGTCGGGTTTGTCCTTGTTTTTGATGAAAAAGTATTTTTATGAAACAATTTAGTCAAATTCTAATTAAAAGATTAAAACTTTATACCTTTTTAATTTAAACGCAAGATTCATCTTGATAAAATGATACTAATTTAGTAAACTTTTATAGGATACAGAAAGTGGGTGAAATAATGGCAACATGGTTAGCTATATTATTAATCATCGTGGCATTAATCGGTGGGGCTGCAATTGGATTTTTCCTTGCCCGTAAATATATGATGGATTACTTGAAAAAGAATCCACCAATCAATGAAGAAATGTTACGTATGATGATGATGCAAATGGGTCAAAAACCATCTCAAAAGAAAATTAATCAAATGATGACAATGATGAATAAGAATATGGATCAAAAAACCAAATAGTCTTAGATTAATTATATCTAAATCTATTATGTACAATATTAATAGATTAAAAAGCCGATTACGCTGCAATAGTGTAATCGGCTTTTTTATATTTATTTTTCACATGCCATCCCATCATTGTCTCTATCTAGATTTAATGAGTAAGCTGGATGCCCCTTTGGTACACCGTTAGGATAGACACTTCGTAATGCTTTACAGTTATTAAATCTTTCTGGTGTTGTAGGTGTATTTATTGTTTGATTATTTTGTTCTGTATTTGGTGTCGTAGTAGCTTGGTTTTGATTAGATTGGAGATTATTATTTTCAGTATTAGTTTCTTCATAATTTGTATCTTCAAATGCTGAACCAATCGACCAAATACCTAGTTTTTCTTTTTTAGCAAATTCCTGGCTTTCTTCAAGTTCTTTTAAATATCTAGTATTTGGAGGATATACATATGCTACTTTTGCTAACCCTTCTTTAACTAATATGTTATTTAGCATTTTTCCGTCTACATATACATAAACGAGGTGACGATTATATTTATCTTTTTTCTGACCTACATCATATTCTACTTCTATTTTTTTAGCATTGCGTAATAGTTCACTAGTTCTATCTGCTGCTTCTTGGCCGAATAATTGTTTGCCAAATTTAGGATGTTTAGTTTCTGGTGTATCAATTAGTAGGAATCTAAACTTTTCGTCTTTACCTTCGATGTTAAATTTAGCAGTATCACCATCAATTGTTTTAGATAATGTAACGGGTATTTTATCTGTTGTACCAATTTTATATTTTTCCTTGTCACTTTCTTCTTTATCTTTTTTATCTTCTTCATATTCTTTCTTATCATTTTCTTTTTCTTTTTTGTTGTCCTTATCCTTTTTGTTGTCCTTATCTTCTTTAGACGCTTTCTTATCATTTTCTTTTTTGTTTAAAACTGACGATTTATTATCTGATTCTTTAGTGTTCTTGTCACTGTCGCCAAAGAAAAAGTTCATGCAACCTGAAAACAACACAATCACTAGAAAAAAGATAAGACAACCACCACAGCCAAACTTCTTAATGTTATAACCTTTCATCTTTAACTCCTTCTACTTTAAAAATATTAATGAAATTTAAACAAAAAACTTTTTTGTTATATCTCTTAATATAGTTGTATTGCTGATTTCATTTGAATAAATTATATGATAATTTAATTTAAATGTATATACATATTATGTAAATTAAACTAACTTATCACACTAGGCAATGTTTCACTTATTGTTCAAAATAAAATCATTTTATCTTTAAATAAATTTGATAAAATAGATGTAAGAGTAAGGGAGGATTTTATGGAATTAACTATTTTCGTGGCGTTTGGGGCAGGTATACTAAGTTTTGTTTCTCCTTGCGTGTTACCGATTTATCCTGCTTTTGTTTCTTACATAACAGGAATGAGTTATGACGACTTAAAAAACAAGGGGCTTAGTCGAAGTGCAATACTTCATACAATCATTTTCTTAATTGGATTTAGTTTTATATATATGATTTTAGGAATGGGTATTGGATATATTTCTGGATTGTTTATAAATTATCAAACACTCATTAGACAACTTGGTGCAATTATAATCATTGTATTTGGTCTGATTATATTAGGTGTTTTTCAACCACAATTCTTAATGAAAGATCGAAAATTAAATTTTAAAACGAAGCCATCAGGTTATATAGGTTCATTTTTAATTGGTATGGCATTTGCTGCTGGGTGGACACCTTGTAATGGTCCAATCATTGCAGCAATCGGTACATTAGCTGCTACAAATTCATCACAAGCACTCTTGTATATGTTGCTGTATGTTCTAGGTTTTAGCATTCCGTTTTTCATATTGACTTTCTTTATTACAAAATTACAAATTATTAGAAAGTACAATGTTGCTATCATGAAGTTTGGTGGTATAATTATGATTATTATGGGGATTTTATTGTTCTTTGATTTATTAACTGAGATTACAATATTCTTCCAATCTTTAGGTTTGGAATAACCATAAATGATATTTCGTACTTAAAGGGGTTTTAAATATGTATGTCCTTTTTTCATTGGTAATAGCAGCTTTAATGGGACTAGTTGTAATAGTTATCAGAATGAAAGCTCAAAATTATCCAACTAATGCAAGAAAAATTGTATTACCGCCGTTTTTTATGGCAACTGGTGCATTAATGTATGTCGTACCTTATTTTAGATTGAATGGTGAAGAAATCTTGGAAGCTGTTTTAGTAGGGATATTCTTCTCGTTATTTTTAATCTTTACATCTAATTTCGAAATTAAAGGTTCAGAAATTTATATGAAAAGGTCTAAACTTTTTCCTGTCATATTAATTTCTTTATTGATTATAAGATCAGTCGGTAAGTTCTTTTTAAGTAATTCCATAGATCCAGGTCAATTAGCCGGTATGTTTTTCTTATTGGCGTTTAGTATGATTGTACCTTGGAGAATTGCTATGTACATAAAATTCAAAAAATTAAAAGAACAAGTGAGTATTGTTAAATAAAAAACAACGCACATCTCAAATTAATGAGTGTGCGTTGTTTTTGCTTTTGCATTTGTAATTTCTTCTTTGTAATCAAATATAGAGAATTTATTTTTTTCATCATCTGCTAATTCGAACAGTTTTAAATATGGTGTATAATCTATGTTAAGTTCGTCTAGTTTTTTCTTCATGAATTTATGGTCACGTTTAGGTGTCGCAATGATATATCCTCTCATGATATGATCGAGTTCAATCGTTGTAGCATGTTCTTCAAGTGCAATTTTAGAAACTCTACCACCAATTTTCTCTTTAGCGACATCTCTAAACAAGTCCGGTACAGGAGATACTAATTCATTTAATAGAGAACGTGCTTCATCATTCCATAATGGTAATGCTTTTTGAATGTAATATTCTTGCCAATCTAGTTCACTCATACCATTATCTTTTGGCATACGTTTTAAAAATTTACGAAACATGAAGAATCCACCAATAGCAAGTAATGAAATAAATACGAGGCACCATAAAATAATAAAAAATATAAATGCATTACTCAATGAAATCACTCCTTACGCTTAGTATAAATGAAGGAAATAACCCTGTCTAACAAATATTTATAAAGGAGCAATATAATGAAAATTTTACATACTGCAGATTGGCATATTGGTAAAACAATAAATGGTCAATCATTATTAGAAGATCAAAAACATATATTAAATAAATTGTATGAAGCTATAAAAGAACATGATCCTGACGTTGTTGTAATAAGTGGGGATTTATATGATTTACACTATCCTAGTAAAGATGCGATGGTTGTATTAGAAGATGCACTTTCAACAATTAATTTAGAATTGAAGAAACCTGTCGTTGCAATTAGTGGTAACCACGATGGTAAAGAGCGTTTGAATTACGGAGAAAAATGGTTTGAAAAGTCTGGTTTAAAAATTGTTACGGGATATGAGAATATGTTAAAGCCTATAGAATTTGATGACATCAATATATATGTGATGCCATACTTCACGCCAGCAGATATTAGACAAGCATATAATATAAAAGACATACAATCTCATCAAGAAGCAACAGCATACGTTGTAAAACAAATAGAAAGCGTTTTGGATAAAGACAAAACAAATATATTAGTTGGCCATTTGTTTGTAGCTGGTGGCGAGTCCAGTGACTCAGAGAGACCATTATCGATTGGGACGATTGAAACGGTAACGGCAAATACTTTTAAGTCTTTTGATGCTGTTATGCTCGGACATTTACATCATCCATTTGCAATTAAGTCTGATTATATATTTTATTCAGGTTCACTTATGCAGTATTCATTTTCAGAGGAGAACCAAGCAAAAGGATATAGATTATTTGAGTTTGAAGGTAAGGCGTTTACTCAGAAGTTTATCCCTGTTGAACCTAGACGATCATTTCATGTAGTTAATGCTGCTTATGAGGATGTTATTCAAGAAAAAATAGAAATACCACATAAACAAGATTACTTTCATTTTAGATTAACTGAAATGGACCATGTGACAGATCCTTTGATGAAAATTAGAGATATTTATCCGAATACTTTACAAATTTCTAGACAAGATTATGAAGTGGCAAGTGATGAGATTAATTTGGATGTACACGCTTTAAGCGACTTTGAAATTATTCAAAAATTTTATGAACATGTGACAGGTGAACAGCTAGAAGGCATAAAGAAAGATAAAGTCGTTCAATTGCTTGAAGAAGAAAATAATCAAGGAGTTAATGAATAATGAGACCTTTATTACTGAATATGCAATATTTTGGACCATTTATGAATGAGACAATTGATTTTAGAAACTTATCAAAATCACAACTTTTTTTAATATGTGGTAAAACAGGTTCAGGTAAAACAATGATATTCGATGCTATCGTTTATGCGTTATATGGTAAGACATCTACTGAAGCAAGAGACGAAGTGGACTTAAGAAGCCATTTTGCAGACCCGAAATTGCCAACAAAAGTTCAATTTGAATTTGAAATAAAGCATAATGAGTATCAAATTAATAGAACGGTGAAATATATTAAAGAAGGCAATAAGAATGCTACAAATCCTACAGTAGAAGTATACAAAAAAGTAAATGGAGAATGGTCATTACAAACGAGTACGATAAATACGAGTAATGAGTATTTGAAAGAACTATTACATATGAACGTGAAGCAGTTTAGACAAATATTGATATTACCTCAAGGGGAATTTAAACAATTTTTAGTTTCTAACAGTACAGATAAGAGAAGCATATTAAGAACATTATTTGATAGTGATCGATATGAGACATTACAAGAACGATTAGAAGAAGAAATGAAGAAAGAAATGGCGTTAATAGAAGGACATTATCAAAAAATAACGCAATATATGACGGATTTACACGACTTTGGAAATAATGAACTGATAGATTTAAAAGAATTAGAAGGACACCGTTATCAAAAAATAATACCTGCTTTAGATTTATATAAAGAAGTAGGTAACAATAAATTAAATGATGTTCAAAAAGAAAAAACAGAACACGAAAAAACGGTTCAACATAAAGAAAAGCAATTTGAAACTGAGAAATTACTTAAAGAAAATTTTGATACTTTAGCAGATAGAAGAGAAACATTAGCTGCATTGAAAAAAGAAGAAAATGAAATGAATGAACTAAGAACACATCTTAATTATTTAAAATCTGTTCAAAGTATGACTTACCAATATAACCAATTGAAAGAACAGCAATATGAATTAACAAAAGCAAACGAATCTGAAATTAATCTACAAAATAAACTTAAAAGTAATAAAGTTCAATTAGATAAGTTAGAAGAACAACTTAAAGAAATAACAGAAGACCAAGAACAAATAGATATAAACCGTAAATATATCCAGAAAACAAATCATATAAAAGCAAACATTCAACAATATGCTCATGCTGAGAAAGAGTTGCCATTACTTAAGGATAAACAAATTAAATTAAATGTAACGATAGAACAAGATAAGAAGGAAATGAACAGATTAAGTGATCAGCTAGAACAAGTAGACTCAGATGAATCAATAGAACATGAGAAGTTAAATCAGCAAGAATCACTAAAGCTTAAATTACAAAACCTAGAACATACACAAAAGCAATTTAAAGAAAAAGAAGAACTAGAAAAAAAGAGAACAGAAATAAGTCATAATCTTAAAAAATTAGAACAAGAAAAATCAAATCTAGAAAAAGAAGTCATAGTAGATAATAAATATGACATGTTGAATGTTGAAGCGGAAATTTTAAAAATTCAAAAGCATGTGCATCAAGGTGAAGATTGTCCGATATGTGGATCACGTATTGATGCTATAAATGGAGACTTAGATTTCGAATCATTAAAGAAAGATAAAGAACACAATCAAGCGATAGAGAAAAAAATACAAAACATATACATTGAGATAACAACGTTAAATGAGCGAATGAACATAACAAATGATCAATTCGAAAAATTACAAAATATACGTGATGTACAAAGTGAAGTAGAAGAAGTTAATAATCAAATAGAAAATTTAAAAAAAGAAATACAAAAACATAGAGATAATAGACAACACATTCAACAATTACAAAAAAGTATTCGTGAAATAGAACAAAGAACGACTAAGAATGAATTAGAGCAAAATAACATTGAGCATAAAATAAATATATATATTAAAGATTTATCATACTTCAAGCAAGAGACGGAACATGAATATATTCAACAATTTGAAAAACAATATGATCAATACAATCTTGATATTGAATTATTCGATAAGAAATTAAACGAAGTAAATACACAAATCGTGACTTACAAAGAAAATGAGCAATCACTTCAAATTAAGTTAACATCTATAAAAGAACGAAAAGAAATGTATGAAAAACAAACAAACGATACAACTTCGTATTTGAATAATGAAATGACCAAACATAATATTACTTCTTATTCACAATTAGATGAATTACTAAAGCAAGTAAGCAATATAAAAGAATATGAAGACAAAATTAATCAATATGATAAAAAATATATAGAAATTGAAGCGGTTGTAAATGAATTAAGTGAAAAAGTTAAAAATAAAGACATGCCTAATATATCTGAAACAGAGACACAGTTAGCAGAGTCAAAAGATATACTGAACGAAACGATGAAACGTCATAATCAATTGCAATTGAAAATTGATCAAAATAATCATAAAATCAATGAAATTCAAAATGTCGTTTCAAAAATTGAAAATGATTTGCAAGAACAAGCTGAAATGATTGAGCTTTCTAAAATTATGAATGGTAAAAATAGTGAGAAGATGTCACTAGAAAATTATGTACTCATTTATTATTTAAATCATATATTAGATAATGCGAATCACCATTTTCTTAAAATGACGAATAGTAGGTATCAGCTAGTACGTAAAAAAGAAAAATCTCAAGGATTAAGTGGTTTAGAAATTGAAGTGTTTGATAGATTCTCAAATAGAACGAGACATATTACGTCTTTATCTGGAGGAGAAACATTCCAAGCTTCATTATCATTGGCGATTGGATTATCTAATGTGGTGCAGGAAGAAGCGGGTGCGATTCATTTAGAATCTATGTTTATTGACGAAGGTTTTGGTACGTTAGACTCTGAAACGTTAGAGACTGCTTTAGATACGTTAGTTAATATACAAATGTCCGGTAGATTAGTTGGTATCATTTCACATGTATCTGAACTCAAAACGAGAATACCGACAATTTTAAACGTAAATAAGAACGGATTTTTAAGTACAAGCGCTTTTTCAAACAATTAATTGACACATCAACGTCATAAATAACTGTAAAAACTTATTTAAGTTATAAATTTTATTTGATATATTTTAAATAATAGTTAAACATTGGGAGTGTTAGAATGAAAAAGGGTATGTTACTGAGTGTTATCGCTAGTATGGTTTTGTTTACTAGTGCTTGTAGTAATAATGCAATTGAGCCGGATAGTCAATTTGGCAACAAAATGCAGTCATTTAATGTTACTGATCAAAACGGGGAAAAATTTTCACAAAAAGATATGAAAGGCAAAGTTTATATTGCTGATTTTATTTTTACAAATTGTGAAACGGTATGTCCGCCGATGACATATAACATGAGTACGGTGATTGACCAATTAGAAAAAGATGGTGTGAAAGATTATGGTGTAATCAGTTTTAGTGTGGATCCGAAAAATGACACACCAAAAAAATTACGTGATTACATAAAACAATATAATGTGCCGAATAATAAATGGACATTATTAACAAACTATGACTTTAAATTTATTAAACAGTATGCAGAAGATAATTTTAAATCAATTGTTGCACCACCACCAAAAGGGAGTACTCAAGTTACACACGCAACGAGTTTTTACTTAATTGACCAAAATGGCAGAATTGTAAAGAGTTATAGTGGTCAAGATGCAGGAGATAAAAAGTTTCCTAAATCAGAAATTGTCGCTGATGTAAAAACATTAGTAGAAGATGGGCCTATAGAAGATTAAAAAAAGGGAGTGAGACAGAAATCTAAAATGTTAAATTAGATTTCGTCGTCTCACCCCCGCAAGGGTGACTAGATTTCTAAAAAGCTTGGTACAAGCGCATTTAGAAAACAGACACCTACTGCGTCTTCATACATTTAACCCAATAAAAAAGAGGCTAGGACATTTATGTCCCAGCCTCTTTTTTATACTAAACATTGTACTTATGTAAAACTTACTTTTCGCGTAATGTGTCGCGAATTTCTGTAAGTAATACAGTTTGTTCGTCAATTTCTTCTTCAACTTCACTTTTCTTCATTACAGTATTTGCAATCTTAATGAAGATAAATAAAGCGAATGCTACGATAATGAAATCGATAATAGATTGTATGAATAAACCATACTTAATACCCATTAATGACCATTTTTCTGCAAAGTCTACTTCTCCGAAAATTAAACCAATTAATGGCATAATAACGTTTTCAACTAAAGAAGTAACAATTTTGTTAAAGGCAGCACCAATAACAACGGCGATTGCTAAATCTAAAACATTTCCTTGTAAAGCAAAATCTTTAAACTCTTTAAGTAATGACATATTAAACACCTCCCTGTCAGCATTATCATACATTAAACTACAGAAAATGAAAATAGGTAATTTGATTTTGGTGACAATATTTGTTAAAGTATTGAAGTTGTTGTTTTACATATATTTTCTTTTGTAAATTAATTAGATTAAGAACAGTTTTACAGGGAATAGTAAGTATGAATTTTGTAAAAGTGGAAGGAGAATTTTAATGTCAAATGTTCCAACACATCCAGATGGTAAAAAGGTTTCAAATGTATTTATATTTAGTGCAATTGTAGTTGGTATAATTGTGGCACTTGGTGCTATTTTCCCAACTCAATTTGGGGAAATAACTTCAAATATTAGTGCATGGATATCGAAATATTTCGGCTGGTATTACATGATTATTACAATTGGGATGGTATTTTTCTGTGTGTTCATCATATTTAGTCCAATTGGTAAACTAAAATTAGGTAAGCCACACGATAAACCAGAATTTAATACGATTTCATGGTTTGCAATGTTGTTTAGTGCAGGTATGGGTATCGGATTAGTATTCTACGGAGCAGCAGAACCAATGTCTCACTTTGTTTCACCGCCAAACGCGGATCCGGAAACAAAAGCAGCAATGACTGAGTCAATGAGATCAACATTCTTACATTGGGGCTTTCATGCATGGGCTATATATGGTGTAGTTGCTTTAGCACTTGCATATGCTCAATTTAGAAAAGGTGAACCAGGTTTATTATCTAAAACATTAAGACCATTATTAGGTAATAAAGTTGATGGACCAATAGGAACAATCATTGATGTGTTATCAGTATTTGCAACTGTAGTAGGGGTTGCAGTTTCATTAGGTATGGGTGCTTTACAGATCAATGGTGGTTTGGAATACTTATTTGGAGTTCCAAATAATATATTTATACAAGCAATTATAATTGTTGTTGTAACTGTATTATTCCTAATGAGTGCTTGGAGTGGATTAAGTAAAGGTATTCAATATTTAAGTAATTTGAATATCGTATTAGCGTCATTGTTATTAATTGTAACGTTAATTATTGGTCCAACTATTTTAATATTAAATATGTTTACTTCATCAACTGGTGCATTATTGGATTCATTCTTATTCAATAGTTTTGATGTAGCACCATTAAATCCTCAAAAGAGTGATTGGTTAAACCAATGGACACTTTATTATTGGGGTTGGTGGATGAGTTGGAGTCCATTCGTTGGGATCTTCATCGCGCGAGTATCTAAAGGACGTTCAATTCGTGAATTTATTTTAGGTGTTATGCTTGTACCAACAATTATCAGTTTCATTTGGTTCAGTGTATTTGGCGTAACTGGTATTGAAGTTGGTAAATCAACTCCTAAACTATTCAAAATGTCTACAGAAACACAATTGTTCGGTGTATTTAATGAATTACCAATGGGAGCTATACTTTCAGTACTAGCATTAGCTTTAATTTGTACATTCTTTATTACATCTGCCGATTCTGCGACATTTGTATTAGGTATGCAAACTACTTATGGTTCATTAGAACCGTCTAGTTTAGTTAAAGTTATTTGGGGATTAGCACAATCATTAATAGCATTTATATTACTATTGTCAGGCGGAGATGCTGGATTAGGCGCGTTACAGTCTGCCGCAATCATATCGGCATTCCCATTTAGTTTCATAATTATAATGATGATTGTCGCTTTCTATAAAGATGCGAACCAAGAACGTAAGTACTTAGGTTTATCAATTACACCAAACAAACATCGTATGAAAGAGTACGTTGATAAATCTAAACGTGAATACGAACAAGAATTAAAAGAGCAAAGACGTTTAGAAAGAGAATTAGATAATTAATATATTAAGATAGATTCAATATAAAAGGACAAACCTTGAAATCATTTGATTTTCAAAGGTTTGTCCTTTTTATTTTTAGTTATAAATAATTGTGAGTAATTAGAATACAACGGGTAGTAATTTTCTAATGTTGATAATCGTTCTCATTTAATAACTAAATTTTATGATTAATTAAATATACATAAGTAAAACTTATGGATGCATATCAAAAACTTGAATGATAAATATACTTATTTTTAATGGTAATGTGTTGTTTTACTATACTATTGATTATACAATTGTAGACGAAGCATTAATTTGCATAATTTAAAGGGGGAACTATAATGAGCGCAAGTTTAAAAGAACAATCTAAAAAGTCTTTTGAATTGAACGGTAAAACTTATACGTTTTATAGCTTGAATACATTAGATGAATTAGGTTTATCTAATGTTGATAAATTACCATACTCTATTCGTGTATTATTAGAATCAGTTTTAAGACAGTTTGATGGACGTGTTATTAAAGAAGAGCACATCACAAATTTAGCTAAATGGGGTAAAACTAATGATGCGAACGCTGAGGTGCCTTTCAAACCTTCACGTGTTATCTTACAAGATTTCACTGGTGTTCCAGCAGTAGTTGATTTAGCTTCATTACGTAAAGCAATGGATGATGTAGGTGGAGACGTTTCTAAAATCAATCCGGAAGTTCCAGTTGATTTAGTAATTGACCACTCAGTGCAAGTTGATAGCTATGCGCAAACAACTTCATTAGCGAAAAATATGAAATTAGAATTCGAACGTAATATTGAACGTTACCAATTTTTAAACTGGGCAACAAAATCATTCGACAATTATCGTGCTGTTCCACCAGCTACTGGTATTGTTCACCAAGTTAACTTGGAATATTTAGCTAGTGTTGTTCATATTAGAGAAGAAGAAAACGAACTTGTTACTTATCCTGATACTTTAGTAGGTACTGACTCACATACAACTATGATCAATGGTATTGGTGTTCTAGGTTGGGGTGTTGGTGGTATCGAAGCTGAAGCTGGTATGTTAGGACAACCTTCATATTTCCCAGTTCCAGAAGTAATCGGAGTTAAATTAACAAATGAATTACCTCAAGGAACAACTGCTACTGACTTAGCATTACGTGTAACTGAAGAATTGCGTAAAAAAGGCGTAGTTGGTAAATTTGTAGAATTCTTCGGTCCTGGTGTTGAAAAATTACCGTTAGCTGATAGAGCTACAATCGCGAACATGGCACCAGAATATGGCGCTACATGTGGTTTCTTCCCAGTTGATGAAGAATCATTAAGCTATTTACGTTTAACTGGTCGTACTGAAGAACAAGTACAAGTAGTTGAAAAATACTTAAAAGAAAATAATATGTTCTTCAAAGCTGAAAATGTAGAGCCAACATATACTGATGTTGTAGATTTAGATTTATCTTCAGTTGAGCCTTCATTATCTGGACCAAAACGTCCACAAGACTTAATTACATTAAGCAATATGAAAAAATCATTCGTTGATTCTGTAACTGCTCCAGCAGGCAACCAAGGTCACGGCTTTGATAAATCAGAATTTGACAAAAAAGTTGACATTGAATTAGCTGACGGTACTAAAACGTCTATGACTACAGGTGACATCGCAATTGCAGCGATAACATCTTGTACAAATACATCAAATCCTTACGTTATGTTAGGTGCAGGTCTTGTAGCTAAAAAAGCTATTGAAAAAGGCTTGAAAGTACCTGATTATGTTAAAACATCATTAGCACCAGGTTCAAAAGTTGTAACAGGATACTTAAGAGATGCTGGTCTACAAAATTATTTAGACGAATTAGGATTTAACTTAGTAGGTTATGGTTGTACTACATGTATTGGTAACTCAGGACCATTATTACTTGAAATTGAAAAAGCAATTGCAGATGAAGATTTACTTGTTACTTCTGTATTGTCTGGTAACCGTAATTTTGAAGGTCGTATTCATCCTCTAGTGAAAGCAAACTATTTAGCTTCACCACAATTAGTAGTTGCTTATGCATTAGCAGGAACGGTTAATATTGACTTACAAAACGATCCTATTGGTAAAGGTTCTAACGGCGAAGATGTTTACTTAAAAGATATCTGGCCATCAATTGAAGAAGTTAAAGAAACAGTTCTTTCAGTTGTTACACCAGAATTATTTAGAGAAGAATATGAATCTGTATTTGAATCTAATGAAACATGGAATGAAATTGAAACAACTGATCAACCATTATATGACTTTGATCCATCATCAACATATATTCAAAACCCAACATTCTTTGAAGGTTTATCTAAAGAACCTGCAGATCTTCAACCTTTAAAAGATTTAAGAGTTATGGGTAAATTTGGAGACTCAGTTACAACTGACCATATTTCACCAGCAGGGGCAATCGGTAAAGATACGCCAGCAGGTAAATATTTACAAGAAAATGGTGTAGAGATTAGAGACTTTAACTCTTATGGTTCTCGTCGTGGTAACCACGAAGTTATGATGAGAGGTACTTTTGCTAATATCAGAATTAAAAACCAATTAGCACCAGGTACAGAAGGCGGATACACAACTTATTGGCCAACAGATGAAGTAATGCCTATCTTTGATGCAGCAATGAAATATCAAGAAAATGGCGTTGGATTATGTGTATTAGCTGGTAATGATTACGGTATGGGTTCTTCACGTGACTGGGCAGCTAAAGGTACTAACTTGTTAGGCGTTAAAACTGTTATTGCTCAAAGTTATGAACGTATTCACCGTTCTAACTTAGTAATGATGGGTGTATTACCTTTACAATTCCAAAAAGGTGATTCAGCAGATAGCTTAGGCTTAACTGGTAGAGAATCAATTTCAGTAGATATTCATGAAGGTGTTAAACCACGTGATATCCTGAAAGTGACTGCTACTAGCGAAGACGGTAAAGTTACTGAATTTGAAGCGCTAGCTCGTTTTGATTCTGAAGTGGAAATTGATTATTATAGACACGGCGGAATTTTACAAATGGTATTAAGAAATAAATTAGCTTAATCGTTAAACATAATTTCTATTTACACAACTGCTTATTTTAAGCAGTTGTGTTTCTATTTGTGGTATGATAAATTTGTTAAGCAATTTAGAAAGAGGGATATATGAATGATTTATAGTGAAACACCGATAGATGTAAGATATGCCGAAACTGATAAAATGGGCGTAGTTTATCATGCTAATTATGCGATTTGGTTAGAGGTAGCACGTACGGATTATATATACAAAGTTGGCTTTAGTTACGCGGATATGGAAGAAGCAGGTATTATATCACCCGTTGTAGATTTGAATATTAAATATAAGCAATCTATTACTTATCCAGAGAAAGTTACCATTAAAACATGGATTTCTCATTATTCTCCGATAAGAACAATGTATTCTTATGAAGTGATTAATAAAGACGGTGATGTAGTTTGTACAGGAACAACAACACATGTTTGCTTGAAAAAAGGTACTAATCGACCAATAAGATTAGATAAAAGTTTCCCAGACTGGCACAATGCTTACTTGAAAATTAAAGAAGAAGACGATCAAGGTATAGACCGAAAATTATAAAAAGAAAAAGCAGATGCATCTCGTTTCATTCACGATTTGCATCTGCTTATTTTTAATATTTATTATGAGTCTTTCGCTTCATATATAATTTCTGAATCTTCATTTAAGTCTATTTTTAAATCATTTCCATCAAAATACCATAAATCTTTTTCGTCAATAAAGAATGGAATACCGTCTTTTTCATCTTTAAAACCGATTTCGGAATCACTTAAAGGTTCAACGTTAAATGCGGGTGAAAAGCCTTGTTTTAATTGAAATTCACCGCCATAGCGCACAAAAATTCTTAACGCTTGATCATTATCGAATTCTAATTCACTTTTGAACCATTCGATTGCTTTATCAGTAATTTCTAAATTCATTGTGCATTCTCCTTTACATCCATTTGATTTTTGGTTCATTTCCTTTGAATATTCTACCGATATTTGATCTATGTCTTACGATTAGAATAATCATAATTGCAATTGAAACAACTAGGAAAGGTATATCACCAATGATGATTGCACCTACTACACAACATATACCCGCTATCATACTTGATAAAGATACATATTTTGTTAAAAATAAAATTCCAATGAATATCAATGCGAGTATAATTAAAAGTAATGGGTGTACACCAAGGACTGCGCCAGCGCTCGTAGCAACTGCTTTTCCTCCACGAAACTTTAAGAAGATAGGGAAAACATGTCCAATTACAGCAAAAATACCTACAACAATACTAGGAATATCTACATTAAACCATAAGGGAAAGAATACTACAATGAAGCCTTTGAATATATCAAGAAACATAACTAAAAATCCAGCTTTTTTACCTAACACTCTAAATGTATTAGTGGCGCCTAAATTGCCACTTCCAAATTGTCTTATATCTTTTCCGTAAAATAATTTGCCTATCACAATGCCACTAGGGAAACATCCGACTATGTAGCTTAGTATAATAACAATTAATGTCATTACTGAAACACTCCTTTAATAGCAGGTACTAATAGTTTACCATAACTCAGTATAGGTTACTATTTAAAATATGTTAAGGCTAGAAGAATATAAAGTGGAATTGTACTCCTATTTATGATAGGACTTGCAATTTACGGGGATTTATAACAAAATAACTAATGTATAGTATTAAAAACGAACGTACGTTTGTAGGAGGAGAAATATTGAATAAAAACACAAAAGTTCAATATGGTGAAGAATCAATTCAAGTACTAGAAGGTCTAGAAGCAGTTAGAAAAAGACCAGGTATGTATATTGGTTCGACTGATGTTCGAGGACTTCACCATTTAGTATATGAAATAGTAGATAATTCTGTAGATGAAATTTTAAACGGATTTGGAACAGAAATAGAAGTCACAATACATAAAGATAATAGTATTTCTGTCCAAGATAATGGGAGAGGTATGCCGACTGGTTTGCACAAAACTGGCAAACCGACTCCTGAAGTAATATTTACTGTTCTGCATGCAGGCGGGAAATTTGGTCAAGGTGGATATAAAACTGCCGGTGGACTGCACGGTGTAGGGGCATCTGTAGTAAACGCTTTGAGTGAATGGTTAGAAGTAACGATTCATAGAGAAGGTTACATTTATAAACAGAAATTTGTAGATGGCGGTAAACCTGCAACTACATTGGAAAAAAAGGGGAAAACAAGAAAGACTGGAACAACTGTTCGTTTCAAACCAGATCCAACTATTTTTAAAACATCAACGCATTTTAATTTTGAAACGTTATGTGAAAGACTGCAAGAATCAGCATTTTTATTAAAAGCTTTAAAAATCAAAGTAACGGATTTAAGAGAAGAAGAACCTAGAGAAGTGAATTACCACTATGAAGATGGTATTAAAGCTTTTGTGAAATATTTAAATGAAGGCAAAGATGTTCTTCATGATGTTGCCATGTTTACAGGGACATCTAATGAAATAGAGGTAGACATCAGTTTTCAATTTAATGACCAGTATTCAGAAACGATATTAAGTTTTGTAAATAACGTTCGTACTAAAGATGGTGGTACGCATGAAACTGCGCTTAAAGCAGCTTTTACAAGAGTATTTAATGAGTACGCACGTAAAATTGGAGAACTTAAACAAAAAGATAAAAACCTAGACGGCAGTGATATTCGAGAAGGATTAACAGCAATTATATCAGTGAGAATACCTGAAGATTTATTACAATTTGAAGGTCAAACTAAATCTAAATTAGGTACAACAGAAGCACGTGCTGCTGTAGATTCTGTTATGTCGGATCAATTACCATTCTATTTAGAAGAAAAAGGGCAACTTTCAAAATCTTTACTTAAAAAAGCTGTAAAAGCTTCTCAAGCGCGTGAAGCAGCTAGAAAAGCAAGAGAAGAAGCGAGGAATGGTAAGAAGAATAAACGTAAAGAAACGTTATTGTCTGGTAAATTGACGCCAGCACAAAGTAAAAATACTGAAAAAAATGAACTGTATTTAGTTGAGGGTGACTCTGCGGGTGGCTCTGCTAAGCTAGGTAGAGATCGTAAGTTCCAAGCTATCTTGCCTTTAAGAGGTAAAGTTATAAACACGGAAAAAGCTAAATTGGATGATATCTTTAAAAACGAAGAAATTAATACAATTATTCATACAATTGGTGCGGGTGTTGGGGCAGACTTCAACATAGAAGACAGTAATTACAATAAAGTTATCATCATGACAGATGCTGATACAGATGGTGCACATATTCAAGTATTACTGTTAACTTTCTTCTTTAAATATATGAGACCTTTATTAGAAGCAGGTAAAGTTTATATAGCATTACCACCTTTATATAAAGTTGAAAAAGGTAAAGGTAAAAGTAAACAAGTTGAATATGCTTGGACTGATGAAGATTTAGAAGGCCTAATGAAAAAATTAGGTAAAGGATTTACGCTTCAAAGATATAAAGGTTTAGGTGAAATGAATGCGGATCAATTATGGGAAACAACTATGGATCCAGAAACGAGAACTTTAATTAGAGTAAGCATTGATGATGAAGTTCGCTCACAAAGAAGAGTGACAACATTGATGGGTGACAAAGTAGAACCACGTAGAGAGTGGATAGAAAGACATGTACAATTTGGTATGCAAGAAGACCAAAGCATACTTGAAAGTGACGATATACAAGTTCTAGACGATGAAATTGAATCAACAGAGGAGGAAGTTAATTAATGGTGGAACAAATTCAAAACCTTCCTTTAGAAGATGTAATAGGCGATAGATTTGGACGTTATAGTAAATATATTATTCAAGATCGTGCACTTCCAGATGTACGAGATGGATTAAAACCAGTTCAACGAAGAATTTTATTCGCTATGTATAAAGATGGTAATACATTTGAAAGAAATTTTAGAAAAAGTGCTAAAACAGTTGGTAACGTAATCGGTAATTATCATCCACATGGTGATTCATCTGTTTATGATGCGATGGTACGTATGAGTCAAGATTGGAAACTCAGACATGTTTTAATCGAAATGCACGGTAATAATGGTAGTATCGATAACGATCCACCAGCTGCCATGCGTTATACGGAAGCGAAACTTAGTAAATTAGCTGAAGTATTATTACAAGATATCGATAAAGAAACAGTTGAACATGTACAAAACTTTGATGATACGGCAATGGAGCCTATGGTATTACCAGCAAGGTATCCAAATTTATTAGTCAATGGATCTACTGGTATTTCGGCAGGTTATGCGACTGATATCCCACCACATAATCTCGGTGAAGTGATTGATGCGACTTTAAGACTTATTGATAAACCAACTGTTTCTGTAGATGAACTAATAGAACATATTAAAGGACCAGATTTCCCTACAGGCGGCATTATTCAAGGGCTAGATGGCATTAAAAAGGCTTATAAAACAGGTAAAGGTAAGATTGTTGTCCGAAGTAAAGTTGAAATTGAAACGATTCGCGGCGGAAGAGAACAAATTATCGTGACTGAAGTGCCTTTTGAAGTGAATAAAGGAAATTTAGTTAAAAAAATCGACGAATTAAGAGCAGATAAAAAGATAGAAGGTATCGTAGAAGTTCGTGATGAAACAGATAGAGAAGGTCTCAGAATAGCAATTGAGCTTAAGAAAGATATTAACAGTGAAGGTGTTTTAAATTACTTGTACAAAAATACAGATTTACAAGTTTTATATCACTTTAATATGGTTGCGATTAATAAAAGAAGACCTGAACTACTTGGTTTAAAACAAATTTTAGAAAGTTATGTTGAACATCAAAAAGAAGTCGTAACTAAGCGATCTCAATACGAATTATCTCAAGCTGAAAAACGTATGCATATTGTAGAAGGTTTAATTAAAGCCTTATCTATTCTAGATGAAGTGATAGAAACAATTAGAGCTTCTCAGAATAAACGTAATGCTAAAGAAAATCTAATAGAAAAATATGATTTTACTGAAGAACAAGCTGAAGCAATCGTGATGTTACAACTGTATAGATTAACAAATACGGATATTTTTTCATTAGAACAAGAATATGATGAATTGCAAAAAACAATTGAAAAATTAAGAGACATTCTTAGTAATGAAAAAACACTTTTAAAAGTCATTAAGTCTGAATTAAAAGCAGTTCGAAAAGAATTTAGCGAAGATAGACTGACAGCAGTGGAAGAAAAAATCTCTGAAATCAAAATTGAAAAAGAAATACTTGTACCGAGTGAAGAAACAATTGTTTCAGTTACACATGATGGATACATTAAACGTACATCAAACAGAAGTTATCAAGCGAGTGGTGTAGAAGAAGTTGGTCTGAAAGATGGAGACTATTTATTAATGCATAAAAAAGCAAACACACAAGATACACTGATTGCTTTCACTTCTAAAGGGAATTATTTATTCATTCCTGTACATGAAATTATCGAACTAAAATGGAAAGACCTCGGTAAACACATTTCGCAAGTTATACCAATTGACGATGACGAGCGCATTATTCAAGTGTTTACAGAAACAGACTTTAAACAAGATTCTAATTATATTATTGCAACTAAAAATGGCATGATTAAAAAGTCTACTAACGATAAATTTAAAGCTTCTAGAATTACGAAACCTTTAGTAGCGATTAAACTTAAAGGTGATGATGAAGTCGTTTCAGTGTTGAAAATTACTGAAGACGAAATCATTACAGTTATTACAGAAAAAGGTATGAGTTTAACGTATGATACAGATGAATTGTCTGACATAGGGTTGAAAGCTGCGGGCGTTAAATCTATCAACTTAAAAGACGATGATAAAGTTGTTATGACCAATACATTGCCTGCTAACAAGTCGGTATTTATCATTACTGATCGAGGTTCTGTTAAACATATGAAAGCAGATCAATTTGTACCAGCTAAAAGAGCGCAAAGAGGGCTTATGATATTAAAAGAATTAAAATCTAAGTCACATAAAATCATAAATGCTCGAACTTTATCGAAAGAAGAAGTGTGTGTGATTTTATCGGATAAAAATTCAATAAAAGTAAATACAAAAGACTTTAATTACAGTGAACGATATACAAACGGTCGATTTATTGTTGATGAAAGTGAATTTGGACAAATCACTGAAGCTTATTTTGAAGAAAAAGCATTAGATTAAAAAGATATAGTCATAATGTATAGCACATGGTAAAATCGTGGTAGCGTTTTTAAAGATTATATTATATAGAATTGAGGGATTTTTTTGAAGAACTTTGATAGTTATATCCCAAGTTGGTTTCATGACTTTGTGCAATGGGGTAATGATTTAATTTGGACACAGAATTTAATATTCTTACTGTTATTAGCAGGTATATTCTTTACAATAAGTTCTAAAGTTGTTCAACTAAGATGGTTGCCAGAAATGTTTAGAGTCATTTTTGAAAAACCAGAAACGCTTGAAGATGGCAAAAAAGGTATTTCTTCTTTCCAAGCCTTTGCAATTAGTGCAGCTTCTCGTGTTGGTACAGGTAATATTGCAGGTGTTGCAACAGCTATCGTATTAGGTGGACCTGGTGCGGTATTCTGGATGTGGGTTATTGCTTTTATCGGTGCAGCAAGTGCATTCTTTGAAGCTACATTAGCACAAGTATACAAAGTTAAAGATGAAGCAGGTGGATTTAGAGGTGGACCTGCCTACTACATAGAACGTGGTTTAGGGCAAAAATGGTTAGGTGTTATTTTTGCAATATTAATCACAGTAACATTCGCATTTGTATTTAATACAGTTCAATCTAATACAATCGCTGCATCTTTAAATGAACAATATGAGTTTTCAAATGTAACAACAGGTATTATTTTAGCCATTATTACGGCATTAGTTATTTTTGGTGGTGTAAGAAGTATTGCAACGGTATCATCATTTATCGTTCCAATAATGGCAGTTGGATATATTGCTGTTGTTGGTTATATTCTGATCGTAAATATAGATCAAGTTATACCAATGTTACAAAATATCGTAAGAAGTGCATTTGGTTTACACCCTGCATTCGGTGGGGCAATTGGTTTTGCTTTAATGCAAGGTATTAAAAGAGGTTTATTCTCGAATGAAGCTGGTATGGGTTCTGCAGCAAACGCAGCAGCTACAGCAGCAGTAAGTCACCCAGTTAAACAAGGTTTAATTCAATCTTTAGGTGTATTCTTTGATACATTGATAATCTGTTCAGCAACAGCAATTATGCTATTGTTATATACTGATTTACAATTCGGTCCAGATGCCCCACAAGGTGTTGCAGTAACGCAACAAGCTTTAACGACTCATATAGGTGAGTTTGGTGGAATCTTCTTAACAATTGCAGTATTCATGTTTGCCTTCTCCTCAATTATAGGTAACTATTATTATGGACAATCAAACATAGAATATTTAACTAAAAATAAATTTATTATGTTTATATTTAGATTGTTTGTTGTAGCAATGGTATTTGTTGGTTCAGTAGTTAAAGTTCAAACTGTTTGGAGTACAGCAGATTTATTTATGGGACTTATGGCAATTATTAATATCGTTGCGTTATTCGGATTAGCTACAGTAGTATTTGAAGTAACTAAAGACTACAGAGCACAAAGAAAACGTAAACTTAATCCTGTATTTAAAATAGAAAATATCAATGCAAACTATAGTAATATTGAATCATGGGGAACTAATCCTTATAGTAGACAACAAGATAAAGACACTCAAGAAAAGAATAATACTCATGTTGAGCAAAATGTAGATTCAAACTCAACAGAACATGTTGATGATAAAGAAGTTGAAAATGAAACATTCAATAAAGAAAACCAAGATGTTAACCGTGATAACGATCAAATCGATCATGGAAAACATGAAGATACAGATCATAAAGAATAGTAACATAAAGAAAGCACAATTCGAATTTTCGAATTGTGCTTTTAGACTGTCTACCGATCCTAAGTCATGATATTATGTTAAAGGTCTCAATTTGAAGAAAAAAAGGAGTAGTTAAATGAGAACGGTCAAAATTCTGTTATCTATAATACTAGCCACTATTGTATTAACTGGTTGTGATATAGGTGACGCCATCAAAGATGAAGCAACGAAGGAATTAAAATTACAATCTAAAAAAGCGTTAAAAGATTTAAAAAATGAAACTTTTAGTAAATCAACGCCTAAAATCAAAAACAGTAAAGATGATTTGTCGCTAATTAATGCAGATACGAATGACGAAAATTATGCGTTTATTAATGATAATAAAACATCTTTATCAAAAGCAGATCAAGAACTCATTAATCAAAAAGGGAATTCTGAATTTTGGGCATTATATTCTGATTTAGACCGATTAGGACGTGGTGGAAAAGTTACAGCCTTAGTTACATATCAAGCAGTATTAAACAACTCATCTAGCGTTAAAGAGAGACCTCAATTTGATTCGAATGTACATTTAGCTGGTGAATATAAAGACGGTACATACGACGCTATAAAGCAAACGTGGAAAGGCACACAGTCAAACAATCAAATATTGCAACTAGAAGGATATAGAGGGTATATCTATAATAAATCACATTCACTTGCCTGGTCCTTAGGTGGCGACATGGAAACACACAACCTAACATTAGGAACTAGAGCGCAGAATGTAGGATCAAATAGAGGATCTGAAGGTGGTGGAATGGGTTATCCTGAAACACAAGTAAGAAATGCAGTACATAATAAACCTGAAACTAAAGTCTTCTATGACGTTACTCCTGTTTATAAAAATGATGAATTGCTACCTAGAGGATCGCACGTCCGAGCTTATTCAATAAATGACAACGGTAAAACGGTCAATTTGAATGTGTGGATAGCCAATAAACAACAAGGTGTTAATATTAATTATGAAAATGGAACATATACATATTAATAACAAAAAAGCACAATTCGATTTTTCGAATTGTGCTTTTTTATTATTTAAATAAGTTAGCTATTGCATTAAAGATGTCTTTAATTGCATTTACGATTTTATCCCAGAATCCTTGGTCTTGTAATTTGTCTTTTACATTATTACCTATGTCTTCTGCTTTTTTCTTAGCATTTTTAAAGTCATCTGATTTTACTAAGTTGTTAACATAATCTTTAGAGCTGTTTATGAATTTTTTAGCGTTTTCGCCACTGAATGAACCATTTTGTTGTGCTTTATCTATAACGTTAACGATCATATTGATTTGGTTATTGTTTACGATGTTTGTTAGTCCGTTATCTTCTATTTTTTGATTTACGATGTTTGTAATTTCAGTAACAGAAACATTTCCTGATTTTTCAGCAACTGCTTGTTTTGATTCTGCTATTGTTTTATTTAATTGTGATTGTGAGAAACCTTCTTGACCTTGATTTTCACTTGCTATTTGGTTAATTGTTGAAAGTTCTTCTTGTGCTACTTTTGTTTTGTTTGCGTCTACTTTTTCACCTTGTGCTTCGAATGCTTTATAAACACCTGCTAATGCACTTTCACCTGTAACGTCTTCACTTGAAGCAATTGTTACGTCAGCATCTTGGATACCTGCTGTCATCAAGGCATTTTTATAAGTATCTTCAGTTACTTTCGTGATTTTTCCTTGATCTTGATTAATTGTTAAGTTTAAACCGCTACCTTCAGAAGTTTTAGTGATACGAATGCTTGATTTTAAAACATCATTTGATGATTGCATGTTTAAATACTTGTTTAAATCATCTGCGTTTACGTATGTGACTTTATCACTATTTTTAGTACCTAATAAATTAGATGTTGTATTTTTTGCTGAAGCATTATTTTCTAAAGATGCACCATATACAGTTACAGCATTATCCCACGCTTCTTGTGTTACTGCTTTTGCTTGTTGTTTTGGATATAAAATTGTAGATATTAGTAAAACGGTTAAAAATGAAAAAATGTAAATTTTAAGATTTTTCATGTTCATGCACATCCTATAAATTTTTTGATATAAAAATATCTACCATTATAATAGCATCAAATGTATAATATGTAATAGGTCTTCAGAATGAGGTTTAACAAATGGGAAAATACATTATAGAAAAAACACTCAATAATAATGTGTTAGTTGCTAAATACTATGAAAAAGAAGTTATTTTAATAGGTAAGGGAATTAGTTTTTCTAAAAAACAAGGCGATGAGATTAATACAGATTTAATTGAAAAAGTATATTTATTAGAATCTGAAAAAGATAAAGATAAATATCGACAATTATTAGATGGAACAAATGAACAAGTATTTAATGTCGTTTTAGAAGTTGTAAATGGTATTGATAGACAATTAGGAGGAAGTGTTAGTGAAAAAACACTTATATCTTTAACGGATCATATCATCTTTGCAATTAAACGTATTAAAGAAGGGATACATGTACATAATCCATTTTTAAAGGAAACAGAAGTACTTTATCCGAGAGAATATCAAATAGCAGAAAAAGCTGTGAAAGCATTAAACGAAAAATTAAATTTACAGTTTATAGAAGCTGAAGCAGGCTTTATTGCATTACACATACATTCAGCAGAAGTAAACCACACTTTGCATGATATTTATAACATAAAAGAAATTATACAAAAAGCAATTATTATAATAGAAGAAGGCCTTGAAGTTAATATTGATAAAAATAGTATTAATTATAGTCGCTTCGTAAGACACTTACATTTTGCTATTCAAAGAATTTTAGCAGATGAAAGAATTCCAGATGCAACTAATATAGAAATGTTATTGAAAGCGCAATATCCATTGTGCTATAATATATCAGTGAAGATAGTGAAGATGATGCAAACACAGTTGAAGAAGCCGGTTTATCAATCAGAACTGGCATA
This sequence comes from Mammaliicoccus sp. Marseille-Q6498, assembly GCF_946151045.1. Taxonomy (NCBI): domain Bacteria; kingdom Bacillati; phylum Bacillota; class Bacilli; order Caryophanales; family Staphylococcaceae; genus Mammaliicoccus; species Mammaliicoccus sp. Marseille-Q6498. Next base: position 363,113 of record NZ_OX267714.1, on the reverse strand, counting down.
TTTGACGATGCACATCCAACACTTTAATAATAACTTATAAATTGCGTGTTACTGATACGATCAGGCATGAGCAAATAAACTATACCGTAAGGGTAGGTTTCTTTGCTCATGCCTTTTTTCATGCCGTAATTTATAAAGTTAATCAAATTGGAGGGTTTTAAATATGTTTAAGAAATTTTTTGGTCAATTGCAACGTATTGGTAAAGCTTTAATGTTACCAGTTGCAATTTTACCAGCAGCAGGTATTTTGCTTGCATTCGGGAATGCAATGAAAAATGAACAATTCGTTGCAATCGCACCTTGGTTAAAAAATGAAGCTATTGTAATGATTGCTTCAGTAATGGAATCATCTGGTCAAATTATATTTGACAATTTACCGTTACTATTCGCATTAGGTACTGCTTTAGGGTTAGCAGGTGGAGATGGTGTTGCAGCTTTAGCAGCATTAGTTGGTTATTTAATTATGAATACAACGATGGGTGTTGTAAAAGGTATTACGATTGATGACATCTACACTTATGCTGAAGGCGCTAAAACTTTAGGTCAAACAGCAAAAGAACCTGCCAATGCATTAGTGTTAGGTATACCGACACTTCAAACAGGTGTGTTTGGTGGTATTATAATGGGGGCAATTGCCGCCTGGTGTTATAACAAATACTACAATATTACGTTACCGGCATTTTTAGGTTTCTTCGCAGGTAAACGATTTGTACCAATTATAACGTCAGTAACAGCAATTGTTGCCGGAATTTTACTTTCATTTATTTGGCCACCAATTCAAGAAGGGTTAAATAATTTATCTACATTCTTATTAGGTAAAAACCTTGCATTAACGACATTTATATTCGGAGTTATTGAACGTTCATTAATTCCATTTGGTTTACATCACATCTTCTATTCACCATTCTGGTTTGAATTTGGTAGTTATGTGAACAAAGCTGGAGAATTAGTGCGTGGTGACCAAAGAATCTTTATGGCACAAGTAAAAGATGGCGTACCATTTACTGCTGGTGCATTTACTACTGGTAAATATCCATTTATGATGTTCGGTTTACCAGCAGCAGCATTTGCGATTTATCGTCAAGCTCGTCCAGAACGTAAAAAAGTTGTAGGTGGTTTAATGCTATCTGCAGGTTTAACGTCATTCTTAACTGGTATTACAGAACCATTAGAATTCTCATTCTTATTCGTAGCACCAGTATTATACGGAATTCATGTTATTTTAGCTGGTACTTCATTCTTAGTTATGCATTTATTACATGTACAAATAGGGATGACATTCTCAGGTGGATTCATAGACTATGTTCTATATGGTTTATTAAACTGGGATCGTTCAAACGCATTATTAGTTATTCCAGTTGGTATCATTTACGCATTAGTTTATTATTTCTTATTCACATTTGCGATTAAGAAATTCAATTTAAAAACACCTGGTAGAGAAGATGAAGAAACAGAAACACGTAATAGTTCAGTAGCTGAATTACCTTTTGATGTATTAGACGCTATGGGTGGTAAAGAAAACATTAAACATTTAGACGCTTGTATCACAAGATTACGTGTTGAAGTGTTAGATAAAGCTCAAGTTAATAAAACAGAATTGAAAAGTTTAGGTGCTTCAGGTGTGCTTGAAGTAGGTAATAATATTCAAGCAATATTTGGACCTAAATCTGATCAAATTAAACATGACATGGCTCGAATTATTTCTGGTGAAATTTCAAAACCAAGTGAAACTACTGTAACTGAAGAAGGCGACGAAGAAAGTGCAGCTATTTTAGCTGAAGGCGGCGCAACAGTTTACTCACCAATTAAAGGTGAAGTAATCAACATTACAGAAGTTCCAGATAAAGTATTCTCTGAAAAAATGATGGGAGATGGCATCGCGATTATTCCTGAAAGTGGAGAAGTTGTTGCACCATTTGATGGTAAATTAAAAATGACATTCCCAACAAAACACGCAATTGGTGTAGAATCAAATGAAGGTGTTGAATTATTAATACACTTCGGTTTAGAAACAGTTAAACTTGAAGGAAAAGGATTCGAAATATTAGCAGAAGCTGATACAGATATTGTTAAAGGTCAACCGTTAATGAAAGTTGATTTAGACTATATTAAAGCTAACGCTGATAGTACTGTTACACCAATCGTTGTTACGAACTTAAACGATTCTAAATTAGAAACACTTGTTAAAGGTAAAGTTGAACAAGGGGATAAGATCTTCTTTATAAAATAGAAGTGTGTATAACCAATAAAAAATTAGGGCTAAGACATTAATGTCTTAGCCCTATAATTTTATTATGTAAACTATGATTATTATATTTTTATTTTTAAAATGCTTTGATTAGGGTATAATACATATAAATTATTAAGAGGAGGGCTATTTTTGGAAAGAGAACCAAATTCTCACGGCTCGAAATTCGGTACTTCTAAATTTATGAAGTTTTTCGGCGGCCGTGATATTTATTTTATTTTAGGATTACTTATTCTAATCGGTTTAACAGTTTTCATTTTTCAAAAGGTTTCATTTATATTTGAGCCGATTGTTACGGTTACAACAACTTTAATTGGCCCAATTATTGTTGCGTTCATTGCGTTTTATTTATTTAATCCGCTCATTAACTTTATGGAAAGGTTAAATATATCAAGATTATGGGGAATCATCATATTACTTCTTGTAATTATTGCTGGTTTTTCTCTAATTGTGACGTTATTAATTCCGGTTGTACAAAGTCAGGTGCAAAGTCTGATTCATAACTTGCCGAAGTACATAAATGAGTTTAGTACTAAGATAGACGATATATCTAAGAATTCGTTTGTATCAGATTACTATGCTCAAGCGCAAAGTTGGTTGCAACAAAACTTTAGTGATATTCCTAAAAAAGTATCTAATTCAGTTGGAGACTTTGGGAATAAGTTCCAAACATTTATTTCTACAATTACACACGTAGTTGTTATTTTAATTACATTCCCATTTGTATTATTCTTCTTATTAAAAGATGGTGGAAAGTTCAGAAACTATTTTATTTCTTTAATGCCACCTAAATTCAGAAAAGATACACATGATTTAATTGATAAAATGAATGTTCAAGTTGGATCTTATATTCAAGGACAAATGATTGTTGCGTTCTGTATTGGCGTATTATTATTTATAGGTTATTCAATTATTGGATTAGAATATGCTTTAACATTAGCGAGTATTGCGGCTGTTACAAGTGTTGTACCATATTTAGGACCTATGATAGCTATTTCACCTGCGATTGTGTTAGCGGCGATTGATTCACCGTTAATGTTGCTTAAACTTGCAATTGTATGGGCAGCAGTGCAGTTCTTAGAAGGACATTTTATTTCTCCAAATATAATGGGGAAAACAATGAAAATTCATCCGTTAACGATTATTTTTGTATTGTTATGTGCTGGGAATTTAGCTGGTGTGCTTGGTGTAATTCTTGGTATACCAGGTTATGCAATTCTTAAAGTTGCAGTTACACATTTATTTACACTATTTAAACGTCGTTATAATAAATTTTATCAAGATGAATCAGGACCATATGAATTTAAGAATGAAGAATTGGTACTTGATAAAAACAAATAATATCTTAAAACGCCACGTTGTTCAAAAATGGACAGCGTGGCGTTTTTGTTTGTAGATAAAATTAACCGATTAAAAACTCGCTTGTCTAGGGTACAGTCTCAGCCTGTAGTCTTCGACTCGTACTAAACGCTTAGGCGTCTTCGTTTTTAATCGGTTTTATATTCTAACGAGCATTTCTCAGAATTCTGCTCCTTACAGCATTCTAACGAGCATTATTCGGAATTCTGCTCCTTACAGCATTCTAACGAGCATTATTCAGAATTCTGCTCCTTAGAATGTTCATTCATTTATAAACGCTCACTAAATGTGTACGTAAATTACCAACAATTTAACTTTAAGTGACTTTGTTGACAGTCTAACGCCACGTTGTTCAAAAATGGACAGCGTGGCGTTTTTGTTTAGGTTATACATTCAAATATATTAAAATCTATGGTATTATTTGGGAAAGAAAACATTGAGAAGGTTGAATCATGACTAAAATTAATCGTAAGAGAATTTTTTCGTTTTTAAAAGTATTATTTATTTGTTTAATATTAGTAGTAGTCATAAATATACTACATAATGAGTTATCAAAAATTGATTTCAAAAAGACATTTGTACTTCTCAGAGAAATGAATACTTTTTCATTTGTTGGCATTGTCATATTAGGTGTTTTGTCGGTATTAGTTTTATCATTATATGACGTTATGTTGAAAAGGTCTCTAAAGATAAAGCTTCCAATTTATAAAGTGTTATCTATCAGTTTTATCATCAATACTTTCAATAGTATATTAGGTTTTGGTGGATTAATTGGTGCTGGGTTACGAATGTTTTCATATCGTAATGAAGTAGAAGATAAAAAAGTATTATTAAAAAGTGTTTCTTTATTATTACTTTCCATGTTAAGTGGTTTGAGTTTATTATGTATTTTAATTGTTTTAAATGTGTTTAAAGCAGATACGTTATTAGATAATATTTCGTGGGCAAAAATTGTGTTATATGTTGGTAGTTTATTTTTACCTGGTTTTATCATTGTTTCTATTATTAAACCGGCTACGGAAAAAGATAAATTACTTGGAACTAAGTTCACTATTGTTTCTGCTTTAGAGTGGTTAGCAGCGAGTTTTTTACTTTATGTTATTTTATTAGTACTAAATATACATGTTTCTTATGCGCACTTAGTAGGCATATTTGTAATAGCCGCATTATCTGGTTTAATTAGTATGGTTCCAGGTGGTTTTGGTGCATTCGACTTAGTTATTTTATTAGGTATTAAATCGTTAGGTGTGCCAGAAGAACAAGTACTATTAGCGTTATTATTATATAGGGTCGTTTATTATTTCTTCCCGTTTATTATAGCGTTAGCGTTGTCTACATTTGAATTCGGTAGCAGTGCCAAGAAATATATTGAGGATAGTAAATTTTATTCACCAGCAATGGATACCACATCATTTATAAAATCAGTCCAAAGAGATTTCATGACAAAATTCCCTTCCATTTCGTTAGGTTTATTGTCTGGCATAACTGGATTTGTATTGTATTTTAACCACATATTCATTCTTTATGATGCAATATACTCACATCATTATGCTTTTTATTCTGTTTTACTTGCCTTACATACGGCAGCAACTTTATTATTACTGATCAGTTCAAAAGGTGTCATGTCAGGCACGATGCGTTCTATTTTAATAAGCATTATTTCGACGATTGTGCTGATGGTCGTATCAATATTATCTAATAGTACAATTATCGCATTTTTATGGTTAGCTATATTATTAATATTATTATTTGTTGGGTATAGAAAAGCAACTGCCGTTAAGAAAATGGTTACACCAATGAAGATTATATTAAGTGCATTATTAATCTTTACGATGTTTATTTTTAATAGAATCGTGACAGTGAACTACTTAAATTTATATCCACATGCTGTTACAAAATTTGATAAATATGCGGTCTTTTCATTATTTTGGATCGTGTTAGCCTTATTATTACTAATAGGCGTTATCATTTCATTTATACTTTCAAAAAAATATCATAAGGCGTTATATTCAAATGCGACATATGAAACGATAAACAAGATTATAAATGATTATGAAGGCTCATATGTTAGCCATTTAGCGTTTACTGGCGATAAATCATTTTTTGTAAATGAAGATGAAGATGTATTCATAATGTATCGTCATACGATGAATGCAGTAATCGTGTTAGGGGATCCAGTAGGTAATCAAGAGAAATTTAATCAAACTTTAATTAGTTTTTACGATCAGATGAAGTTTTTAGGACATGATATTATATTCTATCAAGTGCAAAGTAAGTTGTTATCACTTTATCATGACTTTGGTAACGTATTCTTTAAATTAGGTGAAGAAGCACTTATAGATTTAAATACGTTCAGTTTATCGGGTAAGAAAAAAAGAGGTATGAGAGCAACTTTTAATAAGCTTGAATCTGAAGGATATCATTTTGAAATAATTGAAGCACCTTATAGTGAAGATGACTTTAATAGAATGAAATCCATTAGTGACAGCTGGTTAGGGGACAAAAAAGAAATGAGTTTCTCAGTTGGTGCATTTCATTTAGACTATTTAAATAAAGCGCCAATTGCTGTTATACGTGATACAGAGAAGCATATCATAGGTTTTTGTTCATTAATGTATACCAATTATAATGAATCCATTTCCATAGACTTGATCAGATGGGATAAAGACATAGATGTTTCTATGATGGATGCACTATACATTCATATGCTATTATGGGCACAAGAAAATGGCTATAAACAATTCAATATGGGTATGGCTACTTTATCGAACGTTGGTCATAATAAGCACGCTTATTTACGTGAAAAATTTGCTGCAAAAGTATTTGAAAATATGAATGGTTTTTATAGTTTCCAAGGGTTAAGAAATTATAAACAAAAATTTTATCCAGATTGGGAACCGAGATACCTTGTATATAGAAAGTATAGTTCATTATTATGGAATCTATGTAGAGTAGCTTTAACTATAAATCGTAAGAATAAATAAAAAAAACCGTGAATATCAAATGATATTCACGGTTTTTTTAGTCTACTCTAGTTTCTTTAATTCGTTTAAACCATAGATATAAAACGTATATTACTGCGATAGCAATTATTGCGATGAAGATTTTAGAATACATGCCAACATATACAATAATTTCATGCCAATGACTGCCTAATGTTTTACCTAGCATAATAAGTAAGATATTCCACATGCCTGTACCTAAAGCTGTAAGTAATATAAATACTGGTAAGTTCATCTTTGTAATACCAGCTGGCAATGAGATCAATGTTCGCACGATAGGGATAAAACGACCGATAAATATTGCCCAGTGACCGTATTTATCTAGCCACTTGATCGTCTTATCTAAGTCTTTAGTCTTGATACCTATAAGTTTACCGCGTTTATTTATAAATCGGTATAAACGGTCTTCTCCAATGAATGCGCCAATTCCATATAATACTAGTGAACCTAGTACTGCTCCAATAACAGCTATGATACAAACAATAACGATATTTAAGTTTGATTGGGTTGTCATAAATCCTGCAAAAGTTAAAATAATTTCTGATGGGAATGGGTGAATAACGTATTCTAAAAATACGAGTATAAAGACACCAATATAACCATATTGAGTCATAAAATCAGTAATCCATTGTTCCATAATGTTCTCCTTTAATAAAAATGAATCATTATTAATTTATAACATAAAAATAACAGCTCAGTACATTAATTATACATACTTTACTGCTATTTTAAATATTTTTACTCTTTTAATTTATTTCTTGTAGCTTGTTCTTTTTGATATCGATCTGGATTTTTCTTATAAAAATCTTGATGATATTCTTCAGCTTCATAAAATGTTTGAGCAGGTAATAATTTTGTAACAACAGTCTTACCTTCAGGAAGCTTTTTGTTTAATTCTGCAATATGATCTTCAGCTAATCTCTTTTGATCATCATTTGTATAAAATATGGCTGTTTGATATTGCGTACCACGATCTTGGTATTGGCCATTTGCATCAGTTGGATCAATAATTGCAAAAAATATTTCTAATAATCTATTATAAGAGAATAAAGCAACGTCATATTGAATTTCAACTACTTCTAGATGACCCGTCTTTCCTGTCTTAACTTCTTCGTAAGTTGGATTAGATGTCGTACCTCCCATATAGCCAGAAGTGACTTTATCTATGCCTTCATATTCATCAAATGGTTTGACCATACACCAAAAGCATCCACCTGCGAAATACGCTTTATTCATATTCATTATATTTTTACCATCCTTTATTCAGTCTCAAGTCTTATTTTTCAATTTGGTTAACAGTTTTCCTTGATTTTTAAATAAGAAATTGGTTAACTTAATGTATGACTTTAATTATAATATAATTAAGGTCAATTTTGAAGATAAAAGGTTGGTAACAATGACTTCGGAAAATCAAACAGAAGACAATCGTCAAACGAATATACCAAAGAGAATTAAAAAGCGTAAAATTAAAAAAGCGCCTTTTATCATTTTAGGTATCATATTGCTATTAGTTGCCTTGATTTTTTATATTAACGCTTCATACAAAGATGGTTTGAAAGTATCTACTAGCCATGGTAAGAAGCATCAATTACATAAATTTCATAGTTCAACAAGAAATGATGGCAAAGTCAATGTTCTAGTTTTAGGGGAAGATCGTAAAGTTGATAATTCTCAACCAAGAACGGATTCAATTATGATTGTTCAATATGATTATTTAAAAAAAGATCTTAAAATTGTATCTGTCATGAGAGATATATATTCAGAAATTCCTGGTGGTTATCGTAATTATAAAATAAATACGGCTTATTCATTAGGTGGTCCTGAGTTATTACGTAAGACATTGAAGAAAAACCTTGATATTGATCCTGAATACTATGCCATTATTGATTTTGATGGTTTTGAACAAATGGTCGATGAGTTATCTCCAAAAGGGGTACCAATCAATGTTGAAAAAGATATGTCAGAAAAAATTGGTGTATCACTGAAAAAAGGTCAACATAACTTAAACGGGAAAGAATTATTAGGTTATGCTCGTTTTAGACATGACGAGGAAGGCGACTTTGGACGTGTGAGAAGACAGCAACAAGTTATGACAGGACTTAAATCAGAATTACTTAGTGTGAATTCTGTAATTAAAGCACCTAAATTGGCTGGTATCGCAAGAGGGTATGTCAATACCAACTTAGATGATCAAACGATTTATAAAACGGGAGCAAGCTTTATAGCGAGAGGTAATAAAGATATTAAAACGTTGACTGTACCTGTTAAAGGAACATATACAAATGCAACAGATCCTGAAAACGGTGCGGTACTTAAGATTGATAAAGAAAAGAATAAACAAGCAATCAAGAAATTCCTTGATGAGTAGTAAATTTTAAACAAAAACAAGCGTGAAATGACGAGTTTAGTCATTTCACGCTTGTTTTATTATTTATGAATCTGATTTACGAACGCCAGCTACACCGTAATGTTCTGGCTTCATTTCTTCTATAATAACTTGAATACTTTCTTTCGGTGCTTTTGCATTTTGATGTACAGCTTCAGTTACGTCTTTAACTAATCCTTTGATTTGTTCATCTGATCTGCCTTCAATTAATTTAATATTTACGATTGGCATAATTAACGCTCCTTGTTATATTGTATATTTGCTGAAGGACCTGTATCTCCGTTCCAGTCTTGTTGACCGTCATCTTCGATAAATTCAATGTTTACATCTTCAACATGAGATAATTCTAACAACTTAAATATAATCCGTTTTCTTATTTCTGACAACTCTTTTAACGTAAAGTTCTGATTAACTTCAAGTAATGCTTCGATATGCAAAGCTTCACCTTCTTTAATTACAGCTAAACGTTTAATATCTGCAATTGATTTGTCATCTAATATGATTCTTGAAGCATGTATTTCTTTTTCGTGATCAGCAATACCTAACACACCTTGAGCATTCTCAATGAAAATGATACCTACGATAATAAACATCATAAGACCAATGATCACTGAAGCAATACCTTCTAATATTCCTAAACCAGTTAATCTAGCGATAATAATGGATAGAACAGCTATTACACCGCCACCAGTCGCAACCGTATCTTCCATAAAGACAAGTTTAGTAGCAGGCTTAGCTTTACTAATATTTAAATAACTTTTAGTAAAAGGAGCTAAAAAGCCTTTACTTTCTTCGCCAGCTTCTTCTAAAATCTCTTTACCAGCTTTTCTTAAAACTGAACCTTCTAAGACGATACCAATTGCGAGTACACCAACATTAATCCAGAAAAATAATAAAGAACCTTCAGTACTATTCGGATGAATAATGTGATGAATACCTTCTTTTACAGTTTCATAAGAAAGGATACCAACAATAATAACAGCCATTAAACAAACTAAATTAATGAGTCTCCCATAACCAAGAGGGAACTTTTCATTAGGACTACGCTTAGAAAATGCAGAACCTAAAAATACAAAAAGTTGGTTCGCCGCATCACCAAATGAATGCATCATTTCAGCAAACATTGCGATATTGCCAGTAAAAATGAAAGCAAATAATTTTAAAACACCAAGCACAAAATTAACGATTGCTGCAGAAAAAGAAGACTTGCTTCCTTTTTTCAATAAATTAAAGAAATCCTTCATATTTAACTCCTTTTTTTAAGATTGATATGATTATAACACTTAAATACCACATTTTGAAAAAGTAAATCTTTTAATTAAATAAACATTTTTTAACATCTATAATAATATTATGTAAACTATGAATGTTGAATGATTTTTCAAAAATGCAATTAAGGGGAATGTGTTATACTAATTATGACAAATTTACAAAAAGGTTATACTAATAATGTGGTAATTTAATGTAAGATAATATTTAAAATGAGTTATTACACTATATTGATTTGTTGTTGCTTTTTAAATATGATTATAAGGTTTATAATAGAGATAATGTAAAAAATATTAAAGAAGCAAATAATAATAGAAATTCTATATATTTAATTTATGTAACTATATAGATGAGTAGATTAATATTGAAAGGGGCTCTGTAGTTAATTATGAATTCGATACATAAGAAAACAGATGTAATATTAATTGGTGGGGGGATTATGAGTGCTACTTTAGGTGTAATGCTTAAAGAACTATCACCAAACTTAGAGATTAAATTATTTGAAAAATTGTCTAAACCTGCTGAAGAAAGTTCAAATGAATGGAATAATGCTGGTACTGGACATTCAGCTTTATGTGAGCTGAACTACACGAAAGAAGAGGCGGATGGTTCGGTTAATATTGATAAAGCTATCCAAATAAATGAGCAATTCCAATTATCTAAACAATTTTGGACATATTTGATCAATCATGGTCGTTTATCTAATCCGGAATCATTTATTCGTCCGGTTCCGCATATGAGTTTTGTTTATGGCGAGAAAAATATCGAATTTTTGAAAAAACGTTGTGATGCTTTAACTAAAAATCCATTATTTACAGGTATGACATTTTCAGATGATTTTGAAACATTAAAGCATTGGATGCCTTTAATGATGGAAGGTCGTCCTTCTGATGATAAAATCGCTGCTACTAAAATTGAATCTGGTACGGATGTAAACTTTGGTAATTTAACGAGATCGATGATTGATAATTTGAAAGAAAATAATGTAGACATTCAATTTAATCAATCTGTTCAAAATATTAGAAGAAACCAAGATAATAGTTGGCAACTTAAAATTTATAATAGTGAAACGAAAAAAACAGAGTATCATAACGCTGATTTTGTATTTATTGGAGCTGGTGGCGGAAGTTTACCTCTTTTACAAAAAACGGGTATTAAAGAAGCAAGTAATATTGGCGGTTTCCCAGTAAGTGGCTTATTTATGGTTTGTAATAATGATGAAGTGATTGCTAAGCATGAATCTAAAGTATATGGTAAAGCTAAAGTTGGCGCACCACCAATGTCTGTGCCACATTTAGATACGAGATATATAGAAGGAAAAAGATCTCTATTATTCGGACCATTTGCTGGATTCTCACCAAAATTCTTAAAAACTGGTTCAAACATGGACTTAATTGGGTCAGTAAAGCCTAATAATGTCTTTACGATGTTATCGGCTGGTTTAAAAGAAATGGGATTAACTAAATATTTAGTTGAACAAGTTCTTTTATCTGATGAGAAACGTTTAGAAGAATTAAAAGAATTTGTACCAACTGCTAAATTAGAAGATTGGGATATCGTTATTGCCGGACAACGTGTTCAAGTAATTAAAGACACAGATGAAGGCGGCAAAGGTACATTACAATTTGGTACTGAACTTATTACGAGTGAAGATGGAACAATTTCAGCTTTACTAGGTGCTTCACCAGGTGCATCTACAGCAGTACATGTTGTAATTCAATTGCTCGAAAAATGTTTCCCTAAAGAATATCCACAATGGCAAGATAAAATTAAAGAAATGATTCCTTCATTTGGATTACAATTATCTGAAAATCCGGAATTATTTGATGAGATTAATACATCTACATCAAAAGCGTTAGGACTTTATAAATAATAAAGAAGTTATAAATATAAGGAGCTGAGACATAAACGTCTTAGCTCCTTATTTATATGTTCTGCTATAAAAAAAGAAATATAATTCTTGAAACAGAACATGTGTTCGTATATAATGATAATACATAAACTAAAGATGCGGGAAGGTGAAGTTATGTATGATTATCATTTATATGAAGACCGGGATATCTTATGCGTTGATATGAGAAACTTTTTTGCAACTGTATCTTGCTTAAATAAAGGGCTTGACCCAGAAACAACTAAATTAGCAGTTATTTCAGATACGAAAAGACAAGGATCCATCGTATTAGCAGCTACTGAATCTTTAAAGGAAATTGGTGTGAAAACGGGATCTAGATTATTTGAGATACCACGAAGAAATGATATTTATATTATTAATCCTAACATGAAGAGCTATGTAAATTATTCAGTTGCTATAACGAATATCATATTAAGATATGTGTCAGCTGAACAAATTCATCAACATAACATTGAAGAAGTTTTTATAGATATAACAAATCACTATAAAAGATTTAGTAACACACCTAAAGAATTTGCTGAACTCATATTGAATGAAATATTGGAAGAAACTCATGTTCAATGTGCTATTGGGATAGGCTCGAACATGTTTTTAAGTAAAGTTGCTAAAGATAATGAAGCAACTGAACATAATGGATATATTGCAGAATGGAGATATTCAGACGTACAAAAGAAAGTATGGTCAATTTTTCCATTGAATAAATTTTGGGGAATTAATGATAGGGTGGAGAAGCATTTAAATGATAAAGGGATTTTTACAGTTGGAGATTTAGCGAATTATCCTAAAGAACAATTAATTAGAGATTATGGCATGATAGGGAGAGATTTGCATTTAAATGCAAATGGTATAGATATAAGTGAGTTTCGAGAAAAACATCCAATATTGAATCCACAAATAACAAAGAATATAACTTTGATGAAAGACTATTGCTATCAGGAAACGAAAAATATATTGCTACAAATGGTTGAAGATTTGTCTATGCAATTAAGATCGAGAGATTTATTAGTTAAGAACATTTCATTTACTATGGCATACAGTAATGAAAGTGGGGTAAGTAAGGAATATACTTTAAGAGATGGTACAAATTTAACAATGGATATTTTTAGAGTAATTTGGAGTTTTGCAGAGCAACTATGTGATAAACAGGCACTTTATCGTACGCTTAGTATTACACTTAATGATTTCGTGCCTGAAAGAGCAAGAGAACTTAATTTATTTATTGAAGAATTTGAAAGAGAGAGAAATGAAGCTTTAAATCAGAAATTTAAGCAGGATAAACATCATGCTATGTCGTGAAAACACTATAATGTAAACGGTTAGAATTTGACAAATATTACACTCATTTATATACTTAAGTTTGACTAGCCAATCAAATATGGGGAGTGAGTGGTGCATGGTGATTAAGAATGTTACACCTTATCTTTACTTTAATGGAACTTGCGAAGAAGCATTAGCATTTTATAGTGAAGCGCTAGATGGAAGTGTAAGAGAATCACAGACTTATGGTGACGCAGGAGTTGATGTGGCACAAGATTCTAATAGAATTATTCATGCACAATTAGAAGTTAATGATCATCTGTTTATGTTTTCAGATATACCGAATGATGATGATTCATTAAATAAGAACCATAACATATATATTGTTATAGAATTTGATACATTAGAACAAATTAAAGAAGTGTATGACATATTTAAAGAAGATGGAGAAGTTCAAATGGAACTTGAGAAAGCCTTCTGGGGCCAGACATATGCCAAAGTAATAGATAAATATGGTATAGGCTGGGATTTATGTTATACCCATCAAGAATAGTATGTGAGATGAGTGAGACAAAATGTCTCACTCTTTTTTTATAAAAATGATTATTTTCTATGATAAAGTATTAAGTAACATAGTTATAAAGGGGAATAGACATGAATATATTAATTGCACCGGATTCTTTTAAAGGAAGTACAGATGCTTTGAGTGTTGCTAAAGCTATTGAAAAGGGTGTTCTTAAAGTTGATTCAAATATAAATACAGAATTATTACCTATGGCTGATGGTGGTGAAGGGACAATGATTAATCTTGTCCAAGCTACAAATGGTACTGTAAAAGAAATAAATAGTTTGGATCCTTTAGGAAGAAATATAACTGCCCAATACGGTATTTCAGGTGATGAAAAAACTGCGATTATTGAATTAGCAACAAGTTCTGGTATTGATTTACTGACAAATGAAGAATTAAATCCTTATAACGCTTCTACTTATGGTACCGGATTACTTATAAAAGATGCTTTAGAAAATGGAATTAGGCATTTTATTATTTGTTTAGGTGGTAGTGCAACAAATGATGCTGGAGTGGGCATTCTACAAGCATTAGGATTTCGATTTTTAGATAAAAATAAAAATGAAATTCAAACAGGTGCTATACATATAAAAGATATAGACGCAATCGACGAATCAAATGTTATGCCTAGCGTTAAAGAAGCTCAGTTTGATATTGCTTGTGATGTTACTAACCCATTTATTGGTAAAAATGGTGCAAGTTATATATTTGGTCCTCAAAAAGGTGCTACACTAGAAATGGTCGAACAATTAGATCAATCATTAAAACATTTTGCTGACATCATTGAAGAAAAGAAAAATATTTCAATACACAATATTGAAGGAGCTGGCGCTGCAGGTGGTACAGCCGGTGGATTAATGGCATTTTTAAATACAGAAATTAAAAAAGGTATAGAACTTGTTATGGATTTTGTTAATTTAAAAGCAATAATTGAAGAGAAACAATTCGATTATATTGTTACTGGAGAAGGAAAAATTGACGGACAAACCGCTGGAGGAAAAGTAATATCAGGCGTTTGTAAAGTAGCAAAAGCATACAACATACCAGTTATTGCAATTGGAGGCAGCATAGAAGGAGATTTATCATCACTACATGAACAAGGCTTAGCAGCAGCATTTAGTATAACGAACGGACCAATGACACTTAACGAAGCCATTGAAAATAGTAAAATTTTAATTGAAAAACAAAGCGAACAAATATATAGAATGTTATATACATCTAGCAGAAAAAATTAGAGGCTGAGATATTTTTATCTTAGCTTTCTTTTTTATAAAATTTGACAACTATATTTGTCATTTTGACTACAATAGTGTATATTAATGCGTGTAGGTGGTGGTTTAATGAAAAACAGGGTGAAGGAATTACGAGCCCGTGAAGGATATAACCAAACTGAATTAGCGAAAAAAGCTGGAATTTCTAGACAGACAGTATCATTAATAGAACGTAATAATTTTATGCCGTCAATACTGACTGCTGTCCGAATCGCTAGAATATTAAAAGAGAATGTGGAAGAAGTTTTCATTTTCGAGGAGGATGAACTATGAAAAATAAAAAAATATTGATGATAGGTAATTTTATTTTATATATGATTATCGGTGGTTTAATAGGTGGTTTATCATCAACCTTTTTAAGCGACAATCACGGAGTTCTAGAAATAAAACTTACAAAAACTCAGACAGACATTGCTACGATTGTCATATTAGTATTTATAATTGTATTAATATTTATGCTAATGAATGTTTACAAGAAAGCAAAAAATTTAAGAGAAATTGAAACAACAGAAGAAAATGAAGATGAAATAGAAATTCAACTTGAAAGAACTTTAATTTTTCCACCAGTTCTACTTGGTTTGGTAACAACACTTGGTTTAATCATACTTAATATTGCAATAAATATGACAGACGAACCAAATATTATGTCATTAATAATTTACATATTGGTAATGATTGTTATTACAATTTTATCATATAGATTTTTATCAATTTTAGGAAAATTGTATCCAGAGCGAAACTATCCGAAACCATGGGATAAAAAATTAAATGAAAAATTAATAGATATGATGGACAGTGGAGAACAGTATATAACGTTGGTAGCACTTCAAAAAACCCATGTTCTCAATCAACAAATAATTATAGGCATAATTTGTCTTAGTTCTATATACAGTATGGTTTCAAATAATAATCAATTTTTCTCAGTAACATTAATGATTATTTTATATTTGATCAATACAATGTATTATACGAAAAAAGTTTCTGAAACATTATAAAAAAGACAAACTTGAGAAGATGTTTTCTCAAGTTTGTCTTTTTTATAGAATTGACTATTAATATGAGCTCTATATTGCAAGTGGAGCCTGACATGCAATATAGAAGGACGCTAAGTTGCAAGTGGAGCCCGACATGCAATATAGAGAGTCGCTAAGTTGCAAGTGGAGCCCGACATGCAATATAGAAGGTTGCTAAGTTGCAAGTGGAGCCCGACATGCAACATAGAATGTTCCTAAATTGCTAAACTGGTAAATCTAGCAACATAGAAGGACTCTAAATTGCTAAACTGGCAAATCTAGCAACATAGAGTGGCCCTAAATTGCTAAACTGGTGAATCTAGCAACATAGAGCGAGTCTAAATTGCTAAACTGATGAATCTAGCAACTTAGCGCTCGATATCATCTACAATTCTTTATTTTTCATTACAATGTATACGTATCAAATGTATTGAGTGCTTCTATTGCTCTGTCTCTATCGTTACTGGATTTAAAGCTTAATCGTAATGCACCCATAATATCTTCTCTGACTTCTAAAATTCTAATGTTTGTAATAGAAATATGATTTTGACCAAGAATTCTTGTAACTTCACTGATCATCCCTGGTTTATCGGGGATATCGACATATAAATCAAATGTTGACGTTAATGCGCCTTGTTCTTTAACTGGGAGTTTATCGCGATATGTTTTAGCACTGGAGAAGAAATCATGAATTAAACTTGGATTTCCTTCTTGGATGATTTCTTTAGTTCGTTCCATTTGTTCAATCCAATTTTCCATTAAAGTCACGAGATGTGCTTTGTTTTCTAATGTGATATCTCTCCACATATCTGCGTTACTACTAGCGATACGGGTAATGTCACGAAATCCGCCTGCCGCTAATGTTTTAACATATTCTGAGACTTTCGTGTTCTCTTCGTTCATATGAATTAAACTTGAGGCAATGATATGCGGAAAATGACTTACAACGCCGGTAACGTAGTCATGTTCTTTTGCTGACATTTTTATAAATTTAGCTTTAGTAGGTTCTAATAATAATTTAATTTCACTATATGCTGGTTCATTTTCTTCTTGATCAAAAATTAACACGTAATATGCATTTTCGAAAAGGTGTTTTTTAGAATTGATCACACCTGATTTATGACTACCGGCCATAGGATGACCACCGATTAAGTGGATATTTTTATGGAGCAAGTCAGTTTCAAGTGTACTTAAACCAATTTTTGTACTACCTGTGTCCGTCACGATAAGGCCAGGTTTTGTTTCAATTTCTAATAATCTCTTACCGTATTCGATAGATTGTTGTACAGGTGTTGCTAAAATAATTAAGTCTGCGTCTTTTGCAGCCGTATCAAAATCAAGGGCAATTTCATCTATCATATGCATTGAAAGTGCAATTTCAGAATGCTTTTCAAAGAAATCGTAACCTGTAATATGTATATGTGGATGATGGTATTTAATATTTTGAATTAAACTTCCGCCAATTAATCCTAAACCTACTATGAATATACGTTGCATAAAATCCCTCCAATACTTTAATAGTTTAAAGCAAGTTAGAGCTTGAAACAAGTGATATTGATTTATTTTTTTAAAAGTTTAAAATGAAAATTAACAAGTTAGGAGTGGGAAAATGAAGATAAATGTTAAAGATACAATTTCAACGATTAAAGAACTTGTAAATATTAATAGTCCATCGGGTTTTGCAGATCCGGCTATTGAATATTGCAAAAATGTAGCTGAATCATTAAATTATAGCACGAGCACTACGAATAAAGGTGGTTTATTCATTCATGTTCCTGGTAAAAATGATGAGGAACAACGTTTAATTACTGCACATGTCGATACATTGGGCGCTATCGTTAAAGACATTAAATCAGATGGTAGATTAAAATTAGATTTAATAGGTGGCTTTAGTTGGAATGCAATTGAAGGTGAATATTGTACAATCACAACGCAAACGGGCTTAGAAATATCAGGAACGATTTGTTTACACGAAACGAGTGTACATGTTTATAAAAATAATACTGAAATTCCTAGAGATGCTGAACATATGGAAGTTAGAATTGATGAGAAAGTGTTCAATGCGGAAGATACTAGAGCGCTTGGAATTGAAGTAGGGGACGCTGTTAGTTTTGACCCTCGTTTTGAACATACAGCTTCAGGATTTGTGAAATCTCGTCATCTTGATGATAAGGCAAGTGTTGCGATGGTTTTACAATTTTTAAAATATATTAAAGAAGAGAATATAGAATTACCACATACGACTCAATTTTATATTTCTAACAATGAGGAAATTGGCTATGGTGCCAACTCAAGTATTTCAGAAAAAGTAGTAGAATTTATTGCTTTTGATATGGGCGCTTTAGGTGATGGCCAAACTTCAGATGAATATACAGTATCGATTTGTGTGAAAGATGCTTCGGGACCATATCATGTTGGTTTACGAAATCATTTTGTAGAATTATGTAAAGAACACGATATTAAATATAAACTAGATATATATCCATTCTATGGATCTGATGCTTCTGCGGCACTACATGCTGGTGCAGATATTCGTCACGGTTTATTTGGTGCAGGAATAGAGTCATCTCATGCGTTAGAACGTACACATGAAGATTCAATTTTAGAAAGTGAAAAATTGTTGCGTGCTTATTGCTTATCTAGTATAAAAAGTAATTAAATAATTAAAAGGTTGACTTTTAAAAAATATTCTCGTATAGTGATACTTAATTAATCCGAAGCAATCATTCGGAATTTGAAAGATAAGTATCTCGTGATGTTTGTAGCAATTAGAAAGCTAATGGGTGATGTAAATTAGCACAGCACACAATGAGAGAATTGGGCTTTTGAATAAATGTAAAATTAAATTAAAATTAAAGTGAACATGATATCAATGTTAACTAAGGTGGCACCACGGTAACGCGTCCTTACAGAATGCGTAATTGTGGTGTCTTTTTGTATATAAAAATTCAGTGATCATAAGTATAAATTAAAACATGTAGCGAATAGAAAGTTAGTGGTTGATGGAAACTAACACACTTTAATTTAGAAATGGGGATCATGTCGTAAAAATAAAATAATGAATGAGTGAATAAGTGAAAACTTATTAATCAAGGTGGTACCGCGCATAAGCGTCCTGTTAATTTAGGATGTTTATGCGCGGTTTTTATTTAGGAGGAAAAATGATGAATATAAAATATAAAAAATTAAATGCTGATATTACACCAGAAGCTTTAGGACAAATAAAAAATAAAAAAATGATTTTAGAAAGTGCAAGTACAGATCAAATGAAAGGCAGATTTTCAATTGTTGCTTTTGATGCAATTGGAAAAGTGAACTTACATGATGATTACTTTCAAATTATATTAAATGGCGAAGAACACATTCAACACGAAGCACCATATGAAGCTTTAGAAAAATTTATAAATAATATAAAAAATGAAGATATTCCAGATGAATTATCACACTTACCATTTGTATCAGGTTTAATTGGTTATTGTAGCTTTGACTTAATCAGATACCAAAATAAACTTTTAAAACAAATAGAAGTGAAATCAGATTATCCAGATGTTTCATTTAATCTTGTTGAATCAGCTTATGTATTTGATCATTTCAAAGAAGATTTATTTATAATTGCGACAAATTTATTTAGTGATAAAGATGAAAATGAACTAAGCGATGAATTGAACAACTTGTTTAATGATTTAAAAAAAGTACCACTATTTCAAAATAAAATTGAACATAGCAAACGAGGGGAACTTGAAACAAATATTTCTGAAGAAGATTTCATGAAAGAAGTGACGTATTTCAAATCTTTAATTAGTAAAGGAGACATGTTCCAAGTTGTCCCTTCAAGAATTTATAAATATAAACATTATTTTGAAGCGTCTCATCAAGATGAATTAAAACTTCAACTTTATAAAAATTTAAAAAGACAAAATCCAAGTCCTTATATGTATTATGTCGATGACGAAGAAAGAACAGTAATTGGTTCATCACCAGAAAGTTTTATAAAAAAAGAAGGTGATGTTATTACAACAAATCCGATAGCAGGTACACATAAACGTGGCGCGACTGAAGAAGAAGATAAACAAAATGAAATCGAATTGCTAACAGATGAAAAAGAATTATCAGAACATCGTATGTTAGTAGATCTTGGAAGAAATGATTTAAATATCATTGCTCAAAGAGGAACAGTTCATATACCGAAATTAATGACAATTGAAAGATTTGAACATGTGATGCACATCTACACAATAGTAGAAGGGAAAATCAAACCTGAAATTACACCGCTTCAAATGATTACAGCACTATTACCTGCTGGAACAGTATCTGGCGCACCTAAAACAAGAGCTATAACGCGTTTATACGAAAGTAGAAAACAAAAAAGAGGTATATATGCTGGTGGCGTTGGATACATTAATTGCAATCACGATTTAGATTTTGCATTAGCTATCCGTACGATGGTCGTAGATTCAGAATATGTAAATGTTGAAGCTGGATGTGGTGTCGTTTATGATTCAAATCCTAATAAAGAACTTAAAGAAACAATGATTAAAGCAAAAAGTTTATTGGAGGTATCGCCATGATATTAGTAATAGATAATTATGATTCATTCACATATAACTTAGTTGACTTAATAGAACAATTTGAAGACGTACAAATTTATCATCCAGATGAAGCACCATTAAATTTAACTATAGATGGTTTAGTCATTTCACCAGGACCAGGACATCCAGATGACACAGACGACTTAAATAAAATTATCGAAGCTTATCAAGATAAACCGATTTTAGGTATATGTTTAGGTGCTCAAGCGCTCACAACATATTACGGCGGTACTGTCATTGTTGGTAAAGAAGTGAAACATGGAAAAGTAGACCAAATAGATTTACTAGAATCTTCGGTACTATATAAAAACTTAAATACCGGCTTTAATATTATGAGATATCATTCACTCATAAGCGATGAAAAGACTTTTCCAAAATGTTTAACGATTACAGGTAGAACAAAAGATGCTATCCAATCGTTCGAACATAAAACTCATCCACACTATGGCATACAATATCATCCAGAATCATTTGCTTCAGATTATGGAACTGAAATTATCGAAGCTTTTATAAATCAAACTAAGGAAGGTGCACATCATGAACACATTAAAACAACTCATTCAATATCGTAATTTAAATGAAGTAGAAATGAAATCATTTGTAGATTTAATGATGAACGAAGAAGAAGATGTCACTTTAAAAGTTGCACACTTAGTCGCTTTAAGCATGAAAGGTGAAACTTCTGATGAATTATCAAATTTAACCGAAAGTTTAATAGAAACAACATATAAAGAACGACCATATATAGAAGACAGTATTTGTGTTTGTGGTACGGGTGGCGATCATTCAGGCAGTTTTAATATATCTACAACCGCTTCATTTATAGTAGCTGCAGCAGGATTAAAAGTATTAAAACACGGGAATAAGAGCATTACTTCAAAAACAGGTAGTATCGATATATTATCAGCATTAAACATCAATACTACACCAATTAGTAAAGCAACTGAAGTGGTCAATCAAACGAATTTAGCATTTTTAAGTGCTACTGAAACATATCCGATTATGAAAACTGTTCAACCTGTAAGAAAAACAATTCCTACACCAACAGCATTTAATTTAATTGGTCCTATGATTCATCCATATCAATTAGATTTTCAAGTGATGGGTGTTTACGATGAAAGTAAATTAGAAACTATAGCAAATGCTTTAAATAAATTAGGACGTAAACGTGCGATTGTATTACACGGTGCTGGCGGAATGGATGAAGCAACTTTATCTGGAGACAATATTGTATATGAAATTTCAGAAGATAAAACTATAGAAAAATATACAGTAAATGCGCGTGATTATGGACTCCAACCAGCAAGTAATGATGCTTTAAAAGGTGGAACACCAAAAGAAAATAAAAAAATCACGTTAGACATTTTAACAGGACAAGATAAAGGTCCAAAAAGAGATGTTGTTGTATTAAATGCAGCACTTGCTTTATACATTTCTGGAAAAGCAGAAACAATTGAAGAAGGCGTGTCGATTGCAGAAGACATCATCGATAATAAACAAGCAATTAATATTCTTGAGTTAGTTGGAGGAGAAGTTTATGACAATATTGGATGAAATCGTAGAATATAAAAAAGAATTACTGAACGCTGGTTATTATGAAGAAAAATTAGCAAATTTAGAAAAAGTAGATATTCAACATAAATGTACGTTTTTAAATCGTGTTAAGCAAGATTCAAAACTTAATATTATTGCTGAGCTAAAAGCAAAAAGCCCAACTGTTTCAGATATACCGAAAAGAGATATGGCAACTCAAATTAAACTTTACGAACAATATGGCGCCTCAGCAATCTCGATTTTAACAGATGAAAAATATTTCGACGGTAGTTATGAAAGGCTACAAAATTTAACAACTAAAACAACACTTCCTGTCTTATGTAAAGATTTTATTATTGATAAAAGACAAATCGACTTAGCACATCACGTTGGTGCTTCGATTATATTATTAATCGTCAATATTCTTTCTGAAGAAGAGATAAGAGATCTTTATGATTATGCTAAAGGAAAAGGATTAGAAATATTAGTAGAGGTTCATGATAAAGAAGAACTAGCAGTGGCACATCGCATTAATGCAGATTTAATAGGTGTAAACAATAGAGACTTAAAACGCTTTGTAACAGACGTTAAACATACAAACGAAATATTAATGGATATAAAATCAAACGTAACTTATATCTCAGAAAGTGGTATTCGTACTTTAGAAGATGTTGAGTCTATAATAGATAGTGGTATCGATGGTGCGCTTATTGGTGAATCTTTAATGAAACATCCTCATTTAGAACATTTCTTACCAAGTTTAAGATTACAAAAACGTGGTGAGCGACATGTACATTAAATGTTGCGGCTTTAAAGAAAAAGAATCAATAGACACAGCTATCGATCATCATGTTGATGCGATTGGATTTATTACTTTTCCGAAAAGTAAACGATATGTATCCATAAATGAAATCAAAAATTTAAGTCATAGTATTCCTGGAAATATAGATAAAGTGGCTGTCGTTGTTAATCCTTCAATTGAAGAAGTTAAGGAACTTGTTGAAACGACAACGATTAATACTATTCAATTTCATGGTGACGAAGATATTGAATTTATAAAACAAGTTCAATCGTTATATCCACATTTGAAAGTTTTTAAAGCCATTCCAGCTAATGAACAATTACCGCATCAAATTCAAACTTTTAAAAATCATATAGATTTATTTCTTATAGATACACCTTCAACAAATTATGGTGGTACGGGGATATCTTTTGATTGGTCAATTTTAAAAGCAATCGATGAAGTTCCGTATTTAATAGCAGGGGGCTTAGACTTAGAAAAAATCAATCATATTGAGTCATTAAAGTTAAACAATATAGGATATGATATTTCGAGTGGAATTGAAACGAACGGTAAAAAAGATAACTATAAAATCAAAACATTATTAACAAATTTGAAGGGATGATAAGCATGAAAGAACAAATACAGCTTGAAGCAGACGACTTAGGTTTCTTCGGAGAGTTCGGTGGGCAATATGTACCAGAAACGTTAATGCCGGCCGTTCAAGAATTAAATGATACGTATCAACAATTAAAGAATGATCCTGAATTTCATAAAACGTTAAACGGATATTTAAAAGATTATGTAGGCCGAGAAACACCTTTAACATACGCAAAAAGATATACAGAAGAACTAGGCGGTGCAAAAATATATTTAAAACGTGAAGATTTAAATCATACTGGTGCACATAAAATTAATAATGCACTAGGACAAGCGTTGATTGCTCAAAAAATGGGCAAAAGAAAACTTGTAGCTGAAACTGGAGCTGGGCAACACGGTGTAGCAAGTGCAACAATCGCAGCATTATTTGATATGGAATTGATCGTATTTATGGGTGAAGAAGATATTGAAAGACAAGCGCTTAACGTATTTAGAATGGAATTACTTGGCGCAAAAGTCGTACCTGTTACAGACGGACAAGGTACATTATCAGATGCTGTAAACAAAGCATTACAATATTGGGTTTCAAACGTAGAAGATACACACTATTTACTAGGTTCAGCTTTAGGACCACATCCATTCCCAACAATTGTGCGTGATTTACAAAGTGTTATCGGAAAAGAAATTAAAACTCAAATATTAGAAAAAGAATCTCGTTTACCTGATGCAGTAGTAGCTTGTATTGGTGGTGGTTCAAACGCTATCGGCACATTTTATCCATTTATAAATGATGATTCAGTTAAATTATATGGTGTAGAAGCTGCCGGTAAAGGCGTAGATACACCAAAACATGCGCTTGCGATTAACAAAGGAAAACCTGGTGTGTTACATGGTTCAAGAATGTACTTAATTCAAGATGAAAATGGACAAGTTGAACTTGCACATTCTATTTCAGCAGGATTAGACTATCCAGGAGTAGGTCCAGAACATAGTTATTATAATCATATTGGACGTGTTGAATATCCTAACGCCAATGATAAAGAAGCTATGGATGCACTTATAAAGTTCACACAATTAGAAGGTATTATACCAGCAATTGAAAGTGCACATGCCTTAAGTTATGTTGAACAATTAGCACCTACGATGGACAAAGATGAAATTATTGTTGTAACTGTATCTGGTAGAGGAGATAAAGATATGGAAACAATTAGAAAATATATGCAAGGTGAGGAGGGTCAACAATATGAATAAACTGTTTATACCTTACGTAATGGGTAATCAAGATTTTATAGAATCTGTTAAACTAATGGATAAAAACGGTGCGGACTTTATTGAAATTGGTTTGCCTTTTTCAGATCCAGTTGCAGACGGACCAACGATTATGAAAGCAGGTCAA
Source organism: Mammaliicoccus sp. Marseille-Q6498 (assembly GCF_946151045.1). NCBI lineage: Bacteria > Bacillati > Bacillota > Bacilli > Caryophanales > Staphylococcaceae > Mammaliicoccus > Mammaliicoccus sp. Marseille-Q6498. Next base: position 337,929 of record NZ_OX267714.1, on the reverse strand, counting down.
GAAGCAATCAAACAAGGTATGACAGTGAATAAAATTATTGATCAATTGATTCAACATAAACAAGATATCAAAACGCCTTATTTATTCATGACGTATTACAATTTAATTGATTCATATGGCGTCGAAAAATTTATCGAAAGAATAGCTGAAGCCAACGTTTATGGACTTATCATTCCCGATTTACCATTTGAACTTGGTCAACGTTTTAAAGAAAAATTAAAAGCATCACGTATTAAACTGATTTCTTTAGTTGCTATGACTTCTAGTGATGAAAGAATTAAACAAATTGCAGAAAATGCTGAAGGTTTTATTTATACAGTCACGATGAATGCAACAACTGGAGATGGTAGAGGATTCCATGAAGGATTAAAAGATAAAATCCAATTCATTAAAGAACATTCACAAGTTCCGGTAGTATGTGGTTTTGGTATTAAAACAGTTGATCATGCAAAAGAAATAAAAGCTTTTAGTGATGGCATAGTAATAGGAAGTGAAATTGTAAAAAGATTAGAAAACGATGCGACTCAAGAAACAGAAGCGTACTTAAAATCAATTAGAAACGCATTAGACGAATAATAAAATTTATTCAAACCCTTAAGAGAAGAAAAAGAGATACACCTCATGTTATAATCAAAAATAACAAGAGAAAAGGAGTGTTTCTAATGAGCAAAAAAGTATTGATAGTTGTTACAAATGCATCTCAATTTAAAGATGGTAAACCAACTGGACTATGGCTAGAAGAAGCAGCAATTCCTTACAAAGTATTTATTAAAAATGGATTAGAAGTAGACATTGCATCAGTAAACGGTGGAAGTGTCCCAATTGATCCTAACTCAACTCAAGAAAATGAAACGAAAGAATATCATGATGTTTTAGAAAAGTTACAACAAACAAATGGTATTAAAGACATTGTATTTGAAAATTATGACGGCATATTTTTACCAGGCGGTCACGGGACAGTATTTGATTTCCCAAACAATCCAGACTTAGAAAATATGCTCGCTTATTATAGAGAAAATGATAAAGTCATCGGTGCAGTTTGTCACGGACCAAGCGCATTTGTTGGTGCGAAATTGCCTGATGGAAATTATTTAGTAAACGACGTGAAACTGACTGCTTTTACAGATAGCGAAGAAAAAGCAATGCAGCTTGATAACGACGTACCATTTCTACTACAATCACAATTAGAAGAACAAGGTGCACGTTTTGTAAAAGGTGGAGATTTTGAATCACATACAGTTGCAGATGGTAAATTTGTAACAGGTCAAAATCCAAACTCAAGTCAAGAAGTCGCTGAGAAATTTGTAAATATCATAAAATAAAGCCATTTAAAAATAAAAACCTGCCATAAGGCGGGTTTTTATTTTTTTATTATGATGGCTAACGAATAGGAATCGTTGAAAGTGTAAATAAGGATTTATTTAAAAAACAAAAAACGATTAAAAACGAGACGCCTAAGGGAATAGTACGAGTCGAAGACTACAGGCTGAGACTGTACCCTAGGCAAGCGAGTTTTTAATAGAATATGTAATTAATACACAAAAACCTGCCATAAAGCGGTTTTATTTATGAAATAATGGATAAGTAATGAGTATTGTTTTAGAATAAAGAAAAAATATTGTATAATTGTTATAAATACATAAATATTAGATTGGGAGTATTATATAAATGAAATTTACAAATTTAACGACTGGTGAATTTGAAGCATTCACGAATCAAATGCCTTATGCTCATTTTACTCAAGAGGTTGGTAACTATGAATTAAAAATATCAGAAGGGACTTCAACACATTTAGTTGGCGTTAAAGATGATCATGACGAAGTAGTTGCAGCATGTTTATTAACGAGTGTACCAGTTATGAAAAAGTTTAATTACTTTTACTCTAATAGAGGTCCAGTAATGGATTATGATAATAAAGAACTTGTCGACTTTTTCTTCAAAGAAATTGTGACATATTTAAAAGGTTATAAAGGATTATTTTTCAGAATTGACCCGTATTTACCATACCAATTAAGAGATCATGACGGGGATGTTAAAAAGTCATTTAATAGAGATGGACTTATTCAACAATTTGAATCTTTAGGGTATGAACATCAAGGTTTCTCAACTGGTTTCCATCCGATTCATCAAATTAGATGGCATTCTGTACTAGACTTAGAAGGTATGGACGAAAAAACACTCATTAAAAACATGGATAGTCTTAGAAAGCGTAATACTAAGAAAGTTCAAAAAAATGGTGTTAAAGTACGTTTCTTAAGTGAAGATGAAATGCCTATTTTCCGTCAGTTTATGGAAGATACGACTGAGAAAAAGGATTTTGATGACCGTGGGGATGATTTCTATTATAATAGATTGAAATATTTTGATAATGTCAAAATGCCTTTAGCTTATATTGATTTTGAAACATATATTCCACAATTGGAAAAAGAACATGAACAGTATAATAAAGATATTTTAAAAGCTGAAAAAGATTTAGAAAAAAAGCCGGATAATCAAAAAACTGTTAACAAAATTGATAATCTTAAACTACAAAGAGATGCGAATGAAACGAAACTTGAAGAAGCTAAACAACTTAGAACAACACATGGTGACACTTTACCAATAGCTGCAGGATTTTTCATAATAAATCAATTTGAAGTGGTTTATTATGCTGGTGGTTCTTCAAATGAGTATCGTCATTTTGCGGGTAGTTATGCAATACAATGGGAAATGATTAAGTATGCGTTAGAACATAATATTAATCGTTACAACTTCTACGGAATTAGTGGCGACTTTTCAGAAGATGCACCAGACGTGGGTGTTATTAAATTTAAAAAAGGTTACAATGCAGATGTTTATGAATACATTGGTGATTTTGTAAAACCAATCAATAAACCAGCTTATAAAGCTTATACATCAATTAAAAAAGTATTAAAAAAATAAATGATTTTCAGTAAGAGAGGAATTTAGATAATATGAAATTTACAGAGTTAACGGTTACTGAATATGACGATTTCGTTTCTGATAGTAAATATGAGAGTCATTATTTTCAAGTAAAAGAAAATATTAGAACAAGAGAAAATGATGGTTTCCAAGTTGTCTTATTAGGCGTTAAAGATGACAATAACCAAGTAGTTGCAGCAAGTTTGTTCTCGAAAATACCTACACTTGGTAGTTATGTATACTATTCTAATCGTGGTCCTGTAATGGATTATAGTGATTTAGAATTAGTAAAATATTATTTCAAAGCGCTTGAAAAATATTTAAAACAACATCAATGTTTATACGTAAAAGTAGACCCATATTGGATTTACAATATATATGATAAAGATATTAAACAAATTAAAGAAGACGGCGCAAATGATGACATTATTAACTTAATTAAATCATTAGGTTATGAACATCATGGGTTTACAACACAATATGATCCATCAAGCCAAGTAAGATGGATGGGCGTATTAAACTTAAAAGATAAAACTTTAGCAGAAATTAAAAAGGGTTTCGATAGCCAACGTAAACGTAATGTCAATAAAGCTCATAACTATGGCGTTAAAGTAAGATTTTTAGAAAGAGACGAAATGAATATATTCTTCGAGTTGTACAGAGAAACAGAAGAAAGAGCTGGATTTATTTCTAAAACAGACGAATACTTTAACAACTTTATCGATACATATGGTTCTAAAGCTTTAGTACCATTAGCATATATCGACTTAAACGAATATATTAAGACAACTCAAGAAAACTTAAGTGATTTAGAAACTAAGCGCGATCAAATGATGGCAAAAGAAAATAAATCTGAAAAGCAATTGAAAAAAATCGCTGAAACAGATAAACAAATTGATCACGCACAAAAAGAATTACTAGAAACAAGTGAATTAATTAAAACAGACGGAGAAATCTTGAACTTAGCAGCAGGCGTATTCTTCGAGAATGCTTATGAAATCAATTACTTCTCAGGTGGATCAAGTGAAAAATACAACCACTATATGGGACCATATATGATGCATTGGCATATGATTAATTACTGTTTTGAAAATGGATTTGATCGATATAACTTCTACGGATTATCAGGAGATTTCACAGAAAACAGTGAGGACTATGGTGTATATAGATTTAAACGAGGATTTAACGTTCAAATTGAAGAACTTATTGGAGATTTCTATAAACCAATTAATAAGAAGAAATATTTCTTGTATAATACAATACAGAAAATCAGATCTAAAGTTAAAAAATAGTTAAACAAGAATAGAAAGCTATATAATATAAGAATTTTTAGTAAGAAAAACACCAAAAACCCCTTCACTATGGATAATAGTAAAGGGGTTTTTTAGTGTACATAAAAACCATAAAAAATAAACCATCTCTCAGCTTTGGCAAGTATGTATATAATAACATTAATTACAAATTATGTAAATATAATTTGAGCATAAAACAATGATAATCTAGTTAACAGCAAATAATTTTTTAATCCAATTTAACTGAGCAATTAGCTGATATTTTGAAATTAATCAGAACAAAATATGAAATTATTTGATACAAAAACAAGGATTTTGTAAATATAGTACACAACAAAAAAACGTGAATCTTTTACAGAATTTAGTATAATATATGTTGTGAGCAGGTTGAATAGATGGTGGCGATTCTTAGTATAAGGAGGTTGATGCCTATGACGGTATTGATTTTAATCTTTAGAAAGGAGAAGCCTTATGGTTAACATTGTAGATGTATTACACCTCATGATCGAGTTTGGTATGTTAATACTGGCTTTGATTAGTGTAGTACTGAAAATGGTTAACAATAACCATAAAAAATAAACCATCTCTCAACTTTGGTCAGTAGAGATGGTTTAATAAGCCAAAACGAAAGCCACCGTCTTTTTAACGGGCTTGCAAAGGGAAGCATGTTACTGCATGTTTCCCTTAATTCATGTATATAATAACACAAACTTACAAATTATGTCTATTGTTTTATAATTTTTTTAACAGTTGCTATAGAGAGCTATATTATAGTTCTTTATAAAAGTACAGATAAAGCTAATGCTAGTATTAATGTAATTAAATGAGATGAAATACTGTAACTAATAACTAAGATATTCAGTTAATAGTTATTAGAACAAATAATAGCAATTCAATGCAATTCATTAAACAGTATACATAAAGTAATGAAATGATTAATAAAGCTAATATTAAGGAAGACTAATAAAAAATATCATAATTAGTTTACATAATATATATTATAGGAAGTTAAGTATGTTTCATATAGACTTCTATCTGCTTGCCAATATTTGCGCAAAAAGATTTTTAATTACATTCTTATACTATTAATACGTCTTATTTAATTTGTACAACACGTACTTCTAGTATGTTCGCATCCATATCATAATATATCGAATATACTTTTTTAAGTCTAGTTTGATAACTTAACTTTACTACTTAAATACAAAAATAAATATATGATTATTAACATTAAAACGATCAGAATACTTACACCTTTATTTGTAATATAATGACTCAAAAACAATAATGATATAGCAATACTGTTAGAAATGGGCGAATTAAATGCCATTATTGCAGTATACTTGCCTATATTACTTGTCATTAGATAACTTATTTCTGAATTTAAAATTGGAAAAATAACAATTTCTGATATAGTAGCTAAGATAATTAAAAACAGTAATACGAAAAATTGAGTTTCACTTTGCATAATTGCAAAACACAATCCATATAATAATATGCCACCGTACATAAATAACTTCTTATTTGTCATATCTATTATTTTACTGTTAATTATATTTGAAAAAATAACTACTATAACAGTATTAATAACTAAAAGTACACTTAACATCTCACTACCTTGTATTTCTAGCCTGAAAATATTTGTTTCAAAATGTTTTCCTAAATTAACAGCTACGCTGTTACTTAAAGTTAACTCCATACTACCTAGTATAATTATAATGAAATTTAGTAAAATGAATTTTTTATTAGTTAAAATATTCAAATAGTTAACACTTTTTTCTTTTTCATTTGAAGATTTATTTATATCTATGTTTTCAAAATTATAATATGTAAAAAATATATTAATTAAGAATACAATTGCTGCAATAATCAGAAAAACCTGTGTGTGTTTTAAAAAGAATATACCACCAATAACAATACCAACAGATGATGAAAGATTATTTACCCAATAAAATACAGAAAACATATAATGTCTATCATCTTCGGTAACCGAACTTATAATTAGCGCTTCTAATGCTGGCATAATTATACTCATTCCTATAGACATAGTTAAGAAAAATATCGCTGTATAAATTGCATTTTTATCAGAGTAAACAGCCATTAAACTTAATGAGATAAAAGCTATAATTTGCCCTACTAATATCCCTTTTTTGTATGTTATATAATCCAAAAATTTTCCTGATAATAAAGAAAAACACATACTTAAGACTATACTTGTAAATAAAATATAAGATGCATTCTTTACTCCAATACCGTCTACTAAATATATTGTAAAAAATGGACCTATAGCCATAAATACTATACTTATAAAAAAATCTGAAATTAATCTTGTTTTTATGTTTTTATGTAGACCATTAATATTTCTTAGAAACCCATTCATTGATAGTTTCACCTACTTTTTTTGGATTTTCTATATATATATCATGTCCACTTGCTGAAATGATCTTATACTCTACAAAAGAAGGTATCTTTTTCAATTTAAATTCCAATAATCCTTTATCTTGATTTTCAGGTAATAAAACTAATATGTTTTTATCTCTAAGATTATTAAAGTCAGGTAAATCTATCATTCTTCTAATTTCAAGTAACGTTTTTATTGATTCTGTATTTAGTCCTATCTCATAAACTTTTTGTTCTAAGTTATATACCATCTTACCTATAGAAGCTTGCTTAATATTATCATTCCATATTAAATAATCTTCTTTTTCTTTTTCTATATAATCTTTTAAATTTGAGAATTTATTATTTTCTATAAACTGCATTGTTTCCTCTAGTTCAGAATTTAACGAATAACTAAAGTCTGAAAGATTAAATAATCCTCCATCTAATAATATAATATTCTTTATGAAAGGTATTTTTGCTCCTAAATAAACAAGTAAATCTGCTCCTAAAGAGTGTCCAATAACTGTTATCTTATGACTATTACTTGTTTTAATATTTTTTAAAAACCATTCTTCTAAATCCACTAAATTATTTAACATTACATTATAATTTATACCATGTCCCGGAAGATCAATTTGTTTGATGTCTAAGCCATTCAAACAGTTTTCTAAATCTTTTAAAAATAAACAATTGCTTCCTAATCCACTTAGAAAATAAATCTTATCATTCACTTGTTACACCCACTTTTCAAATAGTTTATCTGTTCAATAGATAATTCATATTTTTCTAATTCTTCCATATTTAGATTAAAATCACCATTTTCTTGAATATATAAAAAGTAATAAAAGGCAATATCTTGTTTTAAAAGTTTATTTTCAATATTATTAAATATACACGCTATGTTCTCATTCTTTAAATAGATATATATATATTTAATCAATAAATTTGTGAGTGTATTATTTTTTAAATATATATTTACTAAAATTAGTATTTTATCATTTGATAATAACTTTTCCTTTTCGATATACATCAGATATTTAACCAAAGTTTTATCATTAAAAATTTTGATAACTTTATCTTTCATAATTTGAAATAAATGTTCTTTTTGAAAATCTTTTGTTATAAGTAATAAATATTCATATTCTTCATGATAAAAATATATTTCTATTTCACTGTCAAGAAAATCAAAACAATTATAAAATTCAATTAAATAACTGATTTTTAAATCATCATCGTATTCTCTAATTCTTATAATTTGTTTAATTCTTTCTAAATAAGTATTAGTATTTATCTTTTTATACTTCTTATCTAAAGATAATTTATTTTTCATTAAAATGAGATCGGTCTTCTCATAACAATTATCTATTTTATCTTTTTTAAGTCCTTCGATTAGTTTATAACCTCTATAATCATCTTCTAATGAATAAATATAACTTTTAAGGTTTATTAGCCATGTATAATATTTATCATTCATATTTTTTTCTTTTAAATTCAATTCAAGTTCATCTAAATAACTACTTGCTATACTATACCTCTTTATTTTTATATAACTATTTATAATACCAATATACGACATGATACTTACTTGATCTTTTGCACTATTAATACCTAATTTGTATCTATAAATTGCTAAAAGATATTTTTTATATCCATAAAATTGATGAGCTATATATAGATTAGAGAACTCTATATCTTTTTTTCTTATAGAGTAACTCTTTAAGTAATAATTTATAATGTCATATATAAATCCATTTTTTAAAGAGTACTTTAAATTATTATATGGGTACTTGCTTTTATCATAATATGATTTACTTATACATTTTTGATAACTCACTTTGATATCTAAATTTTTCAAAATCCATTTCGTGTATATATCAATATTTTCAACTTTACTAAATACTTTTATTCCTTCATTACCTTTCTTCATTATTTCCTTTAAAAAATCATACAAATTATTTCTTATTCTCAAAACAAAAGTTGAATTAGGAGTTCCTGGATCGTCTAATGGATATAAAGAAGTGTCATTATCAATATTATTAATCAACCTATGTAAATTTTCTTCACCAAACTTTTCATAATATTTGAAAGGAATTTCCTTAAACATGGAGAAAATTTTTGCATTCTTAATATAAATTTCCATTTTTACCCCCTGAACACAATTTGCACTTTTTATCTTTTGATGATTCTTCAGTATAAAACTCTAAATTATTTATATTCATAGTTCCTTTTATCTTATTAAAAATTGATTTCTCTGGGTTATTTATTAAATTAATTACTTCTAAAACGATTAGTGAACCTAGTATACTTGCTACAGGAGTCAACGGTGTTCCGCCTGTTCCTTTGTTTATCAGATCATAATTTTCAAAGAAACTATTTTCGTTATAATTACATTTTATGCATGAAGATTCACAATCAGTCGATATATAAGTGAATGGTAAATTTACCACTGCATTTGTATATCCAAGTGTAGCAACCATATATTTCTTTTTTTTAATACAATATTCATTTATTAATGAACTAATTTGTGTAGCAGATGGTTCATCTGCAGTACAAATAATTATATCAGCGTCATAAAGTTCATCTATACAATCTGAAAAATTCTTTATTTTATTTGTAGAAGTCTCTATTTTTGTGAGATTATTTAGTAGCTCGAGATGGTTTTTCAATGCCTTTACTTTTGCACTACCAATATCGTTCATATTATATAATGATTGTCTTTGTAAATTACCATACTCAACTATATCAGGATCTATCAATTTCAATTTACCTACCTGGTTCATAACTAATTCTTGGCACACCCATGAGCCTGTTCCACCAACACCAATGATAGCAATATTTGCATTTTTCATTTTGTTAATTGAATCATTAAGCTCTTCCAATGTACTTGAATAAAATAATAAGCTTTCTTCAATCTTACTAAGTTCTACACTATTCTTTTCATATAAGAATCCTTTATGCAATAAAAACTCATTTAATTGCTCTATGTATTCACTATTTTCTTTATATTCATTTCTTATTTCATTCATAATAAAAGGCTTATTTAGTCCTTTTAAATAAGTATCTATATTAACTTTAGAATTAATCTCTAGTTTTTTATTATTTCCATAATCGAAAAATACATAAGAATTACCGTTTTTAAATACATGTACAAACGGTTTTAACTTAACAAATTCATTCATAATCATCACTCCCATTTAAACTAAATATAAAAATACTAAGTAGCACTAAAACTACTTAGTATTTTTTTAAATGTTTAGTTCCAAGTTTGCCAGCTATTGCCCAATTGAACCCCACGGACTTCTTCTTCTTTAATTTCAAATAATTTTTCCATTAGATTCACCCCCTTATTTTTTTACACAAAATACGTGTAAAATCATTATACATATTTTGTGTAAAATTATTTTACACAGAATTGACAGATAAATCAATATTTTCTAAATATTATCTTTATGAATTTCTACTCATGGTCTGTGAACAATAAATTGGACAATTTTTATGTAGTAATTAATTTATAATTCACTAGCGTTTGATAGTTCAATGAACCATGAATTATATGATTATTAAACCAATAGATATAATCGAATAGTAGTTAATTCAGCTCGTCACATGTTCTGAATCTATTAGAGTAAGTCAATTCCAATTTTACATCTTAAATGTAGATTTCACTATAGCATTATTGCAAAGAGGAGTAACGTGTTTCATTTGAGTTGAAATAATGGTCATTATAGGAAGTTAAGTATATTGTGATTATAGGGCACCTATTCATCTAACTTAAGTTCTATATGCTTAACTTTATGGTGATCATCTATACTAAATAAATCTGGGTTCTGTAATTTCTTCCAGTCCTCGAATCCAAAGCTCTTATCAAAATGATTTAATAATAATGTCATGATGTTTCCATGTGTAACAATTAAAGTGTTTTCTGTCATGCTTATGGATCTACATACACTTAAAATTCTTTTTTGAGCTTCTGAGCTCGTTTCGCCATGATTAATTCTATATTCATAGTTATTAAAAGCCTCTGTGAGCTCAGTTAGCCAATTATCTATTGGTAAATCACTTAATATGCGCTCATTTAATTGTGTATCATATGTAACTTTAATATTGTAATGTTCTATAAATGGTTTAACAGTTTCATAAGCTCTAGACATATGACTTACATATACTTGTTGAATATTTAATTTGGATAATGCAGAAACTAATTGTTTTGCAGTAAAAATAAAAACCTTCTTTAAATCGATATTACTTCGTTTTAAAGAAGGTTTTTTGAATTATTGATGCTTACTAACATATACTTTAATTGCTTTACTCATAAATTGTGCTGTTCCGTTACCGAATTTGTCGATGTTTTTAGTGAATCTTTCATCAGCTACATACATATCGGCTAAACCTTGAAAGATTTCTAATGAATAATTGTAGTTAATATTGCTATTTAAATAATCATACCATTTTTGTACAATGGATTGTGCAACTTCTGATTCTGGTGATTGGTCTCTATATTCAGCAAAGTTTCTAAAGATTTGATTCATTTCTTCTTCTTTTGATGCTTTTTCTTCTTCTGACCAGTTATTGATATGTTTATTTGCTTTATCAATTGTTTCATCGCCCCACTTTTCACGAGCTTCTTCTTCGTATTCTTTGTTATTGAAATCGAATCCTATAAATTTTTCTTCTTTAGTCATTTGAATTTCTCCTTTCATATGTTGGCTTGTTTGATCTATCGTTTGTATCATTTTATCAATACGATTTCTTCTATTTAATAGCATTATCTTATGCATATCCAATGCTTCTTGTTGATTAAACGATGGATCGTCGAGAATTTTTTTAATTTTCTTTAGAGGAAAATCAAGTTCTTTGAAAAATAAAATTTGCTGTAGCCTATCTAAGTTGTCTTCAGAATATAATCGATAACCTGATTCTGATATTGTAGTTGGGTTTAATAAATTAATGTCATTGTAATGATGAAGTGTGCGCACACTTATACCTACTAGATCTGCTACTTCTTTAACTGTCATTTTCATCGTCTTAACCTCCTCGTATTCATTACTATATAGTCTAACGTAACGTTAGGGTCAATAACAATTTCAAAAAATTTTCAAATTCAATTTAGTTATAGCATGTTATAGTAAGTATATGAAAAAAGGATGACAGGAGTTTTATGATGGATAAAGTGCAACAAATTGATTTAAAATTAGATACGTCACGTTTATTTTTGATTGCAGGTGAACGTGTTTTTTCTTATAAGAATACAATTAAAGAAGAAATGCTCGATTCAATAGACCGATTAAAGGAATGGATTTCATTTTTTAATTATACTTTTGATGACTTTAAAGTTACGGATTTTATAAATAAAACAACGGATATTAAGGCAAATAACAAATATTTAAGATATTTTATATTTGAAAAAGATACAGAATCATTTGTTGGATCAATTGTATTACAAAAAATTGACCAACGCTTACCCTCTTGTGAAATTGGCTATTGGGTTGTAGATTCTGCAAAAGGAAAAGGTTATATGACTGAAGCCATTCAATTTATAACACGATATCTTGTTGAAAAACATGGTTTTGTAAGAATAGAAGCGCGTATTGATGTTAGAAATATTAAGAGTATTGATACAATTGAACGATGTGACTTTGAATATGAAGGTACATTGAAGAATTCAGAGCTTAGCGCAGATGGATCAAAGCTAATTAATGAGGCTTTATATTCGATAACAACACCAGTTTATTTTAAGTAGAATTGCTTATAACATAGATAAAACGCCAAATCGTGCAGATTTGGCGTTTTTGTTTACTATTTATTTCTTCTTTTTAACTCTTCGAATTGACGCTCGTCTTCAACAACTTCATTATGTGATGATTTTGCAAGTTTTCTATTTTTGTTTCTTCTGACTAAATACCAAGTTAATAAACTAGTAAATAAACTTATAATAGCCATAAATGCAGCAAATCCTAATAATGGTTCATATGTAATATCGTAAAAATTAGGCAATATAAATGCTATTAGTCCTAGGACGATAAAAGTTAATACTGCACTAATGATATGTTTTTTTAATATTAATGAAGATAATATTGAAAATATAACAACGACTACGAAAGTAATCCATAAGTAATTTGGAAAATCAAAAATGTTCATATGTATAAACCTCCTCTAACATGATGTCTATAATTATACCCGATTATTGCAATAATAATTATATATTTTAAAACTTTATTTAGTTTTGTAAGTTTATAATGGTTCAATTAGTTTTGTATGTTTGTACATAGAAATAATAAAGATTATAATGAGTAAGAGCAATTATGTGAACATTGCAAATATTATATAAAGGGATGGTTATATGGGACAAGTATTAAGAAGTGAAGTTCCTACTCAAGAAACATGGGATTTAACGAGCTTATATCAAAGTAATGATGATTTTTATACAGCGTTGAAAGAATTAGTAGAGACTGTTAAAGCATTTAATAAAAAGTATGTAGATCAATTACATGATGTTTCAACGATTGAATCTGCTTTAATTGAACAAGCTGAAATAATTATAAGTATTATACATTTAAGTACATATGCAGAATTGCTATATTCTACTGATACTACAGATGCTGATAGCCAAAAAGTAGCTGCACAGTTCTCAACTACATATGGTAAAGTTGCGGGATTATTATCGTTTGTGGAATCTGAAATACTGCAATTAGATGAAGAAACGTTTAATGCTTTAATTAAACAATCTGAATATCCTAAATATTTATCTTTATTGAAACTTAAAAAAGCACATACATTACATCCTGAAGTAGAAAAAACTTTAGCAACATTCTCACCTACTTTTGGTGCACCTTACGAGTTATATGGCATAACGAAAATGTTAGACATTGAGTTTGGTACTTTCGAAGCAAATGGTGAAGAAATTCCATTAGACTACGTTTCATTTGAAGGTGATTATGAAGTTGATTCAAATACTGAAGTAAGACGCAACGCATTTAAGAAATTTAGTGATGCATTACGCCGTTACGAAAATACAACAGCAGCAACGTATAATGCACATGTTCAAAAAGAAAAAATTGAATCAGAATTACGTGGCTATGATTCTGTCATTGATTTCTTATTAGAAGAACAAGATGTCACGAGAGAAATGTATGATAGACAAATAGATGTTATATCAGAAGAATTGGCACCTCATATGAGACGTTACGCTAAATTACTGAAACGTACAAATAACTTAGATGCGTTAAAGTTTGAAGATTTACGTATTCCATTAGATCCAACTTATGAACCCGATGTTTCTATAGAAGGCTCTAAAGAATATATTAAAGAAGCGTTAAGTGTACTTGGTAACGATTATATGCAAATGGTTAATGATAGCTATGATAAACGCTGGATTGACTTCCCTCAAAATAAAGGGAAACAAACTGGTGCATATTGTGCGAGCCCGTATGGTATAAATCCATTTATCTTTATTTCTTGGACAAGTAAAATGACAGAAGTGTTCGTACTCGCACACGAATTAGGACATGCTGGACACTTTAATTTAGCAAATGCACACCAAAATGTATATCAAGCTGACTGTTCAATGTATTTTGTAGAAGCACCATCAACTATGAATGAAATGTTAATGGCCAACAGTTTACTTAAAAAATCTGAAGACCCTAAATTTAAACGTTGGGTTATAAGTTCAATCATATCTCGAACGTATTATCATAATATGGTTACACACCTATTAGAAGCAAAATATCAAAGAGAAGTATATAGAAACGTTGATAAAGGTGAAGCCTTAACTGCCCCACTACTTAATCAAATTAAAAAACAAGTGATTTCTGACTTTTGGGGTGACGATGTAGAAATTACAGAAGGTGCAGAATTAACTTGGATGCGCCAACCACATTACTACATGGGATTATATCCTTACACATATTCAGCAGGACTTACAATCGGTACTGTGATGAGTCAACGTATTGAAAAAGAAGGTCAACCCGCTGTTGATGATTGGTTAAACGTATTAAAAACAGGTGGTTCAAAATCACCTGTAGAACTAGCTGAATTAGCTGGTATCGATGTTACTACAGATAAACCGTTAAAAGAAACAATACAGTATATCGGAAACTTAATAGATCAATTAGAAACATTAACTAATGAAATCGAATAAAAACAAACTAAAGCGAGGCTAGAACATTTGTGTTCTAGCCTTAGTTTATCGTCAAACTTAACCGATTAAAAACTCGCTTGCCTAGGGTACAGTCTCAGCCTGTAGTCTTCGACTTGTACTATTCCCTCAGGCGTCTCGTTTTTAATAGGTTTTTAGATCTAACTCGAAAGACTTTGAGTAACAATCTAGTTAGAATTTCTAACTAGAAAGAATTATAAAACAATCTAGTAAGCGCTATTTCTCGTGTGTAAATGTGTAATATCACAATATTTTTACTGATTTTTAACTCTAACTAGAAAGACTTGAGCAATCAAACAATCTAGTTAGATTTTCTAACTAGAAAGAATGTGAAAACAATCTATTAAGAGCTAAAAACTGGCATCAAGTTCACTTTAAGTGACTTTGTCGACAGTCTAAGGCTAGGACATTTGTGTCCTGGCCTTAATTTATCGGGTTAAATGATGTTTACTCTTTGTTTTAATTTAAATATGTTACAATAAAATCAAACAAATTCGAACTTATCATTAGGAGGCCGTAACGTGAAACTCAAAGTAGATAGACATAGATTTATTATGGACGAAATAAACCGTGACATGTCAGTAAAAGTAACTTCCCTATCTAAAAAAATGCAAGTTGCAGAAATGACAATAAGGAGAGATTTGAAAGAACTCGAAAAAGAAGGACTACTCCTTAGAATACACGGTGGCGCCCAATTAAAAGAAAACAATCTTTATAATGAAAAGTCTCACAAAGAAAAACAAACTTTAAACGTATCAAATAAAATGAAAATAGCTAAAAAATGCGGCGACCTCATTAATAATGAAGACATTGTATTTATCGGATCAGGTTCAACAAACGAATTGATTTATGAATTCATTAAAACAAAACACGTCAGTATTATTACAAATTCACTAGATATATTCTTACAATATAAGGACTTATCTAATATTGATATTATGCTTGTCGGCGGAAGATTTAGATCGAAGACGGGAACATTTATCGGTCAATTCGCTAATAAAATGATGGGAGAATTCCATGTAGCGAAAGCATTCGTTGGCGTTAATGGCATACACGGTCAAAACTTAACTACTGCAAATGAAGAAGAAGGAAAAGGCATCCACATTATTCTTGAAAATGCTAAAAAGAAATATATAACAGCAGATAGTACTAAATTCGGTGTTCAAGCATTATACAACTTCTTCGATATAAACGAAGTAGACGCTGTTATTACGGATGATGACGTATCCGATGAAATTCGAGAACAATATCCAAATGTGATTATATAAAATGAATATGATTGTTCATTAGGGCTGAGAGATAAAATCTTAGCCCTAATTTTTTTGTGTTCATTATATATAGACACTCACTTTTTACTTCCTTTGCCATATCCGTTGACATATACGTTGTTTGATTTTATATTATAATTAACAAAAACGAACAAATACAAACAATGGAGGTTGTAGTATAAGATGAAGATTTTAATCAGTTGCACGAAAAATGCAGTGTCATTGAAGGATAAAGTTGTGAATGCTTTATCTGAGTCAGGTATTGAAGTTGTAGATAGTTATGATGAGGCTTTGGCAGACGATGTATACAAAGTGACGGTTAATACTGTCGAATTACTTAATGAACATCAAGATGCTAAAGGTATTATTATTGATGAATTTGGTATTGCACCTTTTATTATTGCGAATAAGCATAAAAATATGATTGCTGCGGCGATTTCTGATGACCGTTCTGCTAATATGACGTGTCGCCATAATAATACAAGACTTATAACGATTGGTTCTGAAATTGTTGGCCCTACTTTAGCTGTTAATTGTGCTAAAGCTTTTGCTCAATCTGAGTACGACGCTGGAAGACATCAAATTAGAATAGATATGTTAAATTGTTTGTGTTAATAGGAGGAAAATAAAGTGAAAATTGCTATTGGATGCGACCATATTGTAACAAATGTGAAGATGGAGATTTCTGGATTTCTTAAAAGTTTAGGACACGATGTAATAGACTATGGTACTTATGATCATCATAGAACCCACTACCCTATTTACGGCGTTAAAGTAGCTGAATCAGTTACACAAGAACAAGCTGATTTAGGTGTTGTTCTATGCGGAACTGGTGTGGGAATAAGTGTTTCTGCTAATAAAGTACCAAACGCTCGTGTCGCTTTAGTTCGTGATATTACGAGCGCTCGAATTGCTAAAGAAAAGTATAATTGTAATGTTATTGCAGTTGGTGGAACTGTGTCTGGTATTGATTTAATCAAAGATATTATAGAAACATTTATTAATGCTGAATATATCGAAACGGATGAATCAGCTCAATTAGTTGAACAAATGAATCAAGTATTAACTAAAGATCAAGTTCATTATAATTCTCATATGTTTGATGAATATCTTGATAAATGGAATAAAGGTGAATACGTAGATTAATTTATATAAAATAATAATTTTAATGGAGGTTTTATAATTGGTTAAAGATTTATCAAAGTTAACGAATGATTCAGGACATATTGCTGCATTAGCTATCGATCAACGCGGTGCTTTAAAGAGAATGTTAGGTGAACATGCAAATGAAGAAACAATCGAATCGTTTAAAGTACAAGTTTCTGAAACATTAACAAAATATGCTTCAAGTATATTGTTAGATCCAGAATACGGTATACCCGCTTCAAAAGTTAGAAATGACAATTGCGGTTTAATTCTAGCTTATGAAAAAACAGGATATGACAAAACAAGACCAGGACGTTTACCGGATTTACTTAATTCATTTTCAGTAAGATCATTAAAAGAACTTGGTGCTGATGCTATTAAACTACTTGTATACTTTGATGTTGATGAAGGTGAAACAATTAACCATCAAAAAGAAGCTTTTGTTGAACGTGTTGGATCTGAGTGTTTAGCAGAAGATATACCATTCTTCCTTGAAATTGTAAGTTATGATGCCAATATAGAAGATGGTACTAGTAAAGAATATGCGAAGTTAAAGCCTCATAAAGTAAACGAAGCTATGAAATTATTCTCAGAAGAGAGATTCAAAGTAGATGTCTTAAAAGTAGAAGTACCTGTTAATATGAAATATGTTGAAAGTTTTGCTGAAGATGACGTTGTATATACTATAGAAGAAGCAAGAAATTTATTTAAAGAACAAGCTGAATCTACGCACTTACCATTTATATTCTTAAGTGCAGGTGTATCTGCAAAGCTATTCCAAGACACATTGAAATTTGCTAAAGAGTCTGGTTCAACATTTAATGGCGTATTATGTGGTCGCTCAACATGGGCAGGCGCTACAACAGCATATATTGAGAATGGCGAAGTATCATGTCGCACATGGTTAGAACAAGATGGTACAAAGCACATCAATGAATTAAATAAAGTTATAGAAACTTACGCAACACCTATTTCGTAACATAATATAACCCCCGCTTCTCTCACATATTGAAAGAAGCGGGGGTTTATATTGATTATTTAGTTCTGTTTATCAATTGCTTCGGATAATTGTTTATACCATAATGCGCTTTTCTTAATATATCTTTTCTGAGTTTCGAAATCGATATAAAATAAACCGTATCTCTTATTATATCCATTTGACCAACTAAACATATCTTGTAATGACCATATGAAATATCCTGTTACATTGGCACCATCTTTAATAGCGTTGCTAACACTTTCTAAATGCCCTTTTACATAGTCTATTCGTGGCTCATCATCTATTATTGTTTCTTCATCTATAAAATGGTCTTTATACCCTAACCCATTCTCAGTGATCATAAGTTTTTTATAATTTGGATAGTCCTTTTTAATACGCATAATCATATCATATAGACCTTCAGGATAGATGTACCAATCCCAATCTGTTGTCGGTATTGCTTCATTTTTAACAATTTCACTTATGCCTTTTAATCTAAAAATGGCAGTACCTTTTTCTCCTGTACCGTTATGATGAATATAACTCTCCCCATTATGGTATTTCACCCAGTTACTTTGATAATAATTAATACCTAGAAAATCAGATTGTGGTGCAGCTTTTTTAATAATCGCTTTTTCTTCATCAGTTATATCTAAATGACCATTGTTCGCATCAACAATTTGTCGAACAACGGCTAATTTCTCCTCAGTATATTCCCCTAAAAATGTACCGTCTAGCATAAAACCGTTTGCGAATATATCTTGTATATAAGCTGCTTTTATATTCTCTGGATTGTCATCTATCGAATAAAATTGTGTGAGTGAATGTATAATACCAATTTCACCTTTATACCCTTTTTCTTTGAATAGATTGACGACTTTACTGTGAGCTAAAATTTGATTATGTTGTGCTTGAAGACATTTTACGACTTCATACTTCTCACCTGGAGGGAATGCCCCAGTAACATATTGACCCATAGCATATGCAATAGGTTCATTAATTGTCATCCAGTATTTGATGTCATCTTGAAAAGTTTCAAAACAGAATTCTGCATATTGTAAGAAGTATTCAATATTCTCTTTATTAAGCCAGTCACCTTTTTTAAATAACGACTCAGGTGTGTCGAAATGATGTAATGTTACATATGGTTCAATGTTGTATTTACGACAAGTGTTAAATACTTGTTTATAATATGCCACGCCCTTTTTATTAATCTCACCATACCCCTTTGGAAAGATTCTTGACCATGCAATTGATATACGTAATGCTTTAATACCATGTTCGCTTGCTAATTTAATATCTTCTTCATAACGATTGTAAAAATCACTTGCAGGGTCTGGACTAAATCGCCCTTGTTTTTCTAAAAATTCATCCCATAAAACTCTCCCTTTGCCATCAACTTTACTTGATCCTTCAACTTGATATGCCGCAGTTGCAGCACCTAATACAAATGAATTTGGTAATTCTAACATGTCACTACTCCTTGTTTATATTTCCTTTTTAGATAATAAGTTAAAGATTTTTTCAATGGCTGTATCACCATCACGTGTTAATGCGATATATTCTTTACCTGTTGTTGTCATTAATGCAGCGCCATATTGATCCGTGTACTTCTTCATTTCATTTTTCATTGAATCCATTTGAGGTGCCAAAATGACAACGTCCATATCTTTAATTAAATCCATATCTTGGCCATATGCACGTGCAGTAGCATTTAAGTTAATATTTTTAGTTGCTGCTACTTTATTAAGTGAGTTTGCTAATATACCACTCGTACCACCACCGGCACAGACAACAAGAACATTTACATTTGATTTAATATCATAATTGATAGCTTCTTTTTCTTCAGCTTTTTCAGGTGCTTTCGGTTCGATGTTTTGACTTTCAATTGATATACTTTCTTCTTCAATTTTGATGCGGTCATAAGCTTTAATAAATGGCATCCAAATGATAAAGTCTAATGCTAAAATAACGACGATTAAAAGTAAAGATAATGGTGCGAAGTTCGATGCCATATATATCCCGATTGGACCTGGTGTTGGCCAAGGTAGAAAATGCATAAATCCATTCATACCTAAATGTTCAACGAAAAATTTTAATACCCAAGAGTTTAGAATTGGTGTAATGATGAAAGGTATCATAAACACTGGGTTTAAAATGATTGGCGCACCAAATAGTAAAGGTTCATTTACAGCAAATGTTGTCGGTATAAATGACGCCTTACCTACAGCTTTTAATTCTTTAGATTTACATAAGAATATAAAGATATAAGGAACTAATAATGTAGCACCTGTACCACCGATTAATGCAACAAAGTCTTGAGTACTTTGTGTTAACGCAATATGAGCATGTTGCCCTTCTCTAAATAATTTTAAATTCTCTACTTGGTTGTTATACATAATGGCAATAACTGCTGGACCTACTACAGATGGACCATGTACACCAATAAACCAGAAGAATGCCATAAATCCAAAGATTAAAGCAAATCCTAAGTAACCATTCGCCGCTGTAAATAATGGTGATAATAAAATCGTTGCTAATTCTGCTAAGTTTCCATCAGCTAAATGTCTAATGATAATATCAATTATCCAGAAAAAGCCTACAGACACAGCAAAAGGAATCATATCTTTAAATGCTTGTGCGATATTACCTGGTACTTGTGGTGGCATTTTGATTGTGATATTACGACCAATGAAAAAATTATAAATATTTGGAACTGTAAATGCTACGATAAATGAAGCGATTAAACCTTTAGTTCCTAACATATCGATACTGATACCGTCTTTAACTGGATTCATAGCTACAATAAGTAATGATGATTCAGCAGCTACAAATGTAGAAATGACGTTAATTTGATTTGTCTTCGGTAATTTTAAGTTTTTATGGTCAGTAAGTGACTTTGTAACGGTTCCCGCCATATACAAAGCAAGCATGCCCATTGTAAATGAATAAACTTTCATGATGATACCTTCAACATCTTTAGACCAGTGGAATCCCCATACATTTGGAACATAAGCGACTAGTATAAATAATGAAGAAAATAATATAACAGGCATTAAAGCAACAAATCCATCTCTAATAGCTGTTAAATATGGATTCGAAGCTACTTTTTCAAAAAATGGTTTCATTTTTTCAATGAATTTAATTATTTTATTCAATTTCATCACCTATTTGCTTTTAAAGATTGAAGTTGTTCATAAATATCAATAATGTAATTTACAGAATCTCTAAGCGCCATTGTTGTCATTAAATGATCTTGACCGTGGACCATAATAAAGCTCAATTCGCCAGATTCACCGCTCGCTTCTTTAGCTAAGCATTGTGTTTGCTCTTTGTGCGCTTCAGTAATAAATTCGTTCGCTTTTGCAATATGCTCACGCGCCTCTTCAAACAATTCGTTTTTAGCTTTTTCCATTGCAGCCATCACTTCTCTTCTAGCATCGCCAGCAATGGCTACAATCGAAAAACCAATCATCATATTCTCTTCTTTACTCATGTTCAGCACCTCCCTTTGATTGTGATGATAATATTCGTTCTATATGCAATTGAAAATAGAACAAATGATTAGGATTTATAACAATATTGAACGTGCTAGAAAGTGAATTAAAGAATTCACTCGCGTATTGAAATGACTTTGGATAGCGGTCTTTTAAATATTGCTGAAAAGATACATCAATTTCATGTTGGCAATCCACACTATGTTCTTTATTATGTTCTGCAAAGTATTTCAAGTGTTGAAGAAAGCGATCGTAATAATATTCGTTAGATTTGTTTCGATTTATGCCAATTTCATTCATACATTTAATCATTTCATTTAACGTGATATTGACAGTCTTTTTCGTTGAAAGATCTTCTTCTGAATCTAATTGTTCTGCATTTATAATATGTAATGCTATATGGTTAGCTTCAGATACTGGAAAAACAATATCCAAATTGCGCTTAATAATAGATAAAGCATATACGCTCGCTTCAAATGCTTTCGGATAAATATCTTCTATTTGAATCGTCGTGATATTTGGACTTTTAGAAGCATTTAATCTATTAATAGCCTGATGTAAATGATTCGTTAAAGTAATATAAATATAATCTTGTAATTTAAAGTTAAATTTATGCTTTATATTGTCTAGAATTTCGCAACATGTAGCAATAATAGCGATTGGCACATCTTGAATTAAAGATTGAAGATGAAAGCTTACTTCTTTATTATCTAATCTAAAAATTTTTTCCGGTGTATTTTCAGATAGATAGTCCCCTTTTTTCATTTTAAATACGATGCCTTTCCCCATCGCAATTACTTCTTCCCCATTGTTTGTCATAGCGATTGCAACATTATTATTTAATACTTGTTTAATTATCATTGGCAGTGATACCTCCAATAATTTGATATAAAAATACCACAAGACTAAAGGTATACAAGACACCTTAAGAATTGTGGTTTTCGCCTAATTGAATAGTCACGATCCAAATATTCAATTGTTTGATTATGTTCGATATTGTTATACTTATAAGATACAGTGATATTTAATATATGTCAATAATGTAATTTATTGTAATTTAATGATTAGAAAAGAATCTCCTTAGAATTTCTAAGGAGATTAAAAATTTATCATATACATTATATTAGTCTTCTTTTTTTACTTGAGACCAACCTTTTTGTGTAATCGTGATTTTGCCTGTTTCAATTGTGATTAATTTTTGTTTATATAATCTACCAATTGCGCGTTTGAAACTTGCTTTACTCATATTAAAGACTTCTTTAATTGCTTCTGGGTCTGATTTATCCCAAAAAGCTAATTCTCCATCATATTCAACTAATAAATCGAATATAACTTGACCGTCTTCATCTAATCTTTCATGTGCAAGTGGTAAGAATGAACCATTTAACTCACCATTTTCTTTCACGCCAATGATTCTGACATCCATTTCTTCTCCAAGTCTTGGCTCATGCTTTCGTTCTGATTCGTGAACAAAAATTTTATAGCCTTCGTTAGATAGTAAGAACGTTCCGACTCTTAACAAACGATATGGACGAGCCGTTACATGTTGATGTAACACAGATTCTTCTGCACTTTTATACATTGTATCTACAATTGTTTCAGTAGCTAGTCTAGCAAACATTTGACTGTTACTATCTATTCTAAGTGTACAAAAAATCATATCACCATTTTGTGGCCAAAGTTCTTTTACTTTTGGTAAGTCTTCCCATGGAATTAAAACTTCTCTTGGTAAACCTACATCAACTGCTGCGCCATCTCTATCAACTCGTAAAACTTTTACCCAATCATAGCGGTCTTTTGTAATTGTTGGCATATTTTGAGTAGCAAATAATTCTCCAGATCTACTTGGATATACGAAGAAACTATAATCTTCTCCTGCTTCTAATTCATCATCAGTATCTACTTCTGAAGCGTTCATTTTAATGCGTTCACTGTTTGGTCCAAGCAAATGGTATGTTGAACCTTCTAATCTATCCACTTTTAAAAAGTCTATGCGACCTACAAGTGTTTCTTTATCCTGTGCCATGTTATTCTCCATTCTAATCTTTTTCATTCCTATATTATAACATGCATTTTGCTTCGTGTAACGACAGTTCAATCTCTTGCGCTTTTTTATGTGATTTATGATATAATTCATCGGTAGAAGTATTAATGAAAAGGAGTCATTTAATGTTACAAGTTACTAATATAAGTTTGCGATTTGGTGATCGTAAACTGTTTGAAGATGTAAATATTAAGTTCATACCAGGTAATTGTTACGGACTTATTGGAGCAAACGGCGCAGGAAAATCAACATTCTTAAAAGTATTATCAGGAGAATTAGATTCACAGTCTGGTCATGTTTCGCTTGGAAAAGATGAAAGATTAGCAGTATTAAAACAGGATCACTTTTCTCATGAAGATGAAAAAGTAATCGACGTTGTTTTAAAAGGCCATGAGAAATTATGGAAAGTTATGAAAGAAAAAGACGAAATTTATATGAAACCAGATTTCTCTGATGAAGATGGTATGCGTGCAGCAGAACTTGAAGGAGAATTCGCTGAAATGAACGGATGGAATGCAGAAGCGGATGCATCTGTTTTACTTTCTGGATTAGGTATTAAAGATGAATTACATGACAAACAAATGTCTGAATTAGAAAATAACCAAAAAGTAAAAGTATTATTAGCACAAAGTTTATTTGGAGATCCAGATGTTCTTTTACTAGATGAGCCTACAAACGGTTTAGATATTAAAGCCATTGCATGGTTAGAAGATTTCTTAATTAACTTTGAAAATACAGTTATTGTTGTATCACATGACAGACATTTCTTAAATAATGTATGTACACATATTGCCGACTTAGACTACGGTAAAATTAAACTATTTGTTGGTAACTATGACTTCTGGTATCAATCAAGTCAATTAGCTAGCCAAATGGCACAAGATCAAAACAAGAAAAAAGAAGAACGCATTAAAGAATTACAAGACTTTATTGCACGATTTAGCGCAAACGCATCTAAATCGAAACAAGCAACAAGTCGTAAGAAAATGTTAGATAAAATCGAATTAGACGATATTCAACCATCATCAAGACGTTATCCATTTGTTAATTTTACAATTGATAGAGAAATTGGTAATGAATTATTACAAGTCCAAGGTGTTTCTAAAACAATTGACGGTAATAAAGTATTAGACAATGTATCATTTACGATGAATCCAAATGATAAAGCAGTATTAATTGGTGAAAGTGAAATCGCTAAATCTACCCTACTACGCATTTTAGCTGGAGAATTAGAACCAGACGAAGGCACAGTAAAATGGGGTGTTACAACATCTCAATCATATTTACCTAAAGATAACTCAGAATACTTCGAAGGTGTAAATATGGATTTAGTAGATTGGTTAAGACAATACGCACCACCTGAAGAACAAACAGAAACATTCTTAAGAGGATTCTTAGGACGTATGTTATTCAGTGGTGAAGAAGTTAAGAAAAAAGCAAGCGTACTTTCAGGTGGAGAGAAAGTTAGATGTATGTTAAGTAAAATGATGTTATCAAACTCTAACGTTTTATTACTAGACGAACCAACTAACCACTTAGACTTAGAAAGTATCACTTCTGTTAATGATGGATTGAAGAACTTCAAAGGTTCAATCATCTTTACTTCATATGACTTCGAATTTATTAATACAATTGCTAACAGAGTAATTGATCTTAAAGAAGACGGTGCAGTTTCAAAAGAAATCACATACGAAGAATACCTAAAAGACCAAGGTGTTTATAAATAATAGACTTGATTAAAAGCTACAATCCATCGTATAAATGGATTGTAGCTTTTTGTTTGTAGATAAACAAAACCGATTAAAAACTCGCTTGCCTAGGGTACAGTCTCAGCCTGTAGTCTTCGACTCGTACTATTCCCTCAGGCGTCTCGTTTTTAATCTCATTATAGATATTCTAACGACCATTATTCGGAATTGTGACCGTTAGCGAGTTCTAACGACCATTATTCAGAATTGTGACCGTTAGCGGATTCTAACGACCATTATTCGGAATTGTGACCGTTACAGCATTCTAACGACCATTATTCGGAATTCTGACCGTTAGCGGATTCTAACGACCATTATTCAGAATTCTGACCGTTAGCGGATTCTAACGACCATTATTCGGAATTGTGACCGTTAGCGATTTCTAACGACCATTATTCGGAATTGTGACCGTTAGACGCCTCTAACAAACACTTCTACCAAGTTATGTTCGTAACTCACAAATCCTTAATTTAATTTTTCGTTTCAATTTATCTTTTTATAATCTAAATTCGATTACGATCGTTCTTTTGTTAATAATCTTTTTAATTGTCCGAACTTTTTGAATTAATACATTTTATCTCTTTACATCAATATTCAATATATGTATAATAAATGCATACCAATTGAATATGTTTTTGATGAGGCGCATCAATCATGAGTAACTCCCCTACTTGACTGCAATCTAAAAGGAGCGAAAGGGTGCGATGCCGAAACAAAATATTGTTGCAGTGATATTTTGTTGGACGTATAGGTTAAGAGCTAATTGTCTGTCATTATCTTAGGAATAATGGAGTGCATCACTTGTATATATAAATATAAAACAAGTTCGGATGCCGAACTTGTTTTTTTGTTTATATTACGGCGTTGACCTCCGATTTTATAGGAGGAATTATTTTGACTCAAAGTGTATTAAAGTTTGGCGGGACTTCCGTCGGCGATTTTAACAAGATTAAAAATATAGCTTATATGTTAAAGTCACGTATTGATAATGGAGAACAATTAGTTGTTGTTGTAAGTGCTATGGGTAAAACGACCGATACGCTTTTAGAGAATATTGGTACGTTAACTTCACAACCTAAAGATGAACATTTAGCTATGCTATTAACAACTGGTGAACAACAAACGATTTCTTATCTTTCTATGGTATTGAATGATATTGGTGTTCAAACGAAAGCGATGACTGGATATCAAGCTGGTATAAAAACGGTTGGTCATCATTTGAAGAGCAAAATCGCAGAAATTGATGCGAATCGTTTTGAAAGTGCTTTTGAAGATCACGATGTTCTTGTTGTTGCAGGGTTTCAAGGTGTAAATGATCATTTAGAAATCACAACTTTAGGACGGGGTGGTTCTGATACGACGGCTGTTGCAATAGCTGCAAGTATAGACACTTCTTGTGAAATTTATACTGATGTTGATGGCGTCTATGGCACAGACCCCAGAATTTATAAAGATGCGAAATTATTGAATGAAGTATCTTATGAAGAAATGATGGAAATGAGTGCTTTAGGTGCAGGTGTTTTAGAATCGAGAAGTGTTGAAATAGCAAAAAATTATAACATCCCTTTGTATCTCGGAAGAACATTATCAAACGTGAAAGGAACATGGATTATGCCACGAACAGAAATATTAGAGAAAAAAGCAGTCACTGGAGTAGCGTTAGATACACATATGATTCATGTTACTTTAACTTACCCAATGCCAAATTTTGCTTTATTACAAAAATTATTTGATTCATTAGAAGCTGAATCAATGAATGTAGATATGATTTCTCAAATTGAGAATCAACATGGTCTACAGTTATCATTTACGATTAAAGATTCTGAAGTGAATCAAATCGAACAAATTATTGAAGATTTAACGGGTGATTACCCTCACCTTCGATATGAAATGAAAGAAAATTACGCAAAGCTTTCAGTAATTGGTACAGGTATGAGAGATATGTCAGGAATTGCTTCAAAAGCTTTCCGAACATTGATTAGTAATGATATTCGATTTTACCAAACAACTACATCAGAAATTAGTATTTCATATGTGGTGGATCTTGATGTAGCTGAACATGCCGTTCAAATACTTAGTAAAGCTTTTAATATATAATTAATGGATTATGGAGTGAATAAAATGACAAAATTAGCAGTAGTTGGTGCAACAGGATTAGTAGGAGAAAAAGTTTTAGAAGTATTAGATAGAAAGGAAATTCCTTTTGATGAACTAGTATTGTTTTCTTCTCCTAAATCAGCAGGTAAAGAAATAGAATTTCAAGGTAAAACATATGTCGTTGAGGCTTTAACTGAAGAAAAAACAAATGGCAATTTCGATTATGTCATCATGAGTGCAGGTGGCGGTACAAGTAAGACGTTTGCCCCACTTTTTGAAAAACATGGTGCCATTGTAATAGATAACTCAAGTCAATGGAGAATGCATGAAGATATTGATTTAATTGTTCCTGAAGTGAATGAACCTAAATTAAATCGCAAAATTATTGCAAATCCAAACTGTTCAACTATTCAATCTGTAGTGCCTTTAAAACCATTACTTGATACATTCGGTTTAAAAAGAGTTGCTTATACAACTTATCAAGCCGTTTCAGGTTCAGGGTTAGCAGGAAGAAATGATTTATCTAATGGAGAAAAAGGTGAAGCACCAACAAACTACCCTCACCCAATTTATAATAATGTGTTACCACATATCGACGTTTTCTTAGAAAATGGATATACAAAAGAAGAACAAAAAATGATCGAAGAAACGAGAAAAATTTTAAGTCAACCTTCTTTAAATGTTACAGCTACTTGTGTTCGTGTACCTGTTCAAGATAGTCATAGCGTACACATCAATGTAACGTTAGAAAAAGAAACAACTGTAGAAGAAATTCAAAATTTATTTGAAAAAGATGATCGCGTTGTATTAGTTGATAATGTTGAAAAAAATGAATACCCTCTATCAATTAATTCTACTGGTAAAGATGAAGTATTTGTAGGAAGAATTCGTAAAGATGATTCATTAGAAAATACTTTCCATATTTGGTGTACGTCAGACAACCTATTAAAAGGCGCAAGCTTAAATGCCGTACAAGTGTTGGAACAAGTCATGCAATTACAAAAATAAAAAAATGAGGAGTGGACAGTCTTGTCACATATTTTTACAGGAGTTGGTGTTGCACTAACAACGCCATTCACGAATAACGATGTAGACTACGAAGCATTTGAAAATCATATTGAATTTTTAATAAATAATGGAGCTAAAAGTATCATTATAAACGGTACAACAGCTGAAAACCCTACTTTAACGACAGAAGAAAAAAACACTTTATTAGAATGTGGTATTAAAAAAATAAACGGACGTGTTCCTGTTATTGCAGGCACAGGTACAAATAATACACAAGCTTCTATAGAGGCTTCAATTAAAGCAAAAGACCTTGGTGCAGATGCTATTATGTTGATTACACCTTATTATAATAAAACAAGTCAACGTGGATTAATTGCACACTTTACAAAAATTGCAACAGAAGTAGAATTACCAGTTGTACTTTATAACGTACCATCTAGAACAAACATGACGATTGAAATTGATACTGTACTTAAATTAAGTGAAAATCCATATATCGTTGCATTAAAAGATGCTACTGGTGATTTAGAATACGCAAAAACACTTAAAGAAAAATTACCTAGCGATTTTGCTTTATATAGTGGTAATGACGATAATATGTTCGACTACTATAAATTAGGTGGAGATGGCTTAATTTCAGTTGTTGCAAATGCTATTCCATACGAAACACAGCAAATATTTGACCTCGTTACAAATAACGAATTAGATCAAGCGGAAAGTTTATATCAAAACGTTCAAGCGTTATTAAATCATTTAAGTGTTGATGTAAACCCAGTTCCAATCAAATTACTTACGACAGAATTAGGATTTGGACAATATGAAGTAAGGTTACCTCTCGTTACACTTGAAGAACCTGAAAAACAAACTTTAAGCAATGCTTTTGCTGCTTTCAAAGATGGTGTAAAACAATGAAGATATTATTAATAGGATACGGCGCAATGAATGAACGTGTTGCAAGATTAGCTGAAGAAAGAGATTATGAAATTGTTGGTGTTGTCGTAAAAGACCCAACTAAAGACTATCCTTACCCTGCTTTTGATTCTTTAACGAATGCTCCAGAAGCGGATGTCGCAATTGACTTCTCTAATCCAGAATTACTATTACCATTGCTCGAAGAAAAGTTTGAGTTACCGTTAGTCATTGCAACGACTGGCGAAAAAGAAACAGTAATTGAAAAATTAAAAGCAAAATCTAGCGATATGCCTGTCTTTTTCAGTGCAAATATGAGTTATGGTGTGCATATTTTGAAAGAAATTATTCAATATGCAGTTCCGTTGTTAGAAGACTTCGATATTGAAATGATTGAAAAACATCATAATAAAAAAGTCGATGCACCAAGCGGAACACTTGTTCAACTATATGACGCTATAAAAGAAAAAAGATCACAATCTGTTCCTGTTTACGATAGACATGAAGCAAATAGTAAACGCGAACCAGCAGAGATTGGAATTAGTTCACAACGTGGTGGTACAATTGTAGGAGAACATCAAGTTCTGTTTGCAGGACATGATGAAACAATTGAAATTACGCACCGCGCACAATCGAAAGACATATTTGCTAATGGTGCTTTAAACGTAGCAGAAACATTAGTAAATAAAGAAAATGGATATTACACATACAATAACTTAAATGAGGAGAGAATTTAACATGGTTAAAGATTTTACTGCAGAAGAAATTATAAAATATATTAGTGAGGCTGAAAAAGTTACCCCACTTAAAGTCTATGCAAATGGACAATTTGATAACGTTGAATTCCCTGAATCATTTAAAGTATTTGGTTCAGAAACATCAAAAACAATCTTTTGTGATGCTAAAGACTGGAAAGGATTCTATGAAAAATATGAATCTGCCATTACAGAGTTAGAAATCGAACAAGATCGTCGTAATTCTGCTATTCCTTTAAAAGACTTAACAAATACTAATGCACGTATCGAACCAGGTG
Organism: Mammaliicoccus sp. Marseille-Q6498; assembly: GCF_946151045.1. Classification (NCBI taxonomy): domain Bacteria; kingdom Bacillati; phylum Bacillota; class Bacilli; order Caryophanales; family Staphylococcaceae; genus Mammaliicoccus; species Mammaliicoccus sp. Marseille-Q6498. Next base: position 307,449 of record NZ_OX267714.1, on the reverse strand, counting down.
CTTTCATTAGAGAACATGCTGTCATTGAAGATGGTGCTGTTGTCATGATGGGTGCAACAATTAATATTGGTGCAGTTGTTGGTGAAGGTACAATGGTAGACATGAATGCAACATTAGGTGGACGTGCAACAACAGGTAAAAATGTTCACGTTGGTGCTGGTTCAGTATTAGCTGGCGTAATCGAGCCACCAAGTGCTTCACCAGTTGTCATTGAAGATGATGTATTAATTGGAGCAAATGCTGTTATTCTTGAAGGCGTACGCGTTGGTAAAGGCGCTATTGTAGCTGCTGGCGCTATCGTAACAAAAGACGTTCCAGCCGGTGCAGTAGTAGCTGGTACACCTGCTAAAGTTATTAAACAATCAGCAGATGTAGAAAACGGTAAAAAAGAAATTGTTTCAGCATTACGTAACTTAAATCAATAATACGGTTTGATTCAATATAAAAAATGCGCCAATCTTATGGATTGGCGTTTTCTATACATAATATAAAGGGACTGATTTTAATGTCTGAATTAGAATTTGTTAAAGAAACAAGAAGGTATTTGCATCAACATCCAGAATTGAGTATGCAAGAATATGAAACAACGGCTTATATAGAAGATTTCCTTAAATCATTAGAAATTCCATATGAGCGCCCTATTGCTACAGGTATTATAGGTTATTTAGAAGGTCAATCCAATAAAACAATTGCTTTTAGAGCAGATATTGATGCCTTACCTATTCAAGAAGCTAATGATATTTCATATAAAAGCAAAAATGATAATGTCATGCATGCTTGTGGTCACGATGGACATACAACAGCATTAATGTTGTTTACTAAAAGATGTAAAGCACTATACGATAAAGGGCAATTGCCACATAATGTTGTATTTATATATCAGCCTTCTGAAGAAACGGAAGCTGGCGCTAATCAGTTAATCAAATCAAACGTCTTTAATTCATATCAAATAGATGAAATTTATGGTGTACACATTATGCCTTTTGAAGATGCAGGAACAGTTGCATTTAAAAATGATGAGATTACAGCAAGTGCAACTGAGTATAGATTTTATTTAAACGGTTTATCTAGTCATGTAGCAAGTAAAGAAGAAGGTAAAGCAGCATCAGAAGCTTTAATGCATGTTCTCACTCAAGTAAGCCAAATTCAACAATTTCATTTGAACGGTTTAAATAGAAATATTGTGCATATTGGTCAATTTAACGTTGGTGAAGCGATTAATACCGTACCACAAAATGGTTACTTAGAAGGCACGATTAGAACATACGATACGCTTGATCTAGAAATTGTTAAGAAGCAAATGATAAAAATCGCTGAAAGTGTACAACTTTTATTTGATGTAGAGTGCGATGTTCAATTTGCTGAAGGGTATCCCCCTACTATGAATGATGCGAGTTTATATAATAATGTGAAAAATGCATTAACAGAAGCTGATTTAACACCACATGAATTAGAAAAACCTTATTTATTCGGGGAAGATTTTAGCTTTTATCGTCAACTTGCCCCAAGTTATTTTGTATTTTTCGGTACTAAAAATGTAGAAAAAGATTATATTTATGGACTTCATACAAACAGACTAAACTTTGATGAAAGTGTACTTATAACGATTGCCGATTATTACATGGCATTATTAAATCAGAAAGAGGCGTTATAATGGTCGCAAGAATTACAATTGATAAACAATCGTTTTTAAATAATGTTAAAAAGGTAATGAATGATACGGATGTGATGGCAGTTGTAAAAAACGACGCCTATCACTTTGGACTAGAATTTGCTGTGGAAAATTTTATAGAAGCAGGTATAAGCACATATAGTACGACTTCTTTACATGAAGCGGTTCGAATTAGAAATATGAATGCAGATGTAAATATATTTCTTATGAACCCATCGACTGAATTTGAAACATTAAGAACGCACAACATAAGTATGACGTTACCTTCATTACAATTTTTTGAGCAGTATAAAAATGAATTAAAGCAAATCCACTTACATTTAGAACTAGAGAATTTACTGCATCGTTCAGGACTAAAGAATGCAGAAGAAATGATACAAGTATTAGAAGATAATCAATCATTACCAAATGATCAACAAGCTGTAATAGATGGCATATGGACACACTTTGGTTATGCAGATGAATTTGACGGAGATGAATATGAAGTAGAAAGAAATGCTTGGATAGAATGTTTAAATGCTGTTCTTGAACAAGGATATACATTTGACTTTATTCATTCTCAAAATAGTGCAAGTTTTGTACGTGAAGATGGTTTATTACCAAATCAAACACATGCAAGATTAGGTATTATATTATATGGATCTAGACCATACAGTACGCTCCCTACTACATTAACTAAGCAGTCATTTGAAGTAACTGCTAATGTTATTCAAGTACGTGATATTAAACAAGGAGAAACGTGTGGTTATAGCTTCCAGTACACTGCTGATAAAGATTGTAAAATCGCAGTTGTTGATATCGGCTATGGTGACGGTATACTTAAGTCGAGAGCTAAACATGATGCGTTAATTAACAACAAAAGATATCCAATACGCGGTTTAATGATGAGTCATATGTTTGTTGAAGTAGACGAATCAGTAAAAAGCGGTGATAGTGTCACGATGTATAGTAATGAAATAAGAATAGATGAGTTTACATTTAAAGGTGTCGGAGCAAATTCTGAACAAATTAGTGCACTCAACTATCATTCTTTAATAAAGGAGATTAAATCATGACAGTACAATATAATGAACAAGGTGCTTTAACTATGGGCGGTGTATCATTGCAAACAATTGCTGCAAGTTTCGGTACACCAGCTATCGTATATGATGAAGAACAAATTAGAACACAATGCAGAAGATTCCATAAAGCGTTTCAAGAGAGCGGTTTACCCTACTCTATTTCATATGCATCTAAAGCATTTAGCAGTATACAGTTATTCAAATTAATGGCTGAAGAAAATATGGGCTTAGATGTAGTATCAGAGGGAGAATTATATACAGCGTTAGCAAGCGGATTCGACGCTAGTAAAATACATTTTCATGGTAACAACAAGACTATTGACGAAATTGAATATGCTATTGAAAGAGGCGTAGAATATTTTGTTATAGATTCATTAGATGAAATTGAACGTATTAACCGTATTGCTTCAACGCCTGTAAAAGCAACGTTACGCGTAAATCCAGGTGTAGAAGCACATACACATGAATTCATTCAAACAGGCCAAGAAGATAGCAAATTTGGCTTGTCTATTAAACATGGTACAGCTCTAGAAGGTATTAAAGCCATTCAAGAAGCGAAAAATATTGAATTCAAAGGTATTCACTTTCATATAGGATCACAAATATTTGAAGCGGATGGCACAATAAATACAGTTGGTATCGTATTTAAATGGCTTAAAGAAAATGATATTAACATTGAAATCTTAAATATTGGTGGCGGATTTAGTATACAATACACGAACGAAGACAAAAGCTACCCTATCGAAGACGGTATTAAAAGTATTACAGACGCTATAAAAGAAAATAGCGAAAAATATGACATGCCAATCCCTGAAATTACAATCGAACCAGGACGTTCTATCGTAGGAGAAGCGGGTGTGACTTTATATCAAATCGGTACAATAAAAGAAATTCCAAATGTTAATACGTATGTATCAATTGATGGCGGAATGAGCGATCATATTAGAACGGCATTATATGATGCGAAATACGAAGCGTTATTAGTAAATAGACAAGATGAAGAAACAAGAGAAGTTACCATTGCCGGTAAACTATGCGAATCTGGAGACTTAATTGGTCGTAACATGCAATTAGGCACTTCAGCAAAAGTTAAAGACTATATTGCTGTATTATCAACTGGCGCATATCATTACTCAATGAGCTCAAACTACAATCAAATGCTTAAACCAGCTGTACTATTCGTAAAAGATGGTAAAGCGAGAGAAGTAATAAAAAGACAATCATTGAAACAACTTATTATGAACGATGTGAAATAAGATTAATACTAAAAGAAGAAACCTGACAAGTTCAAATGATCTTGTCAGGTTTTTATTTATTTAAAACCAAAAAAGAAACCCTAACAGAGTTAGGGTTTCTTTCAGATCTTCAAATTCATATATTTTATAGTTTTACAACGTTTGCAGCTTGTGGGCCACGGTCGCCTTCTACTACTTCGAATTCTACTGCTTGACCTTCTTCTAATGATTTGTAACCTTCTTGGTTAATTGCTGAGAAATGTACGAATACGTCATTTTCTCCTTCGATTTCGATAAAACCGAATCCTTTTTCTGCGTTAAACCATTTTACTGTACCTTGTTTCATAATTGTGAAACCTCCAAGACTAAAATTCAATATGCGATATTCGCATATTACAAAAAACACAATTTAAATTAATGTTATTTGCAATATGGAATAACGATATTGCTATTACTTATTATACGTCACGAAATGTTCAAATGCAATACTAATTGAGATATTTTCAGAATTTATTATTTTGGTAATGGTGTATAAATTGAATTGTCATTTAATATAAGAATACTATAAAAAATTTGTAAATCTTCTTCACAATCTTCACAATATGCAATATCGCAATTATTGTAAAATGCATGAATGTTGTGTTTACCTATTATTTCGTTCACAAATTTTAATTGATATCTTTCTAACAACGCATCATATTCTTTTAACATGTCATTATAGTCATTGCATATTATTTCTTTAATGATTTTCTCTCTCCAATCATCAAAGAGCCACCATCCCTCATAGTCCGCTCGTATTGTTACGATTTTCCACATCAAAAAACTCCCCTATATAAGAAAATTACCCTAGAATTAATTTAAATCTATTTATCAATTAAATCAAGAAAACAGCTTTGCTACATATACTACTAATTATTAGTTTTTTTGCACAGAAGCCTTTATAATGGATATATGAGGTGATATTTATGAACGCAAAACATATAAAAGTATTCGGACGAGTACAAGGTGTAGGATTTAGATTTTTTACATCTCAATTAGCAAATAAATATAATATTGTAGGTTCAGTTGAAAATGTTAGCGACTATGTGGAAATATACGCTAGTGGTGATCAGGAGAATTTGGACGCTTTTGTTAAAGGTGTTGTGGAAGGTGTAGCACCTGCTTCATCAGTGGATGATTACACGATTGAAGACGTAACTTTAGATGAAAAAACAAAGCACTTCAAAACGTTATAAACTAGGAAGATGACAATGAAATATAATTTATCATATGTATTAGGTGCACTACTTGCAGTTCCAATTTCATTTATAGCTTTTCTATTCAGTGTATTTCAATTAGATATAAACTTTATGCTAGATATTGGCGTATTTATGGGTTCCTATGTGCTTAGTTTCTTACCTATTCAGTTATACAGTTCTAGTCGATATTTAAAAGATATGGGATTAACACGTAGAGAATTTCGTTTTATTAGACGTCAGTTAAATGATGCGAGTCCAAAGTTAAAAAGATTATATAAAAATTATATGCGTGTTAGATCGTACAGCGAATTTAAAAATCTTAACGAAGTAGCTAAATTAGCAAGAACAATTTATAATACTGTCAAACAATCGCCAGAAAAGTTTTATACAGTGGAAAGCTTCTTCTACTCTCATTTAGATAATACAGTGAATTTAATTGAAAATTATACGATATTACAACGTATGCCTAATAAATCTAAAGAAGAAAAAGCAAAGTTAAAACAAACGAAGCTGACGATTGATGAGAATAAAAGAACTTTAGTTGCAGATTTGAAGCAGCTAAATGAGTCAAGCTATCATCAATTAGATATTGAAATGGAATTATCTGATATAGCTAAAAATCGAAATAGTTACACAAAAGTATTACCTAATACAAAAAAAGAAAAAGTTAATTTAAAGAATAAACAAGACAATTTTGAAAAAGAATACGAAAAAGAAACGGAGCGTTAATATGACGGAAAATAATAAAAATTTATTCGATGACCTCATTGATGATCCGTTTAAGGATTCATCAAATGAGCTGACACCACAAAAGTCTGAACAAACCGAAGAAAATAGTCAATCTGATGTAACTTCAACTTATCAACAAAAATTTTCTGAAGAAGATCAACGAAAAATTAACGAAATTGCAAAGCAAATTAAACCGTTAGACAACGATGGCTTATTATTATACGGACAACAAGCACAAAATAAACTTTCACAATTCTCACATCAAATGTTAACGCAAGTACAATCTAAAGATGTGGGCCCTATCGGTTCATCTTTACGTAACTTGATGAATAAATTAAAAGAAGTTAATCCAGATGAGCTACAAAAGCAAAATAAATCACGATTAAGAAGAATCTTTAAACGTGCAGAACGTTCAGTTAATGAAATGTTTAGCAAATATCAATCTGTTGGTGCACAAGTTGACCGCATTTCAGTTGAATTACAAAAATCACAAAACATGCTAATGAAAGATGTTGGCTTATTAGATCAATTGTACGAAGAAAATAAAGCATATTTTGATGCATTAAATATCTACATTGCTGCAGCCGAAAAGAAAAGAGACGAGCTAAAGCAAAACGACTTAGTACAACTTGAAAATAAAGTTAAACAATCTAATAATCAAATGGATGTTCAAGATTTAGCTGATTTACAGCAATACATTAATCGACTTGAAAAACGTATTTATGACTTACAACTTTCTCGTCAAATCACTTTACAATCAGCACCACAAATCAGAATGATTCAAAACATAAACCAAACATTAGCTGAGAAAATTCAAAGTTCAATTTTGACAAGTATACCGTTATGGAAAAATCAAATGGCTATCGCTTTAACGTTACTTAGACAACAAGGCGCTTCAGAAGCCCAGAAAAAAGTAACAGACACAACAAATGAACTATTACTCAAGAACTCTGAAATGTTAAAACAAAACGCAATACGAACAGCTGAAGAAAATGAAAGAGGCATTGTAGATATCGAAACATTGAAAACGACTCAAACAAACATTGTAGACACAATTCAAGAGACGTTAAGAATTCAAGAAGACGGTACACGTAAACGTCAACAAGCTGAACAAGAATTACAAACGTTAGAAGCAGACTTGAAAACAAAGCTATTACAACTTAAAGACGAACAACATCAGCTTAGAAACACATTTAAATCATAAAAAAAGACAAATCTGAAAGTGAATAACTTCCAGATTTGTCTTTTTTAATTTAACTATATTCAATTGGTGCTTGGTTCTTAACTTTACCAATAATGAATCCAATGATGAATCCTACGATTGCAAATGGAATCCATTCCATTTGATATTGTGCTAATGGTAAACTTTTGATAAATCCGATTGAGAACCAATTCATTTGATTGATTACAGATAATATTGAAATGATTGAAACGAATGTTACAGCTAATTGTTGTGCAATTGGCGGTGTCTTAACTGACTTAGCAAGTATGATAAGCAGTACAGTTGTTATCGCGATAGGATACAGTACTAATAACACTGGTTGTGATCCTTGGATAACAGTTGTTAAACCTTGGTTTGATAAGATGAAACTAACTAAAGTAAATATTGCAACAAACCATTTATAAGAAATTTTTGGCATAACTTCATGGAAGAATTCACTAACTGAAACGATTAAACCAGTAGCTGTTGTTAAACATGCTAAAGCAACAATGATTCCAATTAAATATTTACCAAATTCACCAAATGCTGAATGTGCTGCTGTTGTTAATAAGTATGTTCCAATGTTTTGTCCGTTATCATTTAACTCTTTCAATGTTGCTGCTGATACATTCATATGGTTACCAATCCAACCTAATGAAATGTAGATAAACGCTAAAGCAATCGCGGCGATTAAGCCAGATAAAATTGTTTGTTTAAACAATCCTGTTTCTTTAGTAATGCCTTTACTTTTAATCGCAGTAATTACAATCATTGAGAAAGCAATTGCAGCGATAGCATCCATTGTTAAATATCCTTCAATAAATCCTTTACCAAAGCTTGTGCCTCCACTACTATAAACAGCCGGATCTCCTCCAACTGTAGGTTCGCCACCTAAGCCGAAAAATGCTTTAATAATCAATAAAGTAATAGAAATTAAAAGCAACGGTGTTAATATTGCACCGACTTTATCAACCATTTTACTTGGGTTGAAACTTAAATAAAATACGATAATAAAGTAGATTAAAGTGAAGATAAACAACGCCATTGAACTGTTTGTATTTAAAATTGGTGTAATACCCATTTCAAATGAAGTTGCTGCAGTACGAGGTATAGCGAATAACGGTCCAATTGTTAATGAAATCGCAATAAGTAGTACGACTGCAAATATTGGATGAATTTTGCTTAAAGATACGCGGTATCCTTTTTCCTCAATTGAACCTGCAATAACCCCTACTAATGGTAATCCGATTCCTGTAATAACAAATCCTAAAATGGCTGGCCAGAAGAAATGACCACTTGATAACCCTAATGCAGGTGGGAAAATTAAGTTACCAGCACCAAAAAATATTGCAAATAACATAAATCCTACAACGAAAGTATTTTTATTCATATATGTAACTCCTTTTACGTAATACAACAATCTATATTCTATCATTGGTTAAACTTTACGTCTATATGAAATTTCAGAAAATTATAAACACGATTTTACGAATTACACATAAATAATTAAATTGATTGCAATAATAATTTTTTTAATAATGGAGCTAACTGATATGGTAAGTTTTCAACGCCTTCGACAAATAGACTTTGCTTACCATAAATATTATGAACAGTTTTCTTCGTACTTTCGTCAATAACATCTTGATTTAAGAAGACATTAAATACAAATACGCCTTGTTTGTCTGCTTCAATAACTGCTTCATGTGTATCTATAATACCGTCTTCGGCATAATCAAATGCTGATGGTTCCCCATCTGAAAATACGATTAAGAATTTTTGTGATTCAGATCGTTGTAATAAATGTTGAGTGGCTATTCTTAAAGCAACACCATCTCTATTATCATCTTGAGGTTCAAGTGTCATGATTCTCGCATCATTTTGTTTGAGCGTAGATTCATTGTACAGAATTAATTCATTGATTGTATTTGGCTGATCCTTTTTATCAGCTTCAAATGCATCTTCACTAAATGACATAATTTCATGTTTAATGTCTAAATTTTTAAGTGTTTCATGGAATAATACGACACCTTTTTTCGTTTCTTCCATTTTATCGTGCATACTAGCTGATGCGTCTACTAACAATGTAAAAGTCGCATCTAATTTTCTACTGAATGCATCTTTTTTGAAAAATAATTTATATTGATCATCTATAAACCAATTTAATAAGTTCTTTTGTAGTCTACCTTTTGTAAGATTTTCTCTCACATCACTGTATTGATGATTCATAGATTTTTGAATAATATTCGTTAAATCTTTAATTTCATATTGTACACTTTCAACAGCTTCATTATATGCTAAAACATCTGATGGCGTAATTTCAGGTTTATTAAAAGTTAATGATACATTTTGATTGATGCCTGTTAAATGGTATGGATTCTGATTACCTTGTGACCCACCTTCTTCGTCTGAAAGTGTATCATCTGAACCTTTCCCTTTCTTTTCCATCATATCAGTCATATCGTCAGATGCGTCGCCTTCTCGTTCATTATCAGACAGTACTTGATCATTCTCACCTTCATGAAGTTCCATCTCTATATAATGATCACTATCAGTCTGACTATCTGACGTTTTCGTTTCTGCATCTTCTGTTACGATGTCTTCTTTATCTTCGTCTGATTCATGACTTTTATCCGTATTTGCGGCATCATGTCTTTTTAAATCTTCTAAAGTCCACTCTTCTTCATACGCAGCATAAATACGTTCAGGCAAATGATAATACTGGTTCAACATGTCTTCTTTAAGTAAATAATCAACTAAAATCATTATACTGACAGCTAAATCATAACTATCTTCTGAAGATTTCAAATTGAAAATATTAGTCAATCTGTTATATATTTGTACTAAAACATCATCAAACATTTCGTTAATTGTGATGTTATTCATGAAGTTTTCATTTAAAATAGCATGTTCTATCGTTAAAAATAATAAGTCTGTATAAGTTGTCTTAGTTTGATTAACTTGAATTTGACTATTATTCTGTTTAATTTTCACATTTAACCTTTTTCTAAATAACTTTTTCGTAACAGGTCTAGATTGCATAATAATATTGGATAATCTGTATTCTTCAATTAACATAAATAACTGTTTGAAAAAGTCCATATGATCAAAAGATTCATCCAATATTTGTTTATATATTGCTGGATCACTATGTTTAAATCCAATAGTGTCTAACATGATATCTGATTTTAATCCTGCTTTTGTAATATGTTCTGGTCGATGTAACCAAGTAAAACTAACATTACAAGTATTGTTAATTGGATTATAATGTTGAAACTTTTGGAATGAAACTTTTACATTTGGATCTTCAAGTAGCAATTTTGCTAAATCAGTCAACATCATAATTTGTTGTGCATCGATTTGTTCATCATTAAATAATATAAAACGATCACTCATGTTCTGCTCCTTACTCGAATATTAGTTCAATCGCATTTTGAATTGCTTGTTGTTCTCTTTCGTCATCAATTTTATCAATAATTGAGCGTTTAATCGCACGTCTAATTGGAATAACGGTAGCTAAATCTGCAAGGTCAAGTAATGCTCTAATACTCGCCGATTCTTCTGAAATTTGTCCTTGGCTGGACATAATACGTAAATCTTTATTAAATTGAATAATAGATTCAATTAATTCGTCATCTTCTAAGTTACTTTGTTCTTTTATAATGGTTTTAAGAATGTCGCCATCTATATAATCTATATCTAATACGACAAATCTATTTTTTAGTGCTTCATTCATAGGTAATGTACCAATATAACCGACGTTAATTGCTGCAATGACTGAAAAACCTTCCTTCGCTACAATCACTTCACCAGTAAAAGGATTCGTCAATGCTCTTCTGAAATCTAATACACCATTTAAAATAGGCAACGTTTCAGGTTTAGCCATATTGATTTCATCGATATAAAGTAAATCACCATTTTTCATGGCTTTAATTACAGGTCCATCTATAAAAACAATCTCTTGGTGACCTTTTTCATTTGTTTCAATTGTTTTAAAACCTAATAAACTTTCAGCATCTAAATCTACAGAACAGTTTACGGAATGCATCGGTTTATTTAAATCAGTCGCAAGTGTTTCTGCTAATTTTGTTTTACCTGATCCAGTTGGACCTTTCAACAAAATATTTTTATTCAATTTGATCATGGATAATGCATCCTGATAAATTGTTTCATCATTATTAATATATTTTTTAAGTTGTGACATAATGTGCTCCTTTATACTTTGAATAATAAACTTAAAAAAGAGTGAGACAGAAATCTAAAATGTCTGATTAGATTTCGTTGTCTCACCCCCACAGTATTCGATATTTTAAATCAATTATATTTCATTAAAGTAATCTTTGTAATAACCGCCAACTTGACCAGAATTATCAATAATTTGATAATATTCTTCAGTTTCGTTAACGACATCGTATACTTTTCCTACTGTAAGCATGCTAGAAACTTTAAACTTTGCTGCGTCAGTATGCTTAACCTCTACCTGTTTAATAACGTGATTGTCTTTCCAAGTTTCATGTAACATAAATAATACGCTCCTTTAATTCACTGTATCTAATGTAATCGTAATAATAATTCCAGTTATATCACGAATGAATAATGAAATTAATCCTGCTTCATGTTGAATAATATGGTGTTCAATTTCCAATTCTTTAACTTGATTTACAATTTCCTCTAAAAGATTAAGATCATCAATCGAAATCGCAACTCTTTCAATTGGAGGATTTAAAGATTCAATAGCTTTCGGATAATCAATTAAATGAAGCTCCCCACCATTTCCTCCAGCACCAATTTTGAATACTAAAGCAGATTCATCATCCATTGTCTTGTATTCCGCAAACATTTGCAACTTAAAAATATTTTTTAATAAAGTACCAGTTGCTTTAGTTTCAGGAGATTTAATCATAACAGGTCCAATACCTTGTATTTGATGAATAGGACTAATCGGTCCATTATCATAAGCCGTACCTAGAGGAACACCTGAATTACCTTCATCAGAAATAATTTGGAAAGCATGGCCATTATTATCATAAAATTTAAATAAATGCTTACCGTTCAATTGTTGAACAGATTCATACTTAACCTCATACTTATCAAACTGTTGCTTATACTCATATAAAGCATAATCTGTAGGCACACGTAAACAAATACTATGAAAATGCGTATCAAGTTCAGATTCTTCACCTTGATATTTCTTGAAAATAATTCTCGTACCCGGTGCTAAATGCGCATCACCAACGTGTAACATATTCGTTTCATCATTTAATAATGTATTTAGACCTAGGACATCTTTATAAAAAGTTTCAGTTTCTTCTAAATTACGTGTCCATAAAGTCACACTTCTAAGTCCGTTCATGAATAAACCTCTCCCATTTATGATTTCTAATAAATTATACCAAAATTATAAGAAGTATGACAAATTTATGAGACAAGAACAATACAAGCGACTAAATCATGTTTTTATATACTCATTCTAAGGAGCAGAATTCCGAGAAATGCTCGTTAGAATATCCCCAAGGGCAAGCGATTTTTAATCGAATTAAGTTTAACTAAAAATAAAAAAGCTAGAAAATTCAGCTCTACACTGAATTTTCTAGCTTTATAAATTATCTTAGCTTTCTAATAATAAGTCTTCTGGATTTTCAATTAAGTCTTTAATTGTTTTTAAGAATCCTACAGCTTGTTTACCATCGATAATTCTATGGTCATAGCTTAATGCGATATACATCATTGGTCTATTTTCCATACGTTCTTTATCAATCGCAATAGGTCTTGTAACAATTGAATGCATACCAAGAATTGCAGCTTGTGTACCGTTGATGATTGGTGTTGACATTAATGATCCGAAAACGCCACCATTTGTAATAGTGAATGATCCACCCATCATGTCATCTAAACCTAATTTTTTGTTTTTAGCTTTTACAGCTAAATCATAAATATCTTGTTCAATTTCAGCAAAGTTTTTCTTGTCACAATCTTTAACGATTGGAACAACTAATCCTTCTTCAGTAGAAACAGCGATACCGATATCATAGAATTGTTTCATTAATAAATCTGTACCGTCTATTTCAGCATTTACGTCAGGATATTTTTTCAATGCTGCAACTGCTGCTTTTGTGAAGAATGACATAAATCCTAATCTAGTACCATTATGGTCTTCTTGGAATTTATCTTTTTTACGTTTACGTAATTCCATCACATTTGTCATATCAACTTCATTGAATGTTGTTAACATAGCTGTATTATTAGATACTTCTAATAATTTTTTAGCGATTGTTTGACGTCTGCGTGATAATTTTTCACGTACAACTGGTTTAGAAGGATTGTCATTTGCTTGTGACTTAGCCGGTTTACTTTGTTCAGCTGATTTAGCTGGTTGGCTAGGTTGAGATGCGCGTTCTACATCTTCAGGTCTAATCACATCACCTGCTTGAGTTTTAACTTTGCTTAAGTCTATACCTTTTTCACGAGCTAATTTACGTGCTGAAGGTGTAGCTTGAATTCTCTCGTTAGATGATTGTTCACTTGAAGCTGATTCCCCTGTTGATTCTGTTTTAGCAGCCTCTTCTTTAGGTGCTTCAACTTGTTTATTATCTTCTTTACTAGAACTTTCTTTAGCATCATTGCTTGCCGGTTTAGATTCACCATCTGATACGATCGCAATTACAGATCCTACTTCTACAGTTTCGCCTTCTTCTGCTTTAATTTCAGATAGAACACCTGCAACTTCAGAAATAACTTCAACGTTTACTTTGTCTGTTTCAAGTTCAACGATATTTTCGCCTTTTTCTACTTGATCACCAACAGACTTTAACCACTCTGAAATTGTTCCTTCTGTAATTGATTCTGCTAATTCTGGTACTTTTACCTCTGACATTATTTATTTCCCCCTAATTATGTTTTAAAGCTTCTTTGATAACTTTGCTTTGTAAAATTTTGTATATCTCGCCGTCACCCTCTGCTGTAGAAGAACGTACTTTACGACCGTGATATTCAAGATTTACTTTTTTATCTTTTAGAATTTCTTGTAATTGAATACTTACAAAAGTCCAAGCGCCTTGGTTCTTCGCTTCTTCTTGTACCCAACTTACCGTTTCTAAATTTCTAAATTCTGCTAGAACATTTTTAATTTCTTCATGTGGAAATGGATAAATTTGTTCTAAAGCAATTAAGCAAAGTTCATCGTTAGGATTTTTTTGTAATTCTGTTTTTAAGTCAATAAACATTTTACCTGAAGCAATGATAACTTTTTTAACTTTAGTTTTTTTGTACGGTTCAACTAAAATTGGCTCAAATTGACCTTTTGTAAATTCATCAATTGGTCTTGAAACAATTTTGTTTCTTAATAAACTTTTCGGTGACATTAAGACTAATGGTCTCATCTTGTCTGTATTTAAATATTTAGCATGTCTTCTTAGTAAATGATAGTAGTTTGATGCACTTGTTAAGTTGGCAATCGTCATGTTGTTCTCGCCAGCTAATTGTAAAAATCTTTCTAATCTAGCTGATGAATGTTCTGGACCTTGTCCTTCATTACTATGTGGTAAGAATAAAGCAAGACCACTCTTTTCTCCCCATTTAGCATTACTATTAGCCATGAAATTATCAAATATCATTTGAGCCATATTTGCAAAGTCACCATATTGCGCTTCCCAAATGTTAAATGATTGTGGATGATCCACATTATAACCATATTCAAAACCTACAACTGCAGCTTCTGATAATGGTGAATTGTGAATATCAAATGACGCTTTACCATTTGGTACATGATGAAGTGGAATGAATAATTTGCCATCATTTTCATCGTGTAATACGGCATGTCTATGAGCAAAAGTACCACGTTCAGAATCTTGTCCAGTTAATCGAATTGGCGTACCATTTTGTAAAATAGTAGCAAAAGCTAGCTGTTCAGCGTGTGCCCAGTCAACTAGACCACCTTTTTCAAACGGTTCACGACGTCTATCTAATACTTTATTTAATTTCTTAAAGACTGTGAAATCTTCAGGGTAATCAAACATCGCTTCATTAATTGCTTTTAATTCATCATAAGTCGCATTTTTAAGCTCGTAACTTTGCCCTTCGTTAACGTTATCTGGTAAAGACATTTCAGGATTATCCATTTCAGCATCTTTATCAATTTTGTCATGAGCCGTACGAAGTCTCTTCGTAACATCTTCAAAGATTTCGTTCATTTCATCTTCAGAAATGATGCCTTGTTCTACAAGTTCTCTACCATACTTAATTTCAATTGATGGATGTTCTTTAATCGCTTTATACATCATTGGGTTTGTTATAGAAGGTTCGTCCATTTCATTATGTCCGTAACGTCTATAACCAATTAAATCTATTACAAAGTCTTTATTGAATTTCTCTCTAAAGTCCATTGCCATTTCAATAGCTTTAACTGTAGCTTCAACATCATCAGCGTTAACGTGAATAATTGGTAAGTCATAACCTTTAGCCACGTCTGTAGCATAAGTAGTTGAACGACCATCTTCAGCTTCAGTTGTAAAACCAATTCTATTATTTGTAATGATATGCAGTGATCCACCTGTTGAGTATCCATCTAAATTAGCTAAGTTCATAGATTCAAAATTGATACCTTGACCAGGGAACGCAGCATCACCATGTATTAATACAGCAAGTGATTTGTTTACATCTTGACTTGGTCTACCAGCTTCGTTTGTAGTATCTTGGTTAGCACGTGATTTACCAAGTACAATTGGTGAAACAATCTCAAGGTGACTTGGATTATTAGCCAATGTAATCGTTTGCTCATTACCATATTTGCTCGTTGTTTTAGTACCACCAAGGTGATATTTAACATCTCCAGTCCAACCAGCAGTAATTTCTAATGAACCATCTTTAGGTAAGAAAATTAAAGGATTCTTATGCATAAATTCAGAAATCATCATTTCATATGGTTTCTCTAATACATGCGTTAATACATTTAATCTACCTCTATGAGCCATACCGATTTGGATATTCGGAATATTAGCTTTGTTCGTACGTTTTAAAACTCGTTGCAACATAGGTACTAAAGTATCTACACCTTCGATTGAGAAACGTTTTGCACCTACGAAATTTTTATGAATATATTTTTCAAAGCCTTCAACTTCGGCTAAACTTTTTAATAGTTCGATTTTTTCTTCATTAGTAATTTCGATTGTTTTTGTAGATTCAATATATCTCTTTAACCATACTCGTTCTTCATTATTGTTAATATGCGTATATTCAAAAGCTATAGGTCCTTGATAACAAGAAGTCATATAGGCTATTGCTTCATATGCATTTTTAAATTTCCCATCAAAATGATCTGATACAATTCCAGATGGAAGTTTTTCCAGCGTTTCTTTCGAAAGTCCAAAGTCTTGATGTGTTAATTTAGGTACATTTTTTCTTTCAGGACGGTATACTGGATAAATATCAGCAGTTAAGTGTCCATATTGTCTGATATTATCTATTAGACGCATAACCCGTTTCACACTGGAGCTGTCCACTCCTGTACCTGATGTTTGGCTAGTGCCTGTGTTGTTACTAGTTAATTCATCGAATAACACTTGCAAGTCTTCTGGTACTGACTCTGGATCATTAACGTAATTATCATACATTTCTAACATTAACCCTAAGTTAGTTCCGAATCTTACAGGTGCTTCGACATGATTATCATTCTTCATGTTCCACCCTCCAAGAAAGTTATAAACCGTTTACATTTCCATTTTAGCACTTAACCCCGTTGAATTAAAGGCAAAAATACCATAATTCAATGTTATTTAGTGATAAATGACTCTTTAAAAATAACTGTTATTTTAGTGTATTCATTCACAACACTATCAACTTTTACATTTCCACCGTAAGAATTCACTAATTTCTTGGCAATAGAGAGACCTAAACCATTGCCACCTTCTTTTCTAGAGCGAGATTTATCAACTCTGTAAAAGCGATCAAAAATAAATTCTAGGTCTTTTTTAGGTATACCCATTC
This sequence comes from Mammaliicoccus sp. Marseille-Q6498, assembly GCF_946151045.1. NCBI lineage: Bacteria > Bacillati > Bacillota > Bacilli > Caryophanales > Staphylococcaceae > Mammaliicoccus > Mammaliicoccus sp. Marseille-Q6498. The sequence goes on along the minus strand of NZ_OX267714.1, from coordinate 290,335 downwards.
CGTGGTCAGTTATATCAATTGTGATGTTTCTATTTTTTAAATTAGTATCAATATTTATGACTTTATTTTTCGTATCGTACTTCATCGCATTATCTACAAATATTAATAACATCTGTTCAAAATGGAATCGATTAATGTTCATTCTAATGGCGTTATAATTTGAATTAAAATTAAATGTATAATCTGGGTGTAATTTTTTTAAAGATTTAATTCTAGATTCAATTTCGTAATTAATATCTACAATATCAATGTCGTCGCCTGTATTTGTTCTAGCGTCTTTTGATAACAATAGAAGTTCTTCAACTAATTTAGTAATTCTGTTCATTTCTTCAATTGAAATATCTAAAGACTCTTCAAGTACTTCAGGGTTATTTTTGCCCCATCTTTGAATAAGATTTAGATGACCTTGAATGATTTGTAAAGGAGTTCGTAATTCATGTGAAGCATCTTCAACGAATTGTTTTTGTTGATTAAATGATGATTCTAATTGTTCCATCATATTATTAAACGTTTGTATCATATCGTCTGTTTCTTCATAATTTGTCGGTGCTTCAAGTTTTTCTTGGAAGCCATCACGACGAATTTGTTTCATTTTATCTGATAAAATTGTGATAGGTTTTGTAATTTGAGAAGAGAACACATAACTGATTAACGCAATTAAAAATAGTGCAGTTAATCCAAATATCGTCGCTAACATAATCATAAATTTAATGATTGCATCATAATCATCTAGCGGATGAACAATTGCTTCATAACCATTAAAATAGCTCGTATTAACTGGACTATAAACAACTAAATAAGATTTATTATTATAATGTGTTTCATAGATTTTAAGATTTTCATCTTTTTCGAATTTAGGCGTATAGTCTAAATTATCGTTAAACGTTTCCTCAAAAATAGGTTTGCCAAATTTGTCGAAGAGAACGACTTTTTGATTATCGGTAATCGTCGCATTAATATCAGTTGTTGTAATTTGGCCGAGTGTTTTAGATTTCAATAAATTTATCGTATCATATGCACTTCTAGTAGCCGTGTCCGTTTCTTGATCTTTCAAATATAAACTAACAAAAAATATAATAAACATGCTAAATAAAGCAAATATTATAAATGTAATCGTAGTCGTCAGCATCATCCATTTCGTTCTTAAAGATTGTTGTTTCATGATCGAATCACATATCCCACTCCTCGAACCGTTTCAATTAAATGCTCTTTCTTATAAGGCTTCAGTTTGTTTCGTAAATAACGAATATAAACATCTACAACATTCGTTTCTACTTCCGAATCATATCCCCAAACATGATTTAATATTTGTTCTCTTTGCAGAACGAAATTTTGATTCTCAGCTAAAAGTAATAATAATTCATACTCCGTCTTTGTTAAATCGACTGTTTCTTCATTGATGGTTACTGAAAAAGCATTTTTATCAATTGTAATTTCATTAACTTTAATCATGCTATTAACTGGTGTTACTTTGACATTTCTTCTAATAATTACGCGAATTCTAGCTAAAAGTTCTTCAATATCAAAAGGCTTTACAATATAATCATCTGCTCCATAATCAAGTCCAATCACTTTATCATAAGTATCACCTTTTGCTGTAATCATAATGATCGGTGTGCTCTTTTCACGTCTAATACGTCTACAAACCTCTAATCCATTCATTTTAGGTAACATTAAATCAAGCAATATACAATCATATGTATTAGATAGCGCATGTTCCAATCCAGTTTCGCCATCATTACAAATTTCCACTTCATAATCTTCATGTTTTAATTCCAACTCTATAAAACGCGCTAAATTCTGTTCATCTTCTATGATGAGAATATTTTTCATGTTGACACCCCAAATTTTTTTAATTTTTCTCATATTTTAATTGACAATGATTCTCACTTAAGTATAATAGTAATTGAAAATGATTATCAATGAAAGAGTTCCCCCTCTAGTAAGTGATAACATTTTCGAGATTAATATGTTCATTATATATGAGCATTACTATTTTATCATTTAAAATAGTAAAATATTTAATAACTAATTGACTTCATTCTCTTTTAGTTATAAGAGTAATTGAAAATGAAATCAATCAAATAAAAGAGTTCCCCCTCTATATAGAGATTGAACATTTTCTACAACCCCCTTTTATGCCCATAATAGTAAAAAACGCGAGTGATTCTGTCCAAATCACTCGCGTTTTGCTATTTATAATTTTTTCGCTAAGAAGCTTTGTGTTAATAGGATACAGATGATGCCTCCGATAATACCAGCTATAATATCAGTTGGATAATGTACACCTAAATATACTCTAGAAGATGAAATCATCAATATGAAGAATACGCAAATACCCATTAAATAGGCTTGTGATGATTTTTTGGCAACTCTAGAAATAATATATATTAAGGAACCGAAAAATGCGGTTGATCCCATTGCATGACCACTTGGAAAGCTAAACCCAGAAATATCTATGAGTCTTAATAAAGTTGGTCTTTCTCTATCAAAAATATTTTTAAGAAGTGGATTTAAAGTTCCTGATAATATCATAGTGATAGCAAAGAACAATGTTTCGATGTTATATTTCTTAAGTTTAAGATAACAAATAATCATAAGTGATAAAGCAATCATTGCCCAAACTTCCCCTAGTTTAGTGAAACCAAGCAATATTGAAGTTGTGATAAAACTTTCTGTTGAATATATAAAATTATAAACTTCGTTATCTATCCATTTACCTAGTCGTGATTCGTGGAAAAATGCTATTACTCCAAAAATCATACTAAATATAAGTATTAATAATGTACGATTAGCTTGGCTCATCAAATGACCCCCATCTATTTAATATCTGATTCTATTTTATTAAATAATGTTTCTTTAGTATAACTTTCTTTAAAATGAGACATGTTTTCTATTAGCTGTTCACGTTCATTTTCAAGTTGGTCTAGTTTTCTAACTAAATTAGATTGATTGACTTCATTTTCTTGTAGTACTTTAGCATATCCATTTTTTTCGAATATTTTAGCATTATCGATTTGGTCGCCACGAGACTGGTCTAAGCCTAAAGGTATAAGGAGCATCGGAATTTTTAAAGTAGCAAATTCGTATATTGCATTTGCACCAGCTCTACTTATTACAGTATCTGTAATAGCGTAAAAATGCATTAATTCTGTCGATACAAATTCGTATTGAACGTATCCTTCTTTTTGAATTGAATCATCTAAATGACCTTTTCCTGTTAAATGTATAATTTGATATTTTTTAGTTAAATAATCAAGATTTTTTCGAATTGAATCATTTAATACTTTAGATCCAAGGCTACCACCCATTACTAATAATACTGGAAGTTCAGAGTTGAAACCTGTTAATTTATAACCCTCTTCACGAGATCCAGCTAATAAATCTTCACGAATGATTGCACCAATATAATCTGATTTTTCGTTTGGTACGTATTTTAAAGTTTCTTCAAAAGTCGTATACATTTTATGTGCGAATTTCATCGCAATTTTATTTGCAAGGCCTGGTGTAACATCTGACTCATGAATGATTGTTGGTATTTTTAAAGATTTTGCTGCGATGATGACTGGTACACTTACGAAACCGCCTTTTGAAAATACTAAATCTGGTTTTTCTTTTTTCAACGCTTTACGCGCATCTAATACCCCTTTAAGTACTTTGAAAATATCTTTTAAATTTTCGAATGATAAGTACCTACGTAATTTACCACTTGAAATAGAAATATACTTTGTATCTTTTGCAGATTCAGTAATCATTTCTCTTTCGATACCGTTTTTTGATCCGATATAAATCGTTTCGATATTGCGTTTTTTTGCTTCAGGAATAAGTGCTAAGTTTACAGCTACATGTCCGATAGTACCCCCACCGGTGAAAGCTATTTTTTTCATTATTTATTCTCCTTATAATCTATTAATTTGTAATAAGCATAAAATGGTGCATTTTTATTGAATGGAAATTCGTCTGTTTCATATTCACCTATCCATTGAAAATCAAACTTTTTAAATAAATTTTGTGCACGTTTATTAAGTGAAAATGTATCTGTTAATATAATGTGTGCTTCTGCTTCTTTCGCTTGATCAATGGCAAATTGCATCAATATTTGTGCAACGCCTTTATAACTTGGATCAGTCGCCATACGATGGATAACAAAAGCGTTGTGCCTAGAAACTGGCCAATCGAATTGATTATACCAATTTGCTTGTTCTTGATTAATACAAACATATCCTACAACTTGGTCATCTATTTCATATAGATATAAATGACCATTATCAATGTCGTTGTAAAAATCTTTTTCTGTAGGATATTGATCATCCCATTGAGGGTTTTGATCATTTTTCATAATAGTTTTTGCCATGTCAGTAAGATTGTTTATATATTTTATGTCTGTTCGTGTTGCTTTTCGCATATATACTTACCTCCTATTACTTATGAATATATTTAATCGTTTCATCTAATTGTGTATCTTCTTTTTGAATCTTTTTGCGTAATAAATTGATGAATTTCTTCGTAGTATTATCTGTGAAAATACCGTTAGCTTCTAATTTGTTGTCTGATTGGAATGCTTTAACATTGTCTTCTAAATCTTTATCAAATGTTTCGTTTTCATTGCTACTATTATACCCTAAGGCACTTAAACCAATCTTAATTGATTTAACTTCTTTAGATTTATTACCTAATTGGTATGTTTTACTTGGATCTATGACTTCTATTCCTTCATATTTAGGTGCGTTTATTTCTTTATCTGGTTTAATACCTTTTTTATGAATGTATGATTTATTTGGTGTTAACCATCTCATGTTCGTATATTTAAGTATTGAACTGTCTTTAAATTCTTTATGAACTTGTCCAATTCCTTTACCAAAAGTAGTCGTACCTAATACGTCGGCTATTTTATAATCTTGTAAAGCACCAGCGAAAATTTCTGCTGCACTAGCAGAGCCTTTATTCACTAATACAGAATATTTCATATCGTCAATTCCTGACATTTTGTCGTTTTCCGTATTAACTGCTTGAGGTTTATCACCTTTCGTTTCTAAATAAATGACCGGTTTATCTTTAGCGACAAATAGATTTACACTCGTTACGACCTCATCTAATAAGCCACCAGGATTATTTCTTAAATCCAGTACGACATGTTTCACTTTGTCTTTTTGAGCTTGTTTGATTGCATCTTTAAGTTCTTTCGTCGTTTTATTTTGGAACTTAGAAATTTCAATTACTGCAGTGTCTTTCTTTTTAGTATAAAAGACGCTTTTAACATGAATTTTGTCACGTTTTATTTTAACATCAAAAGGTTCTTTACCTTCTCTTTGAATTGTTAAAGTAACGGTTGTGCCTTTTTTACCTCGAACTTTACTTACAATCTCATTGAGAGATTTATTCTTAATGGATTTGTTGTTTACTTTAGTCACAACATCTAAAGGTTTGATTCCTGCTTTTTCAGCCGGTGAATCTTTCATAGGACTTGTAATACGAACGTAACCATTATGGACTTCCATTTCTGCACCGATGCCTACAAAATCACCTGAAATTTCTTCGTTATATGTAGTTGTGTCTTTTGAAGATATGTATTCACTATAAGGATCGTCCAATGATTTAACCATTCCATCGATGGCACCTTGAGTTAATTTGTCGTCATCAACGTCTTTGTAATAATCATTGTTAATTTGTTTATATGCTTCTTCAATTTTGTTTAAACTTTTTTGCTGATCATTACCAAAATATAAACCGAATTTATATGAGGCAAATGTCACAACTGAAGTTAATAATACAGTAACAAATAATATTAACAGCAATTTATAAAGCGGCATTGTTATTTGTCTAGATTTCTTATTTTTAAATAGGCTCATTTACTCACAACTTTCTTGTCAAATATAATTTATTTTAACAGTTAATGTGTTCAAATAAAAACACTTTGGTGCTAATAGTAAATGTGTACATAAAAAAGACTGCCAACGTATATTCACTATAAGTGACATTGTTGACAGTCCTACACTTTATATTAAAAGCACGAAAGTGTAGACGATTAAAACTTTAACCATTCTTCATAAGAATCGAATAATTCATCAAATATACTCATCGATTGTGTATACATTGCTTCGGTTTCTAAATAATCTGAGAGTGTATGATAATCATTTGTGAATTTTGGGAAAGATAAATCACTAAAAATTGAATCAGCTAATTTCCCGATTTCGCTATTTTCATTACGTTTTGTTAATGCGTATTGATAAAATGAATACTGTTTCATTTATTTCATTTTCACATCAATAGCTTTAGTTTCACCTTTAACAAGTGTTTCTAAAGCTTCAATATTAACGTCTTCAGCATCATCTGTATTTGTAATGATAACTGGGCTAATAATTGATTTTACTTTTGAATCAATTTTTTCGATGTCGAATTTTAATAGTTCGTCGCCTTTAGATACTACATCACCTGTATTTACAAGTGCTTCAAAACCTTCTCCGCCTAGTTGAACTGTCTCTAATCCAACGTGAATTAAAACTTCTAAACCATTTGCAGCTTTAATACCGATAGCGTGATTTGAAGGTTTAAATACATTTACGATTTCACCATCAAATGGTGCAACAACTAATCCTTCAGTTGGTTTGATACCGAAGCCTTCACCCATCATTTTTTGAGCAAATACTGGATCTGGAATATCTTCAATTGCTACATATTCCCCAGAAATTGGTGCATATACTTCTACATTTGTATCTTTCGCTTTATTTCCGCCAAATAATTTTTTAAACATAATAATCGTCTCCTCTGTTTAATTAAAGTGATGAACTAAATCTCCGTATCCTAATTCTTCTAATTTTTCATAAGGTATAAATTGAACAGCGGCTGAATTAATACAATATCTTAAGCCACCTGTCTCTTTAGGACCGTCGTTGAATATATGTCCTAAATGGCTATCTGAATCTTCAGAACGTACTTCAGTTCTTATCATACCATGAGTTTTATCAACAAGCTCTATTATTTCATCGTCGTTTAAAGCTTTTGAAAAACTTGGCCAACCACAGTCAGATTCAAATTTCTCTTCTGAAGTAAAAAGTGGTTTACCTGATAATTTATCTACATAGATACCTTTATCAAAATGATTCCAATATTCATTTTGGAAAGGTGGTTCTGTTCCATTTTGTTGTGTAACTAAAAATTCCATTTCGTTTAATTCGTCTTTATTTTTTTTAAGCATATTAATTCCCCCAGTGCTTTTCTATAAATGACTTACGTCCTGAACCTTGTTGATATCCTTGATAATGTGCAGGATTTTTTAAATAATAATCTTGATGATGTTCTTCTGCAGGATAAAAGTTCTTATATGGTTTTACTGGCGTAATAACAGGTTTATCAAAAATTTCCTGTTCATTTAATTGGTTAATTTTATTTAAAGCTATTTCTCTTTGTCGATCATCATGATAAAAAATAACAGGCTCGTAACTCTCGCCTCTATCAAAGAATTGACCTTTGTTATCAGTTGGATCGAAAGTTTTGAAATATATATCTAAAATTGCGTCAAAATCAGTTTCTTCTTCGTCAAATTCTATTTGAACAGCTTCTACATGACCTGTTTGGTTAGTACAAACTTCTTCATAAGTAGGATTTTCGACATGTCCTCCACTGTAGCCAGAAGTGACTTTAATTATTCCCGGATATTCATTAAATGGTTTCACTAAACACCAAAAACATCCACCTGCTAAAGTTGCATATGCCATAGTTGTACCTCCCTTGTTGATTTTACTTTAACTTAATATCAAAATACCATTTTTCCGATGAAATATCTAACTTTTGAATTTGAACAGATTTAACATTATCAATGTCTAATTTATCTAGAGATAAATAAATAGATTCATCTTTAGGACTGATATCAATATATTGAGGTAAGTCGCTAAATTTTTTAATTTGAGATAGAATAAATGGATTTGAAATATTGAGTTTACCGATATTTATAGATTTTATATCAAATTTTATCGTGTTTCGATTTTCTTTAATTGGTTTAGTTTTTAAAGAAACATCAATATCCTTACCAAGTATTTCCGTTGTTGTATCAAAAGTTAACGTCTTTTTAGTAATTTTCGTTTTAACATTGTATTCATCTAAAGATGCATTCATTAAAGATTGGAGTTCATCATTTTTCATTGAGATAGTAAAATCTTTGTTCGTTTGACTATCATGAATATTATGATGAGATGAGCTATCAGATATTGATGTAAAAACATAAATAATCGCTACTAGAATAAGAATAATAAGTAATATAAAGGCATAAAACCAATAGCGATGATTCATCCACTCTTTACTTTCCATAGAAAAATACACCTATAGCACCTTCACCAGTATGCGTTGTAACGACTGGTGTTGTAACTGTTGTATGGAAATTTTGAATGTTCTTTTTATCTTTAATTGTGCTCATTAATTTATTCATTAATTGTTCTGCATTTGCGTCTGCAATACCAATTTTAATGATCTCTTTCGTTTCTAAAAATGCATCTAATTCTTTCATTAAGAATTTAATAATAGCATTTTGCGTACGCGCGTTATGCAACATTTCGATTTTGCCGTTAATTACTTCGCCAATTGGTTTAATGTGCATTAAAGAGCCTAACAATCCTTTAGCTTTACCAATTCTTCCACCTTTAACAAGGTTTTCAATACTACCGATTACAACAAACAATCTTAAGTTAGATTTAATCTTTTCTTGTTCTTTCACAATTTCTTCCGTTGTAAACCCTTTACTGATCATGTCTACGATTTCTTCTATTTGGAAGCCATAAGCTAATGAAATAAATTGACTATCAATTACGGTTACTTTTGTATCAGTCATATTAGCCGCTTGTTGTGCTGCGCTAAATGTACCGGATAATCCTGATGTCATATGAATACTAATGACTTCAGAACCATCTTTACCAAGTTCGTCATATGCTTCGACAATCTTGCCGATAGCTGGTTGACTTGTTTTAGGTAAATTTTTGGATTCTCTCATTTTTTCAAGGAATTCTGAAGAAGATATATCCACTTGATCTTCATACGTTACGCCATCTATAACGATATTTAATGGTACGACTGTGACTTCATGTTCATTTAAATACTCTTGTGATAAATCTGTAGTTGAATCGACAACTAATTTAATTTTTGTCATGCTCATTCTCCTTTAACAATTGCACTTTGTTACTAATTTTCTCTTGTACGAAGTGACTGACTTCTTGCATTGTTTTATTTTCGAAAATAGTAGGTTCTATAGGATCAAGTATATGAACATATACGTCTCCTGGAAGCATTCTTTTAGATTGATACGCTTCCATAATGTTTGATGTACCATAAATTGCGATTGGAACAATTTTAACTTTGGCAGACTTAGCTAATTTCAATGATCCTGCTTTAAATTCTTTCATCTCTTTCCCTTTACTTCTGCTGCCTTGAGGGAAAATTAACAATGAATGTTGTTCTTTTAATTTATTAATACCATCTTTTATCATTTGTAAACTTGCACGTCTATTAGAACGATCTAAATAAATGCAATTCATTTCTTCCATCCAAGGCTTTAAAAATGGAATCTTTTCGACTTCTTTTTTTGAAATGAAACCGAATGGTTGAGGTAAATGATATATCAGTACTGGTATATCAAAATTACCTTCATGGTTAGATACATACAGTACGGGTTCGTCAAATGATTTAGTATTTCCAGTTAAATGAACTTTAACACCCGCAGATTTTAAGATCGTTTTTGCCCATCTTTTAGCGTATAAATGTATCATTTCGTCTTGTTTTCTTACATCATCTATTTGATATTTCTTTTCTTTTACTTTTGATAATTGAGTAGAAACTAATGCCGCATAACCTATAATATAACCAACTGTTCTCGCCATTCTTAACATAATTCTATTTCCTTTCTAAATGCATAAAAGTATGAGGTAATTTGTTTTTTTCATCTAGTTCGCCTGCTTCAGATGAAATAACGGACCACTCATTAAAATTATACGGAGGGAAAAACGCATCCCCTTGAAACTTATCTTCAATTACGGTTACATACATATCGTCTACACGATCCATCATTTGTTCGTATAGACCTTGCCCACCGAAAATGAAAATATGACCATCTAATTGATCGATTTCTTCAAGAGAATGAATAACATCTACGCCATCATGTTGAAAAGATTTGTTAGATGTTAAAACGACATTTCGTCTATTAGGAAGTGGTTTTCCAAGTGAGTCGAATGTTTTTCTACCCATAACAATCGTATTCCCCGTTGTTAAGGCTTTTAACCTTTTTAAGTCATTAGGTAAATGCCAAGGCATCTTATTATTTAAACCTATAACTCTATTTTGATCGTGACATACAATAATCGATTTCATTTTAGTTCTCCTTTTAAACAGCAATTGGTGCTTTAATACTTGGGTGTGATTGATAATCTTTTATTTCTAAATCTTCATAATCTATATCGAAAAGTGATTTATCAGTATTAATCTCTAGTCTTGGCGCAGCAAAACTATCTCTAGACAATTGTTCTTCAATCGCGTCGATGTGATTTTTATAAATATGTGCATCGCCAAATGTATGAACAAATTCTCCTACTTCAAGGTTACACTCTTTAGCGATTAAATGCGTCAATAAACTATAGCTTGCAATATTAAAAGGCACACCTAAGAAGATATCAGCACTTCTTTGATACAATTGGCAACTTAATTTACCATCTTTAACGTAAAACTGGAATAAAGTATGACAAGGCGGTAAAGCCATCGTATCTATTTCAGTTGGATTCCAAGCTGAAATAATATGTCTTCTAGAATTAGGATTAGTCTTAATATTATCAATTAACGTTTGAAGTTGATCAAAACGTTGTCCATTAATATCCTTCCAATCTCTCCATTGCTTACCATACACATTACCCAAATCACCGAATTTTTCCATAAACGTATCGTCATTTAAAATCTTGTCTTTGAAAATGGTTAATTGTTCTTTATACTGTTCATTAAATTGATCATCCACTAAAGAACGACGACCAAAATCAGTCATATCAGGACCTTTATATTCATCACTTTCAATCCATTTTTTAAAAGCCCATTCATTCCAAATGTTATTCTTATATTGAAGTAAATATCTTATATTCGTATCACCTTTAATAAACCATAAAAGTTCAGTTGCAATTAATTTAAAAGAAACTTTCTTCGTAGTTAATAGAGGGAATCCTTCTGATAAATCAAATCTCATTTGGTGACCAAAGATTGAAATCGTACCCGTACCCGTTCTGTCGTCCTTACTGTCACCTTCTTTTAATACTTTGTTACATAAATCATGATAAGCTTTATCAAAGTTATTCATTAGAGCACCTCTTTTTATTCTTTATTCTTCTTATCTATATTAACGAATTTATGGCTATTTTACTAATGATAATATAGAAACTAGACGTACTTTTATGTATAATGGTATTAAATCTAAGAAGACTACATATTTTTAAAAAAGGAGGCTATTTCAATGAATGAAATGTTCGCTGTTATAGGTTTATTCTTATTATTATGTTATATGATTAGTATGTGTATTACGGAATAGTCATAAATAAGGGGTAAAAAAAACAAACACGCTCGTGAGAACTCACGAGCGTGTTTGTTTTTGTATGGAGATAAACTTAACCGATTAAAAACTCGCTTGCCTAGGGTACAGTCTCAGCCTGTAGTCTTCGACTCGTACTATTCCCTCAGGCGTCTCGTTTTTTAATCGGTTTTATTGCTCTAACTAGCAAGAAATAAAAAACAAGCTAGTTAGAATCTGTAACTAGCAAGAATCTGAAAACAAGCTAGTTAGCGCTATTTTGATTACAAGATAGTGTAAATAAACACTAGAATCACAACTTTTTTAACTCTAACTAGCAAGAAATAAAAAACAAGCTAGTTAGAATCTGGTCTGAACCCCAAAAGTTGGACTTATTATTAGTTTGTCATTTGGTAGGTATATCTTCGATATGATATTGGGGACATACCACCTAATTTTTCTTTGATTCTCATATTATTGTAAAAATAAATATATTCAGTAATAGTGTTTTTTAAATCATCAAAATTATTAAAAACATGTCCATAGTACATTTCTTTTTTTAATAATCCAAAAAAATTTTCAATAGGAGAATTATCTAAACAATTTCCCTTACGAGACATACTTTGGAAAATACTATTTTCTTTTAAGAATGAAACCCACTGATTATGTTGATAGTGCCATCCTTGATCGGAATGAACCGTTGCACGGTAACCTAGTTCAGGACGATAAGAAAATGCTTCTTTCAATGCTTCTATTGCGATATCTAATGTTGGATGTTTAGACATTCTAAAGCTTATAATTTCAGAACTATATAAGTCCATAATAGGAGACAAATAAAGCTTTTCTCCATTCTTTGTTTTAAATTCAGTAATGTCTGTAACATATTTTTGGAAGGGTCGGTCTGTTTTGAACCTACGTTTCAATATATTTGAACATGTTTTACCAACTTTACCTTTATAAGAACTATAACGTTTACTTTTTCTAAAATATTTATTACATGTTAATTCAAGTTCTTTCATTATTTTCAACACTTTTTTATGATTAACAATCAAATTTTTATTACGAAGTTCTAATGTAACTCTTCTATAACCATAGGTATAATTGGCTTTTTGGCATATTATTTTGATTTCATTTCTGATAAGTTCATCTTTAAGCGGTTCGTTGTATCTTTTCACCCAATAGTAATAGACACTTTTAGCTATGCCCGCCATCTTTAATAAGAAATTTAAGGTAAATTTATAGGCTTTCCTTAACTCAATAATAAACTTTACCTTTTCTTTCGTTTTTCCTCGATGTGTTGAGTTAAGGCTTGTAACTTTTTTTGATACTCTATTCCTGCTTTTAAATTTTCATTTTCTTCTCTCAGACGTATTAATTCTTGACGTTCATTTTCCTTGAGATGAATTTCGTTTGTCTTCTTATTTTTCTTCATTACAGGAGGGCTCCTCTTCTCTATAGTCGCCTCATTTTTATCTTTTTCAACTTCAAATTTTTTCTGCCATTTCCAAATGGTTGTATAACTCAGAATTCCAAAATGATCTGCTGTTTCTTCATAAGACAACTTATTTAATTCTCTATATCTTAATACAGATAGCTTGAATTCTCTAGTAAATGTCTGTTTTACTTTATTCGGTTTTAGACCTTCAATTCCAAACCTTTTGTATTGTCCCACCCAAATTCTTATAGGAGTAATAGATTTCACTCCATGCTTTTTGGCTAATCTAGGATAGCCCATTTTACCATCCAAGTATTCTAGAACAATTTCATATTTCTTTTCGTAACTATAACTTTTCACCGTATACACACCCCGATTTTTCAATTTTTGAAAGTTCAACTTTTGGGGTGCGGTGCAATCTGTAACTTGCAAGAGTTTGAAAACAAGCTAGTTAGCGCTGTTTTTGTATACCCATACCGTAATGTGTCTTAGCGTTTTTTCTCATACACTGGGTTACGTTCAATTGTTTGAATAACGGACTTTTATAATGTGCTTTTAATATTAAGTATTGGTAATGCTGTATAGGTTCGACGTTATATGGTGTATCTATGTTTCGAGATAGTTCGCCCATTCTATCAAATTCGTTTAATGTTTTTTCAAACATATGATCTAAATAAAGGATTTCGACTAGTTCATGATGTGCTTTAATCCATTCGTTGTAATTTGCGTTTATAAAGTAAATCCTCTTTAATTCTTGTTCGGTTAGCTCTTTCTTCATGCCTTCAGAGATAACGAAGTGTATTAATGGATTTTGTTCAATCGCAAATACTGTAGCGTCTGGATAACTTTTTAATATTAAATAGCTGTCTCTTCCGAACCCCATCGTGCCATCGACAAAATTAAATCTACTATTTTCTTTCATAATTGTATCAATCATTTGAATTAATATAGGTTGTTTATTTTCTTTCAACATATTTAATTTAACTTTGGCTGTGTCTTGATGAAAGTATATGGGCGTGTTTGGTGAAAAATATAGCTTTGGTCCAGTGCTTTCAAATACGATTAATGGTGATGTATCTTCTTTAAATAATTGGTTAATCGTTAATTTCTTTCTATTAATTCGAGTTACTTTATTTATGTAATCTATTTCTTTCAACATATGAAATGCATCTTCTACTTGTTTGTAGAGAGATGCATTTGATTTGACTGCTGTTGTTAATCTAACATTAGTCACAATATTCATCGAAAGCGTCTTTAATGTCCATACAAATTTCTTGGACATCCCTTCCTTCAATATGTTCACGAGGCATAAAGTATTTCAATTCGCTTCCTTTAAATAATGCCATTGAAGGACTTGAAGGTACTTGTGCAATATAATTTCTCATCGTTTCAGTTGCTTCTTTATCTTGACCAGCAAATACTGTAGCAATTCTAGATGGTTTCTTTTCATTTTGTAAAGCTACTGTTACTGCAGCTGGTCTAGCTAATCCTGCTGCACAACCACAAACTGAATTTACTACGATAAATGTTGTTTCATTTGGATCTACTGTATCCATATATTCTGTTACTTGTTCAGGTGTTTCTAAACTTTCAAATCCTTGTCCTGTTAATTCTGTTCTCATTGGTTGAGCTAATTCTTTCATATATTGTTCATATGCATTCATTTTAATTATCCTCTCTTTTTCTATTCGCCATTTGTTTCCAAACGGATCCTAGTGCGGCTTCGCCATTTTCGATTCTTTCAATTGCCATTTGAACTTGTAATTTAACGTCAAATGCAGGATCATCTTGTCTATTTTTTAAAGCTTCAAGTGCTGTTTCATCACCTTCGTCAAAAATAAACATTGCTGCTCTCCATCTCACAATTTTTTGAGGATCTTCAAGTGCTTCAATCATAACTGGTAAAGCTTCTTTAAATCCTAAGTCGCTTAAACAATCACCAGCTGTACGTCTCACTGCAACACTCTTATCTTTCATCCCTTTATATAAATATGGCAACGTTTCTTTCGTTTCAACCATACCTAACAATACAATTGCAATTCTTCTTATTTGAGGTTTCTCGTCATTCAACGCACACTCAAGTAATGGATAATCTTCTTCTGTAGGTGTTGGGAAATCATCAAGCATTCTAAGTCTTACTTTCCAATCTTGTTCTTGTTCGAATTGTTCTTTACTGACATGTACGAACTTTTTCTCAGGAATCGTAATATCATTATTTAAAGCTTCTTCTACAAGTTCATTTAAAATGGATTCAGGATATAACGCTTGGATTTCTTCTTGAACGGTTTCTAACACTTCATTTAACTCACCGTAACGAATACCAAGGTCATCCCATTT
Organism: Mammaliicoccus sp. Marseille-Q6498; assembly: GCF_946151045.1. NCBI lineage: Bacteria > Bacillati > Bacillota > Bacilli > Caryophanales > Staphylococcaceae > Mammaliicoccus > Mammaliicoccus sp. Marseille-Q6498. Next base: position 275,039 of record NZ_OX267714.1, on the reverse strand, counting down.
TCTTAAAAATACAACGTTATCAGAATCTTTAGTTGCTTTCAACATACTATCAATATAAATCTCAGGTAACTGCTTTCTCTTCTCTTCTTCTTGAGTTGTTAATTTAATTTGGTAAGGTATACCTTTAAACTTTAACACTTCAGCTTTAATTTCACCAAAATGTTCATTAACTTCTGCGACTTGTTCTCCTTCATTATCAGAACCCGAAATAGCAGCTGTTACTTCTTTAAGTAAAGTATCCCAGTCTGCTTTAGGTAATTTATCTACCGCAATAAAGTCCATAACATGAAAAATAGATTTAACGCCTTTCAGCTGTAAAATACGATTTATAAATTCAGGATTTTGATCACTAACTTCTGTATAAGTTTTTGAACTTCTATCTTCCTTCTTAAACGAAAGAACAATCTTCATCGTATTTGGACTTGGTGTTGGTTCTACTCTAACAATTTCCATAATATCCTCCTTATTGCAATGTATTGCCTAATTGTTTAATGCGTATCCCTATCGAACATTCAGAAATACAATATTGATGTGCTTGTTGTTTACCTTGTGTTTCCCTATAATGTGTCTTTAATAAACAACCTTTACAATATGTTTCCATTAAATCATCTATTTGCTTTATTGCTTGTTTTTCTTCTTCAACTAAAATAAGTGTCACTCCTTATCTAGACCGTTATTATACCATTGTAATATACACTTGTAGATTATAAAGCTTATTGCATTTTATAACTTTGAACCTTATAATAAATAAGTTCGATTTTAGCGGTTTCTAAACACCCGCTATATCAAAATTTAGGAGGACAAAATTATGTACAATGAATTAATAGGTATCATTACTTTCTTTATAACGTTTATTCTAATGTTAATACTTTACCGATTTTTCGGTAAAACGGGTCTGTTTGTTTGGGTTGCTATAGGTACTATTATAGCAAATATACAGGTGATTAAAACAGTAGAACTGTTTTCAGTTAGTGCAACATTAGGAAATGTAATGTTTGCATCTATATACCTTGCAACTGATATCTTAAACGATATATATGGAAGAAAACAAGCTAAAAAGGCAGTTTGGTTAGGATTTTCATCAGTAATTGTAATGGTCATATTACTACAATGCTCATTAACTTTTATACCAGCACAAGAAGACGTATCACAAAAAGCATTAGAAACAATCTTTGGTATCGTGCCAAGAGTGGCAATAGGATCCATTATTGCATATATCGTTGGACAACATTTAGATGTACTACTATTCTCGTTAATTAAGAAAACTTTCTCATCAGACAAGACATTTTATTTAAGAGCATACGGAAGTACAGCAATCAGTTCAATCGTAGACACAGCAATATTTGTATTAATCGCATTCTACGGAGACTTACCAAACAATGTGTTAATGGAAATATTTATTACGACGTATTTCTTGAAACTATTAACAACCATTACAAACGTACCTTTCGGATATATTGCTAAATCAATGTATAGAAAAGGCAAAATTAGCGAATAATACTCAAGTAATCATAACAACCATTATTATAAGAATAGAAACAACAACATAACAACAACATAATAATCAAATAAATAAAGATAATAATGAAAGTAATAAAAAATAAAGATAGCAAAAAGAAATAAAGATAGCTATAACAGAAAGATAGATAATTAAAAAGACAGATAGATAGATAACAAAAAAGAAAAATAGAAAAAAAGATAGATAAAAAAAGAAAAGAAAAGAAAAGAAAAAACACTTCCGTGTTCATTCATTAATGAATAACACAGAAGTGTTTTTCTTTACTTAAAGCTCAATAAAATCTGAACAATAAGTTTAACTTAGATGATTTATTCTTTATCTTCTGATTTTTTTCTTCTGAAGAATAATGCTAAACCACCAAACAATGAAGTTAATCCAAATAATGTTGCAGCCTCATTTTCTTTCTCACCAGTGTTAGGTAATACTTTCGCTTTGTTACCAGCTTTAGATGACTTATCACTTGATTGAGCAGCTTTATCAGTATGATTAGCTGTAGAAACTTGAGAACCATTTGAAGTTGTTCCATTGTTATCTTTAGCAGCTGTCACTTCGATAGGATCAGAAGAAACAGATGTATTACCACTTGAATCCGTAGCTGTAGCCGTTACAGTACCTTCTGGTAAAGGTTTCGTTGGTATGATAGTCGCAACACCATCATCATTTGCTTTACCTTCGCCAATCTTATTACCGTCTTTGTCTACGATAACTACTGTAGAACCAGGTTCAGCTTTAACTGTGATAGGTTCTTTCGTACCAGCTTTACCAGTTAAATCAGTAGAGATAGATGGTTTATCTGGCGCTGTCGTATCTGTTACAGGAACTGGATCAGAAGAAACAGATGTATTACCACTTGGATCCGTAGCTGTAGCTGTTACAGTACCTACAGGTAATGGTTTCGTTGGTACGATTGTTGCTACACCATCTTCATTTGCCTTACCTTCACCAATCTTATTACCGTCTTTGTCAACAACTGTAACTGTAGAACCAGGTTCAGCTTTAACTGTGATAGGTTCTTTAGTGCCAGCCTTACCAGTTAAATCAGTAGAGATAGATGGTTTATCTGGCGCTGTTGTATCCGTTACAGGAACAGGATCAGAAGAAACAGATGTATTTCCACTTGGATCCTTAGCTGTAGCTGTTACAGTACCTACAGGTAATGGTTTCGTTGGTACGATTGTTGCTACACCATCATCATTCGCAACTCCGCTACCAATTGGATTACCATCTTTATCAACAACTGTAACTGTAGAACCAGGCTCAGCGTTAACTGTGATAGGCTCTTTCGTACCAGCTTTACCAGTTAAATCAGTAGAGATAGATGGTTTATCTGGTGCTGTTGTATCCGTTACAGGAACTGGATCAGAAGAAACAGATGTATTTCCACTTGGATCCGTAGCTGTAGCTGTTACAGTACCTACAGGTAATGGATTTGTAGGTGTAATTGTCGCAACACCATCATCATTCGCAACTCCGCTACCAATTGGATTACCATCTTTATCAACAACTGTAACTGTAGAACCAGGCTCAGCGTTAACTGTGATAGGCTCTTTCGTACCAGCTTTACCAGTTAAATCAGTAGAGATAGATGGTTTATCTGGCGCTGTTGTATCTGTTACAGGAACAGGATCAGAAGAAACAGATGTATTTCCACTTGGATCCTTAGCTGTAGCTGTTACAGTACCTACAGGTAATGGATTTGTAGGTGTAATTGTCGCAACACCATCATCATTTGCAACTCCGCTACCAATTGGATTACCATCTTTATCAACAACTGTAACTGTAGAACCAGGTTCAGCGTTAACTTTGATAGGTTCTTTCGTACCAGCTTTACCAGTTAAATCAGTAGAGATAGATGGTTTATCTGGTGCTGTTGTATCTTTGTCAGTAGATGGTTTATCTCCGCCATTACTGTTATCGCCAGTGTTAGGAGTAGTATCTCCTCCATTGCCAGTGTTACCTGGATCAGTTGGTTGTTCACCGCCATTACTGTTGTCACCAGGGTTAGATGGATCTACAGGTTTGTCTCCTCCGTTACTGTTATCGCCAGTATTAGGAGTATTATCTCCGCCGTTGCTATTGTTACCTGGATCAGTTGGTTGTTCTCCACTATTACCATTGTCGCCAGTATTAGGAGTATTATCTCCGCCGTTGCCAGTGTTACCTGGGTCAGTTGGTTGTTCACCACCGTTACCAGTGTTGCCTGGATCAGTTGGTTGTTCACCACCATTACTGTTGTCGCCAGTATTAGGAGTTGTATCTCCACCATTGCCAGTGTTACCTGGATCAGTTGGTTGTTCACCACCGTTACTGTTGTCACCAGTGTTAGGAGTATTATCTCCACCGTTAGCGTTATCACCAGGGTTAGATGGATCTACTGGTTTGTCTCCACCGTTACCGTTGTCGCCAGTATTAGGAGTAGTATCTCCACCGTTACCAGTGTTACCTGGATCAGTTGGTTGTTCACCGCCATTACTGTTGTCACCAGTATTAGGAGTATTATCTCCGCCGTTGCCAGTGTTACCAGGATCAGTTGGTTGTTCACCACCATTACCGTTGTCGCCAGTATTAGGAGTAGTGTCTCCGCCATTTCCAGTGTTGCCTGGATCAGTAGGTTGTTCTCCACCATTACTGTTGTCACCAGGGTTAGGAGTTGTGTCTCCGCCGTTGCCAGTGTTACCTGGGTCAGTTGGTTGTTCACCACCATTACCGTTGTCGCCAGTATTAGGAGTTGTATCTCCACCGTTTCCAGTGTTACCTGGGTCAGTTGGTTGTTCACCACCATTACTGTTGTCACCAGTATTAGGAGTATTATCTCCGCCGTTGCCAGTGTTACCTGGATCAGTTGGTTGTTCACCGCCATTACTATTGTCACCAGTGTTTCCAGGATCAGTTGGTTGTTCACCACCATTACTGTTGTCACCAGGGTTAGATGGATCTACAGGTTTGTCTCCACCGTTACCGTTGTCGCCAGTATTAGGAGTAGTATCTCCGCCATTGCCAGTGTTTCCAGGATCAGTTGGTTGTTCACCACCGTTACTGTTGTCACCAGTATTAGGAGTAGTATCTCCGCCATTGCCAGTGTTGCCTGGATCAGTAGGTTGTTCGCCGCCATTACCATTGTCACCAGTATTAGGAGTATTATCTCCGCCATTAGCGTTATCACCAGGGTTAGATGGATCTACTGGTTTGTCTCCACCGTTACCGTTGTCGCCAGTATTAGGAGTAGTATCTCCACCGTTTCCAGTGTTGCCTGGATCAGTTGGTTGTTCACCACCATTACTGTTGTCGCCAGGGTTAGATGGATTTACTGGTTTATCACCGTCGTTACCGTTGTCACCAGTGTTAGGAGTAGTGTCTCCGCCATTGCCAGTGTTACCTGGGTCAGTTGGTTGTTCACCACCGTTACCGTTGTCGCCTGGATCAGTTGGTTGTTCACCACCGTTACCGTTGTCACCAGGGTTAGATGGATCTACAGGTTTGTCTCCACCGTTACCGTTGTCGCCAGTGTTAGGAGTATTATCTCCGCCGTTGCCAGTGTTACCTGGATCAGTAGGTTGTTCGCCACCACTGCTGTTGTCGCCAGTATTAGGAGTAGTGTCACCACCGTTGCCAGTGTTACCTGGATCAGTTGGCTGTTCACCACCGTTGCCAGTGTTACCTGGATCAGTTGGCTGTTCACCGCCGTTACCGTTGTCACCAGTATTAGGAGTATTATCTCCGCCGTTGCCAGTGTTACCTGGATCAGTAGGTTGTTCGCCACCACTGCTGTTGTCGCCAGGGTTAGATGGATCTACAGGTTTGTCTCCTCCATTACCATTGTCGCCAGTATTAGGAGTATTATCTCCGCCGTTGCCAGTGTTACCTGGGTCAGTTGGTTGTTCACCACCGTTGCCAGTATTACCTGGATCAGTTGGTTGTTCACCGCCATTACCATTGTCGCCAGTGTTAGGAGTAGTGTTTCCTCCATTACTATTATTACCTGAATCAGTTGATGGATTTCCACCGTTGCCAGTGTTACCTGGGTCAGTTGGTTGTTCACCACCATTACCGTTGTCACCAGTGTTAGGAGATGGTTGACTAGTATCAGGAAAATCTGCATCCGTAGTTGCTCTTTCCGATGTATAAGTACCAAACGACGATATTGCATGAACTTTACCTTTTGGAATAGGTTTAGTAGGTGTAACAACTGCTACCCCTTGTTTGTTGAAAGTCCCTGTACCAATAATATTATTATCGTAATCGTATACTGTTACCGCTATCGTTACTTTTGTGCTTCTAGGTCCAGTAAATCTAATTTCATCTTTTGTATTCGCTTTAGTATTTAAAGCAGTTGTAAAATTTGGTTTTTGCAAGGTAACAGGAACCTCAATAGAAGGTAAAGATGTATTATTACTTCCATCAGTTGCTGTAGCTTTAAGCTTACCTGGTAGTAAATAACTAGTCGGAACAATTGTCGCAATACCTTGATCGTTCGCAATACCTTCTCCGATTTTATTACCTTTATCATCTGTCACTACAACTTTAGCGCCTGGTTCAGTTATCACATCGATAGGCGTTCTATAACCTGCTTTACCTTCTAATGTCGTTTTAATATTTGGTGCTTCAGGTGCTGTAGTATCTTTGTCAGCAGATGAATTGTCTCCGCCATTTCTGTTGTCGCCAGTATTAGGAGTAGTATCTGTCACTTTAGGTGTTTTGATATCAGGTTTATTGTCACCGTCTTTATCAGTTGGAGAAGTACCGTTTGGATCAGATTCATCTTTATTCTTGATGCCGTCACGATCATAGTCTTCATCACCATCAGGTGTACCATTACCATCAGAGTCTACAGCTGTTGGATCCGTACCAATTAACTTTTCATCTTCGTTATTGATACCGTCACCATCGATATCTGGGTCAGTATTATCAGGGATACCATCGCCATCAGTATCTTTAGGTGTTTTGATATCAGGTTTATTGTCACCGTCTTTATCAGTTGGAGAAGTACCGTTTGGATCAGATTCATCTTTATTCTTGATGCCGTCACGATCATAGTCTTCATCACCATCAGGTTTACCATCATGATTAGAGTCCGCATCTGTTGGATCCGTACCAATTAACTTTTCATCTTCGTTATTGATACCGTCACCATCGATATCTGGGTCTGTAGAATCAGGGATACCATCGCCATCAGTATCTTTAGGTGTTTTGATATCAGGTTTATTGTCACCGTCTTTATCAGTTGGAGAAGTACCATTTGGGTCAGATTCATCTTTATTCTTGATGCCGTCACGATCATAGTCTTCATCACCATCAGGTGTACCATTACCATCAGAGTCTACAGCTGTTGGATCCGTACCAATTAACTTTTCATCTTCGTTATTGATACCGTCACCATCGATATCTGGGTCTGTAGAATCAGGGATACCATCGCCATCAGTATCTTTAGGTGTTTTGATATCAGGTTTATTGTCACCGTCTTTATCAGTTGGAGAAGTACCATTTGGGTCAGATTCATCTTTATTCTTGATGCCGTCACGATCATAGTCTTCATCACCATCAGGTGTACCATTACCATCAGAGTCTACAGCTGTTGGATCCGTACCAATTAACTTTTCATCTTCGTTATTGATACCGTCACCATCGATATCTGGGTCAGTATTATCAGGGATACCATCGCCATCAGTATCTTTAGGTGTTTTGATATCAGGTTTATTGTCACCGTCTTTATCAGTTGGAGAAGTACCGTTTGGATCAGATTCATCTTTATTCTTGATGCCGTCACGATCATAGTCTTCATCACCATCAGGTTTACCATCATGATTAGAGTCCGCATCTGTTGGATCCGTACCAATTAACTTTTCATCTTCGTTATTGATACCGTCACCATCGATATCTGGGTCAGTATTATCAGGGATACCATCGCCATCAGTATCTTTAGGTGTTTTGATATCAGGTTTATTGTCACCGTCTTTATCAGTTGGAGAAGTACCGTTTGGATCAGATTCATCTTTATTCTTGATGCCGTCACGATCATAGTCTTCATCACCATCAGGTGTACCATTACCATCAGAGTCTACAGCTGTTGGATTCGAACCAATTGACTTTTCATCTTCGTTATTGATACCGTCACCATCGATATCTGGGTCAGTATTATCAGGGATACCATCGCCATCAGTATCTTTAGGTGTTTTGATATCAGGTTTATTGTCACCGTCTTTATCAGTTGGAGAAGTACCGTTTGGATCAGATTCATCTTTATTCTTGATGCCGTCACGATCATAGTCTTCATCACCATCAGGTGTACCATTACCATCAGAGTCTACAGCTGTTGGATTCGAACCAATTGACTTTTCATCTTCGTTATTGATACCGTCACCATCGATATCTGGGTCAGTATTATCAGGGATACCATCGCCATCAGTATCTTTAGGTGTTTTGATATCAGGTTTATTGTCACCGTCTTTATCAGTTGGAGAAGTACCGTTTGGATCAGATTCATCTTTATTCTTGATGCCGTCACGATCATAGTCTTCATCACCATCAGGTGTACCATTACCATCAGAGTCTACAGCTGTTGGATTCGAACCAATTGACTTTTCATCTTCGTTATTGATACCGTCACCATCGATATCTGTGTCAGTAGAATCAGGGATACCATCGTTATCAGTATCTAACTCAGTCGCTGGCTTAGCCGTAGAACGATCAGATTCATTTCCCGATGGATCCGTTGATGTCGCAGTTATATCACCTACAGGTATCGGATTCGTTGGTGTGATCGTCGCAACACCATTATCATTCGCCGTACCAGAACCAATGACTTCGGGACTATCACCTTTATATAATGTAACAGTAGAACCTGGTTCAGCACCTGATACAGTGATAGGCTCTTTTGTATTCGCTTTATTTGTTAAATTAGTATCAATTATTGGTGGAGCAGGCTTCGTTGTATCCGTCGCAGTTGAAGTTACTTCGTCAGAATTTGAATCTGGTGTATTTGGTATACTTGCTATCGCCTTTACAATACCTGGTGGGATTTGTCGATCAGGTGTGATTCTCGCAATACCATCATCACCTACAGTTGCTTCACCAAGAGGTTGGCCATCTTTATCATACAACTTCACGATTTCCCCTGTATCCCCGCTAATTTCGATCGTTGGTTGTGTTTCATCAGGGAGATTCGCTTTCCCACTTAAATCAGTTATAAATTCTGGTGTACGAGCTTTTGCTTTATAAACAAAACTACCTAACTCACGCAGTTCACTTGGGTTACCAGCCTCGTCAGTTACAAGTGCTTTAAGTTTGTAATTTGCACCTTTATTTAATGTATTTCCTACAATATCTATTTCAGTATCGTTTTGATCATATACCTTAATACGTTTAGATAAGTTTTCTTCCTTTGAGAAATTATCTCTAGCTTGAATGTTAGAAACATTATCATTAATAAACCTTTCAATCTCAGATTTACTCATTTCAGATGGAACTGTAATGTTTGCAGCTGTAATTCTTGGCTTCGTCACATCAACCGGCACAACAAACAGGTTCATTACGTTCGTTTCTGTTTCAGGATTGATAGGTAAAGTATTTACTACTCTATGAGTAGCATATAATTGGAATTTATTGATTGCTCGATCATGAGATTGAGAAGTTTCTTTCGCTATATCCTCTCTACCTTCAGCTCCTCTGATCATACGAGTATCAAGGAACGTTGCAGTCCTAGCACCATTATTATGCGCCGCATCAATATCAAAGCCAGAAGCAACACGAGCATATTTTTGATCATCTGTTACACCATTTTCACCTTCGCCAGAACCAGAAAGATCTATGATTTTACCACCTGTAAGATCATGTTCCTTCGGTTGTACAAGGTCTAAAATGTCGACGTCTTGGAATGTAGGAGTTTTTTTAATTCTTCCGCCAGATAATTTTGTCTCTTTCATAACATATCTTATATATGCATTGTCTTTTATACCTAATTCATTTTCTTTATAATTACCGTTTTTATGCTTTTCTGCTTCTAATTTTTGTTCACCTAATAATGTGTCGTTAAGTCTATTTGCTCCTAGTTTGTCCCCATGGTTTGTACCCTCTATATACTTCGCATTTATTAACTTAAGCAACGCATTTGTGTTAATCTCTTTATCTAGATGTTCACCAATTGCGTATTTATATATCAACGTTTGTTTATCAGTTGACATTTCAAATCCTAAGTCTTTATCTCTGCCAGGTAATTTCCCTGCAGCTGTTACCTTATAGTCTCTTCTAAGGTTGTGTAATGATGGAACTCCTTGATTTCCATTTGAAACAGTTCCATTTCCAGTATTTCCATTTCCAGTATTTCCATTTGAAGCTGTTGCCTCTGGATAAACTGTATTGTGAATGAAACGGACACGGTTATATTTAAGATTTGGTCCTATATCTCTAGTAGCTACTCCAGCTGCTACATAGAAATTATTACCATTTCGTCTAGCCCAATCATCACTAACAATAGCAGAAATTTCAGCAATGTAAGAGTCACCGCTAGGATTTGTATGTTGTTTAAGGAAATAGTAGTTTTCTTCATCAGTAATATTTGTTAAATGTTTATAATGTGCTTTCTCTGAAGCGTTCATTGCTTGGTATACTGTTACATTTAATTTTGTTTCACCGACTTTAAGTAGTTTCATATCCTTTTGCCATTGTAACGGTTGCCCGCTACCAGATAGCTTTGTAACAGTTCCTGGTTCTAAATGTATACCGCCTGGCGCATAAAAATAGAAACGTCCACGAGCGTCTGAAGATTGTTTTTTATTGAAATGGATTGTATAAGTAATTCTAGTACTATTACCCTCACGTGATGTAGTAATATCTGTTACATCCACAGCGTCTGGTACATCTTGATCTTTAAGATGTCTACCAAATGCTTTGTTAAACGTTCCAGTTTCACCACCGCCACCATTTCTAAATTCTGCTGTACGTCTACTAGTGAATGGCTTTTCACTTGCAGTTATTTCATTTTTAGGTAAAACAGCTTCAACGGGTTGTTCTGTTTTCTCAACAACTGGTTCTGCTGCTTTTTCTTCTACTTCTTTAGAAACCTCTACAGCTTCACTGCTTACTTTCTCTTCTTTCTTTTCAACAACTGGTTCTTCTTTAGAAACTTCTTCAGTTTTAGCAGCAACTTCTTCTTGCTTATTTGATTCAGTAGTAAGAGGTGCTACAGTTTCAGTTTCTGTATGTTTCACTTCTTCTACTTGTTTAGCTTCACTTGATGAAGTTCCCTCAGCAACAGCATTTACTGCTTCATCTTGTTTAGCTGCTTGATTTTCTTCCCCTACAGGTCCTTCAACAGGTTCTGTCTGTTTTAAACCTGCTGTTTCCGCTTGCTTAGTTGTCTCAATAGTATTTTCAGAAGCTTGTGCACTATTTGGTCCACCTAAAAATACAAGTGTCGCAATTAATATAGAACACGTACCTACTGTATACTTACGGATACTAAACTTTTGTAATCGTTGCTTATCCATCAATAATCCCCTTTACTAAATTTTTTAAAATTGGATGGGAGATCGACTTGACTCATACTTTAATGCTTTATCCGATACTTTTGTCTTTATCTATTAGTATTTAACACATTATATAATCTGTAAAATGGATATCAGTTATATGAGTAAAGTGTCACACTAATTCTATGTGAACGTTAATTGATTGATATACCTCCTTTGATTTAAATTATTCACATATTAGATTAAGAACAAAATTTAATTTTGCTCTGAATTAGTATATCATTTTTATTGTAGGTTTCAAATAGTATTTTTAAGTAAATACATAAATTAATAATATAATTTTGATTGTTATAATTATTATCTTTTAGTTTAATGTGTTAAATACAATAAGCATTATTAGTAGATTTAGAATAAAACAATTAAACAAAAGTTTGAATAATATAATAACTTCGTGTAGATTTAATTTGTTAAAGAAATTAAACGAAAGAGATGAATAAAATGCCACAGATTTATTTTGATGCAGCAACTAAAGGAAACCCGGGAGAAAGTACGTGCGCATCGGTAATTGTAATAGAAAATGAACGACACCAATTTACTAAAACATTAGGAATAATGGACAATCACCGCGCAGAATGGGAAGCATTAATATTTTCTTTAGAAGAAGCATGTAGATTAGATGTAAAGAATGCACTCATTTATACAGACTCCAAATTAATTGGAGATAGCATTCAAAAAAACTACGTAAAAAATGAAGACTACAAACCCTACTTCGAACAATTTCAACAATTAGAAAAAAACTTTGAATTAATTTTTGTTAAGTGGGTACCGAGAGAACAGAATAAAGAAGCTAACCAACTCGCACAAACAGCATTAAGAAAAGAAATGAAGAAGATCAAATAATAGAGAGAATATTAAATAAAGAACCCCAATAAATTGGACACTTAAAAAAGCGTCTAATTTATTGGGGTTTATTTTCTTCACGTAATCTGACAATGTCTGTATCCACTTTAACTAATTGTAATTGTTCATTTTCATTAAGTTTCTTCGCAAGTTCTTGATAGTCTGTAGACTTAGGGATATAGTCGTTATCATCTTCCATAACTAATAAATGGCCACCTAAAGCATCGGATGCCATTTCTATCGCATCTTCTATGCCTTCACCAAAGGTATTTGCTCCAGGTAAATCAGGAAATGAAACGTTATAAAAATTATCTTCTTTTTCTAATAAAGCATAGAAATGGTACTTCATATTAATCCCTCCAAATTAACCAAATGTTAACAGTTTCGCTTTCACTATCATAACAAATGTTTAAATTTATACTTTTACTTTTAGCCATTATATTTTTGGTTACTTTTTGAGGGTTGATTGAGTTCCTTACAAATAATTCGTTGTTAAATACTTACTTGAAACGTATAACTCGTGTTCGTTACATATATTGATTGAATTTTCTATATGATGGTTATATTCCATTTTTGTTAATAAGTCATTCACTTCTAACGGTACATCTGTATGAATTTCTGCTAGTCGTTTTGACATGATTAAGTCTTCTTTGTAAGTATTGATTTTGTTTTGTTGTCCTGCTGTTAGTTCATGTACGTTTTCTAATACTTGGTCTACTGATTGATATTGTTGTATCAGTTTAATGGCTGTCTTTTCTCCGATTCCTTTCACACCTGGGTATCCGTCTGCTGTGTCTCCCATAAATGCTTTTACGTCTACTAATTGGTGTGGTTCTAGTCCGTATTCTTCTCTAAATTTTTCAAGGTCATATTTGTTATAAATATTGAATCCTTTTTTAGTTAGCCATATATCAACGTTTGTATCTATACATTGTAGTAAGTCTCTATCGCCACTTACGATATATGTTGTGTGTCCTTTTTCTTGTGCTTTTTTACTAATTGTACCGATAACATCATCCGCTTCATAGTTTACAATACCTAAGTTAAACAATCCTAATTTCTCTGCGATTTCTTTTGCTCTATCAAATTGAGGGATCATTTCTTCTGGTGGTGCTACGCGATTAGATTTATATGCTTCGAACATTTCGTTTCTAAATGTTTTTGATCCCATATCCCAACATACTGCTACATGTGTTGGTTTAATGTCATTTATAACTGTAAATGTATGTCTAACAAATCCTTGTACTGCATTTGTAGGTATCCCTTTTGAGTCTCTCATAAATTGTTTGTGTATACTCGTTGCATAGAAATGTCTAAATAATAAAGCCATTCCGTCTATTAATAATATTTTATTTCCCATAACGTTCTCCTTTTATATCTCTTTTAATACTTGTTCAATTTGTTCAATGACTTCATTATTTATTTCTATTGATAAATATGATTCAATGAGGCGATCTGTTTCTTGATTATATTCTGTAATATATCCTTCTGCTTGTTCATCATAGCCATTTAAATTCTCAGTTAATGATTGGTTAAAGGATACGATTGGTTCGTCTAACAGCAATATTGTATCATTTAATATCTCACTTTGTATGTCTTTAGCTTTAGATGTTTTCAGTAAGTCCTTTTTAGATATCGTGCGAATAGTCTTATTTGATAAGTCTTGTATATGAACACTTAAAGGTTCTGGTATGACGTTATGTTCAAATGCATGTTTAAATTTCGAAATGAGTATGGAAGCTTCATTTAATTCCACAATCGTCGGTGTTAATAAATCATCAAATGTTTTGTCATAAAAATTCTTCATTCTTTCTACGATTAAAGAACTTTCAAGGCTTAACTTTTGATTTAAATCATCAATATATTGTTTCGTGCTTATTTGAAGTGATTGTTTAAAGTCGTCTGTTACGGTTGATGTATTAAAATGCTTCTTCACAATGTCATTCAACTGTATATTGAGTCTATCTTTTAAATAATATAATTGATCGTTAATTTCTTTTTCTAATTGGTGATGGGATTTTATCACAATTTGATTTGAAAAGTTTTGTTTATTTTTAAATTGCGTTAAAATTTCTTTTCTTTGTTCAAATTTATCTTTATCTTGTCTATACGTGTTCACCATTGATTCAAGTTCGTTCTCAATTTGATTTAGTCTTGATTCGACTTGTGCTTGTAATACAGCCTTACTTTCAACTTTTACAAAATGCTCAATTGCTTCCATAAAATGATTAAAGTAATCGTCGTAAGATTTAATCGCTTGTTTACTTGATACAGGATAACATTCAGGTTTAATGTTCAAATCATCTAATGAAGATTCAACGTATGTAATAACCGCTTCTTTATCTTCTTCTGATTCTGCTAAGTCTATCGCATTTATAACAAACTTTAATCCTTGTGACTGTTGTAAATTGTTCATATCTCTCATATAAGCTAAAAATTCGCCATCTTTGTCTGTAAAGGCATGATTGAAGTAACTGACATAGATGATAAGGTCACTTGAAGCAATGATTTGTTCTGTTTCTCTCGTATGTCGTTGGTTATTAGAATTTAATCCTGGTGAATCGATAATGATTTTATCTTTTAACCAATCTTCTTCTAATCGTAAATTAATTTTATGTACGAACGCTGCATGTGTATCATCTGCTGTTAATTTTTCAAGTTCTTCTATTTCGAATTCAACAGGTTCGTTATTTTTTAATGTTTCTTCGTAATGTTTAAAGTTCGTTTCAATCGCATCGAAAAATGCAATATGATGATTGGATAATGAAGGATGTTTTCTAATGTTTTGATCTTTAATAAATGATTCTATCGTGTCGTACGTTACATTAGCCACTTCTGTAATGTGGTTAATTTCTTCTAATAGTTGTTCATACGTTTTAAACATCACTTCTTGTTTATGGCCATAACTGATTTCAGTAATACTTGCTGTCGTTGGGTTTGGTGAACTTAATAATATTGGTTTTTTTAATATTGCATTGATTAAACTGCTTTTCCCTGCACTAAACGTACCAAATACAGCAATTTTTGTAATGTTTTCGTCGATACGGTTAATTTGTTCTTGAATATTTTCAACTTCGTTATTAAATACAGGTAGTGTGTTTAAATGGTTGATTTTTTCTTTAACTTGTTGAATATTACTATTTTTCAGTTCTGTTTTCGTTTCTTTATATTTACGTTGTGCTTTCGTTTCATTCTTTAAATTTAAATCTTTAATATTAATGAAATTTCTATCTATTAATTTATCGATTGATTCGTCTAAATGAATATAATAATGTTGGAAATTATTTGTTACGAGTGATGTTTTTAAATCTTTCAATTCTACAAACTGTTTATATTTATTTAAGGCGTCTGTATCTTTATTAGATTCAACGTGTACTTCACTTTTGTTTACAATTTCATTAATCAGTTGATTCGTTTCACTACGAATGTTGCGTGTAATAATATCTGTTATACCTTTTGTATATATGATGACATAATCATTTGTGATAGTTGTTTGTTCTTGCACGTGTTCAGCAAGTTCTTCTTTAGATATTGTATATTGTTGATTGATAATACTTTCAAACAAAGATTCGTCTGTAATATATTTGTTTAAGTTTTTAAGTGATTTAATCCATACTTTCGTAATTTCATCGTGAATTTTCAAATCGAGTTCTTTTTTCACTTCTTCAAGTTTTTCATTTTGTATCGCTTCTTTTTTCTTATCTTTATTAAATAGCCCTTTTACTTTGTAATCTTTCGCTGTCGTTTCTAAATACTTGCGAATGGTTTCTCTCATTTCGTAAGGCATTAAGTAAGCATTATCTAAAATTTCTTTGCGCTTTTCTTTTAAATTTTGCGTGAATTGTTCTTTATCTTGAATTAAAGATTGTTCATTCTGAATGTCGTATTTTTCTTGATACGCTTTGTAATCTTCATCAAAATCTTCTTCAGTAGAATCTATATCAGAAAGAATATCTTCCATATATGTTTGAATATATTCGAGTTGGTCTTGCTTAATATAATTTGTCACACGGTCTATAAAAGCTTGATGATCAGTACGTTTTTGATCTAAATCATGAATATATTGATTGAACTGTTGTCTTTCATTAAATGGTGTATCGTATTTAGACACATAGAAGATTTCTTCAACATTTAATTGCCAATCACTAATGGCTTTATTCACTCTCGCTTTATACGTGTTAAATGAAATTTCTTCTTCGTCATGTTTATCGATTTGATTCACGACGAGTATAACCGGGATATCTAGTTTGTTAAGTGATTTAATGAAATTGAAATTCATATCAGATTGAACGTGATTGTAATCTACTGTGTAAAAAACATAGTTAGACGTTAATAAATATTGGAACGCACTTTCTCTATGATTGTCACGCATAGAATCTACACCTGGCGTATCTTGGAAAGTAAAACCGTTGTTGAATTTATCTGATTTAAATTCAATCTCTATAGATTCCACTTCTCTATCTTCTGTATTAAGCTTTTTAACTTCCTCATGTTCTTTAACAATTGTGTATTGGTCTTGATTTAAGTTAACCGTAATTTTATTTTCATCTGATGAAATCAATTGCGCTGTATTACTTGTCGTCGGTACGGGTGAACTCGGCAATATATTTTGTCCGATGACATTGTTTATTAACGTAGATTTACCTGCAGAAAAATGTCCTACGAAGCTCACTGTATATTGTTCGTTATAAACTTTTTTAATCATTTCATTAATTTGTTTGACTAATTGTGTATTTGAAGATTTTTCGATTTCTTTTTTTAATTTATAAAGTAAGTCTAAAGATTCTTTATTGCTTTCCATTATGATTATTCCCCTTAAATTTTTCACAAATAATTTAATTAATGTGATATAAATCACATTATTTTTTCTATCTCTATTCTATTATAAATAATGAAGAGTATATAAGAAAGGATGAATCATATGACTGTCCAAAATAAAGAAGTAAAAAATAAGACTGAAGATCACGCACATGATGATTTAGACCTTAAAGGCACGCTTTATTCAGTCTTTACCCTCGGAGGTATTTTTGCGGTTTTATGGGTAATTTGTTTTATTTTATTTTTAGTAAGGATGTAAAGGAGGGTTTTTTGTGCATAAATATGAAAAGTTGTGGCTGAAAATCGGTACGGGTTCATTAATTTTGTTTCTAGTTATTTTAATTGTTACGGGGTTACATAATGGACATACGCCTGCAGCTTCTGGGAGAGAATATATTAATCCTGACAAAGTAGATCAAATCGAACCGTTTAATAAACCTGGATTACATAAAGTTAGCGGTAAAGATTATGATTATGAACTTGTATTCGTAGCTTCTGCTTTTAACTATCAACCAGGGAAAGTAGAAATTCCTAAAGGTTCTAAAGTAAAAATTATTGCGACAAGTAAAGATACATTACACGGTTTCAGTTTACCAGGTACGAACGTAAATATGATGCTAGAACCTGGACACATTAGTCATTATATTAAAAAGTTCGATAAAAAAGCTGAATACCTTATCTTATGTAATGAATACTGCGGTGTAGGACATGCAGATATGAAGTCGATGATAAAGGTTGTGGATAAGAAATGATAGAACGTTTAAACAAACAAGACAGTAAACTTGTTATGGCACATATGTATGTAGTCATTGCTTGTTTAATTCTCGGGGGGCTTGCAGGTTTACTACAGACTTTTGTTAGATCTGGATTATTACAACTCCCTAAAAGTATATCTTATTATCAAATTCTTACTGTACACGGTATTGTATTAGCACTCGTTTTAACAACTTTCTTTATTCTTGGATTCCAATATGCAGCAGTTGCTAAAACAAGTGGACATTTATCGCCGCTACAAAGAAAACTAGGATGGATTGGCTATTATGTCATGATCATCGGAACAGTTATGGCAGCTACTATGGTTTTATTAAATAAAGCGACAGTATTGTATACTTTTTATGCGCCGTTACAAGCTCATGTTATCTTCTACGTTGGAATGGCATTAGTTGTCGTAGGTAGTTGGATTTCAGGACTTGGACAAATTTTAAAATATGTAGAGTTTAAGAAAAATAATCCTAAGAAGAAGTCACCTCTTCTAAGTTATATGGTCGCAATTAACTGTGTAATGTGGATTGTATGTTCTTTAGGGGTAGCTTCAACAGTATTATTCCAACTTATACCTTGGTCTTTAGGTTTAGTTGAAAGAGTTGATGTATCTTTAAGTAGAACATTATTCTGGTATTTCGGACATGCACTTGTATATTTCTGGTTATTGCCAGCATACATGTGTTGGTATGCTATTGTTCCAAAAATCATCGGTGCAAAAGCATTCTCAGATAACTTAGCTAGAATGTCATTCATGCTATTCTTATTCTTCAGTATTCCAGTTGGTATACACCATCAATTAGTTGAACCAGGTATCGATGATATGTGGAAATACTTCCAAGTTATTTTAACATTTATGGTCGTCATACCTTCATTTATGACAGCATTTAGTTTATTTGCAACTTTTGAAACGCATGGTCGTTCATTAGGTTATAAAGGATTATTCGGTTGGTTTAAATCATTACCATGGAACGATGCAAGATTTGTAGTACCATTCTTAGGTATGCTTGCATTTATACCTGGAGGCGCTGGCGGATTAGTTAACGCTTCAGCACAAATGAACGGATTAATTCATAATACAATTTGGGTTACAGGACATTTCCATTTAACAGTAGCATCTGCAGTAATTTTAACGTTCTTTGGAGTGATGTACTGGTTAGTCCCACATTGTACAGGTAGAAAATTAACAAAATTCACTAATAAACTAGCACTTATGCAAGGTTATACTTGGGCAATTGGGATGACGATTATGAGTGGTGCTATGCATTATGTAGGATTATTCAAAGGCGCACCAAGAAGATCAACTTACTCTTTATACGGTGGATCTAAACAAGCAGCTGAATGGATTCCATATCAAGTATTGCAAGCAGTCGGAGGTACAATATTATTCATTTCGATCATATTAGTTGTGATGGTATTTATTCACTTAGCCTTCTTATCACCAAAAGGAGAAGAAACATTCCCTGTTGCAGAAGCACTAGATGAACATCAACCTGTAACGAAATTAGTAGAAAACTGGAGATTCTTAATTATTATTACAGTGTTATTAATTTTAGTAGCCTATACAGTTCCAATTGGGCAAATGTTTATGGACCCACCACCAGGAGCAAAAGGTTTAGGCGCAGGAAAACTATGGTAATATAGATGTTGGAATAATAGAAATGCGAGAGCCTGGGCTCTCGCATTTTTTGTGTTCTAACGTGAAAGATTTAGAAAACAATCCCCTTAGCGCAAAAATACAATCAATCTGATGTGATATTACATATTTATAATCGGTTAAGTTTATCTAAAAATAAAAGCGAGAGCTAGGCTCTCGCTTTTATAATATCTTGTGATACTAAATCACTTAATTTTTATTTCTTTTACCCCAATATTGGTAGTAAGTACATTCGATATAACCGTTAAATAATTTTCTTCTCTTAGTAGCTTGGTTCCCTACTAAGTGTTCAAATTCTTTATAACTTGTAAGCATATATAATGATACTTGGTTATTTTCTTTCATAATTTTACCTAAGTGTTCATACATTGCTTCGACTTCGCCACGTTCCCCTATTCTTTCTCCGTATGGTGGGTTTCCAATTATTGAAACTGGACCTGTTGGCACTTCAAGTTCATGTACATCTTGTACTTTGAATTTTATAATATCTCCTAAACCTACTTCTACAGCGTTTGCTTTTGCTATTTCGACCATTCTAGGATCAATATCGCTAGCAAATACTTCTACTTCTTTATCATAAAGTGCAGCATCGTCTGCTTCTTGTCTTAATTGGTCATATAATCCTTCTGGAATGATGTCCCAATCTTCACTTGCAAAGTCACGATTGAATCCAGGTGCTATATTTTGAGCAAGTAGACATGCTTCTATTGCTAAAGTTCCTGAACCACAGAATGGATCGATAAATGGTGTATCGCCATTCCAGTTTGTTAATTTCACAAGTGCAGCAGCTAATGTTTCTTTCATAGGTGCTTCACCTTGTGCTAATCTGTAACCTCTTTTGTGTAATCCTGAACCTGATGTATCAATTGTTAATAGTGCTTCGTCTTTAAGTAATGATACTTCAACTTGATATTTACTTCCTGATTCATCAATCCAACCTTTAATTTCATAGGCTTGTTTAAGTCTTTCTACGATTGCTTTTTTTACAATTGCTTGGCAGTCTGAAACACTAAATAGTTTTGATTTAACACTTTTACCTTGTACAGGAAACATACCTTGTGCGCCAATTACATCTTCCCATGGCAAAGATTTCGTTCTTTCAAATAGTTCGTCAAAAGTTGTAGCTTTAAAACGTCCTATTACTATTTTGACTCTATCAGCAGTTCTTAACCATAAGTTTGCTTTAACAATTGCTGTTTCATCACCTTCAAATAATACACGTCCATTTTCTACAGTTGTTTCGTATCCTAAATCTTGGACCTCTTTAGCAACAATTGATTCTAATCCCATTGGACTAGTAGCGAGTAATTGATACATAAGTATACTCCTTTATATTTAAATTAGTTTATTTACAAATAAAAAGCTCTCCTACGTGGGAGAGCGACACTAGTAAGTGATAATTCTGTAAGCCATGTTCTGTCCTTTAGTACTACTAACGTGTACTAGCTACACTCGTACGCCAGTGATAACCATCTGTCTGTATGATTAACATACCTTCTCATTCCGTTCATTTCCGTCAAAGAAGTGCTCCTACCAATTTTGGATTGCTCACTCGAGGGGTTTACCGCGTTCCACCTTTTACATTTCTGTAAAAGCTACGTCACTGTGGCACTTTCAAACTATTCTAACCATATTTTAAAAAAACTTAGGTTATTTCGTTGCCGTCAATTAATTGCCCTGGCTTATTGTTTCACCAAGCACGAACACTACATTCATCTCAGAATGTGTGAGCATGGACTTTCCTCTACATAATGTAGCGATTATCCGAAATACCACTCAACAAAGAATTATAGCATAGATGTTTCCAAATAACTATAAATTATTCACCAAAAACAGCTTTTTCAAGATTTGAAATTCTCTTTAAAATATCAACGTTATTTGAATTATACTGTTGTGAGCCTTGTGATCTACCAGAAGCAACACGGATTCTTAATTGTTCTACTTCTTTGTTTAATTTGTTGTTTTCTTCTGTTAATTTAATGACTTCATTATTTAAATCTGCCATTTTTTGATAATCTGAAATGATATCATCTAAAAATGCATCTACTTCTTCTGTTTTAAAGCCTCTTAAGCCTTTTTCGAATTCTTTTTCGTAAATATCTTTTGCAGAAAGCTTCAATGTTACATCAGCCATTTTTACACCTCATTTATTAAGATTCATATTCATTCTTATAATTAAATTCCATAAAGTCTTGCAAATCCGTGAATGTAATAACAACATAAGTATAATTTGTCTCTTCCGCAAAATCAACTAACTTACTTTTAAAGTACTTTGGTGAAGCTTCTTGTTCATCATCATAAAATAAAATGGTCTTGTCTGTGTTTCCTAATATAAAGTCGTTAGCTTGTTGAAATTGAAATGCACCTTGGTATTCACTTTGATGTATCGCATTCACATAATCTGCATGTGCGACGATATTTTGATATTTTTGCTGATTGGTTTCGTTCCATTTATTAAAATGATTTAAAAAAGGTGTTAAAATAGCCAATTTTAATTCTGGGTATTTATTTTTCATATCTATTGTTACTTCAGCTGCCCAAAGTTCAAATCCAAGTTGACCTGAAACGATCACCCATTCAAGTCCTTCTTCGATTTCGTTTTCTATCATTTCCTTTATATAAGCTTTAATGACTTTTACTTCTTGTTGATCATCTTTAAATATATTCAACTCGAATGGTTTATAGCCAGTAAAATAGATTGATGTCATGATAAATCACCTAAATGTCTTAATATATAATTTAAGTCGTGTTGAACTGCTTTATGCTTTTCTAAAAATATTTTTTTACTTGTTCGTTTGTAATGACATTCAACTGAGAGTTCTTTATAGTTATCAATGAGTAATTCATATTTTTGTTGGTTCATATATTGTAATTTTAATATGGATGCTTGATGAACTGTAAATGCTTCTAGTAAATGGTCTACTTCTTCAACAAACGGAACGACATCTTTGTAAAAGTCATATTCATGATCATCTTTAGCATTTTTAAAGATTTGTTGCATTTCTGTAAGTTTGTCTATTAGTTCTTGTAACATTATTATCCCTACTATCAATCAAGTTTGTATTTTATAAGTCCTCACGATAAAATAATAACATAACGAGAAAAGTTCTAGAATATATATGTTTCATTAAATTCTTTTGTAACTTATAATGAAATAAGGTATAATATGTAGAGTTTTGATGACAAAAAGCTAGGTGATTAATGTGAATTATCCAAATGGTAAAAAAGTTTCAAAAGATACTTCTAAAGTCTTACGCAAAGATTCGACCAACTATAGTAGAATACAATATGGTAAACGTGGTATGAATTTAGAAGAGGAAATTGATAAATCTAACCAATACTTTCGAATGGAAAACATTGCTGTTATTCATAAGAAACCAACGCCTATTCAAATAGTAGATGTTGATTATCCTAAAAGACAAAAAGCAGTCATTAAAGAAGCTTACTTCAGGAAACCTTCAACTACTGATTATAATGGTGTTTACAAAGGTTATTATATTGATTTTGAAGCTAAAGAAACAAAGAATAAAACGAGCTTCCCTTTGAATAATATTCATGACCATCAAGTATTACATATGAATCAAGTCATCAAGCAACGAGGCATATGTTTTTTATTGATAAAATTCAGCTATCATGATAGCGTATTTTTATTACCTTTTAAGGATTTTATGGTATATTGGGACAGATTTAAATCTGGAGGGAAAAAATCCATCACATATAAAGAGATTGAAAATGATGGCTATCTTATTCCTTTCCAATATAGACCTAGAATTGACTACATAAAAATAGTTGATCAACTGATAAAAATGGAAAGTGAGGCGCTCAAATGAGTAAATCAAATGCTTCTAGTAGTAAAAATAACAACGAACAGCCTAAGAAAAAGAGAAACATCAAAAGGACATTAATAAAGGTGTTCGGAATACTCGTCTTAGCATTTTTGGCAATGGTAATAATCGGAGTGCTCGTATTTGCATATTATGCTTGGAAAGCTCCAGCATTCAATGATAGTTCATTGAAAGATTCCTTGCCTACTAAGATTTACGATAAGAATGACAAGCTAGTTACAACGCTTTATACAGGACAGAAGAGAGAACATGTTAAATTCGATGATGTTCCAGATAAGATGAAAGACGCTGTTTTAGCAACGGAAGATAATCGATTTTATGATCACGGTGCATTAGATTATAAACGTTTATCAGGTGCAGTAATGAAGAACTTTACAGGTGGCTTTGGTTCACAAGGTGCTTCTACACTTACACAACAAGTTGTAAAACGAGCATTTTTAACAGATAAGAAATCAGTAGAAAGAAAAGCTCAAGAGGCATACCTTTCTTACAGATTAGAACAAGAATATTCTAAAGATGAAATTTTTGAAATGTATTTAAACAAAATTTATTATTCTGACGGTATTTACGGTTCACAAACTGCAGCTAAATATTATTTTAATAAGAAATTGAAGGATCTTAACTTGGCTGAAACAGCATACTTAGCTGGTTTACCTCAAGTACCTAACCAATATAATATTTATGATAATCCTAAATCTGCAGAAAAACGTAAAGACACAGTGCTTTATTTAATGGAAAGACACGGCAGAATTACTAAGAAAGAAATGGAAGACGCTCAAAATACACCAATAGATAAGAACTTAGTTAAGAGAACAGTACAAGAAAGAAATGAAGCAATGACAGCAACACACGGTAAAGAATACGCTTCATACATTAACTATGTTAAACAAGAAGTACAAAGTAACAAAGCGTTTAAAGGACAATCTTTAGATGACATTATGTCTAGTGGCCTTAAAATCTACACAAACATGGACAAAGATGTTCAAAAAACATTACAAGATTCAGTAGATAATGGTACATTCTACAAAAATAAAGACCAAATTACGGGTTCTTCTATTGTAGATACGAAGACAGGTAAACTTGTTGGTATCAGTGGTGGTAAGAACTTTAAAGATGTAGTTGATCGAAATCAAGCTACAGACCTACACCCTACTGGTTCATCACTTAAACCAATTTTATCTTATGGTCCAGCTATAGAGAATATGCATTACGCAACAAACCATAAGATACAAGATGAAACTGAATACGATATAAATGGTAGTACTTTTAAAAACTATGACGGTCAAGGACATGGATCAGTAACAATGGCAGATGCACTTGCACGTTCATACAACATCCCAGCATTGAAAACTTGGCAAGAAACAAATCAACAAGCTGGTGACAAAGCAGTTAAGAACTTTGCATCTAAAGTTAATTTAAACTATAAAAATGAAATTGGACCTTCAGAAGTACTTGGTGGTTCACAATCAGAATTCTCACCTACTCAATTAGCATCAGCATTTGCTAGTTTTGGTAATGGTGGTACTTATAACGAAGCTAAATCAGTTAGAAAAGTCGTGACACAAGACGATGAAACGATTAAGTTCTCAAGTAGTAGCCATAAAGCTATGGAAGATTACACAGCATACATGTTAACTTCTATGCTTAAAGGTACATTCGAAGCTTACGGTTCAGCTTACGGTTATAAAGTTAATGGCGTTAACGTTGCTGCTAAGACTGGTACTGGTACTTATGGTGATGAAACATATAACCAATATCAATTACCTGAAAATGCAGCAAAAGACGTATGGATAACGGGTTATTCACCACAATATACAATGTCAGTTTGGATGGGCTTCAATAAAGTTAAAGAATACGGTGAAAATTCATTCTTAGGACATGACGAACAAGTTAAACCACAAATTCTATTCAATGATGTAATGTCTAAAATTTCTAATTACGACGGCGCAGACTTTGAAAGACCTGATTCAGTAACTGGTGAAGGAAAAAACTTAAGTGTTAAAGGTAATGAAGATAGCCAAACAACAAGCAGTTCAGCTCCTTCAAGCAATAGTGGTACTGATACTGGTGGTAGTAGTAGTGATTCAAGTGATAGCAATAATTCAACAGGAAGTAACTATAACTTCTCAGACAATAACAACAATGTAACAACTAACGAACCACAAACAAACGCTAGAAGCACAACAAGATCAAATACGACACAACAAGCAGCTACTACTGAAGAATCAACTACAGAGGAATCAACAACTGAAGAAGCAACAACACAAGAAAAATCAACAACTGAGGAAGCTAGTTCTTCCTCAAGTTCCAGGAGTACCGAACAAGCAGCAGAAAAAGCTAAAGACGAATAGATATTAAATAAAGAGGCTAGGACATAAATGTCCTAGCCTTAATTTTTGGGTTAAATGTATGAAGACGCAGTAGGTGTCTGTTTTCTAAATGCGCTTGTACCAAGCTTTTTAGAAATCTAGTCACCCTTACGGGGGTGAGACGACGAAATCTAATTTAACATTTTAGATTTCTGTCTCACTCTCTTTTTTATGTTTATTTTAATTTACCTTGTCTTTTTAACAGTAATTGATGTCGTGCATTCATCTTGATGAGTTCGTCTTTCAACGTTACCATCTGTCTATAACCCATAAAATGATAGATTCTATCGTTAATATATTGATATCGTTCTTCAAAGTTCATCGGAATAACTGGATAGTCTTCGATTTTATGGATATCAAATGTTTCTATCTGATTGATTTGTTCAATATATTTTATAATTAAAGTGTAATATTGATTGAGTAATTCATGTGCTATATCACTTTTTAATTGTTTATTTTTAACGAGTGGCTCTATTTGCTCTTCTAACGCTATAAAATCATTTTTATTTATCATGCGCCTTCAACCTTTACTAGTCCTGCTTTTAATCTTTTTTGCCCTTCTCTACAATCTTGTAACAAAGGACATACTTCACATTTTGGTTTACGACTTATGCAGTGATATCTACCGAAGAAAATAAGTTGATGATGACTTTTTGTCCATCTTTCTCTTGGTATGATATGACATAATTTATCTTCTACTTGTCGTACATTATCTTTAATTCTACATATACCTAATCGTTTTGAGACACGTTCAACATGTGTATCTACTGCTAATGATGGCTCGCCGAAAGCAACACTCATTACAACGTTAGCTGTTTTTCTGCCAACACCTGCGAGAGATTCTAATTCTTGATGTGTACTTGGCACGATACCATCATAATTATCGAGTAATGATTGGCATAGTTTTTGGATATTTTTAGCTTTGTTGCGATATAAACCGATAGATTTAATATCACCTTGTAATTCTTCTAAACTTACATTTAAATAATCTTCAGGTGTTTTATATTTTTGAAAAAGTGTGTTTGTTACTTTATTAACAAGTACATCTGTACACTGTGCTGATAATAAAACGGCAATTGTAAGTTCAAATGGATTCTCATGTTTGAGTTCGCATTCAGCATCTGGAAACATGCCGTCGATAACATCCATCATTTCTAATGCTTTCTTTTTACTTATCATAAGGATTCTCCCCATTTACCCAATCAAAAGTAGGTATTGAATTTACATTTTGTTTTACTTTTTTATTTTGACTAAACTTTTCGCTTTCTTCTTTTGACGATGATACGGTCGTAATATTTTTCTTTTTCCAATTTAAAAGTATTCTATCAATATATTTAATGCTGAGTTTATCTACGCTTAATGCTTCATTTAAAGCACTGCGAATCAGTTCGTTAGAATGTTTATCTGTATCAATCCAATGATTTAACGTCTGTACTTCTAACGGCGTTAATGGTCTACCAAAAGTAGATTCAAATTCCTGGAACAGTATTTTAAATTTAACAGATTCATCTTCATTAGCAGACTTCTGATGATATTCATTTAATACTACCGCTAACTGTTCAAAAAGTGGATCAAAAGAAATAAATTCATTATATTTATGATTTTCATCTTTTTCAATTTTGATATCGATACATTTCAATTGTGAAAGTTGATTGATAATGTGACTAACCTCTTGTATAGATAAACTTGTACCTTGTTGAATATCTTCTAATGGAGGTTGTATATTTCGTTCATTTTCTTGATCAAGTAGTTTGATTAGAATAATAAATTGTTTTTCATTTAGCCCTAAATCAGCATAATGATTAAATAAAGATCTTTGAATGACAACGGGCTTTTCTTTTAACATTTCGCTTGAATACATTATTGCTCACCTTCTTTATTATAGAAAATGGGGTTGAGACTAAATGTCTCATCCCCCTTAATATTTCCTATTATGGATATAAACGATTCAATAATCTTGGGAATGGTGCTGTTTCTCTAACATGTTCTACGCCACTTAACCAAGCTACTGTTCTTTCTAGTCCTAAGCCAAATCCACTATGTGGTACACTACCGTATTTTCTTAAATCAGTGTAATAGCTATATGCTTCAGGATCTAATCCATGTTCTTTAAGTCTTTCATTCAATAATGTGAAATCGCTAATTCTTTCTGAACCACCAATAATTTCACCATATCCTTCAGGTGCAATCAAATCTGCACATAATACTGTGTCAGGATTCTCAGGGTTTGGTTCCATATAGAATGGTTTTATTTTTGTAGGATAGTTAATAATAAATACTGGTTTATCGTAATGGTTTGCGATTGCTGTTTCATGTGGCGCACCAAAATCATCGCCCCACTCTATGTCATCAAATCCTGCTTCATGTAAGAATTTGATTGCATCATCGTAAGTAATTCTAGGGAATGGTGTTGTGACTTCCTCTAGTTTAATTGTATCTCTTTCTAATAAATCTAATTCTAATTTACAGTTTTCTAAAACTGATTTTACAATATGATGTACATAGTTTTCTTGTACTTCTAAACTTTGGTCATGTTTCATGAATGCCATTTCTGGTTCAATCATCCAAAATTCAATTAAATGACGTCTTGTTTTAGATTTTTCAGCTCTAAATGTTGGGCCGAAACTAAATACTCTACCGTGAGCCATTGCTGCTGCTTCCATATACAATTGACCACTTTGAGATAAGAACGCATCTTCATCAAAGTATTTCGTATGGAATAATTCACTTGTACCTTCAGGCGCACTACCTGTTAAAATTGGAGGATCTATTTTAGTGAAGCCATTATCGTTAAAGAATTCGTATGTTGCACGAATAATTTCATTTCTAACTTTCATAACAGCATGTTGTCTCTTAGAACGTAACCATAAATGTCTATGATCCATTAAAAATTCAGTACCGTGATTTTTCGGTGTGATTGGATAATCGTGAGATTCTGAGATGACTTCTACACCATGTACTTGCATTTCATATCCAAATTTAGAGCGGTCGTCCTCAGTTATCGTTCCCGTAATAAATACAGATGTTTCTTGAGTTAATGATTTAGCTAATTTGAAAATATCTTCTGAAACTTCAGCTTTAACAACAACACCCTGCATAAAGCCTGTTCCATCTCTTAATTGTAAAAACGCTATTTTCCCGCTTGATCGCTTATTTGCAATCCAAGCACCGATTGTCACTTCTTGATTGACATAATCTTTAGCTTGTTTAATCGTAATGTTCATTATTATTTCTCCTATTCAATTGAATTACTTATGTTTATTTTATCAAATTATAGTTATTACTGCTATCTGTTTGAATATTTTCTTAGCTTATCTTGAAATTTATCAATATCGCCTTCAATTACTGGGATTTCTCCTAATGCTTTAACGAAAAATTTGCTATACGTGCTATCCAAAATTCTTCTATCAAAACAAACGAGCATACCTTGATCGTTTTTGTTTCTGATCAATCTGCCGATACCTTGTCTAAATTTCGTAACTGCATCTGGTAAAACAAAATCTTTAAATGGATTATCAAACTCATCTTTCATTAAATGGTATCTTGGGTCTTCTTGATGAATGAACGGTAATTTTGTCATCATGACACATTTGATGCCGGATGATTGGTAATCAAAACCTTCAAAGAACGATAAAGTTCCAAGTAAAATCGATTTATCAAATTGGTTAAATTGTTGAACGAGTTTATAAACGTGAGAATGTTGTTGCTGCATTAGTACAACATAATCATCAAATAATTCCAATTCTTCCATGTAACGATAAGCTTCGTATAACATTGAATAATTCGTAAACAAGACTAAGCATTTTTGATTTGTTTCAGTTACAAATGTCGATAAATATTGAATAATCGATTCAATGTATTCATCTTGATCATGATAATTATAATTCGGCATTTTTTCTGGTACAAAACATGTTGCTTGGTTTTTCAAATCATAAATTTCGTTTAAGTAATAACTGTTAAATTTAATATCTTTTGGAAACATAGATTTAAACGAATTAAACGACTCATTAACAGTTAATGTTCCTGATATAAATATATTACTACTAAATTGCTCTATAAAAACTTTATTTAGTAAATCTTTCACTTCTTCTTTTTTAATATAAATTGAAAGTGTGGACTTTTGAGATAATTTTTTTATTGAAACAAACGGAATTTGACCTGTTTTTATAATGTTATATATTTTCGTGTATTGATGATAAATGTAAATGAGCTCTTTTTTAAATGCTTTAACATGTGCATGCGTATAAGACTTAAATCTAGATAATATTTGATTGATGGTACTAATTTGTAGTTTTAAAATCTCAGTTAAATCTGTTACATCAATATCATAAAAATAATGAATTTGTTGTTCGTCTTCATTTTTACCATTAATTCTCTCATTTATTTGCGTCATCAAATTATCAAATAGATTTTCATTTTGTTCGTGAAGTGATTCAATATCTCTCTTCAGTTGATAAATATCTATCGGATCAATAGGATATTGTTCTATAACACGTCGATTTTCTAACTTATCTAATCGTTTAAATAATTTTTCTTGTTCATTCTTACCTAATAATCCAAGATGATATTTAATATGTTGATAGCTTAAAGCATCTGTCACTTGATTGAGCGCATAATCTTGAATACGATGTGCTTCATCGACAATTATATGTTTGAACAACTGATAAACTGTATCTTCAGTGCTATGTTGTAATAAATGAGCATGATTTGTAATCCCTATTTCAACATTTAAGGCACTTTCTTTAATAAATTGATAATAATGAATGTCATTTTTAAAAGGTACGTAAGTCGTTCTCTTTTGTTCAAAGAAGACTTGTTGACCACCTTTTAAATGTAATTGTTCTATATCGCCTGTTTCAGTTTCTAATATCCAAACTAACAGCTGCATTTTAAGAATTGTCGCTTCATAATTATCTGTATCATCTTGTAAAATATTTAAAATTAAACCGAGTGAAATGTAATGATCTTTACTTTTAATAATCATCGCATTTAAGTCTAAGTCTAATGCACTTAATACTTTGTTGAATTCTTGTTCTAATAATTGATTTTGCAATAATTTAGTATGCGTTGAAACGAGTATATGTTCGCCTGTTTCAAGAAAATATAATAACGAAGCGAGTACAAAACTCATAGATTTACCACTACCTAATGGCGCTTCTATTAGAGCATTCTCATTATGTAATAAAGAATCAAATAATTGTTGTACAAGTTGATATTGTTCTTTACGGTAGTCAAAATTAAATGTCTTAAGGATTCTTTCATATGCTTCATCAATCGTTATCGTTTCTCTATTATTAGATTTTCGAATTGGTGTTTGTTTTAAGTAGTTTATATTTTGATACTTTTTAATTTGACTAGAAACGGTTTCTTTACCTTGGTTATTCCTTACGATTTCAAACAATACATCTTTCAAATCGTATTTTAAAGATTTAGATAAATAATATAGCTGTTTAATTGTATCTATTGGTAAATGATTTATTTTTTCAATTGCTTTAATGAATAATAATGCTGTTGCTTTTGCATCTTCATCAGCACTATGTGCTTGATTTAAATCGACCTTCAATGATTGACTTAACTCACTGAGTTGGTAGCTCTCTTCTTGAGGAAATGCAATTTTAAATAATTCCATCGTGTCGATCGTTAATTTCGGTTCAAAATGTATTTGAAAATTTTCAAAATGTGACTTCAAAAAATTCAAATCAAATAACACATTATGAGCGACAAAAACACAGTCTTTTAATTTGTCATATAACGATTTACTAATTTCTCCAAAATAAGGTGCTTCAAATAAATCATGCTCATTAATATTTGTTAAAGCTTGTATAAATGAAGGTATTTCTAGATCTGTCTTCACATAAGTATGATACGTATCCACAATTTGATAATCTTCAACAAATGTAATGCCTATTTGTATAATTTCATCATATTGAAGTTGATTACCAGTTGTTTCTAAGTCTAAAACAGCGTACCGTTGTGCCATATTATCTCTCCTATATTTCGATATCTGCACTCATAAATTCGTTGAGTTCTCCATCCTCAGATATCACTGTTAAGAACCCATTATCTTGTATATCTATAGCACGACCTTTAATGCGTTTGTTTCCTTGAGTATAAATTAACGCTTTATCCCAAATCATGCTTTTACTTTTATAAACCTCTTTAATATCACTAAAAGGCACATTCAAAAATTGTTCGTACTTTGTTTCAATTGCATGTAAAAGTTGTGTTAAAAATGGATATGGATCTATCTTTTTCTTTGATTCGATGTTTAAGCTTGTTGCACGAGTTTGATTTACATTGTCGAAATCTTGTTGAGTTTGGTTTAAATTGATGCCAATACCACAAATGATTGCATTCACGCCATCTGTATCAGCAATCATTTCCGTTAGAAAACCACATACTTTTTTATTATTAATATAAATGTCATTTGGCCATTTAATTTTACTTGGAACGCCATAAAATTCTTCCATTACTTCTTGAATAGCAAGACTGATAAATAAATTAAAAGTAGCCATTTTCTGTATAGAAATGTCAGGTCTTAATACAACTGTCATCCACAATCCTTTACCTTTGATTGAAGACCATTCACGATTAAACCGACCTCTTCCTTGCGTTTGTTCATCACTTAATACAATAAAATTACCTTCGTGATTCGTAACTAATGATTTAGCTAATATTTGGGTTGAATCGACTTGTGGTTGCACAAAAGCTTGATTTAATAATTGATTATTTTTAATTTCAATATTTACTATATCTTGTTGCCACATTGAAGGGAGTTTTGAAATTTTATATCCTTTATTCGTTTGAGATTCAATTTCAAATCCTTCTTTTTTTAATTGATCAATGACTTTTTTTACTGTAACACGTGAGCAATTCAGTGTTTCTGCAATATGCTGACCAGATAAATATTCATCATTTTTATATAGGTAATTGATAATTTCATACTTATATTTCGACATATTTTCGCACCCATTCTATTAAATCTGATTCAGTATTGTTCACTTTATTTAAAATAACTGCACTTTCCAATTGATTAAGTGCATCTTTAATCCAAGGTCCACCAGATTGTTTAAATGCTGACATTAACACTTGTCCGTCAATATTTAATTCTGATTTATGATATATAGGTAGTTTATCATAAATTTCGCTAATTAAGATGTCATTCATAATGATTGGTTCATAATGTATTTGAAGTTGTTGTTTATTTAATTTAATTAAGTTAATTATGTCGATTACTTTATCTTTACCATATTTATAAACTAATTTAATTAAATTTTCTTTAGATAGTTGAGATTTATTAAACGCTAATAAAATATTATAATACGATATAATTTCTTGTTTTTCTTGATTGCTTAATTTTAAAGTGTTTAATGCTTTTGTATCTAATTCATATATATAACATAACGCCCCAACCCATAAATCAAAATGCGTTTCTGATGGCATAAATATTTCGTCATTTTGAATATCTTTAAAGAAAGGTATAAAGTTAAAAATATTTAAAGATTGAATAGAGTCTATCGTTTTATGGATAGAACGACCAGCAATTAATTTCTTTAATTCAACGATGATACGTTCAATCGCAATTTTATTTAATGAAGGTGCAGCTATACGCATAGCTTCCTTTGTTTCATATTCAATTTCGAAACCTGTTTGTGCTTGAAATCTAACACCTCTCATGATGCGTAAAGCGTCTTCTTCCATTCTATCAATTGGTGTGCCGACCGCTCTAATGATCTTGTTTAAGATGTCTTCTCTTCCATTGAAATAATCATGTAATTGAAGATCTTTATCCATTGCAATCGCGTTCATCGTGAAATCTCGTCTTGCTACATCTTCGTACAAATCTGTAACAAATTGTACAGAGGATGGTCGTCTGTGGTCAATATAATCGCCATCTTTTCTAAACGTCGTCACTTCGTATTGTTGACTTTTTTTCATAACGATAATTGTGCCATGTTCTTTTCCGATAGGTATTGTTTTTTCAAATATTGTTTCTACTTCATCAGGCAAAGCGCTTGTCGTAATATCTACGTCAGAAATGGATTTCTTCATCAAATAATCTCTAACTGATCCACCTACAAAATATGCTTGATGACCATGATCTTCTAGTTTTTTTATAATCCATTTCGCATCTTCAAATATTAAATCGTCATTCATATTAATCTCCTAACATACTGTTGTAGTAAGATTCATACTGATCAGCAATTACTTTAGATGAAAATCTTTCATTTACATCTTTAACCATCGTTTTTTGGATTTTTCTATAAAGTTCGTTATCAGTTAATAATTCAATTGCACGTTCACTTGCTGCGTCTGTATCTCCTACATCTACAGTAAAGCCAGTTTCACCATCTTTAATGACTTCTTTTATGCCTCCAGCGGTACTGCCAATTGGAACAACCCCAGTTAACATAGCTTCTAATAATACAAGTCCGAAGCTTTCTTTTTCACTGAGTAACAGCGTTAAATCTGCCATTTGATAAAAGATATTTACTTCCTCTTGTTTACCTAAAAATAGCACTCTATCTTCTATATCTAAGTCTTTAATTTGGTTTCTCGCTTCATGTAATTCTGGTCCATCACCAATTAATAATAATCTCGTTTTAATTTTTTTATTTACTTTATAAAATGTTTCAACAACGTCTTCTACACGTTTTACTTTTCTAAAATTCGATACAAAAATAATGACTTTTTCATCGTCTTCTATACCGTAAGTTTTACGTAATTCTTTATTATATTTTTGAGGAAAACGGTCTTCTTCTACAAAGTTATAAATTGTTTTAATTTCTTTATTTGGTTTAATGATTTCATAAGTTTGTTCTTTTAAACTTTTACTCACGCTCGTTACGATATCACTTTTTTCAATACCGAAACGTATCGCACTTTGTAATGAAGTATCATATCCTAAAACTGTTATATCTGTACCATGTAGTGTTGTCATGATTTTAACGTCTTTACCAGACATTTGTTTAGCTAAAATGCCACAAACTGCATGAGGAACAGCATAGTGCATATGTAGAATATCTAAATCATAATCGTTAATTACATCTGCAATTTTTGCGCTTAATGTAATATCGTATGGTGGATATTGAAATACTGAATATTGATTAACTTCAACTTGATGAAACGTTATATTAGGAACTGGTTTTTTCATTCTAAAAGGAACGTTAGACGTAATAAAATGAATTTCATGTCCCCTTTTTGCCATTTCTAATCCTAATTCAGTAGCAACAATACCAGACCCACCTAATGATGGATAACAAGTTATACCGATTTTCATAATTTAATCCTCCTTATTAACACTTTTACGTTCGAATCTATCTTTATCACGTGTATTAAATTTATTCATAGTATTTTCAAAACTTTTATTAAGATCTATATTTAAAGAGTTCGCTAAACAAATCAATACAAATAAATTATCACCTAATTCATCTTCAATTGTATTATCCTCTTCAGTTAGCTTTTTCTTTTTCTCTCCGTGAGTATGATTTATTTCTCTTGCCAGCTCGCCAACTTCTTCAGTTAGTCTTGCGAGATTAGCTAAAGGAGAAAAATAACCTGTTTTAAATTGAGAAATATACTTATCTACTTCCTTTTGCATTTCTTGCATATCCATAAATATTCCTCCTTAGCCTATTTAATAAAATTATATATGATAGAGGTACATAATGACAATTTAACAAACTCGCGTTTATATACATTTAACAGAAAAAAATAGAGCCGAGACGTTTATGTCTCAGGCTCTATATCTATCTAATCGCCACTACGTGCTATTAGTATAAATCTAGCAAGCTCAGCTAAAGCTACAGCAGTTGCTGCAACATAAGTCATCGCGGCTGCAGATAATACTTTCTTAGCATGTCTATATTCTTGTTGATTAACTAAATTGAGTTTTTCAATTTGTCGCATTGCCCGTTTACTTGCATCAAATTCAACTGGTAATGTAATGACTGAGAACAGCACAGCAAATGACATAAAGATAATACCTACCCATAATAAAGTAGTACCAAATGTGCTACTTAATGCTGTTAATACGATACCCGCTAATATGATTATATAAGATAATGAACTTCCTAAATTTGCTAAAGGTAAAAGAACTGTTCTAAATTTTAAGAATCCATAGCCTTGCGCATGTTGAATTGCGTGTCCAACTTCGTGGGCAGCAATCGCAGCACCAGCTACACTTGGTTGTTGATAATTAGATGGTGATAATACTACACGTTTCTTAGTTGGATCAAAGTGATCTGATAAGAACCCTTCACCTTGTAGTACTTCAACATCATGAATACCATTAGCCGCTAAAATTTCTTCTGCAACTTGTTTCCCCGTTTTACCACTTGTTGAACGAACTCGTGAATACTTATTGTAAGTTGATTTAACTCTGTACTGGAAGTACATAGGGACAATCATAATAATGATAAAATATATGATATATGAAAACAAATAACTTCCTCCTTTATATCCCTGATACCTTATATATTACGGAGTGACGGCGATTACGTCAAATATTTTGAACGTAATTTTAAGTTTTTTTGTAAATATAAGAGTAACAGGAAAGTTAAAATACTTAACCAAAATGCAAAGTAACCAATATGTGATTCATATTGACTTA
This sequence comes from Mammaliicoccus sp. Marseille-Q6498, assembly GCF_946151045.1. Classification (NCBI taxonomy): domain Bacteria; kingdom Bacillati; phylum Bacillota; class Bacilli; order Caryophanales; family Staphylococcaceae; genus Mammaliicoccus; species Mammaliicoccus sp. Marseille-Q6498. The sequence goes on along the minus strand of NZ_OX267714.1, from coordinate 239,096 downwards.
ACATACTATAAACTGGATATTGGTGATACACATAATCTATGACATCATTATGGAAAACCCAAATCATAGACACGACGATATGCCATGTTTTGATATTAAATAATGGATAAAACATAAATGCTTGAATGCACATAATACCATGTGATGTCATAAGCATAATCGCCATTGGAACGAGCTGTTCATAATGAATCATAACAAATAAGTTCATGATGACTGCCCAGAATCCATATTTGATTAAGGTAATAAACGCTAAACATTCAAACAAACCTAAATGCTTATTAAAATAAATAGCTGCAATCGCTATAATTAAAAATAATGTTGCTGTTGGGCTATCGGGTATGAACGGCCAAAAATACCATTTACTTTCTAATATTTGATGTCCATACCATATGTATCCATAAATTGTGCCTAGTAAATTCGCTATAAAAAATGTTATAAGCATAGGTTTTTGACCCATAACATATCTCCAAAATGCCATATAAACACTCCTTTGTAAGGGCTATCGTTGTATGATCTAACTATCATATTATTAATCAATCAACATAAAAAAACAAGGAGAAACGTGAGAAAATCAATAGATCTTTTCACGTTTCTCCTTGTTTGTATCAAATTTAAATAGCTATATCAGCTTATTATTTTTTAATTTCTTTACCTTTAGCGTCTGTTTTGTGTAAATCACCAACGTATTTAGATACTTTATCTATTTCTTCTTTAGAAAGTGTATCTTTAAAGCTAGGCATTTTTCCTGCCCCGTTCGTTACAAATCCTTTGACGCCTTCTTTAGGTAATTTTGATTCAACTAAGTTTGGACCTTGACCACCCGTTAATTCTCCACCGTGACAACTTGTACAGTTAGACTTAATTATATCCGTATAAACTGGATCAGATTTATCTAAGTTAGAGAATACGATTTCACCTTGCTTTGCTTGTTGCTTCCAATCATGATAATAACTAGATTCCCAAGTTGTATAGAATAATATAGCTATTGCAATAAGCATAAAACCAGATGCAATTGGTCTCTTTGTCCATTTACGCTCAGGTCCTTTATCTAACCAAGGTGCTAATAATAAAGCACCAAAAGCGATACCTGGCAATACGATAGCACCAAATGTGTTATATGGACCAGATGCAAATGAATATTTAAGTATTTGATATAAGAATAAGAAATACCAGTCTGGTAATGGTGTATAACCTGTATCAGACGGATCCGCCACACGTTCTAATGGCGATGGATGAGCTACTGTTAAACATAAAAATGCTATTAAGAATACAGCTCCTGTCATCCACTCTTTAAGTAGAAAGTCCGGCCAGAAACTCTCTGTACGACCTGGAAATTCTGAATAATCTCTATTTAACTTTGGTTTGTCGTATGACTTTATTCTTGAGTCACCAACAAACTTCATCCCTTTACCGCGATGCATGTCGCATGACCTCCTTTTTCATATATTCACGTTAATTTTATAGTGGACCTGAAATACCTTGTTTTCTGATCATTATAAAGTGTGCCGCAAGTAACGCGAATAGTGCAGCAGGTAGGAAGAATACATGAATCGCAAAGAAACGAGTTAGAGTCTGAGCACCAACTATTTCAGCGTCCCCTGCTAGTAATGTTTTGACCCATGGCCCAATAATAGGAACTGATTCTGCAATTTGCAGACCTACTTTTGTTGCGAATAATGCTTTCATATCCCACGGTAATAAGTAACCAGTAAAACTTAAACCAAGCATCACAAAGAATATTAATACCCCTACAACCCAGTTTAATTCTCTAGGTTGTTTATAAGATCCTGTGAAGAATACACGGAGTGTATGTAAAAACATCATTACTACTACTAAACTTGCTCCCCAATGGTGCATACCACGTACGATAACACCAGCAGCAACATCATGTTGTAAATAGTAAACCGACTTCCAAGCATTTACGATATCTGGTACGTAATACATTGTTAAAAACATACCTGATAACACTTGAATGACAGTAATGAAAAACGTTAAACCACCAAAACAATAAACGAAAGCTGAAAAGTGATAAGCAGGGTTAACATGCTCTGGCACCTCATGATCAGCAATATCTCGCCAAATTGGTGTAATATCAAGTCTGTCATCGACCCAATCATAGATTTTATCTATCATCGTTAATCCCTCCTTATTTAGCTAATTCGTTGTCATGTTTATTTCCAATTTGTATAATGCCATCTTTAACTGCAACCTTGTACTGATCAAGCGGTGCTAATGGCGGCGTTCCTGGAATGTTCTTACCATTCTTTTCATAACGCCCATTATGGCAAGGACAATAGAATTGGTTAGGATTTGATTTATCACCATTCCACTGTACTGTACATCCTAAATGTTTACAAACTGGTGAAAGAGCAATGATATCTTTCCCATCTTTGTATACCCAAGCGAATTCAGTAACTTCACTTGTGTACCAAGCATCTTCTTGTTGGAACTTGAAATCAACTTTTATAGGGTCTTTTCCAAGTTCTGACTCTTTTACGCCTGTAGCAATCATGTCGCCTTTCGCATCTGCTTTAAACACAGGATCAAGCGCGAATCTACCCATAGGTAAAATCATACCAGCAGCCATAAATGACCCAACACCCATTAATGAATAATTTAAAAATTGGCGTCGCGTGACACGTTGGCTCATTTAGATCTCCCCCTCTATTAATCGTTCTTTTATAACTAGGACAACTTAATTTTAGCCTATTATGTCAAGACGGTCAACGCTTTGTCACAATTTATACGTTTATTTCTTTAGGTTTTATTTACAATTTTTATACAAAATGTAAACGCATTATTATAAAAGTATTTATGTGTGGTGAAAACGGTATCATGAAAATAAAGGATTCCTAAAAATTCACAAAAAAAGTCTCTTAAAGTATTTCATCAAATAAAAAAACCAACATTCTCACTTCTTCAGTGATTATGTTGGTCTTTTGTTTATTAATTTTTATTCCATGTCTTAATTATGAATTTCATAAATGTTTTTACTTCGTCTTCTATGAGTGTTCTTTTCATTTCGTCATCTAAGTTACTCATTGGTATCGTGTTAACAGTATATACTTCGCTATGTTCGTCAATATCTAATTTATCACTTGATAGCAAAATAATATTGTGTAAACCGTAATCTTTTAAATTTTGAATAAATGATTTTACATGCTCATAATGATGATCGTTTGTAAAAAAAGTTGGCGTGAGTAAAAGTCTGCCTTTGAATTGTTTTTCACTTAACATGCCAACTAATTGTACAGTTTCACTCTGATCACATGAAGTTAATAACTGATTGTTCATATCAATATTTGCGATCGGAATAATAGCAGTATCAATATATTCTAGGTTGTTTTTTAATTCTTTTAAATCCATATGATTAAATAACATAATTAGTGTTCCTCCAATTCATTAATGAATTGCATAATTTTAGTCATTTTTAAAAAGTTTTCTTGATCGTTATGATCTAAAGCATAATCTATTTCGTTTGTTAACCAATTTTTCCAATGTTGTAAACTCGTATTACTACTTTGTTTATTGATTAAACGGATATGTTCGTCATCTCCGAAATGTTCAATTATCATTTGCAGTAATAAAATTCTATTTAGTCTATCGTCTTTTTTATTTAAGTATAACAAGACGTTTAAATGTGAATTATCTAGTCTTATGTCATGGAAAATTTGGCGTCCGTTATCTAGACAAAAGTAATCTTTACAATAAAGTAAAGGTAATTGGTTTGAATAAGTTGTACTGATTGATAGTACGCGTTTATCGTTTAGTTCTTTTACAAATGATAGATTTGATAAATATTTAGGACTGCTTTTTAGTAAATTTAATATCCATACACTTTCAGGATTTTTAAAATCATATTGATATAGGATGTATTCAATGAAACGTTGTTTTTCATAATTTAGCAAAGTATGATTCATTGATTAACCTACTTATTGTAATCTTTCGTATTCTTGATCCCAATATGGATTTTCAGGATCTAGTTTACGTGCAGATTCTAAAATATTTTTAGCGTTATCAACATGACCTATTTCAATGAGATAGTGATAATAATCATTTAAGAAATCAATATTTTGAGTTAAGTCTGGATATGCTAACTCATAAAAATGTTGTGCTTCTTTATCTCGTTCTTCAACACCAAATGCATATGCTATATGCCAAGCAACGACAGGGTCAATATCTTCATGATCAACATAAGTTAATAAATTAATTAATCCTGTTGTATTGTCATGTTCTCTGTAATAATCTGCAAGTAAAATAGCTGCTTCTGTATATGATGGGTCTACTGTAAGTGCATCTTGTAACAAGATTGCGCCATGTTCATCTTTTGTTGTTAACAATAATCTAGCTGTATCAGTCATCAATTCTTTATAATAAGCGTTTAATCTTAGGCCTTCTTTACCGATTTCAATCGCTTTATCATAATCTTTTTCAGACTCATAAATTTGTTGTAGATAATGGTATGCTTGCATAAAGTCTGGATCTTTTTGTAATAATTTTTCGAGTTGTTTGATCGCTTCATGTGTAAGTTCATTTTTCTGATAGCTTATCGCTTGTTTGAAGTAATCTTCAGCAGTCATGTCCATTTCAGAAACATCTTCATAATACTTGATTGCTTCCTCGTAAGCACCACTTTGTAAACTACAGTCAGCCATTCTTGCATATATAGAAATACCATTAATAACATCTTCGCCAGTTTGAGAAATGGTTTCATAATGTGTGATTGCTTTTAAGTATTGACCGTCAAAATAATACATTTCTGCTAAAGCAAATGTAATGATAACATCATCTGGTTCCATTTCTTTAGCTTCTAGTAACTTTTCGATACCTACTTCAAATAAACCTTGTTGTTGATATAAATCAGCTTCAAGCATTAATTTTTCGGTAGAGTGTGGACTATTGTATAGTACTTCGTGAGCTCTATCTAAATCATTCTGATCTATAAGCCCTTCGATATAATAAACTAATAGTTCGTTTTCATCAGGATAAAGCATAAATAACTCTTCGAAAATTTTGACACCTTGATCAACTATTCCGTATTTATATAAAGTTTCACCTAGCATAAATAAAGCATCATGATCATCTGATTGTAATACTCTATTTACTTTTTCATCTAACTGATCAATATTTTTCATATGAATATCGTCAATTACTTTATATACATCTTCCATAATATAAGACTCCTTCTATGCATTAATTAAGTATTTAAGCTCATTAAATGCATCTATTACTTGCTCTTTAGAAACGGATTTAATTGTAAATGAACCTTCACCCTTTTGTAAAACCATTTGAATTGTTTGGCCAATATTTTTTTTATCTCTTTTCATATAATCGAAAATAAGTTCAATATCAGCTGTATTTAAAATGTTTAATGGGTAACCTAGTTCTTTTAAATAATTAATAAAATTAAAAATACGCAGCGTATTATCGTATTTTGTTATATTTTTGTTAATAACCATTTGGAAAAGTATGCCAATCATGACTGCTTCACCATGTGCAATTTTCGTAAGATATTCTAAACCATGTCCAAATGTATGTCCAAGATTTAAAAATTTACGAACGCTACCTTCGAATTCATCTTCAATCACGATTTTTAATTTCGTTTGAATACCCATTTTTAAGAAAGTTTCAATATTATTTAATTGAGACAGTTCTTTAATGGATGGATATATATCCATTAATTTTTCAACTTCTGAATCATTATTTAATAAGGCATGTTTATAAATTTCTCCATATCCACTTCTTATTTCAGTTTCAGATAGTGTTTCAAGGAATTTTAAATCATAAAGCACTGCACGTGGTCTATGAAAAGAACCTATTAAATTTTTACCGACTGATGCATTGATGCCAACTTTTCCGCCAATTGCAGAATCATGTGCTAATAAAGTTGTTGGTACTTGAATGAAATCAATACCTCTTAGTAAAGTAGCAGCTAAGAATCCGACGAAATCACCAGTTGCTCCGCCACCTATTGCGATAAGCTGAGAATTTCTAGTAATATTCAATGAAAGTAACTTTTCACTAATAGATTCAAAGTAAGAAATTTGTTTACAAGACTCGCCACTCATAATCGTTAAAAATTTAATTTCAAACTTTGCTAATTGGGTTCTAATATAATCTTTATGTAATCGATATACATCTTGATCGATTATGACTATATTTTGTTCGTCTTTTTTTATATAATTCCCCAATTCTTCAAGCGCGTTTTTCTTTAAAATGATTGGATAGTTATCTTCATTGTATGTCGTTTCAAAATACATATTATCACCTAAAAATTCAAATTCCAATTACGATGATTTTCTAAAGCATCTTGTAATTGGTCTATATGGTTGGATTGATATTCTTCAGTTATAGCTTTTGCTATTTCAAAAGCAACAACATGTTCACAAACAATACTTGCTGCTGGAACTGCACAACTGTCAGATCTTTCAATAGTTGCTTTAAAGCTTTCTTTTGAATCTATATCAACAGAGTTTAAAGGTTTGTATAAAGTTGGTATAGGTTTCATTACACCATTTATAACGATTGGCATACCATTAGACATACCGCCTTCAAGGCCACCTAAATGATTTGATAATCTGTGATACCCTTTTTCACTATCGTATGCAATTTCATCTTGAATTTCACTGCCAGGTTTTTCTGCTGCTTTAAACCCTTCGCCGAAACTAACACCTTTAAATGCATTAATACTTACAACGGCTTGTGCTAAACGGCCATCAAGTTTTCTATCATAATGTACATAGCTTCCGATACCAGCTGGCATATTTTCGACAACTACTTCTACGATACCTCCGATAGAGTCTCCATCTTTTTTAGCTTCGTCTATACGGTTTCTCATTTTTTGCGCTACGTCGTCATTTATACAACGAACGTCATTATGGTCAATATTTGATTTTACTTCATCCAATGTGTATTCAAAATCGTCTTTAATGCCACCGATTTCAATAACTCTTGAATAAATATCAATATTTAAAGCTTTTAATAATATTTTAGAAACCGCACCTACCGCAACTCTTGCAGCTGTTTCACGAGCAGATGAACGTTCTAATACATTTCTTAAATCTCTATGATTATATTTCATGCCACCTACTAAATCAGCATGTCCAGGTCTTGGTTTCGTAATGACCCTTTTCAAATTTTCTTGTTCTTCTTCAGTAAGAGGATCAGCCCCCATGATTTTTCTCCAATGTTTAAAATCATCGTTTGTTACGATTAAAGTAATAGGGCTACCTAATGTATAACCATGTCTAACACCAGAAACAATTTCTACAGAGTCTTTTTCTATTTGCATACGACGTCCACGACCATAGCCACCTTGACGTTTAAACATTTCTTCATTAATATCGTTTACGTCAATTTTTAGATTAGCTGGAACACCTTCTATAATGACAGTTAATTGTGGTCCATGTGATTCACCTGATGTTAAATAACGCATATTATCTCTCCTACTCTTTGTTAAAATATTAGATTAATCATATCATATTTAACGCGTTAAATTAACAAAAATAAAGTAATGGAAAATAATTACTTAGACTATTTAGAATTTTTAATAAAGATAATTGATAAAATAACAAAAACTGCTAACACAAATTTGTTAGCAGTTTTTCATTATTATGATTTATTAATTTTCATATACCCAAGTTTCGGCATTTAATTTGTAGTCGACTAATTCTGATTTATCAAACCATAATGCAATTTCACGTTCTGCAGATTCATTAGAGTCTGATCCATGAATAATATTTCTTCCTAAATCAATACCATAGTCGCCTCTAATCGTTCCAGGAGCAGCTTTAGATGGATTTGTTTCACCTACAAGTGTTCTTGTAACTTCGACAACATTTTTCCCCTCTATAACCATCGCAAATACTGGACCAGAAGTGATAAAGTTTACTAATTTGTTGAAGAAAGGTTTATCAACGTGCTCAGCGTAATGTTCTTTAGCTAATGTTTCATTAGCTTGGAACAACTTCGCAGCTACAAGTTTTAATCCTTTACTTTCAAGTCTTGCGACAACTTCACCAATTAGGTTTCTTTGTACAGCATCAGGTTTAATCATTAAAAAAGTTCTTTCCATGTTGTAATCCCTACCTTTGTTTTATGTAAATCCATGATAATTTTATCATTGACACAAAGCAGTTGCAAGCGCTTTCTAATGGTTTCTATCAGTTATTCGTTTAATAATATGAGATAGCATTTTTTTACCTGATTCGTTTTCAAGTGAATTGACTAATTCTGTTGCTTTATTTAAATATCGATTGCTCACTAATTTAGCTTGTTGTAATTCCTCTGAATGAATAACTTCTTCAATGACTTGATTAAAATCTTCATCAGAACTATTTGAATTAAGTTGGTTAACACGGTATTTAAATTGTTCGTTGTTTCTCATTTTTAATAAAACAGGTAATGTTAAATGGCCATTTCTCAAATCTGATCCTACAGGTTTACCTAAACTTTTCTCAGTGCTTGTAAAATCTAAAATGTCATCAATGATTTGATAGCTCATTCCAATATAGTATCCAATTTTACTTAATTTCTTTACTGTTTTTTCATCAGTGTTTGCACTATAGGCACCTAATTCAGTTGATAAAGAAATAAGTAATGCAGTTTTACGTTTTATGCGGCGCAAATAGTTTGTGATTGATTGGTTAATAACAAACTGATCTTCAAATTGAAAGAGTTCACCTCTACACACTTCGATAATTCCTTTAGCTAATTGTTCATGAACTTTTGGATGTTGAACTTCACTTACAGCATTTAATGATTGAGATAATAAATAATTACCCGTTAATACTGCAGTCTGAATATCCCATTTCTTAGCAATTGTAAGTTTACCTCTTCGCTTTTCACTTTTATCAATTACGTCATCATGAACTAAACTAGCCATATGTATCAACTCAAGTGTCGTAGCGACGACTTTAACATCTTGAGATTGACTATCGCCAAATTGACTTGCAATAAGCGTGAATAAAGGACGTATACGTTTTCCACCAGAAGATAATAAATAACGGCATGCTTCATTGATTGTCTTCTGGTCACTATTTATGTACGTATTGAGTAACTTTTCAACTTCTTTTACTTCTCTATTTAAATTTATTTTAGTTTTATCATACATGTAATCACCTTGTTATTTAGGTTTATAAGCTAAATGCATTGCTGCTACGCCGCCAGTAAAGCCTTTATATTTAATTCTTTCATAACCTACATCTGCAAACATGCGTGCAAGTTCTTTTTTACCAGGGAAGTTTAGTGTTGATTCTTGAAGCCAGTTGTACTCTTGCAATGATTTTGCAAATATTTTTCCAAATAACGGCATAATATTTTTGAAATAAAATTGGTAAAGTTGTTTGAATACAGGCATTGTTGGTTGGCTTGTTTCTAAACAAACAACCATACCTCCTGGTTTAACAACTCTTTTAAGTTCATTTAGAACTTGTATATAGTCTGGTACGTTTCTTAGTCCAAAACCAATTGTAACGTAATCAAACTCATTGTCTTCATAAGGTAAGCTCATAGCATTACCGTGAATTAAATGGATGTTTGCCATATCGTCTGTTTTTTGTTTACCAACTTCTAGCATATTTTCGCTAAAGTCTATACCAATAACTTCACCATATGGACCTACTGCGTGACTAAGTTGTATAGTCCAGTCAGCTGTCCCACAACATACATCTAATGCTTTTGATCCTGGTTGGACATTCATTTCTCTCATGACCAATTTACGCCATCTCTTATGTTGCTCAAAGCTAATAATATTATTTAATCTATCATATTTACCAGAAATGCTTTGGAAAACATGATGTACATGTTCTGCTTTAGATTTATTATCCACTATTTATTCATTCCTTTAAGTATTAATGTTTAAATTGCCAAACTAATAATAATACGCATATATCTCATTTTTTATATTATCTTTATCAAGACTAATTTCATAATAATCCAGTAATGTAATGATAAAAATTGATTCAATTTCTTTAATTGACTCAGATACATTTGTAGAAGCATCATCTTTAATTGATTGTTTTAATTCATTTTGTTTGCTTATTGCTTTAGTCATGATATCTAAAAATTGTAAATCTCTATTTAAAGTTGCACATTTATAAAAATATGCACTTACAAGATCACCAATTAAAATATCTTGATTTGATACTTCCGGGTCTCCAATACGATTTAAGTAACGCATTGAGGCATCGATAGAAATTGTAGCAAGTTTAGCATTAATATCAATGTTTAAATGATTTAAAATGTCAGTAATTATAGGATTAACTTCTGGTATATTACTATTTTCAACGCCTTTTAATAAATCGGCAATTTCTTTATTATAAATTTTTTCTATATTATCCATTCTATCACCTCAACATTATCACTTATATATCTTAACACTAACTTTAATGAAATGAAAATGCATAATTTCAAACAATTGAAAGAAATTGCACAAATAAAAAAAGCCCTTAAAAAAGGGCTTTTGATACAATCAATTATTTAACTGCATCTTTTAATGCTTTACCTGCTTTAAAAGCTGGAACTTTGCTTGCAGGGATATCAATCTCTTTACCAGTTTGTGGGTTACGACCTTTACGAGCAGCTCTTTCGCGTACTTCAAAGTTACCGAAACCAATCAATTGTACTTTTTCACCGTCAGATAAAGATTTTTGAATTGATTCGAACACTGCATCTACAGCAAGACCAGCTTCTTTTTTAGTTAAATTAGCTTTCTCACTTACTGAATTGATTAATTCTGTTTTGTTCATTTCAAATTCACCTCCCAAAAGGTTATCTAATGATATGTATAATACCATTATGATAAGACTTTAACACAACAACCTGTGTCACTGCAACGATTAACAAGCCATAAATGCATTATTTCATGATTTTTATTAATATTTTTTCACTTTTGATTTAAAAACTGGTTCATTTTTGCTATTTATTGTAAATTCCGGCGAATACGCTGGTAGTATTGGAGAATCTTTATATAACAAATATCTAATATCCGTTCCTGGCTTAGGAAGTTTTTTTTCCTTTTTAATTGCTTTAGCTAGATCTAATCGATAGTCAATTACAAAATCATTTCCACCATTCATATAAACTGGTAGTCTTTCATTACTATATGGACTTGGGACAGTTGGTTTCTTTTTAAATCCATATTTTTTGTAATCTATTTCGTAAACATTAGGTGCAATCTTTTTACCAAGTTGTAACGGTTCTCCACTCGCGTCTATTCTAATACGGATGTCTTTTAGTACTTCTGAAGTTCTTAAATCAATTAAATTCACTTTAGGATTATGATCAACATCCATAATGACATATTGATAAATCCCACCATTTTCAAAGCTATTACCTGGTAATTGTGATAAAAACTTAGGTTTTAGCTTATTAAAATCGACAGGGTGCTTTAAATATATAGAATAGGTTTCGTCTCTTTCTTTTATCGGTAATAATCCATTGTTTGCTTTTTGATATTCATCAACAGCAGTTTGAATCATGTTTAATTGATCTTTTGCAGGTACTTTATTTTGCTCTTTCTCTTTATCAGGAAATGCACAAGCTGATAAAAAAACAGTACATATGAGTATAAGTAAATAAATATTTTTATGTTTAAGCATGGCTAGAACCACCTAATACTACAATCATAAATATGCCAGCCATTATAAGTGATATGACCGCTAAAAGCATCGTAATGCCACTTATAATCCTGTTTTTGAATTTAAATCTAGCTAAATAAACGAGTATGATAGCTAATATCATAAAACCAATAGAATAAAAAGAGACCCACATTAAATCCATTCTTGATATATCAAACATTTGTTTACCTCACTTGCTCAGTTTAAATATTCTCTGATTTTTTGTCGCGTTCCATTAAGTCTTTAACGCCTTCTGGAACAGGATAATCTTCAAATAAAACTTTGTATAAAATTGATGTAATCGGCATTTCTACGTTATATTTTTCAGCTAAGTGATGGGCAGCTTTAGTCGTTCTAACACCTTCAACAACCATATTCATCTCTTCTAAAGCTTCATCTAAAGTTGCACCTTTACCTAACATATTCCCACATTTCCAGTTACGAGAATGTACTGAAGTACAAGTAACGATTAAGTCACCAATTCCTCCTAAACCTAGGAATGTCATAGGATCTGCACCCATTTTAACACCTAAACGTGAAATTTCTGCTAAACCTCTCGTAATAAGCGCGGCTTTAGCGTTATCACCATAACCAATTCCATCTGTTATACCAGCAGCTAAAGCGATAATGTTTTTTAAAGCGCCACCTATCTCAATACCAATTAAATCATTATTTGTATAAACTCTGAAATAATCAGTCATAAACAAATCTTGAGCTAAACATGCAACTTCTTGGTTTTCAGATGAAACTGAAACAGTAGTTGGGTGTTTAATTGCAACTTCTTCAGCATGACTTGGACCTGATAGTACTGCAATGCCCCCATTTAATTTAGAATCAATTGACTCATCAATCATTTCTGAAATTCTTTTGAAAGTTTCAGGTTCAATACCTTTAGCTACATGTATAAATACTTTTTTACCATCAGCAATTTGATTAATATTTTCAGAGACTTCTCTAATCGCTTTAGTCGGTACTGCAATAATAAAAATTGAAGAATGATGTACAGCGTCTTTTAAGTCTGAAGTAGCTTTAATCGTTTCGTTAATTGTAATTTCTTTTAAATATTTTTGATTACTATGGTTCGTATTTATTTCATTGATTGTTGCTTCAGTTTTACCCCACATTAAAACGTTGTGTTCATTATCTGCTAACACATTTGCTAAAGCTGTCCCCCAGCTTCCTGTCCCAAACACAGTTATATTAGTCATAGTTATCAATCCTTTGTTTTAGTTTCTTTTTCTCGTGATTATATGAACTGGTGTTCCTTCATAACCGAACGCATCTCTAATACGATTTTCTATAAAACGTTTATATGAGAAATGCATTAATTCAACATCGTTAACAAACACTACAAATGTAGGTGGTTGTATTGCAACTTGAGTGGCATAGAAGATATTTAACCTTCTACCATTATCAGTTGGCGTTGGGTTCATTGCTACAGCATCTGTAATAACTTCATTTAAAGTTGAACTTTGAACACGTTTACGATGATTTTCATCCGCCATTTTGATTAATGGGAACAATGTTTTTAATCTTGATTTTTCTAAAGCAGAAACGAACGCAATTGGTGCGTAATCTAGGAATTGGAAGTTATCTCTAACTTTTTCTTCGAATTTTTTCATCGTTTTAGAGTCTTTTTCAACGGTATCCCATTTATTTACGACTATTACGATTGCTCTACCTGCTTCATGAGCATAACCAGCAACTTTTTTATCTTGTTCGATGATACCTTCATCTGCATCTATTACAACAAGAACAACATTTGATCTTTCGATTGCTTTTAAAGCTCTTAAGACTGAGTATTTTTCAGTACTTTCATAAACTTTACCTTTTTTTCTCATGCCGGCAGTATCGATTAATACATATTCTTGATCGTCATAAGTATAAAGTGTATCTATAGCATCTCTTGTCGTACCAGCTATAGGAGAAACGATAACGCGTTCTTCTCCTAAAATAGCATTAATTAAACTTGATTTACCGACGTTTGGACGGCCAATCAATGATAGTCTAATTGTTTCATCATCATAATCAGGATCTTGCTCAGTTGGGAAATGTTTAGCTGCTTCATCTAACAAATCACCTAAGCCCAATCCGTGAGAACCTGAAATTGGGAATGGTTCACCAAATCCTAAAGAATAGAAATCATAAATTTCACTTCTCATTTCAGGGTTATCAATTTTATTAACAGCAAGAACGACAGGTTTATTAGATTTATATAGTATTTTTGCTACCATTTCATCAGCCTGTGTAACGCCCTCTCTACCATTCACCATGAAAATAATAACATCAGCTTCATCAATTGCAACTTCAGCTTGTGCTCTTATTTGTTGTTGGAATGGCTCATCTCCTAAATCTATTCCACCTGTATCAATTAAATTGAAATCATGTGTTAACCATTCACCACTTGAATAAATTCTATCTCTCGTAATACCAGGTGTATCTTCTACTATTGAAACTCTTTCACCAATAATTCTATTGAAAATTGTAGACTTACCTACATTAGGTTTTCCTACAATCGCTATAATGGGCTTTGTCATTGACTGTCTTCCTCTCATTCATAATCTTTATTATTTTAACATATCATGACTGTTTAGCCTATTGAATATAAAAATCGAAGTTTTTCAGACGCCAGGTTACAAATCAATGTATATAGTATTAGTTTATCGTCTATGTAAAATAAAAACAAACCTGCAAAATGAATAAAAAATAAATCGATTAAAAACTCGCTTGCCTAGGGTACAGTCTCAGCCTGTAGTCTTCGACTCGTACTATTCCCTCAGGCGTCTCGTTTTTAATCGGTTTTTAAATTTTAACGGTCAGAATTCTGAATAATGGTTGTTAGAACTCTCTAACGGTCAGAATTCTGAATAATGGTCGTTAGAATTCGCTAACGGTCAGAATTCCGAATAATGGTCGTTAGAACTCTCTAACGGTCAAAATTCCGAATAATGGTCGTTAGAATTTATAAGTTGCAGGAATTGTAGCCAATCCCGTTAACATAATTCTCTACCTGCTGTTTTCCCCCAGTCAACCTTTTCGTAATCTTTATAACTACCACCTGACTCAAAGAATTCATCCCATTCTTCTATAAAAGGTTTTTCTTTTTTCTCGAAAATTATTCTACCATTTTCAATATAACAGTTTAACGCTTCACCGATTCCAAGTTCTAACTCTCCCATAATACTTTTAGGCAAATCTAAATATTGACTGTTACCATTTCTATACAATTGAGTTTCATATACTTTAGTTTTCACAGTATCAGCTCCTTTTTAATATACATAATCTACAAATATATATATGTCAATACATTTACATTTATTAAAAACAAACCTGCAAAATGAATAAAAAATAAAAAAACTGCCAACATATTCACTTTAAGTGATTTTGTTGGCAGTTTTATACTACATTATAATTTTAAGTTTTTAAGTTTGTCTCCGAATACGTCGCCTAATGTAGGGTTATCATCGTCTGAGTCAGATTGATTTAAATATGACTCATCATAATCACTCTCTTGTTCAACTGTATCTTTAATTGATAATGAAATTCTTTCTTCTTCTTTATCAATACCTAATATTTTAACTTGAACGTCTTGTCCTTTTTCAAGTACTTCATCAGGATTACCGATATGTTCATGACTAATCTGTGAAATATGAACTAAACCTTGTAAACCAGGTCCAATTTCAACAAATGCACCAAATTGAGCTAAACGTACAACTTTACCTGAAACGATATCGCCTACACTAAAGTTGTTATCAATTTCTTCAAATGGACTTGCAAGTGTGTCTTTAATTGATAATGAAATTCTTTCTGCTTCACGATCTACAGCACGTACTTTAACTTTAACTGTATCTCCGACTTTAACAACTTCATCAGGTGTTTTAACATGATCGTGTGATAATTCTGAAACGTGTACTAAACCATCAACGCCACCTAAATCAATAAATGCACCAAAGTTAGCTATTCTAGCTACTTTACCTTCTAATATGTCACCTTGAGAAATACTAGTTAATAATTCTTCTTTATCTGCACTTAAAGATTCTTGTTCAACCTTCTTACGACTTAAAATAACACGATTATTAGTTTGATCTAATTCTTCAACTTTAAGCGTTAAAACTTTACCTAAATAATCTGAGAAGTCTTCAACATAGTCTACTGAAATAAGTGACGCTGGTATGAAACCTCTAATACCGGCATCAACTACTAGACCACCTTTAACAACTTCTGTTACTTCAGCTTCAATTGTTTCGTCATTTTCTAAAATTGCTTGAAGATTTTCATAAGATAAATTCTCATCTAACTTACGTTTTGATAAAATGTAATGTCCACTTTCATCATCCGCTTCAATCTTAGTCACGAAAGCTTCAATTTCATCACCAATATTGACGACTTCATTAGCTGTTTCGATGTGTTGAGTTGAAAGTTGGCTTATTGGAATGATGCCATCAAACTTACCACCATCAATGTGTACAACTACATGTTTATCTTCTATTTGTTGCACAGTACCCTTAACTTTGTCACCTTCTTGCACTTCGTTTATCATGGATTCATTGAATTCTTCAGTCATCAAAATTGCCTCCTTAAAATAAATATCATAGTAATAACTTCTTATAAAGAAGCTGAATTGTCAAGAAATTCGCACTATTTAAACCATTTTGACTTTTGCTAATTCTTTGATTTTATTTGTTACTTCTTCGATGTTCAAACCTGTCGTATCAATGCTAATCGCATCTTCGGCTTTAACTAATGGAGATATTTCTCTGTTCATATCAAATTGATCACGTCTTTCAATATCAATCTTTAATGATTCAATATCTGATTCAATACCTCTTAGTTCGTTGTCTTTTAATCTTCTCATCGCACGTTCTTCAACAGAAGCAATCATATAAATTTTTAACTCTGCATCTGGTAACACTGTCGTACCGATATCTCTTCCATCCATCACGACATTTTTTTCATTAGCAAGTCGTTGTTGTTCTTCTACTAAAAATGTCCTAACAGGTTCTTTTGAAGCAACGTATGAAACTTTTTCAGTAACATCATTTTCTCTAATTCTTTCTGTTACATCTGTTCCATTTAATATTACACGCTGTCCATTTTTTAAGACAATTTTCAAATCGATTTCTTTAACAAGACGGTCAAAATCTTCTGTACCTTGCTCTATATAATATAATGTAATTGCACGATACATCGCACCCGTATCTACATATATCATATTAAAATGTTGTGCTACTAATTTAGCGATTGTACTTTTTCCAGCAGCAGCCGGACCATCAATTGCAATATTTATTTTTTTCATTTATATTAACCTCTCTTGTTCTTTAATCCTATATATTTTATCATAAAGTATAATCATATGAATAGGAGGAAAGATATGAAGAGAATATTAGTTATACATACAGGTGGAACAATTAGTATGTCAGAAGATAAAGATACAGGTAAAGTCGAAACAAATACAGAACACCCAATGCATGCGCATCAAGCTTTTATTCAATCTCTTGGGAATATTACAGAGATAAATCCATTCCAAGTACCTTCTCCACATATGAACAATCACTATATCATTCAATTAAAAGATATTATTAGTGATGCGATTAACAATAAGCAATATGATGCTTTTGTTATAACTCATGGAACTGATACTTTGGAAGAAACTGCATATTTGTTAGATTTAACAATCGATACAACACTACCTATTATTTTAACAGGTGCAATGAGATCATCTAATGAAATCGGCTCAGACGGTTTATACAATTACGTTTCAGCTTTAAAAGTTGCTGCAGCTGATGAAGCACACAATAAAGGTGTGATGGTAGTCTTCAACGATGAAATTCATACTGCTAAAAACGTTACGAAGACACATACTTCTAACACAAGTACTTTCCAAAGTCCTAACTATGGTCCAATTGGCGTTGTCACGAAGACACACGTTATATTTCACCATCAACCATTCCCATCAACAAAATATCCTGAAATAGATCCAGATATTAAAATTGGTATCGTTAAAGCACATATGGATTTATCAAGTGATATATTAAAATTCTTTGTTGAAAAACAATACGATGGTTTAATCATCGAAGCACTCGGTCAAGGTAACTTGCCACCTACTTCACTAGAAGGCGTTGAACAGCTAATGGAAGCTAATATTCCTGTCGTTATGGTTTCGCGTTCATTTAACGGTCTTGTAGGCGGTATATACGCTTATGAAGGCGGAGGAGCTCAACTACAACAAATGGGTATCATTTTATCAATTGGTTTAAACGGTCAAAAAGCAAGGTTGAAATTACTCGTCGGATTAAGTAATTATTTAAATAAAGAACAATTAGTCGAATATTTCGCATAAAAAAACTAGGAATTGATTATAAAATCAATTCCTAGTTTTTATTTTATTATGATTCAAGTGGCGTTTGTTTTTTACGTTCTATATCTTGTGCTATTGTACCACCGTGGAATTTACCGTTTTCAATGAATATTGTATTCGCATCATTTCCAGCAGCAATGACACCTGCTATATATAAATTCTCAACATTTGATTCCATAGTATCTTTATTATATGATGGTGCAGTTCCAAATTCATTCGTAATTGTTTCTACTCCGCAAGACTCTAAAAATTTATAATCAGGATGATATCCAATCATAGCAAATACAAAATCATTTTTGATTGTGTATGATTTGCCTTCTTTAGAGAAAGTTAACGTATGTTCGTCAATGTGCTCTACTTTACTGTTGAAATGCATTTTTATTTTTTCATGGTTTGCTAATGATTCAAAGTTTGGTAGTATCCATGGTTTAATACTTTGAGAGTATTCAGATCCGCGATATAATACTGTAACATTAGCGCCTGCTTTTTCAAGTTCAATGGCAGCATCTACTGCTGAATTTTTACCACCGATAATAACAACATCTTGATTGAAATATGGATGTGCTTCTTTGAAATAATGCATCACTTTACTTAGTTCTTGGCCTTCTACTTCCAACTGGTTCGGTTGACCATAATATCCAGTTGCAATTGTTAAAAATCTCACTTTATATGTTTGTTTAGTTGTAGATACTAAAAATCTGTTATCAACTTTCTTAACAGTTAGTACCTCTTCAAAAGTTCTGACATCAAGTTGATGATGTTTAACGACTTCTCTATAATAAACGAGCGCTTGGTTTCTTTTAGGTTTTAAATCTTCAACGATAAAAGGTACATCACCAATTCCTAGTTTATCACTAGATGAAAAGAATGTTTGATGAGTTGGATAGTTATAAATAGCTTCTACGACATTACCTTTTTCTATAACGACCGCGTTTATACCTTTTCTTTTCTGTTCAATCGCAGCACTTAAACCACAAGGACCGCCACCAATTATTAGACTTTCAAATTCCTGCATTTCCGTCACTCCTTATAATATACCTAAATTATTATAGCAATAATGCGCTATTAATAAAATAAAATGGCTCTATGAATTAAAAAATGTGTCTATATACAGTTAACCCAATAAACATAACCGATTAAAAACTCGCTTGCCTAGGGTACAGTCTCAGCCTGTAGTCTTCGACTTGTACTAAACGCTTAGGCGTCTTCGTTTTTAATCGGTTTTTGAATTTTAACGGTCAGAATTCTGAATAATGGTCGTTAGAATGCTCTAACGGTCAGAATTCCGAATAATGGTTGTTAGAACTCTCTAACGGTCACAATTCCGAATAATGGTCGTTAGAATTCCGAAACAAGCAAAAAAACTGCCAACAAGTTCACTTTAAGTGACTTTGTCGACAGCCTCGTCTAAATTTAATTACTTATCTTCATATACATCTAAAATTTTAAATCCATTTTTAGATAAGTGTTTAATAAATTTGTTAATATTTTTATCTTTTTCTACTTTTATAATCATTCGTCGATACATTTTATCAGTTTCATCAAATGTTACGAATGAAATCGTGTTTAGCTTGAATTTACCGATAATACTTGATAAACGTTTAATTCTACCTGTAGCATCAGCTGAAGTAACTGCAATTCTTACCCCTTTTTTCTTCTTGCCGAATGCTGATTTGAATTGTTCCATAACGTCGTATCTTGTAACAATACCTTGAAATTCTTTATCATCATTTACTACAGCAATGATTGGAAAGTCTTGCAAATTCAATAATGATTCTTCAACTACTTGATTTTCATTCAATGAATGTAAGTCTAAAGTTAGAATTTCTTCGATTAGAGTATTTGCTATAAATTCATCTCTTGAAATATTTTCTTTTTTAAAGAAATAGTGTCTAAATATGTTGTATCTTGTAACCATTCCAAGATATTTCCCGTCAGCAACTACCGGTAAACCGTCAATCCCATGATGTTCTAGTTTATCAAGAGCTGAGTTTATTAAATCTTTTGGATGTGCGATATAACACTTCTCTCTTGGTATCATTATATTTGTTAAATACATCTTGCCATCCCCTTTTGTTTATCTCTATGGTATTACTATATTCTGACCTTGAGAAATTTCATTACCAGAAATACCATTTGCTCGTCTAATTTTTTCTACATTTTCACTTGATCCACTACCATAATATTGAATTGCTATACGATATAAGTTTTCTTTTCCTGTAACTGTGTGTGAACTTTGTGATTGTGATTGATTTTGATTAGCTTGCGTATTCTGATTATTTTGAGCGTTTTGTGCTGCATTTTGTACGTCTTGATTGTCAGAGTTTTGATTATATTGATTTACGTTTTGATCACTATTTTGTCCAGAATCCTCTGTGCTCTGTGAATCTTCTGTACTTTGTGAATCTTGTGTATTACTTGCGTTTTCATCTGAGCTTGCATTTGAGTTATCAGATGAATTTGCTTTGTCTTTAGAATCTGATTCACTAGCTTGTTTATCTTTTTTAGATTCGTCAGCTTTTTCTTTTGCTTTTCTATCTTTTTCAGCTTGTTCATCAGCTTTTTTCTTAGCGTTACTATCTGATTGTTCTGATTTATTTGCTACTTCTTTAGCATTATCATTACCACCACCATTTAAGTACATGCCTAGGAATATTGCTAATGCCCCTAAAATTAAAATTGCTGCGATAATTGGTAAAAGTGCTTTCTTGAATTTGTTAGAACCGCCATCATCTCCGCCGTTCCCATTGTTACCATTCGGAGGTGTGCCTCCACCAGATGCACCACCGCCAGCAGCACCTGCTGTTCCAGCTGCTCCAGCCGCTCCTGCAGTGCCAACTCCGGCAGCTGCTGCTCCTTTTTTCTTGTTAGAGTGGTCTTTTTTGTCATCTTTATCTTGTGCTTTGTTTTCTTTATCTTGTTTATGTTTAGATGCTAAACCTGCTGCTCCGGCCGCTCCTGCAGCACCAACTCCGGCAGCCGCTGCGCCTTTTTTCTTGTTAGAATGTTCTTTTTTATCATCTTTATCTTGTGCATTATTATTTTTTTCTTGAGCATTGTTTTGTTGATTTTGTTTACCATTAGATGCTGCTCCGGCCGCTCCTGCAGCGCCAACTCCGGCAGCTGCTGCGCCTTTTTTCTTGTTAGAATGTTCTTTTTTATCATCTTTATCTTGTGCATTATCATTTTTTTCTTGAGCATTGATTTGTTGATTTTGATTACCATTAGATGCTACTCCAGCGGCACCAGCTGCACCAGCTGCGCCAGCTCCAGTTTTCTTACTTGAGTCATCTTGTTTATTTTCAGTATCGTCTGATTTATTTTCTTGTTTGTTTTCAGCTTTATTTTTGTTTTTATTTCTAGAAAATAGTCCGCCAATACCTGCTGCCCCTAAACCAGCGGCCGCAGCACCTTTTTTAGAATTAGAATCTTGATGATCCTTTTCATCTTGTTTGTTAGTCTCTTTTTTATTAGGTTCTTCTGGCTTATCAGTCAGTGATTTTTTCTTGCGCGTTTCAGTATGCTTTGTTTTTTCTGAACTTGCTGCACTAGCTGCTCCAGTAGCACCTACAACATCTTCTTTAGATGTTTTGTTTTCATCGTTTTGGATGTTTTCTTCTTGATTATTTTTCTTACCATCGCGCTTGTTTGCTTCTTCTTTTCTTCGTTGTCTTCTTAAAGCGCCTCTTGGTGGGTAATTTTGTTCATCATCACTTCGTCTTTTACTTTCTTGCTTTTGTGATTTTTCTTCCGTCCGATTAGATTGACTGTTTTCGTTTTTCTCTTCGAAGTTTGAATTCTCTTTGCTTTCCTTGTCTTCAGGACGTTCTATTGGTTGACGGCTCTTCTCGAACTCGTCTTTGAAATTATCTTTAGACAATAAACTCACCTCATCATTATCTTTTTAATTTTAAAAATATTACTATTGTTTAATTATACTTTATTATATCCTTGTTCAAGTTACCAAGTAAAGCAAACATACTAAAATATTGCTTTTAATCTGTCTTGATATGTTGTTTTACGTTTTACCTCTTTGTAGTTCGGAATTTTTAATCGTTCAACATTGTCACAATTGTCGCAACAGTTATCTTTTTGACTAATCGTTTCCTCAAAATAATTTAACAAAAATGTTCTTCTACATGTTTTAAGGTTTACGTAGTTTTGCATATAGCGAAAAGCAATCTCTTTTTGCATTTTTTCATCTGCTATTTTACTTTTTAATTTCGACATAGGATATAACTCTAAAAGGAACTTAATATTTAAAGTAAGCTCCTCATTTAACTGATACCCTTGTTCGAACATGTTAAGCATATCAATATCTAAAGCATGATCGTTTGCAATATGGTTGAGAATGCGTAAATCTTTCATAGTAAATAAACTAATCGCTTGTGATGGTAATCCATCTCTACCTGCACGGCCGACTTCTTGAACATATTTAGATGGTGAAGTTGAAATGTGATAATGTATGACTGACCTCACATCATGTTTATTTATGCCCATTCCAAATGCACTTGTTGCGACAATTATTTTAATATCATTATTGATAAATTGATTTTGTACAGTTGTACGCTCTTGATAGTCGAGATCCCCATGATAAATACCAGTTAAATATCCTTCTTTGTATATCATTCCGGCTAACTCATGACATTTTTTCTTAGAAGAAACATAAATAATTGTAGGGCCAGTATCTTTTAATTCATTAAGCAACCATTTATCTTTTTCTTCTTCATTTTCAAAATCAAAATGATGATACATAATATTCTCGCGATTTAAACCTTCTTTATGTAGTTTAAAATCTCTTTTAGTGATTTGAATAATATCTTCCATCATTTTATTTGTTAATGTCGCAGTTAATGCTATAACTTGTGAATTTATGAAATAATCCGTCACTTTTGATATAAGCGAATAGTGTGGTCTGAAATCAAATCCCCACTCACTTAAACAATGTGCTTCGTCTAACACGATATATTTAAAATTCAACTTTTTAAAATGATTAAAATTGCGATCTTCATAAATAAATTCTGGACTACAAAATATAAACTGGTATTCATCTAACTGATCAAATACTTCTTGTTTATCACTTCTAGAAAGTGCTGAATGAATTGCAATAACATTTCTTTCTCCATTAAGTTTCATTTGTGCTACTTGATCATCCATAAGTGAAATTAAAGGAGAAATAATAAGTACTCTTCCCCCTGTCATATACGCAGGTAATTGATAGCACAAACTTTTTCCAGCACCAGTAGAAAGTATGCTTAGCACGTTATGACCTTCTAATATGTACCGAATCGTCTCTTCTTGGCCACTTCTAAATGTTTCATATCCAAAATATTTTTTTAACTCAGTTTGTAACATTTAATTCCTCCATCGCAAAAATGACGTATATTAATTTAATTTCAAAATAGTCTAAAGACCCAATTGCTTCAAAGTAATATTTTAAATTTTGATTAGGCTTTTCGTTAAAAGCTTTTAAAAATAGTTCGAATTTCTCTTCTTCAATAAACATATGTTTATCTGTAATATAACCTTTTATATACATTTCAATGATATGATCATGAATCGTATGTGTTTTAACTTGTTTAAACTGCGCTAACTTCTCTATATCATGAGTAGAGTCCAAAAATTGATATGTTCCTAATGTTTGTTGATGCAATTTAGGTTTAAATTCAATTTGTGACAAAATCGGATATTTATCAGATTGTTGGATGCATTTTTGTATGAACTGATATTCTTCAATTAATTGAGATTTTAATTCTAAAATAGAAATACCTTCAAGCAAGGCTATTTGTTCAGACGTATAAGAAGTTTCGTGATAGCCTGTTAACAAATAATGAAAGTATATCTTTTGAAAATGTTGTTCCATCTCATCAAGTAAAGTATATATTTCATCAATAAAAGATTGATCATCTTCATCTTTTAATAAAACATAAATTTCTTTAGCTTTAGTTTGTATAGTTGTATCATTAATGATAGGTTGGTATTTAAAGTGATGATGCTTTTTTTGACTCATCATTTGAATTAGTAAGAGTATAGTCTTAACGGTTTGCTGCACTTGTTCATAAAAATGATTTGAAACAAAAGCTTTGTTTTGAACATCATGATTAGTTTCAATAACCTGTTCAAAATCACTATATTTTAAATTAGGTAAACATCCGTAGTATAATTTTAAGTGTTCAATCGTAGCATCAAAATATGTTTGATGTGTTTTTTTACCTATCAATATATTATAAATACTTTTATCAGTTTTATGCTCATGTTTCATAGAAAAGGTTTTCATAATAATTTCTTTCAAATAACTCACCCCAAATAATATAAAAGTGTTGAAAAATATATGTGTAATCACTAAAATAAGTATGTATAATAAGTGTAGCACGTTTTTTAAAGGAGGCGAAAATTTTGGCTAAATACACAATAGTAGATATGGATACATGTATCGCATGTGGTGCATGTGGAGCAGCTGCCCCTGATATTTATGATTACGACGATGAAGGCATCGCTTACGTTATTCTAGATGACAACAAAGGTACTGAAGCTGTACCTGAGGAATTACTCGAAGATATGGATGATGCATTTGAAGGTTGTCCAACAGATTCTATCAAAGTAGCAGATGAATCGTTTGACGGAGATGCACTCAAATTCGAATAATATATATTTATAAACGAAGTAGAAACACGTAATTTCTAACTTCTATAAAAAAATCCTGAAGTATCTTATCGATACCTCAGGATTTTTTATGTTACTATCTTCTTCTCTATTATCTTAAAATTGTCTTTAATTTATCAAATATCAATATATATATAACAGCAACGATAGTACCTTTAATTAAATTAAAAGGAATAATTCCTGCTGATACAATCGCTTTTAAATTATGTGCTAAGTCAGCTAAATTCATAATTTGACCATATAATGGCAATAATACAAAGTAATTTAAAATACTCATCAATACGGTCATGAGTATGATACCAACAATTAAACCATATATCATAAATAATTTAGATTTTTTAATACGGTAAAAATAATAAGTTGGAATAACTAAGCATATTGATGCTAAAAAGTTAGCCATATTCCCTATTGGTTCGTGAGAAACAATTAAAAAGTTTAACACGTTTTTAAACAATGCTACTAATATACCGGCAACTGGACCGAATGCAAATGTAGCTACTAATACAGGTACATCACTAAAATCCATTGTTAAATATGGTGGTAAAAATGGTAATGGAAATTTTAAAAACATCAAAATAAAGCTAATCGCGATCAACATACTGATAGTAAGTAATCGCTTTGTTTTGTTATCTTTAGACATAAGAACTCCTCCTATTCATCTCGTAAGAATAGGAGGAAAGCAATAGCTAAATAAACCTAGCTTTAACTAGATTATTCCTCCATCTTCTCCCATCCAGACTTTAACTGTCGGCCTTAGAATTTCACTAAGTCAGCCAATATGAATGAACACATTGGGTCGCGGGCTTTAACCGCCGGTATGGAATTACACCAAACCCCGAAGATGAATTTTATTAAATTTTATTTTATGAATCATATATTAGCACAATCCAGATCGGTTTTCACTATATTGACTCAAAATTATTTTATTTCGGTAAAGTAATTGTGAATTTTGTACCTTTACCTACTTCACTTTCAACGTTAATATAGCCTTCATGTGCATCTACAATTTTTTGAACAATGAATAATCCTAAACCTGTACCATGTTTTCCTCGAGTACGAGAATGATCTACTTTATAGAATCGATCAAATATTTGTTCTAGATGTTCAGTTGCGATACCAACGCCAGTATCTTTAACCGTTATATTGAAATAATCTGCTTGTGAATCATCGAAAACAACTTCAATGTTGTCATCTTTATGCGTATATCGAATAGCATTATCAATTAAATTCGTTAATACTTGTTCAATTCTATCACTATCGCCATACCACGTTTTTGCTTCACCAAGATGTTTAACAGATAATTCTAAACCGTTCTCTAAAGTTTGAGGTTTAAATTTAGTGTCAATTTTATTCATTAAAGTTGTAATATTGAAATCATCTAAAACTACAGTAATACCTTCTGCATCCATTTTAGCTACTTCTAATAATTCATTAACTAATCTGCTTAATCTTTTTGATTCATCTAATATGATGTATAAGAAATCGTCTACGTCTTTTTTCTCTGTAACGACACCATCAACAATCGCTTCTGTATAACCTTGTAGCATCGAAATAGGCGTTCTTAATTCATGAGAAACACTTGCGATAAAGTCTTTTTTCATTTGATCCATATGATGTTCTTCTGTCATATCTCTTATAATGACAACAATACCTGAAGAACCGTCATTTTGAATACTTTCAATATAAGTTGAAATGACAACATAATATTTATGTCCTAATTCATATTCCGAAAACTGCGTATTCTTCTCTCTGAAAGTGTCATTTCTTTGCGATTGTAAATCTATATTTCCATTCGCTTTCACTTCATTTAAGAATGCATCGGCTTTAGCATTTGAAATAATCATTTCATTTTTATCGTTTATACCAAGTACACCATCTATCATTGAATCAATCAGTTTTTCTTGTATATTATTTTTACTTTTAACGTCATCAATATTCTTTCTAATATCTTTACTCATTTTATTAAAAGCCATACCAAGTTCGCCAATTTCATCTCTTGTATAGATTGGTACCCTTTCAGAATATTGCCCTTTAGCCATTTTAAAAGCTGCTTGTTTCAACTGAATGAGTGGTTTTGTAATTCTATTTGATAAGAAAAATGCAAATACTGTACTTACAACTAACAATATAATAGCTGCAATTAAAATACTTAACGTGATCACTTTTTGGGTTTCTTTTATTGAATTAACATCTTGGAATAAGAAAATTCCTGCTTTTTCACTTTTAAAAGCTTGAGATGGATAACCTAACAAAATATACCGATGTTTCTCACCATTAAAGGATAAATTAATTTCTTTTAATACATGTTCGTCATTGTTAAACACTTTATCAAAAGAATGATTTGTTCTTATTTCTTCAATCATGACTTCTTTTAAAGGGTCTTCTGATTGTTTCACCATATCTTTTTCATTTTTAATAATAATTAATCCAGCAGGGTCTTCTACTAATTCTTTAGCATAGTCAATCACTGAATTTTTTTCGTGAGAATTCAATAATAGTCTTTCAATTTTAGCGGCATTTTTATATAAATTTTCACCTGTAGTAGATGTGTTATAAGACTGCATGAACGTGATTAAGAAACCACTTAATAAAAGTAAAACTGTCGTCACTATTAAAATAATAGATAACCACAGTTTTACAACGACACTATTTAAGCGATTCATTATTCTGGAACCTCAAATTTATAACCAACGCCCCATACAGTATGAATCATTTGAGCAGCTTCTTCTGAAACACGATTTAACTTTTCACGCAATCTTTTAACGTGTGTATCTACAGTTCGTAAATCTCCATAAAATTCGTAATGCCAAACTTCTTTTAGGAGTTGTTCGCGATCAAACACTTTATCAGGTGATTTAGCTAAATATAATAATAATTCATATTCTTTCGGTGTTAAGTTAACTTCTATATTATCTGCTAAAACACGATGTGCGTCATTATCGATTACGAGATTTTCAAACACGATTAAGTCTTTAGCAGAATTTGATTGACTGACGAGTGCATGATTTGTTGTACGTCTAAGTAATGCTTTTACACGCAACACAACTTCTCTAGGAGAAAATGGTTTTACAATGTAATCATCCGCTCCAGATTCAAAACCTTCTACTCTATTGTTTTCCTCACCTTTAGCAGTGAGCATAATAATTGGTGTTGATTTTGTTTCTCTTAAAGTTTTACATACTTCTATTCCATCTATTTCAGGCAACATTAAGTCTAAAAGTATACAATCATAATCTTCTTTTAAAGCTTTATCGATTGCTACGCGACCATTTTCAGCTTCATCTGTTTCATAACCTTCTCTTTCGAGATACATTTTTACTAATTTTCGAATTCTATCTTCATCATCTACAACTAAAATACGATCTGTCATTCTTGCTTAACTCCCTTCGAGCAATTTTTAAGCGTATGAATGTAATCCTGCAACGATAAGGTTAACAGCAATTACATTAAAGAGGATAATTGCAAGACCACCGACAGCTAACCATGCTGACTTTCGGCCTTCCCAACCTTTACCTAATCTTAAGTGTAAGAATATTGCATAATATAAGAATGTAATGAGTGCCCAAACTTCTTTTGGATCCCATCCCCAATATCTACTCCATGCCATTTGAGCCCAAATACTCGCAAATAAAATTCCTCCAAGTGCAAATAACGGGAAGCCGATAATAACTGAGCGATATCCAATTTCATCCATTAACTGTAGATTCACTCGTTTCGTTAATGGTTTTATAAGGCTAAATAAAGTCTTTCCTTTAAAAATCAATCTTAGTATACCATATAATATTGTACCAATAACGATAGACCAAATGACAGTATTTAATTTTTGAGAATTAATAACTGCTGGAAGTTCAATTTTAACGCCTTTTAAGAAGTCTGTTCTCTCTTTAGGTTCATAATCGCTTCCTGAAACATGTTCCACATGTAAGCTGTCATTTTGTGTAACGAATGCAGGTAAATGATAATGTTGGACAGAATTATTGTCATTTTTGTCGATGAAAAAGTAAGTATCATCATAACCAATCATATCTTTCATAACAATCGTTGTTAATATAAATCCTATAATGATCACAACAAAATACATAATGACCTCAACGAAGAAACTGTGTATAGACTTTTCTTTCGGACTAACCGCGGCTAATAAATATATTAAACCCGCTACACAGCTGATCGATAAAATGCCGTATGATATCGTAACAGTTATAACGTGAATGGCTAACCAGCTCGATTGTAGTGCCGGAATTAACGGTGAAACATCTCGTGAGAACATACTTGCATATGCGATTAATAACATCGCAATCGGTAACACGAACAATGCTAATATTGGTGTTTTATATATTGAGTAAATGACTAAGAAGCCACCTACCATCATAATGCCAAACATTGTTAAAAATTCATACATATTACTTACAGGTGCATGTCCAGCACCAATCCATCTCGTAATAAAGTATAAAATTTGTAATAGAAAACCAATAACTGTTAAAGTGACACCTACTTTTTCAGCTCTTTTCTTAGTGGCTCTAACTGAAAATGAGTATGGAACAATTGCTATAAGATATATAATAAAAGCAGAGTATAAGCTGATATTACTTATGTTTAAGAACAAATCTTTATCCATTATGATCCCCCTTACTTTCGTGAATACTTTGTTTCGTATCCTCAATGTGGTTAATATGATGTTTTTCTAAAATTGTGTTTATTTCTTTTGTAAATCCATAATAGTTCTTATTTGTATGCCCGGCAATATTTAATTTGCCGTCATTTTTATTTATCCAAATACGTCTATGATTAATATATGAACCAACAGCTAATCCAATTAAGAAAATAACAAACCCAGTAAAGAGTATCGGAAGTGTTAAATCTTTCTTAACAGCTAAAACAGTAGCCCATTGATTAGTAGCTTTCGCAAATTTAACATCATATTGATTATCTTTAGAGATATCTTGTGAGTCTTTAATTCTTAAGAAACTAAATTCAGGTTTTTCACCTTTTTTAACCACTTCGAAAACGAAAGCTGGATTGTTAGGATTTGGTGATTTTGTAGCAAGTACACCATTTTCTATATTTTTATAATCTGGTGCGTAACTTCTTAATTTAACTGTGAAATCATCCGTCACTTTGTATTCTTTTTTAGGATTTTCTAAATCAACAGTAAATGATTTACCTAGTGGCTTACCATCTTTAGTTTTTAAATTAAATGTCATATCTTTAAGTAAAGAATTATCAAAACTACTTTGATAAAACTGTAAATGATCATACTTTAAAGGGTGATTAACCTTTATAGAGCCAGAAGTTACCTTTTTCAAGTTAGCATCTGAACCAATTACTTCTTGTTGACCATTTTCATATAGTGTTGCTTTTGTTTCATAATTTTTAGCAATTTTATTTAAACTAGGATCAACAGATTCAGGGTTAGCGTTAGATTGAGATTTCTGATCATATTCTTCAAAAATAAAATCATTATTCTTAATATAGTATGATCTGTCTGTTCCTGGTACAGGTTTCGTTTCTCCTTCTTTAACATAAACCATTTCATCTAAATAAAATCCTGGTATAAATCTTAACATTGCTCCGAAAAGTAATATGATTAATCCAGTATGATTTATGTATGGACCGTATCTTGAAAGACGCCCTTTTTCCAAAAGAATATTTTGGCCATCTTGTTTAACTTTATATCTTCTCTTTTTGAAAGACTTACCTAAAGTCTCTATATCAACATCAGATGAAGTTGACATATTTAACCTTTGTCGTTTGAAAAATGTGATATGTTTTTTAGTACGTTGATTTTTTAAAGATTTATGTAATGGAATACCTCTATCTATACTCGCTGTAATAATTGAAAATGCCACGAGTCCTAGTAAGATTAAAAACCACCACGAACTATACAATTCATCAAAGCCTAGTTTAAAATACAGTAAACCTAATGAGCCATAATGTTCATAATAATATTGTTCAGGGTTAACATTCATTGGAATAAAATATTTTTGTGGGAATATTGTCCCAATCGAAGCGGCAATAACCGTTAATACTAAGAGCGTTACCCCTGTTTTAACGGATGCAAAGAAATTCCATACCCGGTCCAAAATTGTTTTATTTTTTGTTTTAGAACGTATAGCTTGGCCATCATAACGCATGACGTCAGTGGTTTTTTTCTTATCATATTCATCATTTATCAATCGACCACAGTTTAAGCAAAGTTGGGTTCCTTCAGGATTCTTGAACCCGCACTCACAAATAATTTGCTTGTTGCTCATCTTAAATCCCCCCTCTATTTCACTTTGACCGATTCCATTTCTTTAATAATTTGTTTTTTAGAAAGCTCGCCTGTATGTTTTGCTTTTATTTTGCCATCTTTATCTACAGTAATAGTAGTCGGCAACGGATTTACGCCATAAGCATCTGTAACTAAATTATCATTGTCCATAGCAACTTTAAATGTTGGTGTTTCTTTTAAAGAGCTTAAATATTGTTTAATTTGTTGTGGGTTGTTTCTAACATGTATTGCAACCACTTCTACGCCTTTATCTTTATATTTTTGATATTGTTTCTCTAATTCAGGCATTTCGCGTTTACAAGGTTCACACCAAGTACCCCAAAAGTTAATTAAAACACCTTTCCCTTTTAAATCTTTTAAATTGACTTGTTTGCCGTCAACTGTTTGAAGTTCAAACAAAGGTGCGTCATCACCTACTTGAGCAACTTTATCATTATCTTTAGTAAGACTGGACCAGACTGTAAATATTATCGCTAGAAGAATGACCGCTGTTATAATAATTTGCAGTATCGTCTTTTGTTTCTTCTTCATATAAGATCCTCCCTAACACAATAAAAAAACCATACATATGCTATGTTATGGTGTTTTGTTTAGTATATCATGACTAAAAAGCAGATTAGTGGCATAATTGTGAACGTTTACAAGTTATTTGCCGTCTTGTGCTAAATGTCTTAGTACTTTTATTTCATGTGGAGATAACGTTCTACCTTGTCCTGCATTCAATCCTTTTAAATTTAATGGACCGTATTCTACTCTTGATAATTTAACTACTTCATGACCAAAGTGACTAAACATTCTTCTAACTTGTCTATTTCGTCCTTCAGTTATTGTAATTTCAACATGCGTAACATTTCTGTCTCTATCTTGGCTTTTTACTTTAACGATCGCTGGTTGTGTTACGCCATCTTCAAGTTTAATCCCTTTTTCAAGTTGTTTAACTTCTTCTCTTAGTAAGTAACCTTTTAATTTAGCAACATACTTTTTTTGAATTTTATAACGAGGATGCGTCATCAAGTTTGTGAATTCACCATCATTTGTTAAAATAAGCAATCCTGACGTGTCATAATCTAAGCGGCCAACAGGGAAAATTCTCGTCTTAATCTCTTTAAAGAAATCTGTAACGACTGTTCTATCTTTATCATCTGAAACACTTGTAATAACTTTAGTTGGCTTATGAAATAATATATAAAGTTTATCTGGCATTTCTAATGGAATACCTTCAACTTCAATATAATCT
This sequence comes from Mammaliicoccus sp. Marseille-Q6498, assembly GCF_946151045.1. NCBI lineage: Bacteria > Bacillati > Bacillota > Bacilli > Caryophanales > Staphylococcaceae > Mammaliicoccus > Mammaliicoccus sp. Marseille-Q6498. Next base: position 206,949 of record NZ_OX267714.1, on the reverse strand, counting down.
GAGCTTTTAACTTTTGTACCTAATTCTTTAACTTGATTATGGTTAACGTATACTAAGCCTTCTTCGATTAATTTTTCGGCTTTTCTTCTTGATGTATAACCACTTTTTGCGATAACTTTTTGTAATCTCTCTAATTCTTCACTCATATTTATTGCTCCTCTTTTTGTTTTTCATTCATGCTACTAAAAAACAAATCCATTTCTTCTTGTTCATTTTCTTCACTTGGTGATTTCGGTAAATCATCTAAAGAGGATAGCCCAAACACATTTAAAAAGTAATCAGTTGTATATAATAGCTGACTTCTTGATTGTTCGTTATGTTTAGATTCTATAACACCTTTAGCTATTAAAGTCTTTACAGATGCATCAGAATTAACGCCTCTTATCACTTCAATATCACTTCTTGTAACAGGTTGATTATAAGCGATAATAGACAATGTTTCTAACGCTGCTTGCGATAACTTTGTATTCATATTATCAATCATTAATTGTTCTAAGTATGGATGCATAATTGGCTTTGCTGATAATATGCACTTGTTTCCATAAAAAATAATTTGTAATGTTTCTCTATCATATTCAGAAGCTAAATCTTTTAACTGTGTAGGTGTTAGTTCAAGTAAATCGCATAGCTGATTTATCTCTATACCTTCATCGCCTAAAGAATATAATATCCCTTCTAATAATCCCAATTTACTCACTGACATAATTAACGCCTCGATTTATAGTTATTTCTCCAAATTGATGCTGTTGAAATACATCAATTTGCCTCAATTTCATCATATCTAATATTGCTAAAAACATTGTTACTAAAACATTAATCGTTAAATTATTTGGTAAAGATTCAAAGAATTTATAAGTTTTCTTTTGCGCGAGTTCTTTACGAATTTGAGTTGTTGCCATTTCAACAGTGTATGAATCTTCATTTACAGTAACACTTTGAGGCTGATTAAACTTTTGTCTCTTCTTCGTACGTTGATAAGCGACAATTAAATCGGTCAAATTCAAGTCTAACGGTGCACGCTTATCATAAACCGCTTCAAATTTAGATAAATCGGCTGGCTTTTTAACGAAAATTTGTTCTCTGTCATTCTTCTTATGATTTAATAACTCAGCATATTCTTTATAATTTTGATATTCAATTAATTGTTTAACTAAGTCTTCCCTTGGATCTTCGTCTAAATCATCAAATTCTGTTGGTTGAATAGGTAAAAGTAATTTACTTTTAATCATTAGCAACTCAGAAGCCATCACTAAATATTCACTAGCAACATTTATTTCTAACGTTTTCATTTGATGAATATAACTTAAGTACTGTTCTGTTAATTCCTTCATTGGAATATCATAAATATCTATCTCGTATTTCTGAATCAAATGAAGTAATAAATCTAAAGGTCCTTCAAAGGCATCAAGTTTTACTTCATACATTTAAGACTTCCTCATTTCTATTCCTTTTACGTGCATAAACCTAAAAATTATTATAACATGATTACGTATTAAGATTCTATGTTGTGAGGGATTTAAAATGGAAACAAATATTATATCGTTTCATTATCATTTCCATGTGTTAAGGCATTACTTTGAATGTCATGACATTTTGGAAGAACATTGGAAAGACCAAGAACATTTCACTAAAAATGATGCAATCGTTAGCCTCATCTTATTCTCAACTGCGTGCTATCATTATAGACGTGGTAATTTTAAAGGCGCACTTAAATCATATAAAAATGCATTACAAGTTGCAGAACTCAATACAGAATTCGAACATTTAGGTATTGAGAAAGCACAATATATATCATTAATTAACACACAATTGATGCGTATAGAGCAAGGTGAAACATATAACAACATTCAATTACCTTTAACGACTGCTTGTTATCAATCTTTAGAAAGTACTTACGAAGATTTCGAATTCAATTACAATACGGACGTTTCAGACTACATTAAACATTATCATTTATTAAGAGATCGCTCTGAAGTTATTAAAAGCCGTAACTTAGCTTATGAACTACGCCATTCTAAACAATAAACAACCAATATATAAGACCCCACAACACCACAAAGGTTAATAAAAAAATTAAAGTCCGATATTTTTTAGATTCATTTTTACTTTGATTCTTTTGTGTCATCTTTATGCTCCTTTTTTGCTCTTGGGTGATAATTCATATACATATCTCGAATTTGTTTTTTCGAAATATGTGTATAAAGTTGTGTTGTTGAAATATCAGAATGCCCTAACATTTCTTGTACTGCTCTTAAGTCTGCACCATTTTCTAATAAATGCGTCGCAAATGAATGTCTTAATGTATGTGGTGTTAACGTCTTCGTTATTCCTTTTTCCACGCCGATTTTTTTTAATATTTTCCAAAATCCTTGTCTTGTTAACATGCCACCTCTAGCATTTAAAAATAATATATCTGTAATTTGTTTTTTAAGAAGTTTAGGTCTCACTTCATTTATGTAATGTCTTAATAAACGTAATACAGGTTCTCCAAGAGGAACAATTCTTTCTTTATTCCCTTTACCAAACACTCTCACGAATCCCATCGTTAAGTTAATGTCTTCAACTTTTAATTGTATTAATTCAGTTACCCTAACGCCTGTACTATAGAGCAATTCCAACATCACTTTATCTCTTTCGTCTCGTTCATTCGTAATATGTGAAAATGTTAATAATTGATCGACTTCTTTTTCACTTAGAACGTCAGGTAATTTTTGTTCATACTTCGGTGTCTCGATTAAAATAGTCGGATCTTTAACTGCGTATTTTTCTCTTATCGCAAATTGATGAAAACTTCTTATCGTAGCAGCCATTCTCGCAATGGTTTTAGAAGATTTGCCATTTGATTTTAAATGTGCGAAATATTTTTGTATGACTAAACGGTCAATATTATCTATATGGCTAACCTTTTGTTCAATTAAATAATCATTATACTGTGTTAAATCTCTTTTATAAGATTGAATCGTATTTTGACTTAAGCCTTTTTCTATTCTAATAAAATCTATAAACTCGTTAATTATTTGAATCATTTCGTCACCTCATTGTTAAGGTTATTTTACCACAAAAAAAGACGTCACTAAAATTAGTCTGAAACTTCATTTAGCAACGTCAAGTTATGTTAAATTAATCTTCACGACATCTGTAACAGATTCCGTGAAAAGTTAATCGATGGTCTAAAATTTTAAAATTAAAATCTTTTTCAACACGTCGTTCAACATCTTCAAGTAAATCTTCTTCAATTTCGTCAACAGTACCACATTCCATACATACCATATGGTGATGAAAATGTTTTGCCCCTTCTTTTCTCAAATCAAATCTAGCAACACCATCGCCAAAGTTAATTTTATCAACTACTTTTAATTCAGCTAAAAGTTCAAGTGTACGATAAACTGTTGCTAAACCAATCTCAGGTGCCTTGTCTTTAACTTTCAAATAAACATCTTCAGCACTTAAATGATCAGCTTCATTTTCCAACAATACTCTAACCGTAGCTTCGCGTTGTGGCGTTAACTTATAGGAAGCGTTGTGCAATTGTTCTTTTACACGTTGTATACGTTCTTCCAACTTGACACCTACTTTCTTAAATAAAATCATTATCAATTAGAATCATATTCGTATACTAAAATACCAATATTTTTGATAAAAAGCAAGGAAAAACGTGTTTTTATTTAGAATGATTATAATTTAATAACAAGTATTGAAAAGCAATCATTGTTTTAGCATCTTCTATTTTTTGTGATAATACTAATTCTTTAATTTCTGAAATAGGCAGTTTCTTTAAATGTAAAAATTCGTCGTCATCTAAATTAACTTCACCTTCCGTTAAATTATCCGCTAAATAAATGCTAATCTTCTCATTACAAAAGCCTGGACTACCGTATACTTCTCCAATTAATTTTAATTCATCCGCAATATAGCCAGTCTCTTCTTCTAATTCACGAAAAGCAGCACTTTCTCTTTCTTCCCCTACTTCTAATTTGCCAGCAGGAATTTCTAAAAGTACTTTTTCCATAGCTTTTCTATACTGTTCAACTACAATGACTTCATTCTCTGGTGTAATTGCTAAAACTGAAACAGCACCATTGTGTAATACGACTTCTCTTGAACTTGTTTCTCCATTTGGAAGTTTCACTTCATGTTTTTCAAGGTTAATAATTTTTCCATTATAAATTAATTCTTTCGATAAAGTTTCTTCAATTAGTTTCATTTGAGTGTGCCTCTTTTCATTTAAATAAATTATCTGATAAACTTACCTTATAAAGTGTAGCGAAAGGAGCTTCAATATGCAAAAAAATACTTTAAAAAGTGGCATAGAAATATCAGAAATGGGTTTAGGGTGCATGAGTCTTGGGCAAGATGTTAAACACGCAGAAACAATTGTGGATGAAGCAATTAACCAAGGTATAACTTATTTTGATACAGCAGATTTATATGATTTCGGTGAAAATGAAAAAATTGTCGGTTCATTACTTAAAAAATATCAAAACAAAAATGATATCGTCATTGGTTCAAAAGTCGGCAATCATTTTGACAAAGAAACAAAAGAACATCATTGGGATCCTTCTAAAGAACACATTATGAACAGCATTAAAGAAACATTACAAAGATTAGATGTAGAGCAACTTGATTTATATATGCTACACGGTGGCACAATTGAAGATAATAAAGACGAAACAATCGAAGCATTTGAAAGATTAAAAGAACAAGGCTTAATTAAAGCTTATGGTATTTCTTCAATTAGACCGAATGTAATCAATTATTATTTAGAAAATAGTAATATCGAAACAATCATGATGCAATTTAGCCTTTTAGATAACCGTCCAGAAGACTTAATTGAAAAAATTGATGAACACGGCGTAAAATTTTTAGCAAGAGGTCCAGTTTCAAAAGGACTATTAACAGATAAATCAAGAAACGTATTAGAAAGTAAATTCAAAGACGGTTTACTAGAATACAATTACAATGACTTATTTGAAACAATTCAAAAACTAAACAGCCAATTTGATAATTTATCAGAAGTTACCTTTAATTACTTAAAATCATTCAATGCGCTAGGTTCAATCATAACCGGTGCAAGTTCTAAAGAACAACTCATCGATAACGTTAAAAATTACAACGGTAAATTAACAGAAGAACAAATAGAACACGCAAAAGCAATCGTTAAAAACATGCATTACACAAATCATTTAGAATAGACATTACAAAGAGCCTTGGAATTTTCCTCGGCTCTTTGTAATGTCTTTATATTTTTTTACTTAAAAATCCTTTTTTAAATAGTTTCTCGAATGTTCTTGGTGCTAATTGATAAAATCTTAGTCCGATGTCCATCCATTTAGGTTCGTTTATTTCTTCTTTTTTATTTATAATACCTTTTATTATTTGTTCTGCTAATTCGTCTACGTCTAGCTGAATATTTTGTGTTAATTTTTGAAATGTTCCAGTAGGATCTGCTTTTGCGTGAAATTGAGATACAAATGGTCCAGGATTTATAGTTAACACGTGTAAGTCTTCTCTTTCTAATCTTAGTGCATTTGTAAAACTTATTAATGCTGCTTTTGATGCTGCGTAATGACTACCATATGGTGTCGTCACTTTCCCTGAAATTGATGAAATATTAACGACTGAAGCGTTCCTTCTTAGTTTAGGAAGTATTTTATTTAATAATAATATAAGGTTTACGAGATTGATGTTATAAATTTCTGTAATTTCTTCTAATGAATGTGCTTCATTAGATTTAAAGTATCCTAATCCAGCATTGTTTATAACGCCATCATATTTACGAAATGGATTAACATCTAATTCATCAATTTTATTGATTTGAGTTGAATCGTTTAAATCTAAAATGATCGTATTTAAAATATTTTTATATTTTGTTTGTAGTAAATTTGCTTTTCCTTGATTTCTTACGATTATCGTTACAAATGCGCCATGATTATCGAGTGATTGTATTAAACTTTCCCCAAGCGAACCTGTCGCACCAGTTAATAAATAATGTTTGCCTATCATAATAATCATCCTTTTGTCATTGTGAATTAAATGTATCATATTCTTTGTTTTGCGACTAATGAATACGTATGCATTTTGACATAAGATTTAAATACTTTATAATTAGAAGGAATTCAGAAGAAAGTGAGTGGTTTTACAATGAAAATCGTATTTTACGGTTCAGGCAACATGGCGAATGCAATATTTACAGGGATTGTTAATAGCAACTCCATAGAACCAGAAAACATTTTTTTAACGAACAAATCTAATACAAAAGCATTAGAAGGTTATCACGAAACTTTAGGCGTAAGTTATAGTTATGATGATGCCGAATTATTAAAAGATGCTGATTACGTATTTTTAAGTACGAAGCCATACGACTTTTTAAAACTAGCTGAACGAATTAGACCACATATTAATGAGACTAATAAATTCATTTCTATTATGGCTGGTCTATCCATAAATTATATAAGAGAACATTTACAAAAAGATAATCCGATTGCTAGAATCATGCCAAACACAAATGCGCATGTTGGTCATTCGGTTACAGGCATTAGTTTTTCTACAAACTTCGGTCCAAATTCTAAACAAGAAGTTTTAACGCTTATTGAAGCATTTGGTACTGCATTGGAAGTTAAAGAGGATCACTTACATCAAGTTACTGCAATTACAGGAAGCGGTCCTGCATTTTTATATCACGTTTTCGAACAATATGTTACGGCAGGTACTAAACTAGGTATTGAAAAATCTCAAGTAGAAGAATCTATTAAAGAATTAATAATTGGTACAGGTAAAATGATCGAACGTTCTGATTTGAAAATGGACCAATTAAGAAAGAATATTACATCAAAAGGCGGCACAACTCAGGCTGGTTTGAATGCGTTAAGCAATCATGATATCGAAGCGATATTTTTAGATTGTTTAAATGCTGCTGTTGAAAGAAGCATGGAATTAGCAGAAGATGAAAACAATTAAGTGATAATTAAAGAAAAAGCTGAGGACGATTAAATTCGCCCTCAGCTTTTTTTTGTTAAAACTATTTAAATTTGGAAACTATCATAATCTTTAACAAAATGAAATTGGTGATGAGTGTCTGTTTTTAAATCTTTTTCAATTTCATGTATGTCGTCTAATTCATATCTATTAGATAAATGTGTGAATAACCCTTTTTTAACATTCGCTTCAGTCATTAATTGTAGAACATCTTCAATGTGACTATGAAAATAAGAATTTGCGAGGTTCTTTTCACCTTCGATATACGTTGTTTCATGAACGATTACGTCAGCGTCTTTAGCCAATATCATTTCATTATCACAAGGCATTGTATCGCCAAATATCGTAATGACTTTCCCCTTTTTCTTCTGACCTTTAAAATCTTTAGATTGATAAGTATGGTCATTATAATGAAAAGTTTCGTTAGCTTTTACTTCTTGATATAAAGGACCCGGTTCCATACCTAATTCTTTAAGTTTATCGACATCTAATTTACCTTCAATATCTGGTGCAGTAATTCTATAACCGACAGATAATATGCCATGTTTTAATGGCAATGCTCGAATGTGGAACCCATCTACATTCAGTTCTGTTTCAGTATTGAATTCATTCACTGTTATTTGATAATTTAAATTTGATTGGGAAATTTCTAATGCAGTATGAATATACTGAGCTATCCCTTTTGGTCCGATTATAGTTAGAGGCTTATCTTTGCCACCTTGGAAAGAACGACTTGTTAATAATCCTGGTAAGCCAAATATATGATCACCATGTAAATGTGTTATAAAAATATGACTTACTTTACCTAATTTAATGCCTGAATGTAAAATTCTATGTTGTGTAGCCTCTCCCACATCAAATAACCATATTTGATTTTCATGCGGCAGACAATTAAAGGCTATAGATTGTGTATTTCTTTCTTTAGTCGGTAGCCCGGCACTTGTACCTAAAAATGTTAATTCCATCGTCTTCCTCCTTACGTCATATAGTATAACATGTTCAAATCATATATTTATAAAAATTCATTATAAAAGCTATTATTATACATAGTACTGAATAAAATCTTCTTTTAACAGTTTAAATTAAAGAATATCAGTAAATTACATGTTATAATAAAAAATATTGTATAGAGTCAAAAAGTTAGAGAATCGAGGTAATGAACTTGGCAACCGAAACTAAAAATATACCATGTTTAATAACAATATTTGGGGCTACTGGTGACTTGAGTCATCGTAAATTATTCCCTTCTATTTTTCATTTATATCAACAAAATCAATTAGACGAGCACATCGCAATTATAGGTGTTGGTCGAAGAGATTGGACAACAGAAAAATTTAGAACAGAAATAAAAGCATCTGTAGAAAAACATGTTCAAAACACTGAGAAATTAGATGAGTTTATGGAACATGTATTTTATCAATCACACGATGTGAGTGATGCTTCTAGTTATCAAGCACTATTAGATTTTGCTAAAGAGCTAGATACACAATTTCAATTAGAAGGTAATCGATTATTCTACCTTGCAATGGCACCTCAATTTTTCGGAATGGTAACTGACTTCTTAAAATCATCTGGACTTACAGATACTAAAGGATTTAAACGATTAATTATAGAAAAACCATTTGGTACAAATTTATCTTCTGCTGAAGAATTAAACGAACAAATTAGAAGATCATTTAAAGAAGAAGAAATATACAGAATTGATCATTACTTAGGTAAAGATATGGTACAGAACATCGAAGTACTAAGATTCGCTAATGCAATGTTTGAACCATTATGGAACAATAAATACATTTCTAATGTTCAAGTTACGTCTTCAGAAATTTTAGGCGTAGAAGATCGTGGTGGATATTACGAGAATAGTGGCGCACTTAAAGACATGTTCCAAAACCATATGTTACAAATGGTTGCACTATTAGCAATGGAACCACCTATTAGTTTAAACAGTGAAGATGTTAGAAATGAGAAAGTTAAAGTATTACGTTCTATTCGACCACTTGATGAATCAGAAGTTAAACAACATTTCGTTCGTGGTCAATATGATAAAGGTCATATCGATGGTGAACATGTTAAAAGTTATAGAGACGAAGATAATGTAGCTGATGATTCTAATACACCTACATTTGTTGCTGGTAAGCTTTTAATAGATAACTTTAGATGGGCAGGCGTTCCATTCTTTATTAGAACGGGTAAACGTATGAAGAAAAAAGGTATTCAAGTCGTAGTTGAATTTAAAGAAGTACCTATGAATTTATACTATCAACGTGATAATCAATTAGAATCTAATTTGTTAGTGATAAATATACAACCTAACGAAGGCTTATCTTTACACTTAAATGCTAAAAAACATGTCCAAGGTATTGAAACAGAACCTGTTCAATTATCTTATTCAATGAGTGCTCAAGATAAAATGAACACAGTAGACGCTTATGAGAACCTAATATTTGATTGTCTTAAAGGTGATTCTACTAACTTTACGCATTGGGAAGAATTAAAAGCAACATGGAAATATGTGGATGTTATTCAAAATGTATGGGACAATGATAAAGCACCATTCCCAAATTATAGATCAGGCACTAATGGACCTATTAAGAGTCAATTATTATTGTCAGTAGACGGATTTAAATGGTGGGACGATATTAACTAATCTTCTACCAACAGGAGTGACAGAACATTGGAAGTAATTAAAGATTTACAAAGAGCGATTGTTTACATAGAAGATCACTTATTGAGTGAAATTGATTTACAAACTTTAAGCGAACATGTAAATAAATCCCCTTTTCATTTGAACCAAAGTTTTACTATGATTATTGGAATGACACCGCTAGAATATCAATTAGCTAGAAAAATGACAGAAGCGGCTAAAGATATTTTAAAAGGTCATACTAGATTATTAGATATTGCACTTAAATATGGTTACAAAGATGCAAATTCTTTTGCTCATGACTATAACGAATACCATGGCATCAGTCCTTTACAAACAAAAACGCATCAATCCATGCTAAAAATAAAAAAACGTGTTTCTATAAAGTTAACAGCTACAGAAACTGAACCATTAAATTATTCATTACAATATAAAGATGATTTGAATTTAGTTGGTAAAAACCATCATTATCATTCAAACGAATTAGATAATCATTTTCTCATTCCTGATTTATTAGAAATGCTAATAGAAAATAATTATATAGAAGATTTTATAAGATATAATGATACTAAACCAAATCAGTTATTTGTCATAAGAAGACCACTAGTTGACGGCTTAGAAGTGTTTGTTGGTGTTCCAAGTGAACGATACCCTGGTCATTTAGATAACTATTATATACCTGGCCATCATTTTGCAACGTTTAATTTAAATGGAGAATTAGACTTTGTTGTTAGTGAAGCTTGGCATCATATAGAAAATCAATGGCAATTGAAAATGCCATATTTACACGATGACTTCTATATTGAAGTTTATCCATTAGATGTAAACTTTGACCAAGAAACAACGAAAGTACAACTGTGGTTACCCATTGACCATAAAAAAATAGATTAAAAAAAGTGCTAAGACATTAATGTCCTAGCACTTTTTTTATAATTATTTAGCCCACTCAGTGTGGAAGATGCCTTCTTTATCTTTACGTTCGTAAGTATGTGCACCGAAATAATCACGTTGAGCTTGAATTAAGTTAGCTGGTAAATCTTCTGATCTATAACTATCGAAATAGTTGATAGCTGAAGAGAAACCAGGTGTAGCAATACCAGCTTTAATAGCTGTTGCTGTTACTTCTCTTAATGAACCTTGATATTTAGAAACAATATCGCTGAAATAAGGATCTAACAATAAGTTTGTAAGTTCTTTGTCATTATCATATGCGTCTTTAATTTTTTGTAAAAATTGCGCACGGATGATACAACCTTCTCTCCAAATCATCGCTAGTTCTCCAAGTTTCAAGTCCCAATTATTCGTTTCACTAGCAGTTTTCATTTGAGCAAATCCTTGTGCATAGCCACAAATTTTACTCATATAAAGAGCTTGTCTAATTTGTTCTAATAATGTTTCTTTATCTCCATCAAATTCTTTAATTTCTGGATTGAAAGCTTTACTTGCTTTAACTCTTTCATCTTTAAATGATGAGATAAAACGAGCAAATACTGATTCAGTAATGATAGTTAATGGAATCCCAAGCTCTAAAGCGTTGATAGAAGTCCATTTACCTGTACCTTTTTGGCCAGCTTTGTCCATAATTTTTTCAACTAATGGTTCGCCGTCTTCATCTAATTTATTGAAAATTTCTCCAGTGATTTCAATTAAATAACTTTCTAATTCACCAGTATTCCAAGATTTAAATGTTTCAGCAATTTCTTTATGATCCATATGAAGAACACGTTTCATTAAATCGTAACTTTCTGCAATCAATTGCATATCTGCATACTCGATACCATTATGCACCATTTTCACATAGTGACCTGCACCATCTGGACCAACGTAAGTTACACATGGTGAACCGTCGCTAGCTTTAGCAGAAATACTTTCTAAAATTGGCGCAACTAATTCATATGCTTCTTTTTGTCCACCAGGCATGATTGAAGGTCCAGTTAAAGCACCTACTTCTCCGCCTGATACACCAGTACCAATGAAGTTTATTCCACTTTCATCTAAGTATTGATTTCTACGAATAGTATCTAAATAGTTCGTATTACCACCATCAATAAGAATATCACCTTTATCTAATAATGGTAATAAACTGTCGATTGTTTTATCAGTAGCTTCGCCTGCTTTTACCATAAGTAAAATTTTTCTAGGCTTTTCTAATGAATCCACAAACTCTTCAATAGAGTAATTCGGATGTATATTTTTACCTTTTGATTCTTCTACCATTTGATCGACTTTCTCTTTAGAACGGTTATAAACTGATACTGAGTAACCACGTGATTCAATGTTCCAAGCTAAGTTTTTACCCATTACAGCTAAACCAACTACACCTATTTCTTGTGTCATGAAATTAACCTCACTTTTCTTCATTTTCTAGTATATTTTAACATAGATTGATTGCATTTCGAGACTTTGAGCATCGTAATTTCAAATGAATACGTTTACATTTGTAAAATGTTATGCAAGTTCTGTGATTGCTATAATTTGCTCTGTAATTTTTTGTAATTCTTCTAGTGGCATACGTTCATTTTTAGTATGAATAAATTCGTAACCTACTCCTAATACAACTGTAGGAATGCCAAATCCACTAATAATGTTACCGTCAGAACCGCCGCCTAATTTTACAAGTTCAGCTTGACGTCCTATTTTTTCAGTTGCTTGTACTGCTAATTTAACGACCTCATCTTGATCAGACAAATTAAAGCTTGGGTACATGATTTGAACATTGACTTCAGCAGTACATCCAAATTCTTCAGCAGTCTTTTCAAATGCTTCTTTCATATGCGCAACTTGTTGATTCATTTTATCATCGTTTAAAGATCTTGCTTCAGCCAATATATAAACATGATCACTTACTATATTTGTAGCTGTTCCACCTTCGAATCTACCAATATTAGCAGTTGTTTCTTCATCAATTCTACCTAAACTCATATGGCTAATAGCTTTTGCAGCGATGTTAATTGCGGATACACCTTTTTCAGGTTCTAATCCAGCATGAGCTGTTTTACCTTTAATGATCGTTTCGATTTTAGCTTGTGTTGGTGCTGCTACAACCGTTGTACCTACTTTTCCAGGGCCGTCAATTGCGTAGCCAAATTTTGCTTTAATATCATTAGGATTTAAAGCTTTAGCGCCAACAAGTCCTGATTCTTCGCCTACTGTAATAATAAATTCAATATCACCATGTTCGATATTATCTTCATTAATAACTTGAATGGCTTCTAAAATTGCTGCAAGTCCAGCTTTATCATCTGCACCTAAAATTGTTTCACCTTTTGAATAAATATAACCATCTTCACGAATTTCTGGTTCTATATTATTCCCAGGTGTTACAGTATCCATATGACTTGTAAAATATATAGGTGTTTTGTTAGTATTTTTACCAGGAAGTTTACAAATTAAATTTCCTGCACCATAGCCCGTTTCGGATTGGGACTCATCTTCTTTTACTTGAACACCCAATTCAGTAAATTTCTTTATTAATAAGTCAGCAATATTTCTTTCGTTTTTAGACTCTGAATCAACTTTTATTAACTCTAGAAAAGTATTCGTTAATCGATCATGATTGATCATTGTTATCCCTCGTTTCATTTATTTAAATATCTCATATTCTAGTGTATAATAGTTGATAAATATATACAAAACTAATGTTCAAAGAGAGGGTTATTATGTTAAACAAGAACGTTCGCAAAATTATCATTATCGTTATGTTAGTAGCTATTGTAGCTGCACTTGTATTATCAAGCGTACTTCCATTCTTATTAAGTTAACTAAAAAAAGCCTGACGTTCAAATTCTTGAACGTCAGGCTTTTTATATTATTATTTTTTCAAACTACCAAATTGTGATTTAATTTGTAAGTATTCTTCTACTTCATTTAACAACTGAAATACAGCTGCTACACTTTCTAATTCTTTGTTGCTCTTTGGTAATTCTATAGAATTTAATCTGATTTTGATTTCGTATAAGTCATGTAATCTTATTAAAGAATAATCGTTACTTTGAACGTTTTGAGAAACATCAAATAACAATTGACTACAAAGTTCATGAGCATGGTGACTATGTTGCATAGATTCTATTAATTTTTTCATACGTATTAATAGTGTTAATTGCTCTTCACGCATATCAAAATAATGATAGTAAGAGTTCTCATTTCTAACAAAATGATTCTTAACTTCTCTAAATGCAAACGATTTTGCTTCTTTAATATTTTTAGCTACTGAATCAAATGATGGAATATTTAATGTTTTATTAGGGTCTAATAAACCTTCGCTAAAAACAAAAGTAATTAATATAAAGTCATCTTCAATTTTACGTTTGTATTCATTTAATTTATGATCCAAACTTGGCATAAACATATTCATTATAAGTGCAATACCGATACCAATTGTAAGTAAAAGAATTTCGTTAATAATTAAGTGTATATCAATTTTATCAGCTAAAAATAAATGTAAAATGATAACACAACTCGTTACAATTCCTTCTTGTACACCTATCATAACTGTTATTGGGATAAACAGTAATACCATAATACCAAGTACGATAGGATTAGCACCTAAGTAAGTAAAGAATAAAGATGCCATTAAAATAGCTATAAAACATGCAACAAAGCGATATACTGCTGCTTCAACAGACTTTACTCTTGTATCTTTAATACATAAGACAACGAGTATGGCACTAGAAGCATAATTTTCAAGTCCTACTAACTGAGAAAGGATGACAGCTAATGTCATCCCTAAAGCAGTCTTTAACGTTCTATAACCAATTCTATACGGTCTTATCTGCATAGCATATAACAAATCCTTTATACTTCTTCACAATATTCTTCAAATAGAGCTTGAATGTTTGTGATAACACTCATTGGGTCATGGCCTTCAATTTCGTGTCTTTCGATCATTTTTACAATTTTACCATCTTTAAGAAAAGCAAATGATGGACTTGATGGTGGATATCCTTCAAAATAATCTCTTGCTGTTTCAGTTGCTTCTTTATCTTGTCCTGCGAATACAGTTACTAACTGATCTGGTAATTTATCATAATGAAGTGCATGTTGAGCAGCAGGTCTAGCAATTCCGCCAGCACAACCACAAACAGAGTTTACCATAACAAAAGTCGTTCCTTTTTTGTTAAACGTTTCCTCTACTTCTTCTTTGGTTGTTAATTGTTTATATCCTGCAGCTTCAATTTCATTTCTAGCTGAGTTTACTACATCATTCATATATAAATTGAAATCCATTTCCATAAAAAAAGCCTCCTGTAATAATAGTTAAGTCTATTTTACAGGAGATTTCATGTTAAAACAACGAGAAGGTTTTATTAATAAATCGATGTATTTTCAATTGTCATACTTTGTAGTCTTTCTTTTACAAATTTCAAAAATTCTCCGGCTAATAATCCGTCTAAAATTCTATGGTCTATAGAAAGACATAAATTAACCATGTCTCGTATACCAATCATATCATTTACAACTACTGGTCTTTTAACAATAGACTCTACTTGTAATATAGCTGCTTGAGGATGATTAATAATACCCATTGATGAAACTGATCCGAATGAACCTGTATTATTAACTGTAAATGTGCCACCTTGCATGTCTTGTGATGTAAGTTTATGATTTCTACCTCTAGTTGCTAAATCATTAATTTCTTTAGCAATACCTTTAATAGATTTATCATCTGCATTTTTAATAACAGGAACATATAATTTATCATCACTTGCTACAGCAATGGATACGTTAATATCTTTATGAATTTTAATTTCATCATCTGACCAAGTACTGTTAAGCATTGGATATTTTTTCAATCCTTCTGCAACTGCTTTAACAAAGAAGGCAAAGAAAGTTAAATTAAAACCTTCATTTTGTTTAAATTCAGATTTATGATGTTGTCTCGTCTTAACTAATTCTGTAGCGTCCACTTCAACCATCATCCAAGCGTGTGGAATTTCATTCACACTTTGAACCATTTTATTAGCAATTGCTCTTCTTACACCGTTAACTGGTAAAGAATCTCCAACGTGTTGAGTAGTGCTTTGTAATGATTCTGCTTTATTAGTATTGTCAGAAACGGATACTTTGTTTGTCTCATTAGAAGACGGCTCAACACCATTTTCAATCGCATTCAGAATGTCTTTTTTAGTCACTCTTCCTAAATTTCCTGTACCTTGTACATCTTGAAGGTTAATGCCATTTTCACTTGCCAATTTAAATACGACTGGTGAATATTGACCATTATTTTTAGGTTCATTACGACTTACTTCTTTATTTTCAGGTTGATGATCTGTTGATTCTTTTTTAGTTTCTACTTTTTCGTTTGTTGAAACTTCTTTATCTTCAACTTGTTCTTGAGATTGATCACTGTCGCTTTCACCTTCAACATCCATACGACAAATGATTGAACCGACATCTACCGTTTCACCAGCTTCAACTACGATTTCTTGAATAACACCAGAATAAGTAGAAGGTACTTCAGCTGTAACTTTATCAGTAATGACTTCGCAAAGTGCATCATATTCTTCGATTTTGTCGCCTGGCTTAACTAGCCATTGTTCAATCGTACCTTCATGAACACTTTCTCCAAGTTTCGGCATTTTTACATCCATAATTTTACCTCCTAAAATTCTGCTAACGTTCTCATTTTTTGTTCGATCTTTTCAGGATTCATCATAAAGAAATCTTCCATAGGTGGTGAGAATGGCATAGCAGGTACATCTGGTCCGGCAAGTCTAGCAATCGGTGCATCTAAATCAAATAAACAATTTTCAGCAATTATTGCAGACACTTCACTCATTACACTACCTTCTAAATTATCTTCAGTAACGAGTAGTACTTTACCTGTCTTTTTAGCACGTTCAATAATCGTTTCTTTATCTAATGGATATAAAGAACGTAAATCAACGACTTCTACGTCGATATCCTCAGTTGCTAAAACTTCTGCAGCTTGTAACGCATAATTTACACATAATCCATAAGTAAAGACCGTTATATCAGAGCCTTCTCTTTTCACATCCGCTTTATCTAACGGTACAGTATAGTATTCTTCAGGAACTTCTTCTTTTAATAATCTATATGCTTTTTTATGTTCAAAATATAATACCGGATCATTATCTTCAATCGCAGCAAGTAATAATCCTTTTGCATCATATGGATTTGAAGGAATGACGACTCTTAATCCAGGTGTAGAACAAAAGATACTTTCGATACTTTGAGAATGGTATAAAGCACCATGAATTCCGCCACCGAAAGGACTTCTAATCGTTAAAGGACAATCCCAATCGTTATTAGAACGATATCGAACTTTAGCTGCTTCATTTATGATTTGATTTGTTGCTGGAACAATATATTCAGCAAATTGAATTTCAGCTACAGGTCTTTTACCTAACATAGCTGCACCAATTGAAGCACCAACAATGTTAGACTCAGCTAAAGGAGAATCTAAAACTCTTCCTTCACCGTATTTATTATATAAGTTTTTAGTTGCACCAAAAACGCCACCTTTTAGGCCAACATCTTCCCCTATAACGAAGACACTGTTATCTTTTTCCATTGCTTGATCCATTGCTTGATTAATAGCATCAAGATAAGATAATTTAGGCATTTTTTTCGCCTCCTTGATCATATACATGTGTTAAAGCTTCTTCTGGTAGTGGATAAGGTGCTTTTTCAGCATTTTTCGTAGCTGTATTAATTTCTTGTTTTATTTCATCTTCTAATTTATTAAACCACTCTTCATCAGCAACTTCGTTTTCTAATAAATATTCTTTAAATTTAATATTACAATCGTTCTCTTTTTCTAATTTCATTTCATCTGCTGGACGATAATTGTCATCGTCATCTGATGAATGTGGTGTTAGACGACTACATAATGCTTCTATAAGCGTTGGACCTTCACCGTTAACTGCACGCTCTCTAGCACGTTTCACAGCTGCATATACAGCTATAGGGTCATTACCATCTACTTGTTCACCAAACGCACCGTAACCAGCTGCTCTTGACGATAAATCATCAGTAGCGAATTGAAGGCGACTTGGAACAGATATAGCATACTTATTGTTCTCAATGATGCAAATGTAAGGTAATTTATGTACGCCTGCAAAGTTCATCGCTTCGTGAAAATCACCTTGGCTTGTACTACCTTCTCCTAATGTTGCAAGGGCAACACTTTTCTTGCCATCCATTTTAATTGATAAACTTGCACCTACAGCATGTAATACTTGTGTCGTAACGCAAGAACCTTGTGTAAGGATTCCTAATTCTTTTTTACTAAAGTGAGAAGGCATTTGTTTACCACCACTTGATGTGTCACCTTGTTTAGCAAAAGCAGCTAACATAGATTCTTCTGCTGAAATACCTCGAGCAGTAACTAAAGCAAGATCTCTATAATAAGGTGCGAGAATGTCTTCATCCTTTAATGCATAATAAGTCCCAATTTGAGTAGCTTCTTGCCCTTGACAACTAATTACGAATGGTAATTTACCTGCTCTATTAAGTAGCCACATTCTTTCGTCAATTTTTCTTCCAAATAACATCCATTTATAAATTCCTTTTAAGTCTTCATGTGTCAATCCGACAGTCTTATAATCTAACATCTAATCTCTCCTCTTTAGACGTGAATAGCACGATTCTCAGATTTTAATCCTAGTTCCATAAGCACTTCTCCTATTGAAGGATGTGCATGTACAGTAGTTGCTAATTCTTCAGTTGATCCATTCATAAATGAGAATAATGCTGCTTCATTGATTAATTCTGTTACTTTAGCACCTATCATATGAATGCCAAGCACTTTTTCATTATCCACATCTTTGATTAAGATACATTCACCAATACCATTGTTTTCAATAACTGATTTACCGATAGCTTTAAAAGGAACTTTATATTTTTTGTAAGATATATTTTCATTTTTAGCATCTTGTTCAGTCATACCAATTGACGCAATTTCTGGGTTTGTATAAATACATCTTGGTACAGTTAAATAATCTAATTTAATAGGATTTTCATCAAACATATGTTCAACAGCGATTGTTCCTTCTTTTGTTGCAACATGAGCTAATTGATAATTTCCAATCACATCTCCAACCGCATAAATATGTTTATCATCTGTTTGATAAACATCATTTGTTGTTATATATCCTTTTGCATCTGTTTTAATTTTAGTATTATTTAAACCTAAATCATCTGTATTAGGTTTTCTTCCAACTGCAACTAAGATTTTTTCAAATGTTTTCGTTTCTTCACCTAACTTCACTTCAACTGAATCATTGTTTATAGAAACAAGTTCTTCAGAAAGTGGTAAATCTTCATATATGTTTATACCGATTTCTTTGAATTCTTTTTTAATTGTTTTACTTATTTCAAGTTGTTCATTCGGTATAATTGATTTTCCTGCTTCAACTACAGTAACCTCAACACCTAAATCATTTAAAAGTGAAGCAAATTCTAATCCAATAACG
Organism: Mammaliicoccus sp. Marseille-Q6498; assembly: GCF_946151045.1. Classification (NCBI taxonomy): domain Bacteria; kingdom Bacillati; phylum Bacillota; class Bacilli; order Caryophanales; family Staphylococcaceae; genus Mammaliicoccus; species Mammaliicoccus sp. Marseille-Q6498. Next base: position 187,893 of record NZ_OX267714.1, on the reverse strand, counting down.
CCTCCACCAATAATTAAAATATTTTTAGGTAGTGACGTTAATTGCATCATATCATCACTTGAAATAATTGTTTCATTGTTGAATTTTAAAAATGGTAATTCTACAGGACTAGATCCAGTAGCAATTAAAACATGATGGTTAACTAAAAGTTCAGATTCACCATTATCATATTCTACTGAGACAGTACCAGCTTGTGGAGAAAATAAAGAAGGACCTAAAATTCTACCGTTACCTTCATAAATGTCGATTTTATATTTTTTCATTAAACTTTGTACGCCACTGTACATTGTAGAAACTGTTTCATTTTTCTTATCAACAACATCTTTCATATCTATTTCTGCAGATGCATGTTTAATGCCATAGTTACTTGAGTGATTAATGTATCTCATAATTTCTGCTGTTTTTAAGTAGGATTTAGTTGGGATACAACCTTTATGTAGACAAGTGCCTCCAAGTTTGTATTTTTCAACGATTGCTACTTTTTTACCTAGTTGTGATGCACGTATAGCTGATACATATCCTGCTGTTCCGCCACCAAGAATCACTAAATCATATTCTTTAGACATAGTATTACTCCTTATTCATATGACTTGGTACTAATTTTACCGTGTAAAAGGTCCAAAACGCCAACATTTAAGGCGTGCATTTCTTTTTCTCCTTCGTATATAGTAACATTTTGTAGCCAAGATACATATTGTTTTACTTTATTAATTAAATATTCAGAATAACTTAATCCACCAGTTATTATAATTTGATCTACTTTTCCTTCAAGTGAAACGGCACAAGAACCTATTGCTTTAGCGATTTGATAACCCATCGCATCTAATACTAATTTTGCTGTTTTATCACCATTGTTCATTAATTCTTCTACTTTTCTACAATCGTTTGTTCCAAAATATGATAATAGACCTGAATTTTTACTTAATTGATGATTTGCTTCTTTAGAATCGAATTGATGATCTAACGCCCATTGAATTAATGCATCATTTGGAATTGAGCCAGCTCTTTCTGGGCTGAGCGGTCCTTCTCCTAATAATCCATCGTTCACATCAATGACTCTTCCTTTTTTATGTGCACCAACACTAATGCCCCCACCTAAATGAGCAACTATAACATTGATATCTTCATAATTCACTTGATTATCAGCTGCATATTGTTTTGCTACTGATTTTTGATTTAATGCATGAAATATACTTTTTCTTTCAATACCTTTAATACCGGTTATTCTTGCTTCAGGTATTAATTCATCCACTACTACTGGATCGACTATGTATGATTTAATACCAAGATTATTTGCTAGTTCATAACCTATTACACCACTTAAGTTTGATGCATGAAATCCATACTTAAATGATTTCAAATCTTGATACATGATATTATTAATTAAATATGTTCCACCTTCAATAGGTTTCAACACACCACCTCTACAAGCGATAGCATCTATCGTTTGTAGAGAAATATTATGTTGTTGTAATGAGTTCTTTATACTTTCAAGTCTAAAAGAAACTTGATCAATTAGTGGAAGATTAGTTTGATCCATATCATGTCTCATAACATCTTCATATAACATATTATATTCAGAAAATAAAGCTACCTTAGATGAAGTGCTCCCTAAATTAAGTACAAGAATTTTTTTCATTAATTTTTGCCCCTTGAAATAATTGATCTTTCAGATTTTAAGAAATTACTTCTAACTCTCATAAGTTGATCGATACGTTCTTCAGCTAAAATTTCTGCTGCTCTCGCTGTAGTAATTTTATCACGTTTACTTATTTCAAATACTTTATCAATTTGGTCATATATTTTTTCAATATTAGCAGTAGCACGAACTTCATTATATCCATCAAGTTCATCTGCAACATTGATTACACCACCAGAGTTTGTTACGAAATCAGGTGCGTACACGATACCTTTGTTTTCTAATTGTTCGCCGTGAACATTAATATCTTCAAGTTGATTATTAGCACTACCACAAACAACTTTAACTTTTAGTCTCTTGATTGTGTCATCGTTTAACACGCCACCTAATGCACATGGTGCAAAGATGTCAGCATCCACATCATAAATCTCGTCTATAGAAACACTTGTAGCATTAAAATCATTAACGACTCTATCTACAGCTTCTTGATTAATATCTGTAACGACTAATTTTGCGCCAACTTCATGTAAATATTTACATAAGTCATATGCAACATGACCGACACCTTGAACTGCTACTGTTTTACCATTTAAATCATCTGTACCGAAAGCTTCTTTAGCTGCACGTTTCATTGATACAAATACACCTAATGAAGTTTTAGGACTTGGATTACCACTTGATTGATGACTTTCAGATAAACCGACAACATAATCCGTTTCTTCAAATATAATATCCATATCAGCTTCAGTCGTTCCAACATCTTCTGCAGTAATATATCTACCATTTAAACTTTCTACATATCTACCTAGTGCTCTAAATAAAGCTTCTGATTTATCTTTTTTTGGATCCCCGATAATAACTGTTTTACCACCACCAAGATTTAAACCAGCCGCTGCATTTTTATAAGTCATACCTCTTGAAAGACGTAGGGCATCATTAATTGCTTCTTCCTCACTTTTGTATGGCCACATTCTACAACCACCAAGCGCAGGTCCTAAAGTTGTATCATGAATTGCAATAATCGCTTTTAACCCAGAACTTTTATCGTGGCAAAAAACAATTTGCTCATAATCGTATTTCTCTATTGTTTCAAATAACATAATAATCCCCTTTTCATTCTTTTTATATTTTCTACATTTCTAATTTTACATCAATTGTTTTATTTATCAAATAAATTGTAGCGAAATGATAGCGCTTTCAAAAAGTAAAAATTTTGAGAATATTCAAAATAAGGTACTATAAAAGTAATGTAAGCACTTTATTCATATAAATAAGAAGAGTAGTTTTATCTTTTTATTATTATAATATACTAAACTAGCGTTAACGCACAGCAAATTGAATGAAATTTATCTTTAGAAGAATCGGATCGAGATGTTAAAATTATTGGTATTTTTGCACCAATAATTACAGAAGCCACATCTGCATTTGATAGATGCACTAGTGATTTGTATAATATATTACCACTTTCTATTTGTGGAACAACGACACCATCAATATTACCCGAAATATTTGAATCTATATTTTTGATAATAGAAGCTCTTTTATTAATTGCAGCATCAAAAGCTAGTGGACCTTCAACTTCTGCTTCTATTGCTTTATTTTTAAAATAATCTGCGACTGCTTTAGCATCGACGGATGATTGCATTTTTGGATTAACATCTTCAATCGCAGATAAGACAGCTATTTTAGGATTTTGTATACCTATCTTTTGTAAATTTTCAATCAAATTATTCGTAATGTCTATTTTTGCATCTTTATCAGGTGCTATATTCATAGCGACATCCGATATAGTTAACATTTTATGATATTCAGGAATGTTAAAGAGCGCAATATGACTCATCCTACGATTCATTTTTAAATTATATTTATCTTTTAATACTTCTTTCAATATTGTCGAAGTAGACATTAAGCCTTTCATAATTAGGTCAGCTTTTCCATCATGAACAGCTTTTACACATTCTGACACAGTATGTTCTCTATCTTCAGTTTGTATAATTTGTATTCTTTTAAATTCTTCATGACTTAAATTAAATGATCTAATCAATTCGTCTTGAGGTTCTTCATCAAATAAAATAAAATTTGCTTTAGTATTTTTGATACCTTTAATGATCGATTTAATTACCCCTTCATCATTAGATTTGCAAACTGCAATGGTAGCATTAATATTTTGGCCTTTATTTATCATATCTTTAAATAGCATTTTTACCCCTCCTAGCTTTATCATAATAAAATTATGATAAATATTCCATATTTTCAATGTTTACTTTCTTTCACTAACTCATATATAATTAAAATAATTAATCAATAGGAGTTTTAAACTTATGCAAAAATACATTGCATTGCTTATTTTAGTTATCCCTGGAATATTAGCTGGCTTAGGAATCAAATGGATGAGAGACGCAGTATTCGGTGTACTCTTCGCACCATTACATTTTATTTGGCTACAATTTTTACTAGGATTCATATTTTTTGTTTTCGGCATTATTTTTATTGGTGGTTATATATTACATCGTGAAAAGAAAAATAAAAGAGCACAAGAATATTTTTTGAAGAATAATAAACATAAGAATAATGAAAAGAAGAAAGCTAACAAATCGTGATTTGTTAGCTTTCTTTGTAGATAAACTTAACCGATTAAAAACTCGCTTGCCTAGGGTACAGTCTCAGCCTGTAGTCTTCGACTTGTACTATTCCCTCAGGCGTCTCGTTTTTAATCGGTTTTTACAGTCTAACTAGCAAGAAATATAAAACAAGCTAGTTAGAATCTGTAACTAGCAAGAGTTTGAAAACAAGCTAGTTAGCGCAAAAAACTGCCAACAGATTCACATTAAGTGGCTTTGTTGACAGTCTGTGCTAACAAATCGTGATTTGTTAGCTTTCTTTGTTTTGTATATTTTTATTCACTTGATATAAATGCATCATCAGTTCTCCGTTTGTTGGACGAACGTATGCTTTTTCTTTATTGTACCAGTATGTTTTTAAGTCTTTATCCCAAGCTAATTTTATAGCGTGTCTTATAGATCTTTCTACATTGTTAGGTTGTACATTAAAGTGTTCTGAAATAAGTGGATATAGTTCTTTTGTAATTTGCATGTTACGTGAGTGTTGTAACAATAAATGTACACCGTATTTAATGTATTTATAACCGTTCAAGTTATATGAAAAGCCAATCTTTTCTAAAAGTAAATCCATTGCATCAACATCTGCAATATTAGATTCACCTGTTTCTAATACACGATATATAGTATTTAATAAAACATCAAATTCAACTGGTTTAATTAGGAAATAGTCTACTCCTAAAGCGACTGATTCTTTCAATACACTATCACTAACAAAAGCACTCATACAAATGACTTTGTAGCTTTTATTAGGTTTAATATATTGTTTTAATAAAGTCATTCCATCAATATGAGGCAAAATTAAATCTAATAAAAGAACATCGAAAGCTTCTCCGTTTAATATTTCTAGAGCTTCTTTACCATTGTATCCTATATTAACGATTTCTATATCATGTGTTTTTAAATACTCTGCCATTTCGCTGACGTACGCTTTCGAATCTTCAATTATTGCGATTTTAATAACCATTACTAAACACCCTATCAAATCATTTTATTTTTTATTCTGGACAATCATTTCTTTAGCATGTTGTCTAGTTAATTCAGTAACTTCAACACCAGAAATCATTCTAGCAATCTCATCAATTTTATCTTCTCCATCTAGTTGTTTAATAGATGTAATTGTACGATCGTTAACTGTTTCTTTAGTAATATATAAATGATTATCGCTTATTGCTGCCACTTGTGGCAAATGAGAAATACATATGACTTGAAGAGATTGTGATATTTGATACATTTTTTCTGCCATTTTTTGAGCAACACGTCCTGATACACCTGTATCGACTTCATCAAACAAAATAGCAGTTTGCCCTCTAGATGATACGAATATACTTTTAAGTGAAAGCATAATTCTTGAAAGTTCACCACCAGAAGCTATTTTATTCAAACTCTTCAGTGGTTCTCCTTTATTTGGGCTAATTAGAAATTCAATTTCTTCTAAACCTGATTTGTTTGGCGGCGTTTTAGTAAATGCTATTTCTATATTCGCATCTTTCATGTGCAAATTCTGAACTTCTTCAACCAATTTATCTCTTAGTTTTAATGCAACTTTTCTTCTTTTGCTAGATAGTTGTTTCCCGTAATCCATTACTTTCTGATATAAATCTTGAATTTCTTCTCTAAGTTGAGATGTACTTTGTTCATAGTTTTCTATTTTATAAATTTCGTCATCAATTTTATCTCTATATTTAATCAGTTCTGGAATACTTTTACCATATTTTCTATTTAAGTCTGTTAAAACGTTTAATCTTGATTCATATTCATTTAATAATGACTCGTCAAAATCGTTAGAAGTTAATTCATTATATAATTCATGTTTATAATCTTCCAAAGTATAATACATCTGATCTAATTCTTCGCTAAAAGAAGCATATTTGTCTGGTATTATGTCATTAATGTGTTGTATTTCTTGATTCAGTTCATATATTTTATCTGTAATATTTTCTTCACTACTTAATAATAGGTGAGCTTTATTCAGACTTTCATTGATTTTCTCGTGATTTTGAAGTTTTTTAATTTCTTGATTTAAAAAGTCTAATTCATCCTCTTTTAAATCTGCATCTTGTAATTCATCTCGTTGGAATTTTATCAAATCTAATCTTTGTAATAAAGCTTGATCTTGAGATTCTAACTTTTCAAGTTCTTGTTTTTTAGTTCGGTAAGATTGAAATGCTGATTGATAATTTTCAAATTCCTTTTGATATTTACCGTCTGCATAATTGTCTAATAACGTAAGATGATATTTAGGCTTTAATAATACTTGCGTTTCATGCTGACCATGAATATCCAGTAATTCTTGCATCACAAGTTTTAAATCAGATAATGTAACATTTTGATTATTTAATTTACATAAACTTTTACCTGATGCAAAGATTTCTCTTTTAACGAAAAGAAAATCTTCATCAAAATCTATATCTAATTCCCGTAAAATTTCGTTTACGTTTGGTACATTATCAATATCAAATACGCCTTCGATTGTTGCTTTTTGCTCACCATGTCTAACAAAGCTTTGTGATGCTCTAGCACCTACCAACTGACCAATAGCGTCTATGATGATTGATTTACCTGCTCCCGTTTCACCACTTAACACAGTTAATCCATCTGAAAAATTTATTTCTAATGATTCAATTATAGCGAATTGTTTAATTGTAAGTGCTTGTAACATAGTTTATTAAATCTCCTTTAAAGCATATTGAAAATTCTATCTGTGATGACTTCTCCAGATTCTTTATCTTTACATATAATTAAACATGTATCATCACCACAAATTGTACCTAATACTTCTTTCCAATCTATTTGGTCAATAATTGCACCTATAGATTGTGCATTCCCCGGTAAAGTCTTTAAAACTAATAAATTATCAGTTCCATCAATTTTTACAAATGAATCCATTAAATACCTACCGAGTTTATCAATGGGATGATATTTTCTATCTCTTGGTAAACTATAAATGTATTGACCAGAAGGAGCTGGAACTTTAATTAATTGTAATTCCTTTATATCACGTGAAATTGTAGCTTGCGTGATATTCAAATCATGCTCATTTAAACGTCTAACTAATTCTTCTTGTGTTTCTATTTGTTCGTTAGAAATAATTTCTCTTATCTTAATTTGACGCATAGTTTTATTTGCCATGTCATACACCTCAACTAATGAATATTTATACATTAATAATAGCATAAAATTTGTAAAAATAGTAATGTAAGCGCTACATTCTATAAATATAAAAATAATATAATACATTTTCTAGCCATAAATATAGACAAACTTGAGGAAAAAGCTTTCGCTCTTCAAGTTTGTCCAAATTTAAGATGTTTATCATTTATATATTCTTATATTAAACGTATTTATTTTTGATTATCTATTAATGATTTTGCTAATGCTTTTATATTTGCTGCAGAAATACCGATATCTTCTAATAGTAAATTAACATCGCCATGTTCAATGTATTCATCGTTTATACCGATTCTACGTAATTTATTATTATAATCATTATCTTTTATAAATGTAGCAATTTTACTACCTAATCCACTTGTTAACATTGATTCTTCAACAGTAAGAATTGGTTTATTAAGCTGACCTAATTCATGAAGCATTTCTTCATCCATAGGTTTAATAAATCTTGCGTTAATAACGTTAGCATTGATACCTTCTTTTAATAAATCATCAGCTACTTCTGTTATTAATTCAACTGTTGGACCATAACTTATAAGTGATATATCAATACCTTCACGTTCTTTAGTCCAAGAGCCTATTTCTAATATTTCATGTTGTTTACTTTCATCTAAACTTGGCGCATTGCCTCTAGGGTATCTAATTGCCATAGGTCCATGGTCTGTTTCAAAAGCAGTTTTAACCATTTCTTTAGCTTCGTCCCCATCTTTAGGCATCATAATTGTGAAATTAGGGAATTGACTTAGAAAACCGATATCGAATACACCTTGATGTGTTTCACCATCAGCACCAACTAATCCTGAGCGATCTACACCAAACAAGACATTTAAGTTTTGTCTATCAACATCATGTAATAATTGATCATAAGCACGTTGCATAAATGTTGAATATATAGCAACATACGGTTTCATACCTTGAGTAGCTAATCCTGCAGCCATAGTTACAGCATGTTGTTCAGCTATACCTACATCAAAGAATTGTTCTGGCAGTTCTTGTTGGAATTTCGTCAATTTAGAACCAACAGGCATCGCTGGTGTTATCGCTACAATATGTTTATCTTTCTTAGCGTAACTCAACACTTCATCACTCATTAAAGCACTCCATGCTGGACCTTCAGTTTTACCTTTGATAACTTCACCAGTTTCAAGTTTATATGGCCCTAAGCCGTGCCAAGTTCCTATTGTATCTATTTCGGCAGGTTTATAGCCTTTACCTTTTTTAGTTACAACATGAATGATTACAGGTTTGTTAATTTGTTTCGATGCACATATTGCTTCATCAAGTTCTTTAAAATTATGACCGTCAACCGGTCCAATATATTTAATACCTAATTCTTCGAAGAATATACCATCAACAACTAAATATTTTAAACTGTCTTTAATTTTATCAGCAGAATCTCTTAATTTATCGCCACCAGGCAATCTACTAATGAAGCTTTCTGCATCAAATTTAAATCTATTATAATTATGGTTTGTTCTAATTCGTCCAAACATATTGTGCATTGCACCTACATTAGGTGCGATACTCATTTCATTGTCATTTAGAATAATTGTTAGATTTGTTTTATCATGTCCGATATGATTAAGTGCTTCAAGTGCCATACCACCTGTTAATGCACCATCACCTATAACTGGAACAACATGATTAGATCCACCTAAAATATCACGAGCTTTAGCCATCCCCATAGCTGCAGATAAAGAAGTAGAACTATGTCCAGCTTCCCATACATCATGTTCTGATTCTCGCATTTTAGGAAATCCACATAAGCCTTTATATTGTCTTAATGAATTAAACTCATGTCCTCTACCAGTTAATATTTTATGAATATATGCTTGATGCCCTACATCCCAAATAATTTTATCTGTTGGACTATTAAAATGTTTATGCAAGCTTAGCGTTAACTCTACTACACCTAAATTTGCTCCAATATGTCCACCTGTAATTGAACAAGTTTCAATTAAGAACTTTCTAATCTCTTCACTTAATTGTTCAAGTTCAGTATTAGACATTCCTTTTATAAAGGATGGATTTTGTATTTTTGAAACATCCATTGTCTTACCACCTTTAGCCCTATTTCCTATACTTCATCACAAATTATGAACGCATTTAAAATCAATTTTCTCTATTTGCGAATAACTTTGTAATTGATTTTAGCTCATCAACATTATATTGACCTTCAAGTTGTTCAAGTAAATATAATGCCTGATTTACATGTTGTTCTAATGCTATTTTTGTATTTGTTTTCCCTAATATAGAAATATAAGTACTTTTATTATTCGTTTCATCACTACCTATAGCTTTACCTAGTTTATCAAAATCACCTTCAATGTCTAATAAATCATCTTTTATTTGAAAAATTAACCCTAACTCTTGGCTAAATGAATCTAATAATAAGAATGTTTTACTATTCACATTAGCAATTGTACATGCTGCAACTACAGAAAAACGTATAAGTGCACCTGTTTTATATCTATGAATCTTGCGTAAAGTATCTAATGAAATTTCTTTGTTTTCACTAGCCATATCTAACATTTGCCCACCAACCATACCTTGATGGCCTGCAGATTCAGAAAGCAATCTAATTAATTTAACTTTATCTTCTGGAATGAGGTTTGTATCTTTCGTGATGAGTTCAAAAGCTTTTGTTAAAAGGGCATCACCAGCAAGTATCGCTGTAGCATCACCATAAACTTTATGATTTGTTTCGATACCTCTTCTATAGTCATCGTTATCCATTGCTGGTAAATCATCATGTATAAGTGAGTAAGTATGAATCATTTCTAGAGCTTTTGCCGTCTCCATGCCTTTATTGATATCGGTATTTAACATAGAAAGTGTCATTAAAAGTAACACAGGTCTAATACGTTTACCCCCTGCTGACAAAGAATAACGCATACTTGTTTCTAATTGAGTATCAACGACTGGATTTAATTGTGTTTTTTCTAGTGATTCATTAAATTTAACAACATACTTATTCATGATCTGATTCATTCGAATTACCTTCTTTTTCGACTAATTTATTCACTTTATCTTCAGCTTCTTTTAGTTTTGTTTCACATTTAGTACTTAATTCGATTCCTCGTTGATAAAGTTCAATAGACTCCTCTAATGAAATATTTTCTTCATCTAATTTGCCTACTACTTTTTCTAATTCAACCATCATTTCTTCAAAGTTTTGTTCTTTAGCCACTATCGTCACCTAATTTCTTTTACATTAGCTTTTATTTTACCATCTTTTAAGTTAATAGTAATATCATCTTCTATTTTTAAATCTTCTTTACTTGTAATTATTTTATCATCTTTTTCGATGATAGAATAACCTCTAAGCATTGTTTGAGTTGGACTCAATGCATCTAATTGCGTCAATTTACTTGTGAGCAATTGCTTTTTTTGTAGAATAATTCGATTCATCAGTTGTGTTTGCTCATGATCTAAACGTTTAAAGTCCTGCTTATATTGATTTATTTTATTAGAAATTGGACCAATTCTCAATTTATTTTGAAGTATATCAATACGATGTTTGTTTCGTACGATTGTTTTTTCCAAATTTCGATTTAATTGCTTTTGATAATCATCTAAAAGTTGTGTCTCTTGATCATATAATAACGAAGGTGTTTTTAATTTATAATATGATGAAAGTTGATTTAAATTTTGTCTATCACGTTGTATCGTTTGTGTTATGTGTTTCGTTAAATATTGACGAGCATTTGTAATAAGTTGATACAATGCATTAATATCAGGTGTCGCTATAACTGCGGCTTGAGTAGGCGTTGCAGCTCTTACATCACTAACAAAATCACTTAACGTTGTATCCGTTTCATGACCTACAGCAGAAATAATTGGCGTAGAACAATTGTATATCGCTTCAACAACTTCTTTTTCGTTAAAACTCCACAAATCCTCAATTGAACCACCGCCACGACCAACGATAATAACATCAACACCTAAAGAATCCGCTTGTTTAATATTGTTAATGATATTATCCTTAGCTTCTTTACCTTGAACCAATGTACTAATCAATACTTGTTCAGCAAGTGGGTAACGTTTATCAAGAGTTGAACAAATATCTTTAATCGCAGCACCAGTCGAAGCAGTTAGAATTGCTATTTTTCGAGGATACTTAGGGATACTCAATTTATGTTCTGAATTGAAGTAACCTTTTTCAGCTAATTCCTTTTTTAATGCTTCAAACTTCTCATATAACAAGCCTATTCCATCTAATTGCATAGATTGGACATAGATTTGATATGAGCCTCTTGATTCATATAAACTAATACGACCTTCTACAAGTACTTGGTCACCCTCTTTAGGATTAAAGGATAAATGACTAGCATTTGATTTAAACATCATCGCACTTAATACACCTTTATCATCTTTTAATGCAAAATAAAGGTGTCCACTTGAATGACGCTTAAAATTTGAAATTTCACCTTTAATAAATACGTTTTGTAAATGAGGGTCTTGATCAAATTTATATTTAATATATTTAGTTATAGCTGTTACTGATAAATATTTATCCATTTATATCACTCTTTATTAGTTTGATAATCTACTTAAAACACCATTGATAAATTTATAATGTTCATCATCACTATAAATTTTAGCAATTTCAACCGCTTCATTAAACACGACTTTTTGAGGTGTATCTGTATAGTTTATTTCATAAGTTGCCATTCTTAATATAATTCTGTCTGTCTTCAATAATCGTTCTAGTGTCCAATTTTTTAAATGAGGTTTGAAAATATCATCTAATTCTTCACGTTTTTCAATTACTTCTTTAACAAAGTTTTTAACATATAGATACTGTTCGCCTTTAAAGTCTTCTACTAAATAAGCAATCGCTTCTTCTACTGTTAATTCGGTCTTATTGTTTTCTAATTGGTATAAAGTTTTAAAAACTATTTCTCTTAATTCTGTTCGTTTCATATTCTTCTCCTTCAAAGAATAAGAGGATGCGCGCATCCTCTTAATTAATCATTGTTTATTATTGAAAGTGTATATTGACGATATGTACATTAACTTCTTTTGGTGTTAATGCTGTCATCGTATTTAAAGCATGTTTAATTTCGGATTGGACTTTTCTAGCTGTTTCAGAAATTTTAGTTCCATAATCAAATGAACAATATACATTAATATAAATACCATCATCTTTTATGTCGACTTTTATTCCTTTGCCGAAATTCTTTTTCCCGAATTTTTCTAAAGAATTCTTGTTAAAAACAGATTGCATATGAGAGACACCTTTAATATCTGTTGTAGCTATACTTGCTATGACTTCAATTACTTCTGGTGCTATCTCAATCTTACCTAAAGAAGGCTTATCATTTTCAATTGTTTTAGCCATTTGAATCCCTCCTTAATTATCTTCATTATTCATAATATCATGAATCTCTAGGAAATTGGTATTAAAAATACCTGATTCAAAAATATCATTTTCCAATAATCTTAAGTGGAATGGGATCGTCGTATCAATACCAGTTACTAAGAACTCAGTCAATGCTCTTTTACCAATTTGAATGGCTTCTGTTCTATCTTTACCATATACAATAAGCTTTGCAACCATTGAATCATAGTAAGGTGGTATAGTATATCCTGTGTAACATGCTGAATCAATTCTTACACCATAACCGCCTGGCGTTAAATATTGATTTATTTTACCTGGAGATGGCATGAATTTTTTAAATGGACTTTCTGCATTGATTCTAAATTCGATTGCATGTCCAGATAAATCAACTTCTTCTTGAGTTAATGGTAGTGCTTCTCCACTAGCAACTCGTAATTGTAATTTAACTAAATCCATACCCGTTACCATTTCAGTTACAGGATGTTCAACTTGTATGCGCGTATTCATTTCCATGAAATAAAACGCATCTTCATCTAGATCATAAATAAATTCAATCGTTCCTGCATTTTCGTATTCAACAGCTTTTGCAGCTCTTATAGCAGCTTCACCCATTTCTTTACGCATCTTTTCAGATAATACAGGTGAAGGAGATTCTTCTACTAATTTCTGCATACGACGTTGAATAGTACAATCACGTTCTCCTAAATGAATAACATTACCTTGAGAATCACCAATAATTTGTATTTCGATATGTCTAAAGTTTTCGATAAATTTTTCTAAATATAGTCCTTTGTTACCAAAAGCAGTTTCTGCTTCTTGTTGTGTCATTCTAAAACCTGTAACTAATTCTTCTTCATTACGAGCGATTCTGATACCTTTACCGCCACCGCCAGCTGTAGCTTTAATAATTACAGGATAACCGATTTGTTTTGCACATTTTTTAGCAATTTTAACAGTATCGACTAAACCTTCACTACCAGGTACAACAGGTACATTTGCTTTAATCATTTCTTCTTTAGCAACATCTTTAATACCCATTTTTTGAATAGATTTATAACTAGGGCCTATAAATTTAATTTGGCATGCTTCACACATTTCTGCGAAGTCACTATTTTCAGCTAAAAATCCGTAACCAGGATGAATACCGTCACAACCTGTTGATTTGGCAATTGAGATAATGTTAGGTACATGCAAATATGAATCTTTAGATTGTGTCGGTCCAACACAGTATGCTTCATCAGCTATTTGAGTATGTAAGGCATCTTTATCAGCTTCTGAATAAATTGCGACCGTTTGTATATTTAATTCTCTACAAGCTCTAATGATTCTTACCGCAATTTCCCCTCTATTTGCTATCAATACTTTTTTCATATTACTTCACCTTAAATAACGGTTGGCCATACTCTACCATTTGTCCGTCTTCAACTAGAATTTCAGTAATTTCACCAGATACTTCTGCTTGAATTTCATTAAATAATTTCATAGCTTCTAATATACAAACTGTTGAGTCTGCATCTACATGAGATCCTACTTGAACATATGGTCCTTCATCAGGAGATGGAGATTTATAGAAAGTACCTACCATTGGAGCATTAATTGTTATTCCGTTATCAACTTCAGGTTCAGTTGCTTGTTGTTGTGGAACAGATTGATTAGTAGAAGGTTGTTGTTCAACATTCATATTTGATGGTGCTTGATTATAAATAACTTCTTGTTTAATTTCTTTTTTTAATGTCAATTTAAAATCTTTATCATTAATATCAAGTTCAGTTAAAGAAGAATTGTCTAATAAATCAACAAGTTCTTTAATTTGTTTCAAGTTCATTTGAAAAACTCCTTTTAAATTCAAATTCATTATACTTCATACATTTTACTTTAGTGGTCATACCAATTCAAGAGATTTTCGTTTTTATTTATAAATGATATTGTATTAATATTGTTTAGCAATATAAAAAATTTGATTTTACTTTATTTACTGAGTTTTGGCAAAACAATGGACAAACCCGATTAAAATCTTATGATTTTCAGGTTTGTCCATCGTTGTACTTAGTTCTATACATGTTCATTTAGAATGAATAAAACTTATTAACCTCTTGAAACATAACTTCCATCAGTTGTATTAATTATAAGTAAGTCACCTTCATTAACAAATAATGGAACGTTTAAACTATAACCAGTTTCAACAGTTGCTTGTTTAGTAGCACCCTGTGCAGTATCCCCTTTGATACCAGGTTCAGTTTCAGTAACTTGTAATGTAACTGTGTTTGGTAATTCGATACCAATTGTTTCGCCTTCATATGATTGAATTTGAACTTCCATGTTTTCTTTTATAAATTTAAGTTCATATTTCAAGCTTTCTTCTGGTAATTCTAGTTGATCATATGTTGCGTTATCCATAAACACGTGGCTATCTCCGTTTGCATAAAGATATTGCATACGAGCATTATCAATTTGAGCTTTTTCTACTTTCTCTCCAGCTCTAAATGTTTTCTCTTGGATAGCACCCGTTCTTAAGTTTCTTAATTTTGAACGAACAAAAGCTGCACCTTTACCTGGTTTTACGTGTTGGAAATCCATTACTTTCCAAATTCCGTTTTCAACTTTTATTGTTAAACCTGTTTTAAAATCATTAACTGAAATCATTCGTTTTCCTCCTATTTATACCTTCTTATAAAATAATAAGGTCTTTTGAAGATTTAGTAAAGCGTTGTAAGCCATTTTTTGTAACTAATACGTCATCTTCTATTCTAACGCCGCCAAGTCCTTCTACATATATACCCGGTTCAATCGTAATACACATGTTTTCTTCTAGTACGAAATCTGATTTTTGTGATAATCCAGGACCTTCATGTACTTCTAAACCTATGCCGTGTCCTAAAGAATGTCCAAATTGATCTCCGTAACCATAACTTTTGATAATATCTCGAGCAATTGTGTCTGCTTCTTTACCTGTCATACCTGGTTTAATTTGTTCTAAAGATGCAAGTTGAGACTCTAACACGATATTATATATTTTTTTCATTTCTTCTTTCGGTTCACCAATAGCAAATGTTCTCGTGATATCACTAACGTATCCTTCATATAACGCACCGTAATCTAATGTAATCATGTCACCTTCTTCAATCACTTTGTTGCTCGCCACACCATGTGGTAATGCGCCACGATGACCTGAAGCAACAATAGTATCAAATGATGAACATGTAGCACCTTTACTTCTCATAAACATTTCCATTTCATTGTTTACTTCATTTTCTGTCATACCCGGTTTAACCCATTTTAAAATATGTTCATACGTTTCATCTGCAATATCAGCAGCTTTTTGAATTTGTTGAATTTCAAAATCATCTTTTATCATACGAATCGCTTCTATAACACCTTCAATTGAAGAGAGTTCAACGTTTGTTGTATTTAAAGCTTGATATTCATTATAAGAAATTAAATCAGCTTCAACACCAACATGAGATAATTTACCTTCTTTAATCATTTCGTTAATTTTCCCGATCATTGGACCAGATTGATTTACTATTTCAAAATCTTTTGATTGTGAAGTAGCTTGTTGAATATATCGAAAGTCAGTTATTAAAAATGCTGCGTCCATAGTAATTAATAAACTGCCACTCGAACCTGTAAAATTAGAAAGATATCTTCTATTATAGGGTGATAATACAACAACAGCATCCAAACCTTTTTGATTCATAACTTTTCTTAAATTTTTAATTTTCATAATTATCCCCTTTCTATTTGTACAATAATTCTATATACATTAAAATAATAGCATACATAGTTTAAATTTTTCATAGTAAAACATTGGGAGTTAATATCATGAGAAAAATAATAATTACGATAATGGCAAGTACAGTAGTGTTATCAGCATGTGGTAACGATAAAGTTAAACAACTAGAACAGAAAAAGTCATCACTCAAAAGCGACAACAGAAAACATAAACAAGAAATTTTAGACCTTGAGGATAAAAAACAAACTTATAAACAAACTGAAGATAGATTAAAAAGTGAAATCAAACAGATTGAAAAAGAATCGTCATCACAATTTACAACACAATATTTAAAATCATCTACGCAGTTTGTAAATGAAACGAAATCGAACATCACACGCTACAACAAAATCAACGATAACATTACGTCTAAATTCAACAATGAAAAGATAAAATCTGAATTAGAGGACATATATAATCATCAACAAAGCATCACATCCGATTACAAAGATGAATTAAAAGACAAGACAATACCGAAAGATTATACAGATTTGCATAAAGAACTATTAAAATTATCTACAGGTTTTGAATCTGCATTTAAAGATTTAAAAAATGGTTATAATGATAGCGATAAAAAAGCGATCGATAAATCAATTAAAAAGCTAAATAGTTTGAAAACACAAATAGGTCAAATTAAGTGAGGAAAGCATTGAAATATGCTATATTGAATAGACTAATAACTTAAGGTGAGATACTATGAAAAAAGTTTTATTTTATTTAATTATTGCTATAGCTCTGTTTGGGTTAATTATGAATTTAGACGTATTCATTTTAGGATTCGTTAAAATGATTATTTCGTTTATTATATTCGGTTTAATACTCTATTTAATTTATTATTTCTTCTTCTTAACACCAGATCAAAGGAAATATAAAAAAGCAATGCGTAAACAAAAACGGAGAAACAAATAAAAAAGAGGCCACCAGCTGGCCTCTTTTTTATTTTCTATATGTCCATTCGTCGGATTTGTATTTTTCTTCAATGTTTTTAATTTCTGCTAATTGTGCATCCGTAAATTCTAATGGTTTGTATTCTATATCTAGCCCTTTTTTAAAGCCTTCATAAAATGCTTCTTCCATTTCTTCTAATGTAATATGACGGTCTGCAATATCATTGATAGCTATTGCTTTATCAACAAATGCTGCTTTCATTTTATCTTTCAGACGATCATTTTTATAAATAAACATATCAAATAATTCATCTACATCTATGTCTTGCAGAATTGAACCGTGCTGTAGTATGACGCCTTTTTGTCTAGTTTGCGCGCTTCCTGCTATTTTTCTTTCTTCAACTACTAGTTCATACCAACTTGGTGCATCGAAACATACTGAGCTTCTAGGGGTCTTTAATTTATCTCTTGCTTCTTTAGTTTTTGGAATTGAGAAGTATGCATCAAACCCTAATGCTTTAAAACCTTGTAACAAACCTTCTGATATAACGCGATATGCTTCTGTAACGGTTTTAGGCATGTTTGGATGCGTTTCAGGTACTATAACGCTGTAAGTTAACTCTTTGTCATGTAATACACCTCTACCACCTGTAGCACGTCTAACAAGACCGTAACCTTTTTCTTTAACTTTCTCTATATCAATTTCTTTTGTTAATTTTTGAAAATAACCTATTGATAAAGTAGCTGGATCCCATGTGTAAAATCTTATAACTGGATCGATTTCCCCTCTACTCACAAAATTCATGAGTGCTTCGTCCACTGCCATATTGTAATATGGGTCATTTGATTTTGTATTAATAAAGTGCCAAGTTTCTTTCACATTGAAAACTCCTATTCAATTAATTCTATATACTTTACTATTTTAGCAAAAATATTTTGATAAATCTCACAAGAAATCTTATAATAGTAATATCGACTTGAATTAGGAGGCATCAGACCATGAATTATTGGTACATCGCGCTTATCATCCTAGTTTTTATTATCATTTATATGGCAATTAACTATTTTTTAAACAAGCGCGCAGTTACAGAATTAGATCAGAATGAGTTTCACAATGGATTAAGGAAGGCACAAGTAATAGACTTACGGGAAAAAGCCGACTTTGATTATGGTCATATTATTGGAGCAAGAAACATTCCAATGAGTGTTTTCCGCACAAGATACCAGGGATTACGTAAAGATCAACCTATTTATTTTTGCGATGCTAACGGTATAGCAAGCTATAGAGCTGCAAAAATAATGAAGAAAAAAGGGTATACCGATTTGTATATGCTTAAAGGCGGATATAAAAAGTGGACTGGGAAAGTTAAATCCAAATAAATAAAAAGGGCTGAGACGTTTATGTCTTAGCCCTTTTTATTTATTATGCTTTTTCTTCTTTTAGTAATTCAAATTTTAAGACTGGTTTTCTAGCTGCTTGTGTTTCGTCTAAACGACCTATTACAGTTGTATGTGGTGCATCTAGTACGATTTCAGGATTGTCTTCCGCTTCTTTCGCAATTTGAATTAAAGTATCACAGAACGCATCTAACGTTTCTTTAGATTCTGTTTCTGTTGGTTCAATCATCATACATTCTTCCACATTGATTGGGAAGTAAATTGTAGGTGGATGGAAATTAAAGTCTAACAAACGTTTTGCTATATCTAACGTTCTTACACCTAATTTTTTCTGTCTTGAACCACTTATTACAAATTCGTGTTTACAGTGTTGTGTATATGGTGTATCGAAATGATCTTGCAATCTTCTAAGCATGTAATTAGCATTTAATACAGCTGTTTCTGATACAGCTTTAAGACCATCTGGCCCCATTGTTCTAATATAAGTATATGCTCTTAAATATATTCCAAAGTTTCCGAAGAATGGTTTTACTCTTCCAATTGATTGAGGAATATCATGTTCGAATTTAAATACGTCATTTTCTTTCACAACGGTTGGTTTTGGTAAGAAAGGTACTAAATCTGATTTAACACCTACAGGACCTGAACCAGGGCCTCCTCCACCATGTGGACCAGTAAACGTTTTGTGTAAATTAAGATGAACTGCGTCAAATCCCATATCTCCTGGTCTAACTTTACTCATAATCGCATTTAAGTTTGCACCATCATAGTAAAGTTTTCCGCCGGCTTTATGAACAATTTCTCTTATTTCTAAAATATCTTCTTCAAATAATCCTAAAGTGTTAGGATTCGTTAACATAATTGCAGCAGTGTCATCACCTACTACACGTTTTAAATCTTCAATATCTACTAAACCTTTTTCGTTAGATTTAACAGTAACCGTATCAAAACCAGCCACTTTAGCAGATGCCGGATTCGTACCGTGTGCTGAATCTGGAACGATAACTTTAGTACGGTTAAAATCACCATTTGATTCATGGTATGCTTTTATCATTAATAAAGCAGTCCATTCACCGTGTGCACCAGCTGCAGGTTGTAATGTTACTTCATCCATTCCAGTAATCTCTTTTAAATGTTCTTGTAAATCATAAATAATTTCTAAAGAACCTTGGACAGTTGATTCATCTTGTAATGGATGTGCATTAGCGAAACCAGACATTCTGGCAACTTTTTCATTTACTTTAGGATTGTATTTCATCGTACATGAACCTAATGGGTAAAAACCAGTATCTACACCGTGGTTTTTATTAGAAAGTTCCGTATAATGTCTCATTAAATCTAATTCACTTACTTCTGGCAATTCTGCTTTTTGTTTTCTAGTAAATTTATCACCTAAAATATTTTGTACGTTTTGAGTTTCAACTTCTTTAGAAGGTAATGAATATGCAATTCTATCTTTTCTAGAGCGCTCGAAAATTAATTCACTTGATGGTTTACGCATTATATTCACCTACTTTTTCAATAAATGTATCAATCTCATCTTTAGTTCTTAATTCTGTAACAGCAATTAACATATGATTTTTTAAATTATGATCTACAAAACCTAAGTCAAAACCACCTATAAATCCTTCTTGCAATAATTTTTCATTAATGTCTAAAATAGGTTGATCAAATTTAACTACAAATTCGTTAAATGAAATACCATCAAGTACTTCAAAACCTTTTTCTTTCATTTTATTCTTCATATAGTTTGTATTTTCCATGTTTAATTCTGCCATTTCGTAAACGCCATTTTTACCAAGCGCACTCATACAAACTGAAGCAGCTAATGCATTTAACGCTTGATTCGAACAAATATTTGATGTCGCTTTATCTCTTCTAATATGTTGTTCACGAGCTTGTAATGTTAATACAAAGCCTCTATTTCCTTTATCGTCTTGCGTTTGTCCTACTAAACGACCAGGTAATTTACGCATCAATTTCTTAGTTGAAGCAAAGTATCCACAATGTGGTCCACCGTATTGTGCTGGAATACCGAATACTTGCGCATCACCAACTACGATATCTGCACCAAAATCTCCTGGTGGTGTAATCAAACCTAAAGCTAAAGGATTACTTGAGACAATAAACAATGCTTTTTTATCTTCTATTAATTGTTGAATAGCTTCTAAATCTTCTAATGAACCAAAGAAGTTTGGATATTGAACACAAACTGCAGCTGTATCATCGTCTATAGCAGCTTTTAATTTTTCTAAATCCGTTACTGTTCCATCTAAATCTACTTCAACAACTTCAATATCTTGAGCTTTTGTATATGTTTTTAATACTTCCACAGATTGATAATGAACAGATTTAGATACGATTACTTTTTTCTTCTTAGTATGACCAGCAGCTAATACAGCCGCTTCAGCAAAAGCTGTTCCCCCATCGTACATTGAAGAATTGGCAACATCCATTCCCGTTAATTCACAAATCAAAGTTTGAAATTCAAAAATTGCTTGTAATTCACCTTGAGAAATCTCAGGTTGGTAAGGTGTGTAAGCTGTGTAAAATTCTGATCTTGAAATAACATGATCTACAACAGTTGGAATATAGTGATCGTAAACACCCGCGCCTAAAAATGAAGCATGTGTCTCACTCGTAATATTTTTATTAGCTATCTTTGATAATTCTCTTAATAAAGTCGTTTCTGATTTCTTTTCTTTAATCTTTAAAGGTTGATCGAATCTTACGGATTCTGGTATATCAGTAAATAATTCATCTACTGACTTTACACCAATTACATCTAACATTTCTGATTTATCCTTTTCAGTTAAAGGAATATAACGATGACCCATTTTCTTCACTCCTATGATTTAAAAGATGATTTTTTAACGATTTTTGCTTTGACTTGTCTTTTTCTGACTTGAATTAAAATTTCTTTTTCAAGTTCGAACGCGTCTTTCTCTATTAAGCCCATTGCGATAGATTTTCCTGTAGATGGTGATTGCGTACCTGACGTAACGTAACCAATTTTATTACCATCTAAATCAAGTATTTCGTAATCAGTTCTAGCAATTCCTTTTTCAATCATTTCAATACCGATTGATTTTCTTTTAGTGCCGTTTTCTTTTTGATCTTTTAATACAGATTTACCTATGAAGTCTTCTTCAATTAATGGCTTAACTGCAAATCCAATACCCGCTTCATAAGGCGTGATGTCTTCAGATAAGTCTTGTCCATGCAATGGTAAAGCAGCTTCTAATCTTAAAGTATCACGTGCACCTAATCCACATGGTGTTACACCTTCATTTATGAAACCATCCCAAATTTCTTTAGTATCCTCAGCTTTACAATATACTTCAAAACCATCTTCACCTGTGTAACCAGATTGTGATAAAATAACGTCTTTTCCAAACAATTTAACATCTTGTTTGAATTCAAACATTTTCATATCGCTAACATCAAGGTCAACTAAGTTTTGAATAATATCTCTTGCTTTAGGTCCTTGGATAGCTAATTGACCATATTCAGAAGACTTGTTTTCTACATTTACACTGTATCCATCAATGTGTTTCAGCCATTCAAAATCTTTATCACTATTTCCTGCATTTACAACTAATAAGTAAACTGAATCTGCTAATTTATAAACAACTAAGTCATCAATAACGCCACCTAAATCATTACAAAGTGTTGTATATTGTGCTTTAGTTTCAGTTAAATTTGAAACATCATTAGTTAAAACATATTGAACAAATTTAAATGCATCTTCCCCAGTTACTAAAATTTCTCCCATGTGACTAACATCGAAAATACCTACTTCGTTTCTAACTGCATTATGTTCTTCTTTAATGCTTGAAAATTGAACTGGTAAAGCCCAGCCTGAAAAATCAATAACTTTTGCACCTTGATCAACATAAGTTTGATACAATGGCGTTTTCTTTAATTCAGTAGACATTATTCATCTTCCCTTCTCATTATGTATAAAAAAAACAGGGTAGCTTTAGCTACCCTGTTGAAGTACTCTTCAGGAATGCGTCACAAAGTTATCCTTTTGCCTGAGAGATTCACTCAAAAATGGTTTGCTCCTTCGGCGATGAATATTTCATTCATTCTCTCTAACTTTGATCATTCGCAAAATATATTTGCATTTAAAGATTTTATAATCTCGTTTGCAACGACTTCTATAGGTCTATCTGCATCTATTTGTTTGAATGCGATTTCATTATAACTTAATTCTCGTTTTGAATACAAGGCTTTTAATTCTTTTAAAGATTTCCCATTCGCATTTGGTCTATTTTGATCGAGTTTAATTCTATTATATAGAATCTCAACGTCACACTTTAACCAAAAGGTATTTTGGTTTCCTCTTAAAATCTCTTTAGATAACTCTGAGTCTAAAATTCCACCACCAGTTGAAATAATAACATCCTTATCTAACCATTCTTTCAACGATTGCATTTCTAAATTTCTAAAATGCTGTTCACCGTACTTTTCAAATATTTCAGGAATGGTGAGTTGTGTCGTTTCAACAATGTATGAATCTATATCTACTAACGGAATATTATAATGGTCGCTTAAAACGCGCCCTATAGTAGTTTTGCCAACACCCATAAAACCAACTAACACTATTGACATTGTATCTACTCCTTAGTTACTACATTCAACTTAAATATCATTCTATCTCATTATTCAGAAAATAAAAAGACAATTATTCATTTATTTAATAAAATCTTGATTTCTTGTTTGTAGTATTGCTCTAAGTTATTATAAATTCTTAGTTTGTAACTATATTGAACTAAGTAAAAAGATAAAAAGGTAGAGTATAAAAACAACATACCTAATAAAAAAGGTAAAATAAATCCTTTATTATTAAATGTATATTTCTTCATGTATGATTTTACCTCCTGTTCTAATGTCAATATTGATAAGAATCGAATTTTCATTGATTCTTCTTAATTTAAAGTTTTCTACGTTATTTAATAGTGTTATGTTTCCTTTACCGTTTATACTTTTATATATTTTGGAATTCATCAAAGTATATTCTACTGACGAATTGCCGCGAGAGAATTTAATTTTACGATGGAAATCATTAATATCGATTTTAGTATCTTTACTTTCATCTGCTAAGTCTTTTCGAAACATTATCATTTCATAATCACTATGATTAAACGCATTTTCCTTAAATACATAAATACTTTTTATTAACAACGGTATTAAAACAAGAATGATCAACAAAAAAGATAAAGATAAAAGCATTTCTATCATAGTGAATCCATTATTATTTTTGAATACAAACTTTCTCATGATTTATTACATCTTCCAAACATATTTTTTCATTAGTGTTAATATACTTCGTTTTATTAATATCAAATTTGTATTGGTGATCTTTCGATTGAACAGTTTGATAAAGTGTTTGATAGAGTTTAATTTGTTTATGCTGTTTTTCTAAATTTTTATTCAACGTTGAAACTAATGGTAATAATGTACCACCTAACAATATAATGATAAAAATTGAGAGCATTAAATCAATCAGTACATAACCTTTATTGTTCTTCAACAATTTTATATCTCCCTTTTTCAATACGAAATACAACTTTATAATTCTTATTATTGAAATTGAGTTTTAATGTACCGAACTGATTAGTATTGCCCTCACCATCAAACACTAATGTATTAAATTTATTGTCATTTGATATGCGACCTTTATATAAACTTAGTGTTTGTATATTGTTTTTCTCAATTTGATAAAATATTTTATCTGCATCTGGCTTAAACCAAACTAATATAGGCTTTTTAGTCGAAAGCGATTTTGTCTCCAAATATTCTAATTTAGTTTCAAAATCGGCTATGCCATTCGTCAAACCTACTTTATCTACAGAATTTACTGTTACATTCATCGTTATTAATATAATCAAACTCAGTATAAACATTACAAAAATCATTTCGATTAAAGTAAAACCTTTATTACACATTAATTCGAAACAACTTCTCCGTTTTGAATTGAAATGCTTTCTCCAGATTTACACGTTAACTGTTTTTCATTTATATATCCCTCGTTAACTAAATCATTTATAGAACTTGGTTTCGCATCATGTTTCAGCGTGTAAGCTTCAACTTGACCAGCAACCATTTTAACTTGTGCCTTACAGCCTGTAGTTTTAACAGTTTCAGACTGTTTGCTAATGTTAGGTATAATAATAATCAACAGTATACTGATAATTAAAAGTACGATTAGCATCTCGATTAAAGTAAAACCTTCATCTTTTTTTAAAAATTTAAATTTGTTCATGTAAAACATCCTTTCATTTTATTCCTTCAACCATTTGAAGCATCGGTAATATAATAATTAAATATAATGTGACGATTAGTAATGCTAATGTTCCAAAAACAATGGGTTGAATCCATTTCAAATGTTGAATGATCGTTTTTTCTAATTTATCGAGCATAAAGATACTAAAGTAATATAGCTCTAAATCTAATTTCGATTTGTTTTCTCCATGTTTTATATAATGTATTAACGTATTATCAAAACATCCTAAATTTTTAATAGCATCAGGAAATGCATCTCCAGATTCCATCGAACGATTGATAAATAAGCCAATATATTTCAGCAATTCATCTTTTGTTTGAAACATATATATTTCAATGATTTTATGAAGATTAATACCATTTTGAATAAAAAATGAAAAATCTCTTGAAAGTCTATAGGAGCGATACATAGAAACATAAGCGTTTATAATTGGTATCTTATTAAAAAAGACAATCTTTTTAGAAACATCTCTTCCTGTGTAATTTAAATAAATTAAAAGTATTATAAGTAGTAGTAATAAAAATGTGGATATGATCGTTGTTGGTAAATATGAGAATATGATGGTTAATATCTTCAAAGATGTAGAAATCTCTACATTCATTGACTGATAAATTTCACTAAATTGTGGAATGATTGTTTGATTTACAGCTATAAGTAACATAAAAAATATAAAAAATAATAGTGCTGGATATTGTATTGTTTTAATAAACTTTCCTCTCACTTCTTCTATCTTCTTCAAATACATTATGGAATGATCAATTGTCTCTATTAAATTTCCATATTGTTCTCCAAAATATATTTGCGTTATGATAACTTGAGGGTAATTGAGATAAGTTAGTATTTCGTGTAATTGTCCTGTATTTCTCACTATTTCAACTAGTTTAGAATTGATTTGATTTTTATTGAGTTGTGGAAATTGGTCTGATAGCAATTGAATGCATTCCATCAATGTAAAACCTTGTTTCAACATATCTGATAATCGAGATAGAAATAAAACGTTATCCTTTTTTAAAATACACCCTTTATTCATTAGCACTCTCCGCCAAATAAGCATTAATATCATGACTAAATATATAGGACATTTCTCTTAATCGCTCTCCTAATTCTTGTTTAACTAATCTTTGATTCGCAATACAAGCAATGCCTTGCTTAATTTGTTCATTAGTTATGCCAAGTTCTAATAATCTATAAATGGCGCCTAAATTATCTCTAGCGTGCATCGTTGAGAGTATAAGATGTCCACTTAGGCTCGCTTGAATAACTTGTTTAGCTGTTATTTCATCTCTTATCTCACCAATCATAATGACATCAGGGTCGCATCTTAGAATCGCTTTAAATGAATTTTGATAAGTAATATTTGCTTTCTCATTAACTGATACTTGAACAACGCCATCTAATGTTTGTTCGACGGGATCTTCAATCGTAATAATGTGTTTGTTCAAATTGTGCTTTAAATCATAAAGTAATTCATACATCAATGTTGATTTGCCTGAACCTGTAGGACCAGTAAATAGAAATAACCCTTCTGACTGATACATTTCATTTCTAATCGTTTCAAAATCTTGGTTACGACTTTCCATTCTTTCTCCATCAAAAAATTGTGGCGTTAACCTAATAGAACAAGACTCGATGCCTAAACTAAGAGGTATAGTAGAAATTCTTAAATATAAATTGATAGTTCCCTCGTAAATAAATTGTCCACTTTGAGCTTTGTTTCTTTCACTCACATCTAACTGAGAAATGAACTTCATATAAATTAATAAACGATTATATAATTGTGTATCAAGATGAATGTCATATAAATGATTATCACCATTCACCCTCATTTGAACTATAATGCTGTCATCCTTCTCAGGTATAAAATGAATATCAGTTGCGTTTGAAATAGTAGCATCGTTAATAATAGTTTTAAATAAAGTTTCCATAATCTCCTCCTACTTTATATAAACGTATCTAAAGTAAAAAATTACTTAATTCGGATAATATATTTTGCCATAAAGCCTATTTACTTTTATTGTTAGTAACTTTATAATTAGTATGAATAAGAAAGTAAACACAGAGGGGGTTCGTAAGAAGATGGATAAAGTTTTTAAAACTCTAGGCTTCTGGACTGCTATATTTGCTACTATGTTTTATGTCGGTGGGATGGATATGATGGCATATTTCTTCGTAGCTCAAACAGGCTTTTTCGTATTATTGGGGTACTTAAAGCTAACAGAAAGAATGTATATGTATATATTCGCTTTATATTTAGTCGTATGTTTCGTTGGATTTACGTATTATTCTACATTCTTATTAGAACCAAGTTTCGGACATCACGAATAAAAAAATGCATTACACAAAAGTGTAATGCATTTTTTTATTTAACTAAAACCATTTAAATATGGATTTGACATTTCTTCTTCACCAATTGTCGTATCCGGACCATGACCTGGAAATACAGTAGTTGAAGGATCTAATTCTAATAATTTTTCTTCAATTGAATTGATTAACGTTTCAGTATCTCCTCGATATAAATCTGTTCTACCAATACCGCCTTTAAATAATGTGTCACCTACTACAGCAAAATCATCAAAAACATAACTAAGACTTCCTGGTGAATGACCTGGTGTAAACAGTGATTCAAATTCGAATTCCCCGATTACATGGCTACCTTCATCTATTTCTGTTGGTACTGAATGTTGTACAACTTGAGGTAACCCATGAGCTGAAAATTGTTTTGAACCATTCTTTGCAGTATCTGTTAACCATGATTTCTCTATTTTATGAACATATACTTTCACATCATGTTCTTTAACTACTTCATCAATTCCACCTATATGATCAAAGTGTGCATGTGTTAATAAAATAGCACTTAATTTTTTATTAAAAGCTTTAATACGTTCATTTATAAACTGTCCGTTATCTCCCGGATCAATGATTAATAATTCTTGTTCTCCTTCGATTATATAACAATTTGTTTCTAGTAGTCCTAAAGGATATATATGTACTTTCATTTTTTTCCACCTCTTTTAAAAAGTATCTCGACAAACTCACATATTAATTATACAATTAACATGATAATAATTGAAATTTGTATTGGGGGTATTGGAATGCCATTTATCGACACAGGTGAACTATTCGATTTATTTGGAGTGAAAATTCACATCGGTGTTAATATCTTTTCATTATTAATGCTAGCTGTATTTATACTCGGAATATTTGGTTTGATATCAGCATTCAAAAACAAAAATGTTTTAGGCATTCTTTTTGGTGCAATTACTGTAGTAGCATTTGGTTTCTTCTCATTAGCTACAATCTTTACTTATGGATATCCAATTTTACATCATTAAGGAAAGTTTCTAAAACGATTTATTTACTTTCTGCAAAAGAGGACAAATCTGATAAAACATTAGTTTATCAGGCTTGTCCTCTTTTGTATCGAAAACTATTTTAACCTTTATTTGTTTAAATGCTTATTAACAGAATCTAATTTTTCGTTCATTTTTCTAGATTTATCTCTTCTGTCATCAATTCTAATATTGGTACAAACTCTATCTAACCCTTTATTAAATGGGCTTTCATGAATTTCTTGAATTACAGTAAATAAATCTTGAAGATCGCCTTCAATTAATGTATTCATTGGGGTTAGTTGAAAGTCTATCTTTCCAGCTTCTTTATGTTTTTCTAAAATCAGCTGTATATCTGCAATATATTCACTCACACTTGGTCCTTCAGTTCCAACCGGAATCACTACTACGTCAACTATTGCCATTATGCTTCCTCCTTCTCAATTACGTATGTTTTAATTAAACCTGCTGCACCAATTATTCCTGCTTCATTACCTAATTTCGCAACAACAATATGTGTATCTTCTTGTGCAGGTCTAAAAGTCATTTTTTTATAATGTTTAATTATATAATTGATTAGAATATCGCCAGCTTTACTCACGCCGCCACCAATTATAATATATTTCGGATTACTCATGACACTAATAACACTTGCTGCATAAGCAATATATCCAGCAACTTTATCTATAATAAATCTACTAAATTCATCGCCATCTTT
Organism: Mammaliicoccus sp. Marseille-Q6498; assembly: GCF_946151045.1. Classification (NCBI taxonomy): domain Bacteria; kingdom Bacillati; phylum Bacillota; class Bacilli; order Caryophanales; family Staphylococcaceae; genus Mammaliicoccus; species Mammaliicoccus sp. Marseille-Q6498. Next base: position 158,725 of record NZ_OX267714.1, on the reverse strand, counting down.
TGCAGCATCAAATACGTCTTTCGCAGTAACATTTTTACATGATATTAAATCATGAATACTAGATTTTAAGTTGATGTTTGGATAATAATGATGAACTAAATTCACTACGCCTGTTGCAGATGCAACCGTCTCTAAACAACCTTTCATTCCGCAATTACATTGAAATCTTTTCTTTTGATCCACTACAAAATGTCCGATTTCAGCTGCAGAACCATTATGGCCATGTAATAATTCGTCGTTAGATACAATTCCGCCGCCTACACCTGTTCCTAGTGTAATACAAACGACGTCACTTTCATTTTGTCCAGCTCCTTTAAATTTTTCACCTAAAGTAGCTACATTTGCATCGTTATCAACATAAACTGGACCATTAAAATATTCTTGCATATGCTTTCTTACTTCAATATTACCAGTCCAGTTCAAATTGACTGCACCATTTACAACGCCGTTTTCAAAATCAATTGGACCTGGAACGCCTATACCCATACCGATAACTTTATCTATATCTATATTTCTTCTTTTTAAATGACCAGCGAAAGATTCGTAAATATTTTCTAAAATACCTTCTCCAGTTTTGTTCGTTGTAATTTCCCATTTTTCAACGATATTTAATGATTCATCAAATATACCTAACTTACATGTTGTCCCACCAATGTCTGCTGATAAAATATGTGTCATTTGTTTTCAATCCTTCTCTGATTAATTATTAACCTTGCTTGTAAAAATGTCTCTTTTGAAATTAACATCGCTTTATACATCGCTTTAATTTCTTGTTCCATCATTTCAAGTCTATCTTCTTCATCTTTAAAATAAATAATGTAGCCAAATTTCTTTAACAACTGCTGTACATCATATAAATTTTCCATATATTAACTCCTAAATGCAGTAATTTCTTTTTTAAGTGTTTTGTAATCTTTATTATTAGGATCAAGTTTTACAGCTTTATCAATAAATTTAATGGCTTTATCATAGTCATTTTTTGCACGATAACCAAGTGCGACTTGATAATTTAAAGAACCTGATTTAGGAAATGCTTTTAAACCTTTTTCCCACTCTATAATTGCTTCATCTAAAGATTTATTATTCGCTATGATTAAGCCACTTAATATATAAGTCTCATCTGATTCAAAGTGTTTTTCCTTAATTTGTTTTACCATCGTTTCAGCTTTATCAAAGTTTCCTTGTTCCATTGAATCTTTCGTTAATTCATCATAAATATAATGTTGCTGTCTACTAAAAATGATAACGATAAGTATAATAGACAGTAAAATTAATCCGCCAATATAATACCATTTCTTTTTATCATGGTTCATCCAACGGTAAATAATGTACATTAATAAGCCACCACCGATGAAACCACCTAAATGTGCAAAATGATTAACGTTATCAATAAATACTGCCATTAAAGATATAATTGCTATTCCAATAAGTGTTTGAAATACAAATTGTTTATTTGTATTTTTTCTTGTAAATAAGAACACGATAAATGCGCCTATTAATCCAAATATAGCCCCACTCGCACCAATTGATATAGATTGAGTATCTATACTTAAAGATAATAAACCTGCAAATATGCCTGAGAATGCATAGATAATCACCATTTTCAGTGAACCTAGAGCACCTTCAATTAATTTCCCGAAGATGATTAAAGAGAACATGTTCATCATTAAATGTGTAAAGCTTGCGTGTAAGAACATAGAAGTAACTAATCGATACCATTCGCCGTGTACTACGTTAAAGTGTACTAAACCACCGTAATCTACTAGATTTATCTGCGAAAAGTGGTTAAAAACAAGTACTAAAGATAACCAAACGATGACGTTTATAGCAAGTAAAATATATGTGACTGGTGAAAACTTCAACATGAATTTATCAATAAAACTCGCGTTTAATAACTTGTTTTTATACGTTGTAACGGCTGAAGTATTAGATCGCTTAATTTGTTGTTTAGCAACTATATGTGACGTCACTTTTTGAAAGTCTTCAGCTTCACTTAAAGCGTAGTATCTAATTTTAGGACGTTTATGATGATTGAACTCAGTAAAGTCCATTGCTTTATCTGTTACATAATATATATCAAATTGTTCAAAACTAAAACCAACTGATTCTATTAATTCACCTAAATGATCTGTTGTTTTTTCAAAATCAAAGTCCACTTCTTGATGTGTTGGTGTTTTATGTATAAACCTTTTCACTATTTTTTTAGATTCATGCGTTAACCATACTTCATCATTTTCATCATCAATTGATAAAATTGTATAACCGTCCGTATATACTAAATAATATATTGATTTCCACATTTGATTTAATTTATTCATTTATTTTCTCCATTTATTTCTTTTGATAATAAAATTTCTTGCACAGGTATGTCGTGTTCTTCAGGTGTGAATTGTCTTAACTGAAATGGATATACTAAACTTAACGTATTACCTTCATAAGTTGATAAATATTTATCAAAATATCCACCACCATAGCCAATTCTAAATCCATCTTCTCTAAAAGCGACACCAGGTACAATGACTAAATCAATTTCATTACTCTTTTCCGTTTGTTTGTTAATATATTGAATCCCTTTTTCATCAATCGAAATGGATTCCAAATCTAACAATCTTTGAAAGTGCATTTCTTTCTTCTTATAGTTAGTTGATGGAACATATATTTTTTTATTGTCACTCAAAAGTTTCTCTATAATGGGTCCTGTATCAACTTCGTGATCCATACTCAATACTAATGCAACTGAATTTGCTGATTGATAATAAGGATGTGCGTATAATTGTTCGTACAAACTGTTATCATTTTTTGCCTTTTGAGTTATTGATTGTGATTTCATTTCTTGGAGAATTTCGCTTCTCAATATTCTTTTATTCGTCATGATGATTTCACTCTCCAATACTTAATCTACTATAACATTGTCACTTATAATAATAACATAACACTTACTCACAACGGTAGTTGAAGCACCTCTAATTTTATAATATAAAGCGTTTAAAATAAAATAAAAAACACATTGCTGAAATCAGCAATGTGTTTTTATTCGTTTTATTATTTTGTTTCTCTATGAAGAGTGTGTTTACCGTCACGAGCACAATATTTTTTCATTTCGATTCGCTCTGGGTTATTACGTTTATTCTTTTTAGAGATGTAGTTTCTTTCACCACAATCAGTACATGCTAAAGTTACATTTACGCGCATGATGAACCCTCCTATTCTTATTTCAATTAATATACGACCTTATTATAATACCATCTATGGTTATATAATTCCAGTACTATTTTCCAAGAGGTTCATAGTGTTTACCTGTAATGTAATAATAACAACTTTCACTGATATTTGTAATGTGGTCTCCGATTCTTTCTAAATAGCGTGCTGCAAGGTGAGCCTGCCCCGAAATGAACGGATCATTATCTATTAAATAAGATGTATTATTTATTTCTTTATATAAATCATCGATATCTTTATCTCTTTCAATAATTTCTTTTATTAATAAAATATCTTTATTATTAACAGCAGTTTCTAAATCTTTTAACATAAGCATTGCTAATTTACCCATTGTTTTTAATCTCATTAGAATAAAATAATCAGTTATGACTGCTCTTTTTCTAATTTGAGCTATATTCGTTGAATTATCTGCCATTCTTTCAAGTTCTGAAGCAATCTTTAAAGCTGAAATCATGACACGTAAATCAGTAGCCATTGGTTGTTGTTTTGTAATAAGCATAACAACTTTTTCGTTAATATCATGTTCCATTTGATTAATTTTACGATCATAAGCGATTAATTCTCTTGCATTTTTCTTATCTTCATCACTTAACACTGACACTGATTGTTCAATCATATTATACACTTCTTTGCCTAATTTAAACAAATCTTGGATAAGTGCATTAAGTTCACCTTCGTACTTTTCTCTAATAACCATATTAACCAAATCTTCCTGAAATGTAATCTTCAGTTTTCTTGTCAGTAGGATTTGAGAAAATTTTGTCAGTGTTATCAAACTCATTAACATAACCATTTAAGAAAAATGCTGTTTTATCAGATATTCTCGCTGCTTGTTGCATGTTGTGTGTCACAATAATAATAGAATACTTTGTTTTCAATTCTTGAACAAGTTCTTCAACTTTTAATGTTGAAATTGGATCAAGCGCAGATGTTGGCTCATCCATCAAGATTACATCTGGTTCGATAGCGAGACAACGTGCAATACATATTCTTTGCTGTTGTCCACCAGATAAACTGTATGCATTTTGATCAAGTTTGTCTTTACATTCATCCCAAATTGCAGCACCTTTAAGTGAACGTTCAACAATTTCATCTAAAATTTTCTTATCTGTAATACCATGGATTCTTGGTCCATAAGTAATATTGTCGTAAATTGATTTAGGGAATGGATTTGGTTTTTGGAATACCATCCCTACATTAGTTCTTAATTCTTCTACGCTAAATTTTTTATCAAAAATGTTTTTGTCTCTGTAAATAATTTCTCCAGAAGTTTTAACGCTTGGAATTAATTCGATCATTCGATTAAGTGTTTTAATATAAGTTGATTTACCACAACCTGATGGTCCAATAATTGCTGTTACTTCATTTTCCGCAATATCTAAATTAATATTTTTCAAAGCATGGAAATCACCATACCATAAATCTAAGTTATTCGTTTTATAAACGATTTTTTTATCTTCTTGAACTATTTGGTTATTTTGTGTCGTTTCATTTGGCGTTGTATTTTGAGATAAATCTCTAATTTTAACGTCTGTCATAAATAAGACCCCTCTTCATTCTGATATTATAGTTTTCTTTGATACTTATTTCTTATGAATATTGCGATAGAATTCATGAGTATTAATATAATGAGCAATACTATAATCGCAGCTGATGATACAAATTGAAATTCAGCTTGCGGTAATTTTGCCCAGTTATAAATTTGCATTGGTAATGCTTGGAACGACTCAAAAATATTATTAGGTGTTTTCATTAAAATTGCTGGAACACCGATAACAACTAAAGGTGCAGTTTCACCTAGTGCACGTGATAATGCCAAAATCGTACCCGTTAATATACCTGGTATAGAAGCAGGTAATACGATATTTTTTATCGTTTGCCATTTAGTACCACCTAATCCTAGCGATGCTTCTCTAATAGAAGATGGCACTGACTTAATCGCTTCTTGGCTAGCAACGATTATGATTGGTAAAATCATGAGCGACATCGTTAATGCTGCTGCAATTACTGTTTTACCAAGCGATAAACTTTCAAATCCTGCACCACGTACAAATATTGTTAAACCAAGTAATCCAAATACTACTGATGGAACACCTGCTAGATTTGATATATTAACTCTTATAAATTTCGTGAACCAGTTTTCCTTTGCATACTCAACCATATAAATCGCAGTTCCTACACCAAGAATGATTGAAATAGGTGCAATCGTCATCATTAACCAAAGTGTTCCGATTAATGCGCCTTTAACACCAGCACTTTTCGGTGTAGTTGATGAGAAATGAGTGAAGAAACCAGTATTTAAATAAGGAATACCTTTTCTAAATATGTCAAATAGCAAAATAGCTAATACGACTAACCCGATTAATGTACAAACGAAAAATATACCTTTGATTACTTTATTTTTCGTTAATCTACCTGGCAATTTTTTTTGCACAATAGTTTGATCTATTAAATTGGCATTTGACATATTAATACTCCTCTCTAAAGCGTTTAGTTACCCATTGTGAAATGATATTCATAACAAATGTGAATAAGAACAATGTGAAACCAACTGCATAAATACTGTAATAAATATCTGAACCGAATGTTGCATCACCTGTTGCAACTTGCACAATGAAACCAGTCATTGTTTGAATAGAACCTATCAAACTAAAACTAGAATCTGGCGTACTACCTGCTGCTAGTGAAACGATCATTGTTTCACCTATCGCTCTGGAAACTGCTAATACAATTGAGGCAATAATTCCAGATAATGCTGCTGGGAATACGATTTTAGTCGCTAGTTCAAATTTAGTAGCACCTAAACCAAGTGCACCTTCTTTAATTGAATCTGGAACTGAACTCATTGCATCTTCACTCATACTCGTAATCATAGGAATAATCATGACCCCAACGACTAAACCTGGACTAATCGAGTTGAAACTCCCTAAATCAGGGAATATACCTCTTAAAATAGGTGTTACAAAAGTTAAGGCAAAGAAACCATAAACAATAGTAGGAATACCTGCTAAAATCTCTAAAATTGGTTTGATAACTCTTCTAGATCTATCAGAAGCATATTCGCTTAAATAAAGCGCAGCTCCTAAACCAACAGGTACAGCAAACAATGATGCTACTAATGTAACTTTTAATGTCCCTAATATGAGAGCGAAAATACCATAAGATGGTTTTGAAGAAAATGGTGACCATTCTTTAGAAAATAAGAATTCAATTGGACTAACTCTCGTAAAGAAAGTTGCTGTTTCAGTGATAAGCGTAAACAATATCCCGATTGTAGTTAGAACTGAAACAGAAGCAATAAGTAACAACACAATAGGAACTGCTTTATCAGCAAAAACTTTACCTTTATTGTTATTATTACGTTTAATAAGTTCCTGAACTGACGCTTGTTCTTTCATACAAATGACTCCTTCATTTTGAAAAAGGGCGTCATATAAACGCCCTTTGCATTAATTTATTAATGATTATTTTTTAAGTTTCTTTAATTCTTCTTTATCTTTTTTGTAATCTTCATCTTTTAATGCTACATAACCAGCATCTTTAGCTGCTTTAGGTGCTTGGTCAATTACATATTCCATAAATCCGTAGAATGCTTTATTATCTTGTAATGATTTGTTTTTAGCGTATACGAATAATGGTCTACTTAAAGCATATGAACCATTTGTAACTGTGTCATCACTTGGTGCAAGTGCTTTACCATCTTTACCTTTGATTTTTACAGCTTTTAATGAATCTTTGTTTTCTTGATAGAAGTTATAACCGAAGAATCCGATTGAATCTTTATTATCTTGTACAGATTTAACAATTACGTTAGTATCTGCGTTCTTTTCAGATTGAAGATCTTTTTTCTTCAATACTTCTTCACTAAAGAAATCATAAGTCCCGTGTGATTGGTCTGGTGAGAATGCTTTAATTTTTTTGTCTGGGAATTTAGGGTTAACATCTTTCCAAGTCTTAGCTTCTCCACCGTAAATTTTAGCTAACTCTTCCATGCTTAACTCGTCAACGAAGTCATTGTCTTTGTTAACAGCTACAGTTAAACCGTCTTGAGCAACTTTAAATGCTGTATAATCAATTTTTTTATTTTTAAGTTTTTCTTTTTCTTCTGGTTTAATTTCTCTTGAAGCATTTGAAAAATCTGTTTCCCCAGCTATGAATTTTTCAAATCCACCACCAGTACCTGAAACACCAATTGATACTGAAACATCAGGTTGGTCTTTTGAGAATTTTTCGTTTATTTTTTCCATTACTGGAGCAACAGTTGATGAACCATCACCTTTAACTTCACCACTTAATTTATTGCCATCTGATGAAGATTTAGATTCCCCTGAACCTGATTTTTCTGCTGCTCCCCCACAAGCTCCTAATATTAATGCAGAACTTAAAGCAGTAGTTGTACCAATTAATTGCCATTTTTTCATGTTAAATCCTCCTATTAATAAAACCCATAATCTTTAATACATCTTTACTTTACAATTTGTTTATTAAGTACAAATAAAGCCAATGTAAATATTGTGTAAATTTAGTATGAAAACGGTTTATAGTTACTGTTAACTCACTAAAACGACCCATTTTCTCTATTCACATCTTTTTTACATAAAAAAAGACACTTCAGAAAAATGTTTTAATTTTTCCGAAGTGTCTTTACTTCTACAATAAGCGATTAAATTTATTTTTTATCTTTGAAATAGTAATTAATAATATCTCTACCTAAATCTCCACCTGGTAACCATGGATCTGGTACAGGTTGATTTGTATAAGTGATTGAGAATGAAAGTTTAGGATTTTTAGCTGGGGCATAACCAATGTAAGTAGAATTAACTTTAGGTTTACCATCTTTAAATACTTCAGCTGTACCCGTTTTACCAGCAGATCTGACTACTGTATTGTGGAAACTAGAGTACCCCGTTCCTTCTTCTTTATTAAATGCCATATCAAAACCTTTTTGAACTTCTTTAATTTCTTTATTACTATTATTTACTTTATTCATGACTTCGCCTTTGAATGATTTTTTAATAGGTCCTAAATCATCTTCATTAGTCGAATTACGAATTTCTTTAGCTAAGTGTGGTTTCAAACGATAACCGTCGTTTGCAATTGTCGCAACGTATTGTGATAACTGAATTGGTGTATACGTATCAAATTGTCCAATTGCTAAATCAATATAGTTACCTGGATTATCTTTAATCGTTTCAATTTGTCCAGCTGATTCGTTAGGTAAATCTATACCCGTCTTAACACCTAGTCCAACTTGATTTAACCCTTTACGCAGTTTTATACCTGCTTGTTCAACATCAGAAGGCAATGACATGCCGCTTTGATAAGGTGTACCAGCTAATAATAATGCCGTCTTATACATAAATACGTTTGATGAATACATAAGCGCTTCTGCATCAGTTATTGTCTTTCTACCATTTTGGTTAAAGTAAGAACGTTTCGTTAAACCACCATTAAATTTCAACGGTTCATCGACCATGCTATCTCCAACTTTTAATGCGCCATTTTGATATCCAGTTAACAGTGTCGCACCTTTTACAGATGAACCAACCGTATATTGACTTGTGAAGTTACCAATGTGATTATCAGTAATTTTCCCACTCTTATCAACATCTCTTCCGGCCATAGCAAGTACATCACCATTTCTTGGATCTTGTACAACTACCATAACACGGTCCATGTCTGTAGCACCTTGTCTACGTAGAGATTCAATATGTTTGTCGACATATTCTTCTACTTTCTTTTGCAAATCTATATCAATTGTTAATACTAAATCGTTACCTCTTGAACCTTGAGAAACAACTTGGGAACTTGTTATTTTACCTGACTTATCCGTAATATATTTCATCTTTTTCTTAGAGCCTTTAAGTATATCTTCATATTGATATTCTAAATAAGATTTACCTACTCTATCATTTCGTGAATAGCCTTTTGATAAGTAATCATTCACAAGTTCTTTAGGTAAGCCCTCTTCTTTACTCGATACTGTACCGAAAAGTGTTTTTAAAGTATTGCCATATGGATAGCGTCTTTCCCAATCCATTGTCGTATTGACACCAGGTAATTCAGATAAGTGTTGAGAGACAGCTGCATATTCTTCATTTTTTACGTCGTCATTTTTAATGACAACTGGGCTTAGTTGCGCACCAGAATTCATTACTCTAAAAATAGCTAAAATTTGCAAGTCTTTTTTAGTTAAAGCATCCGTGTATTTAGAAGTTACTTTCTTATATAAAGCTTTGTCATAGTCATCTTGACTTATGTTTCCGTCAGAGAACAATGCTTGTTCATCTTTCATTAACTTTTGAACTTTATCTTGGTTTCTTAAAATCCAAAAATCTTGTTTATCTCGATTTGTAATTTTTGAAGTATCTACTTTCATTAAGTGAGATAACTTTTCTGCAATTGTTAACATGTCGTTCTGACTTGTTCTTCTATCTCTTGTATATGTAATAGCTTTCTTGGATTCATTATCAACTAAAACTTTACCGTTTCTATCATAAATCCTACCTCTTGGAACAGACTCATTTACCGTTATTGACTCTGTACTATCTATCGTTCGCTTATATTCTCCACCTTTAACAATTTGTAAGTAACCTAATCGAATTATAAGTACTGAAAATAAAACGACGACTACAACTAAAATTAGGCTGACCCGTTTATTCATTAATAGGCGAAATGCTTCTTCTTTAGATCTCTTTTTTACTCGTTTCAACAACTTAAACCTACCTTTTGAACTCTAATATAATAATTTCATCATATATGATTATAACAAACAATGCTATTAATATTAGTTAAAATATTATAAAAAAAGATGACTCCTAATGATAGAAGCCATCTTTATTAAAATTAAATTATTATTTAGCAGCTTGGTATAATTCGTTTACTTTATCCCAATTTACTACGTTCCAGAATGCATTGATATAATCTGGACGTTTGTTTTGGTATTTTAAGTAGTAAGCGTGTTCCCAAACGTCTAATCCAAGAATAGGAGTTTTACCTTCTGAAATTGGGTTATCTTGGTTTGGAGTTGAAACGATAGCTAATTCACCGTTATCTACTACTAACCATGCCCAACCAGAACCAAAACGTCCTGCTGCAGCAGCTGCAAATTCTTCTTTGAATTTGTCTAATGAACCGAATGTAGAACTAATTTCATCAACAACATCTCCAGATGGTTCTGAAGCGTTTGGTGTTAATAGTTCCCAGAATAATGAGTGATTGTAGTGTCCGCCACCATTGTTTTGAACTGCAGTACGGATATTATCTGGAACAGAGTTTAGATTTTTAATAATATCTTCAATAGATTTACTTTCTAAATCTGTACCTTTAACTGCGTCATTTAATTTTGTTACATAAGTGTTATGGTGTTTCGTATGATGAATCTCCATTGTCTCTTTGTCGATGTTTGGTTCCAATGCATCATACGCATATGGTAATTTTGGTAATTCAAAAGCCATAAAAAATCATCCTCCTCATTTGTTTTACATAAACTATCTTATCAAGATTCATCTTTTATAACAAATTATTTGTTTAATAATAATCGAAAAATTTTGTTAAGTCTTTTCTATTATTGCATGAAAGGTATTTTATCATTATTATTGAATCATAAGAGGTGAATTTATGCAGTATTTTAAAGAACTTAATCGACTCATTAAACATCCAAAAAAATACCCTATGTTCAGAATCACAAAATTAAGGTACATTTTTCTTCACATATTATTGCTAAGTGTCATTTTAATATTACCTAATACAGTTCAATATTTTAAAATCACACAAAATATTTCAACGTTAGCACATAATGAAGTTAAAGAAATTCCAAACTTTAAAATTGAACATAATAAATTGAATTTATCTGAAGAAAAATCCATTAAACTAAATAAAGAACAGTCCATTATCTTTACGAAATCACAGGACTTTAAAATGCAAGATCATCATTTAATAGTTTTTAAACCAAATCAAATTAAAATTTCTAATTACAACGACCATACAGAAGTAAGTTACGGGTCTTTATCGAACATAATACATAATCAAGATGATTTAATATCATTCATAGATACAATTAATGATTCAAAATATTTTTACTTAGCAATCATCGTCTTGTTACTCCTTATCATTCAGTTCATTAGTATTTCATTTAAAATAGGTATTGTCGCTTTATTAGGTCATATTATCAGCAAATTAATGAATAAAAAAACACGATATATGACTTGGTTAAAAACCATAACTTTTGTGATTACATTACCGACTTTAGTCTTATTATTTGGAATTGTGGTGTCGAACACTTTATTAATGTTCATTTCATGGTGTATAATGATTGTTGGTGTTATAGTTACAGCATTTTACTTACCAAACGGAAAGAAACGTGCTAACCTAAAATAATAGTTAATATATATAAAGGAGTCTTATCATGTCAGAAATTACTCATCGTACTAAAACTAAGCCAGTTAAAGTAGGTAACTTGACAATAGGCGGTTCAGATGAAGTCGTTATTCAAAGTATGACGACTACAAAAACACATGATGTCGAAGCAACAGTAGCTGAAATTAAACGCTTAGAAGAAGCTGGTTGCCAAATAGTTCGTGTAGCATGTCCAAATGAAGAAGATGCATATGCAATTAAAGATATAAAAGCACAAATAAATATACCATTAGTTGTCGATATACATTTCAATTACAAATTAGCTTTAATTGCCATCGAGAATGGTGCAGATAAGATTCGTATCAATCCAGGTAATATTGGTAGACGTGAAAAAGTCGAAGCAGTTGTTAAAGCATGTAAAGAAAAAGGTATTCCAATTAGAATTGGTGTAAATGCAGGATCACTAGAAAAACATATCATTAAAAAATATGGTTACCCTACTGCTGACGGTATGGTAGAAAGTGCATTACACCATATTAAAATATTAGAAGACTTAGATTTCCATGATATTATCGTATCAATGAAAGCAAGTGATGTTAATCTAGCAATCGAAGCATATACTAAAGCAGCTCAAGCATTCGATTACCCACTTCACTTAGGTATTACAGAAAGTGGTACATTATTTAACGGTACAGTTAAATCATCTGCAGGTTTAGGCGCAATATTAAGTCTAGGAATTGGTAATACATGTCGTATTTCATTATCAGCTGATCCAGTTGAAGAAGTTAAAGTTGCGAAATCATTATTAAAAGCTTTTGGCTTAGCAAGTAATGCCGCAACATTAATTGCTTGTCCTACTTGTGGACGTATTGAAATAGACCTCATTTCAATTGCGAATGAAGTTGAAGAATATATTTCAACGCTTCAAGTACCACTGAAAGTTGCAGTATTAGGTTGTGCGGTTAACGGTCCAGGTGAAGCACGTGAAGCAGATATTGGTATTGCCGGTGCTCGTGGAGAAGGCCTTTTATTTATGAAAGGTAAAACAGTTCGTAAAGTACCAGAAGAAACAATGGTCGACGAACTTAAAAAAGAAATCGATAAATTAGCACTAGAAATGGAAAAAGATAGAGAAAGTCAAAAAGCATAACAAAACAAGGCACAATAATTTAAAATTATTGTGCCTTTCGTTAAATATATTATAAAGGTGATTTTATGAATCAAAAGCCAAGACTAGGCATAGACATAGATGGAACAGTTACTTGTCCTAAAACGTTTGTCCCCTATTTACAAAGGGATTTTAATCAACAATTAAAATACGAAGATATCAGTGAATACAATTTAGCAAATGTACTAAAATGCAAAGAAGAAGAAATGTTTGCTTGGTTCAAAAATAATGAATCACATATATATCAAAACTCTCCTGTTGCAGAAGGTGCTAAAGATATTTTAAATCAATTGAAACATGACTATGAATTATATTATATAAGTGCCAGGCACCACTATTTAGAAGATATTACTAAAGAATGGTTTCAAGCACATCAGATTCCTTTTGATCAAATTACTTTAACAGGTAGCCATAACAAGTTAGAAGTAGCGAAAAATCAAAATATAGATATTTTCTTTGAAGACAAATTAGATAACGCTGAAGATATTAACTATCATCTTGATATACCAGTATTTTTATTTGATACACCATATAATCAAAAAGAACTTAATTCTGGTATTTATAGAATTAAAAATTGGTATGACGTTTCAACATTATTAGAGAAACTGTAAAAGTATATAAACTTAACGATTAAAAACTCGCTTGCCTAGGATACAGTCTCAGCCTGTAGTCTTCGACTTGTACTAAACGCTTAGGCGTCTTCGTTTTTAATCGTTTTTGTTTTTTAAATAAATCCTTATTTACACTTTTATCGATTCTTGTTAATAACAATCCATATTAAAAAAGCAATCCACCTATTTTTAAGCTGGATTGCTTTTTTCGTACATTATATTATTCTACAGTTCTCACATTTACCATAAACTTCTAGTTTATGCGCTTTTATTTCTACATTTGGTAATTGCTGTCTTATAGATTCCATAGGACAAAAGTCAATGACCTTCGTTGTACCACAAGACTCACAAATAAAGTGATGATGGTGATGACTCTGACATGCAATACGGAATTTCATCTCTCCATCGATCTCTGTGCTTTCAATTATGTTTAAATCTTTAAATAAATACAAGTTTCTATATATTGTATCGAATGACAAACCTGCATAATCGTCTTTTAAAGCTTCTTGAATATATTTTGCAGTTATATATTTATCTTCGTTAATAAAAAGTGAAATGATGTCTCGACGTTTATTTGTATATTTATGTCCATCATTCTTCAATATTTGAATGGCTTCTTCTACTTTCAAGATGATGGCCTCCTTTTTTTATCAATACTTTACTGTACATAATGCTTGCAAGTAATTCAATGATTAATAATGCTACTATAATACCACCTGGAGAAATATTCAAATAGAAAGAAAGTATAAGTCCAAGTATTACTGATATTTCACCAAATAAAATACTTAAAGCGATTAATTGTTTAAACCCTTTTGCTAATCTCATACTTGTAGCAACTGGCAATGTCATTAAACTGCTCACAAGTAAAATCCCAACTACTCTCATAGATGCTGAAATAACTAGAGCGACAATAACGATAAATAATAATTGTATCCACTTTGGCATGCCGATCACTTTAGAATATTCTTCATCGAATGATAATACAAAAAGTGATTTGTATAATAACATGACGAATATCAAGACAATAATTGTTATGAAAATAATTGTATATAAGTCACTTATATTTACTGCACTAATTGATCCGAAAAGATAACCAAATAAATCTTGATTAAAACCGTTCGCTAACGAAATGAAAATAACACTAACGCCGATTCCCCCACTCATGATGATTGGGATGGCTATTTCTTGATAATGTTTATATTCAGTTCTTAATTCTTCTATTAGTAAAGCACCAGCTATTGAAAATATAATACCGAACCATATCGGGTTTATAGATGCGAAAAATGGGCTGACACTTATTAAAAACATACCCATTGAGATTCCGCCCAATGTAACATGACTTAATGCATCTGCAATAAGTGATAATCTTCTAACAACGATAAACGCTCCAATTAATGGTGCAATTAATCCAACTAATATTCCACTTATGAAAGAATATCTTATAAAATCAAAATTCAAAAAAGCATCTATCACATGGAACACGCTCCTTTATATTGGAGCACTACTTTAAACTTATTTTTCGTAGTCCATTTTTTATTCGACATATTCTTTCTCCTTCGTATCTTTCAATAAATAATTTTAAATATCTTTTTTTTTATATCTTTAATAATAACTCACTTATAGTAGTTTAAATCGTATTGATTACGAAATCAACCTCTAAAACTTTAAACATCTATTTTATTTCAAATTAAAGTTGACATTCATATATGTATACATTAGTATAAAGAAATCAGAAAAATAATTTTCTAACAATTCAAACTATTAAATTGAATAAGTATTTTAAATTTGTCATGAATCCATGACTTAATTTTTTAATCTTTATTCCGAGTAAACAAATCAGTTTAATATGACTATAAAATTATTTTATTCCTGAAACGTTATACCATAAATAAGGAGTGTATACATATGAGAAAAATAATTGTTTTTGCCCTTGCAGGATTCTTAGCACAACTAGTTGACGGTTCATTAGGAATGGGATTCGGTGCATCCTCTTCTTCAGTATTACTTACATTTGGTGTTGCACCAGCAATTGCATCTGCTACAGTTCACTTTTCTGAAATATTAACTACTGCAGCATCTGGCGCTTCACATCTTAAATTCAAGAATGTGTATAAACCCGCAGTCTTAAAACTTGCCATACCTGGTTCTATCGCTGCATTTATAGGTGCATCATTTTTAAGTAATATTAATAGCGAAAATATTAAACCATTTATCTCTCTATTTTTATTATCTTTAGGTATCTATATTCTATATCAATTTACAATTAAAAAACCAAGCACTAAAGAACATGTTAAAGGCGCACATAAAATCCCTAATTTCATCCTCATTCCACAAGCAGCAATTGCAGGATTTTTAGATTCAGTTGGTGGTGGTGGTTGGGGTCCAGTCAATACGCCACTACTATTATCTAGCAAAAAATTAGAACCAAGATATGTAATAGGAACCGTTTCAGCAAGTGAATTCTTTGTTACTATCTTCTCTTCTCTAGGATTCTTAATTTTCCTTGATTGGAGTTCGATTAATTGGTTACTAGTCGTTTCATTAAGTGTTGGAGGCGTAATCGCCGCTCCAATTTCAGCATGGTTAGTTAAAACAGTTCCTTTAAATGTTCTAGCAGTTGGTGTTGGCGGATTAATTATATTTACAAATTCTAATGTGTTACTTGGTACTTTTATAGACAGTTCAGTAACAATTACAATTATTAAAATTCTTATCGTTTTAACTTGGATTTCATTAGTAACATACGTATTCTTTAGAAATAAGAAACTTGCATTAAACTATAACGTTTCATCATAAAATTAATTTAAATAACTAAGAGATAGGGATAATAACTTCCCTATCTCTTAGTTACTTTTATATATTTATTTTACAGCTTCTTCAACCACTTCATTTGCACAACAATCTCTTTCATGTTGATGATCAACAAATTGTACTGGATGACCATATATTTTAGATATTGAAACTTCATCAAGTGATTTGAATGACTCACTTGATCCGTGGAAATGAATGTGTTGATTTAAACATGCCACTTTACTAGCAGTATCTGCTACAACACCGATATCATGTGTAACAAGTATTATTGTAATACCTTCTTCCTTAAGCTGTGTTAACAACTGATAGAACTCAGATACGTGTCTCGCATCAATTCCTACTGTAGGTTCATCTAAAATTAAAATGCTAGGTTTTGAGATTAATGCTCTAGCAATAAACGTTCTTTGTTGTTGTCCACCTGATAATTGGGCAATATTTTCATTTTTTAATTCACTAATATTTAAACGATCTAATATTTCATCAACTTGTTTAGCATCATCACTATTAAACCACTTAAATAAACTTTTATTTTTTGTTAAGCCACTCATTACAACTTCTTTTACAGTAGCTGGAAATCCAGAACTAAACGCATTGGATTTTTGAGAAACATAACTGATTTCTTCCCAAGATTTATACTGATTTATTTTTTTACCACTTATGAAGATGTCACCTTTTTGCAATGGTAATAAACCTAGAATTAATTTTAATAGCGTAGATTTACCAGAACCATTTGGGCCAACAATAGCTAAAAAGTCGCCTTTATAAATTTGTATATTAATATCGGTAAGTGCTAATTTATTTGGATAACTATAACTTATATCTTTTAATTCAAAAATTGGTGTTCTATTTTCCATTTTGTTCACCTCGTCAATAGAATACTATACAATGAATAATTATAAATGTAAATAGTAACGCTTACGAAATAAAAAGAATGCTATAAAAATAGCATTCTTTATTAGGAATCATATTCAATTATTGATTAAATATTTTATCTTTTAAATCTGGATCAAATGTTCCATTTTTAATCATTTCAATTTCGTATTTATATGGTGGTTTTTTATTCTTTTTGTCATCTCCAACATATGGTGTTTCTAAAATTTTAGGAACATCGTTAAATGCTTCATGATTAACAATATAGTGTAACGCATCGTATCCTATTGAACCAAAACCGATATTTTCATGTCTATCTTTTCTAGCACCTTGAGGATTTTTACTATCGTTAACGTGTAACACTTTAATTCTATCAATACCTACGATTTTATCAAATTCATTTAAAACGCCATCGAAGTCTTCTTTAACGTTATATCCAGCATCATTAGTGTGACAAGTATCAAAACAAACGGATAATCTTTCATTATTGTCAACACCGTCTATGATTTGAGCAAGTTCTTCGAATGTTTTACCACATTCAGATCCTTTACCTGCCATTGTTTCTAAAGCAATACGAACATCATTGTTATTTGTTAAGACTTCATTTAAGCCTTCAATAATTTTTTTAATACCTTTTTCTTCTCCAGCGCCAACATGAGCACCTGGATGAAGAACGATATCTTTAGCACCAAGTGCTTCAGTTCGTTCTATTTCAGATTGTAAAAATTCAACGCCTAAATTAAATACTTCAGGCTTTGTAGTATTTGCAATATTGATAATGTAAGGCGCATGTACGACAATATTTGATAAGCCGTATTCTTTCATAGCTGCTTTACCATTTTCTATATTCAAATCTTCAATTTTTTTACGTCTTGTATTTTGTGGTGCGCCAGTATAAATCATAAATGTTGAAGCATTATAACTTGCTGCTTCTTCAGCTGCTTGTAGCAACATCTTCTTACCACTCATAGAAACGTGTGATCCGATTAACATATATGACACCTATCCTTTTCTGCCTTGTTTTTTAGTACGTTTTGAGTGAGCTTTCTTTTCTTTGAATTTCAGCTCGTCTAAATCTCTCTTAAATTTCTTTTTATAACCTGGTTTAACTTTGTTTTTATTATTTCTTTTAATTTTTTGTTTTAAAGAATTTTCGATATTATCTTCTTTATAAACACGTCTTGTTCTTTTTTGTCTATCTTTTATTTCTACAAATTCATCATTTTTAATATCTACATGTTTAAAGACATAATTATTTTTCTCGATTTGAGTAATTAAATCGTCTTCATCTGGTGTATACAATGTAATTGCGACACCTTTATAATCTCCACGACCTGTTCTACCTACTCTGTGTGTAAAGAAATCAATTTCTTTTGGTAAGTCATAATTAATAACATGACTGACACCATCAATATCAATACCTCGAGATGCTAAATCACTAGCTACAACAAATTCGAAATCTAGTTGTTTAATACGTTTCATTTGTTGTGTTCTTTCTCTCGGCGTTAATCCACCGTGAATGACACCAACTTTGTATCCTTCTTGAGATAAATGTGCAACAAGTTCATCTGCTCTATCTCTACTATTTGCAAAAATAATAGCAAGGTAAGGATTAATGACTTTCATAACTTTTAATATTTTAGCTTGTTTTTCTTCACCTTTAGTAGGTATTAAATAAAAATCGATATTATCTTTATTTGATGTTTTCGTTTCTATTTCAACAAATTCTGGATTACTAAGATATTTGTTTAAGAAAGGATGTAAAGCTTTTGGTATTGTAGCACTGAATACACATACTTGTGCAGAACTATCTACTCTACTCGCAACACTATCAACTTTAGGCATAAATCCTAAATCAATCATTAAGTCTGCTTCATCGATTACAACTGCTTTAGCTAAATGTAAATCTAATGCTCTTTCTACAGCCATGTCATCAATTCTATTTGGTGTACCCACAATGACTTGCGGTGTGTTTTTAGACTTGTCTATATCTCTAGACTTATCTGTACCACCAATATACAAATTAACTTTAATTCCCTCTTTAAATTGCGCTAAATGGGATGCTGCATCGTACAATTGTTTTGCTAACTCTCTTGTAGGAGCTAATATAATAATTTGTGGTTCTTTTAAATCAACATCTATTTTATCAAATAATGGTAATAAGAATGCATGAGACTTACCAGTACCTGTTTGAGATTGTCCTATTATATTGGACCCTTTTTTAATTTTTGGTATTACTCTACGCTGTACTTCTGTAGGCTGTTCAAAATGTAGATCTTTTACAGCCTCTACTAATTCATTCCCTAATTGGAAATGTTCAAATGGATGCTTAGACATAAGCGACCCTCCTCGTTTCTTTTTCACTCAATACATTATATAGTAATTTATTACAATAAGATAGACTTACAGGTTTATTTTGAAATTTTAATTAGTTTCATTCATACTTGACACTTGTTATAATAGATTTAATGAAGGAGGGCAATCCATGGAAATTATAAAAATTACTCCGAGAGGTTATTGTTATGGTGTTGTAGATGCAATGGTCATTGCTAGAAATGCTTCACTTGATAAGTCACTTCCTCGTCCAATATATATACTTGGTATGATTGTTCATAACAAACATGTCACTGATGCATTTGAGTCAGACGGTATCATCACATTAGATGGTCCAAACAGATTAGAAATTTTGGAACAAATTAACGAAGGTACAGTTATTTTTACTGCTCACGGTGTTTCACCTGAAGTGAAAAAACGTGCAAAAGAAAAAGGACTTGTATGTATAGATGCTACTTGTCCAGATGTAGAGAATACACATCAACTCATCAGAAAGGTTAAAGCTGATGGATACAATGTCATTTACATTGGTAAAAAAGGACATCCAGAACCAGAAGGCGCAGTTGGTGTTGCACCAGATGTCGTTCATTTAATTGAAACGATAGAAGATATTCAAGCATTACCAGAGTCACTTAAAAATCAAAAATTAATCGTAACGAACCAAACGACAATGTCTCAATGGGATGTTAAACATCTTATGGACGAATTAAAAGATAAATTCCCACATATAGAAATTCATGAGGAAATTTGTTTAGCCACTCAAGTAAGACAAGAAGCTGTTGCTACACAAGCAGACCAAGCTGATTTATTAATTGTAGTTGGTGATCCTAAGAGTAATAACTCAAATAGACTTGCTCAAGTTTCTAAAGAAATTGCACATACAAATGCGTATCGAGTTTCTGATTTAAGCGAACTTAAAGTTGAATGGTTACAAGGTGTCAGTTCAGTAGCTGTAACAGCTGGTGCATCTACACCTACTCCAATTGTTAAAGAAGTTATTGATTATATTAAGAACTATGATCCTACTGATATTCCAACTGATGCACTTTCAAGTAATGTGCCAGTTGATAAAATATTACCTAAAATTAAAAAACCAAAACCAGTAGAAATTATGAAGTAATAATATAGTAGACAAAAGCCACGAGGAAAACATTTAGTTTTCATCGTGGCTTCAGTTTGTAGTTAAACTTAACCGATTAAAAACTCGCTTGCCTAGGGTACAGTCTCAGCCTGTAGTCTTCGACTTGTACTATTCCCTCAGGCGTCTCATTTTTAATCGGTTTTTATTCTTACTCGAAAGACTTGAGCAAACAATCTAGTTAGAATTTCTAACTAGAAAGAATGTATAAAACAATCTAGTAAGAGCTATTTTGCTTATAAAAAAGTGTAATATCACATCAATTTCATTCGTTTTTAGCTCTAACTCGAAAGACTTGCACAAACAATCTAGTTAGAATTTCTAACTAGAAAGAATACAAAAACAATCTAGTTAGAGATAAAAACTTCCAACAACTTCACTTTAAGTGACTTTATCTACACTCTGAAACCACGAGGAAAACATTTAGTTTTCATCGTGGCTTTTTGTTTACATATATTGATATGGATCTGTATTTAATTCAGAAGCTTTTACTTGAACAGAATTATTCGTCCAATCTTCTAATAATAATTTCAAACCATCTTTCATTACATACTCACTATAATGATTAACGTCTAATACATTTATGCCATCCATCATCGCATCTAATGCTTCGTGATGTTTAACATCACCTGTTATAAATAAATCTGCTTGCTTACTTTTAGCAATTTCTGCATATTCTATTCCTGCTCCGCCGACGATTGCGACTTTTTTAATAGTGCTATCTTTGTCGCCTATAAATCTTACGGCTGGAATGTTTAAGTTTTGCTTATAAAGTTCTACAAATGATTGTACGGACATTGGTTGTTTGAGTTCGCCAATGATGCCTAATCCTCTTGTTGCGTCTTTTTTCATCTCAATGAAGTCGAATACGGGTTCTTCGTATGGATGATGTGTATAAATTAATGTTTCAGCTAACGATTTATCTTTAGCATCAATCATAAATTCTAGTTTTGTTTCATATACAACTTCCGTTTTATTTGCTTCACCAATATGTGGTTGTGCTTGATCAGTCGGTTTAAATTGTCCTTTTCCTTGGGATTGGAAAAACACATTGCTATATTCTTTCGTTTTTGCTAAATCATGATCATCAAATACTGATTTCATCGCTTCTAAATTTTCATCAGGTACAAAGATTTGTACTTTATAATATGATTCATTTTGCTTATCTAAAATCGACATGTTTTGTAGACCTATTTTATCTCCAATCATGTAACTCACACCTTTAGCATAAACATCTAAATTTGTGTGAAGTGCGATAAGATTAATATCATGTTTAATTAATTTTCGAATAATAGGACCATAGCTTGTGTCATTTATATTTTTAACACCTTTAAAAATAAGTGGATGGTGCGCAATAATTGTATTAATATGCTTATCAATTGCTTCATCAACAACTTGTTCTGTACAATCTAAAGTTGTTAAAATACCTTCTACTTCGCTTTCTTCAGTACCTATTAATAGCCCTACATTATCCCAAGATTCACTACTAGAAAATGGTACATGTTTATTGATTATATTTAACAAGTCTTTAATAATCATGTAAGCACCTCTTTAATTTGTTGAATTTGTTGATTAATTTCTTGATATCTCGTTTGATCTTGATGATTTTTTAATTGATCACTTATTTTCTCTAAAGAATTAATTTCTCTTCTCCATTTTTCAAAGAAGTATTCATCTTTACGTTCTACTAAAATTGGACCAAAGCGCATTTGAATATCATCTAATTCCATTTTACCCTTTTTAGCGACAATTATTTCGTAAATATGCTTTTTATCTTTAATAATTTGTTCATCATAAATTTTATAACCTATACTTTGCAATACTTCCCTAATAGGCAATGCATGTATATTAGCTTGTAATACTAAATCAGGAAAATGTTTTAATTTATCTTTTCCTTCTGAAATAATTTGAGCAATTAAAGGTCCACCCATACCACAAATTGTAATGACATCTACCGTTTCATCGATTACTTCTAGACCATTACCTAATCTAATTTCAATGACGTTCGATAAACCATTTTCTTTTGTATTTTGTTGTGCTGCTAAAAATGGCCCTTTAACTACTTCTCCCGCTATTGCTTCTTTTATTAATCCTTTTTGAATTGCATATATCGGTAAATAAGCGTGATCAGATCCGATATCCGCTAATTTATTGTGATTTAGGTATTCACTAACCTTCGTTAATCGTTTATTTAGTTGGACCATCATATATTCCTTTCATAAAAAAATCTTTTGCCAAATAGGCAAAAGATTTTTTGTATTATTTAGCTCCGTCTTTCAAATATTTGACAAGTGTATCTAAATCTTTATCTGAAATAGTTGCTTGGTCATGTGCAGGCATTGAACCTTTACCATCACGGATGATTTTTTTCATATCCTCTGCTTTTTTAGAACTACCAGCTAGTTTAGGACCCATTCCACCTTCAAGATTTTGTCCATGACAACTTGTACAATTATCTTTTGCGAAAGTTGCTGCGTCGAATTTTTTCTCTGTCTTCGCGCCGCCATTACCCTCTTTTTCGTCCTCTTTGTTAGCACCATGTGCTGACATGAAGAAAATTAATCCTACACCGAGTAATAAAATCAGAATAAACGGGATAACAGGATTACGATTCATTCATACAACCTCCCTTTTGTTAAACCTTCATACAATTATATTTTATATTAAAACAAGGCATTGTCAAAGGCTTTTTGGGAATATTATGAAGTTTTACCGATTAATCCATAAAATCTTTCAAGCGCTTACTTCTAGATGGATGTCTCAATTTACGTAAAGCTTTTGCTTCTATTTGACGAATACGTTCTCTAGTTACGCCGAATACTTTACCAACTTCTTCTAAAGTTCTTGTACGACCGTCATCAAGACCGAAACGTAATCTAAGAACATTCTCTTCTCTATCTGTTAAAGTATCTAAAACGTCTTCTAATTGTTCTTTTAATAATTCATAAGCTGCATGGTCAGAAGGACTTTGTGCATCTTGATCTTCAATAAAGTCACCTAAATGGCTATCGTCTTCTTCACCAATTGGCGTTTCAAGTGATACTGGTTCTTGTGCAATTTTTAAGATTTCACGAACTTTTTCAGGTGGTAAATCCATTTCTTCACCAATTTCTTCAGGTGATGGATCTCTACCTAAATCTTGTAATAATTGTCTTTGAACACGAATTAATTTATTAATTGTTTCTACCATATGAACTGGAATACGAATTGTACGTGCTTGGTCAGCTATCGCTCTTGTAATTGCTTGACGAATCCACCATGTTGCATATGTTGAGAATTTGAAACCTTTATTAAAGTCGAATTTTTCAACTGCTTTAATTAGACCCATATTACCTTCTTGGATAAGGTCTAAGAATAACATACCTCTACCTACGTAACGTTTAGCAATACTTACAACTAAACGTAAGTTAGCTTCAGCTAAACGTGATTTAGCAACTTCATCGCCTTTTTCGATACGTTTAGCTAGTTCAATTTCTTCTTGAGCTGTTAATAAATTAACACGACCAATTTCTTTTAAATACATTCTAACTGGGTCATTGATTTTCACACCTGGAGGAGCACTTAAGTCATTTAAATTCAATTTGTCATCTGTATCTGTAGAATCTTTTTCATTAATAAGATTGATTTCATTGTCGTTAATTTGATCAAAGAAGTCATCCATTTGATCTGAATTCATTTCAAAGTTTTGTAACTTATCAGCGATTTCTTCGTGACTCAAATGTCCTGCTTTTTTTCCTTGTTCAATTAATTGATGCTTAACTTGTTCAACAGTTAAGATTGCTTCATTATTAGCACTATTGATTTTGTTTAATTCTTTATCAGACATGAATAGGCCTCCCGGTTTTTTAACTCTTACATTCTGTTTCGATTATATTGTACAATTTGTTCCAAATACTGTCTTTGCAGGGCGATATCACCTGCTTGTGTTGCTTTATTTAATTGTTCATTTAAGTATTCAATTGTATTTTCAGCACGTTCATTAGGACTGATAATATTAATGTAATCTTCCATTTCATCAGTTTCTGGTTCGTCATTTAGCAATAATGAGTCTAAATACATGACTGTTTCCATAATATGATGATCTTCAATATAACTAGAAAAGTCACTAATATTAAAAACATCATTATTCTTATAATACCCATTTAAACGTGAAAAAATCACTCTATTATTCAACGAAGTAAAATCTTCTTGATTAATCCTAGAATGATATTCTAAAAATAATTGTTTTTGATTCATAAAATGTTTCAATAACGCTTGTTCAGCTCTACCGACTTTGTCTAGTTTCTTTTCTTTAATTTCAGGTACATATTGTTGGTATTCAACATGATTTTGAACGATATTTGGTGAGAGTTGATTTTTTAGACTGTTAACATCTACTTTATACAAATCAGCAACTTGTTGCAATACTTTTTTTCTTAAAAAGTCAGAGCGGACAAGATTTAAATCTTGAATTAATTCTTCTAAATGTTGTTCGTGCTTTAAATCATTGTTTTCATTGGCATAATATAGTTGTTGCGCTTTGAATGCAACATAAGATTGTTTTTGGCCATCTACGAATGATTTAAAAGCTTCATTTCCGTATTCAGAAATATAGTCATCGGGGTCCATTTTTTTCGGTAAATTCACTACATAAACGTTTAAGCCTTCGTTTAATAATTCTTTACCTACTTTTATTGCCGCTTCTTTACCTGCGAAATCCCCATCATACAGCAAAGTTACGTTTGATGCCAGTTTTTTGACCATAATGATGTGTTCTTTTGATAATGCTGTACCCATCGTTGCGACCACTTGTTTAACATCCGCTTCATCAGATTTGATAACATCCATAAAGCCTTCAAGTAGTATAACTTCATCATTTTGCCTAATAAACTTTCTAGCTCGGTCAATATTATATAGCATTTTTCTTTTTTGGAAAATTGGGGTTTCTGGACTATTGAGATACTTTGGCGTTTGATCTGTGTAAGTACGCCCTGAAAATCCAACTGTTTTACCTTGAAAATTTAGTAACGGAAAAATAATTCTATCTCTAAATCTATCAAAGTAATCAAACGTTTCATCATTACGACTTAACAAACCAGCTTCATAAGCTAACACTGCATCGTAGCCATTTTTTTCAAGGAAGTCATGTGTGAATTTAGAATGATTCGGTGAATAACCTATCTTTCTATCATTTATAAGTTCATCTGTGAAACCTCTAGATTTTAAATAAGCTAGTGCGGCTTCTCCCTCTTCTGTATGTTTCAATATGTAATGGAAGTTATTTGCCATAAGCTCGTGCATTTCAATCATCTTTATATGATCATCAACTATAGCTTCAGTTTGATTATTGTCTTCTTTCTCGACGTGAATATCTACTTTTTCGCCAAGTTCTCTTACTGCATCAACAAAAGATACACCTTTAATTTCTTGTATGAATTGAAATACGTTGCCACCTTTTTTACAACCAAAACAATGACATATTTGTTTATCCTCTGAAACTGAAAATGATGGTGTCTTTTCATCATGGAAAGGGCAAAGTCCTATATAGTTTCTGCCTCTTTTTTCTAATTTAACATATTCGCCTACAACATCTAAAATGTCATTTTTCTCACGGATTTCATTTATTGTTTCTTGTTCTATACGCATCATTTCACCCTTTAACGGTTTTGTTGAGTAATAATCTTAATGATATCATTCGCAGTTTCTTCAATTGCTTTATCTGATACATCTAATACAGGACATCCGATTTTTTCAACAATTTCTTCGAAGTACTGTAATTCTTCTTCAATGCGATCATCTTTAGCATAATTAGCATCATCACTTAAACCAAGTTGTTTTAAACGCGCTCTTCTAATTGCATTTAAATTCTTTTGATTAATTTTTAGCGCGATACATTTTTTAGGATCTATATCAAATAATCCTTCTGGTGGCGCAACTTCAGGTACTAAAGGCACGTTCATAACTTTGTATCTTTTATGCGCTAAATATTGAGAAAGTGGTGTTTTTGAAGTTCTTGAAACACCTATTAAAATAATATCTGCTTTAGGTAAACCTCTTGGGTCTCTTCCATCATCATATTTAACTGCAAATTCTATTGCTTCGATTTTTTTAAAATAATCTTCATCTAGTTTATGGATATTGCCTGGTTCATTTAAAGGTGATTCATTCAACTCATTACTTAAAATATTCATTAATGGACCCATTATATCTACATTTTTAATATTGTTTTCTTCTAATCTTTCTTTTAAGTATGATCTCATTTCAGGCTTTACTAATGTATAGACGACGATTGATTTTTGTTCTAACGCTAATGAAACGACCTCGTCAATATTACTTTCATTTTCGATATACGGTAATCTTACAATATCTAATGCGTTGCCTTCTGTTTTATATTGAGAAGTACATGCTTTAGCTACAAGTTCAGCTGTCTCTCCTACCGAATCAGACGCTATTATTATTCTAATTTCTTCCATTTGAAATATTCCTCCTACTCATCTTCAATAAGTGAAACAAATGCTCTCGTTATTGTTGTTTTAGTAATTCTACCTTTGACTTTCATTTTATCGCCTTTTAATTTTTTTACTACTGGTAATGCATCTATTTGTTTATCAATTAATAGCTTAGCAGCATAAATGAGTAAATCATCTTCTAAACATACTGTAATATTAGGCATACGACTCATATTGATACTAACTGGCGTTTCATTTAAACTTTGACCGCCTATTGCAGCTCTTAACAAGTCTTTTCTAGAACAAACTCCGACTAAGTAACCTTCTTTATTAATTACAAATAACGTACCAACATCTTCAAGGAACATTTTACAGATGGCTTCATAGACTGATAAATTTTCCTCTATAACTACTGGGATAGCCATCGATTCTTTTATTGTCATTTTTTTAATTGAATCACTTAATAGTTGAGTACTCGATTTACCTGTATAAAAGTATCCAACACGTGGTCTCGCATCAAGGTAACCTGCCATTGTTAAAATTGCTAAATCTGGGCGTAATGTTGCACGTGTTAAATTCAATCGTTCAGCAATTTTTTCACCGGTAATGGGTCCGTTGTTTTTTACAATTTGTACGATTTGTTCTTGTCTTTGATTTAATTCGATTGCTCTCACCCCTTCGAACACAATTCAGTTAGATTAATTATAACACGACTCGCAAATTTTACTCAATTTGAATACTTGTTTTTACTTGATTACTGCCACATACCATGCTATATTTTAATTAACTTTGAAAATAAAAGCGAGTTAAGGTCGGTGAAAGCTTAACATAAAAGTTCTGGCTTATAAAATTTTATATAAAGAGAGTGGCTACACTAATTTGGGTGGAACCGCGGGTTATATACTCGTCCCAAGGCATTATTTATTGATGTCTTGGGACTTTTTTAATTTAAATAAGGAGTGAAATGATTTATGGCAAATGATATGGACAAAGTAGTAACGTTAGCAAAACACAGAGGATTTGTATTCCCTGGTAGTGAAATTTATGGTGGTTTAGCAAATACTTGGGATTATGGTCCACTTGGTGTTGAATTAAAAAATAATATTAAAAAAGCATGGTGGCAAAAATTCGTTCAACAATCACCTTATAATGTTGGATTAGACGCTGCAATTTTAATGAATCCAAGAACATGGGAAGCTTCAGGTCATTTATCAAACTTTAATGATCCTATGATCGATAACAAAGATTCTAAAATCCGTTATAGAGCAGATAAATTAATAGAAGACTACATGCAAAACGTTGAAGGCGATGAAAACTTTATCGCTGACGGTATGAGCTTTGATGAAATGAAACAATTAATTGATGATAAAGGTATCACTTGTCCAGAAAGTGGAACAGCTAATTGGACTGACATTCGTCAATTCAACTTAATGTTCAAAACTTTCCAAGGTGTAACTGAATCTTCAACAAACGAAATCTTCTTACGCCCTGAAACAGCTCAAGGTATTTTCGTGAACTATAAAAATGTTCAACGTTCTATGCGTAAGAAATTACCATTTGGTATTGCACAAGTTGGTAAATCTTTTAGAAATGAAATTACACCAGGTAACTTCATATTCAGAACTAGAGAATTCGAACAAATGGAACTTGAATTCTTCTGTAAACCAGGAACTGAAATCGAATGGCAAAATTTCTGGAAAGAATATGCTGCTAAATGGTTAAAAGATTTAGGTATTAAAGAAGAAAATACTAAATTACGTGACCATGACGAAGATGAACTAAGTCATTATTCAAATGCTACAACTGATATTGAATATAAATTCCCATTTGGTTGGGGAGAATTATGGGGTATCGCATCAAGAACTGACTTCGACTTAAAACAACATAGTGAATTCAGTGGTGAAGACTTCAAATATCATGATCAAGAAACAAATGAAAAATTCATTCCATATTGTATCGAACCATCATTAGGTGCTGACCGTGTTACGTTAGCTTTCTTATGTGATGCATACGAAGAAGAAAATGAAGGTGAAAAAGATCAACGTACAGTATTACGTTTCCACCCTGCTCTAGCACCTTATAAAGCAGCGATTTTACCTTTAAGTAAAAAACTATCACCAGACGCTATTAAAGTATATGAAAAATTAAGCGAAAAATTCGCAATTGATTTCGACGAATCACAATCAATCGGTAAACGTTACCGTAGACAAGACGAAATTGGTACACCATACTGTATTACATTTGACTTTGATTCATTAGAAGACAATCAAGTTACAGTACGTGACCGTGACTCTATGGAGCAAGTACGTATGCCAATAGACGAAGTTGAAGCATTCTTAGCAGAAAAAGTTAGATTCTAATTAAATAAAAGCAGTGAAGCCATCTAGCATTTAGATGGCTTCACTGCTTTTTTATATTTTTAAATTTTCAAGTTGTTTAATCAATTTTTTAGTTCTAAATACTACCCCAACATATTCGTCGTACATGTTATCAATCAAATTTTGTATTTCTTTTTTAGTTTGATCGTTTATTTTAAAACTATTTAAATGTTGTATAGGTAATTGATACATTAAATTCATAAAGTATAATGCTCTGTTTGATATTCTAAAGGCATGTTCATCGTTAGAAAGTGCTTGATTGCTAAGTGGACCATTATATTTAAAGCTATACGCATTCAATTGTTTTTGATCCATATCACCTGTAATGACACATGCATTAAATCTTGGCTCATATCCATATTTCGGCATACATTTCAATGCGACAATCATACTCATTGTATCTGCATCGACACCTTTTTCTACAGCTTGAAATACACCTAATAATAAATCATAAAAAAATGCATCATGTTCTTCTTCTTCAATTGCTTTATCTACTATTTCAATGCAATATGCGCCGTATGCACTTTTGAAAATATCGCTTTGCATCATTCTATGACTATTTATAATATCAGCTGACGATAATGTCCCCATACCTTTAAATTTTGAAAAAATAAACAAGCCATGTACAAAAGGTTGTGTTGCCCCTTGTAAAGGATGACTTGTTTTTTTAGCACCTCGTGCCATTAATGGAACTTTATGTCCATGTTCGTTTAAAATTGTAATAATTTTATTATTTTCACCATAATCTACAGAGCGAATGACAAAACCTTCTTGTTTATAGAGCATTTCATCATCGCCTCCAATCTATTTATTACTCATCTTCTCGATAACCCATTTGCTTAATGAAATTAGGTTTATTACGCCAATCTTTTTGTACTTTAACCCATAAATCTAAATATACTTTTGAACCGAGTAACATTTCTATGTCACGACGGGCACGTTGTCCAATTTGTTTCAGCATTTTACCGCCTTTACCAATGACGATACCTTTTTGTGAATCACGCTCAACGTAAATAGTTGCTTCGACATGAACTTTTTCATTTTCAGCTTTCGTCATTTTATCGACACTTACACCGATAGCATGAGGAATTTCTTGATTTGTTAAGTGTAATGCTTTTTCTCTAATCAGTTCAGCAACTACGAATTGTTCTGGATGATCTGATATTTGATCTTTCGGATAATACATTGGTCCTTCGTCTAAATATTTCTTGAATTGTTCTAATAACGTTTCAATATTTAAACCTTCTAATGCTGAAATTGGTACGATTTCAGCGAATTCCATTGTTTTTTGATATTTTTCAATTTCTACTAACAATTGGTCTGGATGAATTAAGTCAATTTTATTTAAAACTAAAAAAACTGGTGTCTTCGTTTGTTTAAGTAATTCAATGATATATTCATCACCTTTACCAATACTTTCATCCACATTAACCATAAACATAATTAAATCGACTTCTTTTAAAGTGTTTGTTGCGATTTTCATCATGTAATCACCTAACGCATGTTTAGGCTTATGGATACCTGGTGTGTCAATAAAGATCATTTGTGAGTCATCTGTCGTTAATACACCTTGAACTTTATTTCTCGTTGTTTGTGCTTTATCTGACATGATTGCAACTTTATGTCCGATAACTTTATTCATAAAAGTTGATTTACCAACATTAGGTCTACCTATTATTGATATAAACCCTGATTTAAATTCATTCATTTATTCTAGATCCTTTCCTGAGAAACCTAATGGTAATAATTCATTAACAGTAGTTTCAATTCTTTCGTCTGTTTGATTTGTTAAATATACTGGCATATCATCATCACATAATTCTTTTAAAACTTGTCTACACGTACCACATGGTGATGATGGTTTATCAGCATCAACAGTTATTGTAATACATTTAAAGTCTCCAGGTCTATAGCCATCTGACATTGCTGCTACAAGTGCTGAACGTTCCGCGCAAATTGTTGATGGATAAGCTGCATTTTCAATGTTTGCCCCGTAATACGTTTTATCATCTTTCGTGATTAAATACGCCCCAACATTGAATTTAGAATATGGTGTATATGCTCTCTTCTGTGCTTCTCTAGCACCTTCGTACCATTCTTGTTTAAATTCCATAATACCTTCCCCTTAAAATATATTTATTATTTTTGGTAAAAATATGATTAACCCTATAATTGCAGCCATGATGGATGAAAATAAAACAGCTAATGCGGCTGTATCTTTAGCATGTTTCCCGAGTATATGAAATTCATCTGTATACATATCTACAACATATTCTATTGATGTGTTTAATATTTCAGTAATTAAAACAGTAAAAATAGCTAAAATAATCCACAACCACTCATTAAGGTTTAAATTTAATATGAAACTTATAATCATAACAACTAAAGCAAATATTAAATGTAATAAAAAATTACGATCTTTCTTTATAATCGTAAAGAATCCTGCTATAGGAAATTTGAATCTATTCAAAAATCTATTCACGCGTTAGACCAAATTCATTTAAAATTTCATCTTGTCGAGAAAACATTTCTTTTTCATCTTCAGGCGTCATATGGTCATAACCAAGAAGATGTAAAAAGCCATGTAATGCTAAAAATCCAAGTTCTCTACTTAAACTATGATTATAAGATGCAGCTTGCTCTTTAGCGACTTCTAAACAAATAATAATGTCACCTAACACTCTGGGTATATCTAATCCCTCTATTTCAGGCTCATCTTCTTCAAGTGAAAATGATATAACATCGGTTACTTTGTCTTTGTCTCTATAATCACGATTAATTGCTTGAATCTCTTCCTCATCGACAAATGAAATTGAAAGTTCTGCTTCTTCAGTAATGCTTTCCTTTTTAGCAGCAAATCTTAAAAGTGATTCGATTTGATTTTTAGTATCATCATCTATAACTTGTTGTTCATCAATAAAATCCATTGTTAGCATATTATTTCTCCTCTTCGTATGCATTGATTATTTTCCCAACTAATGGGTGTCTCACTACATCTGTTTGTTCTAAATATGAAATTGCGATCCCTTTCACACCACTTAACCTTTGATCAGCTTCAATTAAGCCACTCTTAACGCCTCTAGGTAAATCTATTTGTGTTCTATCGCCAGTTACGACCATCTTAGAACCAAAACCAAGTCTTGTTAAGAACATTTTCATTTGTGGATGTGTTGTATTTTGAGCTTCATCAAGAATAACGAAAGCATCATCTAGCGTTCTACCTCTCATATAAGCCAATGGTGCTATTTCTATCGTTCCTCTTTCAATTAGACGTGCTGTTTGCTCTGTGCCTAATACAGTATGTAGACCATCGTACAATGGTCTTAAATAAGGATCTACTTTTTCCTTTAAGTCCCCAGGTAAAAATCCTAATGATTCTCCTGCTTCAACAGCTGGTCTTGTTAAAACGATTCTTTTCACTTGTCCTAAACGTAATGCTCTTGCAGCCATTACAACAGCTAAAAACGTCTTACCCGTACCTGCAGGACCAATTCCAAATACTAAGTCATTTTTCTTTATATTATTAATATAAACTCTTTGACCCATTGTTTTAGCTCTTATAATTTTTCCATTGCTATCTTTAGTGATTTCTTCATCATATAAATTGATTAATTGATCGATTGTACCTTTTTCAGCCATTTTTACTGCTGCTTGAACATCATTAATCGTTATACTTGCGCCACTTTCAATGACTTTTAGTAAATTCAGTAAAACAGCTTCAGCCTTTTCAACATTTTCTAAACGTTTACCACGAACACTTATTTCTTGTCCTCGTGTTAAGATATCCACCTCGAGCTCTTCTTCAATATATTTTATGTGCTCATCCCCATTACCTAGTAATGCTTGAGCTTGATCCATATTCTCGATTTGAATTAGTGTAGGCATTAAATATCTCCTTTATAAGTTGAATTGTTAACACTTTAAATGTACCAAACCTTATTACAAGGTGCAATCTTATGCACTTTATTTTGTATATTATTTAAGTTTTCTTGAGTTTTTAAGATTTTAACAACTTTCTCAAATTCTCTTAATCTGTTGCTATTATTTAATTTTATTCTTGGGTTTATACGCATGAGTGCAATGATAAACTCTCTTTCTTCTATTGGGCTTACTTTTTCTATTGTTCCATCTTTTAACACGATTTCTAATATGCTATTTCCTTCTATAGACTTCGCCATATTCAGCTGTACAATATCAAAAATGTTATATTGAGATTTAAAGAAACCTCTTCTTATCGTTAAAAAATGTTCTTTAATGACGTATCTTTCAAATAGTATGTTCACAATAATGAGCAATACTAATACAAGTGAAATAATAATTAAATATATATTGCTTATAACAAGCGGAATCAAAGCAATTAAAAATAATAAAATAGATATTAAAATAGACGAAAGACTTTGTTTCTTCTTAAATATCATTTTTTATCACACCTTCATTATTCATATTTATATTGTAATTCTAAATGATGTTTTTGTGAACAATAAAGAAATGCCCCACTCAAAATATCAACCCCATCCGCATTATTATTTAATTATCAATATTTATTTCATTTACAAATAAATTACAAAACAAAAATAATGATTTAATCTTCATTTGATAAGTTTAATATGTAACAAATACATATTAGGGGGATTTTGAATTTATGAGTTTTCACAAAAAATTTAGCACATCAATAGCTGCAGGTGTTTTATTTTCATCAACTGTAGTCGGAACAGCTTTTGCTTCAGGAACACAAAGTTCTGAACCAGATGTATCGGTAACCGGGAATACAACTAATCCTAAAAACGTTATTTTTATGGTTGGTGATGGCATGGGCCCTGCTTACAATTCGGCTTATAGACATTTTGCAGATAATCCTGATACAAAAGAAATCGAAGAAACAGCTTTCGATCAATACTTAAAAGGTCAACAAAAAACTGACCCTAAAGATTCTAAAGAAAATGTAACAGACTCAGCAGCAGCGGCAACAGCCTTTAGTACTGGTCAAAAAACATTTAATGGCGCAATTAGTGTCGACAATAACAAACAGAAACTAAAATCAGTATTAGAGCAAGCTAAAGAAAATGGCAAATCAACTGGACTTGTTGCAACTTCAGAATTAACAGACGCAACACCAGCTTCTTACGCTTCTCATGTTGATGACAGAGACAAAAAAGACGAAATAGCTCAACAGTTCTATAGTCAAATGATTAACGGTCAACACTCTGTAGACGTCCTTCTCGGTGGCGGCGAAAAATATTTTGGTTCTGAAAATGGCAATTTAAAAAATAAATTTGCTAAAGACGGATATGACGTTGTTGAAAATAAAGATGACTTATTGAATTCCCAAAGTGATAAATTACTAGGACTATTTGCAGAAGAAAATATGCCATTACAAGTTGATGCACCTAAAGACGATCCAAAATTAGCTGAAATGCAAACAGCTGCGTTAGAACGTTTAGAAAAAAATGATAAAGGATTCTTCTTAATGGTAGAAGGTTCATCAATTGATAAATCTGGACATCCTAACGACGTTACCGGTGTTATGTCAGAAATGTCAGGATTTGAAGATGCGTTCTCTCAAGCTACATCATATGCTAAATCTCATCCAGATACATTAGTAGTCGCTACTGCCGATCATTCAACTGGTGGTATGACAATGGCAAAAGGCGAAGATTATTTATGGGATCCAAAACCGATACAACAAATGAAACATTCTGGTAGTTATATGACTACAGAGATTTCTGAAGGAAAAGACCCTGCAACTGTTATAAAAGACGGTTATGGCTTTAAAGTTGGAGATGACACCATTCAAAAAGTTAAAAAAGAAGCAGATAAATTATCTAAAATAGATAAAGAAGACGATGCTTACGACAAACAGTACCAAGCTTTACAAGATGCCATACAACAACCTATAAATGACAAATCTCATACAGGCTGGACAACAACAGGACATACTGGTGAAGACGTTAATAGTTACGCATATGGACCAGGTTCTGAAAATTATAACGGTGTAATCGATAATACAGATAACGCTAAATTTATCTTTTCATTTTTACAAAACGGTCAATAATATGAGAAAGAGCATAAAAAACCCTCTGGAAAATGAATTCCAGAGGGTTTTTATTATTTAAGTTCTTTAGGTCTAGTAAGTATTTCTGACCAAATGATGCCATTAACTACTTGATTTTCATCAATATTTATCGCTTCATCATTCATCTTGTGCTTACTATTTAAATAGAGTTGTTTCACCATAGAACGTCGTGTTCTTTCTGAAAGTTGAACGTTGTGTATAATTTCTTCTGCTTCTTCTTCAACTTTAGCTATGTTTTCTCTTTGTAGTTTAGTAAGTGACGCCTTTTCTTCATTATTATATTCTAATAAACTATTAATCGCTTCTTGTTGTCTTTTTGATTTAGTTTTATGAACTTTCTCTTTCTGCTGATTAATATATTGATTTTCATGTACTGAAGAAGTATCTTGCGGGCTATCCACATTAGAACTACGATTTATCTTAGGTTGTTCAACATCAATATTATAATATTTTAATTGATTCTCTATTTTTTTTGCAAGTTCAGCATAATGATTAGACATTCGATCAGTTGTACTCGTTTCGGCTTTTTCTTTGTAGGATTCATACTTACTAACTAAATTGCGTAACTCTTGTTCAGCATTATTTGTTTTTTCAGTAGTTTGCCTTTGAACTGGATTTCCTGTTTGTGGTTGTCTTTGTTTTATATCTTTTTTCTTATTTTTCGAATTCTTTTCAACAATACCACTAATAATACTAACGATTGTCCATATCACAAAGATAATGATGCCTATTTCCATATTAAATCACCTCTCTTATTCGTTCGGTGAATTAGAATCTTGTGGATTAGCACTCTTATTAATTGCTTCTCTCATGCCAGTATCAGCTTCTACATTTTTTAAATTGTAGTAATCTTTAACACCTAAATTACCTGATTTAAGTGCTTCTGCCATTGCAAGTGGTACTTCTGCTTCTGATTCAACAACTTTAGAACGCATTTCTTGTACTCTTGCTTTCATTTCTTGTTCAGTAGCAACAGCCATTGCACGACGTTCTTCAGCTTTAGCTTGGGCAATATTTTTATCAGCCAATGCTTGTTCTGTTTGTAAATCTGCACCAATGTTTTTACCGATATCTACATCAGCAATATCAATTGATAAGATTTCGAATGCTGTACCAGAATCTAAACCTTTACTTAAAACAGTTTGAGAAATACTATCTGGATTCTCAAGTACTTTAGTATGATGTTTACTTGAACCGATTGTTGAAACGATACCTTCACCTACACGTGCGATGATTGTATCTTCACCAGCACCACCAACTAATCGTTCGATGTTTGCTCTTACTGTGATTCTAGCTTTAGCTTTTACTTCAATACCATTCATCGCAACACCAGAAATAAATGGTGTTTCAATTACTTTAGGGTTAACTGACATTTGTACTGCTTCAAGTACGTCACGTCCAGCTAAGTCAATAGCTGCTCCTCTTTCAAAAGCTAAATTAATTTCTGCTCTTTGTGCTGCAATTATCGCATCAACTACTCTATCAACGTTACCTCCAGCTAAAAAGTGAGATTCTAATTGATTTGTAGTTAAAGCTAATCCTGCTTTATGTGCTTTAATTAATGGATTGATAACACGTCTTGGTGAAACCCTTCTTAAACGCATTCCGACTAATGTTCCAATTCCTACTTTGACTCCTGCTGCTATTGCTGAAATCCATAATCCTACTGGTACAAATGAGAATAAAATCATTAACA
Organism: Mammaliicoccus sp. Marseille-Q6498; assembly: GCF_946151045.1. Classification (NCBI taxonomy): domain Bacteria; kingdom Bacillati; phylum Bacillota; class Bacilli; order Caryophanales; family Staphylococcaceae; genus Mammaliicoccus; species Mammaliicoccus sp. Marseille-Q6498. The sequence goes on along the minus strand of NZ_OX267714.1, from coordinate 121,641 downwards.
GTACAATTAATATGACAGCAATAATTATAAAGGCTATTAAACCTGATAACATGTGCAACTCTCCTTAAATTATATTTCTCTTACAACGACTCTTGTACCTTCCACTTGTACAATTTTAACTTGTTGATCTTTTTGAATAAAATTACCATCAGAAACAGCATCTATTCTTTCGCCATCAACAAGGATGATGCCTGAGGGTCTTAGAGGAGTATATGTTGTACACTCTTTACCAATTAAATGGCTTCTATCATCGTGTGATGTATAACCTGACTCTTTGCTTGTAGAATCTTTAAGAATGACTTTATCAAAGAATGGTATTTTTCGATTGAATCCTTTCACTAATATCACCCACTCTATTGTTGTTAGAATTAAAGCTACGGCAATAATCATACCCATAGTTAATACATTCTCTCCAACTAATATAAAGCTAGAAATAATCGCTATAAAACCTAGGATACCTAATATTGCACCAATAACAAATAATTCAATTATTACTAAAAGTACACCGATCGCAAATAACAAAACAGAAATCAAACTTATTTCATCAACTATAACAAATCCTATAAAAAAGATAAGTGTGCTAATAACACTCAATATACCAGCAATATTTATATGATTAGAATACAATTGATAAAGTGCACCTAAAAAAATAATACAAGTCAAAATTAATGTAACGAGTGGCATCGTTAAAAAATCACCAATTGAAGATAAACTTCGACTTGAAACAATACCTAAATTCAAATTCTCATGAATAAAAGTAAATATGTATTCATGTGTTGATGTCAATAATCTCACCCCTCTATTTCATTATACAATAAATTAACAGCGAACTAAAATGTATATAACGATTATTCTGAAAAATTTTTACAATTCAATTTCCAAATCTATTTTTTGCAGTTTTAATATATACTTTAAAAAATTATAAATAAAAGAACCATTCATAAACATAAAGTTTATGAATGGTTCTTTACGATACGTACGTTAGTTAAATTTTAATATAATTAATTAATATTCATTGAGGGAGTTCAATAATAAATTAATTATTTAAATTTACGTTTACGTGCTGCTTCTGATTTCTTCTTACGCTTAACGCTTGGTTTTTCATAGAACTCACGTTTACGTACTTCTTGAATCGTACCGCTCTTTGAAACTGTACGTTTAAAGCGACGTAATGCATCTTCGATTGATTCGTTTTTACGAACTACTGTTTTAGACATCTGTATTTCCCTCCCTCCAAATATCAACAAAGCTTTGTATATATATCTGTAACATAGTATTTAAATTACTATGTACTTAAACATTATAAAATAAGTCATTTTTTAAGTCAATAATCAATTGTTATGAATATTAATATGTAACTAATCTTTCGTCTTTATTAGTTGCATGATTGACTACTTTTACAAGTTTTCCAGTATTTATTGGATAACCTGGCTCTGTTACTTTAACTTTTACTAATTCGCCTATTAGTGATTCATCACCATCGAACTCAATCTTCATATAATTATCTGCATAACCAATTAATTTTCCATCGTGAGAACCTTTTTCTTCAGGAATAACTTCTAATACAGTTTGATCATATTTAGAAGCATAATCTTTAGCTAATTGATTTGATAACTCTATTAAACGATGAACGCGATCATTTTTAACGTTATCATCTACTTGATCAGTCATTCTAGCTGCAGGCGTTCCCGTTCTCATTGAATATGGGAATACGTGCAGTTCTGAAAATTGGTGTTTAACGATAAAATCATACGTTTCTTGGAATTCTTCTTCAGTTTCTCCCGGAAAACCAACAATAACATCACTTGTTACCGCTAAACCTGGTAAAGCTTTGTGAAGTTTTTGTAGTCTTTCAGAAAAATGAGCCATAGTATATTTTCTTCTCATACGTTTCAACACTGTATCAGAACCTGATTGTAATGGAATATGTAAATGTCTTACAACTTTCGTAGACTTATCAATTACATCAATTACTTCATCAGTAAGTTGGCTAGCTTCAATAGAAGATATTCTAATTCTTTCTAAGTTTTCTACTTCTTCTAAATCTCTTAGTAATTGAGCCAAGTTATAATCTTTCAAATCTTCACCATATCCACCAGTATGAATACCAGTTAAAACGATTTCTTTATAACCTGAATTAACAAGTGTCGTTGCTTGGCTCACAACTTGTTTAGGGTCTCTAGAACGCATTAATCCTCTTGCCCAAGGAATGATACAGAATGTACAGAAATTGTTACAACCTTCTTGTATCTTTAATGATGCACGCGTTCTATCTGTGAAGTATGGTACTTCTAATTCTTCATATTTTCTATTCTTCATGATGTTCCCAACACCATTAATAGGTTGTCTACTTGCTTTATATTCTTCGATGTATGAAATTAATTTATGTCTATCTTGCGTTCCTACTACAATATCAACACCAGGTATTGCCATTATTTCGGCAGGAGATGTCTGTGCATAACAACCTGTTACACATACTACTGCATCTGGATTTTGACGAATAGCACGTCTAATAACTTGTCTACTCTTCTTATCACCTGTGTTTGTAACCGTACATGTATTGATTATAAATACATCCGCATTTGTTTCAAAATCTACTCTTTCATAATCGTTTTCTTTAAATAATTGCCATATTGCTTCAGTTTCATAATGATTAACTTTACAACCTAAAGTATGGAATGCTACTGTAGCCAATAATATTCACCTCATCAATTCTAATTGATAGCTTAAAGCCGCTAAAGCATATAATGGAGCGGTCTCTGCTCTTAAAATTCTTGGCCCTAAACCGATTTTTTCACCGTCATTGAATAAATTAACCTCATCTTCTGATAAGCCACCTTCTGGCCCAAAGACAATTAATATTTTTTGACCGCGTTCTAGTTTAGCGCCAACTTGATGGAATTTATTCTTTTCCCCACGTTTAGCTTCTTCTTCGTAAGCTATTAATACATAATCATATTCATCAATAATATCATAAACTGATTTGAAATTCGAATGATAGTTAATATCTGGGATTGTCAGTCTCATACTTTGTTCACTGGCTTCTTTGATGATTTTTTGCCATCTATCTAGTTTTTTATCTTGCTTTTTAGCGTCTAATTTTACGACAGATCTTTCTGATTGAACAGCAATAAAATGATGCGCGCCCATCTCAGTAGCTTTTTGAATCATCCATTCGTATTTATCACCTTTAATAAGCCCACTAGCGATTGTTATTTCAACAGGAAGCTCAGTTTGTCTTGTCGTATCGTCTATCGTTAAAATTTCGATATGATCATCTTGAAATGCAATAATTTTAGAAACTAAAGATTTTTGATCACTAAATGTAATAATGATTTCATCATCAACAGTCATGCGCATTACATTTTTAATATGATGTATATCATCTGTATTATGTATAAAAAAACGCTGATTTAACTCAGCGTCTTCATGTAAGAAATATCTTTGCATAAAATCTCCTACTTTCTAGCTCTTATTGAAACCCAACCATTGTCTCTCAATGTACTTTCGATTGTGTATCCAGTTTCTTTTAGTTTATCAATGATTTCATCAGATTTTTCTTCAATGATACCTGATGTAATAAAGTAACCACCATCATTTAATCTTGCATAACTATCTTCTATCATTAAATCGATAATATGCGCCAAAATATTAGCAATAATAACATCGTATTGTTCAGTTTCTTCAGTTAATAAATTACCTGGCTTTGCAATAATATCATTTTCGCAATGATTTTTTTCGAAATTTTCTTTAGCTACTTTTACTGCTAAATCATCCAAATCTATCGCTTTAATCGATTTTACGCCTAATAAATGACATGCAATACTTAAGATGCCTGAACCAGTACCAACATCAATGACTTTATGTTCTGGTTTCACAACTTGCTCTATATGCTTTAAACACATACTTGTTGTAGGATGATCACCTGTTCCGAATGCCATTCCCGGATCGAGTTCAATACATAAATCATCTTCATTGTTATCGTATTCTTCCCAACTTGGAACAATAACAAATCTTTCTGAAGCTTTGAATGGGTGGAAATAATTCTTCCATTCATTTTCCCAATCAGATTCTTGTATAATCGTTTTAGAAAAAGTTAAAATATCTAAATCGATTCCTTCAACTTCTGAAATAGTATCTTGAATATTTTTTTCTAACGTTTCGGTAAATACTAATTCATTAAAATAACATTTCACTCTTACATCATGTTTCGGATAATCTTCAGGATTTAATTCATAAATTTCTCCATAAACATCTTCGTGATCTTTTAATAATTCAGCTGAATCTTCAATCACTACACCATTTGCACCAAAATCGTTTAACAATGCAGTTACAATAGGCTCTGCTTCTTTATTTATCATGATTGTGTACTCGATCCAATTCACAGGCTATTCTCCTTTAAAAAACTTTTTAGCTTTATCTTTAAAGCTAGAAGGTTGTTCTGTTATCTTTTCTCCGCCAATTTCTGCAAATTCACGTAGTAATTCTGTTTGACGTTCAGTAAGGTTATCTGGTGTAACGACTTTTACAGTAACGAAATAATCACCTTTACCGTATCCGTGTACATTTTGAACACCTTTTTCTCTTAGTCTAAACTGCTTTCCTGTTTGTGTTCCAGCTGGTACATTTATTGACACATTTCCATTCAATGTAGGAACTGTTATTTCATCACCAAGTGCTGCTTGTGGGAAAGAAAGGTTTAAATCATAGAATATATGGTCGCCATCACGTTTAAATTTACTATGCGGTTTCACTCTGAATACAACATATAAATCTCCAGCTGGTCCGCCATTTACACCTGGACCACCTTTACCAGATAATCTAATTTGTTGATCATTGTCTACACCAGCAGGTACTTTAACGTTGATTGTTACTTTTTTGTTTTGTGTACCTTTACCATGACAATCTACACATTTTTCTTCAAACACTTGTCCTGCACCTTCACATTCAGGGCAGACTTTTTGAGTTTGCATTCTACCAAGAATCGTGTTTTGTTCAACAGTTACATGACCTTGTCCATTACAGTACGTACATGTTTTTTTCTTCGTACCTGGTTTAGCACCATTACCATGACAAGTGTCGCATTCTACGTCTTTTCGTACAGTGATATCTTTTTCTGTACCAAACACGGCTTCTTCAAATGTTAACGTCATGCTATATTGTAAATCATCGCCTTGTCTTGGGGCGTTTGGATCTCTTCTACCGCCGCCACCAAAGAACGAACCGAATATATCTTCGAAGCCACCAAATCCAGAGAAGTCTTGTCCTCCAAATCCTTGTGAACCTCCGAATCCTTGTTGTGGACCTTGATGTCCAAAACGGTCGTATTGAGCACGTTTATTTTCATCGCTTAATATTTCATACGCTTCAGAAATTTCTTTGAATTTAGCATCTGCGCCCTCTTCTTGATTAATATCAGGATGATACTTTTTTGATAATTTTCTATAAGCTTTTTTAATTTCATCTTTTGAAGCATCTTTTGATATACCTAGTACTTCATAATAGTCTCTCTTTGCCAAAAAAATCTCTCCTTTACACATTGATATATGATACCAGTTTAAACTGAATTAAAAAAGCCAAAGCCAATCACATTGACTTTGACTTTTTAATAAATAATATTATTTTTTGTCGTCTTCGTTTACTTCAGTATATTCAGCGTCTACAACATCGTCATCATTTGAAGTTGATTGACCTTCACCTGATTCAGCACCTTGTTGCGCTTGAGCAGCTTGTTCATACATTTTTACAGATAATTGTTGAACGATTTCTTCAAGAGTATCTTTTTTCGTTTTAATATCTTCAATGTCGCTACCTTCTAAAGCTTTTTTCAATTCTTCTTTAGCTTCTTCAGCTTTAGTTTTTTCGCTTTCATCTACATTGTCACCAAGGTCAGTTAAAGTTTTTTCAACTGTGAATACCATTTGGTCTGCTTCGTTTCTTAAATCGATTTCTTCACGACGTTTTTTGTCTTCTTCAGCATTTTTCTCTGCATCTTGAACCATACGATCGATTTCTTCGTCTGATAATGAAGAACTTGATTCGATTGTAATTTTTTGCTCTTTATTTGTACCTAAATCTTTAGCTGTAACATTAACAATACCGTTTTTATCGATATCAAATGTAACTTCGATTTGTGGCACACCACGTGGAGCTGGTGGAATATCTGTTAATTGGAAACGTCCTAATGTTTTGTTATCTGCTGCTAATTGACGTTCACCTTGTAATACGTGAATATCTACTGCTGGTTGGTTATCAGCTGCTGTAGAGAATACTTGAGATTTAGATGTTGGAATAGTAGTGTTTCTTTCAATTAATACTGTTGAAACGCCACCCATTGTTTCAATACCTAAAGATAATGGTGTTACATCAAGTAATACAACATCTTTAACGTCACCAGTGATAACGCCACCTTGGATAGCTGCACCCATTGCAACTACTTCATCAGGGTTAACACCTTTGTTAGGTTCTTTGCCAATTTCTTTTTTAATTGCATCTTGTACCGCTGGGATACGAGTTGAACCACCAACAAGGATAACTTCATCGATGTCTGAGTTAGATAAACCAGCATCTTTCATTGCTTGTCTAGTAGGTCCCATTGTTCTTTCAACTAAACCACTTGTTAATGATTCGAATTTAGCTCTTGAAAGTGTATTTTCTAAGTGTAATGGTCCGTTTGCTCCACCAGAAATAAATGGTAAAGAAATTTGTGTTGATGATACACCTGATAAATCTTTTTTAGCTTTTTCAGCTGCGTCTTTTAGACGTTGTAATGCCATTTTATCTTGTGATAAATCAATGCCATTTTCTTTTTTGAATTCTTCAACTAAGTAGTTAATGATTACTTCATCAAAGTCATCCCCACCAAGTTTATTGTCACCTGCTGTAGCTAATACTTCAAATACACCGTCACCTAATTCAAGGATAGATACGTCAAAAGTACCACCACCAAGGTCAAATACTAATACTTTTTGATCTTTGTCAGTTTTATCTAAACCGTAAGCTAATGCTGCAGCTGTTGGTTCGTTAATGATACGTTCTACTTCTAAGCCAGCGATTTTACCAGCATCTTTAGTTGCTTGACGTTCTGCGTCATTGAAATAAGCAGGAACTGTAACAACTGCTTTCGTTACTTTTTCACCTAAATAACTTTCTGCAGTTGATTTTAAGTTTTGTAAAATCATAGCAGAGATTTCTTGTGGTGTGTATTCTTTGTCTTCTACTTTTTCTTTATAATCAGTACCCATATGACGTTTTACTGATTGGATTGTGTTAGGGTTTGTTACTGCTTGACGTTTAGCAACTTCACCTACTTGAGTTTCTCCATCTTTAAATGCAACTACTGATGGTGTTGTTCTGTTACCTTCTGGGTTTTGAATTACTTTTGGTTCTCCACCTTCTAATACTGATACTACTGAATTTGTTGTACCTAAGTCTATACCTATTACTTTACTCATAAGAATAATTCCTCCAATTTTTATTTACGTTTTAAATTCAATTTATTATTCATTTACTTTAACCATTGCTGGTCTTAAAACGCGGTCTTTCAATTTATAACCTCTTTGCAGTTCTTCAGTTACAACGCCAGATTCAAAATCAGGGTTGTTATCTTGCATTACTGCTTGATGTACATTTGGATCAAATTTTTGGTTTTGAGATTGTATTTCTTCAAGACCATTATCTTTTAATGATTTTAATAAATCATCATATACCATTTGAACACCTTTTTTAAATGTTAAATAATCTTCTGAATCGCCTTCTTGTTTTAATGCACGATCCATATTATCTAATGCTGGTAATACACTTGTAAGCACGTTTTGTGCTTGGTATTCTTTCATAATGCTTGATTCTTGTTTCATTCTACGTTTATAGTTTTCAAATTCTGCATATAAACGTAAATACTTTTCTTCTTCTTGAGTAGCTTTTTCTTTTAATAGTTCGAGTTCAGCTTCCGGAATTTCAACGATTTTCTCCTCTTGCTCAGTTTCTTCAACATTGCTTTCCTCTTCAGTAGAATTCTCTTCTACTTCTTCAGTTGCAACATTTTGAGCCTGATCATTTGATTCGTCGAAAGTTTCATTATGCTTTTCTTCCGTCATTTCATGCCCTCCATATTCTTTCCTTATTTAAAAATGATTCAACAGTTGAATCACTTTGTTATAATGCATTGCAGTTGGACCGATAACGGCTAAATGTCCGCTAATATCACCTGAAATTTCATAATTCGTACTCACGATTGAGATACCTTCTAAATCTTGATTAATTTCATGTCCAATGTTTACGCTAATAGAATCATTAGCAGTTTCATTTAAAAATTGAGCAATACGTTCTGACTCTAAATATTTAAGTATTGACTGTATCATACTCACATTTGTAACGTCTAATGCTTCAATTAGGTGCATCTTTCCACCTAAAAACATTTCTTCATTTTGATCATTAATTTGTGTTAATAATGCATTTTTAAAATTTGAAATAAAATGATGATCAATGAATGACAACGTTAATGATTCTAACGTGTTTATCATTGTAGTTAAAGTTTTTTGCTTAAAATGTTGATTTAAATAGTTCATTAATTTCTCTATTTGCTCAGACATAACAGATTCAGAAATCTGCATATGAACTTTCTCAACATACCCATCTGTAAATACAATGACACTCATTAGATGTGTAGCATTAACTCGAACAAAATGAATTTCAAAAATATGTCTTGAAAATTTATTTGGTCCTAAAACAACAGTTGTATAATGAGAACGATTTGATATTTCTAACGCTAACCATTTCAGCATAGCATTGACATCATATTGATTTTCATCATGAAATTGATTGAACCAATTCACGCTCTTCTTGTCGTCATTTTCAGATTTCAACAAATGATTAACATAATGCCTTATTCCCTTTTCAGACGGGATACGTCCTGATGACGAATGCGTCTTCTCTAAAAGGTCTAGCTCTTCTAGTTGCTTCATCTCATTTCTGACTGTAGCAGGACTAATTGGCAATTGATGCCTTTCTATAATCGACTTAGAACCAATTGGCTGTCCTAACTCAACATAATCCTCAACAATTACATTTAAAATTTGCAATTGTCTCTCAGTAATCATGTCATCACCTCGATTAGCACTCTCTATCTCCAAGTGCTAATTACAATTTATCAAATTGGTCAAAGAAAGTCAACATTAAAGCATTGAATTTTTAATACTTTTATTTCCTTTGAAATTTAGCTTAATAAAAATTGTTCAAACACTTCGTTACCAATGATTTGACCACGATTACTTAAATATAAAAAGTCATCTTCATCTACTAATAATCCATCACGAATTAATAAATTGACCTTTTCACCAAATACATCATTTATTGTTTGGTGAAATTTTAAATTAAATTTCGATTTTGATACACCTTTTGCCATTCTTAAGCCTAAAAACATTTCTTCTTCCATTTGTTCTTTCAAAGTTACTTCAGTACTTTGTAAAATCGGAAGCTCGTCGTTAGATAGTTTTTTAATATATTGGTTTACTGGATTAATATTACTATATCTTATTCCGTTTATATAACCGTGCGCGCCAGCACCAAAACCATAGTATTCTTCATTTTTCCAATAAACTTTATTATGCAGTGATTCATGACCGACTTTTGAAAAGTTAGATATTTCATATTGATTTAAGTTTGAGTCTGAAAGTTTCTTTTTAAGATGTTGGTACATTTCCTCGCCTAAATCTTCATTTGGTAATTTTAATTTACCTTTTCTATACAAATTATAAAATTGTGTTTTAGGTTCTAATATAAGCGCATAACTTGAAATATGATCAACATCTAACGCTAAAGCTTTATCTAATGACTCGTCGAATTGTTTTAAAGTTTGTCCTGGTAAATGAAACATTAAATCTAAACTTACTGAATCAAATTTGTATTTTCTCGTTAAATTCACGGCTTTTTCTATATCTTCGCTATGATGTGTACGACCTAAAACTTTTAATAATTCATCATCAAAAGTCTGAACACCTAAAGACAATCTATTTACACCGTAGTCTTTTAATAATTTTATTTTAGCTTCTGTTAATTCATCCGGGTTAGCTTCAAAAGTATATTCTTTTGTAACTGTGAACAATTCATTAATAGAAATGAGCAATTTTTCTAATTGAGCTTCTGAAAGAGCTGTTGGCGTACCTCCGCCTACAAAAATTGTTTCGACTACTTTATCTTGACGAGTCGACATTTCTTTTATTAAACAATCTAAATATTCATCAACAGGTTGATTGGCTATATAAAACTTATTAAAATCACAATACGTACAAATTCTTACGCAGAAAGGTATATGAATATATACGCTTTTAGCCATTTAAATCCTCCTTTAAAAATAGAAACAGCTACATAAATGCAGCTGCTTCGTGTTTAGTCTTCATCCATTTTAAGTACTGCTAAAAATGCATCTTGTGGTATTTCTACATTACCTACAGATTTCATTTTTGCTTTACCTGCTTTTTGTTTTTCAAGTAATTTACGTTTACGACTGATGTCACCACCGTAACATTTTGCTAAAACGTTTTTACCCATTGATTTGATATTTGTACGTGCTACTATTTTATTACCAATTGCTGCTTGAACTGGCACTTCAAATTGTTGTCTCGGTATTAATGCTTTTAATTTTTCTACAATTGCTTTACCACGATCATATGCAAAGTCTTTATGAACAATAAAGCTTAGCGCATCTACTGTATCTCCATTTAATAAAATATCCATTTTAACGAGTTGACTTTCTTGATAGCCGATTAATTCATAATCAAAAGATGCATAACCTTTTGTATTAGATTTTAATTGGTCGAAGAAATCAAATACAACTTCTGATAATGGAATTTCATAAATAATATTTACGCGGATGTCATCTAAATAATCCATTGTTTTAAAATTACCACGTTTCTTCTGACATAATTCCATTACGGCACCAACATAATCACTTGGTACCATCATCGTTGCTTTTACGTAAGGTTCATAGATAGTATTTATTTTTTGAGGATCTGGGAATTGTGATGGATTATCAATTTGTAATTTTTCTCCGTCAGTCAATTCACATTCATAAATAACAGATGGTGCAGTAGCAATTAATTCAATATTAAATTCTCTTTCGATTCTTTCTTGAATAATTTCCATATGCAATAATCCTAAAAATCCAGTTCTGAAACCGAAACCTAAAGCTTGAGAAGTTTCTGCTTCAAATTCTAAGGAAGCATCATTTAATTGAAGCTTTTCAAGTGCTTCTCTTAAATCATTATATTTACTGTTGTCTATAGGATATAAACCACAGAATACCATTGGGTTCATCTTTTTATAGCCTTTTAAAGGTTTCTCAGCTGGTCTATCAGCTAAAGTAATTGTGTCCCCTACGTTAGAATCTCCAACATTTTTAATCGAAGCGATAATATATCCAACATCACCGACAGATAATGACTTAACTGGTAATTGTTTAGGTGTGTTTATTCCAACTTCTGCAACTTCAAATATTTTTCCTGAAGACATCATTTTTATTTTGTCTCCTGCTTTAACTGTACCTTCAACAACTCTTATAGAAGAAATAACACCTCTATATGCGTCAAATGAAGAGTCAAAAATTAACGCTTGTAATGGATTGTCAGGGTCACCTTCAGGAGGTGGAACCATTTCTACTACTTTTTCTAATATATCTTCAATACCAATATTCGCTTTAGCACTAGCAAGTACAGCATCACTCGCATCTAATCCAATTACATCTTCTATTTCTTGTTTAACACGTTCTGGTTCAGCTGCTGGTAAATCAATTTTATTTACTACAGGTATTAATTCTAAATCATTATCTAATGCTAAATATACATTTGCTAACGTTTGTGCTTCAATACCTTGTGCAGCGTCAACTACTAATATTGCACCTTCACAAGCTGCTAATGATCGTGAAACTTCATATGTAAAATCGACATGTCCAGGTGTATCAATTAGATGTAGAATGTAAGTTTCCCCATCTTTCGCTGTATAATTCAATTGAACAGCATTTAATTTAATCGTTATGCCACGTTCTCTTTCTAAATCCATTGAATCAAGCAATTGTGCTTTCATATCTCTTGTTTCGACACTTTTCGTGTTTTCTAAAATTCTATCTGCTAACGTTGATTTTCCGTGGTCAATATGAGCAATAATTGAAAAATTTCTTATTTTGTTTTGGCGCTCTAGGCGTTTAGTTCTGTCCATCCGAACTCCAACTTTCTCGTTAATTTTACATCCCTTAGATGTAAGTCGCATCTTTGATATGATACCGTCTTTACGTAATAATTGCAAACGTATTTCTATTCTGACACTAAAGTGATATGCTTTATACGGAATATGTAAATAATGATTGCACTTAAGCCCCACATTTGATAAAATATTTTTTGTTGCAATCAAAAATTCTTTGATCACGGACAACATATTTAGGAGGTGACTCTCATGCCAAACATTAAATCTGCAATTAAACGTGTAACTACTACACAAAAGAAAGACGCTGCAAATATTTCACAAAAAAACGATATGCGTTCAGCTGTTAAAGCTGCAAGAACTGCTATCGAAAATAATGCTGATAATAAAGGTGAATTAGTTTCATTAGCTATTAAAAAAGTTGATAAAGCTTCTAAAAACAACCTAATTCATTCAAATAAAGCTGATAGAATTAAATCAAGCTTAATGAAAAAAGCAAACTAATAAAATTTGGGCTGGGACAGCGATGTCTCAGCCCTATTTTTTTCGTTTAAATTTTTAAAATGAAAAGTTCTAAAATAAGCACTTTATCCATGTAAGAGGATTTTAATTCATAATCCGTATTTGCACATAGATCAATAATAGTAAGTAAGTTTTCCAACGAAAGATTACGTATAATTCTTAAAGCAAGTTTCACTCTGTAAGGATGCACACCAATCGTTTTAGCAATTTGCTGTTCACTATAATGTTTACCAGCTAATATTTTACATTGATAATACAACCTATAATTACTCGTTATAAGCGCTAAAAGTTTAATTGGTTCTTCTTTCATTTGAATTAAATCTTTTAATAAATTTATCGCTTTTTCTTTTTGACCTTTTTGAATATATTCAGTCAATAAAAATACGTTTTGTTCTAATGAACGACTCACAATATCTTTAACATCTTGTTTATTGATGACTTGCTCATCACCTATAAATAATATCAGTTTATCTAACTCAGCTTTTATAATATTAAACTGAATACCAGTTAATTCTATAAATGTTACTAGAGCGTCTTCTTTAATATCTTTGTATTGTTCGTTTAAGTGCGATTTAATCCACTGCTTTATTTCTTGCTCCGTCATCTGATCTATTTTATTCAACTTCGCATGTTTTTTTACATTTTTAACTAGCTTTTTTCTTTCGTCTAGTTTCTCGTTAAATACATCAAAAACGACTAAAGTATCCCCATCAAATTGCTCTATAAATTTCAGTAATTCATCCGTATTCTGGTTAATACTATTATTGACTTTCTCACCAGTAAAAATATAAGCATTCTTAATATGTACAACTTTTTTATCTGAGAGGAATGGTAAAGTTAATGCTTCTTCAATTGGTACAGAAATTGGTGTTTCATATAAATCAAATTTTACATAGTTAAACTCATCTCGTTCACCGTTCAAATATTGATTTATTATTTCTTCTGACTTTTTCTCTATTAATGCGTCAACTGCACCATAATTTAATACAATATTGTCTTTCAAAATAAGTCTCCCTCTCTTATAATGTTCTAATTAAGTATAGCATTTTTAAGTTTAATATCATATAATGAATGTAAGTATAGGAGGGGTCATATGAACAGATTTGAAGGTGAAAATACTCAAGGGCGTAACAATGATGTTAAAGACTCTGGAAATGGATTTTTAGTTGGATTCTTGTTTTTCGCAGTAATTTATATCATTGCACAAGTATTCGCTTTACTTCCAAATTAAACGTACAAAGGGTTTATTTAGTTTAAAAGCTTACAAAAATCTACTGATTTTTGTAAGCTTTTTTATTATATTCTGTTAATCCAGTAGTAAGCTCCATACTTTGTTTATTTATAGTAAATTGTATGCCCCCTACTTCTTGAGTATTCAATACTTCACATGCATGTTGTTTAAGATTTCTAACGGTCTTATCATTAGGTAATCTATATCTGTTACCTCGACCTGCACTAATGACACATCGCTTAGGATTAACTTTAGTAAGAAAACTTTCACTCGTACTTGTTAAACTACCATGATGCCCTACTTTTAAAATGTCATAATTCGTTTTGAGATGATTCATTATTGACAATTCATTATTTATCGTAGCATCACCTGCCGTTAATACTTTTCTATTGAATATATCGATTTCGGTGATAATTGAAGTTTCATTTTTATCTGTATGATTAGGACTATTTTGATTGTAGAACTTATATAATGACTTACCTATGTTTAAAGTATTCAAATTTCTACTGTCGATTATTTTAGTTTTACCGTTTTTTAATTCAGTTAATATCATCTTTAATTCTTTACTATCCCATGTTTGTTTATTAATGATCAAATGTTGTATCGTTACTTTTTTACTTAATGCTAATAGTTCTCCCATATGATCCATATGTGGATGCGAAATGATCAAATAATCAATTTTGTTATAACCTTTTTCATGTAATTCAGGTAAAATCATTGAGTCTGTATACGACAATTCTTTACTTTTTATTTGCCACTTTTTCCTTTTCACTGTTTCTACTTTACCTCCAGTATCAATCATGACAACTTGCTGCGAGTCCAAATGGTAAGCTAACATCGCATCTCCTTGACCTATATCAAGAAATTTAAGTAGAACGCTATCCTGTTTATAGTTAAAGGATATACAGAAAATAGTAATAATGAATAAAATAATTGCTTTTATAACTTGTTTTTTTAAAACTAAAACACACATACAAGTTGTCGTTATAAAAATTATGAAATATATAAAGCTATTTAAATTCTTTACTACTAAGTCATTAATGGTAAGTGCACTGATTCGTTCTATAAATAATATTGAATAAGATAATAATATTTCAGTTGCACGACTCATTATTTCAGGTACATAACCGAAAACAGTAAAACTCATTAAAAAAATCATAACAAGTGGAAACAAAATGATTTCGAACCAAGGTATAAAGAAAAAGTTTGTTATAAATCCGAGCCATTGAAAAGTATTAAAATGAAATATGAGAATAATAAACGAAGATATTTGAGAAATGAAATTAATTGAAAACATCTTATAAAGCATATGAAAATCTTTAATAATGGGCGCGGATAATAATAAGAAAGTTGATACTAAGTATGATAATTGAAATCCTATATCGAAAATAATAAATGCATCATATATCACGAGCGATATGAAAGTAATAGATAATATTTGCAAAGAGCATAAATTAGAAAACCTTTTGATAATAATATATGCCATTACAACAGCCACTGCTCTTAAAACACTTGGACTTAAACCAGTTAATATAGCATAAATAGGAAGGAGCATAAATATTATACTTTCAGCATGATGATACCTTATATTTAACTTCAACAACATGGTAAATAGAAACACACTTATTAATGCAACATGCGAACCACTTACAGCATATAAGTGATATATACCAATGTGTTTTAATTGATCCATTCTATCGCTAGATAAATAACGTGTTTCCCCTAATGTTAAAGCTATAATGTCATCAATGTACGCATTGTCTAACTGCTTTAATTTTAAGATTAATTGTTCCCGATATTGTTGTATTTCTTCGACTATATTTAAATCTCTTTTTTTACATGTCGTAAAAAACGGCCGGTTGATTTTTAAAACTCCAGCAATTTCTTGTTGTTTAAGATATTCATTATAGTTAAATTTCAATCCATTTGTATTAGGTAATGGCTGGTTGATGTTGAAAGATGCATAACAATTTTTGAACAACGGACTATTGTTTAAAAGTTGTTTTTTCTCTTGTTCAGTTTTAATCGTATAATAAACGAGATAATCTTTGCTATTTAACTTTGCAATACCTTTAAATAAGTCACCATCTATGTCAACTTTATCTGTAAATTCTATACTTCTTTGAATTACGTTATTATTTTTAGTTGGACGATTAAAGCTTTCTAATTGTTCTGCATTTACATTAGGGAATATGATATAACCTATTAAGATAAATAGACTTCCGAATAAAACCTTCTTAAATGAATGGAGTTTAATATAATAACTCATTATTACAATAATCGTGAAAGCTACTCCAACATAAATATTCACTTGTAATAGCAATCCGGCTAAAAGCAGCAAAGCAAAATAAAACCACATTTAGCATTAACCTGTTATTTCAAATATTTAATAATATCTTCCGGATGAAAATCTATTTTTTCATAGTGTACGCCAGATTGTTCTAATAATTGTATTGCATATGTATGATTATGATAGTCATCTGCATAGTAAATTTGTTTTATACCTGCTTGAATAATACTCTTTGTACAATTTAAACATGGGAAATGTGTAACATAAATAGTAGCTCCTTCTGAAGATACACCTAACTTAGCACATTGAATAATTGCGTTCATTTCAGCGTGGATAGTTCTAATACAGTGCCCTTCTACTACAAGACACCCGTTATCTATACAATGTTCTTCACCTGATACAGAGCCATTATAGCCTCCTGCAATTACTCTATTGTCTTTGACGATCGTTGCGCCAACTGAAAGTCTCTCACACGTTGATCTTAATGATAATAAATGACTTTGCGCCATAAAATATTCTTTCCATTCAATTCTTTCCATTTCGTCTCGACCTGCCTTTCATATATTCTTATTGTAATAATTACAGTGTTTAATTGCAATTTCAATTTACGACAATGTATTCCTTCAATGCATCGACAGTCTTCTCACCAAACCCTTTAACTTTCTTCAAATCATCAATTGATTTAAATTCACCTTTCGATTCACGATATTGAATGATAGCATCCGCTTTACTTGGACCAATGCCAGGTATTTTTTGAATTTGTTCTTTAGTAGCCGAGTTTATATCAACTTCAACTTTATTGTTATTGTTATTTAAATCTTGGTTTCCTATATGATTTGTTGTGTGTTCACCTTGTACTGGAACATAAATATACATTTGATCCTTTAATTTTTCTGATAGATTTAATTTTGATAAATCTGCATTATCTTTAATTTGAGCTTTCTTTAATACATCATTTATTCTATCCGTTGATTTCATTTCATACGTCTTAGGAAATTGAACTGCACCTTTAATATCCACTATTACATCTTTAACTTCGATTTCTGATTTATTTTGTTTAGTTGTTGGTTCTTGAACATCTGAATTCTGAATTTGTTCAGACTTTGTTTCATCTTTAGCAATGATTTCTTTATTATCTTGTTCAGTTTCAGAACCGAAAAACAACTTAAATACGACAAACAATGCAATTATTCCTATTAAGACGTATTGATAATTTTGTGTACACCAATTTTTTATTTTCTTAAATGCTTCCAAAAAAACACCTCCTACATTATTAAACGTAAAAGGTGTGTAAGATTACTTAATTTTTTGAGCGACAATAAAATGTCTGTCTCCATTTTCATCAAAAGTATCAATATTAAAGTCTGTAAATACTGTTTTCACTTCAAAACCAGATAATTTCAAAAGTTCTTTATACATTTCAATTTCAAACGTACATTGATAATGCTCTTCATCAAATCGTTCATATAAGCCATCTTCTCGTTCAACAAAAAATGACATTTGATGATATACACTATTTGGTTCTTCTCCAGATACTGCTTGCCACATTAAAGTGAGTCCATCTTCTTCATCAAAGTAACTTTGGTTGTTAAATTGATGATTCATTTTTTGAATAGAATGGACATCAAAAATTAATACGCCGTCTTCTTTTAAATATTTATCAATATAATTGAAAACGAGAAGCACATCTTCAGGTTCAGTTACATAGTTGAGACTATCACAAAAAATAGAAATAATATCATATTGATGTGGTAAATCTAACTCTCTCATATCTTGGCAATACCAATTAATATTGGGATTGCGTTCTTCTGCAATTTCTAACATTTCCTGACTAATATCAAGACCACTAACATTACCGAACTCAACTAATTGAGTCGTTAATCTTCCAGTTCCACAACCAATATCTAATATTTCATTTTCCTGTTTAGTAGAAAAGTGTCCTATTATTTCTTTCCATTTATGGTAAGGTTGATCATTTGTTAAAAGGTCATAATAATTACTCATTTTGTTGTAAGCCATTAAGAAGTGACCTCGTTTAAAGTAATAATTGGTGCATCTTTATATAAACGTTCAAGATTATAATAATCTCTTTCTTCTCTATGGAAGACGTGTACGACAACATCTCCTAAATCAATTAAGATCCATCTTGCTTCGTTAAAGCCTTCTAATCTTTTAACAATAACATCGTTAATCTCAGCTTCATCTTTAACATTTCTAGCGATAGCTTGTACTTGCTTATCACTATTACCATGACAAACGACAAAGTAATCCGTAATATCACTAATTCCTGCCATATCTATCGCAATGATATCTTCTCCACGTTTATCGTCACATGCTATAATACTTTTTTCCATTAATTCATTCGAATTCATTTAATCATTCCTTTATTGTTCTGAATGCATATTATAATAATTTAAGCATTCTATTGTTTTTAAGTGTACAGTTCTATCTTTATTTATTAAATGTAAGACAGTACGTTTAGATATTTCATAAACCGCTTTATCTAAACTTCGTTCTTTAAATACAATATCTCTAATGTCTTCAACGCCTGGTGTTGTTCTTTTTGGTTCTATATAATCAGCGATAAATATAATTTTTTCAGTTTTGCCCATATGAGCTCTGCCGGTTGTATGATTACATATCGCATAATATATTTCTTCATCATCAATATCATATTCATCTTTTAGACGTGCTGCAGCGACAGGCCCATGTAAAATTTCCGAGCCATAACTCAACAAGTCTTGACCTAAATCATAATGTGTTACACTTTGATATAATTTTGATAATTCTTCATATTTACATAAATCATGTAAAATCCCCGCAATTTCAACTTTTTTAATGTCACCATCAAAAATTTCTGCCATCTTTTTACCAGTTTCAGCTACTCTTAATGAATGGTTATATCTTTTAGTTGGTAAAGTACTTTCTACCAATTTAACTGCTTTTTTAACCTTCATATAATCGTCCCCTTTTGATATATGTTTCTATACGTGGTGTAACTAACATCTTGATTGATTGACGATTTTTACATCTATTTCTAATATTTGTAGAACTCATATCTACTCTTGGAATATTCACCGAAATCATGCCTTCACTAACATCTTGTTGATCAATATCTCTATTGACTACTACAAATGTAATCATCTTTTTTAGTTCGTTAATGTTTTTCCACTTGTTTAAATGTTCGTACTGATCAGATCCAATTACGAAATAAATTTCATAATTTTCATATTCGCTTTGAATTTCGCTAATTGTATCAAAAGTGTAACTCGTTCCTTTTCTAACTAATTCTCTCTGATCAATAATGCCAAATTCCAAATCTTGAATTGCTAATTCTAACATATTAATGCGTTCTTTTTCTATTAGATAAGATTCGTCATGCTCCTTTAACGGAGATTGATAGCTAGGTAAGAAAATAAATTCATCAGGTTGAACAAATTGATAAGTTTCGCTCGCAACTAACATGTGACCAATGTGAATCGGATTAAATTGGCCACCATAAATCATAAGTTTCTTCATTTAATTAAGGTAATTCAATCTTTTTATTTTCATTAGATTCTTTGTATAAAACAATGATATTGCCAATAAGTTGTACGAGCTCACTTTTAGTTTGTTCAGCCATCGTTGACGCAATTTCTTTATGATCGTCCATATTATTTTGTAAAATATGCAATTTAATTAATTCTCTTTTTTCAAGTGCTTCATTTACTTGTTCGATCATGTTTTCGTTTAGTCCACCTTTACCTATTTGGAAAATTGGATCTAAATGGTGCGCTTCTTTTCTTAAGTATCTTTTCTGTTTACCTGTTAACATAATTATCTCCTTTTTAGTTCATCCATTACTTTATTTTTCATACTTTTAATATTTGCTTCTTGATTCGTCCATATTCTAAAACTTTCTGCACCTTGATAAACGAACATATCTAAACCATTATAAATTGAATGTCCATTTTTTTCACATGCATGTAAAAAAGGTGTTTTATCCGGAATGTATATAATATCACAAACGAGCGCATGTTCATTTAATTTTTCAATTGGAATAATTAATTCACTCGTCAGTTTATTCATCCCGACTGATGTCGTATTAATGACAATATCAAATTTATCCAATATTGGATTCACGTCTTTTAATGAGTATCGATTAATATCTAAATTCCAATTGTTAAATCTTTCAATCGTTCTATTGGCAACTGAAATTTTAGAATTTGTATATCTCATCATCTCAGAAACGATACCTTTACTAGCACCACCAGCACCTAAAACTAATATTTCTTTATCTTCAATTGAGCCATAATTGTCAAGTAACCCTTTTACAAATCCAATCCCATCAGTATTATAACCTATCCATTTGTTATCACGAATTAAAACAGTGTTTACTGCACCAATATGCTTTGCGTTTGGTGAAATCTCATCTAAATATGGAATAATCGATTCTTTATGTGGAATTGTAATGTTAAAACCATCTAATTCATTTTCAGCAATAATTTCTTTTATATGTTGAAAACGTTCTGGTGGTATATCTAATGCAATATATTGATCATTTCGACCTAATGCTTCAAAATTACTTAAATGCATAACAGGCGAAAGTGAATGGCCAATTGGATGGCCAATTACTGCAAATTTCATACTTTTCACCTCTTATAAAATTGATGTTCTCAATGTGACTTCTACTTCTTTAGGTGCAATAACATTTACTCTTGCCCCAGCATCGACAGTGATAAATCCTAGACCAGATATCATGATATCTTTTCTCTCATCTTCTGTATATACTTCTGTCTTTTTCAAACGATCAAAGTCAAAGTTCTCAGCTGAATAAGGTGGTTTTAGTAATTCACCAATTTGTCTATTCCATAAATCATCAGCATTTAATAACTTAGTTCTATGAATATTCAAATCATTGGATACAAAACAAGTTAAAGAACGTCTACCACCTTCAACATAATCCACTCTTACTAAGCCACCAAGAAATAAAGATTGTTCTTCATTCAATTGATACACTTTAGGTTTGATTTCTTTTTTAGGCATAATCACTTTTAACTCTTTGTCAGTCACATAATGTGTCATTTGATGACTCTGAATGATACCTGGTGTATCAAACATATAAGAATCGTCATCTAAAGGTATATCAATCATATCTAATGTTGTACCTGGAAAATGACTTGTCGTAATAACTTCTTTTTCTCCAACACTTTTTTCAATAAGACGGTTAATTAAAGTTGATTTACCAACATTAGTAGTACCTACGACATAAACATCTTTGCCATCTCTAACTTTTTCAATTGTATTAAGCAACTCATCTATACCTTGGTTTTTATAAGCAGATATTAAAGTAACTTCATCAGGATTTAAGCCATAGTCTTTCGCTCTATGTCTTAGCCAAATTTCTACTCTTCTCTTATTGATTGCTTTAGGTAAAATATCCATCTTATTTGCTACTAGTACAACTTTTTTCTTACCTACAATATCTTTCAAGCGATGTATCATTGAGCCTTCAAGGTCAAATACATCTACTACATTTACGATTAATCCATCTTCATTATGAAGTGATTTAAGCATATTTAAAAAATCTTCACTTGTTAAATCAACATCTTGAACTTCGTTATAATTTTTTAGTCTAAAACATCTTTTACAAATGACATCTTCTTTAGTCAAACTAGACTGTGGTACATAACCCGCTTCATTTGGATTATCTGATTGAAGCGTTGCACCACAGCCAATACATTTTGCTATTTCTGACAATTTTATTCCTCCCAAGTAATTAAACCTTTTCTTTTAAAGTAATGTAATAATCTTCTCTCTATTAAACGGTTAAATTTAGTTATAAAACCATCTGTCTTTTTAACAGGTACAACCATAATGGTATATAAACCGTTTCTATTACCACCGAATACATCTGTAAGCATTTGATCGCCAATAACGACGACTTGAGATTTATTAACGTTCATGATATTCGCTGCTTGTCTAAAAGCTGTACCTCTTGGTTTACGTGCTTTAAATATATAATCAATATCTAACGTTGATGAAAATGATGCAACTCGTTCTTCGTTATTGTTAGATACAATCGTTACAGTAATACCGTTTTGTTTCATTTCTTCAAACCATTGTCTTACTTCATCTGTAGGGTCTTTGACGTCCCAACCTACTAAAGTATTATCTAAATCAGTAATAATTGCTTTAATATTTTTTTCTTTTAAATGTTCAGGTTTTATTGCAAATATTGATTGAACATATTCATTTGGTAAAAAGTATTTTGTAAATATTCCCATCTTTACACCTCTATATTATTATTCATTTTAACATAAATACAGTTTTCATTCTTTTATATAAACACAAAATACGGGAGTGAGATAGAAATCTAAAATGTTAAATTAGATTTCGTTGTCTCACCCCCGCAAGGATGTCTTAGCCTTTGTACACTATTCAGTAATTTCACGTTCAGAAGATTTTTCAACTTCTGTATTCGCATAAATCACATAACCAACAAGTGCTGTAGCAATGACAGCGATAGCCATTAATATTAACATGAAACTGCCTCCTTATGCCACTCTATTTAATAATAATTTTACAATTTTACTTGAATTCACGCAAGCTACTTTTAAGAATTCTTCAAATGTAACATCTGATTCTTTGTCAGCTAAATCAGAAACGGCTCTTGTAACGATAATTGGTGTATTGTATTGATAACAAGTTTGCGCGATAGCACCTGCTTCCATCTCTACAACGCTAGCAGTTGGGAAATCACCTTTTATCTCTTTACGTTGTTCAATAGAACCGATAAAACTATCTCCAGTTGCAACTTCACCAACAACACCATTCAATTCAAGTTCCTCAATTGAAGATTGAGCTAATGAAATCAAATCATCATTTGTTTTATAAAATTCAGGCATATTTGGAACTTGTCCAAGTTTATATCCGAAAGCTGTTGCATTTACATCGTGATAATATACTTTATTACTAATGATAATATCACCAATATTTAATTTGTTATCAACTGATCCAGCAGATCCAGTATTAATAATAAGCTCTGGGTTAAACTCATTGATAAGTAATGTTGTCGTGATTGCAGCATTCACTTTACCAATACCACTTTGAGCTAATACGATTTCTTTACCTTCAAGTTGACCTTTATAAAAAATAACATGTGCTTTATTAATCGTTTCTAAATTATTTATAGATAACTTTAATATTTCAATTTCTTCTTCCATGGCACCAATAATACCAATCATGTTTAATCACTCCATCATTTTCATTCTTATATATAATAACATAAGTCGAATGCTTTAAAGTAATTATTTAATTTTTCCATAAATCTGATAATCCTTGTAGTGATAATACGCCAGCAATTAAAGTAGTTAAAACGGCAATGATACCTAGAACTAACATCCAAGACGGGTGTCTATAATCTCCAACAATACTTTTCTTACGTGAAGCAATCAAGATTGTTCCTAAAGTAATTGGTAAAATAAGACCGTTTAACGCACCTGCAATGATTAAAAGTTTTACAGGCTTTCCGATTGTTAAAAATACAATTGATGAAATAACGATAAATATGATAATCACTAAGTTTCTATGGTTCTTTATTGAAGGGTGCAAAGATTGTATAAATGTTGTACTCGTATATGCACACCCAATAACTGAAGATAATGCTGCTGCAAATAATACAACACCGAATACTTGTTTACCTATTGGACCGAGAACATGCTCAAACACAGATGCTGGTGGATTATCAGGATTTAGTGTAAATCCAGTTACAACGACACCAAGCACTGCTAAAAATAAAAATGTTCTCATTACGGCAGTCGTTAAAATACCTGATACTGCAGCTCTATTAACAAATGGTATGTAATGTTTTCCAACTATACCCGCTTCAAGTAATCTATGTGCACCAGCAAAAGTAATATAACCACCAACTGTTCCACCTACAAGCGTAATGATGGGAACAATTAATTTGTTTATATCATCAGGAACGACCATTTTTTGTGCTGCTTCTACAACTGGTGGTTTTGTTAACACCATCACATAAGCAACGATTCCAATCATTAAGACACCTAAAATTTGCGTTATAATATCTACAACTTTTTGAGCATTTCTAACGACGAAAATAAGTATTGCTAATACGCCAGTTATACCTGCACCAACCCTTACGTCTATACCGAATATGGCATTCAACCCGAGTCCAGCACCTGCCACATTACCAATATTAAATGCTAATCCCCCTATAGCAATCAATATTGCAATAAATGTTCCTAAACCTTTAAATACGTCATTAGCAACATCTTGTCCACCTTTACCAGCGACAGTTATGACACGCCATATATTAATTTGCGCACCTATATCAATTATGACTGAAGCTAAAATTGCAAAAGCAAAACTAGCTAAAAATTGTTCAGTAAACACCGCTGTTTGTGTAAGAAAAGCTGGTCCTATAGAAGAAGTTGCCATTAAAAATACGGCACCCCATAATATTCTTCTATGTTTACTTGTAAATTCAAATGGTTTGTTTAAATCATCATACCCCTTGTTTTGACTCATATTTCATTCCTCCTAATTTAAAGCTTTAATTTCAATTCCTTCAGCTTTGAATTGTTTAATAATTTCTTTCACAAAATTTAAAGCATGCTCCCCATCACCATGAACACAAATCGTATCCGCTTCAATCGGAATTTCATTTCCGTTAATCGTCATAACTTTAGATTCTTTCACCATTTTTAATACTTGTTGCACGGCTAGTTGAGTATCTTTAATTAAAGCACCTTCTTTTTTTCTTGAAACGAGCTGACCATTATCTTCATAAGCTCTATCAGCAAAGACTTCACTTTTATATTTAAGATTATGTCGTTTACAAGACGCGATTAACTCACTATTTGATAACCCAACAAAAAATAAAGTATCATCAAAATCTTTAACCGCTTTTACGATTGCATCTGCTATTACAGGATCTTTTGCACCCATTTGATACAAAGCACCATGTGGTTTCACATGATAAATTTTTGTATGATGAATTTTACAAAATGCAGAAAGTGCACCTAATTGATAAATCACTAAATCATAAACTTCTTCTGGCGTTACATCTATATTTCTTCTACCAAAACCAATTAAATCTTGAAAACCAGGATGTGCGCCAATATGTACACCATGCTCTGCCGCTATTTTTACTGTTTGATTCATGACATGTTGATCGCCTGCATGAAATCCACACGCAACATTAGCAGATGTGATTAAAGGTAAAATTAACTGATCATCCCCTATTTGATAATTACCAAAACTTTCTCCCAAATCACAATTTAAATCTACTTGTGCCATTCGCCCATCTCCTTTAAATGATTTTATGTTCATGTAAAAATTTAATCGTTATATCGTTTTCGATGTATGGTTGATAACTTAATACACGGTATAAAAAATCTAACGTCGTTGGAAAGCCATCAATAACTGTTTCTTCTAAAGTACCTTTCATTTTCACTATTGCTTCCATTCTATCGGTACCTTTAACTAAAATTTTAGCTACTAATGAATCATAATATGGCGGGATTTCATACCCGTTATATAACATGCTATCTACTCTCGTATTAAATCCGTTTGGTAAATGTAGTGCCTTCACTTTTCCAGCTGCAGGTCTGAATTTCTTTTCAGGATCTTCTGCATTGATTCTACATTCAATGACATGACCATCGAAATGAATATCTTCTTGTTTAAGCGTTAAATGTTCTCCGTTTGCCATTAAAATTTGTTGTTTAATTAAATCTATACCGGTCAGCAATTCCGTTACCGTATGTTCAACTTGAATTCGTGTATTCATTTCTAAAAAGTAATACCCGTTATCTGTAAGTAAAAATTCTATTGTACCTGCACTTTCATAGTTACAAGCTAATGTAGCTTTAACAGCGTCTTCATGTAATGACTTTCTCGTTTCGTCATCTAGTGCAGCACAGGGCGCTTCTTCAATGAGTTTTTGATTTTTCCTTTGTATAGAACAATCTCTTTCTCCAAGATGTATCGCTTCTTGATAACGACTACCTAATACTTGAACTTCAACGTGCCTTGCCTCGTCTATAAACGTTTCAATATAAACACGTTTATCACTGAAATATTTTTCACCTTCAGATTGTGCTTCTTTAAAATATTTTTCTAATTCTGATTCGTCATTAACAATTCTAATACCTTTACCGCCACCCCCACTTGCTGCTTTAATTACGAAAGGATAGCCGACTTCTTTTGCTACTTCATATGCATCTTCAACACGTTTAACTTCTCCTATTGAACCAGGAATGATTGGCACATTAGCTTTGTACATCGTTTCTCTAGCTTTTATTTTATCGCCCATCAAATCCATTGTTTGATAACTCGGACCTACAAAGATGATATTTTCTTCGTCTACTCTTTTTCTAAAAGTAGTGGATTCTGATAAAAAGCCATAACCAGGATGGATTGCATCAGCTTTGCTTATTTTGGCTACTTCCAAAATTCTATCTATATCTAAATAACTTTCTGTTGATGGATTAGGTCCAATACAATAAGCTTCATCAGCTAACTGAACATGTAAACTATTCTTATCACCTTGAGAATATATCGCGATTGTTGTGATGTTCATCATTCTACACGTTCTCATAATTCTAACTGCAATTTCGCCTCTATTCGCGATTAATAAACGTTTAATCATGACAATTCCCCTTTTTACTTTAATGTGATGATTGTTTGTCCATATTCAACTGGCTCCGCGTGATCAATATGAATTTCAGCTACCGTTCCATCATAATCACTTGTCACTTCATTTAGCACTTTCATCGATTCAATATAACCAACGACTTGTCCCTTTTTAACTTCATCCCCAACTTTAACAAGTGGATTACTTAATTCTTCTTCATCTTGTAAATAAAATGTTCCGATAATTTCAGCATCAATTGTCTGATTTGTATTTTTATTGTCATCATTTGCTACAGTTGATTTTGTAGTTGTTTCGTTGGTCGTTGTATTAGACTTTAAATCTAATTCAATCTCTACTTGTTCGTCTTTAAACTTCATGTATGAAACACCATTACTTTTCATAACTTTAATCATTTGTTCAATTTTTTCTATATTCACGATTTATTTCCCCTTTATTAATGCTGCAATTTTTTTAGATTTAGGTCTTATATTTTCTAAAGATTTATATTTTTTCTGTTTAATTGCTTTTATATCTTTTTCTATCTCGTCAAAGTAAGCCTTATATTCTATTTGAGCATCTTCAATTGATATCCATTTGAACTTTAATTCATCATTGGCTTTTAAATGTGCCAACTTCTCTCTCCCAATAAAAGATACTGTCGCAATTTTTGTATATCCTCCAATTGTTTGTCGATCGTTTAATAATATAATGGGTTGACCATTATTAGGAATTTGAACGCTACCTGGTGCAATCGGTTCTGAGATGATGTCAGCATTATCAACATGAGTTAATGGATGTTCTCCATTCAATCGATAGCCCATTCTATCGGACATATCCGTGACTTTATATGTCTGACTAACTAATGACTGTTGTGATGTTTCTGTAAACTGATCAAACTGTAGCCCCTTTATGATTGGAATAGTGTTAGGTTCATTTATTGGTTTTATCGGAAAAGTGTTACCGATAATATCATGATTTATATTTTTATCTTTAAAATGTATGACATCTCCATCTTTTAACGTTCTACCTTTATATCCGCCTATACCACTTCTTGTATGTGTCGCAACACTATTCAAAATCGAAGGTAAATCCAAATCTTTATAAAAAGCTAAATATCCCCTTGTACCTTCAGTGATTTGTTTAATTTGGAACGTTTGTCCTTTTTCAACGTATAGTGCTGTATTAACTGGAACAGGCTTATCATCTAATAACAATTCAGCATCATAAGCAACAAATACTATGATATTAGCGCTATTAAACTTTAATATCGGGCCATTCATCGTAACTTCTAATACAGCTGAATGTTCGTTATCAACTAATGCTGTAGCTAATCTATATAAATATTGGTTCATCACACCTGCAACAGAGAATCCATTTTTTTCTTGTTTAAATCGACCTAAATCTTGAACTGTTGTAAATAGTCCTGATTTTAAAATTTTCATTCTATTTCACCAACTAACTGACTATAATCATATTCTCCACTTTCTATATCATTCTCTATTTTTTTATATTCTGATTCATCAATCGGCTTAAATGAAATATAATCTCCTACTTCATATAAAATCATTGGATTTCTTTCAAGATTGAAGGCGTCTATTGGTGTACGACCTATAATTTGCCAACCACCTGGAGACTCTTTAGGATATAAACCAGTTTGATTATTCGCAATACCTACTGAACCGGCTTTAATTTTCTTTCTTGGTGTTTCTTTTCGAGGTGTATGAATTTTTTTATTTAAACCCCCTAAAAATGGAAATCCTGGTAAAAATCCTAATGCATAAATTAAATAATTTTCCTTAGTATGTATTTTAATAACTTCTTCTTCTGATAACTGAGCATGTTCTGAAACTATATTTAAATCCGGACCATACTCACCACCATATAACACTGGCAACGTAATACATTTTTTTGATTGGTTAGTAATTGATTGATCAATTTCTAAATGATAAATGTTCAGTTCTTCTAAAAGTTTTTCATATGTATGTGTTAAAGCATCATATTCAACCATAATTGAGCTATAAGATGGTGTAACACTCAAAATGGATGGATGATTTAATTTTTCAATTTCATTTGCTACAAAAGAAATTTTATCCTTAACTTCAGGACTGATTTTATTTTCTTCATAAATCATAAAATGTGTTTCACTAATTACTTTTACCTCCAAGTATCCCACCCCTTTGTAATTATTCGATAAATCAGAATATTATAAATAATTATTTACTATATTAACATGAATACTATATAAAAATAAATATAAAAACCGCTTAAACAGTATAAATACATGTTTAAGCGGTCTTAGTGTGTAGATAAAATTAATCGATTAAAAACTCGCTTGCCTAGGGTACAGTCTCAGCCTGTAGTCTTCGACTTGTACTATTTCCTCAGGCGTCTCGTTTTTAATCGGTTTTATATTCTAACGAGCATTATTCAGAATTTTGCTCCTTACAGCGTTCTAACGAGCATTATTCGGAATTCTGCTCCTTACAGCGTTCTAACGAGCATTTCTCAGAATTCTGCTCCTTACAGCATTCTAACGAGCATTTCTCAGAATTCTGCTCCTTACAGCGTTCTAACGAGCATTATTCGGAATTTTGCTCCTTACAGCGTTCTAACGAGCATTTCTCGGAATTTTGCTCCTTAGAATGTGTTCATAAAAAACTGCCAACAAAATCACGTTAAGTGGCTTTGTTGGCAATTTTTTTATATTTATTAAATGATTAATCTATTTTTACGATTTTAACTTTCATTTCATTACCATTTGGTAATGGAACATTAACTTCATCGTTAATTTTCTTTCCGATTAAAGCTTTAGCTATTGGTGATTCGTTAGAAATTTTACCTTCAAATGGATCAGCTTCTGCAGAACCTACAATTTTGTAGCTTTCTTCATCGTTACCAGGTATTTCAGTAAAAGTAACTGTTCTACCAATTTGAATATCATTTTTAGGTCCGTCTTCTACAATAATTCTAGCGTGACGAATCATATTTTCGATTTTTTGAATTTCTTGTTCGATAAATCCTTGTTCGTCTTTTGCTGCATCATATTCTGAGTTCTCAGATAGATCTCCGAAACTACGTGCAACTTTAATTTTTTCAACTACTTCGGGACGTTTTACCGTTTTTAATTCTTCTAATTCTTTTTCTAATTTGTCATAGCCTTCCTGTGTCATAGGAAATTCTTTTTGTGTTTCCATTTCTTCCATCTTCCTTTACTTTGTAATTATTTAAATATTTTTAACTAAAGATTGAATCTTAGTTGTCATGATATCGATTGCAACTTTATTGCTACCACCTTCAGGGATGATGATATCCGCATACTTTTTAGTTGGTTCTATAAATTGGATATGCATCGGTCTTACAACTGATAGGTATTGATCTATTACTGATTCCATCGTTCGTCCACGATCTTTAATATCTCTAGACATACGACGAAGTATTCTTAAATCAGCATCAGTATCAACATAAATCTTAACATCCATTAAATCTCTCAAACCTTCATTTTCTAAAGCGAATATACCTTCAAGAATGATGACATCTTTAGGTTCAAATCTGATTGTTTTCTCGCTTCTCGTATGAATTGAATAATCATACGTTGGCACTTCAATAGCTTGTCCTTCTTTTAGGTTCATTAAATCTTGACGCAATCTTTCATTATCGAAAGCAAATGGATGATCATAATTTGTCTTTAATCTTTCATCAAAAGACATATGTGATTGATCTTTATAATAGTAATCTTGCTCTATTAATGCAACACTATATCCATCTAAATTTTTCATTATTTCGGATGTTACAGAAGTTTTTCCTGAACCAGAACCCCCTGCAATACCTATTATTGTAGTCTTCCCCATCAAACGATTCCCTTTCTCATCATATTATTTGGATAAATCGGGTGATCCACTTTTATTTGTATAACTTGTAGTGGATGTCTTGCTGCATCTAATTCCTCACCGTTTTCATCATAGATTTTATCTATAACTTGTGTGAAATTATCAATCTCGGGTCCAAAGAATTCAATTTCTTGACCGGGTTTGAAGTGGTTTCTTTGTTGAATCGTTGCAATATGTGATTCTGCGTCATAGTCTAACACTAATCCGCAAAAATCAAAAGGTGTTTTTTTATTTGATTCATTTCCAAACATTTGTTCTTCGAAGTGTGGCACACCTTCAAAGAATGCTGGAGCAGTATCTCTATTTGCACATTTATCCAATTCGATTAACCATTTAGGATCAATTTTAAAGTTTTCAGGGTCTTCAGCATAACTATCTATTACTTTTCTATAAACTGAAACAACAGTCGCTATATAATGAATAGATTTCATACGTCCTTCAATCTTTAACGAATCAATACCAATGTCCATCATTTTAGGTATAGATTCAATTAATTTCAAGTCTTTTGGACTCATAGCAAACGGCGTTGCATCTCCACCTTCGTAATATGGCTCTAAATCGCCGTCTTCTTCAACTGAAATTAAATCATAATCCCAACGACAACTTTGGCAACAACCGCCTCTATTTGAATCTCTAGCTGTCATATGATTACTTAATGTACATCGACCAGAATAGGCTATACACATTGCGCCATGAATGAAAGTTTCTATTTCAATGTCGACTTTCTCTTTCATTTCGCGCATTTCTTCTGCGCTCGTTTCACGGGCAAGCACTACTCGTTCTAGTCCTTCTTCTTTCCAATATTGAACCGCGCGATAATTAGATAGTGATTGTTGTGTGCTCAAATGAATTTCTAAGTTTGGCGCTACTTTTTTACACGTTTCAATAATTAATGGGTCTGCAACGATAATACCGTGTGCACCTGTTTTACTTAAATTTCTTAAGTAATCTTCTAACCCAGGAATATTTTCATCATGAGCAAATATATTTGTCGTTACATATATTTTCGCACCATATTTACGTGCAAATTCGACTCCTTCAGCTATTTCTTCCATAGTAAAATTATCAGCGTTGGATCTTAAACCATATTCTTGTCCACCTAAAAATACAGCATCTGCACCGTAATGGACAGCAATTTTCAGTTTTTCTAAATTGCCTGCTGGTGCTAGTAATTCAGGTTTTTTAATTTTAGTTTTACGACTAGCTCCAATAGGTTCTAAAACCTTCATTTTAATCATTCCTTTAATTTAACTTAATAAACAGTTTGTTTAAATAAGAAACCTTGATCCATTGGTCGATGATCTTTTTGAACTGCTTCAATTGGTTCAAGCAACATAAATTTTTCGTCTTCGTATAGTTCAGGGTCTTCATTATATAAATCAATCGCTTGGCGATATTGTTCAGTCGCAACATTGATATATTCTTCTGTTTGTAAAACGCCGTCAATTTTAAAGCTGTCTATATTTGCTTCAAATAACTCTTCTAAGTCTTCGATTAAGCAAATATCATTTGGACTCATAATATGTGTGCCATTATCATCTTCATAAATTGGATATTTATTACTACGTTCTTCATCATATAATAACATATCTTTATTTTCACTTCTGTTTTCAATCTTCATCACTTTATCTTGATACATAAAGTAATTACCTAGAAGATTTCTCTTTGATTGGAACATACATGTCATACCGTGAACTTGTACTTCTATTTCGACATTACTTTTTTCTTTAATTTCTATAACTTCTTCAATGCTTAATTCACGTGCAAGCACTGCTCTAGCAGAACCTCTTTCACCCCAATAGTTACATTGAAAATGATTTGTTACGATTGTTTCAGCATTCCAATTTAAAGGTATAGGGTTTTGTCGATTCTTCATAGCCATAACAACTGCAGGATCACCAAATATGATTCTATCAGCTTTTAGTTCATGTAATAAGTCTATGTATGCTTCTAAATCATCAATATGTTCATTATGAAATATACCATTTACAGCGACATAGGCTTTTTTACCGTGTTGATGAATTAAATGAATGGCTTTTCTAAGTTCAGGTTCTTTAAATTCCCCTGCAAGTCTTAAACCAAACTTTTGTTCACCAATAACAAAAGCATCTGCTCCTAATTCGATTAGCTTTTCAATGTGCTCAACTGATTTAGGAGTAACTAATAATTCTGTCATTTTCTAATCTCCTTTTTTGAAATAGCCATACCATCACCAATGTTTATCAAAGTTGTTTTGTAATCTGAATGATTCATGAGCCATTCATTGTAGCTTTTAACTTTTTTAACCATTTGTCTGAGATTTCTGTGTCTAACGATGTCAATATCGCTCACAAAACCATGATATAAAATATTATCGGTAATAATAACACCGTCATCACTTAAATAAGGTTCATACAGTTCAAAGAATTTTTTAGATTGGGCCTTTGCTGCATCAATGAATATCAAATCAAATGTTTGTTGAGGTGGTAATGCTTCAAAAGCTTTGGAAGCGTCTTCGAAAATCACATGAATTTGTTGATCAAATTCTAAATGTTTAATATTTTCAATTGCTTTCTCGTACATTTCTTCATTTCTTTCAATCGTCCACACTTTAATTTCAGGATTACATGAAGCGAAATGCATCGAACTATAACCAATTGCTGTACCAATTTCAAGAATATTCCTAACGTCCTTAATTCTTATTATCTGCTTAACAAATTCGGTAGAGATTTTGTCCATTATTGGAACTTTATGTTGAGCAGCATACGTTCTTAATTCATCAATTTCTGATGAATCTTGAAATAGCAATTGCTCGATATACTCTATATCTTTATCCATGTTTCAACTTCCTTACACTTCAATATAATAAAAAACCCAACTAGTCCTGTGGCTAGTTAGTATACTTTATTTAAATATTTAATATGATTTTATAAACATTAGATATTTTAACACATTTTCACGTAAATAGTAAGTATAAAATTGGAAATAAGGGGCTTGGACATAAATATCCTACCCCCCTTATTAAATATTAAATTATTTTTTTCGATTTTTCTCTTGTTCCTTCAAAGTTTCAGCAAATAATATTTTACCACTTTTGCTTTGTGTATAGTAGTAATAATCTGTATCTGGCGGATTTATTGTAGTACGTGCTGTTTCGTCAGAAATATTATTGATTGGTCCTACTGGTAAACCTTTAAAAGTGTAAGTATTATATTTTGATTTTGACTTATAATCCTCTTCTGTTAACGGTTCACTCGGTTCTTTTTTAGTTGCATATCTAACTGTTCCATCTACATTTAATGAGCTTTGTGGATTATTTTCCATTCTATTTATAAGTAAAGAAACATATCTAGATTTATCTGTAATATTTTTCATTTCAGATTCAACAATGGAAGACATAGTCAAATATTCATGAAATGTAATTTTCTTTTCTTGATAATTTGTATTTAATTTGAAAGCACCATTCTGTTTATAAATTTTAAAAGTAGAATCATATGTCTGTTTCAACATTGCTTCGACTAATTGATCAATTGATACATCTTTTTCAGAAAATTGATAAGTACCTGCACCTAAATATCCTTCCAGAGGATATCTAATATCTTTATTCATAATTTCATCGGACAGCATTTTTGGATATTTTTTTTGAAATTTTTTAATATAATCTTTATCTTTCATCTTTTTCAGAAATGTCTCACGTGTTATGGATGTATTTTCTTCAACAATACCTGCTATAAGATCTATTGAAGAGTCAGGTTTAACATCAAATTGAACTTCTGTTTTTAAATATACTTTTCCCGTTTTTAAACTTTTTGCAATTATTTTTGGTGACATTGAAGGTGAAAATTTGTATTCACCAGCTTGGAAACTCGATATATTATTTAGCTTTAAATAATATTTAAATATAGTTGCACTTTTAATGAGTTTTTCTTTTTCTAATTGTTGGCTAATCATTTCAGTTGTAGTATTAGGATTTACTTTAACTATAACTTGTTCATTGCTGTTTGGATTAACAGGTCTAGTATTTATACCAACAACAATCAAGCTCACTATAACTGTTAACAAAAATAATAGAAAGAGGATGCCTACTATTGTTAAACTAATATATTTAGATAACAATCTCGCATCTTTGTAAATACTATTTTTTCCCATATGTAACTCCTTATGTAAAATTAAATACCCAACATGATTATATCACAATCAGAGCAAAGTGTACTATTACATGCGTTTGTA
This sequence comes from Mammaliicoccus sp. Marseille-Q6498, assembly GCF_946151045.1. Taxonomy (NCBI): domain Bacteria; kingdom Bacillati; phylum Bacillota; class Bacilli; order Caryophanales; family Staphylococcaceae; genus Mammaliicoccus; species Mammaliicoccus sp. Marseille-Q6498. Next base: position 86,668 of record NZ_OX267714.1, on the reverse strand, counting down.
TATAAACTTAACCGATTAAAAACTCGCTTGCCTAGGGTACAGTCTCAGCCTGTAGTCTTCGACTCGTACTAAACGCTTAGGCGTCTTCGTTTTTAATCGTGGGTTATATTCTAACGGTCAGAATTCTGAATAATGGTCGTTAAAACCCGCTAACGGTCAGAATTCTGAATAATGGTCGTTAGAACTCGCTAACGGTCAGAATTCCGAATAATGGTCGTTAGAATTTCGAAACAAAATAAAAAAACTGCCAACAACTTCACTTTAAGTGACTTTGTCGACAGTCTGAGGGCTAAGACATTTAAGTCTTAGCCCACTTAATTATAAAATTTATATTTTATACGTCTTCTATTTCAGTGTTTACGATTTCTTCAATCATATCCCACTCTTCATCAGTTTCGACAGGAAGTAATTTACCGCCTTCACCGTCGTCATTTGCTTCATTAATCATTGGAATTAATTCGATTTCATCATCATCATCTGAACCTTCTTCAGCTAAGATAATGTATTCTTTTTTAAATTCTGGATGATAAAATTCTAAAATTTTACGATATAGTACTTCGTTATTATCATCATCTATTAATGTTAATAATTCTTCCTCATTGTTAATTTCTAAATGTCCATCATTGTTATGTTCAGTCATTATTCATTCTCCTTAATCTTTATTTAATAGAATCTAAATAGCCTTGTAAAATAAATACAGCCGCCATCTTATCTATTACTTTTTTTCTTTTTTTACGAGAGACATCTGCTTCTAACAAAGTACGTTCTGCACCGACCGTACTCAGTCTCTCATCCCACATAACTAGCTTTAAATCAGGTCTAGCTTGTTCTAATACATCTTTAAAATGATAAGAAGCTTCGCCACGTGGTCCTATAGAATTATTCATATTTTTAGGTAATCCAATAATGACAGTATCAACATCATATTGATCTATTATTTTGATTAGTTCATCAATACCAAATTCTTCTAGTTCTTCGTTAATTCGGAGTGTATCTATTCCCTGAGCTGTCCAGCCCATAGCATCACTTACAGCTACACCAATTGTTTTACTTCCAACGTCTAATCCTATAATCCTATTTTTCAACATTGAATTCATTTTCTTGCTTTAAATAATGTGATACTAATTCTTCCATAATATCGTCTCTATCTAAGCGTCTTATTTGGTTTCTAGCTTCATTGTGTCTTGGAATATATGCAGGATCACCAGAAAGTAAATAACCTACTATTTGATTAACTGGATTATATCCTCTTTCCTCTAAAGTGCGATAAACATTTTGTAGTACAGTTTTGACATCTTCTTTAGGAAAATCGTCATAGTTAAATTTCATCGTTTTATCAAAATTATTCATCTTCTCTTACACTCCCTAACTCCATTAACTTAGTGTCTATTATATCATATTCTATATCCACTTAAAATTATAGAGTTTTAATGTAGTTTTTAACAAACTGTAATGCCTCTGTTACTTTAGATGGGTCTGTACCGCCACCTTGAGCCATATCAGGACGGCCGCCACCTTTACCGTTTGTGATTTGAGCAGCTTCTTTAATAATGTCTCCCGCTTTAATTCTGTCTGTTAATTCTTTCGGTACTGATGAAACAAGTGATACTTTATCTCCATTTACACTAGCGAGTAATAAAACAGTGTCTTGCATTTTTGATTTATAATCATCCATAATTGATCTTAAATCTTTAGGATTTTCCGCTTCAACTAATGTTGATAATACTTTTATGCCATTAATTTCTTCGACACTTTCTTCTATATTACCTGATTTTAAATCTGTAATCACTTTATTTTTTTGTTGTAGTTCTTTTTCTAAGTCTTTATTGTGTTGATTAAGTTGATCAATTTTTTCGATTGTTCTATTTTGATCTTTAACTTTAACATGTTGCATAACATCTTTTAAAATTGTTTCAGTTTCTTTTAATGTTTCATAAGCTTTTTGACCAGTTACAGCTTCAATTCTTCTAACGCCGGCACCAGTACCTGATTCAGATAAAATTTTGAATAATCCTATCTCACTCGTATTTCTTACATGTATACCACCACATAATTCAATAGAGTATGAAGACATTTCAACGACTCTTACAACGTCTCCATATTTTTCACCGAATAATGCCATTGCACCTTTTTCTTTTGCTTTATCGATAGGCATTTCTTCAATTGAGACAGCAATGTTTTCCCAAATTTTTTCGTTAACTATTTTTTCAATTGTTTCTAATTCTTCAGCAGTAACTTGACCAAAGTGAGAGAAATCAAATCTTAATCTTTCACTTTCAACTAATGAACCTGCTTGATTAACATGGCTACCTAACACTTCTTTTAATGCAGCATGTAATAAGTGAGTTGCTGAGTGATTTTTGATAATTGATTTTCTGTCTGCTTTGTTAACAATTGCTTCAACTGTTTCGCCAACATGTACTTGACCGAATGTTACATGTCCAGTGTGTAAGTTTTGACCATTTGGTGCTTTAATGACTTCAGTTACAGCAATTTCAAATTGATCGTGTCTAATGATACCTTTATCTGCTACTTGACCACCAGATACTGCATAAAATGGTGTTTCTCTTAAAATAAACTGTATGTCATTTCCACTTTCAGCTTCATTTGATAATTCGCCATTTAGGATGATATCTGTAATTTCTGTTTGTATTTCAGTATTTTCATAGCCGACAAATTGACTAGGCGTTGTTATTTTTCCTAGCACTTCATTTTGTACTTGCATGGATTGCGTTTTTTGACGTGCAGCTCTTGCTCTTTCACGTTGTTGACGCATTTCTGCTTCGAAACCTTCGTTATCAATTGTAATACCTTCTTGAGTTGTGATTTCCTCAGTTAACTCTATTGGGAAACCGTATGTGTCATATAATTTAAATGCATCTGATCCTGATAATACATTATGATTTTCTTTTGCTGAAACCATCATTGTGTTCAAAATAGCTAATCCATCTTCTAAAGTTTCGTGGAATCGATCTTCTTCAGATTTCACTACTTTTTTAATGAATTCTTTTTGTTCTTTTACATTTGGGTAGTATGGTTCCATAATATCAGCTACGACATCAACTAATTTATATAAAAATGGATCATTGATATTTAAAGATTGGCTGAATCTAACAGCTCTTCTTAGCAATCTTCTTAAAACATATCCTCTACCTTCGTTGGCTGGTAATGCACCATCACCAATAGCAAAACTAAGTGTTCTAATGTGGTCTACAATAACTTTAAATGCAATATCTTGTTCTTTATTTTCTAGATATTTTAATCCACTAACTTCTTCAACTTGTTTAATGATAGGTACAAATAAATCTGTATCATAGTTAGTTGGAACATCTTGTGCAAGTGATGCCATACGCTCAAGACCTAAGCCTGTATCAATGTTTTGATTAGGAAGTGGTGTATACGTGTGATCACTATTATGATTGAATTCACTAAATACTAAATTCCAAACTTCTAAATAGCGTTCGTTTTCCCCACCAGGATACATTTCTTCTGCTGGATCTTCTTGTCCGTATGTTTCTCCTCTATCATAGAAGATTTCTGTATTTGGTCCAGAAGGTCCTTCACCTATATCCCAGAAGTTACCTTCGATTCTAATAATACGACTTTCGTCTAAACCAATTACATCATGCCATAAATCAAATGCTTCAGTGTCTTCTGGATGGATTGTTACGTATAATTTTTCTGGTTCCATTGCCATCCATTTATCACTCGTTAAGAATTCCCATGCAAATTCAATTGCTTCACGTTTAAAATAGTCACCAATTGAAAAGTTACCTAACATTTCAAAGAAAGTATGGTGTCTTGCTGTAAATCCTACATTTTCAATATCATTAGTTCTAATTGCTTTTTGCGCATTAACGATTTTAGGATTTTTAGGAATTTCTCTACCGTCGAAATATTTTTTCAAAGTCGCAACACCTGAGTTAATCCATAATAAAGTATCATCATCAATCGGTACTAATGGTGCTGAAGGCTCTACCATATGTCCTTTTTCTACAAAAAAGTCAATATACATTTGTCTAATTTCACTAGCTTTTAAATTTTTCATATCATTCACTCCTCAAAATAAATAAAAAACGCCCATCCCTATAAAAGGGACGAACGTATCGCGGTACCACCCTAGTTATGACAAATTGTCATCACTTTAAGATTATTTAATTAAATATAAAAAGTAGCTTTCAATAATTATTGTCGCATTTCACACCAACCAACACGTCTCTTTAAATCAATAATTTATTTACTCTTCTTCTTATTTAGTATTCTACTTGATTATAAGCACTGCTATTTTAGATGTCAATTATTTCATGAAGTCGTACGGTGTTTTATTTTGCATGTTTAACATTGGATCAATTTCAAACATATTATCTTCAGTTAATATTAAATTTTTCATGACTTTTGCTGGTTCTTCATTTTCATTTTCGACTTCATTTTCGTTGTCCGTTTGGAAATACAATTTTAATTTTGCATCAAATGAAGTCATTCTGCCGTTTCCTAAAGTTTTAATACCTTGGTTAAAAGCATCTTCCTCACCACAGACTACTAATGATTGTTTCGCTCTTGTAAGCCCAGTATATAAAATGTTCTTTTGTAACATTCTAAAATATTGTTTTACAATCGGCATAATAACGATAGGAAATTCAGAACCTTGAGATTTGTGTATTGAGCAACAATAAGCATGTGTGATTTCAGATAAATCTTGTTTCGTATATGTGATGTCACTACCTTCATAATCCACAATGACAACATCTTTACCTAAAGCATTTTCCTCAGCTTTGTATACACCCGTAACAACTCCGATATCGCCGTTAAACACGTTATCATCTGGTCTATTTATAAGTTGTAATACTTTGTCATTTTCTCTATATTCCACATCGCCATATTGAAGAAATCTTGTATCTTCATCTTTAGGATTTAAAATATCTTGTAATAATTGATTGAGCTTATTGATACCAGCTGGTCCACGGTAAATTGGTGCAAGCACTTGTATATCTTGCATATTATAGCCTTTATTCACAGCACCTTGTACGACCTTTTCAACGACTGTTGCAATTTGATTGCTGCCACAACTAATAAATGAACGGTCATGATGTTTTTCATTAATAGAAACCGGCATACCGTTTTTTATTTTATGTGCTAAATCTATAATCGAAGACCCTTCTTGTTGTCTATAAACTTCAGTTAAATTGACTCTTGGAATCACTTTAGAGTCGATTAAGTCTTTAAATATTTGACCAGGCCCAACAGAAGGTAGTTGATCTTCATCACCAACAAAAATGATTTGAGCATGATCGGGTACTGCTCTTAAAAATTGGTACATCAACCATGTATCTACCATAGACATTTCATCTAATATAATAAGATGTGCATTGATATCATTATCTAATACATCATCTGGTTTCGTATCTTTGCTCCATCCAATGAGTCTATGAATCGTCATCGCTTCTAAATCTGTAGACTCACTCAATCTTTTTGCAGCTCTTCCTGTTGGTGCAGCTAACACTATCGGAAAATCTGTGCCTTCTTGATAATCATCATAGCTTAAACTAACACCATGAATTTCTGAATACAATTCACAGATTCCTCTTATAACTGTCGTTTTCCCTGTTCCTGGACCGCCAGTTAGAAGCATCATTTTGTTATTTATAGCTGTTTCTAGCGCTAATTTCTGACCGTCAGCATATGAAACGTCATTCATCTCTTCAATTTGACCAATATGTAATTGTAAATCACTTTTTTCGATTTCTTTTAAATCATCTTGGTGTTGATAAAGTCTATGAATGATTTGAACACTTTTCGCTTCAGAATAATAAAGTGATGGTAAATAGCAATTTTGATCTTCTATTACTAATTTATTTTCTTCACTCATTTCAACGATAACACCATTAATTTGATCTTTACTCACTACTTCTTGTTGATTATGGTTAAGTAATTCATAAGCACCATTTATTAATATATCAACCGGTAAAAATGTATGGCCATTTTGAATAGATTGTTGATCTAAATAATAGTTTACACCTGCATCTAATCGTTCTTGATGATCTTTAGAAATACCTACTTGTTCAGCAATTTGGTCCGCTTTTTGAAAACCGATACCATTTATATCCATCACTAAGCGATATGGTGATTGTTTAATGACATTCAACGTTTCATCTTTATATTCTTGATAAATAGACATGGCAAGTTTTGGTCCAAAACCTAGTTCATTTAATTTAATCATGATACGTTCTATAGCTTGATTTTCACGGATAGCTTCAGCAATCGTATCTCGCTTTTGTTTATTGAGTTTTGGAATTTCTTTTAAAACTTCAGGATCTTCTATAATTTTTTGAAGGGCATTTTCACCTAATATATTTACAATTGATTCTGCGGTTTTTTTACCAATTCCTTTAAATAAATCACTAGAAAGATAATGAATAACACCTTGCTTTGTTTGTGGTAATTCTTTTTCAAACGTTTCAGCTTGTAATTGTTTACCATACTTTGGATGCTCTGTAACTTTACCTTTAAAAAGATAAGTCTCTCCTTCAACTATTTGAGGTAGATAGCCAACGATTGTGACTTCTTGGTCAAAATCTTCATTCGAGTCCATCACATCTACTTTTATCACGGTATAATAGTTATCACTGTTTTGAAATAATATTCTAATAACTTCACCTTTTACATGTGAAAGATCAAATAAAGATAAATTTTCCAACGTTAGCCCTCCTCTATCATTTGTTCAAACATTTTTATTGCATGACCACTTAGTAAATGATCTGGTTGAATTTCCACTGCTTTTCTAAAGTAAATTAATGCTTCATTTGGATCTTCGTTTTGCATATATTTTGCTAAGCCTAAATTATATAACGCATCAACATGTTCAGGTTCTTTTTCTAATACATGTTCAAGTTGTACAATCGCCTCTTTAAACATTTCTGTTTGGCATAATGTTAAACCATATTGAAAACCAATCTCTGTATCATTAGGATTTAACTCACTTGCTCTCATCATATAAGGTAATGCTTCAGTATTAGCACCTAATTCATTAAAACACATACCTATCATAAAGTTTGTATCCGAATCATTTAATCCTTTTTGAATTGCCATTTGATATAATTTTATCGCTTCGTCAAATCTTTGTTGATTATAATATAAATTAGCTAAACTATAATAAGCACCGCCGTGATTCTCATTAACCGTTATCGCTTTTTGGAAGAACTTTTCAGCTCTTTCAACATCATTCGCTTCAGATAAAATCGTCCCAGCATTTATATAGTTTGTAACCTCATTAGGATCTTCTTCTATATTTTCAAATAAAAGGTTAAGCGCTTGATCAAACTTTTTATTTTTTATTAATTCTACGATTTCTTTTTCATTATGCATGGTGTAACTCCTTTAAAATATCATTAATTTTAATTATAACAAAAATGGGAGTGAGACAGAAATCTAAAAAGATTGATTCAAGTGCATTTTGTAGATAAACTTACCCGATTTAAAACTCGCTTGCCTAGGGTACAGTCTCAGCCTGTAGTCTTCGACTTGTACTAAACGCTTAGGCGTCTTCGTTTTTAATCGAACGGTTTTGAATTTTAACGGTCAGAATTCTGAATAATGGTCGTTAGAACTCGCTAACGGTCACAATTCCGAATAATGGTCGTTAGAACTCGCTAACGGTCACAATTCCGAATAATGGTCGTTAGAACTCGCTAACGGTCAGAATTCCGAATAATGGTCGTTAGAACCCGCTAACGGTCAGAATTCCGAATAATGGTCGTTAGAACTCGCTAACGGTCAGAATTCCGAATAATGGTCGTTAGAATTCCGAAACAAGCAAAAAACTGCCAACAACTTCACTTTAAGTGACTTTGTTGACAGTCTTGAGCCCAAGACATTCATGTCCGAGCCTCTTATTTTTCTAAACCATATAGTCTAATTGTTTTTCTGTTTTATATACTTCATCAATTGTTGCGCCGCCTAAACAAACTTCTCCGTCGTATAATACAACTGCTTGTCCAGGTGTGATCGCTCTAACTGGTTCGTCAAAAGTAACTTTGATTTGGTTTTCTGATACTTTTTCAACTGTAACGCCAGTGTCTTTTTGTCTATATCTGAATTTTGCTGAACATTTTAATGGTTGGTTAAAGTCTATATCATTAACAAATGAAACATCTGATGCAATTAAATAATCACTATATAATGCGTCGTGATGGAATCCTTGTTCTACGTATAATACATTTTCTTTTAAATTTTTACCTACTACAAACCAAGGGTCTCCGTCTCCGCCGATACCTAAACCGTGTCTTTGACCGATTGTGTAATACATTAAACCTGAATGTTCACCCATATCGACGCCATCTAATGTTTGCATTTTACCATTTTGTGCTGGTAAAAATTGAGATAGAAATGTTTTGAAATTCTTTTCACCAATGAAACAAATACCAGTAGAGTCTTTCTTTTTAGCTGTTGCTAAGTCTTGTTCTTCTGCTATTCTTCTTACTTCACTTTTTTCTAATTCTCCTATTGGGAACATAACTTTAGATAATTGTTCTTGAGACAATTGATTTAAGAAATAAGTTTGGTCTTTATTATTATCTTTACCACGTAGCATTTGTACTTTGTCACCTTCACGACTCACGCGTGCATAGTGACCAGTAGCTACATAATCTGCTCCAAGTTTTAAAGCATGATTTAAAAAGGCTTTAAATTTAATTTCCTTATTACACATAACATCTGGATTAGGTGTACGACCTTTTTTATATTCGTCTAAGAAATAAGTGAATACTTTATCCCAATATTCTTTTTCAAAATTTACTGCATAATATGGTATATCTAATTGATTACAAACAGCTATAACGTCGTTGTAATCTTCAGTAGCTGTACACACACCATTTTCATCTGTATCGTCCCAGTTTTTCATAAATATTCCAACTACATCATAGCCTTGTTCTTTTAAGATATGTGCTGTAACTGAACTATCTACACCCCCGCTCATGCCTACGACAACTCGGGTAGATTCGTTATTCATTTTCTTCCTCCTTAAATTGATGATATATTTTCATAATTGCACTTACGATATAATTAATTTCTTCTTCAGTAGTGATCGAACTAAAACTAAATCTTACGGATTGTTTAATTCGTTCATCATCTCCGTACATAGCTTGTAAGACGTGTGATGGTAAAGTAGAGCCTGCTGTACAAGCTGAGCCACTAGAAACATATATATTAGACATATCTAATAACGTAAGCATTGTTTCAACTTCTATAAATGGAAAGTATAAATTCGTTATATGACCTGTCGTCTCGACCATACTTCCATTTAATTCAAAAGGTATTGCATGTTGTTGTAACCCAACTATTAATTGTTCTTTCAAATTCATTAAATGTATATTATTTTCATCCATGTGCTTATTTGCATCAGCTAATGCAGTAGCCATGCCACAAATATAAGGTACGTTTTCAGTTCCTGCTCTTCGCTTTAATTCTTGTTCTCCACCTTGAATATACGTGTCGAACTGAATACCTTTTTTAACGAGCAAAGCACCTATCCCTTTTGGACCACCGAACTTATGAGCTGTAAGACTAAGCATATCAACTGGCATTTCATTAAAATCAATTGGCATATGACCGATAGCTTGAACAGCATCAACATGAAATACGATATCTTGATTCTCTATAGTTTCAGCGATTTCATACAATGGTTGAACAGTACCTACTTCGTTGTTCACTAACATAATAGAAACTAAAGTTGTATTGGGCGTAATAGCTTGTTTTAATTCTTCTAAGTCAACTATACCTTCAGAATTAACATTTAAATACGTAACATCGAATCCTTCACGTTCAAGTTCTTCAAAAACATGTAATACAGAATGATGTTCTATACGACTCGTAATTATATGCATACCTTGTTGCTTTCTCTTTCTTGCCACACCTTTAATTGCTGTGTTATTTGCTTCTGTCGCACCACTAGTGAAAATAATCTCATTAGGATTGGCGCCTAGTATGGAAGCAATTTCTCTTCTAGACTGGTCTAAATATTTTCTCCCATCTCTACCTATAGAATGTATAGAAGATGGATTGCCATAATGTTCTGTTAAAATTTCTGTGATTTTCTCTGTGACAATAGGCTTTACTGGCGTAGTTGCCGCATAGTCTGCATATACTTTCATCTTGAACGTCCTTTCTTAGTTTTCAATGTCCCTATTCTAGCACCATTTTAAAAAATTGACTAGAAGTCTGTTTCTTTATTTCTATCATCTGTATATTGTTCTAATTCATTTAATTGTTTTTTCATTTTTTCAGTGTTTAAAGGTTGTTTAATTTCAAGATTTTCATGAACAAGTTGTCGGTTTTGAATCGTCCAAATTTGATCTTGAAGTTTATCTTTAAAATATTGATCATGTGAAATAATTAATACAGAACCTTGAAATGATTGAATGAATTGTATGATTTTATCTTGCATGCCTATATCAAAATAATTAGTCGGTTCATCTAATATTAATATATGTGGATTTGAAAAATATAATTTCACAAATTGTAATCTACATTTTTCACCCATAGATAATTGACTTATCATGTCATTCATTCTACTTTCATCAAAATAGAAGCTCGCTAATATCGTCCTCGCATCCGTTACATTCATATCTTGAATCGTCATTATTTCTTCTAATACACTATTTCGCATATTCAAATTATTAAAGTCTTGAGAAAAATAACCGATTTCTAGTTCTGGATGAATATTAATATTCCCTTCGTTAGGCGTCAATTCCCCTAAAATCAATTGAATTAAAGTCGTTTTTCCAGATCCATTATGTCCTTCAACGACTACTTTTTGATTCCGTTTAATATGGAAATTCATTTGATCAAAAATCAACTTATCTCCATATGAAAAAGTGACATTCTCTAACTTCACTAAATAATGTGATTTAAAAGTATGTTCTTGAATAGAAAATGATTTTTGTTGTTCAACTGGATTTCTTTTTTCATGTTCATTTAATTTTTTATTTAATTGATGTTCTTTTGACTTAAACTTCTTTGCTAGTTTACTAAGTTGTTTTTGTTGATATGGATTTCTAACCGATGCTTTTTGTGATGCACTTAGATACCATTCTTTATATTTTTTAATGGTTTCTTCTATAGCTTTTTGTTCTTTTTGCTCTTTTTCATATTGTTGTTTTTCAGTTTCGTATTCTATATCTTTTTGATGTTTATAGTCATCATAATTCCCGGTATACTTAACAGCGCCGCTACTTGTTAATTCTAAAATAGCGTGTGGTGTTTCGTTTAAAAATGTTTTATCGTGTGAAACAAAAAGTATGGCGCGTTGTTCTTGATTAAAAGCTTTAATTAACCATTTTTTCATTTCTTGATCCATATGATTTGTAGGTTCATCTATTAATAATAATTGCGCAGTATTCATTTTTACTTTTAAAAACGAAACTTTTGTTTGTTCGCCACCACTTAATGTTGAAATCTTTTGCTCAAAATGATGTGATGTTAGTCCTAATTTTTTCCCTTCGATAATAATGGTATTTTCGAACGTATATCCATCCAGTTCAATATATCTATTTAAATTGTTAACCTCAGATAAGTTCTTTCTTAAATTAGAAAGTTCTGGATAAGATAACATAATAAAGTCCATAACATTCATATCATCATATTGACTTAAATCTTGTTCCATTAGAGCAGTTTCAATGTTTTCCTCATCATGTATTACATTTAATAAAGTAGATTTTCCTACGCCATTCACACCAACAATGGCGACGTGGTCTCGTTCTTCAATATAAAAAGTAAGATTTGGTATAAGTACTTTATTGTCGATTTCTAATCTTTTTTCTTCAAATAAAAATAGCATAATGTAGCCTCCTATTTCCATGCATTACACAGAAGGATGCACCATTATACTATTCAACATAATGGCAACATCAATATTTAGACATATTTATCCAATCATCATTGTGCAACACAATGGTATTTTTACGTTATTCTAATACCTCGTAAAAATTATTGGATTTTCATGTCTATTATTGATGCCACCTCTCACTAAATTTCCACTCATTATATCCTTTTGCCATATTTTAGTCAACTTTTGTTGAGCATTAAAATAGTTCAATAAACATACAATTGTTATACTTCCAATATAAAATTAAGTAAGGAGAATCTTAACATGCAATCGAACTTTCCAGTTTCAGCATTAAATCTTGTTCCACTTAGAAAAGGTGAAACAGAAAAAGATGCTATTAATAATATGGTTGAATTAGCACAAAATGTTGAAAAGCTTGGCTATCAACGTTATTGGATAGCTGAACATCATAACGCTCCAAATTTAGTTAGTTCTGCAACAGCATTATTAATTCAACATACACTTGAACATACAGACTCCATAATGGTTGGTTCTGGTGGAATTATGCTTCCAAACCACGCACCACTCGTAGTTGCTGAACAATTTGGTACGATGGCAACAATGTTTCCAAACAGATTAAATTTAGGATTAGGTAGAGCACCAGGAACTGATATGATGACCGCTTCTGCACTAAGACGTGATTCACATAAAGGTGTTTATACTTTTGGTGATGATATTAAACAACTATTACAATATTTTGGTCCTGAAGAAAATCAATCTTATGTTCGTCCTTATCCTGGGGTTAATACGAATATACCAATTTATGTACTAGGTTCTTCAACAGATTCAGCCCACTTAGCAGCTAGATTAGGATTACCATACGTATTTGCTGCACACTTTGCACCAGATCAAATGTCTCAAGCAATTGAAATCTATCGTGATCTGTTCGAACCGTCAGAATATCTAGATGAACCATACGTTACAGTTTGTTTAAACGTAATAATTGGTGAAACAGATGAAGAAGCGACTTTCTTATCTTCAACTATGCATTTAATGTTCTTAAGTATCGTAAGAAATGCGCGCATGCCTCTTCAACCAGCTACTGATCAATTAGAAAACATTTGGTCTGAGCAAGAAAAATACATGGCACAATCTAAAACGAACACTTCATTTATAGGAAGCGAAGAAACAGTTAAAAAACAATTTTTAGCTTTCCAAGAAAAATATAACGTAGATGAAATTATGGCAGTAAGTTATATATTCGATAAAGATAAACAATACGAATCATTTAAATCATTCAAAAAAATTGTAGATGAAGTATATCAATAAACAAAAAAAGAGCTGGAGACGTAATTGTCTCAGCTCTTTTTTGTGTAGATAAACTTAACCGATTAAAAACTCACTTGCCTAGGGTACAGTCTCAGCCTGTAGTCTTCGACTTGTACTATTCCCTCAGGCGTCTCGTTTTTAATCGGACGGTTTTTGTGTTCTAACGGGAAAGACTGAGAAAACAATCTCCTCAGAATTTCTAACGGGAAAGAAATCTAAAACAATCACGTTAGAGCAATTTTGGCTACTAAAAAGTGTAATATCACATTTCAAACAGGTATTTTTTAGCTCTAACGGGAAAGAATCAGAAAACAATCCCTTTAGAATTTCTAACGTGAAAGAAATCTAAAACAATCACGTTAGAGCTAAAATCTGCCGACTCGTTCACTTTAAGTGGCTTTGTCGACATTCAAAAAAGAGCTGGAGACGTAATTGTCTCAGCTCTTTTTTATGTTATTTCAATTTACTATTAATATAATTTTGAACTTCACTATTGAATAATACACCACTATTATGACTATCTTGAACGCCACCATAGTGTAATCCGATTACTTGTTTATTCTCATTAAAAATTGGAGAACCTGAGTTTCCACCGTATGTACTTAAGTCATATGTTATATCACTTCCGGAAACGGACAATATGTTTCCTTTACTTTCCCATAATGTTGCTAAAGGTTTATCTCCAGGGTAACCAGTAACGGTAATATTATCTCCTTTTTTCAAAGTTGATGTGTTAGCTAAAGTTGCTGGTTGAACTGCGTCTCCTATTGATTGTCCTTTACTATTTTTCCCTACATGTACAACTGCTAAATCTTCTCCACTCGGTGAAGTTGTAAAATCAGTGGCAGTAAATGTACCAGCTGGATAATTGCCTTGTCCATTTGCAGCTGGTGAGAATTTTAATACTGATGCTTTGCCATTTGTTGCATCTACGACATGTTTGTTCGTTAAAACTGTATTTTTCCCTATTACAACGCCTGATGCTATAGATGAACCTCCAATATCAGCAAACGCTATAGATTGGTAATGTGCCGAAGTTGTATCTGTAATTTGAACACGATCATTTTTCGGTAGTATGACTCTTGTCGAAATATTATTAGTGTTTGCATCTGCTTGTTGTGGTGTTCCTACTAAACCAATTAAAAGTGCCGCCATTAAGCTGATTATGAAATTCTTTATATTTTTCATTTAATCTCCTCCAATATTTTAATTTATCCTCATCATAATATGAAAATAATTAAAATAGTTGAATTTACACTAAAACACCAAAATTCGTGCTTGACTGTCATATTATTATAGATTTCAGACAGTTAGGTATATAATGTCTACAGTTGAGCATAAAAATAAGGACTAAGACATTATGTCTCAGCCCTTTTTAAAGTATTAAATATAAAACATATAACCTTCTAATTCATCTTGGTTAGTATAATTTGCTAAATACTCAAGTGTTGTATTATCTAACACTTCTTTCACTGCATCACGGATTCTTATCCATAATTGTTGTTGTGCTGGTGGTTCATCTTCAATACCTTCAACTGGTGTAATCGGACCTTCTAATAGTCTAATAACATCACCAGCAGTGATATCTGAAGGTGCTTTTTGTAATTGGTATCCACCTTTTGCACCTCTAACACTTTTAATCAGACCAGCATTTCTTAGCGGTCCGACTAATTGTTCCAAATATAAATCACTTAAATTATTTTCTTCAGCGATAGACTTTAACGATGTACATCCTTGACCATAACGTTTAGTCAACGATATCATAAGTGTTAAGCCATATCGTCCTTTAGTGGAAATTTTCATGTACTACACCTCTTGTTTTCTATAAAAATATTGTTATCTTATTTTATCATTTTTTGTACAATTTGAATAACTAGAAAGGTTGATAACAAATGAAAAATGAACCGTTAGCTTTTAGAATGCGCCCAAAGACGATAGATGATGTAATCAGTCAAGGCCATTTAGTCGGTCCAAAAGCTATTATTAGAAGAATGGTTGAAACAAAAAGACTGACTTCTATGATATTTTATGGGCCACCTGGTATAGGAAAAACAAGTATTGCTCAAGCGATCGCTGGCAGTACTCAATATAAATTTAGACAGTTAAATGCTGTTACAAACACAAAAAAAGATATGCAATTAGTTGTAGAGGAAGCTAAAATGTCAGGACAAGTTATTCTTCTACTCGATGAAATTCATAGATTAGATAAAGCAAAACAAGATTTTCTATTACCACATTTGGAATCTGGAAAAATTGTACTCATCGGTGCAACGACATCAAATCCTTACCATGCAATTAATCCAGCCATTAGAAGTAGATCTCAAATATTTGAATTGTACCCTTTAAATGATGAAGATATAATTGAAGCTTTAAATAGAGCTTTAAATGATGAAGAAGATGGATTATTATCATATTCACCAAAAGTAGATGAAGAGGCAATAAAATACTTTGCTCAAGCAAGTTATGGCGATGTTAGAAGTGCATTAAACGCATTAGAACTTGCAGTACTCAGTGCAGAAGTTAAAGATGGCATTCGCCACGTCACAATTGAAGATGCTGAAGTTTGTATGCAAAAAAATGCTTTTCAATTTGATAAAGATGGCGATCAACATTACGATGTTATGAGCGCTTTTCAAAAATCAATTAGAGGCAGTGATGTAGATGCTGCATTGCATTATTTAGCGAGACTAATCGAAGCCGGTGACTTACCTACTATAGCGAGACGTTTGTTAGTTATCAGCTACGAAGATATCGGACTTGCTTCACCAGGTGCTGCTGCAAGAACACTTTCTGCTATTGAAGCAAGTGAAAGATTAGGTTTCCCAGAAGCACGTATTCCGCTCAGTCAAGCTGTTATCGAACTATGTCTCTCACCAAAATCTAATTCAGCTATTGTGTCAATTGATGCTGCACTATCTGATATTAGAAATGGTAAGGCAGGTCTCGTACCAAAACACTTGAAAGACGGTCATTACCAAGGTGCGAAAGAATTAGGAAATGCTATAGGTTATAAATACCCACACAACTATGAAAACAGTTATGTAGAACAACAATATTTACCTGATACACTTAAAAACAAGCGTTATTATCAACCTAAAATGACATCAAAATCAGAACAAAAATTTGCTGAAGTTTATCATAATTTGAAGAAATAAAAGGCTGGGACACAAATGTCCTAGCCTTTTCAGTTTGTAGATAAACATAACCGATTAAAAACTCGCTTGCCTAGGGTACAGTCTCAGCCTGTAGTCTTCGACTTGTACTATTCCCTCAGGCGTCTCGTTTTTAATCGGTTTTTATTCTTACTAGAAAGACTTGGACAAACAATCTAGTTAGAATTTCTAACTAGAAAGAATCTATAAAACAATCTAGTTAGAGTTATTTTGCTTATAAAAATATGTAATATCACACTAATTTCATTGATTTTTAGCTCTAACTAGAAAGATTTGACTAAACAATCTAGTTAGAATTTCTAACTAGAAAGAATTCTAAAACAATCTAGTTAGAGCTATTTTGCTCATAAAAATATGTAATATCACACTAATTTCATTGATTTTTAGCTCTAACTAGAAAGAATTCTAAAACAATCTAGTTAGAGCTAAAAACTGCCAACAGGTTCACTTTAAGTGACTTTGTCGAAAGTCTGAAATAAAAGGCTGGGACACAAATGTCCTAGCCTTTACTTATCTTTAACTCTTTTTACTGGTATGTCTTTTAATATATCGTTAATAACGTAACTTGCACAGATTAAGCCTACTACGCTTGGTACAAATGCATTTGAAGATGGTGGCATTTGTGCTTTTCTAACTTTAGCATTTTTATCTCCCACGACTTCTTTTACATCTTCTCTAATCACGATTGGACTTTCATCACTAAATACTACATTGATGCCTTTATGAATGCCCATTTTTCTTAATTTAAGTCGAATGATTTTTGCCATAGGATCTGTATGTGTTTTTGAAATGTCTGCAATTTCAAATTTAGTTGGGTCTGTCTTATTCGCAGCTCCCATACTAGAAATAACATCAATTCCTCTTTCTAAACATTCTTTCATTAAGTGTACTTTATACATAATTGTATCACTAGCATCAACGAAATAATCAATTTCATATTCGTTAAATAACGCTTCATACGTTTCTTCAGTATAAAACATATGTAGTGAAGTTACTTTACAATCTGGATTAATAAGCTTTATTCTTTCTTCCATTAAGTCTACTTTTGACTGACCAACTGTTGTCGTCAATGCATGTAATTGTCTATTTACATTTGTAATATCAACATCATCTTTATCAATTAAAATAATATGACCTATATTTGTTCTAGCAAGTGCTTCAGCTGCGAATGAACCAACGCCACCGACACCTAATACTACAACTGTTTTACTTTTAAGTAAGTCTAATCCTTCTTTACCAATTGCTAATTCATTTCTTGAGAACTGATGTTTCATAATATTTTAAGCTCCTTTACACAAAAATACGCAAGACATAAAGTCTTGCGTACCGATAGAATCCAATTGTGCCGTAATATTGCGTGCTAGATCATTTTGGCCTGCTATATACAGGTGGGTGCCCCGTTTCTTATTTTGCATGTCCTCCTTAAGAGGCGTATGCGCTATTAAGAAAACCTATCTGGCTCCCTAGATCAAAAAGTGTTAGGTCAAAATATAAAAAGCTTATTACGAACACTTCAGATGACTACCTTATAAATTTATTTTATCATAAATATTTTAAATAACAAGTGTTTAAACTTTTAATTATTCTTTTTCAAAATCAAGTTGCAAATGTAACTCATGTAGTTGATTTGTAGATACTTCACTCGGTGCATCTGTTAATAAACATGAAGCACTTGCCGTTTTAGGGAATGCAATTGTATCTCTAAGATTTGTTCTACCTGATAATAGCATTACTAATCTATCTAGTCCTAATGCGATACCGCCATGTGGTGGCGCTCCATATTTAAAGGCTTCAATTAAGAACCCAAATTGTTCTTGCGCTTGTTCTTCAGTAAATCCAAGTGCTTTAAACATTTTCTCTTGAAGATCTGATTTATGAATTCTAATAGATCCTCCACCTAATTCAAATCCGTTAAGTACGATATCATAAGCATTTGCTTCTACGTTTGTTGGATCCGTTTCTAACATGCTTTCATGTTCCTTTTTAGGAGCAGTGAATGGATGATGTGCTGCAGCATAACGACCTTCTTCTTCGTCATATTCAAATAGTGGCCAATCTGTTACCCATAAGAAATTGTATTTATTAGGGTCTATTAAACCACGTTCTTTACCTAATTTATTTCTCAATTGTGCTAAGCTTGCTGCAACAACATCTTTCTTGTCAGCTACAAATAAGATTAAGTCGCCTGATGTCGCTTTTGATTCATTTAATAGTTCAGCAACATGATCTTCATTAAAGAATTTACTAATTGGACCGTTTAATCCTTCTTCTGTAACTTTTACCCAAGCTAAACCTTTAGCACCATAAATACTAGCAAATGCTTGTAATTGATCGATGTCTTTTCTTGAATAATCGTCAGCTCCATCTTCAACGACAATCGCTTTAACTTCTCCACCATTTTCTACAGTAGATTTAAATACTTTAAAGTCCATTTTTGAAGCTAAAGTTGATAAGTTTACAAGTTCCATACCAAAGCGCGTATCCGGTTTATCAATACCGTATCTTTCCATAGCTTCAGCATAAGTCATACGTGGGAAAGGCGTTGTAATATCGATACCTTTAACATCTTTCATAATACGTTTCATAAGACCTTCATTCATTTTAATAACGTCTTCTTGATCAACGAAACTCATTTCAATATCAATTTGCGTGAATTCTGGTTGTCTATCAGCTCTTAAATCTTCATCTCTAAAACACTTAACAATTTGATAGTATTTATCAAATCCACCAATCATAAGTAATTGTTTAAAAATTTGAGGTGATTGTGGTAATGCATAAAACTCACCGTCATGAACGCGAGATGGTACTAAATAGTCTCTTGCGCCTTCAGGTGTAGATTTAGTTAATACCGGCGTTTCGACTTCATAAAAATCACCTTCGTCTAAATAATTTCTAACTGAACGTGTAATTTGATGTCTCATCTTAAATGTTTGAGCTAAACTTTCTCTTCTCAAATCAATATAACGATATTTTAATCTAACATTTTCGTCTATGTCGTTCATATCTGTAATTGAAAATGGAGGTGTTTCAGATTCGTTTAAAATTTGAATGTCAGAAACTTGTATTTCAATTTGACCTGTTTTAATAAGTTCATTAACCGTTTTTTCATCTCTTTTAGAAACTAAACCTTTAACTTGAATGACATATTCAGAACGAACTTTTTCTGCAATTTGTAAAGCTTCTTCTGAAAAGTCAGGGTTAAAAACGATTTGGACAATACCTTCACGGTCACGTAAATCAATGAAAATGAGTCCACCTAAGTCACGTCTTTTTTGAACCCAGCCATTTAAAGTAACTGTTTGACCAATATGTTCTTCTGTAATTGCACCGCAATATGTTGTTCTTTTTTCCATTATGATTCCACCTTTAAATAATTCTCTAATTCAGAAAAAGTAACTAATGTACTTTCGCCAGTTTTCATATTTTTAACTTCAACTTTTTCATTTTGTAATTCATCATCACCGATAACAATTGAGTTTCGTGCATTCAATCTATCAGCTTGTTTCATTTGACCTTTAAGTTTTCTACCTAAGTAATCTTTATCACAGCTTATTCCAGCTTGTCTTAGCTTATTAATAAGTGAGACGGAATACTGTTCAGCTTTTTCACCCATTGTGGCAATAAATAAATCGATTGAATCTTCTTGTTCAATTTCGATGCCTTCAGCTTCTAAAGCTAGTAACAATCTTTCAATACTTAAAGCAAATCCGATACCTGTTTCTTTAGGACCATCTAACAATTCTAAAAGGCCGTTGTATCTTCCGCCACCACATAATGTCGTAATTGCACCAAAACCTTCAGCATTGCTCATGACTTCAAAAGCTGTGTGTGTATAATAATCTAATCCTCTAACTAAATTCGTATCAATTTCGTATTCAATACCAATATCATCTAGTAAAGATTTAACATCATCAAAATATTGTTTAGAATAATCATTTAAATACTCTGTAATTTTAGGGGCATTTTTGACTGCTTCTTTATCACGGTCCACTTTACAATCTAAAATACGCATAGGATTTGTATATAATCTGTTTTGACAATCACTACAGAAAGTATCAATAACAGGTTCAAAGTGTTCTTGTAACGCTTTTGTATAGTCCGCTCTTGATTCTGCATCACCTATACTATTAATGACTAATTTCAAATTTTTCAATCCAAATGACTGATAAATGTGTACAAGCATTGAAATGATTTCAACATCAATTGATGGATTTTCAGAACCAATCGCTTCAACACCAAATTGTACGAATTGGCGATAACGTCCTTTTTGTTTTCTTTCGTATCTGAACATTGGACCATTATAATATAATTTAACAGGTTGATTTGGTTCGCCCTGCATTTTATTTTCTATAAAACTTCTTACAACACCAGCAGTTCCTTCTGGTCTTAAAGTAATGTTTCTGTCGCCTTTATCTTTGAACGTATACATTTCTTTTTGAACAACATCAGTAGAATCACCAACACCTCTACTGAACAATTCAGTACTTTCAAAAATTGGTGTTCTAATTTCTTTATAATTATAAACTTTCATTAATTCGTGTAATTTATTCTCAATGTACTGCCATTTAAATGAATCTTTAGGTAATATATCTTGAGTTCCGCGCGGTATATTAATCATATTATTTCCTCCTTTAAATTAAAAAAAGCCCCTTGTATGCATATACATACAAGGGACGAATACTCCGTGTTGCCACCCTAATTAGTATTCTAAATATAGAATACTCACTTCATAACATAGTAACGGATGTAAACCGATCTTACTTTCGTAAGATTCCCTCTTCTTGTGTTCAAAAGTATACGTAGTATCTTTATAACTCTCAGCTCGTGTTATAATCTCTGTCTTCAACCATTTCTGTATACTATTCAAGAATATACGGTATATTTTTTATTGATAATTTATATTTATATTAACCCCAATATGAAATGTAGTCAATATCTATTTTGAAAAGTACACTTTCAAACCGTCTACTATACCTGTCTCAACTATATGTCTATATTTTCTATCGACGATTAAATTTTCATCAGTTGCGTTACTAATATATCCAAGCTCTAACAATACACCAGGTAGTTTTGTTTGTCTAATAACTTGGAAGTTTTCACTTCTTACACCTCTATCAGATAGTATGGATTTTTGCGTAATAGAGGTATGTAAAGTATCTGCAAGATTTTTTTGTGTATCATGATGATAGTACACAGTTAAACCGTGTGGATTTGATGAATCAAGTGCGTCATTATGAATACTAATAAAGGCATCACCATCTGCTTGTCTATCCTTTAATTTAACGTATTCGTCTTTCGTTCTTGTCATTTTAACTTTCGCACCTTCAGCTTTTAACATTTTTTCTAATTCTTTAGCTGTTTTAAGTGTGATTTCTTTCTCAGTGACGTCTTTATGCTTTGAACTACTTGCGCCTTGATCGCTACCACCATGTCCTGGATCCACTACAATTACTTTACCTTTTAACGGCTTTGCTACTGGATTAACATCTTCTTTAATATTTAAACTAGTATGCCAGCCAGCTACCCAACCTTTTTCATTTTGATCATTTTTTACTTCATACCATTTACCTTGTCTATCGGTAATATCCAATTTATCTCCATCTTTAACTTCGAAAATAATAGGATAATACGCTGCTGGTCCAGTTCTGAGTTCGCCATCTTCTTTCATAGATAATGTCTTTGGCTCTCCTCCGTCAGGTATCAATAAATTAATAATGATGATGAACAATACTATTATAATGACTGCTGCAACTATAACTGGTATAGGTTTCAATTTTTTCTCTTTAAACCACAAATTGATTCGGTTCATTGAATGATACCATCCTTACTTTCGAAAATAATCGTAATAGGACCATCATTGGTTAATGATACATCCATATGTGCACCAAATTCTCCGGTTTTAACTGCAATATCATAAGATTCTAATTGTTCATTGAAGTACTCGTATATTTTATTCGCTTCTTCAGGATTCATAGCATTTGAAAATCCAGGTCTATTCCCTTTTTTCACTGATGCATATATTGTGAATTGAGATATCGATAATACCTCGCCATTAACTTGATGAATATCTAGATTCATTTTACCTTCACTATCTTCAAAAATTCTCGTTTTCGCGATTTTCTTAGCGATAGCTTCTGCATCTTTATAAGTTGAAGTTTGGCCAACACCAACTAACAACAAAAATCCATTTTTTATTTCATTTTGGATACGATCAGATGTTACTTTTGCTTGGCTTACTTTTTGCAAAACTACTTTCAAAAATATTCACCTCTAATTCCATACACGGGTCACTGTATAAATGTCACCTAGTTGTTTTATTTTATCCACGATTCTATAAACATCATTGACGTTTTTAACCATAACACTAATATTTATAACAGCATTTTTATCGATATCTGCTTTTCCTGAAACTTTTACTAATTGAACTTTTATTGCATTCACAACTTGCAATACTTCATTTAATAAACCGTTTCTATCATAACCAGTAATTTCTAAGTCAACTTGATAGCTCTTCTGTTCATTTGTATTCTTGACCCAATCAACATCTATCAATCTTTCTGTTTCATTAATGATATTTGGACAATCTTTTCTATGAACTTTTACGCCATGACCTTTCGTAATATATCCAATGATATCATCGCCAGGTATCGGGTTACAGCATTTGGATAATTTAATTAACATATTATCTAAGCCTTCTACGTATACGCCAGTTTCTGTTCTAACATCTTGTTTAATTGGAATAGATTTACTTACTTCTTGAACTTGATTAAGTGATTGTTTTTTACGTTCTATTCGAATTTTTTCAGAAAGCCTATTTACTGCTTGAAGTGATGTAATGCCACCAAAACCTACTGCAGCATATAAGTCCTCTTCACTAGAAAAATTGTATTTTTCATTAACAGCTTTAATGTTTTCAGAAGTTAATACATCATCAACATAAAAACCTTGTTCTCTAATTTCCGCTTCGATCATAAACTTGCCTTTTTCGATGTTGGCTGAACGATCTTGCTTCTTAAAGAAACTTCGGATTTTGCTTTTAGCACTTGATGAACGAACAATTTTTAACCAATCTCTACTCGGACCATAAGAATGTTTACTCGTCCTAATTTCTACGATATCACCTGTTGATAGCTTATAATCAATCGGTACAATTTTACCGTTTACTTTTGCACCAATCATTTTATTACCTACTTCACTATGTACAGCGTAAGCAAAGTCTATTGGCACAGCGCCATAAGGTAATTCAACAACGTCACTTTCAGGCGTAAACACGTATACTTTATCACTTTGCAGATCATATTTTAATGATTCCATAAATTCTTCTGCATCTGGAGACGTATTATCTGTTTCAGCTATCTCTTGTAGCCAGCTCATTTTTTGTAAATATTCTTCTGACTTGTTGCTTAAATTCTTGCCTTCTTTGTATGCCCAGTGAGCTGCAACACCATGTTCAGCTATTTCGTGCATTTCAAATGTTCTAATTTGTATTTCAAGCGGATCGCCATTAGGACCAACTACTGTCGTATGTAGTGATTGGTACATATTCTGTTTAGGCATCGCAATGTAATCTTTAAATCTTCCAGGCATTGGTTTCCAAAGTGTGTGTACAAGCCCTAAAACTGCATAGCAATCTTTAATAGACGGCACAATTACACGAATCGCTAACAAATCAAATATTTGTTCGAACTGTTTCTTTTGTTTAACCATTTTTCTGTAAATGCTATAAATATGTTTTGGCCTACCACTAATTTCACCAGAGATATCCATAACGCCCATTTCTTTATCTATATCTTTAACTGCATTAGAGATATACGTTTCACGTTCACTTCTTTTCTTCTTCATGAGATTAACTATTCTGAAGTATTGAACACTATCGATATATCTTAAAGAAATATCTTCTAATTCCCATTTAATCGTATTAATACCTAATCTATGTGCAAGAGGTGCATAGATTTCAAGTGTTTCTTTAGCAATTCTTTTTTGTTTTTCTTTAGGCATCGCCTTTAAAGTTCTAACATTATGTAATCTATCTGCTAACTTAACAAGAATTACACGCACATCTTTAGCAATTGCTATAAATAATTTACGGTGATTTTCTGCTTGTTGCGTTTCTTTAGATTTATATTTAACTTTTTTAAGTTTTGTAACGCCATCAACAATAATGGCAACTTCTTCATTAAACATTTCGACTAAATCATCGTATGTATAAGGGGTATCCTCAATAACATCATGAAGAAAACCAGCTACAATTGTAGGTCCATCCAATTTCATTTCAGTTAAAATACCTGCAACTTGAATTGGATGCATAATATATGGCAAATTATTTTTTCTAATTTGTCCTTGATGTGCTTTAAAAGCTAAATCATAACTCTTCTCTACCAAGCGATAATCATCATAGGATAAATAACTTTTAGCTTTATATAAAACATCATCAGCACTATAAGGATATTCTTTATTCATGGGAACACCACCTCATCACAAAATTTCTCTTTAATATTACTATTATAACAATTATCAATAGTAGTATGCCACAGTTAATTAACATTATTATAAAAAATAAAATAGTCACGAAAGCGACTATTTTATATATATTATATTAAATCATTTATTCGTCATATGAAATTAATGAAACAACGTCATAGCCTTTTAATTTTTCAATACCATTTAAGTATTTCAACTCTATTAAGAACGCTATACCTACAACGATTCCACCTAATGATTCAATTAAATGAATTGCCGCTTCAATTGTTCCACCTGTAGCTAACAAGTCATCCGTAATTAAAACGCGTTGACCTGGTTTAATTGCATCTTTGTGCATTGTTAATACGTTTGATCCGTATTCTAAATCATATTCATATTTAATGACTTCACGTGGTAATTTACCCTCTTTACGTACTGGCGCAAAACCAATTCCCATTGCATATGAAACTGGACAACCAATTATAAATCCTCTTGCTTCAGGTCCAACTACAATATCCACTTGCTTGTCTTGTGCATATTGAACGATTTGATCTGTAGCATATTTATAAGCTTCACCATTATCCATTATTGTCGTAATATCTTTAAAATTAACACCTTTTTTCGGCCAATCTTGTACCTCTGAAACATATTGCTTTAAATCCATTATACTTCCTCCTCAGTGTTGTTTAACAATGATTGTATCCACTTAATGAGTGATTGACTGTCATTGTACAACAAAGTCTTTTCTATTTCTATTTGTTGTTTTCTTGCTTGATATAATGGTGCGCTTTTAATATCATTTTTTTCAGCCTCTTTATTGACCATTATTATACCATTATCTATTGTAATAAAATTCAACTCATAAAAGCAATTTAAAATAAACTTTAATTGATCTGGTTTTATTTTCAAGTACTGACAAAGTTGCATACCTTCATTTTGAATGTTAGTTTCACTTTTATTGTATAAAGCTTTATATACTTGTTTAAATATTTGGTCATTTGGTATACCTTCAAAATATGAATTAGATTGACCTTTAAATACAAGATAATATTTGTCAGCATTGATTTGATTCAAAGTATTTTTTAGAGAATCTATATCTGCAGGTATATCTCGTAATACACAAGATTCTACTTTTTCATTATATACTTCACCATAATAAATATAATGATCATTTACCTTCTCTTCAGAGTTGTTAATAACAAAAAGTGCGTTTTCTTGATTAATTTTCAATAATTCTTGCTTCGTTTTACTTCTATAATCAAACACCGTATGTTCATTGCCCAATTCTAGATCTTTCACAATGATTTGTGGAGATTGATGACCATTCCATTCATTCACGTTTAAACTACCTGCTATATTAATCACAGTATCATTAGAAATGTCGTGTACAAAATGACCGAAATTCCAATGTAGCGCTGTAATATTTTTATCAGTCAAAGTTAATTTCAGATGTTTCTCGCCTTGGCCTATACCTTTAACAGATTTTACACTCACATTTTTCATGGAAAACAATGGTGCTGCAATGTCAGTACCAAAAGGTCTTAACCGTTCTAAATCGAAAATGTTTTCAACTGTTATATCAGATACGTCTAATTCAGTATCTACTTTCAATTGAGGAATTAACGGTTTATCATCTGTAAGTTCTTTCATTTGTTCATTCAATGCTTTTTTTAATGGTTCTACTGCATCTATTTTCAACGTCATACCTGCTGCCATATGATGTCCGCCGAATTTATCTATAAGGTCAGATTGATTTTGTAAAAATTCAAACATAGATACTTGTTCAATACTTCTTGCAGAACCTTTAGCATGATTTTGTTCGATATCGACATTAAGCACAATTGTTGGCAAATTATATTGTTCAACAATTCTTGAAGCAACTATACCTAATACACCTTCATTCCAGTTTTCTTTCGCTAAAACTAAAAATTGTGCATTGTTTTGAATTTCTTCTTCAGCTAGTTCCATTGCTTCTTCAGTAATTGCTTCTACGATTTCTTTTCTTTCAATATTGAAATGGTTGACTTCTTCAGCAAGAAAACTGGCTTCTTCTTCGTCTTCACACATCAATAATTCTCCTGCTAATCTCGCATCATCTAGTCTACCTACAGCGTTTAAACGTGGTCCAATAATAAAACCTACTGTTTGTTCACTCACTTCGTCTGTATATTCTGCGACATCCAATAAAGCTTTCACACCAGGAGAAGGTTTTTCGTTTAAATATTTTAGCCCTTGCTTTACCATGTATCTATTTTCATCCGTTAAACTGACTAAATCTGCAATCGTTCCTATAGCCACTAACCCTAAAAATGAATCAGGTAAATCTTCTTTTAGTGCTTTTGATAATTTGTAAGAGACACCGACACCCGCTAAATATTGAAATGGATATTCAAAATCAGGATGCATCGGATGTACGATTGCATATGCATTAGGTTTTGTTGTACCGAACTCATGGTGATCCGTAACAATAACATCTATTCCTAATTCATTAGCAACGTCAATCTCATGATGACCTTGAATACCATTATCTACTGTGATAATTAAAGATACTCCTTCATCATGTGCGTTTCTAAAAGCACCTTCACTAGGTCCATAGCCTTCAGTAAACCTATTCGGAATGTACCAGCCAACTGTAGCTCCGAGCGACTCTAATGTCTTTACAAGGATAGTAGTAGATGTCACACCATCTGCATCATAATCCCCGTATACTAATATTTTTTCATTATTGTCGATAGCTTTATGTATTCTAGTAACAGCTTTATCCATATCACTTAACAACATTGGATCATGGAAAAGCACTTCTTTAGAAAGTAATTGTTCTATATCTTCTTCAGTTGTATATCCTTTAGAAACTAACGTTTTTTCTAATAGTGGGGAAATATTAAATTTTTTAATGATCGCTTTATCTATTTCTTGATTATTTTTAGAAATAGTCCATTGATAACGAGCTTTAGTCATAACAAATCTCCTCATTTCTACTCAAAACATTATACATTAAAATCATCTTTTAAGCATAACAAAAGCCCTTTAAAGTTTCAGCTTTAAAGGGCTTTCTATAATTTATTAAACTAATATTTTTTCATCGTTTGATTTTTTCTCTTCGTAAACGACTAATTTACCATTTTCTGACTTTTTAAGTTGTCGTTTTTTCAACATGCCCCATAGCGGTACTGCGACAAATACAGATGAGAACACACCTGATACTAGTCCTATTAATAACGCTAATGAGAAGTTAAAGATACTTGATGAACCGAAGATTAATAGTCCAACTACTACGATTACGACTGTTAAAACAGTGTTGATTGATCTAGTCATCGTTTGTCTAATAGATGAGTTTACGATCATATCAATAGTTTCAGGTTTCGTAATCACTT
Source organism: Mammaliicoccus sp. Marseille-Q6498 (assembly GCF_946151045.1). Classification (NCBI taxonomy): domain Bacteria; kingdom Bacillati; phylum Bacillota; class Bacilli; order Caryophanales; family Staphylococcaceae; genus Mammaliicoccus; species Mammaliicoccus sp. Marseille-Q6498. Next base: position 58,514 of record NZ_OX267714.1, on the reverse strand, counting down.
TAACTTTACGTAAATTCTCACGCACCCTGTCGAAAGTAACGATGGTGTCGTTAATGGAATAACCAATGATAGTTAATATAGCTGCAATGAATGTAATATCTACTTCCAGTCTGAATAAACTAAATACAGCTACTATTATGAACACATCATGTAATAATGCTAATACAGCAGTTGTACCCATACGCCATTCGAATCTAAATGACACATACAGAATAATTCCAATTGCCGCATACAACATAGCTTTTAATGCGTTCATTGCCAGTTCTTGACCAACAACTGGTGATACTGTGCTCACATTCGGATCATGTCCTAGTGATTTATCAAAATGCGATTTCACATCTTGAATTTCTGATTTATTCAAGGCATCTTTAAATTGAACTGTCGCCATTTTGTTGCCTGAACCACTTGTTGTCACTTGTGATGGATCTAATCCCATATCTTTAAACTCTTTAGAAACTTGTTCAGTTTTTATAGCGTTGTCAGATTGCAAGTCTACTCTCGTACCACTTGTAAAGTCGATACCAAGATTTAACCTAAATATGGAGATGATAATCGCACCAACTATAATTGTGATGATACTGAAAGTTAGCAATGGTTTTGCTAATTTCACAAAATTAATTTTATCGTAATTTGTTTTTAAATCATGAATATCCATTCTTTCGCTAATATCATGTCTATCTTTTTTAGGAACACCAAACCAGTTATATTTTTTCTTGAAATAGTTTGAGTTAACTAATAGAGATAAGAATATTCTAGTGAAGAATACGGAAGTTAAGAAACTCATCAGTATCGCTAATAATAACATTGTAGCGAAACCTTTTACTGAGCTTTCACCAAATACAAATAATACTAAAGCTGCCAAAATAGTTGTTAAGTTGGCATCCAGAATAGTTACAAATGATGATTCTGAACCTTTTTTATATGCTTGTTTCAGTGTCCTTCCTATCCGCAACTCATCTTTAATCCGTTCGTACATGATAATGTTGGCATCTACAGCCATACCTACACCTAACACCAGAGCTGCGAGTCCTGGCAACGTTAGAACACCCGATATGAAGTTAAATGCGACTAAAGTTAAGTACACATAAGCACTTAATGTAATAACGGCTACAATACCAGGTAAACGATAGTATATCAACATGAATAAGAATATAATACCAACACCAATAGCTGATGCAAATATCGTTTCATGTAACGCATCTTTACCAAACTGTGCACCTACTGAAGTAGAGTATACTTCATCTAATTTAACAGGTAATGAACCAGAATTTAATAAATCAGCTATTTGTTTAGCGTCTTTAACGCCTTTTTCGCCTTTAAATCCACCTGAAATTTCTACATTTTCAGAGTTGATTGGCTGACTAACTGTAGCTGCTGAAATATATTTTGGTTTTTTCCCTTCTTGTTCTTTCTTAGCTTCTTTAGCGTAACTATCTCCTTTACTATAATCCATCCAAATAACCATAAGATTTGGATTCATTTTGGAGACTTTTTCAGTTACATCTCTGAATTTTTTAGCATCTTTTAGCTTAAGGGTAACGGCTACTTGATTCGTATTATCTTTAAAACCTTGTTTAGCGCCACCTTGTACTAAATCTTTACCGGATAATAGTACATTGTCTTTAGCATCTCTGATTGTTAAATTGGCTTGAGTTGAAAGAACTTTACGCGCTTCATTTTGATCTTTAATGCCCGCTAATTGAACTCTAATTCTATTGCCTTCTTCAACTTGAATCTTCGGCTCAGAAACACCTAATACGTTTACACGTGATTCTAAAGTCTTTGCGGTTGATTTAACAGCTTCTTTATCAATTTTGTCGCCTTTATCTAAAGGATTAACTTGATAAAGTACCTCAAACCCACCTTGTAAGTCTAGCCCTAATTTTACATTCTTTGTTATATCTTTTGAAGTTGATCCAATTAAACTGAAAATCAACACTGCAAAAAGTATAAAGGCTATAATTTTACTCCGCTTTTTCACGATAACACCTCTTACTTATTTTAATTCACTATATATGTTATAGCATACACCAATGGTTGTTGAATAGCCATATAATATATGTATTAAAAAAAGACATGGATAACCATGTCCTTTAAAAATAAATATGATACATTATGTTAAACCAAATGAATCAAAAAGTAAACTAATTTAAGATGGGTCTACTTGTTTAATAGCTGGTTTTTCAAATGTAATTTCTTGTCCTTTGTCGTTAACAGTAACAACTACGATTGATTCATCAACAGCTCTAACTGTACCTTTGATACCACCGATTGAAGTAACTTTTTGACCTACTTCTAAACGGTTTAATAATTCGCGATGCTCTTTTGCTCTTTTTTGTTGAGGTCTAATCATTAAGAACCAAACAAGTGCAAAAATTAAGATAATTGGTAATAATTGTACTAAAACGTCCATAATCATACTCCTTTAAAAGTTTTTAGGGTTATCTACATTAAGTCCATATTGCTCAAAAAATTCATCTTTGAAATCAAGTAATCGATCTTCTCTTATCGCTTGGCGAATATTCTCCATCAATTTCAATAAGAAATACAAATTATGATATGTAGTAAGACGAATTCCAAAAGTTTCATCTGCTTTAATCAGATGGCGCAAATATGCTTTAGTATAATTTCTACAAGTATAACAATCACATTCAGGATCTAATGGTGATAAATCTTGCTGATATTTAGCATTTTTAATCACAACTCTACCTTGAGATGTCATACATGTACCATTTCTAGCTATACGTGTTGGTAATACACAATCAAACATATCGATACCTCTTATAGAGCATTCGATTAATGCATCTGGTGACCCAACACCCATTAAATATCTTGGCTTATTAAATGGCATTAAAGGCGCTGTATGTTCAACCATTTTATACATAACTGGTTTAGGTTCCCCTACAGACAAACCACCAATAGCATAGCCAGGGAAATCAAGTGAAACTAAATCTTTAGCACTTTGCTCTCTAAGATCTTTGTATTCTCCACCTTGGATAATACCAAACAAAGCTTGATCTTCTGGGCGTCGATGTGCTTCAAGACATCTTTCTGCCCATCTCGATGTTCTTTCGATAGATTTTTTTACATATTCATATTCTGAAGGCATAGGTGGACATTCATCAAAAGCCATCATAATATCTGAACCAAGATCATTTTGAATATGCGTCGCTTTTTCAGGACTTAAAAACAATTTAGACCCATTTAAATGATGTCTAAAATGCACACCTTCTTCTTCAATTTTTCTCATATCACTTAAACTGAATACTTGAAAACCACCTGAATCGGTTAAGATAGGTCCATCCCAATTCATAAACTTATGTAAGCCACCCACCTTAGAAATGATATCACTTCCAGGTTGTAACCACAAATGATAGGTATTACTCAAAATGATTTTCGCTTCCATTTGTTTGAGTTCTTCAGGACTCATTGTTTTAACAGTAGCTTTCGTTCCAACAGGCATAAACATTGGTGTTTCAAATGAACCATGTGGTGTATGTACGATTCCTAATCTTGCACCAGACTGTTTACACGTCTTAATATGCTCATATGTTACTGCAGGCATGTTCTTTCTCCTTTACTATATAATAATCATTGCATCTCCAAAACTAAAAAATCTATATTGATTTTCAACTGCATGTTTGTATGCATTTAAAATATGCTCTCTTGTTGAAAGTGCAGAAACTAACATAATCAATGTGGATTTTGGCAAATGGAAATTAGTAATTAACCCATCTATTGCCTTAAATTCATATCCCGGATATATAAATATGTCTGTCCAACCACTTTCTTCAACAAATGAATGATTCTTTGAATAAATGGTTTCTAACGTTCTCGTTGATGTTGTACCAACCGAGATGATTTTGTTACCTTGTGCTTTAATATTATTTAATAATTCTGCTGTATCACCGTTCATTTGATAATATTCAGAATGCATTTCATGATTATCAATATTTTCAACACTAACTGGTCTGAATGTTCCTAAACCTACATGTAATGTTATAAATGCTATATGTACACCTTTTTCTGCAATTTCTTGCAACAATTCTTGTGTAAAATGAAGTCCTGCTGTAGGTGCTGCTGCTGAACCTATTTCTTTAGCATAAACAGTTTGATAACGATCTTGATCATCTAATCTTTCTTTAATATAAGGTGGTAAAGGCATTTCACCTAGTTCATCTAATCTTTCTTGTAATATACCTTTATAAGAAAGTTTCATAATTCTGCCACCTTGCTCTAACTCTTTAACACAAGTAGCAATAATTTTACCTTCACCAAAAGAAACAGATTGATTCACTTTAATTCGTTTCGCAGGTTTAATTAATACTTCCCATTCATCATCTTCTTGTTGAGTCAGCATTAACATTTCAACTTTAGCACCAGTTTCTTCTTTGATACCAAATAATCTTGCTGGCATTACTTTCGTATCATTTAATACTAAACAGTCACCTGGAGAAAGGTGGTCAATAATATTTTTAAATGTTAAATCTTCTAATTCACCAGTATTTTTATCGCATTTTAGTAACCTACTGTTTTCTCGTTCTAACAATGGTGTTTGCGCAATGAGCGATTCAGGCAAATCAAAGTCAAAATCTTCAATATTCACAAACTTTGCCTCTTTCCTAATTCTTTTTTATTTCAAAATGATCATAACTTAAAGCAGTCGCACGTCTACCTCTAGGTGTTCTTTCAATGAAACCTTTTTGAATTAAATACGGTTCATATACGTCTTCTAAAGTTATGCGTTCTTCACCTATCGTCGCAGCTATCGCATCTAAGCCAACCGGTCCGCCTTTATAGTTATTTAAAATGCAGTGCATAATTTTATAGTCTATATGGTCTAAACCTTCTTTATCGACTTGTAATAAATCTAATGCGTGTTTCGTCGTGTCAATTTCAATCGAAGTATTTCCTTTTACTTGAGCAAAATCTCGAACTCTTCGTAACAATCGATTTGCTATACGCGGCGTACCTCTACTACGTTTTGATAATTCATTCGTACTTTGATCATCTATTTGAACATCGAATACTTCAGCTGTACGTTTAATAATTTCATTTAAACTTTGATCATCATAGTATTCCAGTCTTAAATGAACACCAAAACGATCTCTTAAAGGAGCTGATAAACTACCAACTCTTGTAGTAGCGCCAACTAAAGTAAATGGAGGTAAATCAATTCTAATACTTCTCGCTTCTTCACCTTTTCCAACTACAATATCTAAGAAAAAGTCTTCCATAGCAGGATATAACACTTCTTCAACAACTCTACTCAAGCGATGTATTTCATCAATAAACAATACATCACCTGGTTGTAAAGCTGATAAAATAGCTGCTAAATCTCCAGGTCTTTCAATCGAAGGACCACTAGCAGTTTTTAAATTTACTTCCATTTCATTTGAAATGATATGCGCTAAAGTCGTTTTACCTAAACCTGGTGGTCCATATAATAGACAATGATCTAATGGCTCTTCTCTCAATTTGGCAGCTTGAATAAAGATATCCAAATTAGATTTTATATTATGTTGACCAATATATTGACTTAAAGTATCAGGTCTTAATGATAATTCGTTTTGTATATCTTCATCACGTTCATGTTCATCAACTATACGATCATCCAAAAAAATCACCTCATTTATTGAATAAGTAGTGCTAATCCTCTTTTAACACATGCATCTACTGTATCAAATGATTCTTTTTCTAAAACTTTTTTAACTTTTGTTATTTCACGTTTTGAATAACCTAACGCTTCTAAAGCTAATAAAGCTTCTTCTAATAAATCATAATCATTATTATTATTTTGATTAAACAACTCAGACTCTTCAGTAATAATTAATTTACCTTTTAAGTCTAATATTATTTGTCTCGCCGTTTTTTTACCTATTCCAGGGAATTTTGTTAAGTATGCTTCGTTTTCATTTTCTATCGCGATAGCCACCTCATTCGGTGTACTAGACGCTAAAATGGCTAAAGCAGATTTTGGTCCAATTCCTGTCACTTTGATAAGGCTTAAAAACATATCTTTTTCTTCTAAATTAGTGAAACCATACAACAATTGAGCATCTTCTCGAACAATTAATTGCGTGTAAACTTGTGTTTCTTGCTCTAATTGTGATTGAAAACGATAAGAATTAGGTGTTTGAATTTCATAACCAATTCCATTATTTTCTACTACAATATGTGATGGATATAATTGTGAAATCGTTCCTTTTATATATGCATACATTTAGACAACTTCCTTTACATACTCATTCCGATGATTTCTACTTCATCTACATATGGACTTTCTTTTATAGCATCCATTAATTCTTCTAAAGATAAATCTATATTAGCTGCGTTTAATGAAATGGTTATCGTTGCTCTTTCTTTCATAGGTAAGCTTTGATGAATCGTAAGTACTGAACCATTCAATTCAGCTATTTTATTTAACACAAATGCTAACATACCAACTTCATCTTGTACGTACAAAATTAAAGTTAAATTTCTAGTCTGTTCTTCTAATCTATCTATAGGAAATATCGTATCTTTATACTTATAAAAAGCACTTCTAGATAAATTAAATGACTTAACTGCATCGTAAATTGTTAAATTTTTATTTTTCATTAATGCATTTTTAACTTTAATTGTTTTTTGTACAGATTCTGGTAAAACATCTTCTCTTATTAAATAGAACTTCTTTGTTGATTCATTTGATTTTTTCAATTAGAACACGCCCTATTCGACAAATTCAAATTCTCCGCCTAATATTCTTACAATATCACCGTTTGATGCACCACGTTCTCTTAACGCATCATCAATGCCCATAGAACGCATTTGTCTAGCAAAACGTCTAACAGCAGCATCACGATTAAAGTCTGTCATTTTGAACAATCTTTCAATAGAATTACCTGATACAACATATGCACCGTCGTCATCTCTTGTAATAACGAAGTGATCTCTTGATTTCTCATGTTTATATACAACTCTGTGTACGCCTGTTTCTTCTTCGACGCTATCAAAATCCATACCTTCAGTTTCGTCTAACAAGTCTGCTATTTCATATAACAATTGATCGACATTTTTTCTCGTTACTGTACTGATTGGTAAAATTTTTACATCTTCTTCTAATTGTTCTTTAAACATATCAAGTTGTGTTTCTGAATCTGGTAAATCCATTTTGTTTGCCACAACAATTTGTGGTCTTCTAGATAGTTTTTCGTTATATGATTTTAATTCTCGATTAATTGTAACATAATCTTCGTAAGGGTCTCTGCCTTCCATTCCACTCATATCAATGATATGTACGATAACTCTCGTTCTTTCAACGTGTCTTAAAAATTGATGACCTAAACCTACACCTTCTGATGCACCTTCAATTAAACCAGGTAAATCAGCCATAACAAATCCTCTACCGTCACTCGTTTGAACGACACCTAAATTAGGTTTGATAGTTGTGAAATGGTAAGCACCAATTTTTGGTTTAGCTTTAGAAACGATTGATAATAGCGTTGATTTCCCAACACTTGGATATCCAACTAATCCTACATCTGCCATAAGTTTTAATTCTAAAACGACATCTAACTCTTCTCCAGGTTCACCGTTTTCACAAAAGTCGGGAGCTGGGTTACTTGGCGATGCGAACCTAGAATTACCTCTACCGCCGCGTCCACCTTTAGCAACTGCAGCTCTTTGTCCATGTTCAACTAAGTCAGCTAAAACTTCTTCGTTTTCAGCGTTCTTAACGATTGTACCAGGTGGCACTTTTAATACTAAATCACTTGCACCGCGTCCATGCATATTACTACTTTGTCCATTCTCGCCTTTATCAGCTTTAAATTTACTTTGGAATCTAAAATCTAATAATGTACGTAAACCTTCATCTACTTCAAATATAACTGAGGCACCTTTGCCTCCATCTCCTCCAGCTGGACCACCGAACGGAACATACTTTTCACGACGAAAAGCAACTAATCCATTACCGCCATCACCAGCTTTCAAAGAAACCTTGACCTGATCTATAAACATGTTTACACCTCTAATTCATTTATATTAATAAAAAATTCTAACTCACTCGTATCGTTTGTTAACGATATTATTTCGGTATTATAACTACTAAAACACTTTTTAATTTTACTTTCATCTAGCTGAACATCATTAATTTTAATTATAAGTGTCACAAATTCTTCTTCAACTATTAATCCTAAATGTGAATGAATACCTTCAAAATCAATACCCAAATCATTGACCCATATATAAAAAATACTAAATAGTATGTTATCTGACAAAATTAAATTTCTATGATAATAATCATCGTTTATACATTCAATTTCAAATGTCCATTTAGAGCCTGACAATGAGATTTTGTGTTCAAATACTTCCTGAACAAATTTTCTACATGGTGTGTTTAAAAATAATTGTTCTTGTTTAAGATCATTATATAATTCATCTAACATTGAATTAACTTTATCATCTTTACCTAACTGTTTATAAGAATATAAAAGTTGGAACTGATTCACAAAATCATGTCTCGACTTTAAATACACATCTAAATTATTCATATAACCACCCATATTATCCGTATTCATAGTTAGTATTATACCATTATCACGATATGATTAAAAAAAGAAACACCAGAAAAAATTCTGGTGTCTCAATATAGTGATTATTCAGCAGCTGTGTATACAGATACTTTCTTTTTGTCACGACCAAAACGTTCGAATTTAACAACGCCGTCGATTTTAGCGAATAATGTATCGTCTCCACCGCGACCTACGTTTTCACCAGCGAAAACTTTAGTTCCACGTTGACGATATAAGATAGAACCACCTGTAACGAATTGACCATCAGCACGTTTAGCACCTAAACGTTTTGATTCTGAGTCACGTCCGTTCTTTGTAGAACCTACCCCTTTTTTCGATGCGAAAAATTGTAAGTTTAATTTTAACATGAGTTACACCTCACTTGTAATTTAGTTTAATATATTGTCCGTACTCTTCTTCAATTGTTTTCAAAGAAATGATTAGACCTTGTAATAATGTTTGTGCCTGTTCGTTATCTAATTCTACACTACGTATATGAAAATATCCACCGTCATCACTGTAATCAATATCAGGTGTTTCATCAGTTAATCCGATGATGGCATTGACAGTTCCAAATACAACAGCCGAAGCTCCTGCACAGACTATATCTTTACCGTACTCACCTGAATCAGCATGTCCAGACATGATTACGTCTGTAACTTGCCCTTGATCATTCAAACTAATATCTACATTAATCATTGCTTACGCGTTGATTTTTTCGATAGTTAATTTAGTGTAAGGTTGACGATGACCTTGTTTACGTTTGTAGTTTTTCTTAGCTTTGTATTTGAATACAGTGATTTTTTTACCGCGTCCTTGTTTTTCAACTTTAGCAGTAACTGAAGCACCTTCAACAACAGGTGATCCAACTTTAACTGAATCTCCACCTACAAATAATACTTGATCAAAAGTGACTGAATCACCTTCGTTTACGTCTAATTTCTCAACCCAAACTGTTTGACCTTCTTCTACTTTAACTTGCTTTCCGCCAGTTTCAATTATAGCAAACATACTTGCACCTCCTAATTTTTTAAGTCACGCCATTCATAGGTGACAACTGTACTTAAGACCTATGATTGAGCGGTTGTATGTAGCTTGAAACTACTCAACTTAAATAGATTACCATCTACAGCTATCTATGTCAATATTGAATAGTTAATTTGTATTTCTTTCTAATAACTTCAATACAAATGGGAAAATAATGATGAGACATATAAAATTAAATATCATCGTCGGTATAAATCTGAATAAAATAATATGCCCTAAGTTAATTGAAGCGATACCTAACGCAGCATAGAAAATCATAACCCAAATTTCTAATAAGACTACTGAAAAAATTAATAATATTGCCATCATTAACATATCTCTGTAGAAAACTTTAAATAACTTATCCATCATAACTACAAATATAGCATAACCAAAAGTATATATTCCATATACCCCACCGTAATAAATATCTGTAAATATACCTGTAACGATAGCTAATATAATGGCAACTTTAGGATTCTTATATACAGTAATGATTAAAATATATATATAAGTTAACCTCGGAACAATTATAAAAGTTTCATTAAACATATGTATTGGCGATAGTCGCGTTAATAAGGAATCTAAATAAAATAGTACAACACCAATTAGAGGAATAACATAAAGTCTCATTATTCCTCACCACTTTCATCTGATGAAGGGATAGTTTGTGGATCTCTTTTAGCGACATACACATGATTTAAGTCTTTAATATTTGTAGATGTTTTAATATACGCTACTTTTGATAAACCGTATTCATCATTTTCGACTTTCTCAACTTTACCTACGAGTATGCCTTTTGGTAATTGATCGCCTAATCCGTTTGTTACCACTTTAGAACCTTTTTTAACTTTGTACTTATTATCTATATCACTAATAACGAGTAAACCTTTACTTTCATCATAACGATTAATCATGCCAAAAATACTGTCTCCATCTTGTTGGATGTCCACAGAAAGTTTACTTGTTTTAACACTAGTAGAAATAAGTTCAACTTGAGATGAAAATTGGTTAGCTTTTTTAATTCGTCCAACTAAACCTTCACTCGTAATGACTGCCATATTTTCTTTCATTCCGCTTTTTTTACCTTTATCAATTATAATCGTGTTCATCCATTGATCAGGACTTCTAGCAATTACAGTTGCTGATATTGGGTTAAATTGCGAAATATCTTTCATTTCTAATTCTTTTTTTAAAGCTTTGTTTTCTTTTTCTAACCTTGCTTTGTCCGCTTTAATCTGGTCGGTGCTCTTAACTTCTTCCTTTAATTTATCGACTTCATCGTCAGAAGTGAATAAATTCGTAAACAAGCCTGATACCATCGTTACTGGGTAAGAAATGATTCTTCCACCAAATGATGAAGTATCACTCGCATATTGTTCACTAAGTGATGCAGATTGTGCTCTCATCGAATAACCAACTATCACAATTAATAAGACCATTGAAATTAGAAAAAATACTAATTTATTATTTTTAAAAAAATTCGACAATCAAAACACCTCATAATCTTCAAATGTCTAAATAACAATGATATTTCTATTTTATCCTACAGTTCACTTTAAATAAAGTGTGAGACTGTCGAAATATAAAAAAACTTAATAAGAAGATTTAGGCAATAGTTGAATACCTGCATTCATTTCATTTAAATCATTAATCAAATCTTGTTCAGTTTGATATACGTACATTTTTGGTTCACCAAATTTATATAAGATATACTCAGTACCTCTTTGTCCTGCAACGTAATCATCATTATAGCCCATGCGTTCTAAACCTGATACATCCATAAATTCTCTTTTGTTAATCCATTTAAACGCTTGTTTAGATTGACTTAACGGTACATTTTTTAAAAGTGGATTATCTTCTACAGTGTATGTTGAATGCGCTCTTTTAGGTGTAACATCCGTATTAGTTGTCTCATTACTATGATTTAATGGATTTAACTCACTCAGTGCCGGAACATTTCTATATACAATCACAATTATGATAATGATTGCTAATAGTGCTAATAAATTTCTAATTAATCTAAATAACCATCTCAATTTTATGGACACCTCTCATTCATAACTCATTATACAATTTGGCGTGCCTTACAACATCAGACTTAGGACCTAATTCTATAATCATACTGCAGTCTGATGTATTATTGTTCCACTTACTTTATAATGAATTTAAGAGGTGAAAAAATGGAATTATTATATATATTCTTAGCTATCTTGTTATTAATTATCTTCTTTAGATTTTTCGTAGGAATATTAAGAGTTGTAATTAAATTAGCCATCATTGCTTTAGTTATTTACTTTATATATCAAGGTGTACTATATTTTACGTGACACTAAAAAAAGTCTAGGACGTTTATGTCCCAGACTTTTTTAATCGATAGATAAAGATTGCATTTGATACATTTTAAAGTATTGTCCCTTTAAATCAATTAATTGATCATGTGTTCCTTTTTCAATTATCTGTCCTTGATCTAAAACGATTATTTGGTCAGCGTTTTTAATAGTAGAAAGTCGATGAGCTATAATAAATGACGTTCTATTCTCTGACAGTACTGTCATAGCTTTTTGAATAATTGCTTCCGTTTCAGAATCAATACTTGAAGTTGCTTCATCCAATATTAATATTTCTGGATTAAAAGCAAGTGCTCTAGCAAAAGATATAATTTGTCGCTGCCCTGAACTTAAAGTTCTTCCTCGTTCAATCACTGGTTCATCAATACCTTTTGTAAAATGTTCTAATACTCTATCTCCACCAACAGCATTTAAGCTTTCAATTGCTTGTTCTCTAGATACTCGTGAATCGTTTAATGTAATGTTGGAAAGAATCGTACCCGTATATAAATACGGATCTTGTAATACAATCCCCATATGTCTTCTCATATCTTGTTTATCTAATTGAATTGTAGGAATCCCATCTATTTCGATTGTTCCTTTTGTTGGATCATAAAATCTAAATAGCAAATTCATAATCGAGCTTTTACCTGAACCAGTATGACCAACTAAAGCTATCGTTTCTCCTTGTTTAGCCTCAATATCAATATTTTTCAAAACATATTCATCTTTTTTATATGCGAATGACACATCATTGAATTTTACATTACCTTTAATTTGTTTTGGTAATTGAATAATATGTTCAGGTATTTCTTCTTCTTTTACATCCATCATTTCAAAAACACGTTCACAAGAAACTCTCGCTTGTTCCAATTGACCTAATACATTTAATACACCGAATAAAGGATCGAATAGTCTCGTAATATAATTTACAAGTATATATAAAGTACCAACTGAAATAGCTACAGACGATGATAAAAATTGATAACCAAACACTACGATTAACATTAAGAACACAATATTTCTAATTGCACTTAACAAATTATGTTCAGTTAATGAATCAAATTGAATGATTCTTTTATAATTATCTAAATATGTGTTATTCATATTATCAAAGTCATTCATAATTTGTTTTTCTTGTCTAAACGATTGAATAATATTCATGCCATTAATCGATTCATTTATCAAAGCATTCATATCACTATTTTTCTCTCGAATCGTGTGATTATATTTACCTGTTACTTTTTTGTACCATAATAACCAAAACATAACAAAGGGTATTGTGACTAAAGCAATGAACCCCATTTTAGTATTGATTAAGAATATAGCAATAATAACACCTATCATCGTAATAAATGCAGATAGGAAGTTAGGTAAAATAACTGTAAATAATTCAAGAATCATCTGTGTATCATTCGTTATCCTTGCGACAACTTTCCCAGCAGGTAAATTATCGAAGTATTTAATCGGTAATTTTTGAACATGTTCAAACAGTTTAATTCTTAACTCTTTAATGACGTCAGAACCAGCACGTTGTAACACAATCGTTTGGAAATAACTAAGTATTGCGTGTATAAGCGATATGACAAAAAATAAACTAAGTAATAAAATAACTGGTCTTAATTGTATAATTTGCTCTGAAGATGACTTTACATAATGGTCAATGATGTACATCGCTACGAGTGGTCCTAATAATTCAAAACCAACTGCTAAAACTAAAATGATCGTACCAATTATAAATCGTGTTTTATATTTATTAATAAATGGAAAGAGTTGTTTTACAATGGTCACTTGCTATACACCTCCTTCAATCTTTGAAGCTCAAATTGAGATTTATACCATCCATCTTTATTCAATAATTGTTCATGTGTACCTGATTCTATAATTTCACCATGGTCCATAACGACTATTAAATTGGCATGTTTAACCCCAGACAGTCTATGTGTTGCTATTATAGTTGTTTTACCATTTCTATATTTTTGGATATTTTGTATGATTTGCTTTTCAGTTTTTGCATCTACCGCGGATAATGCATCATCTAAAATCAAAATTTTAGGATCCATAATGAGCGCTCTAGCTATGGCAATTCTTTGTTTTTGCCCTCCTGATATAGCAATACCTTTTTCACCTACAAGTGTCTCTAAACCTTGAGGTAATCTTTCAACATCATTTTCAAAATAAGCAAATTTTATAGCATTTTGAATTTCTTCATCCGTAGCGTCAGATTTGCCGAATTTGATATTATCTTTTATAGATTTTGAGAATAAAATATTTTCTTGAGAAACATACCCTATTAAACTTCTTAAATCATTTTTCGAAATTTTATTTATATTTGTATCTCCAAATATGATTTCACCATCACCTGTAGGATATTCTTTTAAAATTTGCTTAATTAATGTCGTTTTCCCTGAACCTGTTGACCCGACAATACCTAATGTTTCACCTTTATCTAATTTAATATCTATATGATTTAAATTAATGGTTTCACTTGAAGGGTATTTAAATGCAACTGATTTCATACCTAGTTCATGTGATGGTGTACCGATACTATCAGTGTCTAATACCGTTTCTTCTTCATTTAAAGTATTATTCACGCGATCTAATGAAGCATTCCCTCTTTGCATAATATTAATAAGAATACCAACTGAGAACATTGGCCATACGAGCATATTTAAATAAACTGTAAATGAAATGAGTCCGCCAACTGTCATTTCACCTGTATTAACTAAATATGCGCCATATCCTATACCGATTACTTGGCTCATTGCTGTTATGACAATCGTTATAGGTTGGAAAAACGCATCCATTCTTTCCACTTTCATAAACTTATCAACAACACTTTCAGTCATATCACGAAAATCTTTATTAAGATTATCTTCTTGTGCATATGCTCTTGTTACACGTACACCTTCAATTGATTCAAGTACACTATCGTTCATATCACCAAATGATTGTTGTGACACCATATATCGCTTATGAATTCTCTTACCTAGTTCTATTTCTAAAATAGCTAATAAAGGTAGTGGAATCATGGCTAATAACGTTAATTTCCATGAAACAGTGATACACATTGTAATAATAATTGTCGCCATAAATGTAGTTGAATCTATAAGTGTCAAAACACCCATACCTGCAGTATTTCTTATTTGATTCAAATCATTTGTAGACTTAGCCATCAAATCTCCCGTTCTATTTTTTTCAAAGAACGTGGGACTCATAGATAAGAACTTTTGCATCAACTTTCTTCTCATTATCGACTCTAATAATTGAGAATTTGAAAAAATAATATTTCTCCAGATGTAATTTATAATGTATGTCACAATAAGTATTGTTATAAAAACGGTGATCAGCTGATAAAAAACAATTTCAGTTAAAGATTGATCACTAATTTTATCTATTGTTTGCCCTACCAACCAAGGTGGTATGACCTCCGCAACATTCGTTATAAGTAAAAGGATGATTGCTATTATATATTTTTTCCATTGTAATTTAAAAAACCATATTAATTTTTTTAATGCTTGAAACACAATATCCCTCCTTAAACCCCTCATATTAAACAAAAAAACACACGCTTTCCCCCTAAAGAAAGCGTGTGTTCTTAAACTAACTCATAGGAAGTTATATACTACTCCTATGTTTAAATTCTGTTTAATAAAGGGGTAGTGTTGTATGTTGTTGTTTTGAGATTTCTCTGATTAAAGTTTCTCATTGTCACTACCTCCTTTTCCTCTAAATTTAAATTAATCATATCGTTTACTAAATTTATTGTCAATAGAATATTCGAAAAATTCTAAATATATTTATTTGTTAAGTAATTTACTTAAGAAAAATAATACAATTGATACAATTATGCCCCATATTATTCCTGCACCAATAGATGCTATTACTAACATAAATGAAAGATGGTCTTCTTTACTTACTATCGTCATTAAAATTGAACTTAAAACAACACCTACAATACTTAACAACATTAAAATTTTATAGTTTTTCTTATTAACCTTATTTTTACTTTTCTTTTGAAATATAGACATGATGTACAACACTGGTAAAATAACTAAAATAAAAGAAATAATTTGCATGCTTAAAACTCCTGACACTTTTTTAATTATTATACCATTCTACAAATCATTTAGTTCATTTAAATCTAAATCTTCTTTCATAATATAATCTTCTTGAAACAGACTAACAAATTCTCCGTCACCTATAATAATATGATCCAATAAATCAATTCCCATTAAGTCACAACAATACATTACGCGTTTCGTAGTCTTTATATCTTCTAAAGAAGGTGTCGGGTCACCACTTGGATGATTATGTGCTATTACAATTGATGCTGCAGAATGTTTTACCGCTTCACGCAATAAATCTCGTGGATGAACAACTGCCATATTTAAAGAACCAATAAAAATAGACTGTTCATGAATAATTTGGTTTTTAGTATTTAATAACAATGCGACAAAATGTTCTTGTTTTAAATATCTTAATTTTTCCATCAAGTAATTTGCTACGTCTTTAGGTTCATTGATTTCTACTTTATCTAAAACCGTATTACTATGCATTCTTTTCGCTAATTCAATAACAGCTAAAATCGTAATGGCTTTCTTCTCTCCAATGCCATTAACTGTTATAAGTTCAGAAAACGTTAAATGTCGTAATTCCCTTAAATTGCTTACTAAATTTAAAACTTGGTTTGCACATTCTAAACTTGAAAACTGCTTACTACCAGAATTAATGATAATCGCTAACAACTCTCTATTCGTCAATTTATCTGAACCATAAGATTTAAGTCTTTCTCTCGGTTTATCTTCGTTTTGTAAGTCTCTTATTTTAATTGCCATATGATCCTCCTAAAAAATAAAAATTAATTTGATGATTAAAAATTAAAACAACTATAGTTGCTATTGTTATAAATGGAACTAAAGGTACACGCTTTATTCGTTGTCTTAAAATACCCAAATAAAATGTGACAAATATTCCAGCTATAATAAATGTAAACATAAATACTAATAAAAATTGGTGCCATGTAAAAACTAAACTCATAATTGAAAATAACTTTATATCTCCATAACCAATGCCCTCTCTTGAAATAAAATATAAAAAATGCAAAAGCAATATAATCGCTAACGAAATATAGAATGTCGTATTAAAAATATCAAATATAAAAATACTTACGATGAACATAATAAATAGTATATGGTTAGGTATAACGAAGTGAATAACATCATAAATAGAAAGTGGTATTAAAAATATAATTACATAATAATAAAGAAGTAGATTATCCATTGTTAAACTGAAAAAAGGCAAGATAAATAATATACCTAATAATAGTTCTACTATCAATAAATCTATAGGAATTTTACTGTTACAATAATGACACTTACCTCTTAAATATAAATAACTGAAGATTGGAACTAAATCCCAAAGTTTTAATTGATTGTTACAATGACTACATGATGAACGTTGTGTTAATGTTTTATAATTTATATCATTAGAACCGGCTAACTGATATATATAACTAGCCATTATCGTACCGAATAAAAAAGTTAAAATCATAAAACTCAATCTCCTTTAAATCATATAATACAATATACCAAACAGCTCCAAAAACGCATAATACCGTTTTTTTAATTAATGAAATATAAATATTTAATATATGCTAAAAGACAAAAAAAGCTTGAAAAACATCATATGAAATCAATGACGTTTTTCAAGTTTTTTATAGTTTATAAAAATTTTAGTAGCCGAGTGATAATGCAATAAATATACCAACCATACATATCACGACCCATAGTAATAATAATTTCCAGATAAACTTAACCCACTTTGTATATGAAATACCTGCAACAGCTAATCCACCCATTAACGAAGCTGACGTCGGGAAAATACTATTACTCACTGCATCTCCATATTGGAAAGCAAGTACTGCCATTTGTCTGTTAATACTTAATAAATCTGAAATAGGTACCATTAATGGCATAGTAGTCATCGCTTGTCCCGAACCAGAAGGAATAAAGAAATTAAGTACCATTTGAATAAAGAACATCATCCCTACTGTCAAACTTGCCGGTAGATCTTGAATTGTATTCGTTAAATAGTAGACAATGGTATCTATTATTTTCCCATTTTCAAGCACGACTACAATTGCTTTAGCAAAACCGACAATTAACGCCCCGAATAAGATAGATTTCATACCATCAACGAGTGCATCAAAAGTACCATTGAATCCTAATCCACCAATAAAGCCAGCTAATAATCCAGCTAAAAGGAAATTTGCACTCATTTCATTAAATGACCAACCAAATTTAAAAATTCCAAATACATTAAAACAAATTGCGCTTACTAAAAGTATTAAACAAAAAACTTGTCTCTTAGTAAATCGTTCAATTTCTGGTTCATCTTGTACTTGATCTTTATTTTCTTGTTCTAAATCATAAACAAGACTTTTAGTAGGATCTTTTTTAACTTTTCTAGCGTACATCATTACGTACGCTATCCCAACTATAAGTACACATATGTAAATAATTGTCCTGAATTGCCAACCAGAGAACAGCGGAATTTCAGCAATTTTTTGTGCAATCCCTACTGTAAAAGGATTAAGCATCCCCCCAAGGAACCCAGCGGCAGCACCCATTATAATCATCGCTGCACCGGTCATTGCATCATAGCCAATTGCCCTTGCAATCGTAATGCCTATTGGTACAAAGATAATCGTTTCTTCGGCTAATCCAATTGAAAATCCTAACAATGAAAAGATAAACATCGTTAATGGAATCATGAATTTCCCGTTTTTTCCTAATTTTTGCATCGCTGCGTTAACACCATTAGTTATTGCACCCGTTTGATGAATAATACCAAAAGCGCCACCAACTAAAAAGATATAAAATATAATATCTGCACCACTTATTAATCCTTCAGGTATTGATCTGAAAATTTCTAAGAATCCTGATGGTTGACTTTGCACTAAATGATAAGTCCCTGACACAACTTCTTCCCTATCATTTACCGTCTTTCTGTCAAATTCCCCAGAAGGTATCAAATACGTTAATAAACAACTAACTGCGATAATAAAAATTAAAATCGCATATGTATGAGGATTTTTAAACTTAAACTTACTTTTTGTTTTTACACCCATAAGTCTCGCTCCTTTATCCAGTATTTATTTTAGATACCCTATTTTTCAGAAAATAAAGATTATTATTATAAAATAAAAAAGATACACTCAATTAAATGAGTATATCTTTTTTAATATCTTAGTTTTATACAATTATTTTTCTTACTTCACTTATAAAATATAAGCTACCTGTAACAATAAGTAATTCACCATCATATTCATTGATGAATTGTTGATAGTCTTTTACTTTTACTATATGACCATGTTCTAAATTCTCATAAACAGAGTCTATTGGTAAAGCTTTCGGAAAATCAAATGTCGTTACATAAAATCGCTCTGTAATCTCTTCTAAACTATTTAACATTTTGCCAATAGGTTTACCATCAATAGCTGCAAATAATACATCAATTTTTTTATCAGAATAATACTGTTTAAATGTATCGACAAGTGCATCTATACTTTCTTTATTGTGGGCACCGTCTAAGAAAACAAGCGGATTCTCTTTTACTTTTTCGATTCGACCAGTCCATGTTACGTTTTCGATTGCATCAATCATTTTGTTGAAATCTAATTGAATTAAACCTCTTTGGTACATTTCTATTAATGTCGTTATCGCAAGTGCTGCATTTTCATGTTGATGTTTCCCTATCATGTTAAGTTGAATATTTTCCAACTCATAATTATCATAACGATAAGTAAATTCATCATCTTCAGATAAAATATAAATATCTCTATCTAGTTCTAATCCTTTATTATGATGTTTCTCTACTACTTCTCTTACAAAATGTAAGGCGTCTTTTGGTTTAACTGAATAAATGAGTGGCACGCTAGGTTTAATTACGCCTGCTTTTTCTCGTGCAATATCCAAATAAGTGTCACCTAATATATTTGTATGGTCTAATCCTATGCTCGTCAACACTGTCATGACAGGTTGAAATACATTTGTAGAATCATTCAAAGCACCTAAACCGGCTTCAATGACTACAAAATCCACAGGACGCATTGAGCCAAAATATACAAACATCATAAGTGTAATGATTTCAAATTCAGTTGCTGGTCCAAGTTCAGTTTCTGCTTCTAACCTTTCAGAAATAGGCTTAACAACTTGCACGAGTTCAACTAAATCACTATCTGATATTGGCACGCCATTCAAACTAATTCTTTCGTTAAAAGTTACAATATATGGTGAAGTAAAAGTGCCTACATCATAATTATTAGCGATTAAAGCATCTCTTAAATAACTAACTGTAGACCCTTTACCATTTGTACCTACAACGTGAATAGCTTGAATATTTTCTTCAGGATTATTTAATTGTCCTAGCATCCAACTCATTCTTTTTATACCAGGTTTTATTCCGAATTTTATGCGTTCATGTATCCAATGCAAACTATCTAAATAATTCATAAGCTTCTAGCCTCTCAATTGTTCAATTCTTGCTAATACACCATCGTATTTTTGCTGATAAGTTACTTTCTTTTCTTTCTCTTCGTTGATAACTTTTTCAGGTGCTTTAGCTACAAATTTTTCATTACTTAATTTTTTGTTCACACGATCTAATTCTTTTTGCCATTTATTTAATTCCTGGTTTAATCTTTCTATTTCTTTTTCCATATCAATTAAACCTTCTAGTGGTAATACAACTGTAGCGCCAAAAACAATTTCAGTCATTGCTTTTTCAGGAATTTCAATTTTAGTGTCAATAATCAGTTCACTAGGATTACAGAATCTCATTAAATAATCTTTATTATCAATAAGTTGCTTTTTAACTGTTTCATCTTTAGCTTCAATATGAATCGGTACTTCTTTAGACATTGGCGTATTAACTTCTCTTCTTGCTTGTCTAACTGATTTAATAATTTCAACTAATAATTGCATTGAAACTTTACTATTTTCATTTGAAAGTTCTGGTTTTACTTCTGGCCATGAAGCTTGAATGATTGTTTCGCCTTCATGTGGTAAAGCTTGCCAAATGTGTTCTGTAACAAAAGGCATTAATGGATGTAACATACGCATTGTTTGATCTAATGTGTAAGCTAATACTGAACGTGTCATTTGTTTTTTAGCTTCATCTTCACCGTTCATAGGAATCTTACTCATTTCAATATACCAATCGCAGAATTCATCCCATATGAAGTTATAAAGTACACGACCAACTTCACCAAATTCATATTTATCACTTAAATCCGTTACATTTTCGATTGTTTCATTTAATCGTGTTAAAATCCACTCATCTGCAACTGATTTTTCACCAGATAAATCTATATCTTCAAATTTAAATGATTCGCCAATGTTCATTATACTAAATCTAGAAGCATTCCAAATCTTATTTATAAAGTTCCAAACCGCTTCAACTTTTTCAGTAGAATAACGTAAATCATGTCCAGGAGATGAACCAGTAGCTAAGAAGTATCTTAAACTATCTGCACCATATTCATCAATAACATCCATTGGGTCTACACCATTACCTAGTGATTTACTCATTTTACGTCCGTCTTCAGCTCTCACTAATCCATGAAGTAACACGTCGTTAAACGGTCTTTGACCAGTAAATTCTAAACCTTGGAATACCATTCTTGATACCCAGAAGAATATAATATCATAGCCAGTTACAAGTACGTTTGTAGGATAATAACGTTTGAAATCTTCATTATTTTCATCAGGCCAACCTAAAGTTGAGAATGGCCATAAAGCTGAACTAAACCATGTATCTAATACATCTTCGTCTTGTGACCAATTTTCAGAATCAGCAGGTGCTTCTTCACCCACATAAATTTCACCAGTTTCATTATGATACCATGCTGGAATTTGGTGTCCCCACCATAATTGGCGTGAAATTGTCCAATCGCGGATATTTTCCATCCATCTATTAAATGTTCCTTCAAAACGGTCAGGAACAAAATCAATACGTCCATCAGTATCTTGATTTGCTAAAGCTTGTTTAGCTAAAGGTTCCATTTTAACGAACCATTGTGTAGATAAATAAGGTTCAACTACTGCACCACTTCGCTCTGAATGGCCAACTGAATGTTCATGTTCTTCAATTTTAATAAGTTCACCGGATTGTTTTAAATCTTCAATTAACTGTTTACGACATTCGAAGCGATCTAAGCCATTATATTTACCAGCTAATTCATTCATTGTGCCGTCTTCATTCATTACATTGATTTTTTCTAACTGATGTCTTTCACCAATTTCAAAGTCATTCGGATCATGTGCAGGTGTTACTTTCATTGCACCACTACCAAATTCCATTTCAACATATTCATCACCTATAATCGGCAACTCACGACCAATAATCGGTAAAATGACAGATTTTCCAATTAAATCTTTATAACGATCATCATTTGGATTTACTACGATAGCTGTATCACCTAACATCGTTTCAGGACGAGTTGTCGCGATTTCTATTGAACCGTTGCCGTCTTTGAAAGGATATTTAATATGATAAAAATGACCCATAATATCTTCATGAATTACTTCTATATCTGAAATTGCTGTTTTCGTTTCTGGATCCCAGTTAATAATTCTTTCTCCGCGATAAATTAAACCTTTGTTATACATATCAACGAATACTTTTTTAACTGCTTGAGATAAACCGTCATCCAATGTGAATCTTTCACGGCTATAATCTAATCCTAAACCTAATTTAGCCCATTGAGCACGAATAAAATCAGCATATTCTTCTTTCCATGACCAAGCTTGTTCTAAGAATTTTTCTCTACCTAAATCATGTCTAGATAGACCTTGCTCTTTAAGTTTTCCTTCTACTTTAGCTTGTGTAGCAATACCAGCATGATCCATACCTGGTAAATACAAAGTATCATAACCTTGCATTCTCTTCATTCTTGTTAAAATATCTTGTAACGTCGTATCCCATGCATGACCTAAATGTAATTTCCCTGTTACATTTGGTGGTGGTATAACAATTGTATACGTTTCTTTATCTTTATCTTCACTTGGTTTGAAGTAATCCTTTTCTAACCATTGTTCGTAACGACCTTCTTCAACCTTTTTCGGGTTATATTTAGGTTCCATTTCCATACTCCATCACTCCTCATTAATATAAAAAACCCGTCCTATAAACATAGGACGGGTTAAACCGTGGTACCACCTAAATTCAATATAATTTCTTATATTGCACTTTAACGATTATCGCTCGCACACGCATTAACCTACTTAGTTTCAATTAACGTTCTAGTTAAGGCTACCTTCAATCATCATTACTATGCATTTACACCAACCATGCACTCTCTATAAATAATCAATGACATACTCTTCCTCAATAAATATTTGATTACTTTAATAATATAAGTAGAAGCTTTATAAGTCAATATTGATTCATATTAATTTTCATTTTTCTTAGTACGCATCGATAAAAATATTTTAATTGCAGGTGCAACAATGAGCAATATGAAAAATATTCTAAATATATGATAGCTCGATATCATTGCGACGTCACCGCCTGTTTCTAAAGCTACAACAATAATTTGAGCCATACCACCTGGTGCAGCACTTAAAAATAAATCGTTAATATTATCATCTATAAATAATTGAAATAAGAATACTAATAAAAAAGCGCCAAGTATTAATGTTACATTTTGAAATGCAATTGCATAAATTGTTTTCTTCGTTAAGCTACTTATTAAATCTGCTATTTGAACACCTATTCTAATACCGAATAATATTTGAGCAACAATTATAAATGAATAATTAAGTGTGAAAATTTCAGCTGTCGCCAAATTCCAAAATAGTAACACAAAAATTGGTGCTAATAAATGTGGAACAGGAAATCTTATTTTATAAAATATAAAGAATAACACTGCTATTCCAACTATAATTGTGAGTAAATCATACCAAGCTAAAACATTAAATATCGATGGCGCTTTTGAAACATGACCTGTTTCTTGACCATTACTTCCATATATAGTTGAAATAATAGGTACGATAATCACGACAAACATTATTCTTGATGTTTGCGTTAATGTCACGATAAGTAAATCAGCTTTTTTATTTTCCTCAGCCATAACGACCATTTGACTTAATGCACCAGGTATCGCACTTAATAATGCAGTTTCAAAAGAAACGTTTGCTATTTTTTTAAAGACGATTGATACAAGAAGAGCTATAAGTAAAATAAAAACAGACATTAAAATGATTTGTATCCATTCATCTTTGATATCATTAAGTACGTCTGGTGTAAATGTTGATCCCATTTGAACACCTAAAATGATTAACCCTAAATTGCCTAACCAATTTGGCCATTTGATTTCCATTTTCATTAATTTAATACAAATTAAACTAGCAAATATCGGACCAAATAACCACGGTAAAATCATATGAATAGTTTGTAAGAAAAAGCCAAGCACAATGGCTAAAATACTTAAAAACATAACATTTCTAATATTTCGATTCATGAAAGAACACCTCACGTAAATTATATCATTTTTAATAGTAACTTTAAGTCAAATTAAAAATAAAAATATAATTCACATGAGGTGTTTATTTTGTCATTTATTTCGTGATTCTAGCTAATGCAACATCAAATGCATTTATTGTATTTTCAATATCTTCTTTCGTATGAGCTGTAGACAAGAAAGTACCTTCAAATTGTGAAGGTGGTAAGAATACGCCTTCTTGAGCCATTTCTCTATACATATTGCTAAATAATTCTAAATCTGATTGATTAGCTTGATCAAAGTTTGTTACTGGACCTTCATTTAAGAAGTATCCAATCATTGATCCTGCTCTATTAACTGTAATTGGAACATTGTGTTTACTAAATACTTTTTTAAGACCTGCTTCTAATATATCTCCAAGTTCATTAAAGTAAGTGTAGCTATCTTTTGTTAGTTCAGTCAAAGTAGCATAACCACTACTCATAGCAAGTGGATTACCTGATAAAGTACCAGCTTGATATACATTACCTACAGGCGCTATTTCTTCCATGATATCTTTTCTACCGCCAAATGCACCAACTGGTAATCCTCCACCGATTACTTTACCTAAACATGTTAAGTCAGGTGTAACACCGAAATACCCTTGAGCACAGTTGTAACCTACTCTGAATCCTGTCATCACTTCATCAAAGATAAGTACAGATTCATAAGCGTTCGTTATTTCACGTAACCCTTCTAAAAATCCTTCAACTGGTGGAACAACGCCCATATTTCCTGCAACTGGTTCTACAATAACACCGGCTATATCATCACCAAAATGTTCAAAAGCTGTTTTAACCGCTTCAATATCATTATAAGGAACTGTAATTGTATTTTTTGCAGTGCCTTCAGGAACACCAGGAGAATCTGGTAAACCTAATGTAGCAACGCCTGATCCAGCTTTAATAAGCAATGAATCACTATGGCCATGGTAGCAACCTTCAAATTTCAAAATTTTGTTACGGCCAGTATAACCTCTCGCTAATCTTAAAGCTGCAAGTGTCGCCTCAGTACCAGATGAAACCATTCTAACCATTTCAATAGATGGTACACGTTCAATTACGAGTTGTGCCATCTTATTTTCTAATTCAGTTGAAGCACCGAATGAAGTACCTTTATCTACTGCTTCATGTAATGCAGTTGTAACTTTTTCATGAGAATGTCCTAAAATTAAAGGACCCCAACTTAATACGTAATCAATATATTCGTTTCCATCTACATCGTAAATTTTAGAACCTTTACCACGATCCATAAAAATAGGTGGTGTATCTACTGATTTAAATGCACGAACTGGACTGTTAACTCCTCCAGGCATTAAGTTGACTGCTTTATCGTAAGCTTTAACTGAACGATCATATCTCATATTAATACACTCCTTTATCTATATATTTACAAATGTCTTTAGCAAAATACGTAATAATCATATCTGCTCCGGCACGTTTCATAGAAGTCATTTGTTCCATTACAATTGTTTCTTCGTCTATCCAACCATTTAATGCTGCTGCTTTAGTCATGCTATATTCACCACTAACATTATATGCAACAACAGGAATATCCGTATTATTACGAACGTCACGAATAATATCTAAATAACTTAAAGATGGTTTAACAATCATCATGTCACAACCTTCTTTTAAGTCACTTTCTAATTCTCTTAATGCTTCTAATCTATTACTTGGGTCCATTTGATAAGTTTTACGGTCTCCAAAGCTTGGTGCGCCATCAGCTGCTTCTCTAAATGGGCCATAAAAACTAGATGCATATTTTATTCCGTAACTCATAATTGGAATGTTAATAAATCCAGCTTGATCTAAGCCTTCTCTAATTTCAGCAACAAATCCATCCATCATATTACTAGGTGCAATAATGTCTGCTCCAGCTGTTGCTTGAGATACAGCCGTTTTAACTAATAGTTCCAATGATTGATCATTATCAACGTCGTGAGTAGTTTCATCAATTACACCACAATGACCATGGTCTGTATATTCACATAAACATGTGTCAGCTACAACTAATAAATCAGGGAATTTACTTTTAGCTAATCGAGTCGCTTTTTGTATAATACCATCATCTATAAATGCACCTGTACCACAAGCATCTTTTTCTTTAGGGATACCGAAGAACATGACACCTCTAACACCTAAATCATAAGCTTCTTTTAACTCTTCTTCTAATAAATTTAAACTTAATTGGTAAATGCCTGGCATAGATGTTATTTCATTTTTTATATTATCCTCTTCAATTACAAATATAGGATAAATCAAATCTGCTTTATGCACATATGTTTCTTTCACCATGTTTCTCATTGTTTGTGAAGATCTTAATCTTCTATGTCTATCAAATTTCATTTGTCTACCTCTTTCAAAATTGTATTTATCATATCCTCTAAAGTTGCACCTGATGCCACTTTACAAGGTTGATGATATGTATTTAATTTCTCTTTAGTGATATTACCAATTGCATATACACTAACTTTATCAATATTTTCGTATCTTTCAAAATAACTCGAAACTGCTGAAGAACTAGAAAAAGTAATATGTGAAATCTCATGATTTTCAATCAATTGATGTACCGTTTTAACATTTTCAATATTTGTAACGGGTTCATAAATATCTAGCCTTTGAACATCGTTATGCCATTTAGCCAATTGATCTGTCAGCTTACTTCTCGCAAGTTTACTACACGGAATTAAAATAGATTGATTTTGAAATTTATTTTCAAATTCTGCTATAAGTCCTTCTTGAGTAAATGATTCAGGCACGATATCGATAGGTAAATTAAGTTGTTCCGCAACATTTTTTGTCTTTGAACCTATCACAGCTATATGACTAACATCAATTTGATGCATAAATGGTTTAAACAATTTAATCGCATTTACAGACGTAAAAATAAGCCAATCGTAATGGGGTTTTAAACAAGTTTGTTCAAATTCGATAGGAACAATATCAATAAATGGATAATGTCTTATCTCTACGTCTTCACGTTGAACAGTTCTTGTACTTGTCACCACTACAATCGGCTTCATTTTAACGACTCCTTATTATGCTTCTTCATTTAATTTCCTAATTATTTCATATGCACCTTGAGCTTTTAACTCTTCTGAAACTTGTTTACCAATTTCTACAGGATCAGTTCCAACTTTAGTTGATTCATATCTTTCACTACCATCTGGAGACATAATTAATCCAGTAAATGAAATTTGATCGCCTTCTTTAGTTGCATATCCAGCAATCGGCACTTTACAACTACCATCCATTTCATTTAAGAACGTTCTTTCACATGTCACACACGTCATAACTTCTTCATTGTGAACAGATTTCAAAATGTTTATAAGTTCAGTGTCGTCGCTTCTGCATTCAATACCTAAAGCGCCTTGACCTATAGCAGGAATCATCGTATCTTCTTGTAAATATTCCGTAACGATATCATCGCTCCAACCCATGCGTTTTAGTCCAGCTGCAGCTAAAATAATAGCATCAAAATCTTCAGTTTCTAGCTTTTGCAATCGTGTATCAATATTACCTCTAATCCATTTTATTTCTAAATGTGGATATTTAGCTAATATTTGGGCTCCACGTCTTAAAGAACTTGTACCAACAATGCTACCAGGCTTTAAATCAGCAAGTTTCACATGATTATTCGCAATATACGCATCAAATGGTATTTCTCTATCAGGTATACAACCTAAAGTAAGTTCTTCTGGTAATTCACTTGGTACGTCTTTAAGTGAATGAATCGCGAAGTCAATCTCATGATCAAATAATGCTTGTTGGATTTCTTTAACGAATAATCCTTTACCACCAACTTTAGATAATTGAACATCAACAATTCTGTCACCTTTAGTCGTGATTTCTTTTATTTCAATATCTAAATCTGGATACTTTTCTTTTAATTTATCTATAAATTGTTGACTTTGTGTCATAGCCAATTTACTTTTTCTAGAACCGACAATAATTTTACGCATAACTTCCTCCATCATCGTTTAATTAAACCATTGATGAAATCCTGAAAATTTTGAAACCACCAAATAATTTATCATGCATACTAAAAAGATCATTATATTAGCAATAACTAATGTTTTAGTACGAATTTTATTCCTTACTCTAAGGAATAAATAAATACCATAAAGTAACAATACTACTAAAGAACCAATTACTTTAGAATCTAACCATATCTCACTACCTATTATGATAAGACCCCATTGAATTCCTAAAATTAAACTAATTAATAAAACAAGAAAACCTAATAATGTAAATCTAAATACATTTTGTTCGAGTTGATCGATACTTCCAATTCTAAAGAATTTTTGATTGAATTTCTTCTCTTTTAAATTCTTTCTTTGCAGTATATATAAAATTGCATATGATGTACTCATTGCAAATATAACATAACTCAAAATTGCTAAGGATATGTGTATCAATAGTAGTTCGTTCATAACACTTGCAGCCGTATTATCTGTATCAAATTGTTCGGGTCTGAAAGTGTGCATCACTAAAAATACAAATCCGATTAAATTTATAATGAAAACTGTTAAGTCAGTTGATTTAAAATAATTTAATACTAATGAAACGGTAATAATCATCCATGTATAAAAATAAAATCCTTCAAATAATGTTAAGACTGGAAACTGCTTTGTCGTGATAATGTACATAACTAAAAATATAGTTTGAAATATCCAAACAATACCTAAAGCATAGTAACCAAATGTCCTAACTTTAGAATTTTTTTGTATAAAGTCATAGAAATAGCACCCTAAACAAAGCATGTATATAACTAATACAATTTCATGCAAACGTACCGAAACAATATCTTGCATAGCATCACCATTCACTTAAATTAAGATTCAATTGAATTAGGTGTCAATTGAACTTGTTTTTTATCTTTCTTTGTTTCATTTAATCGTTCTACTTCGTTTGTGATATTGAATATTTCTTGGAATAATTCTAATTTTTCGTTTGCTTTTTTATCTGTTGATAATTCTTTAGCTTGCGTAATAGGATCTTTTAATAACTGATTGACGATGCTTTTCATATGTTTAGAAATGACTTTACGTTCTCTGTCTGTCATTTCAGGTAATTTTCTTTCAATACTCGTCATCGTTTCTTGTTGAATATGAGATGCTTTATCACGTAATGCTGTTATAACTGGTACAACACCAAGCATGTTAACCCACTCTTCATGTTTATCAATTTCTTTAGCTATTAATAATTCAATTTCTCGAGCAGCTTGTTCACGTTCTGCTAAATTAGCATCTACAAGTCCGTTTAAATCATCAACATCGTAGTTAAACATAAGTTCTAAGTCATTCACAGCTGGATCTATGTCTCTTGGCACAGCTATATCGATTAACACAAGTGGTTTGTTTCTTCTAAAACGCTCAACATCTTGCATCATATCTTTTGTTAATACGTATTGTTCAGCACTTGTAGAACTAATGACAATATCTGCTTCCATAAGTGAACATTGTAATTCGTTTATACCTTTAGCGACACCTTTATATTGCATAGCTAATGCTTCAGCTTTTGCAACTGTACGGTTAATAACGGTAATATCAGTTACACCACTACCATTTAAGTTTGCAACTGAAAGTTCTGCCATTTCTCCAGCACCGATAATAAGTGCTTTTTTATTATCTAATCTGCCTAATACTTTTTTAGATAATTCGACAGCTGCATATGATACAGATACAGCATTTGATGCAATATCTGTTTCGTGGTGTGCACGTTTTGCTAAAGTAATTGCTTGTTTAAATAAACGATTAAACATTGTTCCAGTCGTCACAGATTCTTGTGCAACTTGGAAAGCATCTTTCATTTGTCCTAATATTTGCGTTTCTCCTAATACCATAGAGTCTAAACCAGATGTTACTCTGAAAAGATGTTCAATTGCATCATTCTCATTTAGCACATTTGTATATGACTTAATCGTATCTAGAGACTGTCCAAACCAGTCAGCTAAAAATGACTGAATATAGTATTTGCCAGTATGTAATTGATCTACAACTGCATATACTTCTGTTCTATTACAAGTTGATAATATCACACACTCTAATATTGATTTTTTGTTACTTAGAGTTACAAGCGCGTTTTCAATTTCTTGATCATTAAACGCTAATTTTTCGCGCATCGCAACGTCTGCAGTCTTATAGTTTACACTTACTACAACTACATGCACTTCTAACGCCCCCATTAATTTATGTCCAATGTCTTAATTATAACATTTCTAATTTAGGAATGTGAGAGATTTGTTTATATATATTGTGACAATAAGTTCCAGATATTGTCTGTTTTATCTTTTTTAACAGAAGAATAGCTGATCAATTTATCTTCAGGATCAACTTCTAAAGTCTCACGAATTACTTTTAAATGTTTTTGTACTTTTCCTTTTGGAATCTTGTCTTCTTTTGTAGCAACTATAATGATTGGAATTTCAAAGTGTTTTAAATAATTGTACATCAACACATCATCTTGAGTTGGTTTATGACGAATATCGACTAACTGTACAACACACTTTAATACTTCTCTAGTTGTTAAATATTGTTCAATCATCTTACCGAATTGTTCTCTTTGTTTTTTACTTACTTTCGCATAACCATAACCAGGTACATCTACAAATATTAATTGCTCATCAACATTAAAGAAATTTAAAGTTTGTGTCTTCCCTGGTTTAGAAGAAGTTCTTGCAACTTTTTTTCTTGAAATCAAAGTGTTAATAAAAGTTGATTTCCCTACATTTGAACGACCACTTAAAGCAATTTCTGGTAACCCTGTATCAGGATATTGCTTTGGATCAACTGCGCTTATTATTATATCTACATTATTTGGATTAATTTTCATAGTAATCTCCTACATCGTTTGTTTCTTTCATTATAGCTTAATTCGAACTTAATTTAAACAAAGCAAAAACACAAGAAGAAGCTGAGACAAAAGCACTTAAGCTTCAGTCTCAGCTTCTATTTATCAATTAAATTTTAAGCTGATGTCTTTTCATCATTTAATAAGTTGCCTTCACTGTCATATAAGTTAGGTTCTTTATTATCTCTAATTGTTGCTTCAGTAATAACAACTTTACTTACATCACTACTTGAAGGAATATCAAACATGATATCTATTAATGCTTCTTCTATAATAGAACGCAATCCACGTGCACCTGTTTTACGTTCAATAGCTAGTTCACTAATTGCTACTAATGCTTGATCATCGAATTCTAATTCAACATCATCTAGTTCAAGCATCTTCGTATATTGTTTAACTAATGCATTTTTAGGTTGAGTTAAAATATTTTTAAGTGCGTCAACATCTAAAGTATCCAAGTTAGCTACAATTGGAATACGACCAATAAATTCAGGGATTAAGCCATAAGCTTGTAGATCTTCTGGTCTAATTTGTGATAATAATGACTCTTCATCACTAATTTCTTCGCCAGCACTACTAAATCCTATTACTTTTTCACCAAGTCTACGTTTGATGACTTCATCGATGCCATCAAATGCACCACCAAGTATAAACAAGATGTTTGTTGTATCAATTTGTATGAATTCTTGATTAGGATGCTTTCTACCGCCTTGTGGTGGAACACTTGCAGTAGTACCTTCTAATATTTTAAGAAGTGCTTGTTGAACACCTTCACCAGAAACATCACGTGTAATTGAAGTGTTTTCTGATTTACGAGCAATTTTATCAATTTCGTCTACATAAATAATACCTTTTTCGGCACTTTCAACGTCAAAGTCTGCTGCTTGAATTAATCTTAATAAGATATTTTCAACATCTTCACCTACATAACCTGCTTCAGTTAAACTTGTAGCATCTGCAATTGCAAATGGAACATTTAAAGACTTAGCAAGTGTTTGAGCTAATAATGTTTTACCGCTACCCGTTGGACCAATTAATGCGATATTACTTTTCTGTAAATCAACACCGTCTTCACTTTCAGATGGTTGTTGAACACGTTTATAATGATTGTAAACAGCTACTGCTAAAGCTCGTTTAGCATTTTCTTGACCAATTACATAATCATTTAATTGTTCTTTAATTTCTTTAGGTGTTGGAACTTCATTAAATTGTTCCGGTTCTTGTGACTTCAATTCTTCTTCTACGATTTCAGAACAAAGTTCTATACATTCGTTACATATATATACGCCGCTACCAGCAACTAATTTTTTAACTTGATCTTGTTCTTTACCACAGAAAGAACATTTTAAGTTGTCTTCACCTTCGTTAAATTTAAACATATATTTACACCCCTATTCTTCTTTTAGACTATACTAAAAGTAGATTACTTTTTCAAATTAAACGGGTTAAAAAAGAATAGTAGCAGAAAAATTCTGCTACTATAATTTATATGAAACCGAATAACAATTATTGGACAGTAGATTCAGCAACTAATAAGTCAATTACTTTTTGAATCTTAAGATCATTAATTAGAATATCATTGTTACCTAATGTTGATTTGATATCTTCAACTGATAAACCAAATTGTTCACTCATTTTTGTCAATTCTGCTTCTACATCTGAATCAGATACTTCGATATTTTCAGCATCCGCGATAGCTCTTAAAGTTAAATTAGTTTTAACGCGTTTTTCAGCGTCTTCTTTCATTTGTGCTTTAAGTTCTTCTTCAGATTGACCTGAGAATTGATAGTATAATTCAAGATTTAAACCTTGTTGTGAAATACGTTGTTCAAATTCTTGCATCATACGATCTAATTCAGTATTAATCATAGCTTCAGGAATTTCAACAGTAGCATTATCAGAAGCTTTAGTTATTGCTTCTTCTTTTTCAGTTGCTTCTGCTTGATTTACTTTAGCGTCTTCTAAATCTTTACGTAATTTTGCTTTGTATTCATCAACTGTTTTAACTGATTCGTCTAATTCTTGAGCTAATTCGTCATCTAACTCAGGAATTTCTTTTCCTTTAACTTCATTAATGTCACATTTGAAAGTAGCTTCTTTACCAGCTAACTCTTCAGCGTGATATTCTTCAGGGAAAGTGACAACAACATCTTTGCTATCATTAGCTTTAAGACCGATAAGTTGTTCTTCGAAACCAGGGATAAATGAACCTGAACCAATTTCAAGATCATAACCTTCAGCTTGTCCACCTTCGAATGATTCGCCGTCAACATAACCATCAAAGTTAATGTTTACAACATCGCCTTCAGCAATTTCGCCTTCTTTAACTGTTAATTCAGCTTCGCGGCTTACTGCGTCATTTAATGCTTTTTCGAATTCTTCGTCCGTTACTTCACGGTCTTGTTTTTCGATAGCTAATCCTTTATAGTCACCTAATTTTACTTCAGGCTCAACAGTTACAGTAGCTTCAAAGATAAGTTCTTTACCTTTTTCCATTTGTGTAACGTCGATTTCTGGACGATCAACTGGGTTGATTTCAGCTTCTTCTACTGCATTACCGTATGCTTCAGGTAAAATAAAATCTAATGCGTCTTGGTATAATGATTCAACACCAAATCTTTGTTCAAATAATGGTCTTGGCATTTTACCTTTACGGAAACCAGGTACATTAATTTGTTTAACAACTTTTTTGAATGCTTTGTCTAAACCTTTATCTACTTCTTCTTTAGGAACCGTTACAGTTAATAAACCTTGGTTACCTTCTTTTTTTTCCCATGTTGCTGTCATGTATAAAAACCTCCGTGATTATGCTAATTTATAAATTTTCAACTCTTTAATTATAACATAGGTTGCCAATGTTTCAACTATAGTGTTTATATTCATTATAATTTCTGAATAAAGTCAAAAAATTGTTCCCAATCTTCATGATTCACACTATTGTAGTTAGCGTCTATAATAAGTTGTTCTGCTAAAAGTTGCAAGTAACATGCAATTAAAGTTTCATCATCCATAGAATTAAACTCAATTGGATACATGACAATTGCATGCTGATTCAATAATGTATTTGCTAATTCAATAGATGAAGGACTATCAATTTCAAGTTGTTCAATTATTTTAGGCATAATATTTATTTTAAAGTGTGTTCTTTCTACACCATCCAGTTCACTAGGTTTCACTGAAATGGTTTCATCTAATTTTTCAAACGTCACATTTGCAGACCATTCACTTAATCTTAAATATTCTAATATTAAACTTTGTACATTAGGATGCAACGATTCGTTCTCAATAATTTGAGCTAAAGTTAAATTGAATATACCTAAATGATTATCGATTAAGTCTATTAATAATTGAATCTGTTCTTCAAAATGCGTGTCTTGAAATGTTCTTAAAATTTCTGAAGCTTTAAGTTTTCTTTGTTCAAGCTTACTTTGAGCCATATCTTGAATCGGCATCAACGACATTCTTGTGCCGTGTTCGATATCCTCATCTTTAATTTGATTAATAATTTCTATTACTGTTTGGTACTGCTCTAAGTAATATAGGCTTTCAACAAAATAAATGACGATTTGATCATAATGACCGTGCCCTTGATTCAATAATATGCTCGCTTCTTCTCTTAACTCTAAAAAATGCCCACATTCCTTTAAGACTTCACATTTTTTTAAAGATAAACTTTCATCCATTTCAAAATGCTGTTCGTAAGTTTCAAATAAATCATACGCTTCATCAAACCGACTATCTCGAATCGTCTTGTTAATATTTGCAATGAGTTGATTTTTCAACTTTGGAAATGGAATGATTTCACTCAAGGTTACTCACCTCTTTTATATATGCCTTCAATGATAAGACTACTCCATGTTTCGTAATTTTGTTCATTAGCTAAGTTCTCTTTTTTGACCCAGTTAATTCTTAAAGTGTCTGTTTCAATTGCTTCTACACTTGATTTATTCACGCTCAATTTAAAGACTAAACCAATATGCACTTTACCAACTTCATTTTGATCATCATTGATAAAACCAATCAATTCCATATTCTCGACGTCTTCTTTATTTAAGCCAACTTCTTCCTCAAGTTCTCTTTCAGCATTAACGCGTATCACTTCTTCAACATTAACGGCATTTGAAACGTCATTCATATGACCGCCAACACCAATTGAACTCAAACCATGGAGTCTACCTTCTCCACCGCCTTTTAATCTTTCATACACTAATACTTCATCATCTTCATTTTCTAAAATACAATATGAAATTAATTGTTTATATGAAGGATCTTCTTCCATATCGCCACGTCTTTTCACTTCATATTCATTAATTGTTTCATAAATATATTTCGTTTCTTCATCTTGAATCGATTTAAATCCATCAAATTGATAGGCTTCATCGTTAAAAATTTTCTTTCTTGGGACAACAGTAATCATTTCATCAAATTTAGACATAATATTCTCCTTATTCTTTGTTCTGTACCATTTTATCAAAGTGATTATAAAGCGTAAAGAAGATGTAATTTTAATGGCAAAACTAATCAAAAACTTAAGCGACTAAAAACTCGCTTGCCTAGGGTACAGTCTCAGCCTGTAGTCTTCGACTTATACTATTCCCTCAGGCGTCTCGTTTTTAGTCAGCACTCTATTCTAACGGTCAAAATTCCGAATAATGGTCGTTAGAAC
This sequence comes from Mammaliicoccus sp. Marseille-Q6498, assembly GCF_946151045.1. Lineage (NCBI taxonomy): Bacteria > Bacillati > Bacillota > Bacilli > Caryophanales > Staphylococcaceae > Mammaliicoccus > Mammaliicoccus sp. Marseille-Q6498. The sequence goes on along the minus strand of NZ_OX267714.1, from coordinate 22,536 downwards.
TCGCTAACGGTCAGAATTCTGAATAATGGTCGTTAGAACACGCTAACGGTCAGAATTCCGAATAATGGTTGTTAAAACTTTCTAATGGTCAGAATTCTAAATAATGGTTGTTAGAACCGGCTAACGGTCAGAATTCTGAATAATAGTCGTTAGAACTCGCTAACGGTCAGAATTCTAAATAATGGTCGTTAGAACACGCTAACGGTCAGAATTCTAAATAATGGTCGTTAGAACACGCTAACGGTCAGAATTCTGAATAATGGTCGTTAGAACTCGCTAACGGTCAGAATTCCGAATAATGGTCGTTAGAACTTTCTAATGGTCAGAATTCTAAATAATAGTACTTAGCATTCCATATTTATACTGCTTACTACCAAAAAAATCCTGAAAAATCATCAGATTTTTCAGGATTATATTTTAATAATTATTTAGCTAAAGCGTCTTTAGCTTTAGTAGCTAATTCAGCAAAAGCTTTTTCGTCTGAAATAGCAATTTCAGAAAGCATTTTACGGTTAATTTCGATACCAGCAACTTTAAGACCATTCATTAAACGGCTATAGCTGATGTCGTTTTGACGAGCCGCAGCATTGATACGTGCGATCCATAATTTACGGAATTCACGTTTTTTCTGACGACGGTCACGGTAAGCATAGTTACCTGATTTCATAACTTGTTGCTTAGCAACTTTATATAATGTATGTTTTGATCCAAAGTAACCTTTAGATAATTTTAAGACTTTTTTACGACGAGCTCTCGTCACTGTTCCACCTTTAACACGTGGCATGATAATTCCTCCTTGTACTGGACCTTAGTCCACTATGTTTATTATTTTACGTACGTTAACATTTGTTTAACTCGTTTGTTATCTGATTTAGAAACTAAAGAAGCTTTACGTAATTTACGTTTCGCTTTAGTTGATTTGTTAGCAAATAAATGTGAAGTGAACGCTCTAGAACGTTTTAATTGACCTGAACCAGTTCTTTTAACACGTTTAGCTGCTCCACGATGAGTTTTCATTTTAGGCATTGAGATTTCCTCCTATTATTTCGTTTTATTTTTCGTTTGAAATTGGCGATAACATTAAGAACATTGAACGCCCTTCCATTTTAGGTCTTTGTTCAACTGTTGCGATGTCTTTACAAGATTCTGCAAAGCGTTCTAAAACACGTTGACCAATTTCTTTATGCGTAATCGCACGACCTCTAAATCTAATTGAAACTTTAACCTTGTCTTCTTTAGACAAGAATTTTTGAGCATGCTTTAATTTAGTTTCAAAGTCATGTTCTTCAATAGTTGGACTTAAACGAATTTCTTTAACGTTAACTATTTTTTGTTTTTTACGCATTTCTTTTTCTTTTTTCTGTTGTTCGAATTTATATTTACCGTAGTCCATAATTCTTGCAACAGGTGGTTTAGCATTTGGAGAAACAATTACAACGTCTAAATCCACTCTTTCAGCCATTTCAAGTGCTTCAAATTTAGTTTTAATACCTATTTGTTCACCATCTTGGCCAATTAGGCGAAGTTCTTTCGCACGAATTCTGTCATTGACTTGAGTTTGATCTTTAGCTATGGTTGACACCTCCTAGAATTTTACGAAGTCGCCCAAGAAAAAAAGAGCGAATGCACAATGCACCCGCTCTTCTCCATAAACATTAAAAGTTTATTGTTTACCTGCTAACTGCTTAGCGCGTCACTACAGGTGAGAAGCGGGTATGCCTCTACTTGGTCCGTTTCGTATTCAACAAAAACTATCATACCAACTATAAACCTTTATGTCAATCTTTATTTAATATTCTTTTCAAATTCATCCATTTCAACATCTTGACTTAAATCAACTTTATTTAATGGAATCATTTTCGTTTTATACTTCACTTTATGGAAAATATAAAACGCTAAAAATACGGGTATACCCATATATGTTATAAAGAATCGTCTTGGATCAAATTCACCTGTTTGAATGAAGTCGACATCTTGACCTACAATTACTATCGCACAAAGTGCAAATGCAAATAAAGGACCAAACGGGAACCATTTTGCTTTGTACTTAAGCTTTTTCTTGTCGTAATCTTGTAAATCAAAAGCACGTCTAAATCTATAATGACTGATAGCTATACCTAACCAAGCAATAAATCCAGTCATACCTGAAGCAGCGATAATATATTCATATGCTCCACCACTCAAATGTTCAATTGCAAATATTAATATAACAACAATTGCAGTTGCAAATAACGCAGTATAAGGAACACCTGATTTATTTGTTTTAGCGAATACTGGTGAAGCTAATTTATCTTTACTCATTGAGAATAACATTCTAACTGATGCGTACATACCTGAGTTACCAGCTGATAATACAGAAGTTAAAATAACTGCATTCATAAATGACGCTGCAAAAGCTAACCCTGCATTTTCAAAAACGAGTGTGAATGGTGATTTCGCAACTTCATCTCCACCCATTAAACTTTCATTTGTATAAGGAATAATCATTCCAATTACAAAAATAGCTAAAATATAAAATAATAAGATTCTCCAGAAAACTTGTTTAATTGCTTTTGGAACAGCACGTTCTGGATTCTCTGACTCACCAGCTGTAATCCCAATTAACTCTGTCCCTTGGAAAGAGAAACCAGCAACTAAGAATACACCTAATACGAGTAAGAATGTATTAACATTTGAATCACCTAAGAATGGTGCATCTCCAGCGACAAAGTTATCAAATCCTAAATATTGTCCACCTAAAACGCCGAATATCGTTAATAGACCGATACCGATGAAAATAATAACTGTTGCAACTTTAATAAAAGCAAACCAGTATTCACTTTCACCATAAACTCGAACAGAAAGCGCATTTAAACCAAATATGATAAGCATAAATATAGCGCTCCATAACCACGATGGAAGTATTTCTAACGGTTCCCAGTAACTTATAACTTGTGAAGCAATCGTAATATCAGCCGCAACTGTAATTACCCAGTTGAACCAATAGTTCCAGCCTAATGCAAATCCTAATGATGGATCTACAAAACGTGTCGCATATGTACTAAAAGAGCCTGATACTGGTAAGTATGTAGCCATTTCTCCTAGCGATGTCATTAAGAAGAACACCATTAAACCGACAACTGCATAAGCTAATAACGCGCCTCCTGGTCCAGCATCTCTGATCGCACCACCAGAAGTCATAAATAGACCTGTACCTATACAACCACCAATGGCGATCATAGAGATATGTCTATCCTTTAATTTCCTTTGAATATTGTTTGTTGATTTTTGTTCCGACATAGCAATTTCCCTTTCTCCATTCCCTAATAGAGCCACTAAAAAAGCCGCATATCTTATTTAGATATGCGACCATATATGTTCATTCCATACAAATTGGTAGCACATCACTTAGTGTGACAGTCCAGTACTTATTTAATACTGACCCAATAAATAGCTTTATGGTAACTATTCATTTCGGCAAAGTTCCCTTTCGTCATTTCAACATACACGCCATAACGTTTCTGAATGATTACTCATGAACTTTGCAACCTCTAACTCATTACTGAGGAATATTTAATTAAATTTAACTATTAAAACTATACCCGAAGCGACGAGAAATTTCAATAGGCTGTTACTTTTTTAGTCTTATTTCATCGACAAGTCCCCAAATGAACTCATCTTTTTCTACTGTTTTTGAATCTTTAGAACCATATTTTCTAATGTTCACTTCTTGATTTTCTACTTCTTTATCACCAACAACGAGTTGATAAGGAATTTTTTGCATTTGTGCTTCACGTATTTTATAACCCATTTTTTCATTACGGTCATCAATATGAACACGAACACCTTGAGATTTCAATTCATCTTGAATTGCTCTAGCGTAATCATAATGTAAATCAACGTTAACTGGAATAATTTCAACTTGTTTTGGAGCTAACCAAGTTGGAAATGCACCTTTTGTTTCTTCAATTAAGAATGCAACAAAACGTTCCATAGTTGAAATAACACCTCTATGAATAACAACCGGACGATGTTCTTCACCATCTTTACCGATGTAAGTTAAGTCAAAGCGTTCAGGTAATAAGAAATCTAATTGTGCAGTAGATAATGTTTCTTCTTTACCCATAGCTGTTTTAACTTGAACATCTAATTTAGGGCCGTAGAATGCCGCTTCACCAATCGCTTCTTCGTATGGTAATTGCATTTCATCAATTACTTCTTTAAGAACTGATTGTGCTTTATTCCACATTTCGTCATCATCGAAATATTTTTCTTTATCTTCAGGATCACGATAACTTAATCTGAAAGTATAATCCTCGAATCCAAAGTCGTTATACACTTCAAGAATCATATTAACAACACGTTTAAATTCTTCTTTAATTTGTTCAGGTCTTACAAAAATATGCGCATCATTTAAAGTCATACCACGAACACGTTGTAAACCTGATACAGCACCACTTGCTTCATAACGATGCATCATACCTAATTCAGCAATACGTATCGGTAATTCTCTATATGAATGACGACTATTTTTATAAATCATCATATGGTGTGGACAGTTCATAGGTCTTAATACTAATGATTCATTACCTAAATCCATTGTTGGGAACATATCTTCATGATAATGATCCCAGTGACCAGATTTTTTATAAAAATCTACATTTGCCATTACTGGAGTATATACGTGGTCGTAACCCATACTTACTTCTTTATCTACTATATAACGTTCAAGTTCACGTCTAATAGTTGCTCCATTTGGTAACCATAATGGTAGTCCAGCGCCAATATCTTGATTAGTAGTGAATAATTCTAATTCTTTACCAATTTTTCTATGGTCACGTTCTTTTCTTTCTTCAAGAACTTTTAAATAAGCTTTCAATTCTTTCTTATCGAAAAAGGCAGTACCATAAATACGTTGAAGCATTTTATTATTAGAATCACCTCTCCAATATGCACCAGCTGTTGAAAGAAGTTTAAATTCTTTAATTTTAGAAGTTGAAGGTACGTGAATACCTCTACATAAATCAGTGAATTCACCTTGAGAATATAAAGTTACATTCTCATCTTCTGGAATAGCATCGATTAATTCTAATTTATATTCATCGTTTTTAAAGAACACTTTCGCTTCATCTCTTGAAACGACTTTACGTTCAATTTTAAAGTTTTCATTTACGATTTGTTTCATTTCTTTTTCAATTGTTTCGAAGTCGTCACTAGAGATTTTATGTTCAGTGTCAACGTCATAGTAGAAACCACCTTCTATTACAGGACCTACACCAAACTTTACATCTCCATATAAACGTTGTAATGCTTGTGCCATTAAATGGGCAGTTGAATGTCTTAATACCTCTAATGCTTCATCACTACCAGGTGTAACGATTTCAATGTCACCATCTTGTTCTAATGGTCTTGTTAAATCTACTAATTGTCCATTAAATTTACCAGCAACAGCTTTTTTTCTTAATCCAGGGCTAATGGATTGAGCAATATCTTCAGTAGTTGTGCCTTGTTCAAACTCTTTCATATTGCCATCTGGAAATTTGATATTAATTTGCTTCATAACGACTTCCTCCTCGATTAATTTATTAAAGAACATAAAAAAGAGACCTCATCCAAAGGGACGAAATCTCTCGCGGTACCACCCTCATTAAAGTATACGCATCATGTATACAATAACTCTACATAAGATAACGGTCTTGAGCCGAATGTGGATTAACACATCATGTATGAGGGAGTAACCATTTATATCGCATTATCTCAATTCCAGCTCAATGAGACTCTCTGTAAATGCTTCATAGACGTCATGTCCTCTAAATTTTTATATTCATTTAAGATAACTCAATTATACAACGACTTAATAAAATATCAAGTTTAAATTAAGCTCTATAATTTTTACCGACTAATTCATAAGCTTCTGTTATGGTTTTAATTCTTTCCATAATACGACTAGCTTTTGTAATTTCTGCACCTTGTCTAGTCTTACTTAAATGAAATTCTAATTCCTCAAAATTAAAATTCGAACTGAAAAACGTAGGTAATTTATGAACCATTCTATAATGTAATAAAGGTCCTAATATTTCATCTCTAACCCATGGTGTTAATTCTTCAGCACCAATATCATCTAGCATAAGTACTTTTGCTTCACGAGCAGATTCAAATCTTTCGCTAAACGATCCATCATTAAAGCCATTTTTTAATACTCTAATAAATTCCGGTAAATATATGATGGTAGAGGCCTGTCTTTTCAATTTCAGTTGATTTGAAATGGCACCTAATATATATGATTTTCCTGTACCGAAAGAACCGTGAATATATAGTCCTTTCGTATCTTCACCATTTACAATTTTATTACATATTTCCATAGCCCTCTTAATGATTGTCATACGTTCCTCATTATCAACATAAATGTCTTTAATAGTTGCTTTTAAAGTTTCTTCAGGCATTTGGAATGATGTGACTAAATGAGATTCAAACTTACGTTCGTCATGTTCAATTTTATTTGGACAAGGTAAATATCTTGTTTTGATATGATCATTTTGGATGTATAGTTCAGGAACATGTCCTTTAACAAAGTTAATACATTTATTATAACTTTCGCATTTCTCACAACACTTCGATTGATCTTTGTATGCTTGTAATTGATCTAAGTCTGTTTCAATAATCGCGTTCGTCAATTCAGACCGATGTTCATCTAAGAAAGATTTAACGTCTTTATGAGAAAGTGTTTCTTTTTTAATTTTTTCTAATCTTTTTTGAAAATCTTTATTCTGTTTAAGATGCTGTCCAAGTGGTTCCATTAATGATCACCTTCTTTCCAAAAAGCTTCCATTTCTTTTTGAAGTTCTTTTTTTCTTTTTTCAAATGCTTCATCTGATTCGCTTTTTTCTTCATTTTTAGTTTCGTTTGATTTTTGTTTCAATAACCATTCTGGCGTTTTTTCAATAGATTTCAACTTGAATGAAGTATTGTTTCTATTATTTTGTCTTTCTTTTTTCTTTTCAGCAATTTGCTTGTCGTAATCTTTAGTATGTCGATAAGCCTCTTCTGCAGAGCTAATTTTTAATTTCTTCCAATTTGAAGCAATCTCTTCAGTATAAGCTTTAGGAAGTTGCATATTATTTTTAAACATAACAAATTGTAATAATATATTCATTACACCGTACGGAAGTTTTTCTCTCGTAATGATACCTTCTACTAACCTTTTTTGCGCTATTGTCGGTTCAGATTCTGTGAATGAAGACAACATTTCAATCGGGCTTGTCGTATCTAACAGTTCAAACCAAGAAAGCAATGAATCGACCTCACTTGCTGTCTTTTCATCCGATTTATGATTACTTTGACGTTTCAAATCTAATGTTGGTAATGCGCCACCATGTTCAATTTGATACATTGTTCTTGCATGTTTTCTTAAATCTTCTAATGAAATAGTTTGATTTTCAGTGATCGATTTTAAAATAATCGATTTCATATCTACTGGTGTAATGCCATATAATGTTGCAATCTGAATGATAACTTCTTTTGTTTTTTTATTTAATATCTCTTTAGAAATTAAATGATTGTTTAACAATAACTCTAGCATTTCAAAATCAAACTGAACGTCAGATAAATCAAGACCTTTACTTTTATTTTCAGGTTTTATATTAATATTATCATTTTGATCTAGTGGTGATAATTTAGGGATTTTAAATACGTCAGTAAAGTTTTTCGTAACATCTTGAAACCCTGAAGTAGAAATACTGTTATCTTTATATCTGTTTTTTAAAGAAATATATCTCGCTTTGCCAATTTGTTGATAAAGAAATACCGATAATAATGGATCATTAAAAAATTGTTCTGTTGTTGCTGGTTGTTCCAATGCATATATAAATACTTGTTCTTGTTCATTTGTTTTAAAATATGATTTAACTAATCCTATACCTTCTAACAAATCAAGAGAATCTCTAAAACTTGATAAATTGATTTTCAAGTCATTCATAATCGTATAATGACTAAATGCTTCAAGTTCATTATGAAAATTAAACTGTGATAAATATAAATATACACCTATAGCATCTGTACCAATTAATGGCGTATATAAGCTAGTTAAAATATCTTGATGTACGTGCGTATAATTATAATTTGATTTAACATAAAAGCCATCACTAGGTTTTATGCCGCTAAAATATTCCGCCATTAAAACTCACCTTACTTTCGATCTTTCAAAATGCCTTGCATTGATTTTAGTAGTTGGTCTACATCTTTAAACTCTCTATAAACTGATGCGAATCTTACATAAGATACTTGGTCAACATCCATTAAATGTTCCATTACTTTCTCACCTATATCGTTAGATGATACTTCTGTAATGCCTTCAGATCTTAATTCTTTTTCAACTTGATTTGTTATATCTTCTAATTTTTGATAAGCAACCGGTCTTTTTTCACAAGAACGCACTAATCCGTTTAATATTTTATCTCTATTAAACCCTTGTCTTGCACCATCTTTTTTAACAACAATTAATGGCGTTAACTCTACTCTTTCAAAAGTCGTGAAACGAGATCCGCATGATTCGCATTCTCTTCTTCTTCTAATTGCAGTGATATCATCAGTATGTCTTGAATCAACAACTTTAGAACTCTCAAATTTACAGTTCGGACATCTCAATCGTTTCACCCCATTTAAACTTTTATTTTCATACATAGATTATACAGTAGTTTCATATATTTTTAAACGTACTCTACTTTTAATACGTGCGTAAAATAGAAAAGAGAGCGAGACAGAAATCTAAAATGTTAAATTAGATTTCGTCGTCTCACCCCCACAAGGATGACTAGATTTCTAAAAAGCTTGGTACAAGCACATTTAGAAAACAGACATCTACTGCGTCTTCATACATTTAATCCAATTAAGGCCAGGACATTTATGTCCCAGCCCCTTAGATAATATTTTTTTGTTTTAAGATATTTTTTGTTCTTGCACTGCTGATAAAATAGATGCGATTTGTTCTGCTAATTCTACCACTCTCATTGAGTAGCCCCATTCATTATCGTACCACACTAAAACTTTAACTTTATTTGAATCTATCACCATCGTAGATTGTTCATCTACAATCGCTGAATGAGGGTTTGTTTTAAAATCTACAGAAACTAAAGGTTCATCATTTACATCCATAATACCTTTAAGTGATTGTTGACTTGCTTTACGTAACGCATCATTCACTTGTTCAACTGTTACATCTGTTTTTAGATCTACTACTAAATCCACAAGCGACACGTTAGATGTTGGTACTCTTAAAGCCATACCATGCATTTTCCCTTCTAATTCAGGAAGTACTAAAGATAATGCTTTAGCAGCACCAGTTGATGTCGGAATAATACTATCTGTGCATGATCTTGCTCGTCTTAAATCTTTATGAGGATTATCTAGATTTTTTTGATCATTTGTAAATGCATGTACTGTCGTCATAAGTCCGTTTTCTATACCAAAAGATTCATTTAAAACTTTTGCAACTGGACTAAGACAATTTGTCGTACAAGATGCATTTGAAATAATGTCATATTCATTTAAATCTATATCTTTATCATTTACACCACGTACAATTGTCTGAACTTGTCCTCCTTTTGAAGGACCAGTTAAAATCACTTTTTTTGCACCTGCATCAATGTGAGCACTTGCTTTATCACCATGATTAAATTTACCTGTCGCTTCTATCACGATATCTACATTTAATGTTCCCCAAGGTAATAACTGAGGATCTCTTTCTGATACGAGTAAAATTTTATGACCATTTATTACAATGCCATCTTCAACTGCTTTAATATCTTCATTTAATTTACCATGTGTTGAATCGTATTTAATTAAATGTGCAATTGTTTCAGGTGGATAAGAAGCATTAATTGCTACAATATTTAAAGTGTCCGATTTAAGTGCACCTCTTAGTACCATTCTTCCAATTCTTCCTAATCCATTAATTGCAATGTTTTTCTTCATATATGAGAACCCCTTTATCAATGTGATATACTATTTATTGCAATTAGTATATCACATTAAAACTTTATTGAAAACGTTTTCTCTTACGTTTTTTAAAATAATACTTATGACAACTATTTTTATATTAAACCTTGTTTATTCATTAAGTCATACTACTTATTATGACGAAAATTTGTAGATAAACTTAACCGATTAAAAACTCGCTAACGGTCACAATTCTGAATAATGGTCGTTTAAATTCCGAAACAAACAAAAAAACTGCCAACATGCTCACTTTAAGTGGCTTTGTTGACAGTATAGGGCTAGGAGATTGATGTCCTAGCCTTATTCATCTCTTTATTCAATTCTTAATTCATTTATAGATTTTTACTTTTCAAAAATTTATCTATAGATTTAACTAAGTCTTCTTTTGTTCCATTATTATCTATAATTTCATCTGCTAATGCCTTTTTAGTTTCAATTGGTAATTGAGATTTTATTCGAGATATTGCTTCTTCTCTCTTCAAATTATTGCGTTCTATTAAACGTTGTATTTGATTTTCTTCTGTCGTATAAACTAACCAAGTTTCATCTACAGTATCTTGTAATTTATTTTCAAAGAGTAATGGTATATCCATGATAACGTTTTGTCCTTTTTCTAATCCTTGGACTTTTTCCGCTTCCATAATTTCTCTTACAATAGGATGTATAATATTATTTAATTCTTTTCTCTTCTGCTCATCATTAAATATAATTGATCCTACATATTGTCTATTCATCTCACCGTTAACAATCGCTTTTTCTCCAAAAGCATTTTCAACTTGTTCAAGACCTTTGCTACCAGGTTCTACTGCTTTTCGACTTGCTACATCTGCATCTACTATACAAAATCCTTTTTCCATTAATATATTGGATACAGTTGATTTTCCAGTGGCAATACCACCAGTTAATCCTATTACTTTAGTCATCGTTACACCTACTTTTGACAATTTGGACAATAATGCGTATTTCTCGTTGCAATTACTTCTTGTTCTACAGGTCCACCACAATTTCCACATACTTTCTTACCGTATATCATGTGTTTATCTTGCATTGTTCCCTTTTCTCCGTCAGCGTTATAATAATCTGAAATACTTGATCCACCATTATCGATGCCTTCTTGAAGTACATTTACTACTTCATTGAAGACTTTCTTAAGTTCAGAATCATTTAATGAGTTAACTGGTCTCATAGGCAATATTCCTGCTCTTAATAAAGCTTCACATGCATATATATTACCGCAACCTGAGATAACTGAATGGTCTAGTATAGCGACTTTAATAGGCTTTTTAATGAATTTTTTTGATAAAACTTTTTCTAAATAATGTGCATATGCTTCTTCAACAAATGGTTCAGGTGCTATTTTCAACACAGAAGGATATTCATTTAAATCTTCTAAAGCTCGCAGCTCTCCAAACCTTCTAATATCCGTGTAAATCAGTTTCAAACCATTATCTAATTCAAACATAACATGCCAATGTTTTCGGTGATTTTCAATTGCAATATCAGACAGTTCTGGCGCTGTAAAGAAAGCACCAGTCATACCGAAATGACACATCACAATATGGTTATTAGATTCATTTTCTATTTCAATGAAAATGTATTTACTTCTTCTATAAACACTAACGATTTTATAATGTTGTGTTCTTTTCACAAAATCATTAAGAGATACACCTTTAATAATTGTTTCTTTACCAGCATCTTTGCCGATTTTAACTTTGTCAGAAAACATTACATTTTTTATCGTTGTGCCTATTATTTTCGGCTCAATTCCTCTTTTAACATGTTCTACTTCAGGTAATTCTGGCATATTCAAACTTCTTTCTATACTTTATTTCGCATCGTACCATGTTTCACCATAACTAGATTCAACACTTAACGGTACATCTAATTCAAGTGCATTATCCATAATATCTTCAACAAATGGTTTAAATGCCTCAATTTCATCTTTAGGCACTTCAAAAATTAATTCATCGTGTACTTGTAATAATAATTTCGCTTTAAAATCTGTTTCTTTCATTTTATTTGCAAATTGTACCATAGCAAGTTTAATGATATCTGCTGCACTACCTTGTATAGGTGTGTTCATAGCAGTTCTTTCAGCAAAACTTCTTAAGTTAAAGTTTCTATTTGTAATATCTGGTGTGTATCTTCTTCTATGAAGCAACGTTTCTACATAGCCTTTTTGTTTTGCATCTTGTACTACTGTATCCATATATTCTTTTACTTTAGGAAAACTATTTAAATAATCATCGATAAACTTTTTAGCTTCTTTTCTCGTAATACCTAAACTTTGGCTCAATCCATAATCACTAATACCATAAACGATTCCGAAGTTAACAGCTTTTGCTTGTCTTCTCATATTAGAATCTACTTCATCTTTACCTACATTAAATACACGCATAGCTGTTGTTGTATGAATGTCTTCTTTAGCTGTAAAAGCTTCTTTCATATGTTCATCACCCGTGATATCAGCTAATACACGTAATTCTATTTGAGAATAATCTGCTGCAAAAATGACGTGGTCTTTTTTACTTGGTAAAAATGCTTTTCTAATTTTACGACCTTCTTCTAATCTAATCGGTATATTTTGTAGATTTGGCTCTACAGAACTTAATCGTCCTGTTTGAGCAAGTGTTTGGTTAAATCTCGTATGGATTTTACCTTCAGGCGTAATCATTTTTTGTAATCCTTCAATATATGTTGACTGTAATTTTGCAAGTTGTCTATATACTAATATATCTTCAATAATAGGATGTTCATTACGCAATTGTTCTAACACATCGACTGCAGTTGAATAACCAGTCTTCGTTTTCTTGATAATTGGTAATTTTAAATCTTCAAATAATACAACACCAAGTTGTTTCGGTGAATTAATATTAAATTCACTACCTGCATGATTATGAATTTGTTCAATCAGTTTGTCTAAACGGATTTTTAAATCTTCTTGCATTTCAATGAGTGTGTCTTTATCGACTGTAATTCCTAGGTTTTCCATTTCAGCTAATACTGTTGCTAATGGTAATTCTAGCTCATCATGTAATGCCATTTGGTTTCGTTCTTTTAATAAATCGACCATTTTGTCTTTCGTTTCACCAATCGCTGTTACTTTTTTAGCCATTACTTCAAACAAAACATCTTGTTCAGGCACATGTAATTTCTTTCCTTTTCCATATATGCTTTCATCATTTGGGACGTAATAAATACCAAATTCTGATACAACTGAATATATATCATCTATCGTTCTAGACGGATCTAAAATATAGCTTGCAAGCATAGTATCAAATGATACACCCTTAATTTGTACACCTAATCTGTCGCACAATATAATAGTCTTTTTAACATCATAAGCTGAAAATAGTACATCATCACTTTCTAACCACTTATGTAATGATTTGTTTTTCTTAAACTCATCAACTGATATCACATAAGCTTGGCCACCAGCATGAATTGCAAAAGCTAACACATCCGCTTTTAAATAATTGTTTTCATTCGTTTCAAAATGAATAGACGCTTCTTTAATGTTTTCAAAATCAAATTCGTCTAAATTATCTTTATATTCAATTACGCGATCATCAGAAGCTTCAGTACTTGCATCCATTTGATCTAAAAGTTGTTTAAATTCTAACGTTTTAAATAGTTTGATTTTATTTTCATTACCTTGGTCAGATAATTTTAAATCATCTATCTTTACTTCAATTGGACTATTTCTATTAATCGTAGCAAGTTCTTTACTTAATTTAGCACTTTCTTCATTATCTACTAATTTTTCTTTCATTTTTGATTTTTTTAATTCATCAATGTTTTCGTAAACACCTTCAACAGTTCCATACTGTTTCAACAATTTAATTGCTGTTTTTTCACCGATACCAGGCACACCTGGAATGTTATCTGATTTATCTCCCATTAGCCCTTTCATATCAATGATTTGGTTTGGCACAAGTCCGTCATATTTCTCAGCTATAAAATCTGGCGTATAGTGATCAATGTCCTTTACACCTTTTTTAGTGAAATAAATCGTGACATTTTCACTTGCTAGTTGTGTTAAATCTCGATCACCTGTAATAATGATTGTTTTTAAGTTTTGTTCATCAGCTTGTTTAGAAAGTGTACCGATAATGTCATCCGCTTCATAATTTTCAAGCTCATAATGCTTTATATGATAACTCTCTACTAATTCACGAATATATGGTAACTGACTTCTTAATTCGTCTGGCGTCTTTTCACGGCCATCTTTGTACTCGCTATACATCTCATTTCTGAAAGTCGTCTTTCCTGCATCAAATGCAACCATAAAATGCGTTGGATTTTCTTCTTTAATAATTTTATCTAATATCATCGTAAATCCATAAATTGCATTCGTATAAATACCTGCTTTATTTGTTAATAAAGGCAATGCAAAAAATGCTCTAAATGATAAGCTATTTCCATCTATAAGTACCAATTTTTCCAAAATAAGATACCTCCATCATTATATTGATTTCATTTTATCATATCTCACTATATAAACAGATTGTTTCGCATAAATAAAAAAGGCCAAGACATTACGTCTCAGCCTTTATATCATCAAAATGAAGGGGGTCAACTTTTATTCTACATGATGATGTTTAATGTATTATGAATTATTTGTAAACTTTATATAAAGTTATTCATCAAAAAGTTTGACGATAAAGTTAGAACCTTTACCTACTTCTGAATCTACTTTTATTTGACCATTATGCGCTTCAATAATATGTTTTGTAATAGATAAGCCAAGCCCCGTTCCACCTGAGTCTCTACTTCTTGCTTTATCTACTCTATAAAATCTTTCGAAAATACGTTTTTGTTCATCTTTAGAAATGCCAATACCATTATCTTTAACTGAAATAATTTGTCCATTATCTTCGTTTTTAATCGTTAAAATAATTTGACTCGATTCTGGTGAATAACTAATGGCATTCGTCAATAAATTAATCACGACTTGCGTAATTTTATCTTTATCGCCTAGTGCATATACATCATCTTCGACTTGATTAATTAATTGAATATCTTTCTTTTGTGCGACATTCACGACCGTATTTAACGAATGGTTACCAATTTCTGATAATGAAATGCGCTCTTTAGGTATTTTGTCATTTTGCTCAATTTTAGATAAATCTAATAAATCTTGAACTAATGACTGTATTCTATTCGACTCTTCTAAAATGATATTTAAAAACATATTTAAAGATTCTTCATCATTTTTCGCCCCATCTAACAAAGTTTCAGCAAATCCTTTAATAGATGTGATTGGCGTTCGCAATTCGTGCGATACGTTTGCTACAAAGTCTTTTCTCATGTTTTCTAATTTTTTCAATTTAGTAATATCGTGCATCACGACAACTAGACCTAATAATTTATGTCTTTTTCTCGATAATACAGGAATTGCTGAGACTTCAAAGAATTTATTATGAACATTGTTTATATAAAGTTCAATTTGTTCAAATAATGGTTTCTCTAGCTTTAAAGCTTCATTCATCATTTGACTTATTTCTTTATTCGGCATGACATCGTTATATAATTGACCTTCGACTTTGCCAACTCTGTCGAACAAATCATGATAAGTTTTATTGGCAATAACAATCACGCCATTTTTATCTATCATTAAAGTAGCACTAGGTATATTCTCTAAAGTTGTTTCAAGCCTATTTCTTTGTAACTTTTGTTCATTATTCAGATCATCTAACGTTCTAGCAAGATTGTTCGTATTTATAAATAATTCTTTCGTTTCTTTAACATTACTTTCAGGAACTCTTACTCTATATTTTCCAGAAGCGAGTAATTTAGTTGCATACGTCACTTCATTTATTGGATGTATATAAGAAGTATTAATATATCTAACGATGAAATATATAAGCGGTAATGTAAAGAGCAACACAATTAACAAGTATTTCCATATATCTTTTTGAATGACCGCAATTAATCCATTATGCTTTGCTATCGTAATCGTGTATTTGCCATATTTCTTGGCATATATTACTTCTGATTTACTTTTATTAATTATAAATGATTCATCAAAAGAATTAGCTTCTGACATTGCTTTTTTCTTTTTATCATTAAATATTTCTGTTTTACTTTTTGATGGCGTATATACAACTTTTCCATTTTTCTGAAGTAAAATATCTTGTTCAAACAGATTCAAAATCTTGTCTATATTTTTCGGATTGTCTTTTGCAATATCATATATTTTTTTAGTTTCATTTTTTAAAACGCTATGCTCTTGTTTAGAAATTAAATCATAACTAGAATTGTGAAGGAAAAACCCTAATATAAGAAAACTTACAACAGTGACCGTTGTAAGTATAATTAATAACTTATTATAAAATTTAATCATTCTTTTTTGGTCTTTCTAACTTGTATCCTAAGCCCCTAACCGTTTTAATAAATTGAGGCTGTTTCGGATTTTCTTCAAGTTTATCCCTCAAATGACTAATATGTACGTCTACTATTCTAGAGTCACCAGCAAACTCATAATTCCAGACAGAATTCAACATATGTTCACGTGTAATTACACGTCCTTGTCTTTCAATTAAATACAGTAAAAGTTCAAATTCTTTTGGTGTTAATTCTAGTAAATCATCATTTCTATAAACTTCAAAATATTCAGGTCTAATTCTAATATTACCTAAAATAATATCTTCATCTTCTTCTGAATTATTCATTTCAACTTGTCCTACTCTACGCAATATTGCTTTTACACGGGCAACTACTTCTCTTGGTGAGAATGGTTTCGTCATATAGTCGTCAGCACCTAATTCTAATCCGAGAACTCTATCAAATTCATCATCTTTAGCTGTTAACATTAAAATAGGAACTTGATTTTTATCTGAACGAATCGTTTTACATACTTCAATACCATCCATCTCAGGTAACATTACATCTAAAACCACTAGATCAGGTTTCTCTTCGTTGACTTTCTCTAAAGCTTGAGCACCATCATAGGCAACAATTACTTGGTAACCGGCTTGTTCTATATTATATTTAAGCAACGTAACGATTGATTGCTCATCGTCTACTACCAATACTTTTTGTGACATGCAAGAACCTCCTTAAGCGATTTAACATAATTATAACGTAAATTATTAAAAAAATAATGCTTATTTAGAGAACTTTACAAAAAGTTAACATTAACACAACAAAAGGATTGGTTCTTCATTGAACCAACCCTAATATTGTACTTATTGTAATAAATCTCTAACAGCTTTTACTGCATCTGCAGATTCGTCTAATAATTGTATTTCTTCTTCTGTTAAATCTAATTCGATTATTTTTTCAATACCGTTTTCTCCAAGTACTGTTGGCACACCTAAATAAATATTTTCATAATTATATTCACCATCTAAATAAGCAATGGCAGGCAATACTCTTTTTTGATCTTTTAAAATAGCTTCTGTCATTTCAACTAAAGCTGCGGCTGGCGCATAATAAGCAGAACCATTTCCTAACAAGTTTACAATTTCAGCTCCACCTGTTCTTGTTCTATTTACAATTTCTTTAATTTGCTCCTCAGAAAGTAATTTTTCTATCGGAACACCACCTGCCGAAGAATAACGAATTAAAGGTACCATTGTGTCACCATGTCCACCTAATACAAACCCTGTAACGTCTTTAACTGATAATCCTAAAGCTTCAGCAACAAAAGTTCTAAATCTTGCAGTATCTAGAACACCTGATTGGCCAATTACTTTTTCTTTTGGTAATCCTGATGCTTTATATACAGTATAAGTCATTGCATCTACAGGATTTGTTAATACAATGATAATGGTATCAGGAGAGTATTTTACAATTTGTTCAGTTACATCCTTCATGACGCTTTGGTTAATTTGAACTAAATCTTCTCTTGTCATACCCGGTTTTCTTGCTACACCAGCAGTAATGATGACAACATCTGAATTCTTAGTATCTTCATAATTTGATGTCCCAATTACATTAGAATCAAAACCAAGTACAGGTGCACTTTCTGCTATATCTAAAGCTTTTCCTTTAGTTGGGTTCTCAGATTGTGGTCTATCAACTAAAACGATATCTCCCAACTCTTTTTGAGCTGCAATAAAAGCAGCAGTTGCACCAGTAAATCCTGCACCAATAATTGATATTTTTTTCCTAGCCAATTTATTCATCTCCTTATAATAAAGAGGAAGGTTATAAATAACCTCCCTCCTCTAATTCTTTATTATGGTAAATTTTTAATTAATTCATCTGCAAATTCTGAAGATTTAACTTCTTTTGCACCATCCATTAAACGAGCAAAGTCATATGTTACTACTTTAGAAGCAATTGTAGCTTCTACAGATTTTGTTACTTTATCTGCAGCTTCTTGCCAACCTAAGTGTTCTAATAATAAAACACCACTTAATAATACTGATGATGGGTTAACTTTGTCTAAACCAGCATATTTTGGAGCAGTACCATGTGTAGCTTCAAAAATAGCATGTCCAGTTTCATAGTTGATATTTGCACCAGGTGCAATACCAATACCACCAACTTGTGCAGCTAATGCATCTGAAATGTAGTCACCATTTAAGTTCATTGATGCAACGACATCGAATTCAGCTGGACGAGTTAAAATTTGTTGTAAGAAGATATCAGCAATTGAATCTTTAATGATTAATTTACCTTCAGCTTCAGCATCAGATTGTGCTTTATTAGCAGCATCTTTACCTTGTTCTTCAACGATTTTATCATATTGTTGCCAAGTGAATACACGATCACCAAATTCACGTTCTGCTAAGTCATAACCCCATTGTTTGAATGCACCTTCAGTGAATTTCATGATATTACCTTTGTGTACTAAAGTTACATTTCTACGGTTATTTTCAAATGCATAATTAATTGCAGCTCTTACTAATCTTTCAGTACCTTCTTTAGATACTGGTTTAATACCAATACCTGAAGTTTCTGGGAATCTAATATTTTTAGCGCCCATTTCATTTTGTAAGAAATCGATTACTTTTTTAACTTCTTCTGTACCTTCTTGGAATTCAATTCCAGCATAAATATCTTCAGTATTCTCACGGAAGATAACCATATCTGTATCTTCAGGACGTTTAACAGGTGAAGGTACACCTTTAAACCAACGAACTGGACGTAGACAAGTAAATAAGTCTAATTCTTGACGTAAAGCAACGTTTAAAGAACGAATACCGCCACCGATAGGCGTTGTTAATGGTCCTTTAATTGCGATTAAGTATTCTCTAATTGTGTCTAAAGTTTCTTGTGGTAACCATTCACCAGTTTCATCGAAAGCTTTTTGACCAGCTAATACTTCTTTCCATTCGATTTTCTTTTCGCCATTATATGCTTTTTCTACTGCTGCATCTAATACTCTACTAGCTGCATTCCAAATATCTGGTCCAATACCGTCACCAATAATAAAAGGTACAATTGGATTATTTGGAACATTTAATACGCCTTGATTAGTTGTAATTTTTTCTGCTGTCATTATAAAATTCCTCCATCTAATTTGTTATTACTATTATATTTCTTAAATTAACGATTTTCAATTGGTTCGTATTTACGATTACGTTCACCAGTATATTCAGCTCTTGGTCTCATAATTCTATTCGTTCTATATTGTTCAAGAATATGAGCTGTCCAACCTGACATACGGCTAATTGCAAAAATTGGTGTAAATAAATCATGATCAATACCCATGCTGTGATAAACAGTTGCACTATAAAAGTCTACGTTAGGTAATAAACCTTTTTCTTCTTTCATAATTTCAGCAATGCGTAATGAAATTTCGAATAATTCTTTTTGTCCTGTTTCGTCTGTAATACGACGACTCATTTCTTTTAAATATTTCGCTCTTGGATCACCATTTTTATAAACTCTATGGCCGAATCCCATGATTTTTTCTTTATTCGCAATTTTTTCTTTAATGTAATCATCTGTTTTATCTACTGTTCCAATTTCAGTTAACATTTTCATAACTTGTTCGTTTGCGCCACCGTGTAATGGTCCTTTTAAAGCGCCTGCTGCTGCAGTGACACCTGAATACATATCAGATAAAGTTGATACTGCTACTCTAGCTGTGAAAGTAGACGCATTGAATTCATGGTCAGCATGTAATATTAATGCTTTATTGAAACCTTCAACTTCTACATCTGTAGGTACTTCTCCTCTTAACATATATAAGAAGTTCGCTGCATAGCTTAAATCTTTTTTAGGTTTCACGACTTGCTCACCATTTCTTACTCTAGAGAATGATGCAACTAAAGATGCAACTTTCGCTTGAATACGAATAGCACGCTCGTAATTTGATTCCTCATTAAATTCCTCTGCATTTGGATCAAAATGTGCTAAATAAGATAATGAAGTACGTAAACCAGTCATTGGATGAACTTTGTCCGTCGCATAGTCTTCGAAATGACTATACATTCTTGGATTTAAAGTCATATGATTTAATAACTTTTCATTTAACTCTGCTAATTCTTCTTTATTAGGTAATCTTAAATTCCATAATAAAAACATTACCTCTTCAAATAATGCATTTTCAGTTAGATCATCTATATCATAACCTGCATAAGTTAATTGATTATCTATGATTGAACTAATTTCTGTTTCAGAAGCAATGATGCCTTCTAAACCTTTTGCTACTTGTGCCATACTATTGTCCCCCTTACTAAATAATTGCCCATTTATGTAATGGCTTTCATATTACATTATATATAATTTTTACGCATTTGTGAATGCGGAGCACTTTGAAACTTATAAAAAGTTAGTAAATAATGTTAAATATTTTTAATCAAGTGTAATTTTATTAAAATGTTATTGCCTGATATGTATACTCTAAAATCACGAATGATAAAGGCTTTAAGCTAATATATACCCTATTGAGTAAATCTAATTCATCAAAACAGACAATTTACCATTCATATTATTTATTATATATGATAAAAATAATAAATCATAAACTTGATTTATGGTGCGTTTCTTTAGTCCATTTTTTAATTGCTATTTTAATTTTGTTAGCGCATAATAAGTACAGAAAAATAGAATATGAAAGAAGGTATTATTTTTTATGTCTAACAATTTACAAAGGGAGTTAAGCAATAGACATGTCCAACTTATTGCAATAGGTGGTGCAATAGGAACTGGATTATTTTTAGGGGCTGGTGAGACAATACATGCTGCCGGACCTTCCATCTTATTAACTTATATCATAATAGGTTTTATACTTTTTATGTTTATGAGAGCATTAGGTGAAATTCTATTATCCAATACAGATTTTCATTCATTTGCTGATGTAACACATACATATATTAGTCCATTCGCTGGATACGTTACTGGATGGACATACTGGTTTTGTTGGATTGTAACAGGAATGGCTGAAGTAACTGCCGTTGCAAAATACGTAAACTTTTGGTTCCCTGATATACCAACATGGATAACTGCATTATTTACAATTTTAGTTTTAATGACAATGAACTTAATGACTGCTAAATTATTTGGGGAATTAGAGTTTTGGTTCTCAATCATTAAAATTTTGACAATTGTAGCTTTAATTGTTGTTGGTATCATTATGCTTTTCATGGCTTATAAAACGCCTTATGGTACTGCTTCAGTTACACATATATGGAGTCATGGTGGTATATTCCCTAATGGAATGAACGGATTTTTCTTATCTTTCCAAATGGCAGCATTTTCATTTGTAGGTATTGAATTAATCGGTGTTACAGCCGCTGAAACTAAAGATCCACATAAGACTATTCCAAAAGCAATCAATAACGTGCCTATTCGTATCATGTTATTCTATGTAGGTTCATTAATTATTATCATGTCCATCATGCCATGGAATAAAATGGATCCTACAGAGAGTCCTTTCGTAAGATTATTCGGACTGATTGGTATACCTATTGCAGCTGGTATCATTAATTTTGTAGTATTAACAGCAGCTGCTTCATCATGTAACAGTGGTATATTCTCAAATAGTAGAATGTTGTATGGACTATCTCAAAATGGTCAAGCTAACAAAGGCTTTGGACAAACTAATAAAACTGGCGTACCTTATAAAGCTACATTATTCAGCTGTTTATTATTGTTAATATCCGTATTACTTAACTATATGATAAAAGACGCAGGAGAAGTATTTAAATACGTTACTTCCGTTTCAACAGTTCTATTTTTAGTCGTTTGGTCTTTAATTACAATTGCTTATATTAGATATCGTAAAATAGCACCAGAATTACATAAAGCATCAGCTTTCAAATTACCTGGTGGTGTACCAATGGCATGGATCACATTAATATTCTTTATCTTTGTTTTCATCTTATTGATGACAGAGAAAGTAACGTTAATCGCAATACTTATAACACCAATTTGGTTTATTTTACTGACTTTAATGTATTTCAATCAAAAGAGAAAGACATTCAAATAAAATATTGTAAAACAAAAACAGCTTAACGGTTTGAACCGTTAAGCTGTCAGAGTGTCGACAAAGTCTCAGACTTTGCCGGCATTTTTTATGCGCATGCTTTCCGCGGGCATGTTCTCAGCCTGTAGTCTTCGAATCATGCTTTTCCCGCAGGAGTCAGCGCTAAAAAAATACCA